>NZ_KB894800.1:0-44013 GCF_000374645.1 Arhodomonas aquaeolei DSM 8974
CGGGAGCACCTGTGCGGGAGCGCTTCGTCGCGGCCTAACCTTGTCTGTGCAGGCTCTGAGTGCCTCAGGCCTTGGATACCGTTCGGGCTGTATGCGACAAAGATAAAATGGGGAGCAGGGGGCGAATCTACGTCGCAGGCTCTGTCCTGCAGGCCGAAGGTTGGCTACAGCCTCCCTGCTCCCCTCTCTCCCAGGCGTCCCCGGGACCGACACTAAGGGCTACAAACCCTTACCGTCGAAAACACAAGGTTGGCTGCTCCTGGCAGCCAACATCCCGTCCTGCGGCGCTGGCAGCGCCGACTGCCTTGATAGATCAGGGAGGCGCGGGGCGCCCGCCCGATGCGATTCCCCACCGGGACAACGACCCCACCGGCGCATGCCGGGTTACCATCTGTTAAATGGTCAACGGAGCACATCCGAAGGTCTACGCCTTGCGTCTGTCAGACGATACAGCTGCCCTGATTCGCAGGGTCGTCCGGGAAGAAGCCGAACCCAATGCCCGTGTGTTCCTGTTTGGATCACGATTGCGGGACGATCGTCGCGGTGGGGACATCGATCTGCTCGTGGAAAGCGACACCCCGGTCGAGAACCCGGCTTGGCTCGCGGCCGGGATTTCCGGCCGGCTAACCCGGCTCACCGGAGGGCGCGAGGTCGACGTCGTGTTCAGCGCCCCCAATCTGCAGCGCAGCACCATTCATGCCCGGGCGTCGAAGGAAGGGCGACAGCTATGACGACCCGGCCGGACAATATCGAACGCGTTCAATTCCTCGCCAGGGTCGTCCAGCGGGAAAGCCACCACCTTGCAACGACTGACCGCCGCGTGTTCGACAGACCCTTCTCCACGGAGCGGGCACGCGATCTCGACAACGACATCGACGAGGCCTAACGCGTGGAGGCGTTCGTCAGCCGTTTTGCGCACCTGCAGGACACGCTCGGCGACAAACTGCTCCCCGCCTATCTCGCCGCCCTGGGGGAGCGCAAAGGGGCACTCCTGGATAACCTCGACCGCGCCGAGCGACTTGAGCTGGTCCCATCGGCGGACGAATAGTTCCGCCTTCGCAAGCTCCGCAACCAGATGGTGGACGAATACATCGAGGACACCGCCGTACTCGCCAGCGTCCTCCAGACCGGCCACGAATTCGTCTCCACGCTGACGAACACCGCTACCCGCCTGCTCCAGGCACTGGCCGACCGCGGCTGGCTCAGCGATGGGCCTCCTTGACGCTGGGCACGGCGCTGTTGAACCGGATCCCCATGCCCGAGGCACGGACATAGCAGACCACCGCCGGAATCCGGCGGGGCATGGGCCGCTCCGCGACGGCGGAGTAGAGCTGCACCTCCACCTTCAGCCCGGGCCAGAGCATGATCCGCCCGGGGCGCAGGCCGATGCCGGCACGATTCACGTCCCGCGTGCGGTACTCGCCCAGCCGCCTCCCGCGCAGATAGACCGCGACCCGCAGATCGGCCTCCACCCGCCCCAATCGCCGCCGATGCCGCCCCTTCTCACGGGCCATCCGCCCATCCTCCCGATTCGCGCCACCACCCTCTCGCGTTCAGTCAGAAGATAACGAGTAACACGTTATAGGAGGTGGTCCGACCGGCGGTCAGCCGCCGAACGGTGCCAGCGGGGGCACGGGAGGTCACCGGCCTTGCGGGGCATCTTCTGTCGGCTGCCAGGAGCAGCCGACCTACTGGAGATGCCGTGCGGACAGGGGGGCAGCGGCCATAGTAACGGTAGGTCGTGCACGGCCGCCGGCCGTGTGCGACATCGCCGCCGATCCACAACGAGACGTGACATCACAAACGGGCATCTCGGCCGTTGAGGAGGAGACCACCCAGGACGACTGATTACCAATCCCAACGCGGCGGGACGCCGTCACCCGCCGCCGGCGCGCAAGCGCACGCCCCGCAAGCGGTTGAGGGCCGCCATGACCTCGGCGGTGCGGGGGCGGGCGAGGTCGCCGTCGGGGCGTGCCGTGAGCCCGGTCCAGTCCGATTCCAGCAGGCGTGCTACGGCATCCGCCGGTGCGGACAGCCATACCTCATCGGATTCAGCCAGACGGGCCAGGACCCGTGCGACCCCGCGGACCTGGCTCGGATCGACGAGCTGCTCCACCGCGCGCAGGTCGACCTCGTCCTCGCCATAAACGAGCGTATCCACGCCGCGGACCTTGACCCGGGGCTTGCCCTTGCCGGTACGCGGGTCGAGGGAGCGGGGCTGGAGCACCCGCGGGCGCGGCGCGGCGAGGTCGCGCTCGCCCTCCTCCCGGCGCTGCCCGGCGTGCGCCTCGGCGATGCGGTGGGCCTCGGCAGTGACGTCCCGCGGGAGGTAGTCATGCATCTGGATAACGGCATCGGCGTGGGCGAAGTAGTCGCCGGAGCCGCCCATTACCAGCACGGTGGCGACACCGAGGCGGTCGCGCAGCTCCCGGATGCGGTCCACGAAGGGCGTGATCGGCTCGTCGCGCTTGGCCACCAACGCCTGCATGCGCTCGTCGCGGATCATGAAGTTGGTCGCCGACGTATCCTCGTCGACGAGCAGGCTGCCGGCCCCCAGCTCCAGCGCCTCCTGCAGTGCCGCCGCCTGGCTCGTGGAGCCGGAGGCAAGCGCCGTGTCGAAGGCCTCGGTGGACTTGCCGTAGGGGAGATGGTTGATGAACGGCGAGAGGTCCAGCGCATGGACCGCACGTCCGTCCTCGGCACGGATCTTCACCGCCGAGGGCTCGGTAACCACCCGCTCGCGACCATCCCCGGGGACGTGATCGTAGACCCCGAGCTCCAGCGCCCGGAGCAGCGTGGACTTGCCGTGGAAGCCACCACCGACGATCAGGGTGATGCCGGAAGCGATAGCCAGCCCACGCACCGGCCCGGCGTGCGGGGCCTCGAGCGTGACCGCCAGCGCGTCCGGCGCCTCGAAGGCGATCGCCTCCTGCAGCGGACGATCATCCACGCCGGAGCGCCGCGGCAGCACCGCTCCATCGGCGACGAAGGCCACCAGCCCGCGCTCCGCGAGCTGCGAGCGCAGGACCACCTGATCCTCCACGGTGTCGCAGTGCCGGGCCAGCGCCTCATCGTCCCGCTGCCCCGGGCGCAGGGCCTCCACGGCCTCCGGCAGGCGCCGGCAGAGCAGCGTGGCCGCCTGGCGCCCGAGGATCGTCCGTCCCCGCGCCGGCAGGCCCAGGGTGAAGCGCACCTCCACCCCGGTGTCGGTGAACAGCACCGCGGTGCGGTCCAGCACCGTCTGTGCCCCGGCATCGATGGCCATGGCGCACTCGTCGCGGACCGCGCGGCGGAAACAGCGCGCGAGGTAATCCCGCGCGGCCCGCGCCCGCTCGCCGGTCACGCAGTCCCCGGGCAGGCCGGCCAGGTCGTAAGGCAGGATCACGCGCAGCCGCGACGGCGCGGCATACGGATCCGCCTGGACGTGATCGACGACGAGAGTGAAGGCATCGAAGGCATACTCGCCCTCGATATCGCGGTACGCCTTGTAGCCCTTGCCGTCGATGCGCTGGAGCGCGGCCTGGAGCTTCTGCATGAGGATACCTCTTCGCCGAATCTGCAAACGCCGCCCAGCTTGCCACAGCGCCGGCGACTCCAGCAGCCGAGCCAAGGGCACAAGCAGGCCCGCCTCGCTCGGCCACTCCAGGCAACCGATAGGTTGGGTAATGCCCCAGGGTGCAACCGCGTAGGTCGTGCGCCGAAGGCGTGCGACATTCCCCGTTCACCGGCGGGGACGTCGCACACGGCCACCGGCCGTGCACGACCTACCCGCGGTGGCGCCCGTAGGTCGGCCGCTCAAGGCAGCCGACATCTCTGTTCATGCAGTCGCACCGCACCGTGATTCGACCACGCCCACAACCCCTCCACATCACCCCATAATGGCGCCATGACCGCCCCGAACCGAACCATCATGCACGTCGACATGGACGCCTTCTTCGCGTCCGTAGCACTGCGCGGGCGCGGCGTGATAGATCATTCTCGGCCGGGGGGTCACACACGGCTTGGCAGCTGTGCACGCTCTACCTCGTTAAGCGGCTCGGGACCGGCCGAGTTCGGCCGTAGGTAGGCAGCTCCATGCGACCAGCATGGACATTTACGCCGTTGTAATAACAATCAGGTGCTATTGAACCGGTCCGTCTCATGCTTCATCGCCGCTTCCGCGGCTCGTGCCAGAAAACCACTTCGCGTGAGATGGTGAGCGCGGGCGTAGGCGTCAATTCGCTGGACGAGTCCGCCCGGCAGGGAGACATTCAAGCGGACCGGCTGGGTGTTCAGGCGGGAGACGTCCACATCGATGAGCATCCACACACCATCGTGGTATCGCTCATCACCCGCCAACTTCTCCAACGGCGTCGGGGCAGGCAAGGGCATATCCTCGCCCTCACAGTAGACCTCGATGGCCTCCTGGATCGCCTTCGGCAGTTCCTCCCACGTATCGGCCGCGGAGAAACAGCCAGGAAAGTCCGGAATAGTGACCCCGTGAGCCGTGCTGTCGTCCCCGGGGTGCACATAGACAGGATAGAGCATGGTCGGTTACCTCCAGTCCCAGCCGGCCTGCCGATAGATATTCCTCAGCGTACCGGCAGGCAAATCTTTACGCGGATGCGGCACCACCACGTGTCCAGAACGACAAGGATGCTTGAACTTCTGGTGATCTCCCTTACCACCAACCCGCCTCCAACCTTCCTGTTCCAGTCGCGCGATGACATCCTTGCTCTTAATTTGTGTATCTTTACACACTTTAGCTCAACGGATCCACGAAACCACTGCCCACGCCGTTCAACAGCTCCCCGCAGCCGACATGCGCGGTACAGTAGAGAAGAGTGCCGCGAAGGGTGTCGGGCAGGCGCGGCGCGCCTCCCCGACCTACGACAGAAGGCCCCCGCGACAGTAGGTCGGCTGCTCCTGGCAGCCGAGATCCCCGTTCACGCAGTCGCACCGCACCGTGATTCGACCACGCCCACACCCCCTCCACATGACCCCATAATGGCGCCATGACTGCCCCGAACCGAACCATCATGCACGTCGACATGGACGCCTTCTTCGCGTCCGTGGAGCTGCTGCGCCGCCCGGAGCTCGCCGGGCAGCCGGTGGTGGTCGGCGGCCGGGGCGACCCGAACCGCCGCGGGGTCGTCTCCACCGCGACCTACGAGGCCCGGCAGTACGGCATCCACTCCGCGATGCCGCTGCGCCGGGCGCTGGAGCTCTGCCCCCATGCCGTGTTCCTGCCGGTGGACCTCGCCGCCTACCGTACCGCCTCCACGGAGGTCTTCGCCCTGCTGCGCGAGCTCTCCGAGCACATCGAGCCCGTGGGGCTGGACGAGGCCTACCTGGACGTCAGCCACCGTCCGGAACCGCCGCGCGACCTCGGCGCCGAGCTCAAGGCCCGCATCCATTCGCGCACCCGGCTCACCGGCTCCGTCGGCCTTGCCCCGAACCGCCTCCTCGCAAAGATCGCCTCGGATCTGGAGAAACCCGACGGCCTCACCGAGCTGACCCTGGACGACGTCCCCGACCGAGTCTGGCCCCTGCCCGTGCGCACGCTTCACGGCGTCGGCCCGCGCACCGGCGAGAGGCTGGCCGACCTCGGCATAGAGACCATCGGGGACCTCGCCGCCACGCCCGTGGAACGCCTAGCAACCGCCTTCCCCGCCAACCACGCACAGGCCCTATCGGAACGCGCCCACGGCCATGACGAGCGCCCCGTCGCCCCGCGCCGTCAACGCAAGTCGATAGGCCGCGAAACCACCTTCCAGAAGGACTGCCGCTCCAGCGCCCGACTCGCCTGGCTGGCCGAGGAGATGCTTACCGGGCTCGTCCCGCGGCTGACCGAGCGCGGCCTGCGCGCACGGACAGTGACGGTGAAGATCCGCTACCGCGACTTCGTCACCCAGACCCGCTCCCTGTCACTGAACGAGGCCAGCGCCGACCCCGATACCCTCGCCGCCGCCGTGCAGGAATGCCTGCGCCAGCACACCCTCCATCGCGCGGTACGGCTGCTCGGCGTCTCCCTCTCCCAGCTCACCGACACCCCCGAGGGCCCCCAACAGCTCTCCATCATCCAGTGAGCCCGAGCCTCCTCCTCCCGCAAGCCTCCTCCGTACAGCCCCTCTCCCTTCACGGGAGAGGGGTTTGGGGAGAAGGTTTTGGGAATTCGGGGAGAGGGTCTTGCCGAGAGGACCCGTACCGCGAACCGCCCCCGCCCAAAGCCCCCACACCCGACAAACCACCCCGAACCCCCGACAATGTGCCGCTCCACGTCACACCCCGATTGCCAAACATGACAAAATGCGGCAATTGCACACGGATGTGCAGCCTGCCCATACTGCGGCCGTGTCCAAGGCATCGCGCCCGCACGCGCGGCTCTTAGGAACGGACTCAGAACCGTCGGGCGCGCACCGGAGAGGTGGCACGGAACCTGCTAAGTCATTGAGTGACTGGAGGGCAGGACCAGGGCGTGGACCGGGGCAACCCGGTTGGGCACACACGGCCACCCGGACAACTTCAGTACTGTTGAACGCAAATGGAGTTCACCCATGAAGAAGACACAGCAGGGCTTCACGCTCATCGAGCTGATGATCGTGGTCGCGATCATCGGCATCCTCGCCGCCATCGCCATCCCGGCGTATCAGGACTACACCCGGCGCGCTCAGGCCAGTGAGCTGATCTCGGTCGCTGCGCCCGTCAAGACCGCAGTTTCCGAGTTTGCCGTGGTCAACGGCTACCTTCCGAACGCGGGTAGCGTTAACTTTTCTAGCGTAAGCACAGACCTTGTGAGTGGCGTAACCTGGAACGGCGGTTCTATTTCCGTTACAGGCTCCGGTCAGCTGTCAAACCTCACTATCAGCATGGATCCCGCTCTGAATTCCGGCTCCGTGACGTGGGAGTGCAACTCCTCCGGATCGGTCGAGTACGCCCCGAGCAGCTGTCAGTAAACGACGACGCTCAACCGAAGGGTGATATGATGGGGCCAATCGAATTGGCCCCATCTTCTTTTCCGGAAAGGCAATGTCCACCACTCATCCCCGCACGCCGCAACCCATATCTGAATTTCTTTTCGCGTTAGCACTACCCGCTTCTCTTATATTTTCTTTTTATATATTAAAAGCGGGCCTATCCGGAAGCTTCCTGTTTGACGACTTCTCCAATCTGGAACCTTTAGGTAGAGCCCATGGGCTGGTGGACTCGTACCATGAGATAATGTCTTTCCTAACGGGCAACATTTCCGGCCCTACTGGCCGCCCTGTATCCCTACTTACGTTTCTGATTAATCAGTACGGTTGGCCCGGTGACGCCACCTCCTTCCTTTGGACCAACCTGATGCTCCACCTTCTCACTGGAGTTGCTGTCTTTCAATTTACACGTCTCTGCATAAAAAGCGTACGACAAAAAGCCGCCCAAGACAATGAACTCCAAAACAACCTTCTCCCCCTACTGGCGTGCTCTCTTTGGTTGGTTTTACCGCTACAAATATCGACCGTCTTTTATGTCATCCAGCGTATGACGCAACTTTCCGCTCTTTTTACACTCGCGTCGCTTTCGCTCTATATTTCCGGCCGTCACGCTATTGAAAACGACCGCCCAAAGAGAGGCATTGCCTTTCTGGTCGCCTGCCCACTTGCTGCACTCATCGGGTTTTATGCGAAAGAAAATGCGGCCATTGCGCCCATACTCATCGTTATCCTAGAAGCCACGGTTCTTTCATCAAGCGACACATCCACGAAAAACCCCTTAATTAGGCGCCTAGTCGTTTTTTCGTACGGCATCGCGCCAATGGCCATCATACTTTTTTACTTGGCCATAAGCACCGTAAAACATGGCTCCACATGGACGGCAGGATTCGGACGAGTCCTTCTTCAAGGAGAGGTCCTTCTTAACTACATGTACAAAATCATCATACCCCAAAATTCAACCTCTGGATTATTTTACGACAGCTTTATATCAACACCCCCCAGCGCCGAAAACATCATAATTTCCGCAATCGGCTGGGCCACAATTGCAGCTTTAGTCATTATCGCGCTTTGCGCACGCAAACGATTCCCACTGATAGCATTTGGTTTTCTGTTTTTCTTTGCGGGTCATCTTATAGAATCTTCCGGCCTCTCCCTGGACCTCTACTATGAGCACCGAAATTACCTACCTTCTACAGGTCTTATCATCGCCGGCCTTAGAGGCATAAACATTCTATACAACCACAAGAAAAAACTCGCGTTTGCCTTATTTGCCACCCTTTTCGCCACCAACGCGGCACAGGCACACTTACGCGCAAGTTTGTGGGGCAAGCCGCAACTTGCAGCAACCGTTTGGACTATTGAAGCGCCAAAGTCGTCATCTGCTTGGCTTCGCTTATCATTTGTTGCAAACCGCTACAACAATGTCATGACACTTCGATACGCCTTGACACAGTGGCAAAAAAACGCCCCTTCCCTTCTGGCGCCTAGGCTACTTACCCTTCGCCTTAACTGCCCAAGGTCACCGCTTGACCCAGACCGTGTAAAAGCATTAATAACAATGGCCAAACATACCCCGGAGTTCAACGGTCTCAACCAATACCTTGAACCACTTATTCGGCAGGCGGCAAGCGGTGAGTGCGAGGGATTAAGTGTCGAACAGAGTTACTACATAATTAGAGCGCTACTCGACAATCCCAAATTCGGGATATGGCAGAAAAAATATTTATGGACGCTGGCAGGTTACATTCTTGCTAGCAAAGGGATCGGCCACGAGGCCTACAATGCTTTCAAGCAAGCGAACAAGCTAGTCTATGACCCCCGAATGAGGGAAAAACAGGAGTCTGGTCTCCGCATGGCGGGATTCCCTGAATTGGCAAAAGCCCTCGCGTCGGAGAGGTTCAAAAACGACCGCCCCACCCGATTTGGGGAACTACATATTCGCACTCTCATGTCGCATATATTAGACTGGGATACAGCTAGACAATCTGGGTTCCCGGTGCCGCCCGACGATTCACATACTAAACTACAGAACCGCACAGAAAAAACCAAAGAAATACTTCTGCCGGCTGGGCCAGCCAAATGACAAAGAAATCCCAAATCAACTTATAGGACGACCAGGGCAGGCACAATGACCAAGACACCCGCCCCCCAGAACCGCGTTTCGGTTATATTGCCAGCAAAGAACGAAGCAGATTCGGTCGCTTCAGTAATAAATGCCATCCGGACACATCTTTCCGCACATGAAATCCTGGTGGTGGACGACGGCTCAAGTGACGAAACCGGTTCCATAGCAGCAAATGCTGGAGCTCGCGTACTATCACGTCCATACAGCATGGGCAACGGCGCCGCGGTAAAGCTAGGCGCACGTCATGCCGAGGGAGAAATATTCGTTTTTATGGATGCTGACGGTCAGCACGACCCCGCAGACATACAAGTTCTTCTCGACATCATGGAACGTGACGGCATGGACATGGTAATAGGAGCAAGGCGGAGTGCATCCCAAGCGAACATAGGCCGCGGCATGGCTAATGCTTTATACAATCGTCTCGCTACCTATATGACAGGTCATGCAATACCCGACCTAACCTCCGGCTTCCGCGCGGTCCGCGCGGCGCCGTTCCGCAAGTTCCTTTACTTATTGCCTAACGGATTTTCATATCCTACAACAATTACCATGGCGTTTTTCAGGGCCGGCTATACGGTAGAGTATGTTCCGATAACCGCTCGGCCACGGAGCGGCCGCAGCCACATCCGCCCCCTCCGAGACGGTTTGCGTTTCCTTCTCATCATCTTCAAAGTCGCAACGCTTTATTCACCCTTAAAGATATTCGCCCCCACAAGCGGCGGAATTTTCCTGCTAGGCATTGCGTATTATGCATATACGTATATCACTCAGGGGCGCTTTACCAACATGTCGGCACTACTTCTGACCACGGCAATCCTCGCTTTTCTCCTCGGGTTGATATCCGAGCAGATCACGCAACTGATGTACAAGGACACCAACCAAAACAGCATCAATGCTGTGGACGATGGTCACTAAGATCGGCCCAAATCGACCGATCCTCTTGATCACTCAGCCCGGCTGACCGGGAAGGTGACGTGGCTACCGCCAACGGAAAGACCACCGACCTTTTCAGGATATACAAATAAACTAAGGCGACTCAATAGCTTACAAAAATATAACTTTAACGCCCTCGACTCTGGCCAGTCATAATCTGCACAGGATCACTATGACGCTCCCTTCTAGAAAACGCCGGCAGCAAATAAAGAACCTGCTTTCGGTGGGCCGATATAAAATGGAGAAGGCCTTTCGGTACCCCGATCTAGGAGGCGAGAAAATATTCTGCATAGGACGTAACAAGACTGGCACCACTACCATGGCAAAAGCGTTACGGGAACTGGGCTATCGGCTAGCACCGCAACGTTATGCCGAGCTGCTCTCTGATGATTTCTATCTCAAGGGCGAGTTCGGCCCGATTGTCGAATTTTGCAAATACTACAATGCTTTCCAAGATGTGCCGTTCAGTTGGCCAGACACCTACCGCGTACTGGACGAGGCTTTTCCAAATGCCCGTTTTATATTGACGGTGCGTGACTCGGCAGAGCAGTGGTACTGGTCTTTGATTCGTTTCCAGAGCAAACGGTTCGGCAAGCAGGGGAGTGTGCCCACCGAGGCAGATTTGCGGGCCGCTGAATATGTCCGCCCGGGCTTTGTTTATCGAGCCAAGAGCGTTTGGGGCAATCAGGGGGAGAAGCTTTATGATCGCGACTGGCTCATAGAGACCTACCTGGCATTCAATGCCGAGGTAGAGCATCATTTCGCCGGGCGGGAGGGTAAGTTGCTCATCGTCAACGTGAGCGATTCCCAAGATTATCGACGCCTGTGCGACTTCCTTGGCCGTGAGCCGGTTCGGAGTGATTTCCCCTGGGAGAACCGGACGTGACCGAGTCACTTCGCAAGACCTGCGTGCTCCGTTTTGACGTGGACACGGATCTTTGTCTGCGGGAAGGGGGGGAGCCGCTGTGTGCGGTCGCGGAACGGCACGGTGTCGCACTGACGTTCTTCGTCAATCCGGGAAGAGCGATTGATCGTGGGCTATTGGTGCACGAGGCGATCTCACGCAGAGCAGCACATGGCGACATCGAGCGCGCACCGGCATTCGGTTCCGTGAAGAAGCTGGGACTTGGTGAAACCTTGCGTCTATTGGTGATGAATCCCCGTAACCTGCCAGCGCAGGCGGCAATGATACGCCGGATCATCGATGGCGGCCACGAGGTGGGACTGCACGGGGGGCACAATCATGCCACTTGGCAACGCAACGCCGGCGAGTGGAGCCGGGAGCGGATTGCCGCGGAAGTGGCGTGGGGCAAGGCGCGCCTGGAGGCGGCGGCGGGGCGTGCGGTCACTTCGTTCGCCTCGCCGGGGTGGGCATCACCCCCCGCCCTGGCCGATGTCCTCGTCTCGCAGGGGTTTGACGTGATGGCGGATGTCCGCGATAAGGGAGGGGCTCCAGAAAGGCTGTGGACGCCTTCCGGAGAGATTGCCTCCGTGCCCAATACCCTGGCCGGAGAGCCGGGCGGGGTGGGATATCTGGAGAGTCGCAAGGCTGCGGGTCTGACGAACGACACCATACTGGCCGAATTCGATGAACGGCTCTTGGATCGGCGGCCCTACCTGTGTCTGTACGACCATCCATTCTATGCCGGGCGCCACGCTGTCGGGCTGTTCGAGCGAATGGTCGAGCTTATCCTCGAACGAGGCCACGAGGTGG
Source organism: Arhodomonas aquaeolei DSM 8974 (assembly GCF_000374645.1). GTDB lineage: Bacteria > Pseudomonadota > Gammaproteobacteria > Nitrococcales > Nitrococcaceae > Arhodomonas > Arhodomonas aquaeolei. Next base: position 11,726 of record NZ_KB894800.1, read on the forward strand.
TGACCTGTGCTGAGGCCGGTCGGCGCGCCCTCGCCGGTGCGGAGTCGTCCGATCAGTCGTAGCCCAGTCGCCGGGCGGTGTCCCGGATCGAGGGCAGGATCTCTTCGACGGTGGTGGCGAGTTTCCCGGGCGGCTGGTGCTTGCCCTCGGCATTGACGACCGGCACTCGTCCGGCGAACGTTTCCAGATAGTCCGACCAGGGCAGTTGCAGGAACGCCGCGATCTGCTCGATCGTCTCCCTTGGGCGCGCATTGAGGTTTTCCAGGCGAACGCGCAGGAAGCGCTCGGTTGGCGTGCGGGATTCGAGTCCGAGAATGCCTTCCTGCATTGCGCGCCACTGGAACGCCACGACCTCGGCCAGGGGACGGTCGCGCACTTCCTGCCAGCCTGGCGGCAGCGGGAAGTTCCAGCGGGTGAACGGGTAGTCGGGGATGGCAAGCCCCTGCGGGGGCTCCCAGGTGAAGAACCGGTCGGGGTTGAGCCAGCCGCTCACCATGGAACGCATCGTGTCGGCGGGGTCGCGCACGATATGGATATAGCGGGCATCCGGGAACGCGGTTTCCAGCAGTTCCGGCCAGAGCCCGCTATGGACGCACTTGTCCACCAGCCAGGAGTGCAGGGTGGAGCGCCAGCGCAACGCGCGCGCCATCACCAGAGCACGGTAGCCGGGGCGCAGCACCCAGCGGGAGAGTATCGGGTTCTGCTGTTTCGCGACGACATCGCGGGCGTCCGCCCGTCTCCAGACATCGGCGGGCAGAGCGAGCCTGGCCAGCTGGCGGTGGATCCCGTCGATGTCGCCGGACTGGAGATCTCCTGGCGCCTGCTCGCCGGCCCAGTCGTGTCTCGATGGTTCGGTCAGCGGCTCCCACACGGGCTGTGATTCACGAGCGGTCGACACGAAACCCGGATGTCCGCGCAGGATACGATGCAGCAGGGACGTGCCCGATCGCGGCGCGCCCAGGATCATCACGGGGGCATGAAAGCGGAGATCGTCGGTCATCGGTTGCCGTCCGTCAGTCCTTGAGTCGGCGCAGCGCGTGAAAGGCTTGGCGGCCGGCCGCAAACGCCACCCGGCTTCGCCTCATCGCCGCCAAGGCCGCCTGCAGGCCACCATGCCCCCGCAAGCGAATGTCGCGACTTGCGCGTATGAAACGCTCACGATCCCCGGCGCTCAGAAACTGCAGGGCGTAGTTCAGCCGCACATAGGAAAGACGCTGATCCAGGGCGGCCTCCGGAATCCCTTCCATGTCGCGCAATTTCTCCACGAAGTACAACATTCGTTGCAGCCGTTTCTCGAGTGTCTCGCCCGAGACACGCCGAAACGAGTTTGTGTAGGAGCCCGGCACGTCTCTCCGGTAGACCGACATGGTGTCCGGCAGGTAGAGCACGCCCTTGCGTCCCAAGATCGCTTCGATGAAAAAGTCGCCGACAGGCAGGCCGGGCTCGTTGAAGAACCAGTCTGGCAGATCCTGCGCGGCGTTGGCCCGCATGAGCATTGAAGCGGTCGGCGCAAACTGGTTGTGGCGAGCGATGATGGCTTCCGGCGAAACGACGTGTTCTTCAGGGCCGTGATCGAAGCCTTTCTTCTGCTTGCCCGTGCGCATGGACAGGCGCATGGCTGGATGGACGCACAAGTCCAAACCTCGATTACGTCGCATTGCATGCACTTGTCTTTGTAGTTTTTCAGATGATATCCAGAAATCATCCCCTTCACAGAACGCGATGTACTCACCTCTCGCTATGCTCATGGGGTACTTGCCAACGTTTATTCCTTGTGAGTACTTGTTGATTTTGTGAGAGATCAGCGTTACGCCCGTTGATGGCATCGGGACGTCTCGGATAACTGATGTGGTTCCATCAGATGAGGCATCGTCATTTATTATTGTCTCGAAAGGAAAGTCCGTGACTTGCGAGAATATGTTTTCTAGCGTCTGCTGGATATAAGGAGCATGGTTGTGACACAGGACTACAACGCTGACCAGCGGGTGGCTCACATTGGGACGAATAATGATGGTCTCCGGGTCTGGGTTCATGTTGATCGTCTGTGGTGTCGCTCTTATTTTTCAAATTGCCGATCTGGCAGGCCAGAAAATATTTGTGGTGCATGAGAATATGCGCCGGAAAAGCATCCCGGATTCGTTATGATATCCATGCTTGGTGTGAAGGCGTTATTTATCTATTTCTCACGGAGACCCACGTTTTTTTCAAGCCTGCTTGATGGGTCGCCTCGAGGAAAATCATGCCGTCGAGCGCATGTCGGGATCCGAATACGAAAGGAGTTGATGCCTTGAGACCTTCCTTGTGCCGTTGTATGTCTTCCGCGAGGTCCGAGTAAAGATTCGCGAATGCCTCGATGAAGCCTGATGGATGGCCGGACTTGAAACGGTTGTATCTAGGTTCGGAAGCAACCGCACAGTCTCCGGCGGAACGATCAAGGATCAGGATTCTCCCGTCGCTGTCGCTAATTCGTAATGTCTCCGGGTCCGTTTGCACCCACTCCGCGCCGGCCTGGCTTCCAAATACACGGATGCGTAGACCGTTCCGATAACCCAGCGCTGTTTTCCCCCACCAAGCCTGCATTCGCATTTCGTTTTGATAGCGCGCAAGGCAATAAACATTGTCGATCAAGTCAGGGAATTTTCCATAGCTGGATTGATCCCCAGTCAATTCGATCGGGCGAGTTCCTGATGTAACGAAATCCATCAGATGATGGACATGTACCCCGAGGTCGAGGGAGACCGTGGGAATAACATGATCCTGCCGACGCCAATCTTGAGGATTGACTCCCCTACGAAGGTAGGCCTCTTGGGGCATCTCGATGTGGACCTGCTGAATGTCCCCCAAGCGTCCCTCGCGGATCATGTGTCGTAACTCGCGAACCATCGGGTAGCCGGAGTAATTGAATGTGACAGCAAGGTACCCTTCACTGCGGTCCACTGCGGCCTGGATGCTCCTGCATTCCTCGCTAGTTAGACACAGGGCCTTTTCGCAGATCACGGCATAACCCATTTCCAGCGCCGCGATGACGATTTCGGCATGGATCGGTGTCGGGGTGAGGACCGCGATCGCGTCCACTCGATCCCGCTCCTCGCAAAGCAGTTGCTTCCAGTTCCTGTAGGTTCGGTCAGCGGGGACTCCATATGTAATGGCTGATTGCCGGTTGAGAGCGTCCTTCCGGCTGAAGCAGCCAGCGACAAGATGATAAGTGCCGTCCAGCCGGCTGGCGGTGAAATGTGTGTACCCCACGGCGGAAGTCGTCGCTCCTCCGATGAAGGCGAGACGAAGCGGTGTGGTAGCTGTTTTAGATATGTCTGACATCGTTCAGCTTGTCTGGTCACTGAAATACATCACTGTTTCCGACCAACCTTGTGTGTAGTGGCGCAAACGCACCTGATAGGAAGGGTTCAGTGAGCGGATAAACGCATAAATTTCCCTGAAATCGCTCGCGCGGTGGTATGTAGCAATACTGAGTTGGGGAGAATGTTCGTGGATCAGTCGCTTTGCACCTCGCAACGCTTTGATCTCCCATCCTTCCAGATCCATCTTGATCCAGGTGACCGGTTCCTGAATCGCTTGATCGAGTGTGGTGACGGCGATGCTTGCCCCCCCCTCGTCGCAGACCGAAGAAGCCGGGCCGGCCTCAACGTTGAATCGTAGCGAGCCGACTTCATCAGAAATCGCCGCTTCGACAAAATGAATATTCCGCTCGTTTTTCAACCTTTCCCGGGCTGCAGCCATGTTCGTCGGCGAGGGCTCGAACAGGAAGACCTTGTGATAGTCAGGATGGCGTGCGCAGAACTCCTGTGTCGTGTCACCGTCAAATCCCCCGGCGTCGACAAACACTTGTTCCGCCGTGTCGAGGAATGGTTCGAAATACTGCTCGATGAGCCTGACCGTGTAGGCCTCCATGTATCTGGGGTCGGCTGTCAGCCGATATTGCACGATGTCAAGAAGCGTTTGCCTGGACTCTCCATCTGCCAGGGACTGGAACAGTTCTTCCCATTCGTCGCCGTGCCGCTCCATGTCCTCTCGTTGCTGTTTTATGAACCAAGGCAATGGGAGAGAGCCAGCGGAGTCGACCTTTAAAAGGTCACCAAACGACACTATGTGTCTGATCCCGGCATCGTGCAGGTTCCGACTAACATTGACCGGGCTGATGGAGGTAGAGCAGTTCGCGACCAAGGCATGCTCCGGCACGTATCGTGACGAGACAACCGGAATGCCATGCCAGTACTCTTCCCCTTGGCGGAAATCATCGATCAGACCGTGAATTGTGCATTTCCTGATGAGGTCGAGAGACTGCTCGTTCCGACCGACAACGTAACGTTCGGTCACGTGGGAAGGATTCAGGAACTTCAACGCGATCTCCGGATCGGCGGCCCTATCTGCAAGGGCTTGAGCAGCCAGTTCCATCATACATTGCATTTCAGGTTCCTTTTTTGCCCGCCTCAGTCATTGAAGCGGTAAAGTTTTCGGTCAAGCGTCAGGGAAAACAGGTGATCGAGTTCGTTTGATTCACTCGTTTTGGCAAAGAGGATGCCCATTCGACCAAATGGAGAAGGCGCCACCTTGTCGCCAGCCTCTGCAAGAGGCACGAATCTCTCGGCCTGGAATGGCACATTGAACTGCAACGCATTGAAGACCAGGGGCTCAGTGCTGGACACGGTGTGTCGCATGACATTACTGGGTTCGCCAGGATTAGCTTCAAAGCGATAAGGCAAGCCAAGGAATGGACGAACGTAATTTTCCACGTAATTAAGGCCGGTGGAAGACTCCACCAGCACGCTGTAGAGGTCGCCGGGGCAACGGCGTGTCACTTCGACAATCCATATGCCCCCATCCGACAGGATGAATTGCGTGTGAATGAGCCCATCCTTGAGTTTCAAATGCCCTGCGATCCTGGTTACCACTTCGCGGATTTCATCCAGAGAGGATGGTGGGAATTCCGGCGAGACTCGGCTGGTGTCAACCACGAAGGGATTTGCCGAACCGTGCTCTTCGACCACGGTGTCGTGAGCAATTTCCTGCGCTCGCAGGAAGGCACTGTGACTGTGAAGTTGCCCTTCAATGTATTCTTCGATCAGATAGCTGTTCGATGGGGAGAATTTCTTGGCCAGTTCCTTTGCTTCCAGGAGTTGACTTTCGTCTCCATCGCGCAAAATGGTGATTCCCCGTCCACTGTAGGCGTCGGTGGGCTTGACCATGACTGGTTCGAGCAGGCCATCTTTTTTTTCGATGACTTTTGGTGATGGCAGCCCAGTGGCTGCTGCAAAATCACGGAAAATAGCTTTGTTGGTCAGTGTCTCGGTGGTTTCAGGATCGTCGATTCCCGGATGCCCCTCATCCTCGTTCAAGGCAGCGCAAACCCGGTATGACTGATCATTGCAGCCGGGGACCACGTGCTCGATACCGATATCCCGAATCAGTGAGCGCGTCACTTCTATTTGTGAATAATCCTGACGGATATAATGTTCGACATTCTTGGCCAAGGCATCATCGGGATTGTTTCCCATTACATAAACTTCGTGACCGCGATCCACCAAGTAGTTGTAGATCGGTGTCGAGGAGAAGTTGGTGTCGAGGAGGAGGACCTTGCTCATATCTCGTCTGGATTGAACGCCTGAACCACGGTGTCTTGGTCTTCTTGTCCCAACTCAGAGTACATTGGCAAACAGATCACCCGCTCCGCGGCCTCGTGGGCATTCGGCCACTCGTTCCGATCATTGCCCGGCAGGTTGCGGTACATGGGGAACTCGGGAATCAGCGGGTAGAAGTATCGCCGTCCCCGGATGCCGTGTTCGCGCAACCGAAAATAGAGCTCGTCGCGACTCAAGGGAAAATCGTCCTCGACGAAGATCGGGAAGTAGGCGTGGTTGTGCCGGCGGGCCGTCGATGGGGTATGGCAGCGAATGCCGGGGATGGCTGCCAGCTGCTCGCGGTAGCGAGCATCGATGCGGGCCCGGGCGTGGATGGCGGCGTCGATGTGCTTGAGCTGGGCGAGGCCCACGGCGGCCTGGAACTCGTTCATCTTGGCGTTGATGCCGGCGGCGACGACCGTGGTCTCGTTGGCGAAGCCGAAGTTCTTGAGGTAGTCGATCCGCTGCTTGGCCCTGGCGTCCGGACTGACGATGGCGCCGCCCTCGAAGGTGTTGAACACCTTGGTCGCGTGGAAGCTCAGGATGGAGAGATCACCGTGGCGCAGGATGCTGCCGCCCTCGTCTTCCACGCCGAAGCAGTGGGCGGCATCGTAGATCAGGCGCAGGCCGTAGAGGTCGGCGACATCCTGCAGGCCGTCGACGTCCGCCGGATGGCCGTAGACGTGTACCGGCAGGATGGCACTGGTCTTGGGCGTGATGGCGGCCTCGACCTGCTCGGGGTCGAGATTCAGGGTGACCGGGTCGACATCGACGAACACCGGGGTCAGGTCGTTCCACAGCAGGGCGTTGGCCGTGGCGACGAAGCTGTACGGCGTGGTGATCACCTCCCCGGTCAGCCGCAATGCCTGCATGGCGGTGACCAGGGCCAGCGTGCCGTTGGCGAACAGGGAGATGTGCTCCACGCCCAGGTAGTCGCACAACGCCGCCTCCAGCTGCTCGTGGAAGGGCCCCTTGTTGGTCAGCTGATGCGTGCGCCAGATTTCCTCGAGGTAGGGCATGACCTCCTCGAGCGGAGGCAGTTGCGGGCGCGTGACGAACAGCGGTTCGTCCTGTGCTGGCGCTTTTCGATCCATGTTCGCTGGCCTTACGTTGTCTGCCATCGATTCTACTCCGGCTCGGCTAGTGTAGTGCGTCCCAATTGCTGGCACTTTCAGAGCTCGCCACAAGCGTCAGATCAAGGCGCAGCGCGCCGGCAATGGTCGGTGCCCTTGTCAAGCGCTGCAACGCCGAGTTGGTGCTTGTGGTGGGCTCCCTCCGGGCGAGCCGCTGGCCGGCCATCTGCGGCGTTGCGGTCTCTTGAAAGGGAACCACCCTTCCGGCGAGACCGCGCCTTGCAGCTGGCCGGCCAGCTGCTCGCTGAACGTACCAGCAATTGGGACGCACTACACGAGACTCTGCAGGTAGTCGGCGTACTCGGTGCCACGTACCGTGTGGGCCGCGGCGAGGATGGCCTCCTCGTCCAGCCAGCCGTTGCGCCAGGCGATCTCTTCCAGGCAGGCGATCTTGAAGCCCTGGCGGCGCTCGATGGTTTCCACGAACTGCGCCGCCTCAAGCAGGCTGGCGTGCGTGCCGGTGTCCAGCCAGGCAAAGCCGCGCCCGAGACGCTCGATGTGCAGTTCGCCTTTTTCCAGGTATTGCCGGTTGATGTCGGTGATCTCCAGCTCTCCGCGCGCGGAGGGGCGGATGTCCCGTGCCATGTCGACCACCCGGTTGTCGTAGAAGTACAGCCCGGTGATCGCGTACTGCGAGCGGGGGTGGGCGGGCTTTTCCTCGATGGCTACCACTTTCCCGTTTCTATCGAACTCCGCCACGCCGAAGCGCTCGGGGTCCTTGACCTGGTAGCCGAACAGGGTGGCGCCGTGAGCGCGGCTGTCGGCCTCGGTCAGGCGCGGACTGAACTGCGCGCCGTAGAAGATGTTGTCGCCCAGCACCAGGCACGCCGGGTGGCCGTCGAGGAAGTCGGCACCGATGGTGAATGCCTCGGCCAGACCGTTGGGCTGGGGTTGCGTGGCGTACTCAAGGTGGATGCCGAAGGCGTGGCCGTCGCCCAGCAGTTGCCGATAGGCCGGGGCGTCTTCGGGTGTGGTGATGATCAGTATCTCGCGGATGCCGGCGAGCATGAGCACCGACAGCGGGTAGTAGATCATCGGCTTGTCGTAGATCGGCAGCAGCTGCTTGGAAACCGCCCGCGTGATCGGGGTCAGTCGCGTGCCTCTGCCGCCGGCCATGATGATGCCCTTGCGTTGGGTTGCCGAGTCGTTCATGCGGTGTCCTGTTGGCGGTGCAGCCATTCGGGGTGATCGAGATACCACTGCACGGTGGCCTGGAGCCCGTCTTCCAGTGCATGGGCCGGCTCCCAGCCCAGTTCGCCCTGAATGCGGCGGTTGTCGATGGCATAGCGCCGGTCGTGACCCGGGCGGTCGGTGACGAACCGGATCAGGCGGTCGTACGGACCTTCGGGAGTGGGAGCCATCTCGTCGAGCAGGCCGCACAGCGTTCGGGCAAGATCGATGTTTCGGACCTCGTTGTTTCCCCCGATGTTGTAGCGTCGCCCGGGACGTCCGGCCTGCCACACGCGTTCAATCGCCTTGGCGTGATCCTCCACGAACAGCCAGTCGCGGACGTTCTCTCCCTTGCCGTAGACGGGGATGTCCTTCCCGGCCAGGGCGGTGGCCAGCAGGCGGGGAATGAACTTCTCGGGGAACTGGTACGGGCCGTAGTTGTTCGAGCAATGGGTGACGATGACCGGCAAGCCGTAGGTCCGGTGCCAGGCCAGTGCCAGGTGATCGGAGGCGGCCTTGCTGGCCGAGTAGGGCGAACTCGGGGCATAGGGCGTGGTTTCCGTGAAGGGCGGGTCGTCCGGCCCCAGGTCGCCGAAGACCTCGTCGGTGGAGACGTGAATGAAACGGAACGATGCCCGGTCTTCACGGGAGAGGCCCTCGAAATACCCCCGTGCCGCCTCCAGCAGGCGAAAGGTGCCGTCGACGTTGGTCCGGATGAAGGCCTCCGGGCCGGCGATGGACCGGTCGACGTGCGATTCGGCGGCCAGGTGGATCACGGCCTCGGGGCGATGGGTGGCCAGCAGCTCCTCGATGGATTCCTGGTCGTTGATGTCCAGCTGGAAGAACTGATGGCGAGGGTCGTCCTGCCAGCTTCCCAGGGTGCGTAAGTCGCCGGAATAGGTGAGCTTGTCGACGTTCAGGATATGCCGGTCCGTGGTGTCCAGCAGATGCCGAATCAGGGCCGAGCCGATGAAGCCGGCCCCTCCGGTCACCATGATGCAGGGGGAGAGTTTGCCGGCAGGTGTCATCGTCGGCCTCCCGCCGTTTCGTCGGTCGCGGCCGGAGAGAGCCGTTTCATCAGGTCGTCGACGATGATGCTGGCCGGGTGATGCGGCGGCAACGTGGCGGTCTGCCGGGGTGTGGTGGTATCGACGCCTTCGACCGCCCTGGTGATGCGTTCGGGATCAAAGCGGCTCAAGATCACGTTGTCATCCAGCCCCTCCTGCCGTTCGGTGGCCATGCGCAGCAGGAGGGTGGGAATGCCGAGGTAGGAGAGTTCCTCCTGGTTGCTGCCGCCGTCGCTGATCACCAGTCGCGAGCGGGCGATCAGCTGCATGAAGGGGACGTAGGTCATCCGCGGGCGCAATTCGATGTTCCGGTTCTGCTGGAGCTCCTCGAGCCTGCCCAGTTCGGTGAGGCGCTTCTCGGTGGTGGGGTGGAGGACGAGGATCACCCGCAACCGTTCGGCCAGCCGCCGGATGGTGTCCAGGATGACCCCCATGCGTTCCCGGGAGTAGAGGTTCTCGAACCGGTGCACGGAGATCACGGCGTAGGGAGTGTCATTGTTGTTCCCGGGGGCGGCCGGCTTCTCCAGCGCGGTACGCAGCGCATCGAGGATGGTGTTGGCCCGGGTATCCACGATGGCCGTCCGCCGTTTGTCGAGGTTGCCGCAGGCCCAGCTGCCCGGGCAGTAGGCGATCCTGGCGACTCGTGAGACGAGGATGCGCGTGATTTCCTCGGGGAACGGGTGTCGCCAGTCGAAGGAACGCAACCCGGCCTCGACGTGGGCGACGGTGGTACCGGACAAACGACCGACGAAGGCGGCCAGCAGCGTGGTGAAGGTGTCGCCGTGCGCCAGCACGATGGTATGTCTTCTGGGTTTCGGCGCCCAATTGGCACGCCGGCGCCAAAGTCGCCAGGCGGTCCGCAGCATCCACAGGCCGGCCTGTGCCATGCCTTTGATCTCCGGACCTTCGTAAAGCCGTTCCCGGGGCGTGGAGATGCCGAATTCGTCCAGCAGGTCGTCGACGGTCGCCTGGTGCTGCCCGGTCATCAGCAGCCGGTAGGGAAGGTGGCGACGTTCGAGCTCGGCCAGGAGCGGCGCCATCTTGATGACCTGGGCACGTGTGCCGAGGATGGCGATAAGGCGTGGTTTTTCCGTTGGATGGACTGGCATCGATCCCTGCACTCCGGCCCGCGGTGAAGGGCCTTGTTCCGGGCGATAGCGTACCATGGCGCCAGAGTCCCGGCCGCCGTGGGTCGGGCCGTTGAGAGGGAGGCGAAGGCAGCGTGTCGGGCAACAAGGAACATGGCGACACAAGGCGGTCCATTCCATGGCGTGGTGATGGCTTGGCGGCGCAACTGCTTCGGGGCGGTGCCGGGGGGCTGCTGGCACGGGTGTCGGAAGTGCTGCTGGGCCTTCTGGTGGTCGTACTGCTTGCCCGCCTGTTGGGACCGGCGGGCTATGGGGTTTATGCGTTTGTCTTCGCGTTGACCGCTGTTGTCTCCGTGCCGGTGCGGTTGGGTCTTCCTCCATTGGTGGTGCGCGAGACGGCTCGGGGCCAGCGGGACGGTGACTGGGGGGCGGTACAGGGGATCTGGCGCTGGTCCAGTGGCGCGGTGCTGGTGCTGTCCCTGCTTGTCGCATGCATCGGGCTGTTCGGGCTTTGGGCGGGCTGGGCCCGGGGGGAGTCACTGCGAGAAACATTGCCATGGGGGCTCGCGCTGATACCGGTAATGGCGCTCGGTGCCATTCGGTCAGCCAGCCTGCGAGGTTTGCGCCACGTGGTAGCGGGCGTATTTCCGGAGCAGGTTCTGCGCCCCGCGCTTATGGCGGGGTTGTTGTTGGTGGTGGTGATACTGCCGGATGTGGGACTTTCACCCGCTGGGGCGATGGCGCTCATGTGCGGCGCGTCCCTGGTGGCGTTCCTCGTCGGAGCCATGTTGTTGAGGCGGTATCGTCCGCCGCCATTGCGACAGGCCAAACCGGTCTATCGCCAGCGAGAGTGGTTCAAATCGTCCTGGCCGATGGCCTTTACTCAGGGTACCGAGCAGTTCATGCGACATGCCGATGTGCTCATGCTGGGGATGCTTGCGGCCACGGTGGATGTCGGGGTCTACCGTGTCGCGGCACAAGGCGCTTTGATCGTTCCGCTCGCATTGTTTGCACTCAACATGACCGCGGCTCCATTTGTTGCCCGGCTCCACTCGGAGGGCGAGCAGGCGAAGTTACAGAAGCTCATGAATCGTCTGGCTCAGGCAGCGTTGGCCTTCGCGCTGGCCGTGACGCTCGTGTTTATCGTGTTCGGTGACTGGTTGCTGCACACGTTTTTCGGTACGGAATACCTCTCTGCCTGGCTGCCATTGCTGATTCTTGCGCTGGGGCAAGTGGCCAGTGCCGGATTTGGCGCCACTAGCATGCTGCTCAACATGGCCGGCCATGAGCGCGAAGTAACTCGGGTCTTGGCGGTAGCTGCCGGGCTTAACGTGGTGCTCAATCTCCTGTTGATCCCATCGTTCAGCGTGATCGGCGCGGCCATCGCTACCAGCGGGAGCCTGGTTTTCTGGAATGTCTGGCTGTGGCTGATAGTGAAATCACGCCTCAGCATTCGAAGCTCGGCGATCTAACTATCAAACGCTGACGCAAAACGGCCCTCTCTACCCCTGCCCCTGACGCAGACGGGCAATCAGCGCGCCAAGAATTTCCAGCGTCACAGCTGGAAATACGGCCCATAAGCCAGTTAGAGCCCCCATCCGCCGGCATTTCAGAGGCTGGCACCATTCGTGCTTATTCGGAGGCTGCGACCGTACCGAAAAATACGATATCAGAACGCTCAGGGGTAATTATGCGACGAGTACAGGATGGGTTCACCCTCATCGAACTCATGATCGTAGTAGCGATCATCGGCATCCTGGCTGCAATCGCGGTTGGCGGTTACATCGACTATACAGGCCGGGCGCAGGTGGCGGATACGCTCACCGTCACTGATGGCTTACGTAAGTCGTTGACCGAGTACTACAGCAACAAGGGTTCCTTCGCCAACGTTGCGAGTGACACGGGAATCACGAACTCGGCCGACCAGTTGAGCGGCACCTATTTCGGGACGAACAGCGTGACCGTGACCAGTAGCGGCACGATGGAGGTCGCTATCGACAGCGGGGTACACCAGGGGCAGACCTTCACCATGGTGCCCAAAACGGCTTCGGACGGCCGGCTGGTCGGATGGCGCTGCGGCGGGCTGGGCGCTCAGTACCTGCCGTCGTCCTGTCGCTAGGGGTCCCAGGCCGGCAGATTCAGACAGCGGAGCGCATCGCCACGGTATCCCGGCCCGCCTCTTTGGCGGCGTAGACGGCACGGTCCGCGACATCGATGAGACGATGAATATCACCGGCGGACTCGGCCTCTGCCGCGGTCAGTCCCAGGCTCAGCGTCACGGGGATGGCGGGCCCTTCCGACTGCCGCGCCATGATAGGACTCGCTGCGGTGGTCCGCCGCAGCCGCTCGGCAATCTCGGCAGCGGACTGCTCATCGGTATCGGGCAGCAGTGCCGCGAACTCCTCGCCACCGAAGCGGCAGAGCAGGTCCGTCTCGCGCAGGCCGCCGGCGATGCGCCGGGCCAGGTGGCGCAGCACCAGGTCGCCCACGATATGCCCGTGGGTGTCGTTGATCTGCTTGAAGTGGTCGACGTCGACAAACAGCAGGGCGACGTCACTTCCGCGCCGACGCGAACGACTCAGCACATCCTCGCCCGCCTCGATTAACGCCCGCCGGTTGGGGAGTCCTGTCAGCTCGTCGGTTCGCGCGAGCCGATGGAGGGCGAGCTCGGCCTCGTCGAGGCGCTCGATCAGGGCGAACTGCATGCCGGTGATAGGCGGGGTGAGCACCACCGGGACGATAATGGCGATGATGTAGCCGAGGAACGGGTCCTCGATGCCATCGAGTGTCATGGCGACCGCCGTTATGGCGAGTGACACCACGGTGGATACAAGCGTGAAGAGCGCGACCGCGCGCACGGAACCGAGCCGGCGGACGATCCGGCGCTGCCACTCATAGGATGCCCGGCCCCCCTTCTCCATCGAACCACTATAACCGAGTGGGCTGCCGACCTCAGCCGGTAACGAGCATGGCAAGGCCGCCGGCCAGGGGGGCGAGCATCACGCTCACGAGCCAACGGCGCCACACGAACGCCCAGCCCATCATCGGCAGCTCGAAGGTGAGGACGCGGTGCAGCGCGAGCACGGACCAGGCGGTGAGCATGGCCACCATCTGCGGCACGCCCACCCCGGCATGGGAGAGCACGAGCACCAGCGGGAACGACACGGACGGTCCACCGGGCAGCGCACCGCCGAGCACGGAGGCCAGGAGCACCCCCGGCAGCCCGGAGGAGGAGCCGAGCATTCGGGCGAACCATTCGGGCGGGATCAGCTCGGCGACAAAGCTCGCCGCCACGATGGCGACGGGCAGGCGAAGCAGCAACGGCCGGAGCTGGTGGAACCCGAGTCGCCAGACGGCGCGGTGCTCAACCCCGGGGTGACGGTGCGCGGCGACGGCCGTGGCCGCGAGCAGGACGGCGACGGTGAGGTAGGCGACGCCCACGTACTCAGTCCCCTCGCGTCGGGCGCGTCAGCGCCATGACGGCGGCACCGGCGATCAGCGGCAGGGGCAGCGAGACCAGCAGCCGCACCGCCGCAAAGTCGGCGCCGAAGAACGGGATCTCCCAGACCAGCACCCGCTGCAATCCGAGCACGGACCAGGCGGTTAGGTAGGCCACGCACACGGGCAGTGACGCCCCGACCCCGCGCAGCCCCACGACCAGCGGAAACGCCGAAAAGGGCCCGCCGGGGGTCACCGCGCCAGCGAGCGTCGCGAGCAGCAGGCCGCGGACGCCGCTCCCCGCCCCCAGCCAGCGTTCGGCCAGGCCCATCGGCAGCATCTGCTGGATATAGGCGGCCAGCATCACCGCGAACAGCACCAGAGGCAGAACCATCAGCAGCAGGCCCGCGGCGTGCCCGAATGCGGCGCGGACGGCCGCGTCGCCCCTGGTCCACCACACCGCCGTGCCGGCGCTGACAGCGAGGACACTGAAGAACAGGGTGACTCGGTCCACGAGCAGGCCGTGGCCACGGGATCGTGCCATTCGCAGGCTCATCGTTCAGAGGTGAACCGAAAAGGATGCGGTATCGCCGCATGTCTGGCAACCAGTGAGGATGTCGCACACGGCCGGTGGCCGTGCACGACCTACCGTTCCGGGCCCCTCGCCCTTCACGGGAGAGGGGTTGGGGAGAGGGTGTGGCCTGGCACGTGGATACGCCGTCGCGGACCCGCCGCGCAGGTCGTGCGCCGCAGGCGCGTGACGTGGCGGATAGGCCGGGGATGTCGCACACGTCCCCTGGCCGTGCGCGGCCTACGCGCCCTTCGGGATGCCGTTGTTATCCAGGCTTGTCAGATACTCGCAAGGCGTCAGGGCCGGTACAGGAGAGGACTCAAAATCCCTGACGTTGCGCGTGACAATTGTCGTGCACTCGGCGGCCTCAGCCACCGCCGCCACCATCGCGTCCTCGAAATCCGGCCAGTCCAGAGCCCGGGCCCTTATCGCTACTGCATGCGTGATAGGGGCAACCGTCATGTAACGCAACATCCAGTCCACGGCATTATTGGCCTTCGCCGAATTCTGATAGCGGGCGACGATATAGTGCACAGTCGTCAGCGCGTGGGCAGGAAGGCAGGCCCGGTCATACCCACGAATGACCCGCTCGAGGACCGCCGCCGATGGACGGTAGTGGGGCTCACGCTGCTGGACGACATCGAGGATGACGTTGAGATCCAGGAGGATCACCGGCTGTGTTTTTCCCGAAGATGGGCTTGGTATTCCGCCTCGACATCCACGTCGGCCGGGACCAGCCCCGTAATCTCGTCGAGCTCGGGAACCGGCATACGTTCTTCCAGCGCACGCATACGGCGTAGGTACCGGTCGATAACCTCGGTGACCGTTAGCCCATGGGCCGACGCATAGGCCTTCGCAAACTCGACGTCGCGTGTGGGCAACCGGATGGTCAGCTTAGTCGTTTCTGCGGCCATGGCTGGCCCTCGTGTACGGCTTTTTCACTCTGAGTGTACGGCTACCGTCGTGTACGGACAATCACGGAAGGGCCTTACGCACATTATTCGGCCACCCTCCCGGTCGGCCAACGCGCTCCGAACAACCGGACGGGCGGGTCGTGCACCGAAGGCGTGCGACAACACGGGACATGTCGCCCACAGCCCATGGCCGTGGGCGACCTACCGTGGCGTTCAGAGGAGACCCTGTGGCCTGGCCATTCGGGCCGTGCCGTCGGACACGGGTTTCCCGCACCGCCATGACGCTGGTGGCCTCCCGGCCGTTCCGGCAATAGCCAGGCAACGGCAGAAACGGCAGGGTGTATTCACGACGAGGGATGCCCTCGGACCGAGCGGTCCGTGACGGTGACTCGCCAAAGGCAAACGCCGCAGCCCGGAGGCTGCGGCGTTATCAAGGGGGGGAGTCAGATTATGGCCCGGACGCCGTTACCAGCGCCCGGTACTGTCGGTGTCGCGTGACGCCTGGTCGGGGACGGACATCGCCAGCGACAACCGCACCGGCTCAGCCGGAGACGCTATCGCCCACCGGGCTGACCTTGCCGTAGAACACAGGACGATGGCTCGTCACAGCGTGGACCGGCTCGGTCGCCGGGCCCGAAGTCACGGGGCTCAGGTCCTGCTCCATCAGCTCACCACCCAGCAGACGCGGGTCGATGTTCGGGTTGGCCGGCCCGGCGAAGTGCGCCGCGAACCCGGCGGTCCCCTGCACGCCAGCCTGGGTGAGGTCCTGCGGGGAAACCCGGCCACCGAGGGTCCCGTGGCCCACGGGAGCGGCGCCGGCGGCGGCGGAACCGAGGCCCAGGGTGATGGCTGCGGCGAGTGCGGCGATCGTTGTCTTGGTCATGGTAATGCCTCCTGTGATTTCTCATTCCCAAAGAACGATAGCATCCTATCATAATCGTCCGCATATGGACTATATGCCAACTATTAAAAGTGTCGATCGTGACGATTGAGCGCCCATAAATCGCACCTCACCCAGCCGGAGCCCCCGAAATGAGGTTCACCGCGTCCCGGTTCAATCCCCGGAGCGATCCGTTCACGCGTCACGGCCGGACGTGGGTAGACGCAAGGGAGACGCACTGGCATAGCCCGCCCATCCAGCCGGCACCGGTGACACGGACTGCCAAGCTCATGGGGACCAGTAAACGGGAGCAAGACGAGGGATACGCGCACCACCATCCAGGGGCACGGATACATCTGTACGGTGAGGGGAGAATACGGGAGGGGGAAATGGTGGCTACGGGTGGATTCGAACCACCGACTCCCACATTATGAGTGTGGTGCTCTAACCAACTGAGCTACGTAGCCACGGTATCGCGTTCAGCGAGCGCGTATTTTTGCCTCGGTGACCCGCGCTGTCAAGCGCGGGCCAGCATACGTCCCTGCGGTGAACGGTCTACAGGGGGCGGGCCACACCCTCTCCCCAACCCCTCTCCCGTGAAGGGAGAGGGGCCCGGAGTGCAGGCGGGCAAGGTCAAAAGCCGTGTGCGACCCCGTCACCGACGTGGGGTCGTGGGGCGTTATACCGTCTTCGGTGCACGATCTCCCCGATCGTCGCGCCGGCGGATGTCGGCTGCCAGGAGCAGCTGACCTACCGCAGAGACCCAGCGGTGACCGTTCACGCAGGTTGGCTGCCAGAAGCAGCCGACCCACGGCAGAGGCCCAGCGGTGACCGTTCACGTAGGTTGGCTGCTCCTGGCAGCCAACATCCCGCCTCATTGCACCGGCTGGCTCGCAACGGCATAGCCACGCCCCGGGCCACACCCTCTCCCGTGAAGGGAGAGGGGCCCGGAGTACGGGCGGGCACGGTGGCAGGCCACGTGCGACGTTTCCCCCGTACGGCCCTGGGAACCTGCGATCAGGAGGTCGCCACCCTTGGCGTCTTGGCCCGCTCGAACAGGGCCCGGACCTGTTGGTACCGGGCCGCGGCGTGCTCGGAGAGCTCGCCGCTGGCGGCAAGGACGTGATCCAGGTGCTGGAGGTGGGCGTCGATGGCGCTCCCGCTCTCACCACGGAGGAGCTCGGGGATCGCCTCCAGCGCCGCGTCACGGTCCAGGCGGAGGATGAAGAACTGGTCCCGCACCAGGCGTTTGTAGGACGCCAGGTCGGTGGCCGGCTCCAGCTCCGCACGGGAGGCCCGCAGGCGCTTGAAGTTGCGCTCGTCGGTGCCCGGCGCCCCACCCAGGATGTAGATCACCGAACGCATCAGCGCCTCGTGGGCACCGCCCTCGGCAATGTGGTGGCGCAGCTCGGCCTTGCGCCGCTCGATAAAGCGCCGGTGCTCCGGCTCCGCCCCCGGACGCCGGCGATGCACGTGCGCGTCGCCGTGCAGCCCCACCAGCGCCTGCAGCAACGGCTGGCCGTAGAGGTCGATGAACAACCACTCCATGGCCCGGTCGCGCAGATCGCGGAAGGTATTGAGGCCGAAGACGATCTCGTTGGAGACCAGCCCCTCGATCACACGGAAGGGGTTGTCCTCCGACACCGGGTGGCGATCCTCGCGCACGCCCTCGGCGAGCGCCGGCAGCCCGTACATGAACGGGTTGCGGTCGCAGAACACCTTGTAGCGCAGGCGGCTGGGGTGCAGACGGCGGATCCAGGTCGCGAGGTCCGGCGTGACCGTGGCCCGCACCCACGGCTGGACGAACAGCCGGTAGAGCCCGAGGTTGATCTCCGAGACCCGCGCCACGGTGGCGAAGCGGGTATCGTCCTCGGGCCGGTGCTGGATCTCCTCGTCCAGCTCCTCCACCGAGCGCTGCTGGAACTCCAGCAGGTAGTCGCGCTCCGGCGAGGCCCCGGCAGTCAGCTCGTCGGCGGGGGTGACGGTGGTCTCGTAGAGCCCCGGCGGCAGGACGTCGATGTAGTCCATGTTCGCCGTGAACTCGGTATGCTCCTTGCGCGAGACGCTGCCCGAGACGAAGATCCCCAGGTGTCCGGTGGTGTCGTGCACGCAGTACACGATCGTCTGGACGTTGGCGATGATGTCGTCCACGCCCTCGTAGAGGTCGCGGATCCAGCCCAGCGCCTGGGGCGGGGGCGTGATGTTGTCGCCGCGGGAGCAGAACACCACCACCGGCGAGCGCACGTTGCGCAGGTCGACCCGCCGGCCGTCGCGGGTGACGAGCTGGGCGGTGGACAGCCGGTTGCCGACGAACAGGTTGTCCACGATGTACTGGATCTCCTCGGCGCCGAGGAAGACGTGCCCGCCCCACCAGCGCTCGAACTCCAGGTAGCGCTGCGCCTCCGTGTCGATATTGGCGTAGAGGTTGTACTGCTTGGCCCAGTAGGTGTTCGCCGGATTGAGGCGCTCGAAGTTCTGCACCAGCCAGGCGCCGTCGAACAGCCCGTCGCCGAGATCGCTCAGCAGCGCGGTGGTCCAGCTGCCACCGGTCATGCCGCCGGTATAGCGCATCGGCGCCCCGCCCCGCTCGCCGGCCCAGTACGACAGCGGCGCACCGGCGATGAGGATCGGGCCGAACAGGTCCGGCTCCAGCGCCGCCGCCATCATGATCTGCCAGCCGGCCTGGCAGTTGCCCACCACCATGGGCCGCTCGGAGACGTCGGCGTGGCGCTCGCCGACATGGCGCAGGAAGGCGATCTCCGCCTCGACCACGTCCTCGACGCTCTGGCCCGGCTCCGGATACGGCAGGAAGCCGATGAAGTAGCAGGGGTGGCCGGCGCGCAGCGCCACGCCGACCTCGCTGTCCGGCTTGAAGCCGCCGATGCCCGGACCGTGCCCCGCCCGCGGGTCGACCACCACGAACGGGCGCTTGAGCGGGTCCGTCTCGACGCCTTCCGGCGGCTCGATGCGCAGCAGCTCGTAGTTGACCGGATGGGGCAGATCCCGGCCGTTGACCAGCACCTCCGCCTCGAAGCCGAGCACGTTGGGCTTGGTCTTCTCCATGTGCTCGAGGTACTGATTACCGCGCTGGCGCATGACGTCCATGTACAGGACGCTGCGCTCCAGCGCATCGCGCCAGTACTCGTTGGCGGCACGGACCACGCCGAACGGATCGAACATCGGCATCGGGTCAACCGGCAGGGGCGGCATCATCATGGCGCTATCCACTTTCCATCAGGGGATTGGCGTGACTGCGGGCGGACCGGCCCACAACGCCCCCTCGCCCTCCCGGTCGAACCGGATGCCGGGGCAGACGACGCCGACAGGGAGGAACGGACGATGCCACGGGGGAGCTGGCCGCCGACCATAGCGCCCGGGGGCGCGACGTTCCGCGGAGTGATCGGCCTGTTACAGTCACGCCTGCATTCTTGCCACTGCAACGATCCACAGTCAAACGGAATCCGACGGGCATCAGGTGCTTGCCGGTCCATCCAGGGATGGACGGATTCTGAACCGCCCGGGGGGCATGCGGAAGGCGGTGCCGGTGAAGATCGGGGGGCATTCGGCGGGAACAGCCGGGGCAGGCCCTCAGGACCTGCCCGGCCCGCCCCGCAAGGCGGGGCCGAACGGGGCGGCGACCGTGCCGGCCGCCCCGCGGGGCGTCACCGGTTCAGCCGGTGAAGAACTCGTTGATGCGCGCACCGATCTCCGCGGGGGAGCGCACGGTGGCGACACCGGCCTTCTCCAGGGCGCCGAACTTGTCGTCCGCGGTGCCCTTGCCGCCGCTGATGATCGCGCCGGCATGGCCCATGCGCTTGCCGGGGGGCGCGGTGACGCCCGCGATGTAGGCGACGACCGGCTTGCGCACGTTGCTCTGGATGTACTCCGCGGCCTCTTCCTCGGCGGTGCCGCCGATCTCGCCGACCATGACGATGCCCTTGGTCTGGCGGTCGGCCTCGAAGCGCTCGAGCACGTCGATGAAGCTCATGCCCTGGATCGGGTCGCCGCCGATGCCCACGCAGGTGCTCTGGCCCAGGCCCACGTCGGTGGTCTGCTTGACCGCCTCGTAGGTCAGCGTGCCGGAGCGGCTGACGATGCCGATGGAGCCGGCCTTGTGGATCTGACCGGGCATGATGCCGATCTTGCACTCGCCGGGGGTGATGACGCCGGGGCAGTTCGGCCCGATCAGGGTGGCGTCGTAGTCCGCCAGCGCCGCCTTGACCTTGAGCATGTCCTGCACCGGGATGCCCTCGGTGATGCAGGCGATGACCTTGATGCCCGCATCCGCGGCCTCGAGGATCGCGTCCGCGGCGAAGGCCGCCGGCACGTAGATCATGCTCGCCTGGGCGCCGGTCTCCGCGACCGCGTCACCCACGGTGTTGAACACCGGGCGGTCCAGGTGGGTCTCGCCGCCGCGGCCCGGGGTGATGCCCCCGACGATGTTGGTGCCGTAGGCGATGCACTGCTCGGCGTGGAAGGTGCCCTGCTTGCCGGTGAAGCCCTGCACGATCACCTTCGTGTTCTTGTCGACAAGAATACTCATCTCGCTTGAACCTCGTTGCTGATCCGAATGTCGCGTCAGGCGCCCACCGCGGCGACGACCTTCTTGGCGCCGTCGGTGAGGTCGTCAGCGGCGATGATGTCCAGGCCGCTGTTGGCAAGGATCTCCTTGCCCTTGTCGACATTCGTGCCCTCGAGGCGCGCGACCACCGGCACCTTCACGCCGACTTCCTTGACCGCCTCGATGATGCCCTCGGCGATCATGTCGCAACGCACGATGCCGCCGAAGATGTTCACCAGGATACCCTGCACGTCCGGGCTCGCGGAGATGATCTTGAACGCCTCGGTGACGCGCTCCTTGTTGGTGCCACCGCCGACGTCGAGGAAGTTGGCCGGCTCGCCGCCGTGGAGCTTGATCACGTCCATGGTGGCCATCGCCAGGCCGGCGCCGTTGACCATGCAGCCGATATTGCCGTCGAGGGTGATGTAGTTCAGGCCGTGCTCGGCGGCCTGCACCTCGGTCTCGTCCTCCTGGCTGACATCGCGCATGTCCGCGATCTCGGGCTGACGGCCGATCTCGATGGCGTTGTCGTCGACGTTGACCTTCGCGTCCAGCGCGAGCAGGTCGCCCTCGGCGGTGAGGATCAGCGGGTTGATCTCGATCAGCGAGAGGTCACGGTCGGTGAACGCGTTGTAGAGCCCGCTCATGATCCGGGTGAGCTGCTTGATCTGCTCCTTGCCCAGCCCCATGCCGAAGCCGAGCTCGCGGCACTGGTACGGCTGTAGGCCGGCCGCCGGGCTGACCTTGACCGTGAGGATCTTCTCGGGGGTGCTCGCCGCCACCTCCTCGATGTCCATGCCGCCCGCCTCGGAGGCCATGAAGGTGATGCGCTTGGAGGCGCGATCGACCACGGCACCGAGATAGAGCTCGCGCTCGATGTTCAGCCCCTGCTCGATCATCACCGCGTTGATGGGCAGGCCCTTGTCGTCGGTCTGGTGCGTGACCAGCCGCTCGCCCAGCATGGACTCGGTGTACTGGACGACCTCGTCGAGGCTCTTGGCAAGCTTCACGCCGCCGGCCTTGCCGCGGCCGCCGGCGTGCACCTGGGCCTTGACCACCCAGACGCTGCCGCCGAGCTTCTCGGCCGCCGAGCGCGCCTCGTCACCGCTACGGGCGACGTATCCCTTCGGGATTGCGATGCCGTATTGCGTGAATAGATGTTTTGCCTGAAATTCGTGGAGATTCATTGATGCGCCCTACCTCCGTGAAAAAGCCCGGGTATTCTCCACCAATCCCCGGGGCAGATCAAAAGCGAACGGGGCGTCATGTTGACTAGTCAGTCAGTTTTATGCTGACGCCGGGCATCGCCAACGACCTGACGGACGGCCATATGACAGCGACACCGCCGCAGAACGCCAACGGCCACGCGGCCCTGACCTGGCGCCCCCTGCTGATCTTCTCCGGCTACCGCGTGGTGGTGGCCGTGCTGCTGCTCGCCGGCATCGCCCTGGGCGGCAACACCGGCGTGTTCAGCGCGCTCCAGCCCGGGCGATTCACCGCCGTCGCGCTGCTCTACGTTGCCGCCAGCACACTGTTCCTGTTCGCGGCCTGGCGACGGGTGGAGCCCTTCGTGGTCCAGGTGGTGGCCGGGGTGCTTGCCGACGTCGTCGCCATCGCCCTGCTGATCAGTGCGCTCGGCAGCAGCGAGACCGCGCTCGGCGTGCTGCTCATCACCGCGGTGGCCGGCGGCAGTCTGCTCACCGGCCTGCGCCTCGGTGCCTTCTTCGCCGCAGCGGCCACCATCGCCCTGCTGGCGGTACAGACGCTCGCCCGGATCGCCGGTCACGCGAAGACCGACGGCTACACCCAGGTGGCCCTGCTCGGCATCGCCATCTTCGTGACCTCCACCGCCGCCGCCCTGCTCGCCCGCCGCGCCCGGGAGAGCGAGGCCCTGGCCGCCGAACGCGGCCTGGACGTGGCGAACCTGGAGGCGCTCAACGCACACATCGTCCAGCGACTGGACACCGGCGTGATCGCGCTGGACCGCGACGGCCACATCCGGCTCGCCAACCGTCTGGCCACCGGCATCATCGGCCGCCTGGACGGGGAGACACCGACCCTCGCCGAACGCGCCCCCGCCCTGCAGCGGGCATTCGAGGCCGACGACGGCGCCGAGCGCACGCCGATCACCGTCAGCGGTATCGACTACCTGCCCCGGTTCGTCCCGGTGGGCGACAGCCAGCGCGGCGGCACGCTGCTCTTCCTGGAAGACCTCACGGCGGTACGCGCCCAGATCCAGCAGGCGAAGCTCGCCTCCATGGGCCGGCTGACCGCGAGCATCGCCCACGAGATCCGCAACCCGCTGTCGGCGATCATGCAGGCCACCCAGCTCCTCGGCGAGGCGGACTACCTGCAGGACGGCGACCGCCGGCTGGTGGGGATCATCACCAAGCAGAGCCGGCGGCTCAACGAGACGGTGGAGAACGTCCTCCAGCTCTCCCGCCGCTCCCCCGCGCAGCTCGAAACGGTGGACCTCGCCGAGTGGGCCCCCCGCGTGGTATCGGAGTGGCAGGCCGCGTTCAGCGGCGGCGAGGTGGACGTCCAGGCCACCGCGATCACCGCCCTGTTCGACCGCTCGCACATGCGCCAGGTCCTGGAGAACCTGCTGCGCAACGCCATGGACCACGCCGGCGAGCACCCGGCGGTGACCGTGGTCACCGGCCGCGACGAACGCGGCGCGCCGTACCTGGAGGTGCGGGACAACGGCCCGGGCATCGACGCCGAGATCCGGGACCACCTCTTCGAGCCCTTCGCCACCAGCCGCCGCGGCGGCACCGGCCTCGGCCTCTACCTCTCCCGCGAGCTCTGCGAGGCCAACAGCGCCCGCATCGAGCTGCGCCCGGAGAAGACAGGGGCGTGCTTTCGGGTTACCTTCGCGGCGCCGGACGGAGCACAGCAGGGAGGGCAGGCATGAACAGACCGCAGGCGCTGATCGTCGACGACGAGGCGGACATCCGCGACCTCGCCGAGCTCACGCTCGGGCGCATGGACATCCAGGCGCGCAGCGCCGCCAACCTCGCCGAGGCCCGGCGGCTGCTCGAGCGCGAGGCGTTCGGCCTGTGCCTGACGGACATGCGCCTGCCGGACGGGGACGGCCTCGACCTGGTGCGCCACATCACCTCGAACTACCCGCACATGCCGGTGGCCATGATCACGGCCTACGGCAGCATCGACACCGCCATCCAGGCACTCAAGGCCGGCGCCTTCGACTTCGTCACCAAGCCCGTGGATCTCTCGGTGCTCCGCCAGCTCGTCGAGCACGCCCTGCGCCTGAGCGAGTCCCCGGCGGATCGCCGCTCCCGGGACATCCTCCTCGGGGAGTCGTCGCCCATGCGGTCGATACGCTCGACCGTGGTAAAGGTGGCGCGCAGCCAGGCCCCGGTGTACATCTGTGGCGAATCCGGCACCGGCAAGGAGCTCATCGCCCGGCTGATCCACGACAAGGGCCCGCGCCGCGGCGAGCCGTTCGTGCCGGTGAACTGCGGGGCCATCCCCGCGGAACTCATGGAGAGCGAGTTCTTCGGCCATCGCAAGGGCAGCTTCACCGGTGCGTCAAGTGACCGCGAGGGCCTGTTCCAGGCCGCGCACGGGGGGACACTGTTCCTCGACGAGGTCGCGGACCTGCCGCCGCACATGCAGGTGAAGCTGCTGCGCGCCATCCAGGAGAAGGCGGTGCGCCCGGTAGGCAGCTCCAGCGAGGTGCCCGTCGACGTGCGCATCCTCTCCGCCTCCCACCGCGACCTGGACGCCCTGGTCGCCGCCGGCGAGTTCCGCCAGGACCTTTTCTACCGCATCCACGTGATCCAGGTGCGCGCCCCCTCGCTGCGCGAGCACCCGGAGGACATCCCGCTGCTGGTCGACCACATGCTCCGGGCGATCACCGGCGAGACGGATCACGGCTTCACCCTGAGCGACGACGCCCTGCGCACACTCCAGTGCTACCGCTTCCCCGGCAACGTCCGCGAGCTGGAGAACGTCCTCGAGCGTGTGGTCGCACTCAGCGACGGCAGCACGGTCACGGCCACCGACCTCAACCTGCCCGAGGACGGCATGATGGCAAGCCCCGCCGTCCCCCTGACCCCGGAGCCCGGTGACGGCTTCGAGCTGGAATCGTACCTGGAGGACATCGAGCGCGGCCTGATCTCCCGGGCGCTGGAGAAGAGCGGCAACAACAAGACCGCCGCCGCCCAGCTTCTCGGCATCAGCTTCCGCGCCCTGCGCTACCGGCTCAAGAAGCTGGACATGGAGTAGCCCGGACACCGCACCACCTGCCACCGTACCCAACCTCCACTCCGGGTTCCTCTCCCTTCACGGGGGCGGGGCTACGGCCTGTGACCTTGCCGACCCACACTCCGTGCCCCTTTCCCTTCACGGGAGAGGGGCTACGACCTGTGACCTTGCCGACCCACGCTCCGGGCCCCTCTCCCTTCACGGGAGAGGGAATGGGGAGAGGGTCTGACCCGGCACCCGGATACGCCACTGCGAGTCGGTCGGTGCCGTAAGGCGGGGTGTTGGCTGCCGTGAGCAGCAAGCCTGCGGGGCCCCCGGCATGGCGGTCCCGCAAGAGCCCCGGCCTTGGGAGACCCCCTCTCCCCCAACCCCTCTCCCGCAAGGGGAGAGGGGCACTGCGCGGCCGCACACCGGTTGCTCCTGGCAGCCGACGCCCTCCGGCGAGGCGGTCGCGCAGGTCATGCACCGAAGTCACACAACGCCACGGCCTCATGCCGACAACGGATACCGCGCACGACCTGTGGCCCTGCCGACCCACACTCCGTGCCCCTTTCCCTTCACGGGTGAGGGGCTACGACCTGTGACCTTGCCGACCCACGCTCCGGACCCCTTTCCCTTCACGGGTGAGGGGCTACGGCCTGTGACCTTGCCGGCCCACGCTCCGGGCCCCTTTCCCTTCACGGGTGAGGGGCTACGGCCTGTGACCTTGCCGGCCCACGCTCCGGGCCCCTCTCCCTTCACGGGAGAGGGGCTACGGCCTGTGACCTTGCCGGCCCACGCTCCGGGCCCCTTTCCCTTCACGGGTGAGGGGCTACGGCCTGTGACCTTGCCGGCCCACGCTCCGGGCCCCTCTCCCTTCACGGGAGAGGGGCTGGGGAGAGGGTGTTCACGATCACCGGCCCTAGTCGAAGATCACCACCTGACGGATCGCCTCGCCAGCGGCGAGCCGCTCGAAACCCTCGTTGAGCTCATCCAGGCCCAGGCGATGGGTCATCAGCCGCTCGATGGGCAGCTGCCCCTGAAGCATCATCCGGGCAAACCGGGGGATGTCGCGCACCGGCACGCAGGAGCCGACATAGGACCCTTTGAGGGTGTGCTCATTCGCGGTCAGCGACACCGCGGGGATCGTCAGCTCCGCCTTGGGATTCGGCAGCCCCGCGGTGACGGTGGTGCCGCCCCGGCGGGTGACGTCGTAGGCGAACCTGAGCGCCGGCGCGGCACCGGCGACCTCCACGGCCAGATCCACACCGCCCCCGCTCAGCTCGCGGAGCTCCGCGACCGCATCCGGCGCGTTCGGGTCGACGGCATGGGTCGCCCCCAGTTCCAGGGCGAAGCCCCGCTTGTCCGCCGCCAGGTCCACGGCGATGATCTGGCTCGCGCCGGCGGCGATGGCGCCGAGCAGCGCTGTCAGGCCGACACCACCGAGGCCGACCACGGCACAGCTCTGCCCCGCCTGGAGGTCGCCGGAGTTGAGCACCGCGCCCGCCCCCGTGAGGACCGCGCAGCCCAGCAGTGCCGCCTTGTCCAGCGGGATCGACTTGTCGATCTTCACGCAGGATGCCTCGGAGACCACCGCGTGCCGCGAGAAGGCGGACACCCCGACGTGATGGTTGATGGTCTCGCCGTTACGGGAGATGCGCTTCCCGCCACCGATCAGCGCCCCCCTGCCGGCGGCGGCCGCGGCCGGCTCACACAGCGCGGGACGCCCCTCGGCGCAGGGCACGCAATGACCGCAGGAGGGGGCGAAGATCAGCACCACGTGGTCCCCGGGCTGGAATCGGGTGACGTTGGGGCCGACGGACTCGACCACCGCCGAGGCCTCGTGCCCGAGGGCAACGGGCATGTCACGGGGGCGGTCGCCGTTGATGACCGAGAGGTCCGAGTGACACAGCCCGGCGGCCGCCATCCGCACCACCATTTCGCCGGATCCCGGCTCGTCGAGTTCCGCCTCGACGATCTCCAGCGGCCGGGAATCGGTGTACGGCCGGCGTGCCCCCATCTCACGCAGCAGCGCAATTTCGGTCTTCATCGGACGGCTCTCCTCTATCGATTGTTATCGCGTCGACCATCCCGCACCGGTCGACAGGGTGTCACGTTGTCCTGTTGATCCGTTCGCCATGCGTACACGACGTCATCTGTGCCGGAGCATACACCGCCCGGCCTGCCGGATGGGAAACCCCTGGTGCCGTTGGCCCTCCCCCCCGGAGACGCCGGCGGTGGACAGCACGGCGAAAAAAGCGCATCGCGCCTTATCGGGAAGAGATCACGGACGATGCGCAGGAGGCAGGCGCAGTCGCGGCCACCGTCGGCGACGGGGTTGTCCACGTCCGCGGGTACGCCGGCATCAGGGCCGTGTACAACATCCACTCGCAAATCCACCGAAACGCTGCACGCCTGCGGCGCACAACCGACGCGGGGCCGTTCCGGCCCGTGGGAGGGGCAGTGTCGGGCGTTCGCGTGGACCTGGCACCGCAGGCGAGCGACGGACATCCCGCCGGGCGGCGGACATACCAACCACGACCGCCGCTGTCGGTTGCCTTCGAGCAACCGACCTACCCGTGCTCACGGCGATTCGACCTCTGCCGTAGTCCGGCCGCGCCAGGCAGCCGATATCCCCATCAAACCCGACGTCGACCCGCTGCCCGAAGGCAACCAACAGTCGCCGGGGGACATGACGGTTGCGGGGCGTCACCGGCCGGCGGGTGGTCCAGGATCAACCTCTGCCGTAGGTCGGCCGCTCCTGGCAGCCGACATCCATCAAACCGGAAGTCGACCCGTTGCCCCTCGGCAACCGACCACCGCCAGGAGAAAATGACGGTTGCCTGGAGCGACCGCCCTACCCGGACTCATGGCTGTGCAGCGACGTCCACCTGCCCGGGGCTGACCCACAACGGCGTCTCTCCGGGCCGGTGGCTGGCGGCAATGACCGACGCTGCCCGCCGCTTTGCGATGAACCAAAAAAAACCCCGATCCGGAGACCGGGGTTGTTGCTAGCCGGGGAATGCATCGCAACAGACAGAAGGGTTGTATCAACCATGACTGCGGGTCACTGAAGACGGGGAGCCTGTCACGACCCGCAGTGGCCAGAGGCCGTAATCGACGTTACGCTTAGCACACTATCGGTGCAACGCATTCCACTTATAAGTGATATTCATTCAATGAATTTCAGGGGAATGGATCTCAACCTCCTGGTCGTCTTCGACGCCGTGCTCCATGAGGGCAGCATCACCCGTGCGGCAGCACGCCTGGAGATGAGCCAGCCCGCGACCAGCAACGCACTCAACCGCCTGCGCGAGCTCTTCCATGACCCGCTGTTCGTACGCCAGGCCCGGGGCATGACCCCTACGCCGCGCGCGCGTCAGCTCGCCGGCCCCATCCGCGAGGCGCTCACGCTGGTCCGCCATACGCTCTCCGAGCAGTGGCTGTTCGACTACGCCCACTCCCAGCACCGTTTCCGCCTGGCCATGAGCGACTACGGCGACTCGGTGATCCTCCCCCGGCTGCTGGATCACCTCGCGCGCGCCGCCCCCGGGGTCGAGCTGGACGTGGTCGCCAGCGAGCACCCGGCCGTGGCGCAGGACCTGCGCGGCGGCGAGATCGACCTCGCCATCGGCAACCGCGAGGACCTGGAACGGGAGTTCCGCAACGAGGGGCTGCTGCTGGAACAGTTCGTGTGCGTGGTCCGCTCCGATCATTCGGAGATCCGCGACCGCCTGACGATGCCGCTGTTCGCTTCGCTTCGCCACCTGGACGTGAGCCACACGCGCTACCTTTCGCGCCGCATCGATGACGCCCTCGCCGCCGACGGCCTCTCCCGCACGGTCGCCGCGGTGGTCCCGAGCTTCCTGTCCGTGGCCCCCATCGTGGCCGCCACCGACCTCGTCGCCACGATACCCTGGCGCGCCGCGCAGGCGTTTGCCGGAATGGGCGGACTGCGGCTGGTGCCACCGCCGCTGTCCCTCAAGGAGGCGCCGGTCAGCCAGTACTGGCACGCCAACACCGAAACCGACCAGGCGAGCCAGTGGCTGCGGCGCACCGTGCGCACCATCTGCCAGCAACTCTAGGATCCACCCGTCAGTCATGAGCGACGCCTACAGCACCCGCGGCCTCGTCACGGCCTATACCGGACTCGTCCTCACCGCCGCCTTCTGGGCGGGCAACGCCGTGGTCGCCCGCGGCGTGGTGGACACCATCCCGCCCCTGGCGCTGGCGTTCTGGCGCTGGGTGCTGGCTCTGGTGATCGTCCTGCCCTTCGGCCTGCGCCCGCTGCGCCGGGAGTGGCCGGTGGTGCGCGCACACTGGCGCGCCATGCTGCCCATCGCCGCGCTCAGCGTGGGGGCGTTCAACACCCTGCTCTACCTCGCCGCGACCACCACCACGGCGGTGAACATCGCGCTGCTCAACTCCACGCTGCCCATCATCGTGGCCCTGCTCGCCTGGGTACTCCTTGGCGCGCGCATGCGCGGGGGCCAGGCGGCCGGCATCGCCGCCGCGCTGTGCGGCATCCTGATCGTGATCACCCAGGGCAATCCGGCAAGGCTGCTCGACCTGGACTTCCAGCCCGGCGACCTGCTCATGGTCGCGGCGGTCTCCTGCTGGGGGCTGTTCTCCGTGCTCATGCGCCGCCACCCCGTGCCGGTCTCGGCGCGCACCTTCCTCACCGCGCAGATCCTCTTCGGCGTGCCCGTGATCCTGCCGTTCTACCTGCTGGAGCTCGCCCTCGGCGGCGGCTTTGCCATGCGCCCGGCACTGGCACTGCCGTTCCTCTACGTCGCGATCTTTCCGGGGCTCATCGCGTTCTCGTGCTGGAACCTGGGCGTACGCCGCGTCGGCCCGTCGAACTCGGCGATGTTCCTCTACCTCATTCCGGTATTCGCGGCCGGGCTTTCCTGGCTGTTCCTCGGCGAGGGGCTAGCGGCATTCCACGGTGTCGGCGGCGCGTTCATCCTCGTCGGCCTCTACCTCGCCACACGTACGCCCACCGAAGACTGAACTGACTCCGGGCACCGGCACCGCCGGCCACGACATACCGGTGTGAACCTCGCCCCGGCCGACGAGACGGGCTGGCGCGCTGAAGAGCGACAGTGCCGCCGGGCCGGCGCGTAGTATGCTTCAGGGATGAGGCGCGACGCCCGGCGGCGGCGCTGTGGACGGGCACCGGCCCGTGGCGGGGACGGAGGGCGAAGAACGCATGTACGAGGCCGCCTACGGACTTCACGGCCGCGCGTTCGCGCTGCCTCCCGATCCGGGCTTCCTCTTCCTGGGCCGGGCCCACCGCGAGGCCCTCGCGCACCTGGTCTACGGCGTGCGCGAACGCACCGGTTTCGTGCTGCTCACCGGCGAGGTCGGCACCGGCAAGACCCTGCTCGCCCGCGCCCTGCTGGAGCGGTTGCCGGGGGACGTGGACACCGCCTGGCTGTACCGCCCGGCGGAGTCGACCGAGGGCTTCGTCGCCGCGGTGCTGCGCGAACTCGGTGAAACGCCTGAGCCAGACGCGGACGCGACCGCACTGGTTGCCCAGCTCAACCGCCGGCTGCTCGACGCCCACGCCCGGGGGCGCACCACTGTACTGCTGGTTGACGAGGCACAGACGCTGCCGGCAGCAGTGCTGGAGCAACTGCGGCTTCTCACCAACCTGGAAACCCGCCACGAGAAGCTCCTGCAGATCCTGCTCGTGGGGCAGCCCGAGCTGGCCGCGACCCTCGCGCGAACGGACATGCGCCAGGTCGCGCAGCGCATCACCGCACGCTACCACCTCCGCCCCTTCGAGCGCGGCGAGACCCGCGCCTACGTCCGCCACCGCCTCAGCGCCGCCGGCGGCGATCCCGGCCTGTTCACGGAGGGCGCCGTGCGCGCCCTGCACGAGGCGAGCGGGGGCATTCCCCGGCTGATCAACGTGATCGCCGACCGTGCCCTGCTCGGCGGCTATGCCCGGGGGCGGCGGCGCATCGGCCGGGGGCTCGTGCGCCAGGCCGCCCTGGAGCTCGGCCACGAGCACGACAGTGCCTGGCAGTGGCCCGCCGTGGCCATCGCCACCGTACTCGCGTCGGTCGCCGTGGTGTGGCCGTTCCTCGCCCATGACCGGGAACACGCCCCGCCCCGCCTGGAGGACCCGGCGAAGGTTGTCGCCACAGCGGCCTACACCCGTGCCGATGACGCGGTGAACGCGTTACTCGCGCGCATGGGCATCGCCGCGGACCGGGGCGACGGCGGCGGCCCGGCGGGATGCGCCCGGGCCCGGCTGGCCGGCTACGCCTGCCTGCACTTCGCCGCGGACTGGCCGGCGCTCGCCCGGCTCCGCCGTCCGGCCCTGCTGGAGCTGCACGAGGACGGCCGCGCCGGCAGCGTCCTCGCCGAGGGCGTCACCTCCGCCGGCGCGACACTCCGCCGGGGCAACACCACGCACCCCGCCTCACGCACGGCACTGCTGCCGCTGTGGACCGGTGACGCCCTGGTGGTCTGGCGCCCGCCCGGGCTTACCCCGCTGCCGGCGGGCCCCGGCGACGACGGCGAGTCCGTACGCTGGCTGCGCGGACGGCTGCACACCCCGGCACTGCCGGACCTGGCCACGCGCTTCGATCCGGCACTGGCGGCGCAGCTGCGTGACTACCAGCACCAGCTCGGGCTGCCCGTCACCGGGCGGCTGGATGCGGTGACCCTGTTCTACCTGCGCGAAACCGAGAGCGGGGAGGGCTGAATGTCCTATATCCTGGATGCCCTTCGGCGCTCCGAGTCCGAACGGCACGGCGACGGGCCGGGGGGCCACACACCGCCGCCACCCGTGCGCCCCCGCCGGCCGGCTGTAACGCCCGTGCTGGCCGCCACCGCGGCGGGGATCGTCGCGTTGGCCATCGCGGCCTATCTGGCAACCCGCCCCACCCCGGCACCGGTCCCACCGGTGACCGGCCCGGTCGGCGAGTCGCTGCTGGCGGATGCGGCCGTGGACGGGCGGGTCGCCGGCGACAGCGCGGCGGATGCCGCGGCCACGCCCGCCCCTGTTCCCAGGACGGTTGCGGCCGGCAAACGCGTGGAGAGGCGCGCCGGCAAGGACCCGGATACCGGCACCGGGACGGACAACCATGGTGGTCCTGCGGAGACCACGGACGCCGTAGCGACGCCACCGGCCGTGGACGGCGGCAGCGGCCCGGTCACGCCCTGGGGCCAGCTGCCGCTGACCTACCGCGCCCAGGTACCGACCTTCGCGATCAACGTTCACGTCTACGCCCCGGAGCCGGCCCGCCGTTTCGTGATGGTGGACATGAAGCGCTACCGCGAGGGTGACACCCTCCCCGTCGGCCCGCGGGTCGAGTCGATCACCAGTGACGGGTTGGTGCTGGCCTGGCGAGGGCGCCGCTTCCTCTGGCCGGTGGATGGCCCGCCGCGCTAGCGCCTCGCCCGGGCCCACGGCCGACAGGGAGATGCCGCCACCCGCTCGCCGCTCAACAACAGCTCGACTGCTGTCGACAGCCGACATTCCCGCATGACATCGGAGAACGTCGGGCGCCGGCCCCTGGACAACGGCCGGGCTCGGCCGTACGCGTGGACCAGGCGCCGCAGGCGTTAAGACACCACCGGAGATGTCGGCTGCCAGGAGCAGCCG
>NZ_KB894800.1:44588-527320 GCF_000374645.1 Arhodomonas aquaeolei DSM 8974
AGGGCAGCCGACATCCCGCACGACACCGGAGAACGTCGGCCGCCGGGCGCCGCCGACGCTCGCCCGCCGCGCGCCGGTGGCCGATGCCCGGCCCGTGGATGGAGATATCGCACACGCTCGGCGGCCGGCACTTGAATAGCGGGCGAAGGCGTCACCCCCCGGACGATCCGGCCGGCGCCCCCTCAGAAGTCGAAGGAATAGAACAGGTCGAGGGCGCTCTCCATGCCGCTCACCGCCTCCAGGTAGAGCCGCTCGGTGAGCTGGTATCGCAGGGTGAGGGTGTTCTCCGGGGAGAACACGCCGACGCCGTAGCGCACCAGCAGGTTCGGTGCCACATAGCCGCTCACCGCCACCTGCGTGTCCTGGCCGCTGCCCGCGGTCTCCAGCTGGAAGTCCTCCACGCCGAGCTGGCCGGCCAGCGAGCTGCCGATGCCGCGTCCGCCCATCAGGCCCAGCCCGAGCGCGGCCTGGGTCACGAGCTGGTTCTCGCCGGGCGTGCCGGCACCCGGGCCGCGACCGGTGATGAGGTATGACAGCGCGTCCGCCTCCGGCATGGACGGCTCGGAGAATACGCTCGCCTGCAGCGCCGAGGGCGGGCCCGTCACCCGCAGCCCGGCGATGACCTCGCCGGTGTCGCGCACCGCCTCCAGGTCGATCTGCGGCTCGGTGATGGGGCCGGAGAAGATGAACCGCCCCTGGCGGATCTTCAGCCGCTGGCCGTAACGCTCGAAGGTGCCGTCGACCAGACTGATCTCCCCGAAGGCCTCGGCGCTGCTGGTGCCGATCTGGCGCAGCTGCAGCGCACCGGCCAGCCCGGTCTCGACGCCGAAGCCCTGGAAGCGGACGTCATCGCCGAGCACGAGGTAGACGTTGGTCGAGAGCTTGAGACCCTGCTTCTGCCCGGTCTCGCCGTCCTCGTCACCGCGATTGACGATGACCACGTCGTCCGAGACCGCGACGGCGTTCTCGGGCAGTTCCTCCAGGGTGATCCGGCCCTGGGGCACTGTCAGCCGGCCGTTGACGCTGAGCGCGCTGCCATCGTAGGTAATGGTCATGGCCGGGCTCACCCGCACCCGCACCAGCGGCGGATAGGCCACCTCCAGCCCCTCGCCGGAGACGGCGACGTTGGCGTGCAGCCCGTCGCCCCAGGAGATGCTGCCGCCGAGGCTGGCGCTGCCCTCGCCGCTCTTGAAGCCGCCACTGAGGGTCGCACGGGTCCCCTGGATCCGGGCCGAGAGCGTCACCGACTCCAGCGGGATCGGCAGGGACTGCACGGCGACCACACCGTCGCGCAGGCGCACGGTGCCGTCGAAGGTGGGCGCGCGCAGCTGTCCCCCGAGGCTGCCGTCCACGGTCACGGTCCCCTCCAGGCGCCGCAGCTGCGGCAGGAAGGGCTGCACCAGCCCGAGGCGGATGCCGTCGATGCGCACGCGCCCGTCGAGGCCCGGCTGCGCCGCCCGCGGATCCGTGGATGCCCGGATATTCACCGAGCCGAGCTGCTCGGCGGTGAGCGCCAGCTCCAGCCGCGCGCCCTCATCGTCCAGGCCGGCATCCACCGTCAGCGAACGGTAGTCCAGCGTCACCGGCTCCTCCGTGTCGGCCCGCGAGGCGGTGATGCTGCCCACACCGGTACGCGCGCGGACCTCCACACGGGGCAGGCCGCTGCCCTGCCAGCGCACGCGGGCGTCCGCCTCCAGGGTGGCGGACCACGCCAGCCCCTCCGGCAGCCACGGCTTGAGTACCGCCAGGGGGAGATCGCTGATTCGCAGGTCGGCCCGGGCACCGCCGGCGCCGGCGACCAGCGGTTCGGTCAGGCACAGCCGACCCTGATCCCGTCGCCAGCAGTGGGCGTCCACATGGAGCTCGCCGGGGCCGGCACGCCAGCGCAGCGCCGGCCGGTCGACGAGCGTCCAGCGCTCCGGGCCGGCACTGACGGTGGCCTCGGTCAGGGTGCCGTTCCAGTCGCCGCTGTCGGCGGCCAGTCCGCCGTCGAGCCGCAGCGAGCCGGTGACCGGCCCGCCGCCTTCCACGTCCACCACCAGCTGGTGCTGTGCGCGCGTGCCGTCCAGGGCGGCGGTGACGTCGCCGAGTGCCTGCCCGTCCCGGACGACGCCGCCGGCGGACACGCGCAGGCGGCTGGCGCGGGTCATGAGCGCGGCGACGCTGCCCTCCACGGCGAGACGGTCCACGCGGATGTCCTGATAGGCGATGCCGGTACCGTCCAGCGAGGCGGTCACGTCCGGCGCGGTCATCGCGCCGCCGACGCGGACGTCGCCGTTCAGCGTACCGGTCAGCCCCGGCCAGAGGGCGGCCAGCTCGGGCAGATCGAGCCGTGCCCGGGCGTCCCAGCGGCCGTCTGCCAGGCCGCCGTCGACGGTGATCTCGTCCGGACCGCTGCGCAGGCGCAGGCCGTCGAAGGTCCAGCCGGCGCCGGGGGCACGGGCGACGTGGCCGCGGAGCGAGACCGGGTAGCCGCGCAGCCGCCCCTCCACGCCGGGGATCGCCAGGACAACGCTCAGATCGCTGCCGCGCAGCGTGCCGGTGGTCGCGACCCGGCCACCGAGGCGTCCATCCAGACCCGGCCGGTACTGTCCGGGGTCCAGGTCCTCGGCGGTGAGCGCTGCCTGCCACTCGAGCCCGTCCCGCCAGGCCACGTGCCCCTTCGCGGAGACGCTGCCGCCGAGCAGCGCCGCGTCCAGCCGCTCGATACGCGCCGAACCGGTGTCTCCGTCGGCGCTCAGCGCCAGACGCTTCACGGGTACCGGCAGGGGCACGGTGGCGTCGCCGGCGATACCGTCGGCCTCGATGCGTGCCTGCCAGTCCAGACCGTCCCCCCAGGCCACCCGACCGTCCCCGGAGACGGTACCGCCAAGCACCCGGCCGGTGAGCGTGCGGATCGCCGCATGGGCGGTGTCGCCCTCCGCGGCGAGCCGCCACTGCCCCTGCGGGATACCCGGACCATCGATTCCGGCGTCAAGGCTGAGCGACCAGCCCTTGAGACCACCGTCCGCCTGCAGGTCCACACCGCCGGCACGCACGGTCGGCTCTCCGGTAAGCGGCCAGGCCAGGGCGTCGGCCCGCAGCCGCAGCCGCGACGGCAGCCCCGGCGTGAACAGCGCGGTGTGCGCCTCCAGACGGGCGCTCACCGGCCCGCCGGCATCGGCGGTGACGTCGAGGTCCGCGAGGGAGCCGCCGGCGGTCAGCGTCAGGGTCTGATCCCCGCCGCCGGGATAGCGGCCGCTGCGGGCATCCAGGGTCAGCTGCACCGGCCAGTCGCCACCGAGCCCGACCTCCCCGTGGGCGTCGAGGTCCGCCGCCGGCGCACGCAGCGACAGCGCCTCCAGGCGGATCCGCTCGGTGGAGAGTGCACCGGCAATATGCAGCCGCGACAGGGTATACGCCGCCTCGCCGCGATGGATCGTCGCGTCGCGCAGGGTGACGCCGGCGAGCTCGACGATCAGCGGCAGCGGCACCGCGTCCGGGAGGGACAGCCGGAAGTCCTCCGGCGGGAACGCCGGCTCCGCCCCGCCCGCCGACGTCCCGCCGCCGTCCCCCCCGTCCGCCGGTGGGGCCGGGAGGTCGATCTGCAGCCCGTCCAGGGTCGTCTCGTCCATCGAAAGGCGGTTGCCCGTGGCGTCCGCCGCCGTGGTCAGCGAGGCGAGCTGCAGCCGGCGCCCGTCCACGCGCACCTGGGTGTCGTCCAGGACGACGCGGGAGACGGCGATGCGTACCGGCAGGGCGAATCCGCCATCGCCCGGCTGCGCCGTCGTCTCCCCTGCCGGCAGCTCGCCGGTATCGACGGCCACGTCGAGCCCGCGGGTAGCCAGCCGGTCCACGCAGACCGTGCCGTCCATCAGGCAGCCGGGCTGCCAGCGCAGGACCACCGCGTCGGCGGCCACGGACACGCCGGGCATGCCGTAGCGCAGGCCGTTGAGGCTCACACCCCGCCACAGGCTGCCGTCGACGACCTCGGCGCTGAAGCCGGGCACGAAGCGCTCGGCAAGCGCGACGGCCTGGCGGGCGCCGGTGGTCGTACCGGCCAGCCAGGCCAGGCCGAGCACAGCGAGCACCAGCACGCCGAGGACTGCGAGGAGGATGCGCCGGATCACAGCGGCGGCCCCAGCGAGATGTGGATACGGAACGGCGGGTTCGGTTCGCTCACGCCCCAGGCGAAGTCCAGCCGCACCGGGCCCACCGGCGAGAGCCAGCGGATGCCGAAACCGCTGCCCACCTTGAAGTCCGTGCCCGGCTCGTCGAAGGCGTTGCCGGCATCGGTGAACACCGCCGCCCGCCAGGACTCGGCGAAGCGATAGCCGTACTCGATGCTGCCGGTGGCGAGGTAGCGCCCGCCGAGCAGGTCGCCGTCGTCGTCCTCCGGGGACAGGGTGTTGTAGCCGTAGCCGCGCACACTGTTGTCACCGCCGGCAAAGAAGCGCAGCGACGAGGGGATGCGCTCGAAGTTGGAGGTGGCGATGGCGCCGAGGTCGGCGCGCACACTGATCTGGTGGCGCTCGAAATAGGTCCGCAGCCACTTCATGCCCACCAGCCCCCGGGCCATGGAGACGTCGGAACCCACGCCCTTCTGGGCGACCTCGATGCTGTAGCTCTGGCGGTCGCCCCAGTAGGGATCGACGCCGCCGCGGGAGCGGGTACGCGAGAAGCTCAGGCCCGGCATGAGCAGGGTCGTCGTCGCCTCCTGGTCCGCCTGGGTGAAGTCCTCGTGGAGCAGGCGCAGGGACTGCACCCGCTCCCAGCCGGAATCGAAGTGCTGGCGACGGCGCACGGCGAGCGTGGCCCGGCTGCTCCGGGTGTCCTCTATGTCCTCGCGCTGGAGTCCGGCCTGGAGCTGGAGCTCGTCGTTGAGCGGGTCGCGCAACGGGATGGTGTAGTTCCCCGAGAGGTTCTGACGCACCGCGGAGACGCGCAGCTCCGCGCCGGCGGTATGGCCCGAGGCGTTGACCCAGTGGCGCTGCCAGTTGATCCGCGCCCGCGGCCCCTCATCGGTGGAGAAACCGGCACCGAAGCCGAGCGTGTTGGGCTCGCGGGCGGTGGCGTTGACGGTGACGGGCACGGCGCCACCGGGCTCGGCGGCGTCGCGCTCGGGGGAGACCTGGACGTCACCGAAATAGCCGCTGTCGAGCAGGTTGCGGTTGAGCGCGGCGACGCGTTCCGCAGCGTAGGGGGCGCCGGTGTCAAAGGGCACCAGACGCCGCAGCAGCTCGTCGTTGAACGGCAGATCGCCCTGGAAGGTCACCTCCCCGAGCTCGTAGCGCGGGCCGGTGTCGTAGACCAGGGTGATGTCGGCAGTGCGCTGTTCCGTGTCCACGGCGATGCGGTGCTCGCCGAAGCCGCCGTCGAAGTAGCCGTTCAACAGTGCGGTGTTGCGCAGGCGGGTCTTGGCGGTCTCGTAGGCCCCGTGGTCGAGGGCGTCACCCTCGGCGAGGGGCAGGCTGGCAATCACCGTGTCGAAGAGCCTGGTACCCGCGCCCTCGCCGGTGACGCGCACGTCCAGCTTACGGATATGCACCGGCTCGCCGGGATCGATGCGGAAGGTCACGCGCCAGCCATCGTCCGCAGCGGCGACGTCCGTCTCGATGCCGGCGTTGTAGTAGCCCACCGCCTCGAGGGCACGGCGCACGGCATCCACGGTATGGCGGGCGTAGGCACGGGCCTCGCGTTCACTGCCCACCTCGGGCGGCTCGCCGAGGTAGGCCATGACGTTCTGCCGCGCCCGCCCTTCCGGCGCATCCACGTCCAGGTGCAGCGACGCCGCCGGCACGCCCTGGACCCAGAGCGCGAGCACCAGTGCCAGCCCGCAGCCGGCTTGAGAGATCGAGGATCGCGTCATTCGAGTTATTGCTAATCGTCTCAGAGGTCGTGTCACGCGTCAGCCGGACTGTGCATCGATGGGGCAAGGCACGAGCCGCACGGTGGTGCCAGACTACATGAGCGGTGGGCAACGCTGCCCTACCGCAACGCAGTCCGGCCCGGAGGGAGTGCGGGAGCGGTCCGGCGGCGGCATCGCACCTGCCTGACGTGAGCCCCGCCACGCCGGCGCGAACGCGCTCTGCCCCCGAACCGCCGCGGTGCCCTGACACGCGACAATCCCTCTGGGAAGATCGCTCCCCGGTCCCGTCACTGCATCGCCGATCGCGCTCGGGGACGGCCCGCCGGATCGGCATGATATTCTCCCATGTCGGACCTACGGCAAGCGAAGAAATTCCGATGCGTGCAAGCGACGACCAAGGCAACGAGCGGGACGGCGAGGAGCACCGCCTGCGCCTGCGGAACCTGCGGCTGTCCGACTACCCGGACGTCAAGCACATCATGGACCGCGTCTACAACACCCTCGGCGGGGCATGGTCGCGCAAGCAGTTCGCCGCCCAGGTGAACCGCTTCCCGGAGGGACAGATCTGCATCGAGGACAACGGCCGTGTAGCCGCGGCGGTGATCTCGATGATCGTCGACTACGACCGCTTCGGCGACAAGCACACCTATGAGGAGATCACCGGCAACGGTTTCCTCACCAACCACGACCCCAACGGCGACGTCCTCTACGGCGTGGACGTCTTCGTCGACCCGGACTACCGCGAGATGCGCCTCGGCCGGCGCCTCTACGACGCGCGCAAGGAGCTCTGCCGCAGCCTCAACCTCCGCGCCATCGTCGCTGGCGGGCGCATCCCGGGCTACCGCGAGCACGCCGGGGAGATGACGCCCGAGGAGTACATCGAGCTGGTCAAGCGCCGGGAGATCTACGACCCGATCCTCTCGTTCCAGCTCGCCAACGACTTCCACGTGCGCCGTGTGATCACCGGCTACATGCCGGAGGACCGCGACTCCCACGCCTACGCGACCCTGGTGCAGTGGGACAACATCTTCTACGAGGCCGAGCGCAGTCCGCTGATCGGCGGGCGCAAGTCGCTGGTGCGCGTTGGCACGGTGCAGTGGCAGATGCGCCGGGTGAAGACGTTCGACGACCTGATGACGAACATCGAGTTCTTCGTCGACGCCATGGCCGGCTACAACAGCGACTTCATCCTCTTCCCGGAGTTCTTCAACGCGCCGCTGCTCGCGCAGTTCAACCAGGACGAGCCCGCCGAGGCCATGCGCCGGCTCGCGCAGTACACCGAGGAGATCGTCGAGGCGATGTCCCGGCTGGCGGTGAGCTACAACATCAACATCATCGCCGGCTCCATGCCGTTGTACGACGAAGACGAGAGCGTGCTCTACAACGTTGCCTACCTGTGCCGGCGCGACGGCACCACGGACAGCCAGTACAAGCTCCACGCCACTCCGGACGAGCGCTTCTACTGGGGCGTCCAGGGCGGCGATGCCCTGCGCATCTTCGACACCGACGCCGGGCGTATCGGCATCCTGGTCTGCTACGACGTGGAGTTCCCGGAGCTCGGCCGGCTGCTCGCCGACCAGGGCATGCAGATCCTCTTCGTGCCGTTCTGGACCGACACCAAGAACGCCTACCTGCGGGTGCGCCGCTGCGCCCAGGCACGGGCCATCGAGAACGAGTGCTACGTCGCCATCACCGGCAGCGTGGGCAACCTCCCCAAGGTCGAGAACATCGAGATCCAGTACTCGCAGACCGCGGTGTTCTCGCCCTCGGACTTCGCCTTCCCCCACGACGGGATCGTGGCGGAGTCGACGCCCAACACGGAGATGACCCTGATCACCGATCTCGACATGGACCGGCTGATCCAGCTGCGTGCCGAGGGCTCGGTACGCAACACCCGCGACCGGCGCCTCGATCTCTTCCGCGTCGAGTGGCTGGACCAGTCCGGGGACTCGGACTAGCGGGGCATCCCCGGCTCCGCGGCACGAACCGGTAGAACGGGGGACCCGCCGGGCGGCCCACCGGGCGGCCGAACGGCGGTTCCCTTCCGGCCCGGCCGGCGCTATACGTTGTGGCTCCCCCCTCAGCCATGACTCGGAGCAACCCCATGGAGACCGGACCCGAAACCCCGTCAATGCCGCGCCCCGACTGGAGCGCGATGCTCACCCCGCAACGCGAGCTCATGGAGGCCTGGCTCGGCTTCGCCGAGCAGCTCACCCGGCTGCACATGGATACCGTGCGCCGGTGCATGGAGCTGGCGCTGGAGGAGACGCGCTGCATGATGGCGGTACACGACGAGCGCTCGCTGCAGGACTACTGGCAGCACCAGCGCGGCTTCCTCGAGGAGCTCGACACCACCATCGGCCAGGAGCTCCAGGGCGTGCGCAGCCTCGGCGAGCGCCTCGCCCGCGAGGTCACCCATACGGCTCCCGCCGGCGAGGGCGAGACCCGCGCCAACGACGCCGCCTGAACACGCCGGAGCCCCCCGGCGGTGAGACCGCACGGGCCGGCGGGCCTCCCCCGCCGGCCTTCCCGTGGTCCCCGCACTGACCGCGGCGGCCATCGTTGTCTGCCCCGCCCTATCCCGCCTACGATTAGCCGACGAATCAACGCTGCGTTCGCGGCCCGTGCCCCCATTTGCACGGGAAACCACTGCCACCACGGAGGAGCCATGCCACTGCAAGCCGTCGACACCCGGTGGATCGATATCGCCAGCCACGACGACCGGACCTTCAGGGGATACCTGGCACTGCCGCCGGCGGGCCGGGGCCCCGGCATCGTCCTGATCCAGGAGATCTTCGGCGTCAATCACCATATCCGCAGCGTCGCCGAGCAGTACGCGCTGGACGGCTATGTGGTGCTCGCCCCGGACGTATTCTGGCGCCAGTCGCCCGGCGTGGAGCTCGCCTACGAGGGCGACGACATGGAGACCGCCTTCCGGCTGGTCGGCGAGATCGACTTCTCGGTCGCGGTGAAGGACCTCGCCAGCACCGTCCGGGCGCTACGCCGGCGGCCCGAGTGCGACGGCAGCATCGCCTCGCTCGGCTACTGCATGGGGGGCATCCTCTCCTACCTCGCCGGTATCGATTCCGGTGTGGACCGGGTCGTGAGCTTCTACCCGGGGGGCATCCACCGGCACCTCGACAAGGCCGCCCGTCTCACCGTGCCGGCGCAGTTCCACTTCGCCGGCAACGACGGGCACATCACCGATGCCCACGTCGACGAGACCCGCCGGGCCTTCTTCGGTCGCGGCGACGTCGGGATCCACGTCTACGACGGGGCCGATCACGGCTTCAACTGCTGGGCACGGGGGGCGTATCACCGGCACGCGGCGGCGCTGTCCCACGGGCGGGTGCTGACCTTCCTGGAGGGCGACAGCCCCTAGGCCACCGCGGCGGACCTGACGGCCCGGGCGAGAACGGCCGGCGGGCGCTGCCCGCCGGCCATGAGGGGATCGGGCTGGATCAGTCCGCCTCGGGGACCGTCTGCGTCTCCACGAACTCGAACAGCCCCTCGATGCCGCCCTCGCGGCCGTAGCCGGACTGCTTCATGCCGCCGAACGGCGCCTCCGGCGTCGGGCCGGTGCCGGAGTTCAGCGCGGCGTGGGCGAAGTTCAGGCGCTCGATCACCCGGTGGCCGCGTTCGCGGTCGCCGGTGAAGATGTAGGAGGCGAGGCCGTACTCGGTGTCGTTGGCCGCGGCGACCACCTCGTCGTCGTCACGGAAGGTGATCATCGGGACCAGCGGCCCGAAGGTCTCCTCGACGGTGCACAGCGCGCCGGCGGGCACGTCCAGCAGCACGGTGGGCGCGTAGAAGGTGCCCGGCAGGCCGGAGACATTCAGCTCGGCGACCTTCCTGGCGCCCTTGTTGAGGGCATCCTGGACGTGGCGGCTGACCTTGTCGACGGCGTTCTCGTCGATGAGCGGGCCGATGGTCGTGCCCTCGGCGAGCCCGTCGCCCACGCGCAGGCCCTTCACACGCTCCGCGACCTTTTCCGCGAACGCCTCGGCGACACGCTCGTGGACGAACACGCGGTTGGCACAGACGCACGTCTGGCCACCCCCGCGGAACTTGTTCGCCATGAGGTTATCGGCGGCGGCGTCCAGGTCGGCATCGTCGAACACCAGGAACGGCGCGTTGCCGCCGAGCTCCAGGGTCAGACGCTTGATCCCCGGCGCGGCCTTCTCGATGAGCTCGCGGCCCACCTCGGTGGAGCCGGTGAACGAGAACACCCGCACCGACGGGTGCTTGAGCAGGGTGTCGGAGATCGTGCCCGCCGAACCCATCACCAGGTTCACCTTGCCCGCGGGCAGGTCCAGCTCCCGGTCGAGCAGGGTGAACAGCGCGATCATGGTCAGCGGCGTCTTCGACGACGGCTTGATCACGCTCGCGCAGTCCGCCGCCAGCGCCGAGGAGAGCTTCTTGGCGATCATGCCGATGGGGAAGTTCCAGGGCGTACTCAGCGCCACGACCCCCGCCGGACGCTGATGGACCGTCCAGGTGCAGTTCTTGGCGTGCTCGTCGATGGTGCGCGGG
Organism: Arhodomonas aquaeolei DSM 8974; assembly: GCF_000374645.1. Taxonomy (GTDB): domain Bacteria; phylum Pseudomonadota; class Gammaproteobacteria; order Nitrococcales; family Nitrococcaceae; genus Arhodomonas; species Arhodomonas aquaeolei. The sequence continues at coordinate 54,970 of NZ_KB894800.1, forward strand.
CGCAGCTCGTCGATGTGCTCGCCGCAGTAGCGGAAGAAGCCCGCGGCGTAGTCCACCTCGCCCTGGGCCTCGGCCAGCGGCTTGCCGTGCTCCATGGTCAGGATGCGGCCGATCTCCTCGCGGTTCGCGCGCAGCACCTCGTCGATCTTCAGCAGCCATTCCCGGCGCTTCTCGAAGCTCGCCCGCTGTGCCAGCGCCCCCTCGGCGGCACGCACCGCATCGAGGGTGTCGTTCTCGCCCATGCCCGGGAACTCCGCCAGGGTCTCTGCGTTGGCGGGGTTGGTCACGGTGATCGGGCGCGACTTGCCGTCGGTCCACTGACCGTTGATGTAGCCCGCGATACGGGGCAGTAACGGCGATTCGATCATGGTTTTGCTCCCTGGGTGGATGCCCGCGCGCACCGGCCGTGCACACGGGTGTATCTGGGCACTGACAGCGACAGTACTCACCGCCCGTCAGGCGCGTCAACATGCGCGTTGTGCGCATCGGAAAAGACCTATTGACCCCCCGTGTGAGGGGGGTCTAACGTCGAAGCGTTAAACCAACACAACAGGGGAGACGAGGCCGATGGTCAATCCGGTGGAGATGGACCAGTACGAGCACACCGCGGCACCGATGTTCAGCCCGGCGCTGCAGGCGATTCCCATGCCGGGTATCCGCCGGATGATCAATATGGCCGCGCAGATGGATGACGTCATCCATCTGTCCATCGGCCAGCCGGATTTCCCGACGCCCAAGCACATCGTCGACTCGTACGTGGACGCCCTGCGCGCAGGCCAGACCGGCTACACCCTCGACGCCGGCCTGCCGGAGCTGCTCACCGCGCTCAAGGACTACTACAGCGAGCGCTACGACCGCGAGCTGGTGGAGGAAAACTTCCTGGTTACCACCGGCGCCACCGAGGCCATGTACCTCGCGCTCACCGCCACCGCGGCGCCGGGACGGCAGTTCATCGTCGCCGACCCGACCTTCGTGCTCTATGCGCCGCTGATCCGGATGAACGGCGGCGAGGTGAAGATCATCCCCACGCGTGCCGAGAACGGCCACCAGATCGATCCCCAGGAGGTCATCGACGCGATCGGCTCGCGCACCTTCGCGATCGTGCTCAACTCCCCCAACAACCCCACCGGGACGGTCTACCCCAAGGAGACCGTCGAGGCGATCGTGCAGGAAGCGGCCTACCGCGGCGTATACGTGTTCGCCGACGAGGTCTATGACCACCTGCTGCTCGACGAGATGGACTTCCCGAGCGTGATCTCGTGCACCTCGGACCTCGATCACGTCATGTCCATCTCCAGCTTCTCCAAGACCTACAGCATGGCGGGGCTGCGCATCGGCTGGATCATCTCCAGCCAGGGCGCGATCAAGAAGCTGCGGCGCTACCACATGTTCACCACCACCGTGGCCAACACCCCGGCGCAGTGGGCGGGCGTGACGGCACTGACCGGCGACCAGAGCTGCGTGAACGAGATGGTGGCCGAGTACCGCCGCCGGCGCGACCGCGTGGTGGAGCTCGTCAACCAGACCCCGTATCTCAGCGGTTACGTGCCCCAGGGCGGGTTCTACATCTTCCCGTCGCTGCCCCCGCACACCGACGGCGGCCAGCTCGCGCTGCGCATGCTCGAGGAAATCGGGGTGTGCGTGATCCCCGGGGACGCCTTCGGCGAGACCACCTCCAACGCCATCCGCATCAGCTACTCCAACTCGATGGAGCAGATCGAGGAGGCGTTCGAGCGCATGATCCCCTGGCTCGCCGATCAGAAGCTCGGCCCGCGGTAATCGGGCTCATCAACGCCCGGCGGCACCGACCGCCGGGCGTCGTTACGACAGCCGGACAGCGCGTAGGTCGTGCGCCGCAGGCGTGCGACGTGCAGCCCCAGTCAGCGAAGACGTCGCACACGGCCCGTGGCCGTGCCCGACCTACCGCCCCGGGACCACCGGTAGGTCGGCTGCTCCTGGCAGCCGACATCAGCGCCAGCCGCCCGGCACAGTCGACCCGCCGGCGGGGACATCCCGCACGGCTACCTCCCCGGCATTCCGGTGTCACCACCACGGCTGTCGGTTGCCGGGAGCAACCGAGCTACCCGAGCGGCGAGACCACCGCCCACCACGCACCACCCGGCCCCCTACCGTCCGCCGGCGTGCACCACGACTGCCGGTCCGGCACGCCCTGAAGGTCGGTTGCTCCTGGCAGCCGACGATCACCGCCGGCCCGCGTGCACCGCGACGGCAGCGAGGAGCGAGGCGGCCACGACCCACGCGAGCAGGCCAGCGACCACATCCGTCATCGCCAGCCCGGCATCCAGCAGCATGCCCACGACCCCCGGCGCCAGCGCCGTCGAGAGCACCATGAACGACTGGATCAGCGCCCGGATCGCACCCAGGTGGCGGGTGCCGTAGAGCTCGACCCACAGCGCGCCGAGCAGCGTGCCGCCGACACCCATGCTGAGCCCGGCGCAGGCGAGGTACAGCGGCGCCCCCCAGAGCGCGTCCACGCCGATGAGCACCAGCAGTGCCACCGCCAGCGGCGCGAGATAGACCGGCAGCAGCCGCTGGCCACCGGCGCGGTCGACCAGGGGACCGGCGACCAGCAGCGAGAGCACGTGGCACGAGCCGAAGGCGAGGAAGCTGCTCGCCAGCCAGGCCAGCGGCCAGCCCTTCTCCGAGGCCAGGGGCACCTGGTGGATGAACAGAGCGGTCATGGTGAAGGGGGGCGCCAGCACCGCGGGCAGAACGCCGTAGAAGCGCGGGTCGCGCAGCATCTGCCGGCGGCTCCAGTCGCCGTCGCTGCCGGCGGCCGCGCGTTCGCGCTCCACTGCCTCCTGGGCCTCCTGACGGCGGCCGTGTCCCCGCAGCAGCCACATCGCCAGGGGCAGCACCACGGCGAGCAGCAGCAGCGCCATCGCCAGCCACGTCTGCCGCCAGCCCAGCACGGCGATCGCCGCGACCACCACCGCCGGGAACACCGCCTCGCCGGTGGGCAGCCCCAGCGTGGCGACGCTGATCGCCGTACCGCGGCGCTCGTGGAAATAGCGCGCCATGGTGGTCTGCGCGGTGTGCATCATCAGACCCTGTCCGCACAGGCGCAGCAGTAGCAGCGCGACGCCGAGGACGAGCACGTGGTTCACCCCCGCCATCAGCAGGCAGCCCAGGGCCGCCCCCACGAGCACGGCGGCGGAGAACACGCGCAGGTCCACCCGGTCGAGCAGCCGGCCGAGCCAGATCAGGCTGAAGCCGCTGATCAGCGTGGCGGTGGAGTAGACACCGCCGAAACCGCCGTTGCTGAGATTCAGGGTCTCGCGGATCTGGCCGCCGAACAGCGAGATGAGGTAGGTCTGGCCGTAGCCCGAGAGCACGGCCAGGAGGAAACCGAAGCCGAGAAAGCGGCGATTCTCGAGAATGAAGCGCAGGTAGTCCACGTCCGGGCCATTCGCTCCGTATGGGGTGGGTGAGGTCCGCGACCGCGCCGCGGACCACTCGGCCCACACCGGGACGGCGGGGGCCGCAACGAGAAGAGGGGCGTCGGCCCGCAGGCCGGCGCCCCTCCGGTGGCAGGGACGCTGCCCGTCGCTAGCGCGTCGCCTCCAGTGCCGCCTCGAACTGGTCCGCCGCCCAGTCGATCTGCTCGGCATCGACGATCAGCGGCGGCACCCAGCGCACGACCTGACCGCCCCAGGCACCGCACTTGATCAGCAGCAGCCCGCGCCGCTCGCACTCCTTGAGCAGCCGCGCCGAGCGGTCACCATCCGGCCGGCCCTGTCCGTCCACCATGTGGGTGCCGAGCATCAGGCCCATGCCGCTGACGTTGCCGATCTCCGGATAGCGGGTCTTGAGCTCCTCGAGCCGGGCCCGGAGCTGGGCGCCGCGCTCGCGGGCGTTCTCCACCAGGCCCTCCTCGCGGATGACGTCCAGGGTGGCGCTCGCCGCCGCACAGGCCACGGCGTTGCCGCCGTAGGTGCCGCCCTGGGAGCCCATCCAGCCCTTGGCCATCAGCGCGTCCGACGCGCCCATCACCGACAGCGGGAAGCCGCTGGCGATGCCCTTGGCGGTCACCACGACGTCCGGCTCGATGCCGAAGTGCTCGAACGCCCAGTACTTGCCGGTACGGCCGTTGCCCGCCTGGACCTCGTCGAGGATGAACAGGATGCCGTGCTCCCGGCAGCGCTCTTGGAGCCCCTTCATGAAGGTGGTATTCGCGGGGACGTACCCGGCCTCGCCCTGCACGGGCTCGATCAGCATCGCCGCCGTTTCCTTCGGCACGCTGATGGTCTGCAGGACGTAGTCCAGCTCCTTGAGGCAGAACTGGGCCGCGGTTTCCTCGTCCCAGCCGTACCAGTAGGTGTCGGGGAACGGTGCAAACGCGACCCCGCCCATCATCGGCTGCACGCCCTGGCGCACGGGCGAGCTCGAGCTCGTCGTCGACAGCGAGCCCATGGTGCGGCCGTGGAAGCAGCCCCGGAAGGCGATGATGTTCGGCCGCCCCGTCGCCTGACGCGCGAGACGGATGGAGGCCTCGACCGCCTCGGTGCCGGCGTTGGCGTAGAAGAAGCTGTCGATCGCCCCGGGCATCAGCTCGCCGAGCTTCTCGGAGAGCTCCAGGATCGGCCGGTGGCGGACGATGGCGTACTGCGCATGGACCACCCGGCCGATCTGGCGCTGGGCCGCCTCCACCACCTTGGGGTGGCAGTGGCCGGTGCTGAGCACGCCGATGCCGGAGGTGAAGTCGAGGTAGCGCTCGCCACTCTCGTCGTAGAGATACACCCCCTCGCCGCGCTCGGCGAGGACACCGCTGGACTGCTTGAGCAGCGGCGAGAGATGGCCTTCGTGTTCGCTCATTGATGCCTCCTCACTGCCTGCCGGCGCCCGTCCGGGGCCGGTCGTTGACCACGATCTCCCGACACTACGCCGGGCGGTTACGCGCTTTCAATCCAGGCGCGCAAGCACCGCCGCACCGACCTCGTCGGTGGGACGCACCCGCGTGCCGTGCTCGGCGAGGTCCGCCGCGACCGCTGCGCGCAGCCGCCGGCCCGCCTCCTCCGCCGCCGGGTCCTCCTCGCCCATCCAGTCCAGCATCATCGCGGCGGTGAGCATCATCGCCTGCGGGCCCGCGAGGTTGCGCCCGGCGATGTCCGGTCCGCTGCCGTGGGTGGGCTCGAACATCGGCGGCTGGCTCCGGTCCGACGGGTTGATGTTGCACGACGGCGCCACCCCCATGCCGCCGGAGAGCACCGCGGCGAGGTCCGTGAGGATATCGCCCTGGAGGTTGCTCGCGACCACCACGTCGAAGGCCCAGGGGCTGGTGACGAACTTCATGCACGCAGCGTCGACGAGCTCGTGGTGGGTGGCGATGTCGGGATAGTCGGCGGCGACCGTCTCGAACACCTCCGAATAGAGCTCACCCCAGTGGCGCAGCGCGTTGCGCTTGGTCACCAGGCACACCTGGGCCCGCGCGTCGCTGCCGTCGGCGGCGGTGAAATGACGCTCGCCGCGCTTGCCCTCGGCCCGTTCGGCGGCGCGCAGCCGCGCGCGCTCGAAGGCGTGGCGGATGATCCGCTCGGTCCCCCGGCGCGAGAAGACCTCCACCTGGGTGGCGATCTCGTGGGCGGTGCCCGGCGCAAGACGTCCGCCCTGGCCAACGTACTCGCCCTCGCTGTTCTCGCGGATCACGAGCATGTCGATGTCGCGGGCCCGCTCGTCGGCGAGGAACTGTGGCGCGCCGTCGAGCAGGGTCGCCGGGCGCTCGCACGCCCACTGGTCGAAGCCCTTGCGGATATCGAGCAGCGGCGACAGCGAGACGGCGTCCGGCAGCCAGTAGCGCTGTGGATCGTCACGCGGACCGGGATCGCCGAGGGCGCCGAGGAGGATCGCATCGAAACGCGCCAGGCGCTCACGCCAGTCGGCCGGCCAGAGCTCGCCGTGATCCCGGTGCCAGGCGGTGGAGGGCCAGTCGAACCGCTCCATCTGGAGATCGACGCCGCCGGAACCGGCAAGGCGCTCCAGCGCCGTCACGGTCTCCCGCATCACCTCGGGGCCGATGCCGTCGCCGGGGAGCACGGCCACACGCCAGGACGATCGCGCCATCTCGGGCCTCCTTCGCATGAAAGTAGATGGACCGCGTAACGATACCAGACCCCGGCCGACGAGCGGCGCCCAACGGATGTTGCGATGCACAAAAACCACTGCTATGTTGCACTGCAACAGCAACGGACAGTGGGAGGCTCCCATGTACGAGCAGATGATCAAGCAGATGTTCGACCAGATGAACGAGGCGGGCGAGCCGGCCCGGCGCTTCGCGAAGACGGCGATCGACCACGCCGAGAAGGCCGCCAGCCGCCAGATCGAGTCCGCGCGGACCTATGTCGGCCTCGGCGTCGAGCAGCTCCGGGCGGCCAGCGCGGTGCACGACGCCGCCAGCCTGCAGGACTACGTCGGTCGTCAGCAGGATATCGCGTCGCGCTTCGGCCGCCGCGTGACCGACGACCTCGAGGCCTTCGCCGGCATGGGCCGCGCGCTGGCCGAGTCCGCCGGCGGCTCCGCCCGTCGGACCCGGACGCGTCGCGGCAAGAGCACGACGGGTCAGGGCAAGTCCGCCGCGGCCTGAGGCGGACAATCGGCCCTGTGGCCGATTGGCGCAACCAGGCTCTCTCCCCTCCTTCGCCCCGTGCATCCCGCGGGGCGATTCTTTGTCCGCGCCCCGCATCGTCATCGAATCGTCACCGCTGCGTCATACAACGTGATGGCGCGAGGCGGCACCGGCGCGCATGCTTGCCGGCGATGATCCGGCCCGACACCAACCCCACCCTGTGGCTGATGCGCCGCGCGCTGCGCCGCTACGCCACCCTCGTGGCCACGAGCCTGCGGCCCGGCGCGATCGTGCGCCCCCGCCCGCGGCACCTGCTCACCCGCGGCGCCCTGCTGCTGGCGTTTCCGCCATTCTGGCTCTATCACACCGTCGGGCTGGCCCTCGACGAGGTCCTGTTCCGCGGCTACCGGCGCACGCCGGTGACGTCGCCGGTGTTCATCCTCGGCGTGCCGCGCAGCGGCACCACTGCGCTGCACGCGGCCCTCGCCGAGGACGGCCAGTTCACCACCTTCCGGGCCTGGGAATGCGTGTTCGGGGTGTCGGTGACGTGGTGCCGCTTCTGGGCGGCGGTGGGCCGCCTGGACCGCGGCCTCGGCGCACCGCTGGTACGGCTGCGCCGGCTGGCCGAGCGCCGGCTGTTCGCCGGACTGGACGACACCCATCCGGTACGCGCGGACGCACCGGAGGAGGACTACCTGGTACTGCTGCCGGTGCTGTGGTGCTTCGTGCTGGTGGTGCCGTTCCCGGATGCCGGCTGGCTGTGGCGCTTCGCGGCCTTCGGGGAGGCCCTGGACCGGGACGAACGCGCGGCGCTCGGCGGCTTCTACCGGGACTGTCTGCGCCGCCACCTCCATGCCCGGGGTGACGGCCGGCGGCTGCTGTCGAAGAACGCCGCCTTCGCGCCCCTGACCGACACGCTGCTCACGCTGTTCCCGGACGCCCGTATCATCGCCTGCGTGCGCGAGCCGGCCCGGGCCCTGTCCTCCCAGCTCAGCTGCCTGGAGCCGTCGCTGCGCGTCTGCCACGGCGATTACGACTCCGGGGCGTTCAACGCCCGGCTGGCGGCCCGTTTCGCCGGCTACTACGATCACCTGTTCGCGGCGCTGGGCCGTACCGCGCCCGGCACGGCGGTGTTCCTGCCGCTGCCCGCCCAGCGCACACGGATGGCGGCGAGCGTGCGCCGGGTCTACGCGCTCCTCTCCCTGCCGCTGTCACCGGCGTTCGAGGCCCGCCTCGACGCGCTGGACGGACGGGCACGCACCCACCGCTCCCGCCACCGGCACGACGCCGGTGACGGCGACGCGTTCACGGCCACGCTCTCGCCCACGGCGCGACAGTTCGACTACACGGCGACCGTCCCGATCCCGGCGCACGAGCTGGCTGATCACCGGAGGACGGCATGAGCGCGGTGCCGGCTGATGCCGCGCGGGCGCGCGTGGCCGTGGTCACCGACGCCGGTGCCGGGCGCAACGGCGTCGGCACCTACTACCAGGACCTCAGCGACGCCCTCGCCCCGCACCTCGATACCATCACCACCATCGGCCCGGACACCGGTAACGGTCTGCGCGAGTGGCTGTCGGTGCCACTGCCCGGCGACCGCTCCCAGCGGGTCGGCGTCCCCGATCCGCGGGCCCTCGCCCGGCGCCTCGCGGAGATCGCGCCGGAGACCGTGGTGATCGCCACGCCCGGCCCCTACGGTCTCCTCGGCGCCCGCGCCGCCCGCCGGCTCGGCGCCCGGGTGGTGTTCGGCATGCATACCCATTATGCCGCCCTGGGACGACTCTACTGGGGGGCGCTCCGCGGCACGGCGGGGCGGCTGGGCCTGCGTGCCTGCAACCGCCACCTCCTGCGCCGCGCCGATGCGGTCATGGCGGTCTCGGAGGGGATGCGGACACTGGCAGCGGCCGACGGCGCGCCGGCCGCGCGGGTGACGGGCACCCCCCTCGGCCCGCCTTTCCTGGACAGACCCGTCCGGCCGGCGAGCGGCCGGCTCGAGGCCGTGCTCTTCGTCGGCCGCCTGGCCGCGGAGAAATCGCTGCCCGAGGTACTGGCGGCGGCCCGTGCGCTGCCCGGCGTCCGGTTCTCCATCGCCGGCGAGGGGCCGCTTCGCACCCGGGTGGAGGCCGACGCCGCGGCCCTCCCCAACCTCGACTACCTCGGCTGGCTCCCGCGCGAGGCGGTGGCCGCCGCGCTGGACGACCACGACGCGCTCGCCCTGCCGTCACGGCTCGAGGCCTTCGGCACCGTTGCCCTGGAGGCCCTGGCCCGGGAGCGCCCGGCGGTGGTCTCCGCCGGCTGCGGCATCCGCGACCGCGCCGAGCTCGCCCCCGGGCTCCACGCCATCGCTGAGCATGAGGACCTGACGGCGGCCCTGCGGCGGCTCGACGGCATGGCGCCGGCCGTGCTCCGCCACCGCACCCGGGAGGCCCGGGCGGCGGTCTTGCGACTGCAGGCGCAGACGGTGGCGGACTGGCTCGCGGTGATCGCCCCGGGAGCGGGCCCGTGCGGGCCGTAGTCTCGATCCACGACGTGATGCCGGAGACCCTGGCGCCGGTGCGCGAGCAGCTCAGCCTGCTGGCGCACCACGACATCGCGCCGGTGACCCTGCTGGTCGTGCCGGGGCGTGACTGGTCCCCCGACGGGCTCGCCCGGCTTCGCGAGTGGCGCGCGCGCGGGCACGTCCTCGCCGGCCACGGCTGGCACCACCACGCCACGGCCGTCCGGGGCTGCTACCACCGCCTGCACGCCGCGGTGCTCTCCCGTCAGGCCGCCGAACACCTGGCCCTGGACGCCGCGGAGATACGTGCGCTGGTCCGCCGCTGCCGCGCATGGTTTGCGGACAACGACCTCGGCCGCCCGGCCCTGTACGTCCCCCCGGCCTGGGCCCTGGGTCCGATCCGTCCGGCGGGGCTCGCCGACCTCGGCTTCCGCTACCTGGAGACCCTCACCGCCGTGCATGACCTGCGCAGCGGTCGCCGGCGGCGGCTACCGGTCATCGGTTTCGAGGCGGATACGCCCGCCCGCGCGGCGGTGCTGCGCGCCCTGGACACCACATGCAGCCGCTGGCCGGGACCGGTGCGCATCGCGCTGCACCCGCGGGATCACCGCCTGCACCTGCGCGGGACCCTGCTGCGACGGCTCGCCACGGTACGCGAGCCCCTGGACTACGACGGACTGATGGCCGGACCGGATTCTGCATACCCGCACGCTGGGTGATAGAATTCCGACCAAACGAGTCCAGTTTCAGGTAGCGGAGGCCGTCATGCAGGCGCAACCCAACGAACCCGTGGTCTTCGAGCGCGACTGCGACGCCGCGCTGATCCCTTCCGGCGACACCGGCGTGATCCCGAAGGGCGCCGAGGGCATGATCACCCAGGCCCTCGGCGGCAGTTACACCGTCTATATCCAGGGCAATCTCTTCCGTATCGACGGCAAGGACGCGGACGCCATCGGCAAGGAGCCGGAGGCCGCCCCGGAGCTGCCGGACGACGCCTCGGACGCGGACGTCGAGCAGCTCGTCTGGGACCAGATGCGACGCTGCTACGACCCCGAGATCCCGATCAATATCGTCGAGCTCGGCCTTGTCTACACCTGTCAGGTGTCGCGCCGCGACGACGGCAGCCGCTCGGTGGCCATCGACATGACGCTCACCGCCCCCGGCTGCGGCATGGGCGATATCCTCGCCTACGACGTGCGCGAAAAGGTCCTGCAGGTGCCCACCGTGGAGGACGTGTCCGTGGAGATCGTCTTCGACCCGCCCTGGTCCTTCGAGATGATGTCCGAGGCCGCTCGTCTGCAGACGGGCATGATGTGATCCCCGACACGGAACCCAGGCGCCGATGGGATTGTCCTTGCAGGCGGGGCGGGTGACGACGCAAGGGGAGGAGCGCAGGCAATGAAACGCACGGTGATCAGTGCCCTCGTCACCATGGCACTGCTGGCCGGGGTGGCCGGCATGTCGGGGCTTGAAGGTCTGGACGCCCGCATCGCCCAGCTGCGGGAGAACTGGGTCGCCGCCCAGGCGACACCGAACGAGGAAGTCAAGGAAGCGAAGATATCCCGGCTCAACCGGGAGACGGCGAAGCTGGTGGCCCGCTTCCCGGACAACGAGACGGTGCTGCACTGGCACCGGGCCCTCGTGCACGCCGAGCGCCACTACATGCGCGGCGAGACCTGAACAGCAGACAGGGCGGGTGCCAGCGGCGCCCGCCCGGGACCCGTACTCATCCCCTGCCGGAGTGTACGTCCCGATCAGGCGTCTCGTTGCGGGACTGCCCGGCGAGATTCCGGAGCGTGCGCACGTCCTCCAGCGACAGCTCCTTGCCGTGACTGGCGATCCAGCCCCGCTCCTGGAAGCGGCGGAACAACCGACTCATGGTCTCCGGCGCCACACCCAGATAGTTGCTGAGCTCGGAGCGCGACATCGGCAGCCGGAACCGCCACGGTGACAGGCCGCGCCGCGCGAACCGCTTGGACAGGCTCAGCAGCACGATGGCGAGCCGTTCCTCGGCACTGCGATTGGCCAGCGCATGGAGCATCTCGTGATCCGAGAAGATCTCCTTGCTCATCAGCCGCAGGAGCTGACGCTGCAGGCCCGGGATACGCGTCGACAACGCCTCCAGACGCTCGAACGGCACCTCGCAGACCGTGGTGGTCTCCAGCGCCTGGGCGCCACAGGGATGGCTGCCCTCGTTGATGGCGTCGAGCCCCACCACCTCACCGGGCAGGTGGAAGCCCATGATCTGCTCCTCGCCGCCCTCGGAGAGCGTGTACGTCTTCAACGCTCCGGTACGGACGACGTAGATCGCGCCGAAACCGTCGCCGGTGCGGTAGAGGTGCTCGTGACGCTTGATGGGCCGACGCGGCTGCACGATCTGGTCGAGTTGATCGACGTCCGCACTGTCAAGGCTCACCGGCAGGCACAGCTGCACGAGCCCGCAATCGTTGCAGGCACTGCGCAGCCGCGCCACCCGGAACTCGCCGGGGTTGGGCTGGTCGCTCATGTCGCACCCTGGGTGAGTGGCAGTCCTTAATGTTCATCGTCAGCATACGACATCACCCACGGCGGAGCACAGCCCGTTCTGGGGGTATTGTCAGGCCTCAGCTTGCCTGTCTGCACTCGTGGCAAGGCGCGCTGAGCGATGTGTGGCGGCGCTACATGAGCGAAGCGCAACGCCGCCCACGGGCGCAGACGGACAAGCCCGAAGGGAGCCGCGGAGCGCTGCGGGGCTCTGAGACCTGAACAATGCATCCGGAACCGCTGTAAGGCGCACCGCACCGCTTCAGCCCAGCAGGGCCAGGGCGAGGTGCAGGCACACCGCCGCCGGCACGGCGGCAAGGACGTCGTCCAGCATGATCCCGAAGCCCCCGTGCAGGCGCCGGTCGAACACCCGTATGGGCCAGGGCTTGAGGATGTCGAAGACACGGAAGGCGACCACGCCCGCGGCCACCACTGCGGGGCTCTGCGGCGCCATCACCAGAGTCGCGGCCAGCCCTACGAACTCGTCCCAGACGATGGCGGGATGGTCGTCGACGCCCACCGCACGGGCGGTGACACCGCAGATCCAGCAGCCGACGACGAAGGCCGCCGCGAGCACCGTGACATAGGCCCACGCCGGCAGCAGCCCCAGTCCCCAGACCAGGGGCGCCGCAACGACCGTACCGGCGGTGCCCGGGGCCCGCGGAAGCAGGCCGGAACCGAATCCCAGGGCGAGGAACTGGCGTGGATCGGCGAGGCGGAACCCCCCGCTCATTTGCCATTCCCGTCGAAGTGCCGGTAGCCGGTGCGCCCTGCGACAAGTGGCGCTCCGTCCGCGCCGACGACGGTCACGGCCGCGGCACCGGCGGTAATCGCACCGATGGGCGTCACCGCCACGCCGGCGTCCGCCGCACGACACCGTACGGCCTCGCCGGCGTCCGCCGGCGCGGTGAACAGCAGCTCGTAGTCGTCGCCGCCGCTGAGGGCATAGTCCAGCGCGGCCCCGCCGCGCGCGGCCAGCGCCGGTGACAGCGGGACGTCGGCGCCACGCACCGTCGCCGCCACCCCGCTGCGCTCGCACAGGTGGGCGGCATCGGCAAGCAGCCCGTCGGAGACGTCCACCGCAGCGGTGGCGAGCCCGCGCAGTGCCCGCCCGAGGGCGATCCGGGGGGTCGGCCGGTGGAGCCGCTCGATCAGGGGGGCCACGTCGTCTCCGCGCTCGCCGGCCTGCCAGCAGGCCAGCCCCGCGGCGGCCTCGCCGGGCCACCCCGAGACCCACAGGACGTCGCCGGGGCGGGCGCCGTCACGGCGCAGGGGATTGTCCACCGGCCCGCCGACGAACAGCGATGCCGTCAGCCGCTCGCCCCGCGTGGTGTCGCCGCCGATGAGCGCCACGCCGTGGGTCCGCGCGAGCGCGTCCAGCCCGCCGCGCATGGCGGTGAGCCAGTTCTCGTCCACCGCCGGCAGGGTCAGCGCCAGCAGCGCCCAGGCAGGCTCCGCGCCCATCGCCGCCAGGTCGCTGAGGTTCACGGCCAGCAGCTTGTGGCCGATGCTCGCCGGCGGGGCGTCGGCGGGGAAGTGGACGTCCTCGATCATGGTGTCCACGGCCAGCGCGAGGGTCGTGCCGCCGACCTCGACCAGGGCGGCATCGTCGCCGCAGCCCAGGGTCACGTCGCCGCGCTCGGCCCCCAGGCCGGTGAAGAACCGCTCGATCAGCGCGAACTCCGAGAGGCTCATCCCTGCTCCGGCCGGAACCACTCGGGGTAGAGGGTGGCGATGGCCTCACCGCCGGCACGCCAGCCGTGGCAGCTGTTCATGAGCATCGGGCGACCGTCGCTGTCCGGCGGCGGATGGATGGTCTGGTAGGCGGTGGTGGCGATCGGGCGCAGCAGCTCGAAGAGGTGGGTGCAGCCCTCGACGCTCCCGATGCGTGAGCGAACCGCCTTCATCCAGCCGGGGCCGATGCGCACGCCCACCAGCGACTGGAAGGCAGCGGTCGCGCCGGGGCAGTCCGGGAACGGGGTCGCGTCCATGCTCGCGGCGACCTCGCGGATGGTGAGGTCGTCGTCCAGGGTGACGCGCAGCGCCATGTCGTGCACCGGCTCGCCGGGCGCGAGCTCACCGCGGAAGCGCAGCCGGAAAGCGCCGTCCTTGACGTCCGTTAGCCGGGCCTCGATCTCCCAGAGGCCGTCCTCGCGGCGGAAGCCGTCCAGCTCGATGCGGCGGCGGTGCAGGCGACGGCGCGGCGCGGGCTCGGGCAGGGCCATCAGCCTTCCCCGGCGCCGAGCTCGGCGCGGCGCAACGCGCTGTCGTGGCCGACGCGGTCGAGCACGCCGTTGATGAAGCGGTGGCTCTGCTCGGCGCCGAACGCCTTGGCGAGCTCCACCGCCTCGTTGAGCACCACCCGGTAGGGTACCTCCATGCGCTCCAGCAGCTCGTAGGCCCCCAGGCGCAGGATCGCCTTCTCCACGGGGTCGAGGGTGCGGAACGGGCGGTCCAGGTGCCCCTCGAGCGCCGCATCCAGGCGCGAGGCCGAGGCCGGGACGCCGTGGAGGAGCACGGAGAAGTACTCCAGGTCCGTGCGGCCCATGCGGTAATCCTCGAGGAACTGCTTCTCGATGGAGGCGATGTCCTGGCCGGCGACCTGCCACTGGTAGAGCGCCTGCAGCGCACGCCGGCGGGCCCGGCTGCGCCGGCGATAGTCCTCGTAACGCGGGGTTGGGGTCATCTGCGTCCTCAGTCGAGCCGCCGCAGCAGGCTGATCATCTCGAGCACGGACATGACCGCCTCCGCGCCCTTGTTGCCGGCCTTGGTGCCAGCGCGCTCGATGGCCTGCTCGATGGTGTCGGTGGTGAGCACGCCGAACGCCACTGGCACATCCGCACCCATCTGCACCTGGGCGAGGCCCTTGGTGCACTCGCCGGCGACGTAATCGAAGTGCGGCGTGCCGCCGCGGATCACGCAGCCCAGCGCCACGATGGCGTCGTAGCGCCCGGCCCCGGCCAGGCGCTGGGCCGCCAGCGGCAGCTCCCAGGCACCGGGCACGCGCACCAGGTCGATGCCGGCGTCGTCCACGCCGTGCCGGGTGAGGCAGTCGTTCGCGCCCTCGACGAGGCGGTCGACGATGAATGCGTTGAAGCGCGTCGCCACCAGGGCGATACGGGCGTCACGCGCGGTGAAGTCACCTTCTATCGTGTTCATTGGGTCCGGACCTGGCTGTCAGGGATGATGGCTTGGTTGCAGTCCTGGGGCTAGCGTTCGGGCTCGATGTACTCGACGACCTCCATGCCGAACCCGGAGAGGCCGTGCATCCGCTTCGGCGAGGAGAGCACGCGCATGCGGCGCACACCGAGATCGGTGAGGATCTGCGCGCCGACGCCGTAGGTGCGCAGGTCCTGGCTGGCCTCGCCCTCGGCGCGGCCGCCCTGGGTCTCGTCGATCTGGCCCGCCTGCAGGCGCTGGTAGTCGCGCATGCGCGCGAGCACGTCGGTGGCGTCACTGGGACGGCGCAGCATCACCACCACCGCCGTCTCCTCCTCGCCGAGCTGCTCCAGCGCCGGGCGCAAGGGCCAGCTCTGCTCCAGGCCGGTCGCGTCGAAGAGGTCGGAGAGGGTGTTCTGGATGTGCACGCGCACGAGCACCGGGTCCTCCGGGCGCGGACGCCCGCGCACCAGCGCGAAGTGCAGCGCCCCGTCGACCACGTCCTGGTAGGCGTACAGATGGAAGCGCCCGTGACTCGTGGGCAGCTCGCAGTCGGCGACCCGCTCGACGGTGCGCTCGTTGCGCACCCGGTAGGCGATGAGGTCCGCGATGGTGCCGATCTTGATCCCGTGCTCGCGGGCGAAGGCCATGAGGTCGTCGCGCCGCGCCATGGTGCCGTCCTCGTTGAGGACCTCGACGATCACCGCGGCCGGCTCGAAGCCGGCGAGGCGCGCAAGATCGCAGCCCGCCTCCGTGTGGCCGGCACGCGTGAGCACCCCGCCGGGCTGGGCCATGACCGGGAAGATGTGCCCCGGCTGGACGATGTCCTCCGGGCGTGCCTGGGGCGCGACCGCCGCCTGGACGGTGCGGGCGCGGTCGGCCGCGGAGATGCCGGTGGTCACGCCCCGCGCCGCCTCGATGGAGAGCGTGAAGTTGGTGCCGTGCTGGTCGCCGTTGTCATTGACCATCAGCGGCAGACGCAGCTGCTCGCAGCGCTCGCGGGTCAGCGTCAGGCAGATCAGTCCGCGGCCGTAGCGTGCCATGAAGTTGATGTCGTCCGGGCGGACCATGGACGCGGGCATGAGCAGGTCGCCCTCGTTCTCCCGGTCCTCGTCGTCCATGATCACGACCATGCGCCCCTGGCGCAGCTCGTCGATGATCTCTTCGGTGCTGTTGAAGGCCATTGATGTCGTTCTCCGATCCCGTGGGCGCGCCGTCAGCCGCCGAAGCCGTGACGGGCGAGGAACGCCCGGGTGATGCCGCCGTCGCCGTCCGCCCCGCCGCCGCTCATCAGGCGTTCCAGATAGCGCGCGATGATGTCCACTTCCAGGTTCACGGTGTCGCCGGCGGCCCGCCCGCCGAGGGTGGTGACCGCGGTGGTGTGCGGCACCAGGTTGAGCTCGAACTCCGCGCCCGCTACCGCGTTGACCGTGAGGCTCACGCCGTCGATGCAGATGGAGCCCTTCTCGGCGATGTAGCGGGCCAGGCGCTCCGGCGCGCGGAAGCGCCAGCGCTCCGAGCGTCCCTCCGGGCGGCGCCAGACCACCTCACCGAGCCCGTCCACGTGGCCGCTGACCAGGTGCCCGCCCAGCGGCGTGGCGAGCGTCAGCGCCTTCTCCAGATTCACCGGGTCGCCGGTGCGCAGCCCACCCAGGGTCGTGCGCTCCAGGCTCTCGGAGGAGACGTCCGCCTCGAAGCGCGGGCCGTCGATGCGCACCGCGGTGAGGCAGCAGCCGTTGACCGCGATGCTGTCTCCGATACCGACCTCCGCGAGGCCGAGCTCCGGGGCCTCGATGGTCAGCCGGCGACCGCCGTCCACGGCGGTCTGGCCGCCGACGCGGCCGAGGCACTGCACGATCCCGGTAAACATCCTTCTCAGCCCTCTCCCGCCGGCGCGAGCACCAGCCTCAGATCATCGCCCACCTGACGGCGGTCCGTCACCCGCAACGGGATTCTGTCCGCCATAGCCTCGAGTTCTGGCAGCACGAGCAGACCGCGGGCGGCATCGCCCATCAGGTGCGGCGCATAGTAGACGATCAGCTCGTCGGCGAGGCCGGCGGCGACCACCGCGCCGGCCAGGGTCGGCCCCGCCTCCACCATCACCTCGTTGACCCCGTCCCGCGCCATGGCGGCGAGCACGGCGGTCAGCACGGGGCGCCCCTCCGGGTCCGGCGGCAGCGGTACCACGCGGGCACCGGCGGCCTCCAGCGACGCCACCCGGGCGTCGTCCGGCCAGCTGCAGAACACCGTCACGCCGCCACCGTCGGTGACCAGACGGGCCGTCTCCGGCAGGCGCAGGGACGGGTCGATCACGTAGCGCGCCGGCTGCACCACCGGCGCATCGACGTCACGGACGGTGAGCGCCGGGTCGTCGGCGAGCACCGTGCCGATCCCCGTGAGCATGGCGCTGCTGCGTGCCCGCCAGCGATGGACGTCACGCCGGGCCGGGGCCCCGGTGATCCATCGGCTCTCGCCGGAGGCCATCGCGGTGCGGCCGTCCAGGCTCGCGGCAAGCTTCACCCGGACCCAGGGCATGCCTTCGGCCATGCGCCGGAGGAAGCCCGGGTTCAGCCCCCGCGCCTGCGCCGCCATCAGCCCGGCGGCTGTCTCCACGCCGGCGAGGCGCAGGCGCTCGAGCCCGCCGCCGGCCACCGCCGGGTTCGGGTCCGTGCCCGCGGCCACCACCCGCGCCACGCCGGCCTCCGCGAGCGCGTCCGCGCAGGGCGGGGTGCGGCCGTGGTGGGCACAGGGCTCCAGGGTGACATAGGCCGTGGCCCCGCGTGCCGCGGCCCCCGCCGCGCGCAGGGCGTGGACCTCGGCATGGGGCCCGCCGGCGCGTTCGTGCCAGCCCTCGCCGACGATCTCGCCCGCCCGGGCGATCACACAGCCGACGCGGGGATTCGGGTCCGTGGTGTACAGGCCCCGGCGCGCGAGCCGGATCGCCCGCGCCATGAGGGCGTGGTCCGTCGCGGAGAAGCTGCCCGGGCCCGGCTCACTCCCGCCGGTCATTGTCGCCGTCGCCCGTGTCCGCCGAGCGCTTCTCCAGCCCCTCGATGACCTCGCGGAAGGCACTGACGTCCTCGAAGCTGCGGTACACCGAGGCGAAACGCACGTAGGCGACCTGATCGAGCTCGCGGAGCTCCTCCATCACCCAGTCGCCGATACGGCTCGCCGGCACCTCGCGCTCGCCGGTGGACTGGATGCGCTTGCGGATCCGGTTGATCGCCGCCTCGATCGCCTCGGTGGCGACCGGGCGCTTCTCCAGGGCGCGGGACAGGCCCGTGCGCAGCTTCTCGTCCGAGAAGGGCACGCGCGAGCCGTCGCGCTTGACCACCCGCGGCATCAGCAGCTCCGCGGTCTCGTAGGTGGTGAAGCGCTCGCCGCAGGTGGAGCACTCGCGGCGACGGCGCACCTGGTCGCCCTCGCTCGCGAGCCGCGAGTCGATCACGCGGCTGTCCTGCGCCTGGCAGAAGGGGCAGCGCATCGGGTTGTGCTCAGCCCCGCCCGTAGACCGGGAAGCGGGCGCAGAGGTCCGTGACCTTGGCGCGGACCGCCTCGATCACCGACTCGTTGCCGAGGTCGTCGAGCACGTCGCACATCCAGCCGGCAAGCTCCTTCGCCTCCTTCTCGCCGATGCCGCGGGTGGTGATCGCGGGCGTGCCGATACGCAGGCCCGAGGTCACGAACGGCGACTGCGGGTCGTTGGGCACGGTGTTCTTGTTCACCGTGATGCTGGCGCGCCCCAGCGCGGCGTCCGCGTCCTTGCCGGTGACCCCCTTGTCGATGAGGTCGATGAGGAAGAGGTGGTTGTCCGTGCCGCCGGAGACGATGTTGTAGCCACGCTCGGCGAGCACGCCGGCCATCGCCCGCGCATTGTCCACCACCTGCTGCTGGTAGGCCTTGAACGCCGGGTCCAGGGCCTCCTTGAAGGCCACCGCCTTGCCGGCGATGACATGCATCAGCGGCCCGCCCTGGGTACCGGGGAAGATCAGCGAGTTGAGCTTCTTCTCCAGCTCCGGCTCGCCCTTGGAGAGGATCAGCCCGCCACGGGGACCGCGCAGGGTCTTGTGGGTGGTGGTCGTGACCACGTGGGCGTGGGGCAGCGGGTCCGGATAGACGCCCGCGGCGACCAGCCCGGCGACGTGCGCCATGTCGACGATGAAGTACGCCCCCACCTTGTCGGCGATGGTGCGCATGCGTGCCCAGTCGATGACCCGGGAGTACGCGGAGAAGCCACCGATGAGCAGCTTCGGGCGGTGCTCCTCGGCGAGGCGCTCGATCTCGTCGTAGTCGAGCTCACCGGTCTCGGCGTTCACGCCATACTGCACGGCGTTGAAGATCTTGCCGGAGAAGTTCGGCCTGGCACCGTGGGTCAGGTGGCCGCCGTGGTCGAGGCTCAGGCCGAGGATCGTGTCCCCCGGCTTGGCCAGCGCCAGATAGACCGCCGCGTTCGCCTGCGAGCCCGAGTGGGGCTGGACGTTGGCGAAGTCGGCGCCGAACAGCGCCTTGGCCCGGTCGATCGCCAGCTGCTCGGCGACGTCGACGAACTCGCAGCCGCCGTAGTAGCGACGACCCGGATAGCCCTCGGCGTACTTGTTCGTGAGCACGCTGCCCTGGGCCTCGAGCACCCGGGGACTGGTGTAGTTCTCCGAAGCGATCAGCTCGATGTGCTCCTCCTGGCGGCGATACTCGTCGTCCATGGCCTTGGAGAGCTCGGGATCGAAGCCCGCGATGGTCATATCACTGGAGAACATGCAATTTCCTCTCAACGCTTCGCAAAGGCAGTGCCCCGCGCACCACGGCTGCCGGGCGCAGCGGGCGATGTCACTGAATCGGACAGAATAAAGGATATCGACGGGTGTTGCATGAACGATGGCGACATCCGGACGTCCGGACAGGTAGCAGGAGGGACCGCCCGCCGGCCCGGCGGGCGGTCCAATGGCGCGCTAGGCGCTCCCGGAGGCGGCACCGGCCGGGGCCGGGGCCTCGCGTCCGGCGATATGGCGGTCGAACAGCCGGTTGGCGGCGCCCAGGGACATCAGGTGGGCGAAGACCCAGCCCAGGAACCCCTCGCGATGCAGGGCGAGGACGTCGTCGTCGCCGAGCGCACGGAAGGCCTCCTCGTCGATGGCCTGGAAGTCGTTGACGGTGAAGCGCTCACCCCCCGGGTGGCTGAGCTGGAGGGTGCGCGCACGGAGCAGGCCGAGATCCTGGAGGGTGCGCACGAATGCCTCGGTACGACGCATCTCCGCGGTAAACCCCCGCAGGAAGTCGACGACCTCGTCCAGGTAGGGCGTATTGGCGCCGTTGTCGTCGAACAGGGCCTCGCCCCCGGATTCGTTCCAGCCCTCGTAGGCGGCGTCGAAGCACACCGAGAAACGCTCCGCGTCGGTGTCGGCGAGCACGAACGGATAGCGGCGGATGAAGGCCGGGACATAGACGTTCGCCAGCCACTGACCGTCCTCGTCGAGGAACTCGTTACGCTCCGGCTCGAGGCCGAGCAGCGCGATGGGCACGGTCGGCTGCCCCTCGCCGATGAACAGGATCGGGTAGTCCCGCGCGGCCTGGTAGAACTCCTGACCGGCCAGCGGCACGAAGTGGGTGTTGGCGGCGAAGCGGCAGTCCCCGGTCGGCCTGATCCGCAGGCCCCGGTGACGCTCCCGGTTGAGCAGGGTGATCTCGCGGTAGAATAGCAGTGCACTCATCTCGGTTTTC
This sequence comes from Arhodomonas aquaeolei DSM 8974, assembly GCF_000374645.1. Taxonomy (GTDB): domain Bacteria; phylum Pseudomonadota; class Gammaproteobacteria; order Nitrococcales; family Nitrococcaceae; genus Arhodomonas; species Arhodomonas aquaeolei. The sequence goes on from NZ_KB894800.1 coordinate 75,447, forward strand.
CCCATGACGACGAATCGGGACACGCCTGGCTGGCCGCGCTCACCAGGGCCGCCAGCTCAGCTGAAGCAGGAGCTGGCCGGAATCCTGCCGGGGGACGACCTTCTTGAAGGCATGGGCGTAGACGGCCCTGGCCACGAGCGTGCGCCCCAGGCGGTACTGCAGCCCGACGCCGAGGCTGTAGATCGACGGGTTGTCGCCGTCGATGTCCACCGCCTGGCCGTAATCCGCGAGCAGCGATGCCTCCCAGCCGGGATGAAACGACCAGTGCGCCTCCAGCCCCAGGTCGAGCCCGTGAGGGGCGGCGAGGATCCCGGCGTCGTAGCCGCGCACGCTGCTCGGTCCGCCGAGCTGGTAGAGCAGTGACGAGGGCAGCCCGTCGCTGGCGGAGGCGTACTGCCAGCCGAACCGCCCGACCAGGCGGTAGTCCTCGCCGGCCTGCCAGCGCGTGAAGAAGTCGCCCTGCAGGCGCTGGTACTGCCCGGAGCGCCCGGTGGTGTCGTTGCGGTGAGTGGTGTAGAGCAGCCGCTGCTCGTAGCGCGCGTACCACGGCGCGTTGCGGTACTCCACGGACCCGGCAAGGGTGGCGGTGCCGTCGCGGGTCTCGCTGAGCGGGACATCCCCCTCCAGGGTGGTCTCCGAGCGGCTGAACTCGTAACCCGCGCGCCCGGTGGCGAGCCAGCGCCGGTCGAGCCACCAGGGCTGCTCGAAGCCGAGCTCCAGGACGCCCGAGGTGCCCTCGATGTCGAGATCCTCGAACGGCCCGCGGATGATGGACAGCGCGTTGCGGCTGGCGCTGGCATAGACCGCGCCGTTGTACCGGTTCACGGGGAAACGGTAGCGCAGGTTGCCGTAGGTCGTCCCCCGGCTCTTGAGCACCGTGCCGCTGAGGGTGTCGGCGTGGCCGGTGGGCGAGAACCAGGCCCCGCTCATGCCCACCTGGTAGGTCCCGCTGTTCTCGCTGCCGTAGTTGTTGGCGAGGACGCGCCAGACGAAGGGCTCCGGCTCGTAGACCTTGTAACGCAGCCGCGTCGTGCCGAAGGACTCGCCCGCGGCGAGGTCGGCGGAGAGCTGCGGCCCCGGCGTGGTGGCGTTGAGCCGCCGGATATCGGCGAGCAGCCGCGCGGTGTCGAGCACCTCGCCCGTCTCCAGCGGCACCCGCTCGGTGAAGAACGAGCGCGGCACCGTCTCCGGCGAGGACTGCCACTCCACCGCCTCGAGCCCGGCCTCCACCAGCACCACCCGCAGCGTTCCGTCCGCGACGCTCTGCGAGGGGATGATGGCCCGTGCGGTGAGCAGGTCGCGACGCTCGTAGCGGGCGTTAACCCGGCGCAGCAGCTCGTTGAGGTCGGCGAAGGTGACCGGGCGCCCGACGTAGTCCTGCCCGATGCCCTCCAGGGTGTCGGCATCGAGGAACGACGATGCGTTGAACCGGATGTTCTCCAGCCGGAAGCGCCGGCCGTCCTCGGGCAGCTTCTGGTCCTCCGGCGCGCCGCCGCGCAGGGCGGGCACCTCGGTGCGTGCCGCGCGCTCGCGCTGCTCCGAGTCGCGCTCCTGCTCCGCCTGGCGCTGGCGCTCCAGCGAGGGATCGTAGACCGAGGACGGCGGCACGGTGTCGGCGCGTGCCACGCCGGCGAGGACGGCGGCGAGCAGCGCCGTCAGGGCTCCGGCACGCCACCTCATAGTGTGCGCCCGTCGCCATCGCGCCCCTGCCCCCCGCCATCGGCGGGACGACCCTGGAGGTTGACCGGCGGCACGAACCCCGCGTCCCGCCCGGCCGCGCCACCGGCGAACTCCGGCAGCGCCGGCAGCGGCACGACGACCCGCGTCGGCCCGGCCGCTGCCCCCGCCGTCGCCTCCGTCTCGTGAAGCTGGCGCTCGACGTGCCGCTCCGCGGACGTGCCCGTGTAGTCCACGTTGCCCTCCTCCTCGTGGTCCTCGTAGTAGTTGGGGACGATCACCCTGTAGCCCGGCCGGGCGTGGACGACGTACGCGTCCGTGCGCGTCTGCCGGCCTGTCTGTGTGAGCCAGAACGCCCGGTCGAGCTCGCGGAGCTGGACGTCGGCGCCGGCGTAGCTGGCATCGAGATTGTCGACGACGATGGCCGCCTCCCCGGTGGTGGCCCGCAGGACGTCCACGTAGGCGGCGTCCTCGAGCATGAGGTCGGTGCCGGTCATGGCGAGCGTGGTGTCGTTGCTGTGCAGCCAGCGGCTGACGATGGCCGGGCTGTCGAAGCGTGCCTCCACCCGGGTCGCGGCCGGCCGCTGACTGCCCGCCACGTCCAGGGTGAGCGCGTCGTCGCCGGTGTAGCGCCCCTGCGCGATCCCGATGTACTGGCTGGCGATGTCCATGGCGTCCGAGGCGATCACCTCGTCGAGGTGCACGCTGGCGCCGGAGCGCAGGGTCAGCACGGAGCCGGCGAGACGGCCGATGGACAGATCGGAGTCCGGCGCGTAGGCGTCGCCGTCGGCGGTGCCGGCACGGATGGTCGCGGTCCGGCCCGCCACCGCACGCTCCAGGCCCAGGCTTGCGCCGGTGATCACGTCCATGTCCGAGCCCGCCTCCAGGGCCCGGGTGGTGAGCCGGCCGCCCACGTCGATGTCCAGGTCGTCCGCCTGCGAGGCGATCCGCTCGCCGACGTCGAGGTCGCCGCGCACGTCGAGGCGGGCCCTGCCGTCGGCCACCACCGCCGCGGCGACGCCCATGCCGCTGTCCACGTCCGCGGACAGCGTCCCGGCGGTCACGCTCGCCGCCGTGGCGTCGCCGGCCACCTCCAGGGTCATGGGCCCGCCGGCCTCGACCCGGGCGCCGACACTCAGATCACCGTCGGTCACGACGTCCATCCGGCCGCCGGCGTCGAGCTGTTCGGCAACCGTGATGTCGCCCTCCGCGGTGAAACGCATGTCGCGTCCGGCGGAGGCCCCGTCGAGGCGGATATGGCCGCCGGAGGTGATGGTCATGTCGCGGCCCGCCTCGACCTGTCCGGTGAGGTCGACATCGCCGCCGGTGCCCACCGTCAGGTCCCGTCCGGCCTTGAGCGACAGGCTGCCGCCATAGCGGGCGTCGTCCATGAGCAGGCGGTTGCCGGCGATGATGCCGAGGTCCCGGTGGGCGACGGCCCGGGCGCCGACCACGTTCCAGTCCGCGGTCAGCTGCACGTCCCGGCCGGTGCTGCGCACCTGGCCGAAGTGCAGGTTGTAGCCCGCCATGGCGAGATCGCGGGCCGCGCGGGCGTTGCCGCCGGTGACGTCGCCGGTGGCGTCGATAGTCAGGTCGCGCCCGGCGTCCAGGTCGATCCGGTCGAGGGGGACATCCGGGTCCGCCGGATAGCCGAACAGGATGTCGCCGCTGTCCGCGAGCGTATCCGCAGCCGCGTTGACCAGGCGCATGTCGCCGCCGGATTCGGCGTGACGCACGGTCATCGTGCCGCCCCCGGTGCGGAAGTCCGCGGTGGTGCCCGCGGAGGCCGTGCCCACCAGCAGGTCGCCGGCGGTGCTCGTCACGCTCAGCGGACCGGTCTCGGCCACGGCCTCGCCAACGGTGACGTCACCGCCGGCGCTGACGGTCACGGGGGCGTGCATGCTGCGCAGCCGGCCGGCGTCGATGCGTCCGCCATTCACGGTCACGCTGTCGCCGGCACGGGCACCGGTGCCGGCTATACCGTCGACGGCGGTGACGTCGAGCGTCCCGCCGGCGTCCAGCGCCCAGCCGCTGTCGCCCGCCTCGCCGAAGGCGATCTCCCCGGCACCGCGGTTATCGATGGTCATGGTGGTACCGCTGCGGGCACGGACGATGGCCAGATCGCCCTGCCCCTCGCCGGTCACGTCCAGCCGGCTGCCGGCATTCAGCATCCCCGCGTCGAGGTCGCCGCCGGTCACCGTGACCGCCAGGCCGGCCGGGTTGTCGTCCTGCTGGTCCGTACCGGTGGTCACCGTGCCCAGCGTCACGGGTCCATCGGTGCCGGTCAGGGTCGCGGTCGTGCCGGCCTCGGCCGTGTCCACGCGGAAGGCGCCGTGCTCGTTGCCGGCGGTCAGGGCGGTGGCGGTCACGACCTCGCCCAGCGTCAGCACCCCGCGGGTGTTCTCCACCGTGGCCGCGGTAGCGCTGAAGGCGTGGTCGATGGTGACGTCACCCCGGCCGCTGCCCGTGACGTCCAGCCGGCCGCCGGCGTCCAGCGTCCCGGCCTCGAGGTCGCCGCCGGTCACCGTTGCCTGCAGGCCGTGGCCCCGGCTGATCACCTTGCCGAGGGTCATGGCACCGCCGGTGTTGGTGAGCCGCACGCCCCAGGGATCGGCCGGCGTCGCGCCGGCACCGGCCTCGGCGTAATCGAGGGTGAAGACGCCTTGGGCGTTGTCCATCGCAAGTACGCCGCCGGAGACGATCCTGTCCACGCTCAGCGCGCCGCCCGCTGCCCCGCCGACGTTATTGGCGAGGGTCGCCGCGCCGCCGCTCCGGGCGTCTTCAATGGTGATATCGCTGCCCCCGGTGCCGGTCACGGTGAGCCCTGTGGCGGCATCGAGGGTAGCGGCATCCAGCTGTCCCCCGGCGATGGCGACGTTCAGCCCGGCCGTCCGGGTCGTCACCGTCCCCAGACTCATGTCACCACCGGTGTTCCCGAGCACCGCGGCATCCGCCACCGCCTCGTCCAGCGCGAAGACGCCGTCGGCGTTATCCGCAGTCAGCGAGGTGGCGGCATGCGCCGTGCCGATATCGAGCCCCCGCGCGGTGGTCAGGGTCACCGCATCGCCGGCGCTCACGGTCCCCGCGGTGAACGCGCCGAGATCGGCGGTCACCTCCCCCGTGCGGGCCGTCACGGTATCGGCATCGACGGCCTGATCGCCGTTGAGCGTGACCGTCCCGGCGGCCTCGATGCGCCCGCCGGTGGTATCGGACGTCCAGGTCAGATACGCATCCCCGCCCCCGGCCTCGATGCGCTCGAAGGTCGGCGCATTGATCGCGAGGGCCGAGTCCGCCGTGCCGATGGCCCCGCCGGCGTCCACGTCGACCCTGCCGCCGGACCAGGTCACGAGGTTGGGGGTGTCGCCGGCAATGGCGGTGATGTCGCCGGTGACGTCCAGCGCGAGGGTTGCATCGCTTTCCACGTCGATGGTCGCGACGCGGGCGTCGCCGTCCACCCCGAGGGTCACGCCGTCATCACCGTTGAGCCGGCTGCCGGCCGCCATGGTGAGGCTGTCCATGCGGGCGTTCAGCCCGTCTGAATAGAACCCGGTGTCCTCCCCGAAATGCCAGTCACCGGTGGTGACGGTGGCCGTCGCACCAGGCACGGAAATGCTCGCGTCCCGGTGCAGGCTCAGGCCGCCGGAGACCACGCTGAGGCCGCCCCAGGCGGTCATGCCGCCGTCTTCCAGGAAGGTCAGATCGCCGTCGCCCAGATTGAAATCGGCCTCCTCCCAGGCCGTGAACCCGCCGTCCCTGCCGACGGTGGTGGAGGCGGCGGTGAGCCCGAAATGCCCGTCGACGACGAAACGGGCATCGGCGGCGACATCCACCGCGGCGTCACCGCGCAGGGTAAGGGCACCGCCGATCCCGCCGTCACCGAGGGTCAGGGCATCCGGGCTGGTCAGCCAGGCGTCGCCGCCGCTGTCGGCGCCCAGGGTACCGTCCACGCCGGTGAGGCGGACGTCGATGGGCGCCCCCGCCCCGCCGATGGCGCCGTCGGCCTTGAGCGTCACCGACTGGCCGCTGACGTTGAGGTCGGAGACCGTGCGGTAGAGATCGCCCGCAACGGCGTCCAGGTAGACGCTGCCGTCCACGATCACGCGGCCGACGCCGAAGTCGCCGGTGAGCCACTCCAGCGCCACATCCCCGGAGGCGGAGACACCGCCGAGGGTCCCCGCGACATCCAGCGCCAGCGGGGCACCGTCGGCGTCGCCGATCGAGCCGTTGGAGGCACCGAGGGTGATGTCGCCGCCGACGGTGATCGTACCCGGCGCGCTGTCGGCCACGGTGATGCTGTCGTTGGCCAGGAGCCGGGCGTCATCGCCCACGTCGACGGTCCCGACGCGGATGTTGCTGAGCGCCTGGATATAGGCGGAGCCGCCGGCGGCGATGTCGAAGCGGCCACCGGCGTCCACGTACATGGGGATGGTCTGGTTCACCACCAGGGTGGCGATATCGCCGTCGTCGTCGTGCTCGATGGTCACGTCACCGGGCGCGCGGGCAGTGCCGAGCGCACCGATCTCCTCGTCGGTGAGGCTGCCGTCGAGCAGGTCCTGATAGTCGATGCGCATGGGATCGGCGACCTCGCCGATGCTCCCGCCGGCCTGCAGGGTGACGTCGCGGCCGCTGACGTTCGGGGCCTCGTCCACGGCGCCGCCCCCGCCCGTCTCCAGCGCGGCCACGTTGATGGAGCGGCGCAGCTCGTCGTCGGTCCACGCGGCGCCGTCGGTGAGCTGCGCGACCTGGCCGTCGGTGGCCTGGTAGTCGTAGTCCGCCTCGAAGGACTGGAAGGCACCCCGTGCCGACCAGTCTCCGCCGAGATTCTCCTCGAATACCCCGGTGACGCGCTGGTACTCGTCCGCCGCATAGGCACGCACCGCGGCATCGTCGTCGGACTGTCCGCGGGCGGCGAGCAGTGTGCGGTAGCGCTCGAGACCGGCGTCCGTGAGCTCGAATCCATCGCTGCCCGTGCGCCCCGAGCGCATGAGCTGCCAGTAGCTGCGATACGCCTGCTCGATGCGGTGCTCGAAGGCGGGTACCGAACGGCCGCGGGCATAGGATTCCGCACCGTCCTCGTCGCGGACCTTGAGCCGCTTCCAGATCGCCTCGCGGGTCTCGCGGCTGACCGCCTCGCTGTCGACACGGCGCCGGGCGTCGCGGATGCGCCCGTCCGGGGCGGCGAGGTAGACGTCGCCGAGGTTGGAGACGGCGCCGTCGAGCCAGAGGTCGCCGGAGCGGTCGCTGATGCCGATGTCACGCTCGGCGGTAACGTCGAGCACGCCGCCGGCGGCACCGCCGTCGCCGTTGTCGCCCTCGACGAGCTCGACGACCAGGGGCGAGCCGGCGCTGCCGACACCGCCCACGGCGCTGGTCACGGTGAGATCGCGGGCCCGGATGTGGGGGGCGTCACCGTCCCGGGAACCGGCCGCGAGCGCACCGCTGGCGTGGATGACGATGTCCTGCGCGCCGTCGGCGGCATCGATGCGCGTAATGCTCGCACCGGAGGCGAGGTCGAGACGGACCGCCCCCTCGGCGGCGTTCGCGGACAGGGCGCCGTCCCCGGTGAGCTCCAGGCCCAGCATACGGTTGCCGGTGCCGATATCCCCCTGGGCCTCCAGGGTCGCGGAGGCAGTGCGGATGGCGTCGCCGCCGGTGATGATGGCGCCGTCGCGGGAGGTCACCGACAGCGAGCCCGAGGGGTTGTCCACCCCGCCACCGAGGATCACGTCCCCACCGCTGTCGACGTCGATCCGCCCGCTGTCGTAGCCGGAGAAATCGATATCGATGGGGTAATCGACCCGGGCGGAGCGCTTCACGTAAAGCCCGGCCCTGCGAGGATAACGATAGAGCCAGCGGGTCTTGAAACCCTTGTCCTTGAACAGGACTTCCATGCCGTTGTCGCAGGTACCGCCGACCTCGTCCGGACATCCGTAGGAGTACCTGATCGGCCTGTCCTTGGTGTACCAGAACTCGGCGCTCATTTCCTGGTGGTAGACGGAATCGTCGTCCTGGTCACGTACCAGGTGACCGTCGACGGTGGTCCTCCAGGGATTGTCCGGATCGTCAAAGTGCCAGCGCCCCAGCCAGCCGACATTGTCATCGCCGATGGTGTCCCGGCCGAAGAAGGCCGAATCGGTCCACTCCCAGCGCGTCCCCGACTGCGGGGTGAAGCTGTCGGAGCTGCCGCTCGCGGCGACCTCCCGCGCGTTCTCGATGGACTGCCCGTCGGTACCGTCGGCGATGAATTTGCGTATGCCCTCGCCCTGGGTGTAGCGGTACCAGGCGGTCAGGTCCTTGAGCTCGTCGGCGATGATCACGGTACCCACCGCGCCGTCACCGGTGCCCAGGCGGTTGACGCGGAGGTCGTGGGCGGTCTGGTTGTCGATGTCGATGTGACCGTAACCGCTCTCGACGTCGATGCTGCCCTGGTCGGAGGAGCTGATGACCTTGCCCCTGAGGTAGAGATAGCCGCCGCCGGAGGCGCTCACGTCCTCGATCTCGATCTGGTCCGTGCCGAAGTCGTAGTAGGCCCGGATCGCCTCTTCGCTGGCGACGTTCGCATCGCCGAGATAGTCGAGATACAGGTGCGGGATCTCGCCCTTGCCGGATTTCACCCCTGCCTGGTTCTTCATCAGACCGACCCACTCATCGAGCTCCGGCGTGATCACCACGTTGCGTTCAGTGGTCCGGCCGGTGCTGATGGTGCCGTTGATGTCGATGACGTCGGCGTCTATGGCGACGGCCTCCGCACCCCGCCAGGTCTGCGTGCCCGTGTTGCCGTCGTCGATGGAGTCGGTCGTCCTGTCCAGGCTCCAGCCCGTGGGAACCACCGGCACGTGGGACTGGCGATCGGCATCGCCGTCGCCATCGATATCCATGATGTGGGTGACCAGTCCACCGGGGACCTCGTAGGACTCCGCCGTTCCCACCGTGCAGTTGGTCGTGGCCCCGCCTTGGTAGACACCCGGCAGACAGCCGCCAAACAGGATGGTGCTCTCGCCCGCCTGTTCGGACCCCCCCACGTCCGTGAAGCGGCCATCGTTATTGAGCAGGCCGTCGTTACCATCGTCGAGCCTGTCGCCGTAATAGGCGTTCGCGGCATAGATGACCGCGTCGACCACGTCGTACGGCAGACCGGCGTAGTCGTCCCAGACGTCTGACGGCCGCTGGCCCGGGGACCAGTACTCGGCCTCCTGCGGGGCGACGATCATCGGCCCCTCCACCGCCACCGAGACGTTGCGGCCCAGCACGCTGGCGAGCGACGCGAAGGCGCCGTTGGCCACCGAGATGTCGATGGTGCCGCTCACGTTGCTGACGGTGTCCTCCTGGAACAGCGCCGGGCCGTAGCCGGCGTTGTTCAGGGTGTCCTCCATGGTGTTGCGGATGCGCACGGTCGCATCGTTCCCGGCCCCGGCCGTGTCGACACCCACCGAACCGCCAACGCCGTCCGCCACGCCGGTATAGACGACGCTCCCACCGGGGTTGTCCGGGATCGTCACCGAGCCGAGGCGCAGGTAGCGGGCGCTGTCGTTGATCACGGAGATGGTCGGGCCGCCGTTGGCGTGGATCGCGCCGCTGCCGGTGATGCTCTCGGCGCGCAGGATCACGTCGCCGCCGGCGGCGAACAGGCCGTCGAGGAACCAGGCGTCGACGTCCCGGTCAACGATGCCCTGGTTGATCACCGCCGCGACCTTGGAGTCGATGTTCGAGGCCTCGATCAGCGAGGTGGGATTGAAACGCTGCTCCCGGCCGATGAACGGCGCCGCGTCGTCGTTGTAGGTGAGCTCGCCGTCCTCGTCGATGTGGATGTCGAGCCGATCGAAGATGCCGGCGGTGACGCTGCCGTCGACGACCACCGAGGCCGAGGACGAGGCCTGGCGGGAGGAGTCCTTGTCCTCGATCGGGATGAACCCGGCCTGGAAGCCCTTGGCCAGCCCCTCGACGGTGTTGTTGATGGTCTCGTTGTAGGCCGTGATCTCCACGTCCCGGCCCGCGCTCACGGTGGCGCCGGCGCCGATGTCCACGCTGGCGCTGGAGGACTGGTCGGCGGCCGCGGAGGCGTCCGCTATGGCAATGACCCCCTTCACCAGGCTGTTGGCGGTGGTGATGGTGGTCAGGCGATTGTCGCGGCCGAGGTCCGCCGCCTGCCCGGGCGCCAGGGTGAGGTAGCCCCAGGCGGTCAGGCTGGCGTCATCGGCGACGGTGATGGACTGATTGTCGCGGACCGTGGTCGTGGCGCTCGCATCGGTGGCGGCGGCACCGCCCCAGGTCCTCGCCGTGGCGTCGTGCACGACATTGGAGAAGGCGAGGGTGTTGACGCTGATATTCCCCCGCGAGGACAGCGTGGCCTCCCCGATGCTGACGTCGGTGTCCATGGTCGCGTCGATCGCGGAGGCCACGCCGCCGGCCGCGAACCCGCCGCTGGTGGCGAACACGGCGTTCTCCGCCGCCGAGAGATCGGTGACAGCCTCCAGGACCAGGTCGGGCGTGGAGCCGTCGTTGGACTGCTCGCCCACGGACAGGGTCGCGCCGTCCGCGACCTCCGTGGTCGTGGCGATGTCGAGCGTGGTCTCGTGGTCCGCGGCCTGGCCGGTGGCGACACCGCCAGACGCGGCATCGACGGTGGTGTCGTCCGGATGGCGGCTGCTCACGTCGCTCTTGGCGCGCAGGGTCGCGCCGTTGGCGACATGAAGCGTGCTGCCGCCGAAGTGCACGGTGCTGGAAGAGGTCAGCGTGGCATCGGAGAAGGCCCCGCTGACACCGACCAGCGAGGCGTTGACGCTGTCGGCACGACTGCCGTAATCGCCGTTGTAGGCGCTGACCATCTCGGCCTTCTCGGCGGTAACCGTGCCGCCGTCTCCCACCGCCGCACGGGCCGCCCCCCTGGCGTCGGTGTAGGCAGTGGCGGCGTTCCCCGAGACCGCCCCGCCGCTGCCGGCCACGGCGTCGGAGACGTTGAGCTGGTTCGCCGTGGCCTTCACCGTCAGGTCGCTCAGCGAGTCATCGGCCCCCAGCTCGAAGCCATCGCCCAGGCCTGCCGTGGTGTCGGTGTCACCGCTCGCCCGGGCCAGCGCGAGACCGACGGCGAGCGCGCCGCCGACGGAGTAGCCGCGGGCCTCGGCACGGCGTTCGCCATCGCTGGTCGCAGTCACCGACAGGGCGCCGCCCTCCATGCCCAGGCCGGTGCCGACGCCGGCGGTCACGGTGTCGGTGCCGTAGGCGAACGCCGCGCTCGCGTCGGCACCGACCAGGGCGCCGCCGCTGGCGCTGAACGAGGTGGCCGTGACGTCCGCACTGTCGTTCTCCGCGGGCGCGGCGGTGACCGTGAGGCCGTCACCGTCCCGCACCGAGACGTCGTCCCCCACGGTCGCGGCAACGTCCACCGCGCTGTCGGCAAAGGCCAGCGACGCCCCCATGGACACGCCGAGACTGACTGCGGCCCCCTGGGATTCGACGTCGAGGCCGCCGCCGTACACCGCCTTCACCGTGGCATCGGCGTTGAGGTTGACCCCGTCGCCGACGGACGCCGCGACGGAGGCCCGGTCGTTGCCATCGTCATCCTTCGGCGGCGCGAGATTGCGGCCGATGGCCACCGCGCCGTTGGCCGCACCACCGAGGCCCCCCGCAGCGCTGCGGGCGATCACGTCGGTGGTTCCGGTACCCTGCCCCGTGACAGTCAGGCTCCCGGCGGTCACCGTGCCGGCGGCGAGCACCTCCGCGGCGACCGCCGAGCGGCGCTCACCCGAGGCGATCGAGGCACCGGCCGCACCGATGCCGCCGATGCTCGCGGCATCGGCCTCGGAATCCACGCCGAGGGTGTCCTTGGCGGTGACGGTTATCGTGCCGTCATCCACGTCCGCGCTTCCGCCGAGACGGGCGGTGACACTGTTCTCCAGGCGCGCCACCGACACCGCGGCCCCGAGACCGGCGGCGAAGCCGGCACTGCCCGTGGCCGCCAGCACGTCCACCGCCTTGTCGTCGCCGTCGTCCATGGCGTCGGCCCTGACGGTCAGCGACGATGCGTCGAGCTCGCCGGTGTCCACCCCGGCGATCACCGCCGAGCGCAGGAAGGTCATGCCGGCCGCGGCGCCGATCGAGCCGCCGCCGGCCTGCACGTTGCCCGCCCGGTTGCTGCTGGCCAGCCTTTCGCTGGCATGAACGTCCACGGCGCCGCCGGCATTCACGCTGCCGCCGGAGATGGTCGCCGCCGTCTCCTGGGCGTTGTCCGCCATGAGGGCGTCGCTGACGGAGAAGGCGGCACCGTCATTCACCGCCTTGTCCTCGTTGTCGTCCGCGCTGTCGTGGAACACACCGCCGCCGGTGTCCGCGCCGGCGGCGACGTCCGCACGCTGCGTCATCGTCGTCGCGCTGCCGCCACCGATGCCGTCGAACTCGCTCAGGGTGCCGGCGCCGTCATGGTCGAGCTCGGAGCCGGCGGAGACGTCGACGGCGGCGTCGGCGTCCGACACGTCATCGCTGTAGCTGTAGACCGGAGAGCCCGGCCCCACCAGCAGCAGGCCGACGGTTCCGCCGATGGCGGCACCGCCGGGGGCCGCGCCGCCGTTGACCGTGAACAGCCCCGCATCGAGGGTGTGCTCGGCGGTGACGTTCACGGCGCCGCTGGTACGCACGTCCGAGCGGTCCACGAAGGCCCGGGTGGCGTTGTTGGTGACCACCACGTTGGCGCTCGCCCCGAGCACCGAGCCGGGCCCGGTGGCGACGCCGGCGGACCCGGCGTTGCCGGTCACGGCGGTGTCATCCTCGGCGAGTACCGACAGTGACCCGGCACGGGAGTCGGCGGCGGCGCTCGCGCCCCGGAGGGTCGCCCCCCGCACACCCGCGCGGGTCACGTTGCGGGCGAGCAGCACGTTGGCCGAGCCCGCCACGCCGCCGCCGGCGGTGAACGCGGCGGCGGCGGCATTCGCGACCAGGTCCGTGTCCGAGTGCGCCTTGACGTTTACCGCGCCGCCGGCGTTCACCGTCGTGGTCACGTATTCAGGCGGCGCGTCGTCGTTCTGGTCGGCGTCCGGGTCCTCGCCACCCAGCCAGGCGTTGACCGCGGTCTCGTTGATCCCGAGAGCGAAAGCCCCCCCGGCGGAGCCGCCGCCGGCCACGGCGCTGCCGGCGTTGGCGGACATCCGGGCGGTATCGTCCGCATCGATGGTCAGCGCGCGGACCGTGGCGGTGCCGCCGCGCAGGCGTGCCGTGGTCTCGCCGGCGAGCCGGATCGCCCCCATGGTGATCGTGCCGTTGCCGGCGGCGGCGCTGGCGCTGGTCACGAAGTTCGCCGCGCCGCGGGCGCTGTCCGCCTGGATACCGAGGTCGCCGCCGGCATGGATCGTCGCATCGTCGGCGTAGGCGCTCGTGGTGTGCTCGATGGCGGTCACGTCCAGGGAGCCGCTCAGCGCGGCGATACCGCTCACCGCACCGCTGAAGAGGTAGCCGATGCTGTAGACATTGCTCGCGGCAGCGATGTCCACGGTCTGGGCCGCGACGCCGCGTTGCCCGTTGATCGTCGCGGCGTCGACGTAGGCCGAGGTGGTACCGCCGAGCACCGACGTGTTGCCGACTCCGGCCATGGCGGCGGAGCCGGACGGGTTGGGCAGGGTCGCTGCACCGGCGGCCGAGAGCGAGCCCACCTGCTGGCTGGAGCTCGCGTTCACCGCGAGGCCGGAGACCCCGCGGGTGTCGCGCTCCAGCGCCGAGAACGGATCGAACGCGGACGCGTCGTCCCAGCCCGTGGGGTCCGGGGCGTCGTCTATGGCCGCGGCGTCCACCGTCAGCTTGTTATCCGCGTCGCCGTCGGCCTGCACCACCGTATCGGCCCCGGCGATATACGCCTCGGTGGTCGAGGTCAGCAGGTTGACGCCGAGGGCCCCGGCCGCGCCAACGCGCGTTCCGCCGATGGACAACGCCCCGCCGACGGTCTGGATGCGGTTGTCGTTGCGCGCCGCGATTCCCAGATTGCCGTCGGAGGCGACGTGGGCGCCGCCGTCGATGGCGGCGGTCACGTCGGCGTCGAGGATGTTCACCGCCAGCGACCCGGCGATCCCCGCCTTGCCTCCGCCGCCGATACCGACGGCCGCGCTGCGGATGGTCTGGTCCGCCAGTGCGTCGATGGTGATCCGCCCCGCGCCGAGCCCCTGCACGTCGCCCTGATCGTCCAGGGCGGCGCCGGTGATGGTCGCCGTGGTGGCGGTATCGATCCGGTTGACCGTGGATGCCTGGCCACCGCCGAGGGTCGATCCGAGCCCGGCGGAGATGGCGTAGGCGTAGACGGAGGAGGTGTCGTCGGCGTCGACGTCCAGGATGCCGGCATCGCCGTGGACGCGCCTGACGGTGACGGTGTTCGCCGAGGCGATACTGCCGCTGGCGGCGGCACCGGCGACCGCGGCCTTGTTGGCGAGCGCACCGGCAACGCCGAGACCGTAGACGGTGCCCCTCGAGCGCGAGGACAGCGTGGCGGTGCCGGCCACGTCCAGGCCGGTGTCGATGAGATCGACGCTGCGGGTCTGCGCGATGGTGCCCACCGCGGCGCCGCCGCCCACGGCCAGCGAGCCGCTGCCGTTGAGGTTGCCCGCCAGCGTGGCGATGCGGCTGGCCCCGCCGGTGTCGTCGACGGCGCCGTCCCGGACGCGGGCATTCAGGGTGTCCGCGCTCAGCGTGCCGCCCTCGACGTGCACGCCGGCACTGTCCTTGATGCGGTTGAACGACGCGGCTCCCCCGGCCGCGACCTTCTGCGCGGCCTGGCCGCCAACCGCCAGGGAGACGATCTCGTTGATGGCCGCGGAGTCCAGGGTGAGGGTACCATCTCCGGCGTCGATGGCGCTGTCCTCGACCCGGGTCTCGCGCGTGCCGTCGGTGAGGTTGATGGACACCGCCCCGCCCACCGCGGCCTTCCCGGAGGCCAGGACGCTGCCCGCCGCGGACCAGATGCTGCTGCCGCTGTCGGGCTGGGCGGTGGTGAGGGTCACATCGTCGGCGGTGATGCCGGCATCCTGCACCGTGGTCTTCACCGAGCCGCCGATACGGTTGTAGCTCAGCGCACCGCCGATGGCGGCACTCTTGGACACCGCCCCGCTGACCGCCGCCGCACGGATGGCCTCGCTGCGCTCGGCATCCACCGTCAGCCCGCCGCCGGCGTCGAGGTCGGTGCCCTCCAGACCGGCGTCGACGCTGCCGGCGACGTCCGTCACGCCGATCGCCGCGCCGGTGGCGGCCTTGCTGGCGGCGGAGAGCGCCCCGGAGAAGGCGTAGTAGCCGCCGCTGTGACTGGCACCGATATCCGCGTCGCCGGTCGAGGCGTCCAGGCGGGCGCCGTCGGCATCACCCACCAGGGCCGTCACCGTGCCGCGCTCCACCAGCGCGGTCGCCGAGCCGAGGACGGCGGCGGATTTCGAGCCACCGGCACCGGCCGCCACGCCCACCGTCTCGACACCGTTGACCGCGGAGACATCCAGTCCCCCGCTGAGCGTCAGCCCGTGACCGCCGCCGGGTGCGGCAAGGCCGCTGACGGTCGCGGTGTAGTCGGAGCCGCTGTAGATCACGCCGGCGGAGCCGCCACCGGACGCCTTGCCGCCGGCCGCGAGGTTGCCGGCAATCCCGATGACGAACTCGCCGGCGAGCGAGGCGTCGAACAGCGACCGGGACTCGGCGGTACTGTCGTCCTCGCGCAGGTCCTCCTTCTCGGTCTCCACGGTGGTGTCGAGGTCGCCGAGCGTCGCGCCGGTGAAATCCAGCCCTGCGCCATCGAGGCTGTCGCCGGCGGCACCGGCGAACAGCGGATCGAAATCGTCCATTCCGGTGACGCTGTGGGCGGCCACGTCGAGGGTCGCCGCATCGACGTGGGCGCTGCCCCCGCCGTCCACCCGGGCGGTCACGCGGTTGCCGAGGTAGACCATGGTCCCGGAGCCGGACAGCGCGGCCCCCTGCGCCCCGGAAACCGCCGCCCCCAGGGCGCCGGCGAGCACCCGGGAGCGGCTCGCGGCCTCCACCGTCACGTCGTCCGCTCCGGTCACCGTGGTACCGTCCAGCGCCGCGGTCAGGCTGTTGGCGACCGTGCCCACCGTGAGCGCGCCGCCGGCGCTGCCCCCCCGGCCACCGGTATTGCCCGCCAGGGCGCCACCGCCCAGGAGGCTGCGCGTGCGGTCATAGGCGCGGACGTTCACATCGTTTGCCGTATTCCCGTCATCCGCCAGGGTGAGGCTGCTGGCGGCCACGGCGGCCTCAGTGGTCTGCCCGTTCACGCCGACGGAGCCGGACATCGCCACCGAGAGGCTGTCGGACTGGCTGGTATCCACCGCGAGACCGGCGCCGAAGGCCACGTGGTCGCCACCGGAGACGGCGGCGACATCCAGCCCGCCGAGGGCGTCGGCGGAGATGGCGCTCACGGTTGCCCGGGTGCTGCCCCGGATCCAGTCGAAGGCCAGCGCACCGGACAGCGCCGAGCTGAACTTGTCGCGCTTGCCGCCCCCCATAGTGATGGCGCCGGCGCCGGAACCGCTATACTGCTGGATCTGGCTGAGCGCCGCCACGTCGACGTCCGGATCGGCGTCCGCGGTCTGCGCCGCGATGGTGACGTCGTTCAGGACCGCCCGCGTGCGCTGGTTGGAGACGTTGAATGTCGCCGACCCCGCACCGGAGAGCTTCGCCGGCAGCGAGCGGTCGCTCTGCTGGATGTCGTTGTCGGCGCCCTTGCTGTCGCCGTCCGAGGAGAAATAGCCCGCGAGGTTACCGCCCCAGGTGGAGAGCTCGTCCAGGGCCGGCTGTGCCTTGTCCGTGATGGTGCCGATCAGGCCGTCGCCACGGGACCGGGTGTCGTCGCTGCGTTTGGCGGTGTTGTCGCTGTCCTTGTTGCCGCTCGCCCGTGCCAGCGCCCCGGCCACGGCGAACGCGCCGTTCTGGCCGCGGGACTCCGCGCCGAGATTCAGACCGTCCACCGACCAGGTGGCGGCGGCGGCGGCGCCGGCGTCGCGGGCCGTGACCCAGCCCGGCCGCCACGCGGCGGTGTCACCGACCTGGGCCCGCACGTCGGTATCGACGTTGTTGAGTGCGAACCCCGCACCGATGCCCACGTTCTCGCTGAGCGCCACCGCCCCGACCGCGCTCCACTGGCCGAGGTCGTGGGTCGCGCCGATGTCCACCACGCCCGCGTTCACCGTGGTGGAGGCGTCGACCGCGGCGACCACGTCGCTCGCGACGTCGTTCACCGCCGCGGAGCCGTTGCCGGCCACGCTCTTGCCCTTGCCGGCGGAAGGCGAGACCAGCAGCCGCAGGTTGCGCTCGCTGGCCGCGACATCGAACGCCGGCGCGGTGACGGTGCCGTTGACCCCCATCCCGGCCGTCGCGCTGGAGTCGTGGGTCGCGATGTTCAGGCCGGCCCCGACCGAGCCGCCCTCCGCGCTGTTCCCGAAGAGCAGCGGCCCGAGGTTGCCCGCCACCGCGAGGCGTTCGATGGCGTTGTCGGCGTGGATGCCGACACCGCCGTCCCAGTCCTGCTCGGCGTCGGTCAGGGCATCCGTACCCTCGACCCGGCCGGACAGCAGCCAGCGCGCCGTGAGCGCACCGGTGTCGTCGTACTCGCGGTGGAGCACGCTGCTCCAGGGCGCCGGGTCGGCGGCGCTGGACGCCAGCGTCACGCCGTTGCCGACCCAGGCCTCGGCGTCGATGTCGGTCTCCATCACCGAGATCGCACCGGCCGCGGCGAGGTCGTCGGCCTCGCCGGAGGCCCGGGCGTACTGGCTCGGCAGGTTGTAGAGCGCGTCCCCCGCGTCGTAGACGTCCTTCGCCCGCTCGAGCAGCGAGAGGTAGCCGTCCCACTGGTCCATGTCCGCCAGGGCGTCGTCCAGGTCGGTCTGCAACGGCACCGCGTTGCGCGCGCCGACACCGATGTTCGCCGCGGTCACGGTGCTGTCGTCACCGACCCAGGCCCGGGTGTCGTGGGCGGTGTTGCTGTAGACCAGCGCGACGCTGAGCCCGACCGCCGCGTTGTCCTTGCGCTTGGCACTGGCATTGACGGCGCTGACCGCGTAGTTGCGCAGGTTCGCCTGGCGCTGCAGGGACTGGACGGCGACGTTGCCGTCCACGGTGACGTCCGCGCCACCGCCGGTGCCGAGCTCGGCGATCGCGGTGTGATCCGCGTCGGCGATCGCGACCGCGGACCCCAGGCGCAGCGGCGTGGAGCCGCTGCCGCCGTCGCTGGCGGCGAGATTGAACGCGCTGTTGATCCTGCGGGTGAGGAAGTCCAGGTACGGCGCCTGGAGCCGGTACGTCTCCCGCACGTCCCGGGCGAGCCAGTCCACGTAGCCGGCACCCGCCTTGGCCCGGGCGCTGTTACGCTGCGCATCCACCAGGTCCAGGGTCTGCACCGAGAGGTCCCCGCCGGCGGAGAGGTCGGACCGGAAGACCGCCCTGGTGGTGCTGTCGTAGTCGGCAACGGCGACGGCCGGTGCCGCGACGGCCCCCTTGCCGATGGCCGAAAAGCTGACGTCGTTCGTCAGCGACTGCCGGGTGAAGGCATTGACCAGGACATCGGAGTCGTTGGTGGTATTCAGCGTCACGCCATCGTCGACCAGCGCGGTGGTCTCGCTGCTGGTGACCGCCACACCCAGGGCGAAGCCCATGGTCGTCAGGGCGTTGCCCCCGGCGTCGTGCTGGTTGATCGCCTCCGCGCTCTGGCGGAGGGTGTTCTCGCTGCTGGCGGTGACGTCCAGGTCGCCGTCGACATTGACCGTCGCGCCGGAGTCGATGCGCGCGCTGGTGGTCCCGCCGAGCTCGCCGTAGGCCACGCCCATGTTGAACGGGATCGCCTTGTTGTAGGCACCGAAATCGCCGTCGGCGCCATTGTCGACCCGGCGCACGGCGTCCGCGTCGACGGACACGTCGCGCTCGGCGGTCAGGGTCGCCGTGCCCTTGACGGTGACCTCGGCGTCGGAGCGGGCGATGGAGACCGCCACCATGTCCTGCACGGCCTGGAGCTGGTCCGGATCATCGCTGGGAATGGCGTCCGCCAGACCGCTGAAGCCGTCGCGGCCATAGCCCTGGAGACGTTCGTAGAGCGACGAGAAGTTGCTGGCATCGTCAGTGATCTCGAGCACGCCGGACAGGAAGGACGGCGAGATCTCGGCGAGGCTGCCGGCATCGAGGGTGATATCCCGGCCCTTGAGTGTACCGGCCACGGTCACGGTGGCGCTGGCGTCCGCCTCGCCGGCAAGCTGGACGTCGCTGGCGGCGGCGGTGATGGTGAGATCCCCGGACGCCGACGCCTCCTGCGCATTGCGCGCGTTGACCAGTGCGCCCTCGGCCACCATGACGGTGGCCGCCGCCCCCCCGCCCGCGCCGACGGCGTCGGGGGTCTCCACGTCGGCAGCGGTGCCCCCGTTGCCGTCGCATACCGCGCAGACGTCAGCGGCATTGGCGGTGATCCGGATATCACCGGCCTGCTCGCTGTTGCCCGGGTCCGTGGTGATCTCCGCCGTCGCACCGACGCCGACATCGGGCCCGGCAATCTCGATATCGCCCGCGGCCACCTCGCCGCCGGCGGAGACCGCCGCGCCGTCATCGTCGCTCATCATGGCGGCGAGCCGGCCGTCGACCTCGACGCTGTCGCGGGCGTCGATGACGATGGAGCCGCGGGGCGCGTCAACGCCGTCGACGTTAACGGCGGACTTGAACACCGCCCAGCCCCCGCCGTAGCCGGTGTCCGTCTGCGCCGACAGCGACGCCCCCTGGGCGACGATGGCCTCGGCACCGAAGAGACTGATCGCGCCGTCGGCATTGACCTGCCCCTCGATGGTGATGCTGCCGTCGGCGGCGTCGTAGTCGCCCCGCATCAGCCTCGCGACACGCTCGTCCATCGCCCCGCCATCCACGGTGGCGTCGCCGACGGCCGCCAGCATGGCGTCCATCTCGGCCCCGGTGGGCGTGGTCACCACGAGGCTGCCGACGTTGACCACCCCCGAGGCCCCGACCACGAGGCCATGGGGGTCCGCGAAGACGATGTTGCCGCCGACACCGCCGCCCTCGCGGAGCCCGTTGAGGGTGCCGTTGATCCGGGCCCGGGCGTCGTGGACGAGGTTGACGAGGTTATCCGTGCCGTCGGGCACGTAGAGGTTCACCGTATTGCCGGTGCCGACCTCGAACCGCGCGAAGGAGTTGAAACCGGAGTCGCCCTTGACCGTGCCGGTGGTGACGTCGGTGGTCGAGCCGTTGACGTCGAGCCGGGTATCGGTGCTGCCCTCCAGATTGATCGTGTTGCCGGCCGCCCAGCCCACCGCGGGCACCAGTACGGCCGTCATTGCCGCTGTCAGTGCCGAAAGCCGGCGCGCCGCCGACGTGGTCTCGTAATGGCGGGCCGCCAGCAGCCCCCGCGCCGGTGTATACCCGTCACCCATCGTGCAACCGAACATCCTTATTGCCCTCGCTGAATACGGCAGCCGGGCCGGCACCACGGCTGCGGCGCGGTACCCTACTACCCGTTGCGTTAGTCGGCTGTTAGCCGCCCGGACCGGATACAGGCCACAGCCTTTCGCCCGCGGTGCCCATTGCCGGCGCGGGTTTCTTGTGGCTTTAAGTCTCTGCAGCGCGTGCGCAGGTCTCAATACGGCGGGATTTGATGCATAACAAACCGCGGCTGCAGAATAATCGTCGCCGCGGGACGCTGGCGGCCCCGGGAACAGACCGGGTCCCTTCCGTCCGGCACAGGGGGGTGACACTGATGAAATCCGGCGCAAGGACCGTCGAATGGATATTCGACAGCCCGGTCCCGCATGAGCAGCCGCCGAGCGTGGCCGAGATGCCGCTGCCGGGCGGGCACATGCGCTTCGAGACGGTGCAGACCGCGCACGGGGTGCGGGCCATCCTCGCCGACGGCCACACTGGCGCGGATCCGGTAAACATCCTGGCCGCCGACGAGAGCGACCTGCGCGAGATCGGCCTGATCATCCCCTGGGAGACCGCCTTCGAGGTGTTCATCCCCGGCGTCGACCAGCCCCGCACCATCCGGGACGGCCACTCGCACTGGCACATGCCCGCGGAACGCTGGGTGGATTTCAGGCTGCCGGCGCGAAGCCGGATCCGGACGGTCGGCATCACCCTCTCGAACGATCTCTTCGAGCGCCTCTCGGAAGGCGCCCACCTCCCGACGCCGGTGGCGGCGATCGGCCGGCGTCACGCCCCGGACGCGTTCGAGCTGCACCGGCGCATGGACGCGGCGTTACGCCCCGCCGTGGGGCAGCTCTTCTCCAGCCCCTACCACGGCGAGATCCGCCGCCTGTCACTGGAGGGCCGGCTGCTCGAGGTCGTCAGCGGGGCGTTCGAATCCCTGACCCGCAACGACTCGCCGGGCACGCACCTGAGCGCCTGGGAGGTGGCTCGCGTGCGCGACGCCGCCGCCGGGCTGCTCGAGCACCCGGCCTGCCCGCCCTCGATCGACGAGCTCGGGCGGGACACCGGACTGGGAGCGACGCGCCTGATGCAGGCGTTCAAGGCCCATTACGGCGTGCCGCCGGCGCAGTGGCTGCAGCAGCGCAAGCTGGAAATGGCCCACCAGCTGCTCGCAGACACGCCGCTGGGGATCAAGGAGATCGCCTTCCGCCTCGGCTACCGGCACGTGAGCAACTTCGCGAGCGCGTTCAAACGTCATTACGGCGTCACCCCGGGCAGCCTGCGCCGGCAACGGTAACCGCCCGGTTGCCAAACACCGCGTCAGCGCCAACACTGGGGCGTCATCCGCAACGGGAAACCGGGGGCATGAGCACACGCGCGCGACGCCGTAGCCGGCCGCGGCTCTGGGTGGGCTGGCGGGAATGGATCGGCCTGCCTCAGCTGGGCATCGAGGCGGTGAAGGCGAAGATCGACACCGGCGCGTCGACCTCCGCGCTGCACGCGGTCCACATCCACCGCTTCAGCGACAACGGCCGCGACCGGGTCGCCTTCGAGGTCCACCCGCTGCAGCGCCGCACCGACCGCACCGTGCACTGCGCGGCCGATGTGCTCGAAGAGCGCATGGTCACCAGCTCCACCGGGCACCGCGAACGGCGCATCGTGATCCGCACACCACTGCTCATCGCGGGACAGCGATTTCCCATTGATCTGTCACTGACCAACCGCGATACCATGGGTTTTCGCATGCTCATCGGTCGCCGCGCCATGAAACGCCGCCTGCTGGTGGATCCGGGGGCCTCGTACCTGGCCGGCGCGGCGGACAGCGAAGTCTGGGTACGTCGCCCGCCGCCGTCGCGGTGACCGGGCACGGGCCCGTACGCGCCAGCCGGGGGCATCGCCCGACGCCGGGGCGGATATCCGCCGCCCTCACCATCCGCAGTAGCCAGCGTGGAACGAGATACGAATGGCCGAGCCACTGCAGATCTATGTCCTCTCCCGTAACGCCCGCCTGTACTCGACGCGCCGCATCGTCGAGGCCGGGAAGGAACGCGGCCATACCATGCGTGTCGTCGACCCGCTGCGCTGCTATGTGAAGATCAGCGCGCACCGGCCGGAGGTGCACTACAAGGGCGACATCCTCGAGTCGCCGAACGCGGTGATCCCGCGCATCGGCGCCTCGGTGACCTTCTACGGCACCGCCGTGCTGCGGCAGTTCGAGATGATGGGCGTGTTTCCGCTCAACGAGTCCGTGGCGATCACCCGCTCACGGGACAAACTGCGCTCGATGCAGCTGCTCGCACGCCGCGGCATCGGCCTGCCGGTGACCGGATTCGCCTACTCGCCGGACGACAACGAGGACCTCATCAGCCTGGTCGGGGGCGCGCCGCTGGTGATCAAGCTCCTCGAAGGGACCCAGGGCAAGGGCGTGGTGCTCGCGGAGACCACCAAGGCCGCGGAAAGCGTGATCGACGCCTTTCACGGCCTGAACGCCTACTTCCTCACCCAGGAGTTCATCCGCGAGGCCGGCGGCGCGGATATCCGCTGCTTCGTGGTGGGCAACCGGGTCATCGCCTCGATGAAGCGCCAGGCGAAGGAAGGGGAGTTCCGCTCCAACGTCCACCGCGGCGGCGCCGCCACCCCCATCCGCATCACCCCCGAGGAGCGTCAGACGGCGGTACGCGCGGCCCGGATCATGGGACTCAACGTCGCCGGCGTGGACATCATGCGTTCCAACCACGGCCCGGTGGTGCTGGAGGTGAACTCCTCGCCGGGGCTCGAGGGCATCGAGACCTCCACCGGCAAGGACGTCGCCGGCGCGATCGTCCAGTTCATCGAGAAGGAAGGCAAGGCCGGCAAGACGCGCACGAAGGGCAAGGGCTGACGCGGCTTCCCGCCATACGGCGCCGGGCGGCCCGCGCACCGGGCCGCCCGCGGATAGTGGTCGGGGCTACTGGCCACCGCCCTGCTGCATCATCTCCCGTGGGTCCATGGGCTCGGCGGGCAGCTCGAAACGGCCGGCCGCCGGGGCGTCACCGGATATCTCCACGACCTCGAACTGCCCCTCCAGCCGGAGCAGCCCCAGGCCGCGCTCCTGCAGTCCGGACATCACGCCGCCCTCGTCCCAGTCGGCCCCCATGCTCCGGGCCAGCTCGCCCCAGGCATCGCTCAGGGACTGCGCCATGGGATCGTCGCTGAGCACGACACGGCCGGACTTCTCCTCACCCTTTTCGCGCCAGCGCATGCGATAGAGCTCGCCGTCGATCCCGGCCACGGTGGCGCTCCCGTCCAGGGCATCCAGGCCGAGCAGCGCCGTGCGCCCCGCGAGGCCGTCGCCCTTGGCCTCACCGCCACCCTTCTGCATCGCCGTGAGATCGAGCACCATGGCGTCGGCGCCACTGCCGCGCACCGCATAGGCGTGACCGTCGCGCACGAGCATGTAGCCCTGCTGACCGGGCACCTCCATGCGGACCTCGCCGTCGTCGCCCCACTCGAAGGTCATGGGCTTCATCGCCCCCTGGGGTCCGGCCTCGACGCGCACCCTGGCGGTACCCGCGGCAAACGCCGGCAGCATGACGAGCGCCAGCGCACCCGCGGTGATCACCGTAAACAGACGTTTCATGATCTCTTCCTCGTGTGTGGTGTGGTAGCCGTCCAATCGGCTTTATCCCTACCAGAGAACCCCTTACACTGCACTTAATCGTATTCCGCCCGCGCCCGCGGGCGCGATTCCGTCCCTGTACCCACTACGAGAACCCGATAGCTGCCAATGGCCCAGTACATCTACACCATGAACCGCGTGGGCAAGGTCGTCCCGCCCAAGCGGCAGATCCTCAAGGACATCTCGCTGTCATTCTTCCCCGGTGCCAAGATCGGCGTGCTCGGCCTCAACGGCTCGGGCAAGTCGACGCTGCTGCGCATCATGGCAGGCCTGGACACCGAGTACGAAGGCGAGGCGCGACCGCAGCCGGGGATCAACATCGGCTACCTGCCCCAGGAGCCGGAGCTCGACCCGGACAAGGACGTGCGCGGCAACGTCGAGGACGGCGTGGCCGAGACCAAGGCACTGGTGGACCGGTTCAACGAGGTCTCCGCCCAGTTCGCCGATCCGGACGCCGACTTCGAGGCCCTGATGGCCGAGCAGGCCAAGCTCCAGGACCAGATCGAGGCCGCCGGCGCCTGGGATCTGGACCGCAAGCTCGAGCAGGCGGCGGACGCCCTGCGCCTGCCGCCCTGGGAGGCCGACGTCACCACGCTGTCCGGCGGTGAGAAGCGGCGCGTGGCCCTGTGCCGACTGCTGCTGTCCAAGCCCGACATGCTGCTGCTCGACGAGCCCACCAACCACCTGGACGCGGAGTCCGTGGCGTGGCTGGAGACCTTCCTCACCGAGTTCGAGGGCACCGTGGTGGCGGTCACCCATGACCGCTACTTTCTCGACAACGCCGCCGGCTGGATCCTCGAGCTCGACCGCGGCGAGGGCATCCCCTGGCAGGGCAACTACTCGTCATGGCTGGAGCAGAAGGAGAAGCGCCTGGAGCAGGAGGCCCGCGAGGAGGCCGCCCACCGCCGGACCATGAAGAAGGAGCTGGAGTGGGTGCAGACCAACCCCAAGGGCCGCCAGGCGAAGAGCAAGGCCCGACTGCGCCAGTTCGAGGAGCTGCAGTCCCGCGAGTTCCAGAAGCGCAACGAGACCAACGAGATCTACATCCCGCCGGGTGAGCGCCTGGGCGACCTGGTCATCGAGGCCGCCCACGTGCGCAAGGCCTTCGGCGACACGCTGCTCATCGACGACCTCGACTTCAAGATGCCGCCCGGGGCGCTCGTGGGCATCATCGGCCCCAACGGTGCGGGCAAGTCCACGATGTTCCGCATGATCGTCGGCCAGGAGCAGCCGGACGAGGGCGAGATCCGCGTGGGCGAGACGGTCGATCTGGCCTACGTGGACCAGAGCCGAGAGGACCTGGACGGCGACAAGACCGTCTGGGAGGAGATCTCCGGCGGCCACGACATCATCAAGGTCGGCAACTACGAGGTGCCGTCCCGGGCGTACGTGGGACGCTTCAACTTCAAGGGATCGGAGCAGCAGAAGCGCATCGGCGAGCTCTCCGGCGGCGAACGCAACCGCGTCCACCTCGCCAAGCTCCTGCAGAAGGGCGGCAACACGCTGCTCCTCGACGAGCCGACCAACGACCTGGACGTCGAGACCCTGCGGGCACTGGAGGAGGCGCTGCTGGCCTTCCCGGGCTGCGCCATGGTCATCTCCCATGACCGCTGGTTCCTCGACCGCATCGCCACCCATATCCTCGCCTTCGAGGGCGACAGCCAGGTGACCTGGTTCGAGGGCAACTACACCGAGTACGAGGCGGACCGGCGGCGGCGCCTGGGCGACGAGGCTGCCCGCCCCCACCGCATCAAGTACCGGCGTCTGGCGGGCTGAGCCCGGCCACGTGTGCCGGCCCGCCCGGGCGGGCCGCACACTCGCGGAATATGCGCACCGTGCAGCGTGCGCAGGTGGCGTCGTCGAGGCGGGGGACCGTCTCGGCGATGGCCGTACCCGGATTCGCGCTCAGCCGCGGCTGCCCCGGACGATCCGCGTGGCCGGTACGGTGCAGCGCCCGGCGCACGTCGTCCTTGAGCGAGCAGATCACCAGGGCGCCCCCCATCCCCTCCAGCCGCTCGGCCTCCTCGGCCAGCATGCCGGCACCGGCGACATCAATCAGCGGAATGCCGCTGCCGATGACCAGAAGGTACGGCCGCTCCGGCCCCGTATGCGCCCGCACGGCATCCCGCACGTGCTCCACCGCACCGAAGAACACCGCGCCGTCGACACGAAGCACCGCGAACTGCGGGCAGACCGCCAGCTCGTGCTTGCCGGCGTTGCGGAGGTCCCGCCCCGGCCGGTCGGCCCGGGGCGCCACCTCCACGATGCGCGGGCGGGCGGCCTGGGCGAGGTAGACGAACAGCGAGACGACCACACCGATGAGCACGGCGTAGGCGAGCTCCAGGAACACGGTGGCCAGGAACGTGGCCACCAGCACCGCCGCCTCGCCCCGGCCGGCACGCAGGACCTCGCGAATGGCGGGCACGTCCACCAGGCGGACCGCCACCACCAGGATCACCCCGGCCATCGCCGGCAGCGGCAGCCACTGCCCCAGGCCGGGCCAGGCCAGGGCCACCGCGGCCACGGTCACCGCCGAGACCAGTGCGGCGACGCTCGTGCGTGCGCCGGCCTCCTGATTGGCGGCCGAGCGCGTGAACGAGCCAGTCCCGGGCAGGCAGCCCAGGAACGAGCCGACCAGGTTGGACACCCCCTGCCCGGTGCACTCGCGATCGGCGTCGATGCGCTGGCCGCTGCGCCGGCCCAGGGCTCGGGCGATGGCAGCGGCCTCCAGCAGGCCCAGCAGCGCAATCGCCGCGGCCCCCGGCACCAGCTGCGGCAGCCGGCCCGGCGAGATCACCGGATGGATCGCGGGCAGCGAGGCGAGGCTGAGCGTGCCCACGCGGGCGACATCGCCGCCCCCGGCCAGCGCCACGCCGGCACTGCCGGCCACCAGGCCGCCGAGCAGCGCGCCCCCGCGCAGGCCGAGACGGCGCAGTACCAGGATCGCCAGGATCACCCCCGCACCGGTGGCGACAGAGGGCCAGGAGGCCTGCTGGAGCATCGCCCCGGGACTGTTCGTCGAGCCGGCACCAAGCAACTCCGGCACCTGACTCCAGGCAATGAGCACGGCGGCGCCGGCGGTGAAGCCGACGATCACCGTGTGCGAGACGAAGTTCACCAGCCGCCCCAGTCGCAACAGGCCCACGGCGAGCTGCATCACGCCGGCCAGGGCCATCACCGTGACCACCAGCATCAGGTAGTCGCCGCTGCCGGGCTCGGCAAGGGGCGAGACCACGGCGAAGGTCAGCAGCGACAGCGCCGCCGCGGGGCCGGTGATCATCTCCCGGGAGCTGCCGGCAAGCGCGGCCACCGCCGTCACCACGACGGCGCTGCGCAGCCCCCACTCGGCGGGGACACCGGCGATCAGGGCGTAGGCGATGACCTGGGGTAGCGCGAGCAGCCCGCCGATGCCGCCGGCGACGGCATCGGCTCGCAGGGCCGCGAGAGTGAATCGGGGCCATCGGGCCACGCTGGCAGAGCTCCTTTATTCATCGGGCGCCGCCGGCGCGGGGCGACGCGGTTCAGCCGGCGTTATCCCACTCCGGGGCCAGGCCGGCAGGGTTGACGACGCGACCGTCCGCCCGGGCGAGCCCGCTGATGCGGCGCATCTCCTCGTCGGACAGCGAGAAACCGAGGATATCGAAGTTGGCGCGCACATGCTCGGCCCGACGGCTGCGCGGGATCGCCACCACGCCCGGCTGCTGGTAGTGCCAGCGCAGGATCACCTGGGCCGGCGTGCAGTCATGATCGCGGGCGATCGCGGCGATGGTGCCGTCGTTCAGCACACCGCCCTGCCCCAGGGGGCAGTAGGCCGTCAGCGCCATGCCGCGCTCGCGCAGCGCCTCGAGCAGCGGCGCCTGCGAGAGATAGGGGTGATACTCCACCTGGTCGGTGACCAGCGGCGCGGCGCTGAGCCCCTCGGCCTCGCGCACCAGCGCCACGGGGAAATTGCTCACCCCGATATGACGGGCCAGCCCCTGATCACGGACATCGTTGAGTGCGCCGATGGTCTCCCCGAGCGGGACGTCGCGGTTCGGCCAGTGGAGCAGCAGCAGATCGACGCTGTCCACGCCGAGACGCCCCAGGCTCTCGCGCACGGAGCGCTGCAGGTCGCCGTCGCGGAAACGGTCCACCCAGACCTTGGTGGTCAGCCAGATGTCTTCCCGGGGCACGCCGGCATCGGCGATACCCCGGCCGACACCGGTCTCGTTGCCGTACATCTGCGCCGTGTCGATGTGCCGGTAGCCCGCCTCCAGGGCGGTACGGACCATATCGCGGGCGTTGTCGTCATCGAGCTGGAAGGTGCCGAAGCCCAGCTTCGGGATGCGGGCACCGGCGGATTCGACGTACTCCATTGCCATGAGTCCCCCTTGGGTGGCGATCTTCGGGATTGCGGCATCGATAGCCTGCGAACGTTAAAGGGGATGACGCCTCATCACGTCCCTTTCAACCCCGGCGCTGCGGTACACTACGCGATCCCGTGCATCAGCCAGTGAAGGCAGCCACCCATGAGCACCGGCCCGCAGCGCACCGCGATCCTCCTCGCCCACTGCCCGGACCAGCGCGGCCTGGTCGCGGCGGTGGGCGATTTCGTCGCCCGCCACGGCGGCAACATCGTCTACTTCGACCAGCACGTCGACGACAGCCAGGGCGTGTTCTTCATGCGCGTCGAGTGGGCCCTGGACGGATTCCGCATCGCCCCGGAGGCCATCGGCGAGGCCTTCGCCGGCGAGATCGCCGGGCGCTACGGCATGGCGTGGCGGCTGCACTTCTCCGACGAGCGCCCCAGGCTGGCGCTGTTCGTCTCCCGGCTGCCGCACTGCCTCTACGACCTGCTCTCGCGCTGGCAGGGCGGTGAGTGGTCAGTGGACATCCCGCTGATCGTCTCCAATCACGAGGACCTGCGCCCGGTCGCGGAGCGCTTCGGCATCGACTATCACTGCCTGCCGATCACCCCGGAGAACAAGGCGGCGCAGGAGGCACGCGAGCTCGAGCTGCTCCGCGCCCACGAGATCGATCTGGTGGTGCTGGCGCGCTACATGCAGATCGTCGGCCCCGCGCTGATCGAGGCCTATCGCGAGCGGCTGATCAATATCCACCACTCGTTCCTGCCGGCCTTCGCCGGCGCGCGGCCGTACCACGCGGCCCATGCCCGCGGCGTGAAGATCATCGGCGCGACCAGTCACTACGTCACCGAGGAGCTCGACGCCGGGCCCATCATCGCCCAGGACGTCACCCCGGTGACCCACCGGGACGACGTCGACGAACTGGTGCGCAAGGGACGCGACCTGGAGCGGCTGGTGCTCGCGCAGGCGGTACACGCCCACCTGCAGCGCAAGATCCTCTCCTACGGCAACCGCACCGTGATCTTCGACTAGGGCGTGACCCGCTTGCAGCCCGGCCTGCGCCCGGACTCCTGCGCCTGGCGGTACAGGGACATGGCACGGGGCATGTCCGACTGGAGGCCGTCGATACGCGAGCCATGGGAGGGGTGGGTGGAGAGGAACTCCGGCGGCTGGGCCCCCTTGGACTCCGCCTCCATGTTCTCCCACAACGCGACGCTCTCCCGCGGGTCGAAGCCGGCGCGGGCCATCAGCTCCAGGCCGATGGTGTCGGCCTCGCTCTCGTGGAGGCGGCTGAACGGCAGCAGCACCCCCACCTCGGCACCGAGGCCGAGCAGGGCCAGGGCCTGCTGGCGGTCACCGTCGCCGTTGCCGGCGATGATGCCGGCGACGGCCAGCCCCGTGCCCACCGCAAACTGCTGGGACATGCGCTCGTTGCTGTGGTCGGCCATGACGTGTCCGACCTCGTGGCCGATGACGGCGGCGAGCTGATCCGGCGACTTCGCCACTTCCAGCAGCCCGCGATGGACGCCGATCTTGCCGCCTGGCAGGGCGAAGGCGTTGGCGCTGTCGAGATCGAACACGCGCACCTCCCAGTCGCCGTCGGGCTGGTAGCGCTGGGGCACAACGGCGGTGATGGCGTCGGCCACGCAGCGCACGTAGCCGGTCACCGCCTTGTTGTCGAGCACCGGCTTCTCGTCCTTCATCTCCTTGAAGGCAGCCACGCCCATGGCCTGCATCTGGCCGGCGGGGAAGAGCTGGAGCTGGCGCCGCCCCGTCGGCGAGGTCGCACAGGCGACGACGAGCAGGGCCACCACCGTGGCGATCGCGAGTTGCCGCAGCATGGGGTCTCCTCCCGGGCATCGACCATTCGCGCCGGCGGCACGCCGCCGGCTCATTCCGGCCCGCCGCCGGCAACCTCCTGGTAGCGCAGCCGCGCGGCGTTGGCCAGCACTGTGAGCACCGATAGTACCACCAGCACCGCCAGTACGCCCGGGGTCACCAGCCACCCGAAAACCGGCCATGCGAGCCCCGCGGCAACGGGTGCCAGCGCCAGCGCATACACCAGTGCACCAAAGGCGCCCTCGCGCATGTTGCGCACGGTGAGACGGCCGACGAGGACGGCGTCCGCCACCGCGTGGAGGGAATCACGCACCAGGGTCACGTCGGCGCTGTCGACGGCGACCTCGCTGCCCCGGGCCACCGCGATGCCGACATCCGCGCCCGCCAGCGCAAGGGTGTCGTTGACACCGTCGCCGACCATGCCGACCCGCTCCCCCGACTGCTGGAGGTAACGGATATGGCGGGCCTTGTCCTCGGCACGCACACCGGCGCGCACCTCGCCGATGGCCGCGTTCTCCGCGACCGCCCGGGCCGCGCGGGGCTCATCGCCGGTGAGCATCACCACCCGCAGGCCCAGCCGGCGCAGCCGGGTCACCGAGTCCCGGGCCTCGGGACGCAGCGGTGCCGCCAGTGCCAGCGCGCCGGCCAGGACCCCGTTGGCGGCGACGAACAGCGGCGTGCTGCCCTCGTCCAGAAGCTCCAGGCCGCGCTTGCTGAGCGGATTGTCTATTCGCGCCGCGGCCAGCGCCCGGTGTGTACCGACGACCACGTCGCGGCCGTCGATCCGGCCACGCAGTGCGCCGCCGGGCAGGCGCTCGACGTCCTCGGCCACCCCCGCCCGGATGCTGCGCTCCTGTGCGGCCCGGCTCACCGGCCCGGGACGTTCACCGGCCTCCACCGCCGCCGCCCAGCGGAAGATGTCACGGATGGCAACCCCGTCCACGGGCTCGACGGCGACCACCTCGGCGGCCGCGGCGGTGAGCGTGCCGGTCTTGTCCAGGGCGATCACCGACAGTCCCGCGAGGGCGTCCAGGACGTCCGGCTGGCGGGCGATTACGCCGAACTCCACCAGGCGTACGAGGCCGGCATTCAGGGCGAGGGGCACCGCCAGGGGCACCGCGGGCGACGCCGCGAGCACCAACAGTACGCACGCGGACAGCAGTGCCTGCCCGGGGGTCCCGTCGAGCAGCCACCAGCCGGCCAGGGACAGCACCGCCGCCGTCAGGGCACCGGCGAGCAGCCAGCCGAGGAGCCGGTCCAGGCCGTGGCAGGGACGGCGGCTCGGACCACCGGGACGGTGAACCCCCGCGATGATGCCGGCCAGCTCCCCTTCGCCGGGCGGCCGCGTCACCACCATCGTGAAGCCGCCGTCCCGGCACAGGGTGCCCGCGAGGACCCGGTCACCGGCCTCGCGGCTGACCACCCCTTCCGTTCCGGTAAACGCAGACTCGTCCACGCTCGCCCGTCCCGTCTCGATGCGGCCGTCGGCGGGCACACGTTCGCCGCCGTCGACATGGACCCGGGCCCCCTCCGTGAGCCGCGACGCCGGCACCCGCCGCCAGCCGCGGGCGGTATGCTCGGCGGCCGTGGCCGGCAGCAGCGCCTTCAGGCTGTCCACCGGGCGCGCGACCGGCCCCGCACCCCGGCCCATCAACGCGACCCCGGCCTGGTAGACCGCGAGGGCAAACAGCGGGAACGCCAGGTACCCGCCCTGCCCCTCCGGCACGAGCAGTGCCGGGGCGGCAAGCACCAGCAGCGCGTGTGCGACACTCGCGGCCACGCCGCCGCATACCAGCCCCAGTGCGGGGACGCACCGCGGCCGCTCCCGGGCCGCCCCGCGGGCCAGCGCCGCGGGCAGGGCCCGGACCGTCACCAGCGCGACCACCGCCACACCGGCCACGCGCCACGCGGGCCCCGCCCCCAGTGCCTGCGCATAGGTATCGATGATGAGGAGCACGACCCCGGCGAACGCGGCGGCCACGGCCAAGCGCCCGGTCCGCGGGTCCGCGTCGCGGGAGGGACCGGCAGCGATCACGGTATAGCCGAGCGGGGCCAGCACCGTAACGAGGTCCGTCTCGCTGACCTCGCCGCGCACGATCAGCCTTCGCTGCCCGGGCTTCAGCCAGACACCGCTGACGCCGCCGATACGGGCGACCGCCGCCTCCACGGCTGCCCGCGCGGCGGCCGGCACCGGCTCGCGGATCTCGAAGGAGCGGCAGCGGACCGCACTCCAGCACATGCTTATCTCCCCGTTTCGACACCGGCGGCATCCCCTGCGGACCGGGTCCCGCTGCTATGCTGAACACCGGACGTCACGGTTATCGAGGGTCCGGACCACGGGAGCGAAGGATGCCGCAGACGATTGTATTCGATGTAAACGAGACGCTGCTCGATCTGGGCGCGCTGGATCCGGTCTTCGAGCGGCTGTTCGGCGACGCCGGCGCCCGCCGGGAATGGTTCGCCCAGGTCCTGCAGAGCGCGATGACCGTCACGCTGACCGGCCGTTACGAGGACTTCAGCAGCGTCGGGGCGGCGGCACTGAGCATGGTCGCGCAACGGCGCGGTGTCACCCTGGAGCGGGCCGGCCGCCAGGATGTCGCCGCCGGCATGCGCCGGCTGCCGCCCCACCCGGAGGTTGCGGACGCCCTCGCCCGCCTGCGGGATGCCGGCTTCCCGCTGGTGGCCCTGACCAACTCCGCCCCGGAGGTGATGCGCGACCAGCTCGCCCATGCGGGGCTCAGCCCGCTGCTGGACGCGATGCACTCGGTGGACGCCGCGCGCGCGCTCAAGCCGGCACGCGCCGTCTACGACACCGCCGCCCGGCTGATCGGCGAGCGCCCGGCCGCACTGACGATGGTGGCCGCCCACGGCTGGGACATCGCCGGTGCCATGAGCGCCGGCTGGCAGGGCGCCTTCATCGCGCGCCCCGGCCAGGTCCCGGAGGCGCTGTTCCCGGCGCCGACGATCATCGCCGCCGACCTGGCGGAGGCGGCGGATGCCCTCATCGCCCGTGGCTGAGCCCTAGGCGCGCCGCCGCCTCAAGGCCTCGGCGACGTTGGCCCCCAGCATCAGCAGGCACGGCGTGAGCACCAGCGTGAGCGCCGTCGCGAAGGTGAGACCGCCGGCGATGGCGCTGGAGAGCTGGGCCCACCACTGGGTGGACGGGGCGTTGTACTGCACCTCCCGCCCGATGATGTCGACGTTGAGCTTCAGCACCATCGGCATCAGCCCGAGCACGGTGGTCACGGAGGTGAGCAACACCGGCCGCAGCCGCTGGGCGGCGGTCCTCAGCACCGCCTCCCGCGCCGCCATGCCTTCCCGGCGGAGGACGTTGTAGGTGTCGATGAGCACGATATTGTTGTTCACCACGATGCCGGCCAGCGCAATCATCCCCACCCCGCCCATGACGATGCCGAACGGCCGCTGGGTCGCCAGCAGGCCGAGCAGCACGCCGGCGGTGGAGAAGAGGATGGCGGAGAGCACCAGCACCGCCTGGTAGAGGCTGTTGAACTGGGTAACCAGGATCAGCGCCATGAACAGCACCGCCACGATGAACGCGTTCGAGAGAAAGGTCTGGGCCTCGCGCTGATCCTCGTCCTGGCCGGCGAATGCGATCTCGACGGACGGCGGCATGTCCGCCTCGCCGATGGCATCGCGCAGGCGCTGGACCTGGGTGTCCGCCAGCACGCCGGGGGCGACCTCGGAGGCGACAGTAAACGTCCGCCGCCCGTCGACGCGCTCGATGGTGCCGGTGCTCGGCCCCGGCCGCTGGGTCACGAAGTTGGCGATGGGCACCTGGCCCTGGTCGGTGGGCACACGCAGCAGACCCAGTGTCTCCAGGCTGCGGTCCTCCGGCGGGAACCGCACACGGATATCCACCTCCTCGTCCGCGTCGTCCGGGCGATAGTCATCGAGCAGCACCCCGTTGGTGACCAGCTGCACCGCATTGCCCACGAGCTGTACGTCCGCGCCGTAGCGGGCGGCACGTTCGCGGTCCACCTCCAGCCGCCACTCGACCCCGGGCACCGGGCGGTTATCCTCGGTGTCGCTGAACCCGCCGAGCTCGTCCATCAGCGTGCGCACCCGCTCGACCCCGGTGTTCAGCGCCTCCGGCCGGTCCGCGCTCACCCGCACCTGGATCGGCTTGCCCTGGGAGGGCCCCGACTCGGCCTTGCGGACCTCGACGCGAATGCCGGGCAACGGCGCGGTGACATCGCGGATCCGCTGCATGATCTCCGCCGCCGGTGCACGCTGGTCCCAGTCGCGGAACTCGAGCTGGATGACGCCCACGGTATCCGGCGAGACGTTCTGCATGCGCTCCGGGTCGCTTATGGTGCGGGCGTAGACGTGCTCGATGGACCCGAATCCGAGCAGACGCTCCTCCACCGCCCGGACCAGGGCATCGCGCTCCCATACCGACAGATCGCCGCGGGCATGGACCTGGACCTGGGCGAAGTCCGGCTCCACCTCGGGGAAGAACTCCACGCCGCGGCCGAACAGGCCGTAGGCGGCATAGGTCACCACCACCGTGGCGACCATGCCGGCCAGGACCAGACCCGGCCGGTCCAGGGCCCGCGAGAGCATGCGCACGTAGCCGCCGACAAAGCCGCGCAGGCTCGCGAGATCGCCGCGTTCCGCCGCCTCCAGCGCGGCGGCGTTGGCCGCGCTCGCCGGGTCGCGGCGTGCGATCAGCCCGCCGAGCACGGGAACGAACACCAGCGCCATGGCCAGCGAGGCGGACAGGGTCAGGAGCACGGTAATGGGGAGGTATTTCATGAACTCCCCGACCACGCCGGGCCAGACCGTGAGCGGCAGGAACACCGCCAGGGTGGTGGCGGTCGAGGAGATCACCGGCCAGGCCATGCGGGTAGCCCCGTGCAGGTAGGCGTCACGCCGCGGCCAGCCCTCGGAGAGCCGGCGTTCGGCGAGCTCCACCACCACGATGGCCCCGTCCACCAGCATCCCCACCACGAGGATGAGGCTGAACAGGACCACGATGTTCATGGTGTAGCCGATCAGGTACACGGCCAGGATGCCGGCGAGAAAAGACCCCGGAATGGCCATGCCCACCAGCAGCGCGGGCCGCCAGCCCAGCGCCGCAATGATCACCACCATCACCAGGATCACGCCGGCGAGGACGTTGTTCTGCAAGTCCCGCAGCATGGTGCGGATGTCTTCGGAGCGGTCCTGGAGGTAGGCCACCTGCAGGCTGTCGGGCCACTCCCCCCGGGCCTGCTCGACCACCTCCCGTGCCGCGGCGACGGTCTCAATGATGTTGGCCCCGACGCGCTTGGAGATCTCCAGGGTCAGGGCGGGCTGACCGTCGACCCGGGCGAACTCGTCGGGATCCTTGTAGGTGCGGCGGATACTGGCGACGTCGCCGAAGGTCACGACCCGGTCACCGCTGGTCTTCACCGGCAGGGTCATGACGTCGTCCAGGTCCTCGACCAGTCCGGGGACCTTCACCGCGAGGCGCCCCGCCCCGGTGTCCAGGGCTCCCGCGGCGACCAGGAGGTTATTGCCGCTCAGCACCGAGAAAAGCCGCGCATAGGAGACGCCGTAGGTCTCCATCACCCGGCGGTCCACGATGATCTCCATGACCTCCTCGCGGTCGCCACCGACATCCGCCTCGAGGATGCCGGGCAGGGCCTCGAGGCGGTCCTGCAACCGCGTGGCGACGTCCACCAGGGTGCGCTCCGGCACCGGCCCGGACAGCGCCACTGTGAGCACCGGGAACAGTGCGACGTTGACCTCCTGGACCGCCGGCTCCTCGGCCCCCGGCGGCAGGTCCGACTTGGCGATGTCCACCTGCTCGCGCACGTCGGCGAGGGCCCGGTCGGCGTCGAAGCCCGCCTCGAACTCCAGCACGATTGCGGTATAGCCCTGGGCCGCGGTGGTGCGCATCTCCTTGAGGCCCTCGATGGACTGGAGCTCCTTCTCCAGGGGCCGGGCCAGCAGCCGCTCGCCGTCCTCCGGGGAAATGCCCTCGTAGGCGACGGAGACATAGATGATGGGGATGGCGACGTCGGGCTCGGCCTCCTTCGGGATATCCCGGTACGCCTGCCAGCCCATCACGGTAATGATGAGCAGGAACAGCAGCACCGTGCGGCTGCGCCCGAACGCCGCGGCGATCAGCCGGCCCACGGCTCAGCCCGTCTCCGGCAACGGGGCGGCGGGCGCGGGGACACGCCCGTCGGGCTTCAGGGGCGAGTCCGCGGCGTCCACCGGGGTCACCGGCTCTCCGGCGCGCACGAACCCCTGACCCACCGTGATCACCCGCGCGCGCTCCGGCAGGCCGCTGATCCAGACCCCGTCGCGCTCGGCGCGGACCACCGAGACCGGGTGGAAGGCCACCCGGCCCTCATCATCGACGGTCTTCGCCCCCAGGGCGCCGTCGTCGCCCAGGGTCAGCACCGCAGGGGAGACGAAGTGCGCACTGACCCGGTCGGCGGGCAGCCGGACCGTCGCGCTGACCCCGGCAGGGACGTCGCCCCCGCCATTGGGCACCGCCACCTCCACACGGAACGTGCGGGTCTCCTCGTCCGCGGTGGCGGCGACGTAGTCCACCTGCCCCTCGCGCTCGACGCCGGTGGCAAAGCGCACCCGCGCCGGGGTGCCCACGGTCACGCGGGCGATGTCCTGCTGGGCGACGTACACCGTGACCCGGAGGGGATCGAGATCGACGACCTCCGCCACCTCGCCGCCGGCGGTGAGGTAATCGCCCTCCTCCACAGTGACGGACTCGAGGATGCCGTCGAAGGGGGCGCGCACGTCGGTGTTGGCGATCTCCTCGCGTATCGACGCCAGCTCGGCACGGGCGGACTCGAGCGCGGCCTCCGCCGCCTGGCGCTGGGTGGTGGACTGGTAGCCACTGTCGGCGAGACGCCGGGCGGCGGCCGCCTCGGCCTCGCGCTGGCTCACCAGCGCACGGGCCTCGGCCAGGCGCGCCTGACGATCGTTCATGGCGATGCGGGCGATGCTCGCCCCCGCGGCCACCGGACGGCCCTTGGTGAGCGGCGGCTCGGCAACCCGTCCGCCGGTCTCCGCACGCACGCTCACGCGGCGGTCGGGCCGGGACTGCCCCTGGAGGACGAGCCAGCGCGTGATGGTCCGGGCCTGCTGCTCGCTGACCTGCACGCGCATCGCCGCCGGTGCGTTCTCCGCCGGCGACGACGCCGCGGCCGGTTCGGCCCCGCCACGGGCCAGATAGCCGCTGGCAATCCAGCCCGCCAGTGCCACGAGCACCAGGACGGCGATCAGCCAGGGGCGCATGTGCCGTGTCACTCCTCGCCTCCTCAACACGGGGGGTTCGTGGGGGAATCGACCGGATTGACCTGTGTCAAAAGCCCTCCGGCCGTATGCGATAGCCTCTGCGATGGGGGTTACGGCCCGACACCATACCTCGCCGAAGCCTCATCAGGAGGATCCGGACCGACGATGGCAATCGAACTCTACAACGACGGCCACCATGCCTGCTATACGTTCGACTCGCTGGTTTCCGGCGAGCACGGCATCCAGTCCAACCAGTTCCTCATACTGGACGGGGACGCCGCAGCCTTGGTGGACCCCGGCGGCGATCTCACCTACACACCGCTGTCGGTGACCCTGGGCCGCCAGATCCGTCTCAAGGAAATGGACTACGTGTTCGCGTCCCACCAGGATCCCGACATCATCGCCTCGCTGGACCGCTGGCTGATGTACACGGACTGCAAGGTGGTGTGCTCGAAGCTGTGGACGCGCTTTCTGCCGCACCTGGTGCCCGGCTACCAGAGCGCACGCATCGTCGACCGCATCGTCGGCCTGGAGGACGAGGGCGGCAGGATCCCGCTGGGCGATTCCGTGATCAAGGCCGTGCCCGCGCACTTCCTGCACTCGGTGGGCAACTTCCAGTTCTACGACACCACGGCGCGGATCCTGTTCTCCGGGGACATGGGCGCCTCGCTGGTCGATGACCACCCCGGCGAACCGGTCGAGGACTTCGAGGCGCACATTCCCACGATGAAGGGCTTCCACCAGCGCTACATGGTGGCGAATCGCGCCTGCCGGCTGTGGGCACGCATGGTCCGGCAGATGGACATCGACTGGCTGGTGCCCCAGCACGGCCGGCCGTTCAAGGGCCGCGAGATGATCCACCGCTTCCTGGACTGGATCGAGAACCTTCCCTGCGGAATCGACCTGCTCGACGAGAGCAGCTACCGCGTTCCCCGCTAGGCGGCAACGCCGGCCACGCGCGCCGGGCGCCACCCGCCCGGCGCGCGGCGGACGTCGCGCGGGTCAGTCGTCGAAGAGATGGCCGAACTTGGCGGCCTTGGTCTCCAGGTAGCCGTGATTGTGGGGATTGCGACCGGCCTGCAGGGCGATGCGCTCGGCCACGTGGACGCCCGCCCCCTCGAGCCCGGTCACCTTGCTGGGGTTGTTGGTGAGCAGCCGCACGGACGTCACCCCGAGATAGCGGAGCATGTCCGCGGCGACGGTGTAGTCGCGGGCGTCGGCGGCGAAGCCCAGGGCCTCGTTGGCCTCCACCGTATCCGCGCCCTCGCGGTCCTGGACGGCGTACGCCCGGATCTTGTTCAGCAGCCCGATGCCACGGCCCTCCTGACGGAGATAGACCAGCACACCGCGGCCCTCGCGGCCGATACGCCGCAGGGCCTCCTCGAGCTGGGGGCCACAGTCGCAGCGCTGGCTGAACAGGGCATCGCCGGTGAGACACTCCGAGTGCACACGCACCAGCGCCGACTCCGCGCCGTCGACCTCGCCCATGACCAGGGCCACGTGCTCACGCCCGCCCCCCGGCTCCTCGAAGCCGTGGATGATGAACTCCCCCCACCGGGTCGGAAGCCGGGCCGCGCTGACGTGCACGGCACCGGGGCTGCTGGCTGCCTGTTCGCTCATGGTCCCGTCAATCGTGGATTGAACCCGTCACGATATCACGCCCCCCGCCCGTGCGGGGCCTCGAGGTCGATCTCCGGGCCCACGGGGATGACGCCGGTGGGATTGATCGTCGGGTGCGAGGTGTAATAATGGCGCTTGATGTGATCGAGGCTCACGGTCGGCGCCACCCCCGGCACCTGGTAGATCTCGCGGGTGTAGGCCCACAGGTTCGGATAATCCACCAGCCGGCGGATGTTGCACTTGAAGTGGCCGACGTAGACCGGGTCGAAGCGCACCAGGGTGGTGAACAGCCGCACGTCCGCCTCGGTCAGGCGGTCGCCGGCGAGGTAGCGCTGGCGCGACAGCCGCGCCTCGAGCTCGTCCAGGGCCTCGAACAGCGCCGTGACCGCCTCCTCGTAGGCCGCCTGCGCGGTGGCGAATCCAGCCTTGTAGACGCCGTTGTTGACCCGGTCGTAGACGAACGGGTTGATGGCGTCGATGGCCTCGCGGTAGCCGTCGGGATAGAGGTCGACGTCATCCCGGCCCCAGCGGTCGAATGCGGTGTTGAGCATCCGCACCAGGTCGGCGGACTCGTTGTTGACGATGGTGCCCTCGCGGGTGTCCCACAGGGTCGGCACCGTGACGCGCCCGGTGTAGTCCGGCCGCGCCCGGGTGTAGAGCTGGTGCAGATGATCGAGGCCGTGCAGGCGATCCCCGGTGGCGCCCGGGTAGTCGCCGAACGACCAGCCCTGATCCCCCATGTACGGATGGACCACCGACACCCCGAGGACGTCCTCCAGGCCCTTGAGGCGCCGGGTGATCAGCACCCGGTGGGCCCACGGGCAGGCCAACGAGACATAGAGGTGATAGCGCCCGGGCTCCGCAGCGAAGCGCGCCGCGGGATCCGGCGAGACCCAGTCGCGGAATACCGTCTCCGGGCGCTCGAAGCGCCCGCCGGTGCTGTCGGTGTCGTACCAGCGATCGTGCCAGACACCGTCGATGAGCAGACCCATGTTCGCCTCCTCTGGCAGTCCGCGCCCCGCGGCGGTGCCGCGGGGACCAGTGGCCTTAGGCCGCGAGCTTCGCCGCGATCTCGGTAACGTGGCGCCCCTGGGCACGGGCGAGCGAGCGCTCCTTGTCCGTCGGCTGACGCGAGCCGTCACCGCCGGCCATGGTGCCCGCACCGTAGGGCGAGCCGCCGCGGGGCTCGCTGATGTCGAACAGTTCCGGGGCCTTCGCGTACGGCAGCCCGACCAGCACCATGCCGTGATGGGCCATCGTGAACCAGGCACTCACGATGGTGGTCTCGTTGCCGGCCCCGGTCCCCGTGGAGGTGAACACGCTGCCCACCTTGCCGGTCAGCGCACCGCTGGCCCACAGCCCGCCGGTCTGGTCGAGGAAATTGCGCATCTGCCCGGCCATGTTGCCGAACCGGGTCGGCGTGCCGAGGATCACCGCATCATAGTCGGCGAGTTCGCCGGGGGAGGCGTGCGGGGCCGCCTGATCGAGCTTGGCGCCGGCATTGCGCGCCGCCTCCTCGGGCATGGTCTCGGGCACCCGCTTGACCACGACCTCGGCGCCGGGCACCTCGCGCGCGCCCGCCGCGACGGCGTCCGCCATCTGCTCGATGTGGCCGTACATGCTGTAGTAGAGAACCAGTACGCGTGTCATATCGGAATCTCCTTCGCCCTGCTGTTGAGTACGGTCTCAGGCTAACTGAAAACCTATCGGCGACAATCTCCTTGATTCCGAAAAAACTGTTTCCTATAAGTGAACGATCACCCTTGCCGGAGCCCCGCCATGGACCGATTCGCCGCCCTCGAGGCCTTCGTCGGCGTTGCCGAGGAGGGCAGCTTCACCGCCGCCGCGGAGCGTATGGACGTCTCCAAATCGGTGATCAGCAAGCAGGTCAAGGCACTCGAGCAGCACCTGGGCGTGCGGCTGTTCAACCGCACGACACGACGGCTGCACCTCACCGAGCCCGGGGCGCAGTTCCGCGACCGGGCCCTGCGCATCCTCGAGGAGCTGGGGGAGGCGGAACGTGCCGTGGGCGACCTCCAGGCCCGGCCCCGCGGCCTGCTGCGGGTCAATGTACCCGTCTCCTTCGCCCTGCAGCACCTCTCCGCCGTGCTGCCCGCCTTCCTGGCCCGTTACCCGGAGCTGTCGGTGGACGTGGTCCTCAACGATCGCTTCGTGGACCTGGTCAACGAGGGCTTCGACGTGGCGATACGGATCACCGAGCTCCAGGACTCCAGCCACATCGCCCGCCGCATCGCCCCCTGTGAGGGCTGGATCTGCGCGTCACCGGACTACCTGGCCCGCCACGGCCGGCCGCAGACGCCGGAGGCACTGGCCGAGCACGCCTGCCTGGTCTACGCCTACGCCCGCAACACCCGGGAATGGCGGCTGACGGGAGCGGACGGGCGCACCCACCGGGTCCCCGTACGCGGGCGCTTCCAGGCCAACAACGGCGAAATCCTGATAGACGCGGCCTGCGCCGGCACCGGGCTGGTGCTCACCCCGGATTTCATCGCCAACCGGGCAGTGGCCGAGGGCCGGCTCGAGCGGGTGCTCTGCGATTACCGGGCCCCGGGGATGGCCATCCACGCCATCTACCCCTACACGCACAACGTCTCGGCCAAGGTGCGCGTGTTCATCGATTTCCTGCGCGAGTGCTATGGCGACGGGCCGCCGCCCTGGGCGTGGGAACGGCTCAACGGGGCGTCGGACCGGGCGGACAGCTGATCCCCCAGGCACGCGAGCAGCCGGTCGCCCAGCACCTTCAGCCGGGACAGGCCCCGCCGGGCACGGCCGCTGTCGCCGCGCTCGTGAACGGCGAGCAGCGCGCGGGCGAAGCGGTGTACCCGGCGGTGCCGGCGGTCGAGTTCGTCCAGCGCCCCGGCCTCCGCGCCGCGGCGCATGCGCTCCCGGTCCAGCCACTGGCCGAAACGGCACTCCCGGTGATCCATTGCCGGCGGCACCGCCCGGCGGCCGCCGAGGAAGCCCTCCAGGGCCTGCATCCACAAACGGTGCTCGATGCCGGCGAGGTGCAGCGGCAACATCTCCGGCGGGACCGTCTCCTGGCCGCTCCAGCGGGGATACGGACGCCACCGGCGGCGCCAGTCCGCAAGTGCCTCCGGCGGCATCGGCCGGGCGATGGCGAAGCCCTGGGCCAGCTCGCAGCCGAGCTTGAGCAACAGCTCGCCCTGGGCCTCGTTCTCCACACCCTCGGCGACCACGTCGTGACCGAATGCCCGCGCCAGCCCCATGACGCCCTCGACGATGGCGAAGTCCTCCGCGTCCTCCAGGCTGTCGGCGACGAAGCTCCGGTCGATCTTGAGCTCGACCACGGGCAACCGCTTGAGGTAGGTCAGCGAGGCATAACCGGTACCGAAGTCATCCAGCGAAAAGTACACCCCGAGGCGGGCACACTCACGCATCACCCGGGTGACGTGGGCCATGTCCTCGAGCGCACTGGTCTCCAGGACCTCCAGCCTCAGCAGCCCGGGATCCACCGCCGGGTGCCCGGCGAGAATGTGATGCAGGCGCTCGGGGAAGTCGGGCTGCTGGAGCTGCAGCGCCCCGATGTTCACGCTCAGCGGCAGGGTCAGCCCCTCCGCCTGCCAGGCCGCGAGCTGGGCAAGCGCCCGGTGCAGGACACGCTCGCCGATCTCCAGCGAGACCGGGTGATTCTCGATCGCCGGCAGGAACCGGCCGGGCCCGAGCAGGCCGCGCTCCGGGTGTCGCCAGCGCACCAACGCCTCCGCGCCGACCAGCTCGCCGGTGCGCATGTTCACCTTGGGCTGGTAGAACACCGTGAGCTCGTCGTCCGCCAACGCCTGACGCATACGCGCCACATCCTCGTGGAACCCGCGCAGGTCCCGGTCCCGGGCGACGTCGAAGACATGGAGCCGATTCCGGCCCGCGAGCTTGGCCTGGTACATGGCCTGATCGGCCTGGCGCAGAAGCTGCTCGGCATCCACCGACTCGGCCTGGGGATAGCCGGTCACACCGAGGCTGGCGGTAAGACTGATCGAGCGCCCGTCGATCTCCACCGGTCGCGAGGCCACGTCCGCAAGCCGGGCGAGCATGCCCTCGTCGTCCGTCGCGGGGTCGATATCCGCGAGCACGGCCACGAACTCGTCGCCGCCGATGCGCGCCAGCGTATCCGTGGCCCGCAGCGCACGGCCGAGACGGCCGGCGATGGTGGTGATCACGGCGTCCCCGACCTCGTGGCCGTGGCTCTCGTTGACACGCTTGAAACCATCCAGGTCCAGGTACACCAGGGACAGGGAGTGGCCGTCCCGATCGGCCCGCGCCATTGCCTGGGCGAGCCGGTCGCTGAGCAGCACCCGGTTGGGCAGGTCGGTCAGGGCATCGTAGTGGGCGATGTGTTCGAGCTGGCGCTGGCGACGCTTCTCCTCGGTGACGTCGGAGAACAGCGCCACGTGATTGCACACCCGGCCGTGCTCGTCGCGCACCACGCTGATGGTAAGCATCTCGGCGTAGATCGCACCGTCACGGCGCCGGTTCCAGATCTCGCCACTCCAGTGACCGGACTCGTTGAGGCTCCGCCACATCGCGCGATAGAAGGCGCCCGAC
The DNA here is from genome assembly GCF_000374645.1 of Arhodomonas aquaeolei DSM 8974. Taxonomy (GTDB): domain Bacteria; phylum Pseudomonadota; class Gammaproteobacteria; order Nitrococcales; family Nitrococcaceae; genus Arhodomonas; species Arhodomonas aquaeolei. The sequence goes on from NZ_KB894800.1 coordinate 118,824, forward strand.
TGCCGCCCGGACTTGAGGAGGGCCGGGGTGCTCCCAAGGGCCTCCGCGCGGGAGTAACCGGTAATCCGGGTGAAGGCGTCGTTGACGTCGACTATCCGGTTGTCCGCATCGGTGATGGCGATCCCCTCGCGGGCGTGCGTGAAAACGCTCGCGTCCAGTGCCAGCCGCTCCTCGGCCCGCCGCCGCTCGGTGACGTCGTGGACGATGGTGAACAGCAGCTCCCCATCGCCCTCGCGTACCGGCGTCGAGTACACCTCGACGTCCCGCTCCTCGCCGTCGGCGAGGCGGTGCCGGAACTCGAAGTGATTGCGGCTCTGCCCCACCGCCCGGGCCAGCTGGCGTTTCAGCTCGGCCGGCGGCAGTGTGTTGATGGCGCCGATGGGCATCCCGACGAGCTCCCCCGTGGAATAGCCGTAGAACGCGCACGCCGCCTGGTTGGCGGCGATGATCCTGCCGCCCGCGGGGTCGATCATGAGCATCACCGAGGCGTTGCGCTCGAAGAACAGCCGGAAGCGCTCCGCCTCCGCCGAGGCCCGGGCCTCGGCCTCATGGAGGCCCGACATGTCCTGGATGGTGCCGATAACCTGGCCGTCGCGGTCACACGAGCCGCCGGCCCGGTGCCAGCGCTGCTGGACGTGGCGGAGACGTCCATCCGGCAGCACCAGCCGGTAGTTCAGCATCCCCTCGTCCGACGTCTCGCCGCCGCCCGCGGGGGTCGCCGCCACCTGCTCGCGGTCGTCCGGATGGACCCGCGAGAGCAGCGCCTGCGGCGAGGCCGGTGTCTCCGCCGGGTCCAGCGCGAGGATCCGGAAGACCTGCGACGACCACCAGTATCCGCGGCTGGGCTCCCCGCGGGACCAGCTGCCGATTTCCGCGATGCGCTGGGTCTCGGCCAGCAGCGCCTCGCTGCGATGCAGTTCGTGCTCCGCCTGCAGCTCGGCGCGTAACGCGCCCACCTCCGCCTCGCGGCTGGACAGGATATCCAGGAGGTCGTCGATGTGCCGGCCGTAGAGCTCGCGCACGATGTCGTGACGTGTCACCAGACCGGAGATGACGCCGTCGGCGCCGGTCACCACCAGCCGCCGGACGCCCGCCTCGTCCATGCGCGCGACGGCCACGGCCACGCTCGCCCCGGCAGCGACGGTGTGTACCGGCATGCTGGCGAAGCGCACCAGGGGCTCATCCTCCACCGCCCCGGCGGCGTCGGCCTCGATGCGCACCAGGTCCCGCTCGGTGAAGATACCGACGGGCCGGGCGCCGCGCTCGAGCACCACGCAGGACACCTGGTGGTGAACCATCAGCGCCACGGCGTCGGCCACCGTCGCGGTCTCGCCCAGGGAATGCACGCGGTGGGTCATGATGCCGGCGACGGCGGACAGGCCGGCAGACAACTCGCCGGCGAGCAGCTGCATGAACTCGCCGTCGCCGACCAGGCCGGCAAGCCGGCCATCCGTGTCGACCACCACGAGGTGACGGAGCTGGCGGTCCGCCACCAGGCGATAGGCCTCGCGGTAGTCCATGGACACCGGCGCCGTCACCGGATGGCGCGTCATCACGCCGGCAACGCTCACACCCGCGGTACGCCAGCCGCGATAGGCCAGCCGCACCGCATCGCGCTCGGTGAGTATGCCCACCGGCCGGCCGTCCTCGATCACGACGACGGCGTCCGTCGACTCGCGCCGCATGCGGGCCAGCGTCCCGGGCAGCCCTGCATCCGGCGCGACGGTCAACGCCCCGCCACGCGATACCATGTCGCCCAGCGTTCTCACCGCCACGACGGCACCACCCCCAATGTCGACGACCCGGGCTACGCGGCTCCGGCTGCCGTTTGGAATCGTATCGTTATTGCCGGCGACGATAGCACAGCAACGGGGTCGGCGGTCGGCCGCTGGATACGCCGGAACGTTGCAATCCGGCGCGCCCTGCCCCATCTATGGCCTCAGACGATGAATCGAGACTTCCAGAGGTGTCGCCCATATGCAGATGGACAGACTGACCACCAAATTCCAGACGGCCCTGGCGGAGGCACAGTCCCGCGCGGTGGGCCGCGACCACCAGTTCATCGAGCCCGAACACGTGCTCATCGCCATGCTGGACCAGGAGGGCGGCGGCATGCGCCAGCTCCTCCAGCAGGCCGGGGTAAACGTCAACTACCTGCGCTCCCGGCTCGGTGAGGCGCTCGACCGCATGCCGCAGGTGGAAGGCACCGCCGGCGACGTACAGCTCTCCAAGGACCTGGGGCGGCTGCTCAACGTCACCGACAAGCTCGCGCAGAAGCGCAAGGACGCCTACATCTCCAGCGAGCTGTTCGTGCTCGCCCTGGTCGAGGACCAGCGCGCCAACGCCGGCGAGATCCTGCGCCGCGCCGGGGCCGAGAGCTCGGCGATCGAGCGCGCCATCGAGGCGGTGCGCGGCGGCGAGAATGTCTCCGACCCCAACGCCGAGGACCAGCGCCAGGCGCTGGACAAGTACACCATCGACCTCACCGAGCGCGCCGAGCAGGGCAAGGTCGACCCGGTGATCGGCCGCGACGACGAGATCCGGCGCACCGTGCAGGTGCTCCAGCGCCGGACCAAGAACAACCCGGTGCTGATCGGCGAGCCCGGCGTGGGCAAGACCGCGATCGTCGAGGGCCTCGCCCAGCGGATCATCAACGGCGAGGTGCCGGACGCGCTCCGCGACAAGCGGCTGCTGTCGCTGGACATGGGCGCGCTGGTGGCCGGCGCGAAGTACCGCGGCGAGTTCGAGGAGCGGCTCAAGGCCGTGCTCAAGGATCTCGCCAAGCAGGAAGGCCAGGTCATCCTGTTCATCGACGAGATCCACACCATCGTGGGCGCCGGCAAGGCGGAAGGCTCCATGGACGCGGGCAACATGCTCAAGCCCGCGCTGGCCCGCGGCGAGCTGCACTGCATCGGTGCCACCACGCTGGACGAGTACCGCCAGAACATCGAGAAGGACGCCGCGCTCGAGCGCCGCTTCCAGAAGGTGCTGGTGGACGAGCCCAGCGTCGAGGACACCATCGCCATCCTCCGTGGCCTCAAGGAGCGCTACGAGGTCCACCACGGCGTGGAGATCACCGACCCGGCGATCGTCGCCGCGGCCACGCTCTCACAGCGCTACATCACCGACCGCCACCTCCCGGACAAGGCCATCGACCTGGTCGACGAGGCCGCGAGCCGCATCCGCATCGAGATCGACTCCAAGCCCGAGGAGATGGACCGCCTCGACCGCCGACGCATCCAGCTCAAGATCGAGCGCGAGGCGCTGAACAAGGAGTCCGACGAGGCGTCGCGCAAGCGACTGGCCGCGCTGGACGAGGAGCTCGGGGAGGTCGAGCGCCGCTACGCCGAGCTCGAGGAGGTCTGGAACTCCGAGAAGGCCGCCGTGGAGGGCACCCAGAGCATCAAGGAGGCCCTGGAGCAGGCGCGCCTGGACCTGGAGACGGCGCGCCGCGCCGGCGACCTCGGGCGCATGTCCGAGCTGCAGTACGGGCGCATCCCGGAGCTCGAGCGCCAGCTCGACATGGCCTCGCAGGTGGAGATGCAGGAGATGCGGCTGCTACGCACCCAGGTCACCGACGAGGAGATCGCCGAGGTGGTCTCGAAGTGGACCGGCATCCCCGTGGCCAAGATGCTCGAGGGCGAGAAGGACAAGCTCCTGCGCATGGAGGAGGCCCTCGGCGAGCGGGTGATCGGCCAGCAGGAGGCGGTCAGCGCCGTGTCCAACGCGATACGCCGCTCCCGTGCCGGCCTCGCCGACCCGAACCGGCCCAACGGCTCGTTCCTCTTCCTCGGCCCCACCGGCGTGGGCAAGACCGAGCTGTGCAAGGCACTGGCGTCGTTCCTCTTCGACACCGAGGAGGCCATGATCCGCATCGACATGTCGGAGTTCATGGAAAAGCACGCCGTCGCGCGGCTGATCGGTGCACCACCGGGCTACGTCGGCTATGAGGAGGGCGGCTACCTCACCGAGCACGTACGCCGCAAGCCCTACTCCGTGATCCTCCTCGACGAGGTGGAGAAGGCCCACCCGGACGTGTTCAACATCCTCCTGCAGGTGCTCGACGACGGCCGTCTCACCGACAGTCACGGGCGCACGGTGGACTTCCGCAACACCGTGATCGTGATGACCTCCAACCTCGGCTCGCACCTGATCCAGGAGAAGGCCGCCGAGGACTATGAGGGCATGAAGTCGGCGGTCATGGAGGTGGTCGCCCAGCAGTTCCGCCCGGAGTTCATCAACCGCATCGACGACGTGGTGGTCTTCCACCCGCTCGACCGACGCCAGATCCGGCGGATCACCGAGGTCCAGACCGCCTACCTGGACAAGCGCCTCAAGGACCGGGAGATGGCCATCGTCATCTCCGACGCCGCCCTGGACCGCCTCGGCGAGGCCGGCTTCGACCCGGTCTACGGCGCCCGGCCGCTCAAGCGGGTCATCCAGCAACGCCTGGAGAACCCGCTGGCCCAGCGCATCCTCGCCGGCGAGTACGGCCCGGGCGACGTGATCCGCGTGGACGTCGAGGGCGACGAACTCACCTTCGAGCGGACCCGGGAGGCGGCGGAGGCGTAACCGGCGCCTCGCACGGCCGCGGGGGGCATGACACCCCGCGGCCGTCCTCCTTGGTATAGTCGCGCAAACCACTGAGCCCCGACCGGCAAGGAGCCCCGACGATGACCAACCGCCTGATCACCCTCTGCGCCACCCTCCTGCTCGCCGTGACCACCGCCCACGCGGCGGCCCCGGGCGGTGTCACCGTCTCCGAAGCATGGGCACGCGCGACCCCTCCCGGCGCGCCCGCCGGCGCCGCCTACTTCAAGGCGACGGCGGCGTCCGGGGCGGACCGGCTGGTCGGCGTGGCCAGCCCCGTCGCCAAAAAAGCCACGCTGCACCGGACGGTGACCGAGAACGGCAACCGCACCATGAAGCATGTCGACGGCGTCGACGTGGGTCCCGACAACCCGCTGGCATTCGCCCCGGGCGGCTATCACGTCATGCTCATGGGTCTCGACCAGCCCCTGAAGGCCGGCGACCGCTTTTCCATGACGCTGACCTTCGAGAAGGCCGGCGACATCGAGGTCGACGTCGAGGTGCGCCCGATCACCGCGGGCGCGGACTGACGGCCAAGGGCGAGCGTCTATACTCCCCGCGTGGACCGCGGCGGCGCCCGCCGCCGGTCCACGTCTGCTATCGTGTCGTACGATTACCCGTCCGCACGCGGGTGCGGACCGATAACACACAAGGGGAGCCACCGATGCGCATCGTCAAAGGCCTCATGGCCGGACTGGCCCTGACCCTCGGCGCCGGCACCGCGGGTGCGGCCCAGTGGAACATGGCCACGCCCTATCCGGACGCGACCTTCCACACCCAGAACATCCGGCAGTTCGCCGAGGACGTGCGTGAGGCCACGGACGGCGACCTGACCATCACCGTCCACTCCGCCGGCTCGCTGATCAAGCACCCGCAAATCAAGCGTGCGGTGCAGACCATGCAGGTCCAGGCCGGCGAGGTCTTCATCTCGCTGCTCGCCAACGAGGACCCGATCTTCGCGGTGGACTCCATCCCGTTCCTCGCCACCAGCTACGATGACGCCGAGCGGCTGTGGGAGGCGTCCCGGGACGCGATCGAGTCCCGCCTCGCGGACGACGGCATCCAGCTACTCTACGCTGTCCCCTGGCCCGCGCAGGGGCTGTACACGTCCCGCGAGGTGGACGGCGTCGACGACCTTGAGGGCCTGAAGTTCCGGGCCTACAACGCCACCACCTCGCGGCTGGCGGAGCTCACCGGGATGGTGCCGACCCAGGTCGAGGTGCCCGACATCCCCCAGGCCTTCGCCACCGGCATCGTCGAGGCGATGATTACCTCGCCGTCCACCGGCGCGAACTCCAAGGCCTGGGACTTCGTCGACCGCTTCTACGACATCCAGGCGTGGCTGCCCAAGAACATGATCATCGTCAACCGGCGCGCCTTCGACGCCCTCGACGAGGACACCCGCCAGGCCGTGCTCGACGCCGCCGCCGAGGCCGAGAAACGCGGCTGGGAGATGAGCCGCAAGGAGGCCGCGGCCAAGAAGGCGGTCCTCGAGGACAACGGCATGCAGGTGCTCGACCCCTCCCAGGGGCTGATGGACGGGCTCACCGACGTCGGCCGGACCATGACCGACGAGTGGCTCGAGAAGACCGGCGAGGACGGCCAGGCCATCATCGAGGCCTACCGGCAGTGACGGCGGCGCCCGCAACGGCCGCCGCCTGAGCGATGCGGCGGCTGCTCGACGCCCTCTACCTGGTGAGCGGCGTGGCCGGGGCGGTGTGCCTCGCCGCCATCGGCGTGCTGGTGCTCGCCCAGACGGCGGGCCGGCTCGTCGGCGTGGTCGTGCCCTCGGCCAACGAGCTCGCGGGCTTCTGCGTCGCCGCCTCGGCGTTTCTCGCCCTGGCCCACACCCTCAACCACGGCGGCCACATCCGGGTGCGCGTGGTGCTCGAACACCTCGGCGGGTGCGCGGGCCGGGCCGTCGAGGCCGCCGCCCTGGTGGTGGCGCTGGCGATGAGCGCCTACGCGAGCTGGTGGGCCGTGGACCTGGTGCGCGGCTCCATCCGCTACGGCGACGTCTCCCCGGGCCTGCTCGCGGTACCGCTGTGGATCCCGCAGACCGGCATGGCCGCCGGCCTGGTGGTGTTCACCATCGCGCTCGCGGACAACCTCCTGAGGGTGCTCCGCGGGCGGCCGCCGCTCTACGCCGTGGAGGACTGAGTGGGCACGCTGGAAGTCGGCCTCGCCCTGATGGCACTGCTGTTCGTCCTGCTCGCCGGCGGCGTGTGGGTGGCGATCAGCCTCACGGTGGTGGCCTATGCCGGGCTCGCGCTGTTCTCCTCCGCCCCCGCCGGGCTGGTGCTCGGCTCCAGCCTCTGGGGCGCGGTGTCGAGCTGGTCGCTGGCGCCGCTGCCGCTGTTCGTGTGGATGGGCGAGATCCTGTTCCGCTCGCGGCTGTCCGAGGACATGTACGCCGGGCTCGCACCGTGGCTGCGGCGCCTGCCCGGACGCCTGCTGCACGTCAACGTGCTCGGCTGCGGCATCTTCGCCGCGGTATCCGGCTCGTCGGCGGCCACCGCCGCGACCATCGGCCGCATGTCCATCCCCGAGCTGCGCCGGCGGGGCTACGACGAGCGCATGATCATCGGCACCCTCGCCGGCTCGGGCACCCTCGGGCTGCTCATCCCGCCGTCGATCATCCTCATCGTCTACGGCGTCAGCGCCCAGCTCTCCATCGCCCGGCTGTTCATGGCCGGGGTGCTCCCCGGCGCGGTGCTGGTGGTGCTGTTCATGGGCTACATCGTCACCTGGTCGCTGCTCCACCCCGGGCGCAATCCGCCGGCGGACCCGGCCCTGCCCCTCGGCGAGCGGCTGCGCGCCTCCGCCCGGCTGGCCCCGGTGATCGCGCTGATCGCCGGCGTGATCGGCTCGATCTACGCCGGTATCGCCACGCCCACCGAGGCCGCGGCCATCGGCGTGGCGGGCGCGCTGGTGCTCTCCGCGGTGACCGGCGGGCTGACACTGGCGAGCTTCCGCGACGGGCTGATGGGCGCGACCCGGACCTCGTGCATGATCGTGTTCATCCTCGCCGGCGCCGCCTTCCTCACCACCGCCATGGGCTATACCGGCATCCCCCGGGCGCTGGCGGAGTGGATCGCGGCACTCGGGCTCTCGCCGGTAGCGCTGATCGCCGCGCTTACCGTATTCTTCGTGGTGCTGGGCTGCTTCCTCGACGGCATCTCGGTGGTGGTGCTCACCACGTCGGTGATCCTGCCCATGGTGAACGCCGCCGGCATCGACCCGCTGTGGTTCGGCATCTTCCTGGTGGTCGTGGTGGAGATGTCGCAGATCACCCCGCCGGTGGGCTTCAACCTGTTCGTGCTCCAGGGGCTGACAGGGCGCAACATCTTCCGCATCGCCGGCGCCTCGCTGCCGTTCTTCCTGGTGCTGCTGAGCGCCGTCGTCATCCTGGTGGTCTTCCCGGAGCTGGCGACCTGGCTGCCGCAGCAGATGGCGCGCTAGGGACGGACCCCGCCGACCCGCGCGACGGAACGCCTCCGACGAACCCGGCCGTACCGGTGTGCCACCCCCGCACCGGACGCCAGACGTACCATGACGGTCCCGGCCGGCAGGGCTCACCCGCCACCGGCCCGGTGACCGGATTCGACACACGCATCCGAGCCGAGCACAGCCAATGAACGACGACACAGCACATCACGGCAGCGGCCAGTGGCAGTTCTGGATCGACCGCGGCGGCACCTTCACCGACGTCATCGGTCGTCGCCCGGACGGGACCGTGCTCACCCGCAAGGTCCTCTCGGAGAACCCGGAGCGCTATCGCGACGCCGCCCTGCAGGGCATCCGCGAGCTGCTCGGTCTCGCCGACGGCGCACCGATCCCTGCGGATCAGCTCGAACACGTGAAGATGGGCACCACCGTGGCCACCAACGCGCTGCTCGAGCGCGACGGCGAGCGCACCCTGCTCGCCGTCACCCGCGGCTTCCACGACGCACTGCGCATCGGCTACCAGTCGCGCCCGGACATCTTCGCCCAGCACATCGAGCTGCCGGAGCTGCTCTACGAGCGCGTGGTGGAAATCGACGAGCGCCTGGGTGCGGACGGCGAGGTGATCGAGCCCCTGGACGAGGCCGCGGCGCGGCAGGCGCTGCAGGCGGCCTACGACGACGGCATCCGCGCGATCGCGATCTGCCTGGTCCACGGCTACCGCTACACCGACCACGAGGCGCGGCTCGCCGCGATCGCCGGGGAGATCGGCTTCACCCAGGTGTCGGTCTCCCACCGCGTGAGCCCGCTGATGCGCCTGGTCGGGCGTGGCGACACCACGGTGGTCGACGCCTACCTCTCACCGATCCTCCGCCGCTACGCCGACCAGGTCGCCGGCGAGCTCGGCGACACCCGGCTGATGTTCATGAAATCCGACGGCGGGCTCACCGAGCACCGCTACTTCGAGGGCAAGGACGCCATCCTCTCCGGCCCCGCCGGGGGGATCGTCGGCTGCGTGCGCACCGCGGCGATGGCGGGGTACGAGCGCGTCATCGGCTTCGACATGGGCGGCACCTCCACGGACGTCTCCCACTACGCCGGCGAGTACGAGCGCAGCTTCGAGACCGTGATCGCCGGCATCCGCATGCGCGTGCCGATGCTCCAGATCCACACCGTCGCCGCCGGCGGCGGCTCCATCTGCCACTTCGACGGCAGCCGCTACCGGGTGGGGCCGGACTCCGCCGGCGCCGACCCGGGCCCGGCGTGCTACCGCCGGGGCGGGCCGCTCACGGTCACCGACTGCAACGTCATGCTCGGCAAGCTCCAGCCCGAGTTCTTCCCGCGGGTCTTCGGCCCCGAGGCGGACCGGCCCCTGGACGCCGCCGTCGTCCACGAGCGCTTCGCCGAACTGGCCGGGCGGATCCGCGAGGCCACCGGCGACGAACGCAGCCCGGTGGCGGTGGCCGAGGGGTTCCTGCGCATCGCCGTGGAGAACATGGCCAACGCCATCAAGGAGATCTCGGTGCAGCGCGGCCACGACGTGACCGGCTACACCCTCAACTGCTTCGGCGGTGCCGGCGGCCAGCACGCCTGCCTGGTCGCCGATGCCCTGGGCATGACCCGGGTGCTGATCCACCCCCACGCCGGCGTGCTCTCCGCCTACGGCATGGGGCTCGCCGACCTCACCACCGTGCGCGAGATGCCCGTGGACGCGCCCCTGGATGACGCGCTCGCGACCCACGTCGCCGCTGAGCTGGACCGCCTCGCCGAGGACGGGCTGGCGGAGCTCGCCGACCAGGGCTGCCCGCGGGAGCGGGTGCGCATGCGCCGGCGCCTGCACGCCAAGTACGAGGGCACCGACACCACCCTGGAGGTGGACCTGGACGACGCGGCGCGCAGCCGCGCCGCCTTCGAGGCGGAACACCGCCAGCAGTTCGGCTTCGTCATGCCCCACAAGCGGCTGGTGGTGGCCGCCGCGACCGTGGACCTCACCGGCGAGAGCGGCGCCCTGGACGACGAGACCCCGGTGGCCGGACGCGACTCCGGCGCCCCCGGGGCCCTGGCCACGGTGACCACGCACATGGCCGGCGAGGACCACGAGACCCCGGTCTACGACCGCGAGGCCCTGCTGCCGGGGGACCGCATTACCGGTCCCGCGGTCATCCGCGACCCGGTCTCCACCATCGTGGTCGAGCCGGGCTGGGCGATCACCGTCTCGCCGCGCAACCACGTGGTCATGGAGCGCGTCGAGGCCCGGCCCCAGCGAGTGGCCGTGGGCACCGACGTGGACCCGGTGATGCTCGAGGTCTTCAACAACCTGTTCATGTCCGTCGCCGAGCAGATGGGCGTGACCCTGCGCAAGACCGCTTACTCCGCCAACATCAAGGAACGGCTGGACTTCTCCTGCGCGGTGTTCGACCCGGAGGCGAACCTGGTCGCCAACGCCCCCCACGTGCCCGTGCACCTGGGCTCCATGGGCGAGAGTGTGCGCGCCATCGTCGATCGCCGCCGCGAGGGCATGCGCCCCGGCGACGTATTCATGCTGAACGACCCCTACCACGGCGGCACCCACCTGCCCGACATCACCGTGGTCACCCCGGTGTTCGACGACGACGGCACGCAGGTGCTGTTCTATATCGCCTCCCGCGCCCACCACGCCGACGTCGGCGGCATCACCCCCGGCTCCATGCCGCCGGATAGCCAGCGCATCGACGAGGAGGGGGTGCTCATCGACAACTTCCACCTCGTCGACGCCGGCAGCTTCCGCGAGGCGGCCGTGCGCGAGCTGCTCACCGGCGGCGGCTATCCGGTCCGCGACGTGGAGCAGAACCTCAACGACCTGCGCGCCCAGATCGCCGCCAACGAGAAGGGCGCCCGGGAGCTGCGGGACATGATCGCGCAGTTCGGCCTGGCGGTCGTGCACGCCTACATGCACCACGTCCAGGACAACGCCGAGGAGCAGGTGCGCCGGGTGATCGACGTGCTCGAGGACTGCCGCTACGAGCTGCCCATGGACAACGGCACCGCCGTGCGCGTGGCGGTGACCGTCGACCGCGACGCGCGTACCGCGCGGGTGGACTTCACCGGCACCGACGACGCCCAGGCGAGCAACTTCAACGCCCCGGTGGCGGTCACGCGGGCCGCGGTGCTCTACGTCCTGCGCACCCTCGTCGCCGACGACATCCCCCTCAACGACGGCTGCCTCAAGCCCGTGGAGCTGGTCATCCCGGACGGCTCCCTACTCAACCCGCGTTACCCCGCCGCGGTGGTCGCGGGTAACGTCGAGGTCAGCCAGGTGGTGACCAACGCCCTCTACCTGGCCCTCGGCCGCCAGGCCGCGTCCCAGGGCACCATGAACAACCTGACCTTCGGCAACGCCCGCTACCAGCACTACGAGACCCTGTGCGGCGGCACCGGCGCGGGCCCGGAATTCGACGGCGCGAGCGCGGTGCAGTCGCACATGACCAACAGCCGCCTCACCGATCCCGAGGTCCTGGAATGGCGCTTCCCGGTACTGCTGGAGGGCTTCTCCATCCGCGCGGGCTCCGGCGGCGCCGGCCGTCACCGCGGCGGCGAGGGCGCGGTACGCCGGATCCGCTTCCGCGAACCCATGACCGTAGCGATCCTGTCCAACTCCCGGCGGGTGGCGCCGCCCGGGCTCGCGGGGGGCGAGCCCGGGGCGCCGGGCGAGCAGTGGGTGGAGCGTGCCGACGGGCGGCGCCAGACGCTGGCCGGCACCGACCGGACCGAGGTCACCGACGGCGACACGATTGTGGTCGCCACCCCCGGCGGCGGGGGCTACGGCCGGCCGGAGTGACGCTCCCTGCGTATCACGGGCGCCGCCAGCGGGCGGCGCCCGTCTCGATGCCCTCGAACACCCGGCCGAGGGGCGTGCGCACGATGACCAGTCCGAGGGCCACCCCGACGCCGTTGGCCGCGGCGTCCGCCAGCGACATCGTGCGCTCGCCGCCCAGTCCCTGCAGCCCCTCCAGGACCAGCCCGATCACGAACAGCAGCAGCGCCACGGTGGGCACCCGCCGCCGCCACGCCTGGGCGAACCACCAGGCGAGGACGGCGTAGGCGAGCGCGTGCTGGGCCTTGTCCCAGGACAGCCCCACCGGCGGGCTCGGCGGCGCCGGCGTCAGCGACAGCCATACCACCAACGCGAGCACCGCGAATGCGCCCGCACGCCAGAGCCGCGGATGACGCAGCCGCCCTGTCCTGAACCCGGAACCCTGCATATCGTCCCCGCAATCCTGAGAGCCTGTTTCAGTAGACCGCATGCATCGCGTTGCGTCTGAGCGTCCGCCACGCAAGGCGCGTGCGACGCGGTGTGGTCATTTCACATAAGGAACGCGCAACGCCGCGTGGTGGGCGCTCAGACCCAACCCTGTGGGGCGCTCGTCTGTGACCCCGGGGCGGTGTCAGGGCCTTCTTATGTACCGCCGGGCACACCGCGTCGGCCCATCCTGGCCCCGAAACCACACGCGAGCGCCGCGGCGTATGCGGCCTACTGAAACAGGCTCTTAATGACCGACACAGTCGTATACCACACCAGGGCCAGCGCGTGGGCAGTGTAACCGGAGGGTGACGGCATGCCCGGCGCCGATGCCGCGACGGGCGTCGATGTCGAGCGGGCCGGCCGACGCTGGCACTGCGACGGGCACGACGGCACAATGCCCGGACCATTCGTTGCGGAAAGGCCGATGAGCGAGCGACACGAGGCGATCCTGAGCTACTGGTTCGGCGGCGACGCCGCCGATCGGGACGACGGCGCCATCGCCGGGGAGCGCATGGACCTGTGGTTCCGTGCTGACGACACCGTGGATGCGGAGATCGAGGCCGAATTCGGCGCCCTGCTCCAGCTCGCCCGCCGCGGCGAGTGCGACACCTGGGGCGAGAGCCCGCGCGGACGGCTGGCGCTGATCGTGCTGCTGGACCAGTTCTCCCGCAATATCTTCCGTGACACCCCGGACGCCTTCGCCAGCGACCGCCTCGCCCTGGCGCATTCCCTGGAGGGCCAGACGCAGGACCAGGACCTCGCCCTGCGCCCGGTGGAGCGGCTGTTCTTCTACATGCCCATGATGCACGCCGAGTCACTGCCGGTGCAGGACCGCGCCGTGCAGCGTTTCGAGGAACTGGTCACCGCCGTACCCGAGCCCGAGCGCGCCCCGTTCGAGCGCTCGCTCAAGGCGGCCCGGGAACACCGGGACACCATCCTGCGCTTCGATCGTTTCCCGCACCGCAACCGCATCCTCAACCGCGATAGCACCCCGGCGGAGACGGATTTCCTGGCACGCGGGCAGCCAGCCGACGCCCCATGACCGGTCTCCGCGGCCCGGGCATCACCGCGGACACCCAGCTCCGGGACCTGCTCACCCTGCTCGCCGGCCCCGGCAGCCGCGCCTGGGCCGTGCGCGCCACGGCCACCGGCCACCTGTGTGTGGACGACACCGGAACCAGCCGCGTCCTCGCCCCCTCGCCGGGGCTGCGGACATGCCTGCGGGATTCGCTCCGGCGCCCCTGTCCCCTCCCCGCCCCGCTACTGGCCGAGCTGCCCGGTGCGGCCGCGATCGTGGGCGACGGCTGGATCGCGGCATGCACGAACCCCGGGGGCGACGACGAGTGGCTGGTCGTCGCCGGCCCGTCCGCCGGCGATAGCACCCGCATCGCCGCCGCGGCCCGCCGGCGCCGCCAGCACCGGCGCCTGGCCACCGCCGTGGACGAGGCCCAGACCGTCCTGGACGCCCTGCCCTTCCCGGTCTTCTACAAGGACGAGTCGTCCCGCTACCGCGGCTGCAACCGGTCGTTCGCCGAGGTGGTCTCCGGCGCCGGCCCCGCCGGCCTCGTCGGCTACCACCCGGACCGTTTCCTGAGCCAGGAGCACCTCGCCACCCACCACGAGATCGACCAGGCGCTGTGGCGCGGTGAGCACGAGGAACTGCCCTACGAGCTCGCCTTCGATGACGGCTCCGGCACGCCGCGCGAGGTGCGCTGCCACAAGCGCCTGACCCGGACCGGACACGGCGAGCGACTGATCGTCGGCGCCCTGCTGGACGTCAGCGACCACCGGCGCACCGAGCGCGCGCTGCAGGCGAGCGAGGCCCGGCTCTACCGATTCATCGAGGAGTCGCCGGACGCCTACTTCCTGCTGGACGAGACCGGTGTCATCCTGCGCGCCAACCGCGGCGCCACCCGCCTGACCGGCGCGGACGACGAGACGCTGGTCGGGGCACCGCTCTGGCCCTGGCTGGGTGCGACGGACCCCCGCGCCGAGCCCCCGGGCCCGGGCCTGCTGGACGCCGCCGGAGGGCCGCAGTGCCTGGAGGCGGTGCTGCGGCACGCCGACGGAGAGGCGATCCCGGTGGAGCTGCGCATCAGCGAGATCGCGGACGACGGCGCCACCCAGCGCCTGTGCGTGGCCACGGACATCCGCGAACGGCATCGTGCGCAGGCCCGCATGCGCCGCCACGAACGGATGTTCCGGGACGTCTTCGAGGCCTCGGAAGACGCCATTCTGATTCTCGACGGCGACCGTTTCGTGGAGTGCAACCAGGCGACACTGGACGTGCTCGGCGCGCGCCACCTGGAACGGGAGGCGGTGCTGCCGTTCACGCCCTGGGACGTCTCCCCGCCGACCCAGCCGGACGGCACCGACTCCCGGATCAAGGCGCAGCAGATGATCGCGCTCGCCCACTATCGTCACTTCCACCGCTTCGAGTGGCTGTGCCGCGGCTTCGACGGCCAGGATATCCCCATCGAGGCGACCATGACGACCATCGCCTACAACGGCCGCACTGCGCTCTACACGGTCTGCGTCGACATCAGCGAGCGGCGCCGTCACGAGGAGGAGGCCTTCAGCCTCGCCTACTACGACCCGCTCACCGGCCTGCCGAACCGCCGGCTGCTCCAGCGCCGCGCCGTGGACACGATCCGCGAGCACCAGGCCGGCGGGCGCAGCCTCGGCGTGCTCTACCTGGACCTGGACCGGTTCAAGGACATCAACGACACCCAGGGCCACAAGACCGGTGACGGCATCCTCGCGACCATCGCCGACCGGCTCGCCGACAGGCTGCGCCCGGGCGACACCCTCGCCCGGCTCGGCGGCGACGAGTTCGCCGTGCTCTGCCCGGACTGCGACGCGGCCGTTCTGGACGAGGTCGTCGACGACCTGGGACGGGCGTTCGAGTCGCCACTCCCCCTCGCCGGCGGCGAGGTGCGGCTGGACTGCAGCATCGGCGGCGTCCTCTGCCCGCAGGACGGCACCAGCCTGGACGCCCTGCTCCAGCACGCCGACATCGCCATGTACGAGGCCAAGGCCGCCGGCAGGCGCTTCATGCGCTACGCGCCGCACCACGGCGCCGCCGTGCAGGAACGCGTTCAGCTCGAACAGGCCCTGGCGCGGGCGGTGGAACAGGACGCCCTCACCCTCTGGTACCAGCCGCGGGTCTGCACCCGCAGCGGGCGCATCGAGAGCGTCGAGGCCCTGGCCCGCTGGATCCCGGCCGACGGCGTGGCGATCTCACCCGGGCGGTTCATCCCGCTGGCCGAGCAGACCGGGCTGATCGTCGCCATCGGTGCACAGCTGCGCCGCCGCGCCGCACACCAGGCCAGAGCGTGGGCGGAACAGGGCTATCCGCTGCGCATGGCGGTCAACATCAGCCCGCTGGAGCTGGAGGCGCCGCGTTTCGCGGAAGAGATACTGGCGACCATCGACAGCGGCGGACTCGACCCGGCCCAGCTGGAACTGGAGATCACCGAAGGGACATTCATGCGCGACCCGGAGCGCAACGCGGCCACCCTCTCACGGCTGCGCAGCGCCGGCGTGCACATCACCATCGACGACTTCGGGATCGGCTACTCGTCGCTCTCCCACCTCAAGTGCCTGCCGGTGGACACCCTCAAGCTCGACCGCAGCCTGATCAACCAGGTGGACGAGGACGCCCACGAGGCGGCGATCGTGCAGGCGGTACTGGCGCTCGCCGACCGGCTCTCGCTCAACGTCATCGCCGAGGGCATGGAGACGGCGTCCCAGGCGGCGGCGCTGGACGCCCTCGGCTGCACCCTCCACCAGGGCTTCCACTACGCCCATCCCGTCCAGCCGGAGGCATTCCCCCTCGGGCGGATCTACCGCGACCCGGACCGCTGAACCCGCTGCCGTGACCGCTGGCGGCGCGGGACGACCGTACGGCCCTACCCCCGCCACGCCCCCACCCCGGCCGCCAGGGCGGGCAGGACCTCGGCGCAGTCGCCGGTCACGCGGAAGGCGAGCTCGCCCTCGGCGCGGGTGACGCCGCGGCCGACCGCCACCACGGGGATGCCGCGGTCGACGGCGGCGCGCACGAACCGGTAGCCGGACCAGACCATGAGCGAGGAGCCGGCGACCAGCAGCAGACCCGCCCGCTCCAGGGCCGCCATCGCCAGCGTCACGCGCTCGCCGGGCACCCCCTCACCGAAGAACACGACGCCGGGCTTGAGGACGCCGCCGCAACGCCGGCAGGCGGGCACGCGGAAGGCATCGTAGTCCACGTCATCGAGGTCGGCGTCGCCGTCCGGGGCATGGCTCGCGGCGATACCCGCCCAGTCCGGGTTGTCGTGGAGCAGAGTTTCCTGGAAGGCGTGACGGTCGATCACCGCACCACAATCCAGGCACTCCACCCGGTCGAGCCGGCCGTGAAGGTCGACCACACCGGTGGCGCCCGAGCGCTGGTGCAATCCGTCCACGTTCTGGGTCACCACGCCGCTCAGCCGGCCGGCGACGGCCAGCGCCGCCACCGCCCGGTGGGCGTCATTGGGCCGGGCCGCGGCGACCCGCGCCCAGCCCACCAGGCTGCGGGCCCAGTAACGCCGGCGGTTGGCCGCACTGCCCACGAAGGCCTGGTACTGCATCGGCGCCCGACCCTTCCAGCGCCCGCGGTCGTCGCGGTAATCGGGGATTCCCGAGCCGGTGCTGCAGCCCGCGCCGGTCAGTACCAGGGCACGTGCCTCCGCCAGGCGGGCCACGAGGTCGGCAACCGTCCCCTCCTCCGCCGGCGGCAGCGGACGGCTGTCGGGTGCACGGGTACGCAGGGGGAGAACGGCGCCCATGATCGGGGACCCTCGGTCGACGGGACGTCCCCGCATCATACCCACCTTACGGCAGCGATTGTCAGGCATTGGCCGGAGGCCGCGCACCGATCGTCGGGCTTGAAGGGCCCGGATCTCGCCACCATAAAAGGTTGCATGCTAATATTCCCCGTTCTAACGCCCCGGCGGAATTCACCCGCCGGCGGCCAGCGGAGCCATCCATGACGCGAGCGACGATCAACGGCGGGCTGGGCCTGATACTCATCCTTGGCCTGCTCACGGCCTTCGGCCCCATGTCCATCGACTTCTATCTGCCCGGGCTGCCCGCCCTGGCGGACGAGCTCGGCGTGTCCGCGGCATCCGCCCAGCAGAGCCTGAGCGTATTCTTCATCGGGCTCGCGGCGGGCCAGCTCATCTACGGCCCCTTTTCCGACCGTTTCGGCCGCCGGCCGGTGCTGGCCTTCAGTATCGTGCTCTACCTGGTGGCGAGCCTGGTGTGCGCCGCCGCGGACAGCCTGCCGATGCTGCTGGCGGCCCGGGGTCTGCAGGGGCTGGGCGCCGGTGCCGGCCCGGTGGTCTCGCGCGCCATCATCCGCGACACCTACCGCGGCAGCCAGGCCGCCCGGATCCTGTCCTTCGTCATCCTGGTGATGGCGGTGGCACCGCTGCTGGCGCCGCTGGTCGGCGGCCAGATCGTCGCCGGGCTCGGCTGGCGCGGCATCTTCTGGGTGCTGGCCGGTTTCGCCGCGGTCTGCCTGGTTACCGTGGGCACCGCCCTGGCGGAGACCAACGGCCGCGAGCACCGCGACGGTGCGCCGCTGGCCGCGCACTTCGCCGCCTACGGCGTGCTCCTGCGCGACCGCCGGTCGCTGGCGTTCCTGATCTGCGGCGGCATGGCCTTCGGTGCGCTGTTCGCCTACGTCTCCAGCAGCTCGTTCATCTACATCGACGTCTACGGGGTCAGCCCCCGGGCCTTCGGCTTCTATTTCGCCGCCAACGTGGTCGGGCTGGTACTCGCGAACCTGGTCAACAGCCAGCTCGTGGCACGCTTCGGCTACCACCGGCTGCTCGCGGTCGGCTCAACGGTGACCTTTGCCAGCAGCGTGGTTCTGCTCCTCGACAGTCTGACCGGCTTCGGCGGGCTCGCCGGGATCGCCCTGCCGCTGTTCTTCGCGGTGGGCATGGTCGGGCTGGTCGGCGCCAACACCGTGGCCGGCCTGCTCGACGCCTATCCGAACAACGCCGGCGCGGCATCGGCCCTGTTCGGCTTCTTCCAGTTCGGGCTCGGCGCCCTCGCCGGCGGGATGGTCGGCGCCGTGGGCCTCTCCCCCGCGGTGGACATGGCGGTGGTGATGGTGCTGTGCGCCGCGGTGAGCTTCACCGCCGGGCGGCGCCTGCTCGCCGGCGAGGCCCGGGAGCGCAGCCGTGGCGGGGAGACCGCCGCGCGCTGCAGCGAGGCCGCCTGAGCGGCCGGGGCCGCGACAAGCACGCCGCCGGCGCACACCGCATCCGGCGCGTGACAAGGCCTCCGGGAGGATGGGTATGATCCCGGCTCAATCATGAGCCTGCCGGGGGAGGCCGGACATGCCGCGGCGATGGATACTGGCGGCCGCAGTCGCGGCCTGCCTGGTCACACTCACCACCCGGGCCGCCACCGGGACGGGCCCGGTGACACTGGTTCGGGAGGCCGTGGACGAAGGGCTCGTGTTCGTGCGCACCCACGCCGCCACCCTGGCCGACGAGCCCGCGTGCACGCGGGCGTTCATCGAGCGGCACTACCGCGAGCTCCTCGACCCCACGCTGGCGGCCCGGTTCGTGGCCGGACCGTACTGGGCCGACGCCCCTCCCGGGGCGCGGACGCGCTTCACCCGCGCCCTCACCGATCACCTCGTGGCGGTGTACGCCACCGCCGTCAGCGTGTTCGCACCACGCATCGTCGAGTTCGCGCGCACCGGCGACATCGGCTACCGGCTGATCCGGCAGGACGGGCGTCGTGCGGTGGTACGGGTTGCCCTGCGGCCGCAGGACCGGCGCGACGTCGACGTGGACATCCTGCTCCACCGCCCGGGGGAACGCTGGCTGGTGCACGATGCCCGCGTCGCCGGCATCAGCCTGCTCGCGATCTTCCGCCAGGCCTTCCGGCCCCGGCTCGCCCGAGAGGGGCTCGCCGGGGTCAGCGACGCGCTGGAACGTCACCGCCACGCGGGCGGGGGCCCGCCGGAGACGGCCCCCTGCCGCTGAGCGGTGCCGCAGTCACTCCCCGCCGCGGTACACCGAGTCCTTCCAGATGCCGCGTTCCTTCATCAGCCCGACCTGGTGGTCGATGACCTCGTGGCGGTACTCCGCATGGTCCATGGGCGCGCGGTCCATGTAGAGGTTGCTGGGGTAGACGTCGCTGTCGTATATCACCCGGGCGAGCTCGGAGCGCACGTCCTTGAGCCAGTTGGAGACCTGGGCCTTCTCGCGGTGGTGGCGCAGCTGCTCGATGTCGATCACGCCGGCCAGGTAGGTGGAGCCGGCGCCGTAATCCTGCCGGCCGACCACCGCGCCGCGGTGATTGACGATGTGCGAGCGCCCGCCGAACGTGTCGATGGGGAGATCCGAGTCGTCGAAGAGGTAGTACGTCCCCATGTTGGGGGCGACCACGTACATGTTGTTCTCCAGCGCCCGCGCCCGGGAGGAGATCTCGAAGAAATCGTTGCCGGTGTGCGGATGGGGAAAGGACGCCCGGTAGGCGACCTCGCAGCCGTTCATGGCGAGCCCGCGGCCGTTCTCCGGGTAGGAGGCCTCGTTGGCCATCATGATGCCGAGGCGCCCGATGTCGGTGTCCACCACCGGCCAGAAGGCCTGGAGGTTGCGCCCGTAGGTCTCCACCCACCAGTCGAAGATGTCCGAGGGCGTGAGCCCGTGTTCCACCGGGTAGAGGTTGGCGAGCTTGTAGTGGCGCAGGATGACCTCGCCGTCCGGGTCGATCACGAAGCCCACGTTGAAGAAGCGGTCCTTCCAGTCCGGGTGCCGGGCCTTGGCCTGGGCCATGACGTAGCAGTCGTACTCGCGGGCGAGCTCCCCCAGCGCCCGGGTCTCCGGGCCGGGGATGTCGATCGCGCACTCCCGGGCGAAGGCCACGTGATCCAGGTCGAGCACCTCGTCGTTGAACCCCTGCAGCGCGCCCTCGGGCAGCACCAGCAGCCGCACCGGGATGTCCAGGCTCGACAGCCAGGAGGCGGCCTTGGTGAGGTGCCGGATGTGCTCGATGTTGGTCATGATGTCGGCGCGCTTGCGTATCCCGCGTACCGTGGGCACGAGGCCGACGCAGTTATAGGGCTCGATCATTCCGGGGTCCTCCATCGTTTCGCTGTCAGGGCGGCTCGCCTGCGAGCCGGTTCGTGAATCGGTACGTGCGGCAGCCTCAGCGCACGGGGTGTTCGTCGCCCCCGCCATAGCCGGTCATCTCCAGGTAGCCGTGCCCGCCGACATCGTCGCCGGCCACCTCCACGGCGCCCTCCCAGTAACGGAAGGCGGTACGCATCTCCTGGTCGGCAACGACGGCGCGCACACCGACGTCGAGCCCCGCAGCCGGCACCCGCAGGCGCCAGCGCACGGGATAGCGCACCCCGGTTTCCGGACTGCGCCAGTAGGCCTGCGGCGTCAGCCGGAAACCGTCGGCATCGAGGCGGTGGCGCACGCCGTCCGGGCCGACCACCACGCCGGCGGAGTGGCGGTCGGTGGCGCCGTCGCGCCGGCGCAGCCGGTAGAGCATGACGTCGCGGCCGTCGTCGAGCTGTAGCGCGAACCAGTCCCATCCCGTCTGCTCCGGCCCCAGGGTGCTGGTACCCCATTCCCGGTCCAGCCACGCGAGGCCGTGCACGTCGTGACGCGCCCCGGCGACGCGTACGCTGCCCCGGGCCTCGATCCGGGTGTAGGAGTAGTAGCGCGAGGCGTTGCCGGGCGCGTCGCCCTTGACGCTGTAGCCCGCATCGCCCTGGAGGACGGGACCGCGTGCGTTGTCCAGCCGCAGCTCGACACGCATCTCCCCGGCCCCGGCGGTCAGGACCAGAGGGAAGAGCCGGCCGGATTGCTGCGAGCGCATCGACCAGTCGTCCAGCCAGACCTCGACGGCGGGCGCGGTCCGCGCGCCGGCGAGCCCGAGGGCACCGCGCTGGAAACGCTCGGCGAAGCGGTGCCCGCCGGCGGCCACATCGGTGACCGCCAAGTGGCCCATCCAGGCCTGGCGCGTGGCAAGGGCGGAGCGGCGCGGAGGCATCGACGGTGCGAGCGCGCTACGAAAGAAGGTGAGCTGCACGCCGAACGCACGGCCCGCAGCGTCGCGCAGGTTAGCGGTGACGTACCACCACTCGCTGCGGTAATCCGGATGGGCCCCGTGATCCCGCGGAAAGGACAAAGGCCGGGGGCCCGTGATCCGCGCGAAGCCGGATCCCTCGCCGCGCAGCGCGGCCATGGCCGTGTCGCCGGCACCGGGCTCCGGCGCGCCGGTATCGGCGAGCCAGACCCCGACGCCCACGCCGGCCGCCACGATGACGCCCAGCAAGGCAACGGCCCCCGGCACCCATGCTCGCCCCACGCGCACACCGACTCCTCCGATCACCGGTCATACGATCCCATACTGGCACAGCCCTGCGGCGCGGCGCTCACACGGACACCGCCCCGGACGCATCGCGACGATGATGCCCCATTTCCGAGGCCTGGCGCTCCAGGGCCAGTTCGAGACGTTCGAGCAGCCCGCGCAGCGGCGCCCGGCCTCGCTCGTCGAGGACGTCGTGATCGACCAGCGCGGCATCAAGGGTGCGCGCGGCCGCGGCCACGTCCGCCGGTGCGTGGCCCCGGGCGCTGGCGACGAAGGCGGCGGCCAGGGTGTCGAGCAATGCCACCAGGGCCGCACGGACCGGCGGCGGCGCCCCGTCCAGCCAGTGACGCAGCCGCAGTCCGGCGATACCGACGTCCAGGCCGTTGAGCCCGATCATGAGCAGGTGGCGGTGCGCCTCGTCGAGGAGGTCGTCGTGGCGGGCCAGCCGCAGGAGCCGGTCGGCCATGCGGCCGCTGAAGCGTGCCTCCACCTCGTGCAGGGGCGGCTGGGCCAACCGGTGGAGATCGACACCAATGGCGTGGATCAGCCGGCGCCGGCGCAGGGCCGCCCCCAGCCCGGGGACCAGGCGGAAACCCACGGTCGCGATCGCGAGCCCGCCGGTGACCGCCAGGGCCCGGTTAGCAAAGTTGTCGAAGGACAGGTCCATGCCGTTGCCGGGCATGGTCAGCAGGATATTGAAGATGGTGAACGGCAGGCAGTAGCCCACCAGCCGGCGATGCCCCGCCCCCAGCAGACCGATGAACAGCGGCGTGAGCACCAGCATCGCCAGCATCGGAAAGCCGCTGGCCCGTGCGAGCAGCACGTGTCCGAACAGGAAGGCGCTCGGCAGCGCCGCCAGCATGCCCTTGAAGAACATCGTGCAGATCGTCGCCGGGTTGTCCCGGTTGGCGAACAGCACAGACGGCAGGGTCGCCATCAGCACCGCGATCGGACCGCCGCTCCAGTGCGTGGCGATCCAGAACGCCGTCGTGGCGGCGAACGCCGCGCCGGCCCGCAGTCCGTTCACCGCCGCCTCGCCGTGGTCGCGATGCCAGGCGGGCACGCCGGAGCGGAGCTGGTGGCGGCCGGGATGGGCTATCGCCTCGCGCGCGTCGAGCATGACCATGGCGTGGCCGAGGATGGCGCGCAGCCCGGTGACCACCCGGCGCTGGAGCGGATCGAGACCGTCGTCCGGATACCGCCGGGCCTGCTCGCGCAGGGCCTGGAGGTGGCGCCGGGCGGCGGGGACACCACGGGCCGACTCCGCTTCACGGAAGCCCTCGGCCATCTCGCCGGCGAACGCGCCCAGCGGCGCGCCGATGCGCCCGGGGTGATCACGCAGGAGCTGCTGTATGCCGCCGAGGGCGGCGAACAGCCGCATCGAGCGCTGGGTGAGGACATGGGCGGCGCGGATGCGTTCACCACCCCCCGGCCCCTCGTAGCGGGCGGCCTGACTGTCCGCCTCGAGCACGTTCAGCGGCCCCAGGCTCGCGGTCAGCGATCGCTGCACCGTGGTCAGCGGCATGTCCGCGTCCAGGCGCTGGCCCGCGTGGGTGAACGCCGCGTTGATTGCCGCATCCGCCTGCTCGGCCAGGTGGTCGGTCACCCGTACCGGCCAGACCAGCGCACTCACCAGGGTGGCGCTGATCTCGCCGAGGCCGAGCTCGGAGACACGCGCGACGGCCACGTCGAACACGCGGTCCGGCTGGCTGAGCGACAGGAACACGACCAGCAGCGCGGTGATCGCGGCCATCACGCAGCCATAGGAGAAGTTGCCCCGCATCAGCGAGCCCGCGTAGGCGCAGGCCATCACCCACAGCGTGAGCACATAGAGCGCCGGCACCGCCGCCTGGGCCGAGAGCGCCATCACGACGATTCCGGCCACGGCACCGATCAGGGTCCCCCCGATCTGGCACAGCCCCTTCTCGATAACCATGCCGCTCATGGGGCGGATCTGCAGGAAGGCGGCGGCGATGAGCGCCCAGTACGGGCGCTCGAGATCGAACCACAGCGCCGCGTAGAGCGCGAGCAGCATCGCCAGGGTGGCCTTCAGCGCGAAGCGCAGGGCCTGGCGCGAGGGCGTGAGATACGCCTCCAGGAGCACCGGCACGGCGACTCAGTCCCGGTCGTCGACTATGCGGACCGTCGCCGTCATCCCCGCGCTCAGGCGGGTACCGGCGGGCACCTCATCCAGGGCGATGCGCACGGGGATGCGCTGGGCCAGGCGTACCCAGTTGAAGGTCGGCTGGACCTGCGGCAGCAGCTGGCCGTTGGGCGCGGTGTTGGTGTCGGCGATGCCGCGGCCGATGCCGGCGACATGACCGCTGAGGCGCGTATCGCCGCTCATCAGGATCACCTCGGCGGCGTCGCCGGCATGGATGCGTGGCATCTTCGTCTCCTCGAAATAGCCGGTGACGTAGTAGGAGCCCGACTTCACCAGCGCCATCACCGCGGTGCCGGCGCTGGCGTAGTCGCCCTCGGCGAGCTGGAGATTGAGGACATGCCCCGACGCCGGCGCGGTGACCGTGGTGCGCTCGAGCTCCAGCCGGGCCTTGTCGAGGTCGGCCTTCGCGCTCGCCAGCGCCGCCTCGGCGACCCGGGTATCGATACGTGCGGCCTCGCGGTCCTCCGTGCTGATCGCCTCGCGGCTCAGCCGGGAGCGGCGCTCGGCGACGTGGCGCTTGCGCTCGAGGCGGGCCCGGGCACTGGCCACCGCGGCCTTCGCCTCGTCGACGGCGACCCGGTAACGCGCACGGTCGATGCGGAAGAGCTCGTCGCCGCGCTCGACACCCTGGTTGTCGGCGACGCTCAGCGTGCGCACCCAGCCCGAGACATCCGGCGCCACGGTGATCACGTCGGCGCGCACCCGCGCGTCCCGGGTCCATGGCGAGTAGAGGTAGTAATGCCAGAGCCAGGCACCGGCGGCGACGGCCAGCGCGACGACGATGAGCGTGGCGAGGATGCGCAGCGCGGTGCCCATATCAGCCGCTCCCCGGCGCCGGCGCGCCCAGGTAGGCGACCGCGGCGGTCGCGATCACGAACAGTGCGGCGTCGAACCACGCCTCCTGCCAGGGCGCGCCGTGGCCGGCGAGCCGGTGCAGGAGCAGGCGCAGACACACCGTGACGATGAACCCCAGAAGTAGATAGACGAGCAGCGGACTGATGAATATGCCGCCGATGGCGATTTCACGAAGGCCCATGCGGTTGCGTTGCGTCCCCGATCCGATATTAGTTCATGTTGCGTATATTAGCACACGAACAAAATACCCGCACCGGTACGGCATCCCGCTACATGAGACTAATCGCCCCGCAGACCGGCCGCCGGGATCTGCCTGGCCAGTCGCCATGCGGGCCACGCCGCAGCGAGCACGGCGGCGGCCACCGCCAGCGCCACGCCCTGGGCCAGGGCGGCCGGCTGCAGCTCGAGGGCAAGCCCCCAGCCGAATGCACGGCGGTTGATGACCGCCACCAGAAGCCACGCCAGCACCAGGCCCAGGGGCACGGCCCATACCCCCGCCGCGACCCCGAGGAAGCCGCTCTGTGCCAGGACCTGGCCGGCGAGCCCGCGCCGGGTCAGCCCGAGGGCACGGAGCACGGCAAACTCCCGGACACGCTCGAGCTGGAGCGCCATGAGCGCGCCCAGCACGCCGACGAAGGCCACCACGGCCGCCAGTAGCTGGAGCACCCGGGTCACCCGGAAGGTCTGGTCGAATACGGCGAGCGAGCGCCGGCGCACGGTGGCGTTATCCACCAGCGTGGCCCCGGCCGGCAGACGGGCGCGCACCCGGGCGGCGAGGGCGTCGACGTCCGTGCCCGGCGCGGCGACCACGCCGATCCCGTCGAGCAGGGCCGCGCCCCAGAAGCGCCGGAACAGGCCCAGCCGCATGAGCACCGTTCCGCGCACATTCGCGTAATCGCGGTAGACCCCGGCCACCTTCACCGTCTCCGGGCCGTCGGGTGTCGGCAGGGTCAGCGCGTCGCCGGGGCCCAGCCCCTGACGGGCCGCGAGGGGCTCGCTGAGCAGCACCGCACGGTCCTCGCTGAATGCCCGCCAGGCCTCCGGGCCGCCGCGCACCATCGGATAGGCACGGCGGTCCGCCGCCGTGATGCTCACCCCGCGGACGGTGAGCTCGCCGTCCGCGACCGCGAGCCGTCGCCGCGCCCCCCGCGTGACCCGGGCGACCCCGGGCATGGCCGCGACGCGCTCCGCGAGCCCCGCCGGCACACCGGCATCGGCATCGATGTAGAGCTCCGAGCGCAGGCTGGCATCCAGCCAGTCGACCACGCTGGCGCGGAAGCTGCCGATCATGGTGGCGACACCGATGACCGTGGCCACGGCCACGGACAGCGCCGCCACCGCCACACCGGTACGGCTCAACGAGGCGGACGCACCACGCACGGCGAGTCGCCAGCCGAGCGGCCCTGCAGCGCCCCCGACGCGGGCCGCCAGGCGGACCCACGCCGGCGCGAGCAGTGCCGATCCCAGGATCACCGCGAACAGGCCGGCGAAGCCGCCGATCAGACCGGACGTCCGCAGGATGACCACCGCCCCGGCCGATCCGGCGAGGACGCCGACCGCCGCCATGCGGCCCGCGCTGCGCCAGGCACGCGTCTCCAGATGGGCCCGGGCCAGCCCCGCCCGCGGTGTGACGCCGGCGGCCTCCAGCGCGGCGGGGAGCGCCGCGGCCAGCGGGCCGGCAAGCCCGAGCAGCGCGCCAGCAACCAGCGCCGTCGGCTGCCAGGGGTTCACCGTGGGGATGCTGAGATAGAGCCGGTCCACGGTGGTGGCGACGAGGCCGCTGAGCCCCACCCCCAGGCCCGCACCGAGGGGCAGGCCCAGCAGCGTGCCCGCCGCGGCCAGGCGCGCGGCGTCCGCCAGCACCTGGACCACGACCTGGCCCCGCGTGGCTCCCACCGCGCGCAGTGTCGCCAGCATCCCGCGCCGGCGCACGACCAGGAAACTCATGGTGTTGAGCACCAGGAACAGCCCGACCGCCAGGGCGAGCAGCGACATGGCCCGGAGATTGACGTGAAAGGCGCGGGTCATTCCGGCCAGACCGGCCCGGCGCTGCCCTGCCGGGAACAGCCGGACGCCGGGCGGCAGCGCCCCGCGAACCCGTGCCGCGGTCGCCGCGTCGGCGATGAGATCGATGCGTGACAGACGTCCCACCCGGTCCAGCAGCTCCTGGGCGGCGGCGATGTCCGTGAGGATGACGCCGTCCAGGCGCCCTCCCACCGTGGCCAGCACTCGTTCGACGCGTACCCGGTGCCTGCCCCCCGCCGCGTCCAGCCACAGCACGTCCCCCCGGGCCACACCGAGCGCCCGTGCCGTGGCCGTGGTCACGGCAATCCGGTCACCGTGGACAAGCATGGGGGCCAGCGGCGCGTCCGCCTCCGCGCCGACGCCGGTCCGGAACGGCCCGGCCACCAGGGGGTCGATGCCGAGCAGGCGGTAGCGCCGCCCGGCCACGGTGACATCACCGCTCACGACCGGCATCGCCCGCGCCACGCCCACGCGGACCCGCAGCCGCCGGTACACGGACTCCGGCAGGTCGTCCCCCGCCGGGACGACCTGGTGGGTCGCCGCGCCGGCGACCCGGGTGACCGCGTCGTCCAGGGCGTCACGGGCGGCGCGGTTGGCCACGTCCACGGCGACCACCACGGCGACGCCGAGGGCGATCCCCGCCACCGCGATGAGCAGTTGCAAGGGCTCACGCAGCAGTGCCCGGCGCCCGGCGAGGAGCAGCCAGCGCATGCTCAGTCCGCCACCGGCACCAGGCGGCCACCGCGAATGGTCAGCAACCGGTCCGCGAGCCCGGCGACCTCACGGCTGTGGGTGACCATCACCAGCGTCCGCCCCGCCTCCCGGCAGAGCCCGTCCAGCAGCGCGACCACGGCACGGGCGTTGTCGATATCGAGGTTGCCGGTGGGCTCGTCGGCGAGGATGAGCTCCGGCTCGTGGATGAGCGCGCGGGCCACGGCAAGGCGCTGCTGCTCGCCGCCCGAGAGCTGCTCCGGCCAGGCGGTCCCGCGGTCCTCGAGGCCGACGCGGGCCAGCCACGACGCGACGCGGCCGTTGTCCGCCAGGCGGTTGAGCGCCAGCGGCAGGCGCAGGTTCTCTGCGGCGGTCAGGGTGGGGATGAGGTTGAACGACTGGAAGACCACGCCCATGCGTGCCCGGCGCAGGCGGGTCAGCGCCGCGTCGGGCAGCGTGAACAGCGCCCGCCCGTCGAAACGCACCGATCCTGCCGAGGGACGATCCAGCCCTCCGAGGATATTGAGCAGTGTGGACTTCCCCGAGCCGCTTCGCCCCAGGACGACCACGAACTCGCCCCGCGACACGCGAGCGCTCGCACCGGCGAGGACGACGCGCCCGGCGGCACCGCCGTAGCGCATGTGCAGGTCCTCGAACTCGATCAGCGCCACCGGCGCCTCCTCACGCTACCCCTCCCCGGCCGCCCGGATCAGGCGACGTCGCGCTCGTCGAGCACACGATCCCGGCCCGCCGCCTTGGCGGCATAGAGCGAGCGGTCGGCACGGGAATACAGGCTCGCGAAACTCTCTGCACCGTCTTCGGTACAGGCAAGCCCGATGCTGACGGTGCACCCCACGGGATCCGTCTCGCCCGCCTCGTAGCGCAGCCGCGCGACCGCCGCACGCAGACGCTCGCACAGCTCGCGGGCACCGTCGAGGCGCGTATCCGGCATGAGGATGCAGAACTCCTCACCACCGAGACGGGCCACGACGTCACTCTCGCGCACGAGTTGCGGCAACCGTGCACCGAGGGTGCGCAGCACCCTATCGCCGACGGGGTGGCCGTAACGGTCATTGATGAGCTTGAAGTGATCCAGGTCGATGATCGCCAGGCTGCACGGCAGACGGGAGCGGGCGGCCAGGGCCAGCACGTCGCGGGCCCGGTCCACCATCGCGCGGCGGTTGGCGAGGCCGGTGAGATAGTCCGTGACCGTGCGCTCGGTGAGCGCGCGCTTTTGCTCGCGCAGGAATCGTATCGCGACGATCAGGCCGATGATGAAGGCCAGTACCAGCCCCGCCAGCACCAGCAGTCCGACCTCCAGCCGGTCCATGAAACGCCGTTGGGCGGCGGAGCCCTGGAGCACACGGTCCAGCATCTGGCTGTAAACGTAGGCGATACCGTCCTGAACCGCGTACGCCCGGTCACGCACCACATCGGCGAGCGGGCCGCGCGCCGGATGATCGCCACGCACGACGGCCTCCAGCCGCTCCAGGGCCTGATCGAGATCCGTCATTGGTTCGCGCATACGCTCGATAAACGCCTCACCGAACGACAGCGCCGCCAGCGCGTGACGGGCGGTCTCCTGACGGTTGCGGATAATGGCGATGCGATCGAGCAGGGCCTGACGGTTGGTGGCATCCGGGCGATCCAGGAAATGCGTCACCGCGTGCCCCAGACGCGACTCCTCCTGCTGGGCACGCACGACCTCCGCGGCGAACGCGGTGTAGTCGGCGCCGCTGTCGCGCGAGGCGTTGGAGAAGAATACCGCGGTGAGGCCGACGACCGGCACCGCCGCCGCAAGGAAGAGCGCGATCTCGACCAGCCAGAGCCGGCGGATCGGGCTCATCGAGCGTGGATCTCGACGATGGACCAGATCCAGTCGGCCTGGGAGCGCTCGCCCTCGCGCACGGCGCGAGCCTGCGCCGGCACGAGAAGGCGCAACGGCCCCTTGTCCGAGATGTCCATGGGCGCGCCGTTGAAGCGCGTCGCCAACAGGTACGCGCCGTCATGGATCTCCGACGGGGTGAGGAACACCGTGTAGTCATCCGCCGCAATGAAGCGGATCCGTTGCGCGTCGTCGAGCCCGAAGGCCCGCATGAACGCCGCCAGCTTAACGCCGGTGAACCGGCCGGACATGCCCTCTGCGGTCGTCAGGGTCGTGTCATACAGCGACAGCCGCCCCTCGATATCCGCCAGGGACAGTTCGTGACGGCCATCCGGCGCGATCAGGGTCAGTACCGGCTCGTCATCGCGGGACGGTGTGACACCGCTGGGTTGCACGGTGGCCGCGGCGGCTGCCGTCGACACCATGACGAGCAGCACCGCAACCACAACCGGCAGGCAGCTCCGCACGGACATGCCCTCACCCTCCTCTGGCTCACCACCCCGAAGCACCAGGGCCCAAGCGTAGACAACGCGCCCCGGGGCGGCAATACGGGCGTCTACTCCACGGCCACCGGGATACCGCGGATACGCGCCTGCCACTCCTGCGGACCGCTGCGGTGGACGGACTCCCCGTCCGCGCTCACCGCCACGGTCACCGGCATGTCCTCGACCTCGAACTCGTGGATCGCCTCCATGCCGAGGTCCTCGAAGGCCACCACCCGGGCGCTGCGAATCGCGCGGGAGACGAGGTAGGCGGCACCGCCGACGGCGATGAGATACACCGCACCGTGCCTGTGGATCGCCTCCACCGCCTCGGGCCCGCGCTCCGCCTTGCCGATCATCCCGGCCAGGCCGGTCTCGCCGAGCATCATCTCGGTGAACTTGTCCATGCGCGTCGCCGTGGTCGGACCGGCGGGGCCGACGACCTCGTCGTCCACCGGGTCCACCGGGCCGACGTAGTAGATGAAGCGGCCGCGGAAATCCACCGGCAGCTTCTCGCCCCGGGCGAGCATGTCCTGGATGCGCTTGTGGGCGGCGTCACGGCCGGTGAGCACGGTGCCCGAGACCAGCAGGGTCTCACCGGGCTTCCAGCTCCGGGTCTCCTCCGGCGTGACCGTATCCAGGTTGACCCGGCGGACGTCGCCGGCGTCGCCCCAGGTCACCTCCGGCCAGTCCTCGAGCTTCGGCACCGGCAGCGCCGCGACCCCGGAGCCGTCCAGATCGAAGTGCACGTGCCGGGTCGCCGCGCAGTTGGGGATGATCGCCACCGGCTTGTTCGCGGCATGGGTCGGATAGTCGCGGATCTTGACGTCGAGCACGGTGGTCAGCCCGCCCAGCCCCTGGGCACCGATACCGAGCTCGTTGACCTTCTCGAAGAGCTCGAGACGCAGCGCCTCGGCGGTGTTCTGCGCGCCGCGGGCCTGGAGCTCATGGATGTCGATGGGCTCCATGCAGGCCTCCTTGGCAAGGCGCATGGCCTTGTCCGCGGTGCCGCCGATGCCGATGCCGAGGATCCCCGGCGGACACCAGCCGGCACCCATCTTCGGCACCTGCTCCAGCACCCAGTCGACGATGCTGTCCGACGGGTTGAGCATGGCGAACTTCGATTTCGCCTCGGAGCCACCGCCCTTGGCGGCCACCTCCACCTCGACGCGGTCGCCGGGCACCAGGTCCGTGTAGATCACCGCCGGGGTGTTGTCGCGGGTGTTGCTGCGTTTGCCCGCCGGGTCGGCGAGGATGGAGGCGCGCAGCTTGTTGTCGGGGTGGTTGTAGGCCCGGCGCACGCCCTCGTTGACCATGTCCTCGACGCTCATCTGCGCCTCCCAGCGCACGTCCATGCCGACTTTCAGGAAGACGGTGACGATGCCCGTGTCCTGGCAGATCGGACGGTGGCCCTCCGCGCACATGCGCGAGTTGACCAGGATCTGCGCCATGGCGTCGCGCGCGGCGGGGTTTTCCTCGCGCTGGTACGCCTCGTGGACCGCGTCGATGAAGTCCTTCGGATGATAGTAGGAGATGTACTGGAGCGCGTCGGCCACGCTCTGGATGAGGTCGTCCTGCTTGATGGTGGTCGTCATCGGCTACGCTCTCCGGCGTTGCGGGTGCGGGGTCCAAGCGGCCGCGGCGGCGGCCCGGGATTCGGCGCCTTGTTATACCACACCGCACCCGCCCGCCGCCCGTCCCGGGCGTGACGGGAATCCGCCCCACTCTTGATTCAGATCACGATCCGATGACAGCACGCTCGGCAGACTTGACGCCACGTTCATGCCATTTAATCACCAACAAGGAGCGTGTCATGGAGCGTGCCCAGAAAATCACCGCCCTCGCCGCCGCCGCACTGGCCGCGGGCATGGTCACGACCAGCGCGAGTGCCGCCAGCGCCGGCGACTGGATCGTGCGCGCGGGGCCGACCCTCGTCGCCCCGAACGACGACAGCAGCGATCCCTCCGGTCCGCTGGAGGGCCTCAACGGCGCGGTGAGCGTGGACAACGACACCCAGCTCGGCCTGACCGTCGGCTACTTCGTCACCAACAACATCGCCGTCGAGCTCCTCGCCGCGACCCCGTTCTCCCACGACATCTCGGGCGAGGACGGCATCGACGGGCTGGACGTCGGCTCCACCAAGCACCTGCCGCCGACCCTGAGCGTGCAGTACCATTTCGACACCGGCACCGCGTTCCGCCCCTACGCGGGCGTCGGCCTGAACTACACCATGTTCTTCGACGAGGACGTGGACAGCGACACCACCGCGGCCACCGGCTATGACGATCTGTCGCTGGACGACTCGTTCGGGCTGGCCGGCCAGGTGGGCTTCGACTACGAGCTCGGCAACAACTGGCTGCTGAACGCGGACATCCGCTACATCGACATCGACACCGAGGCGACCCTCTCCGGCGGCCCCAACCCGAAGAGCACCATCGACGTCGACATCGACCCCTGGGTCTACACCATCGCGGTGGGCTACCGCTTCTAGGCGGCAGCGACCCGGCGGGCGTGGCGATGCCGCGCCCGTCACGCTATCCTCGCCGTGGGTTTCACCCGCGGCGAGGATGTCATGTCCACTCCCTCCTCACCCGACAGCGGCCCGCGCGTCGAGCGCACCCCGGCCGGTGACGACCGTCCCCGCCTGACCTGCCCGGACTGCGGCTACATCGCCTACGAGAACCCGCGCATCGTCGTTGGCAGCGTGCCCCGACTCGGCGCGCGTTTCCTGCTCTGCCGCCGTGCCATCCCGCCGCGTGTCGGCTACTGGACACTGCCCGCCGGCTACCTGGAGCTGCACGAGAGCACCGAGGACGGCGCCCGCCGCGAGGCCATGGAGGAGGCGAACGCCGCGCTAGCACTCGACGGGCTGCTCGCGGTCTACAACCTCGTGCATATCAACCAGGTACAGATGATCTACCGCGCACGGCTGCTCGACCCCGCCGTCGCCGCCGGCCCCGAGTCCCAGGCCGTCGGCCTGTTCGTCTGGAGCGAGATCCCCTGGCAGGCGCTGGCCTTCCCGTCGGTGCGCTGGGCGCTCGAGCACGAGCGTGCCGCCGCCCGGACCCCGGTATGGCTGCCCGCCGGCAATCCGGAACCGCCGGGCGGGCACGGCGGACCGCACGACGCCGGCTGAGCCGGTAGGCCGGCACACACCCGGGCAGCACGGACCGTTCAGGTCCGGGACGCTGCCGGGCGCGGCATGGCGCGCCTGCCGCAGGGTGGCGTTACCTGTAACCGGCTTAGTAAGCTAAGCGGCAGATGACTTGGTACAGGGCAATGGAATGGCGGACGTGGACAGCCTCGACCCGGTGCTCCTCCAGCGACTGCTGGACGCCTCGAACGACGGCATTGTCGTTGCCGAGCAGGAGGGGGACGATCACATCCTCATCTACGTGAACGAGGCATTCGAGCGGCTGACAGGCTATCACCGCGACGAGATCCTGTTCCGGGACTGCCGCTTCCTCCAGAACGAGGACCGGGACCAGCCCGGACTGGCGACACTGCGCACCGCAATGGCGGCGGACAGGCCCTGCCGCGTCGTGCTGCGCAACTACCGCAAGGACGGCTCGCTGTTCTACAACGAGCTCTCCATCACTCCGGTGTTCAACGACGAAGACCGGCTTACCTACTTCATCGGCATCCAGAAGGACGTCACGGCACAGGTCGAGGCCGAGCGCGAGGTCGAGCGCCTGCGCCGCGAGCTCGAGCGGCGGGCGTCCTGACCCGGCGGATACGGAGCAGCCCCATGAGCGAGATGGACGACACGGCCCTGGCAACCCTTGGCGGCGGCTGTTTCTGGTGCCTGGAGGCCGTGTTCCAGGAGCTGCCCGGGGTCCGGTCGGTAACCCCCGGCTACGCCGGCGGCCACGCCGAAGCCCCCACCTACGAGGCGGTGTGCCGGGGCGACACCGGCCACGCGGAAGTGGTTCAGATCGCCTACGACCCCTCGGCGGTGGGCTATCGGGAGCTGCTGGGCGTGTTCTTCTCCGTCCACGACCCGACCACGCCCAATCGCCAGGGCCACGATGTCGGCCCGCAGTACCGCTCCGTCATCCTCTACCACGACGACGAGCAGAAGGCCGACGCCGGGGCCGCGATCGCCGAGCTGGAACGCGAGGGGGTATTCGCCGACCCGGTCGTTACCGAAGTGGTGCCACTGTCCCGCTTCCACCCGGCGGAGGACTACCACCAGAACTACTTCCGCAACCATCCGGAGCAGGGCTACTGCCAGGTGGTCATCGCCCCCAAGCTGGCGGCGTTTCGCCGGCGCTTCAGCGAACGCCTCGGGCGCTGACGCTGGCGTAGCGCTGGCTCAGCACCAGCCCGGCAAGCGCGACCACGGCGATCACCGCGACGGTCGGGGTCCAGCCCCAGCGTTCATAAACCAGGCCGGGCAGATACGAGCCCAGCACGCCGCCGAGGTAATACGAGGAGACGTAGAGCCCGTTGATCATGCCCCGGTGCGGGCTCTGCGAGCGGTTGACCTCGGCGGAGGCGATGGAGTGGACCAGGAACATCCCGCCGCAGAAGACGAACACCACCGCGAAGACGGCCCACAGGTTCGGGATCAGCGTGCCGGCCAGGGCGACGCAGTAGATCACGTAACCCAGCACGACCGCCCGCGCCCGCCCGCCCAGGCGGCGGATTACCCGGGGCGCACCCAGCGCCGAGACGATGCCCATGAGATAGCCCGCGTACAGCAGGCTGATCTGCAGCTCCGTGGCCGCCGGCGCCAGCGCCTTCACCCGGAACGGCAGGTAGTTGAGCAGGCCGACGAACACGAAGAACAGGCAGAAGATCGCGGTGAAGAGATAGCCGTTGCCACCCTCGCACCAGAGTGACCGGACGCCCGCCCAGCTCGGCGCCGGGCGCGGCTCCATGGCCCGCTGCGGCGCGCGGGACCACCACACCGCGCTGGCGATCAGTCCGAGCCCGAGGGCGAGGAAGAATACGTGCCAGTCCCACCACGTCGCGGCCGAGCCGGCCAGCAGCCGCCCCCCGAAGCCGCCCACGATGGTCACGGCCACGTACACCGACATGACCCGCTGCAGCCGCTCCGGGCTCGCCCGTCCG
Organism: Arhodomonas aquaeolei DSM 8974; assembly: GCF_000374645.1. GTDB lineage: Bacteria > Pseudomonadota > Gammaproteobacteria > Nitrococcales > Nitrococcaceae > Arhodomonas > Arhodomonas aquaeolei. Next base: position 153,707 of record NZ_KB894800.1, read on the forward strand.
GCGATCGCCGTCATCAGCGCCGTCATCACGGCGGGTAACAGCAGCCCCTGGGCGAGACGGGCGGCGAGCATGACCGGGTACCGGGGCACCGCCATGAACACCAGCGCCGCCACGCCCAGCCCGGCCGTCCCGACACAGAGCACCCGCGTGGTCTGCCAGCGCCCGAGCAGTGCCCCGTAGGCGAGTGGCGCAACGCCCAGCGGCAACAGGGTTGCCGTCATCAGCAGGGCGATCTGGGACTCGCTCACGGCAAGGCTGTCGGCCAGCCGTGGCAACAGGGGCTGGGGGGCATAGAGGGAGAAATAGGCCAGCAGGGCGGTGATCACGGCCCGAATGGACAACTTGCGCCTCCGTGCAGCAACGGCGGCGCGCCGGCGCCACCACGAGGGATCAGCGGACTACCGGGAGATGCCGCGGCGGAGCGTGCAGGCGGCCGCACCTCGCCCGCGCCGGGCGGCCACGCCCCGGCCCCGCGGCAGATATGCCGCGATCATTCGCATGATAACAAATGCTGCGCCGCAGCGGAGACCGCGGCGCCGGGCAGGACGGGCTCAGTGCTCGTTGCCGGGGGGCTGATCCTCCTGGACCAGGACCCACGGCGGCACCACCACCGCCCAGAGCTCGGCGTCGACCGCCGCCCAGGCGCGCGCCTCGTCGTCGCTGGTGCGTGCAACACGGCCCTCTTCCAGCCACGCGGAAACATGGGCGGTGTCGTCCTCGACGAACCGCCGGGCCACCTCGACCAGGTCCAGGTCACGGGCCACGGTCACGGTGGCGCCACGGGCGAAGTGGCGTTCGAGCTCCGACCAGCGGATGCGGGCCGTCTCGGCGTTCAGACGCTCATGCAGCGAGGGTTCGGCGGTCATGGCGCACTCCTTCTCCAGCGGGGCCGGACATGTTACTAGCCCCGCCGCGGGTGGCGCACGACCAGCACGGAGCAGTGGGCCCGCTCCACCACCCGCGCGGCCACGGACCCCAGGAACACCCGCTCGGCACCGGTCTCGTCGTGGCTCGGCATAACGACGAGATCGGCACCGACATGCCTGATCTCGTCGAGGATACACCGGTGCGGCGGCCCCTCGGCGATATCGACCGTGCACGGGATTTCCGCGGGGATATGACGACCCGCCCAGTCCGTCAGGCGCCCGCGCAGGTCGTCGCGGGCACGCTGGAGGCTGTCCGCCGGGAAATAGGTGGACACCCAGGGCAGGCCGACGCCCGGGAAGACGCTCAGCACGTGGATCGCCGCACCATGGGTACGGGCGAGCCCGACAGCCAGGTCGGCCGCCTCGTCCCCCGAGCCCGTGTCGTCCTGAAGATCCACCGGTAGCAGCAGTTTCTTGAACACGTCAGTGCCCTCCGCGATGAGGCATTACGGTGCACCGGCTCACGCCGGCTGCTCCCCGGTGGACCCGGCGGGCTCGGGTTCGAGCGGCCGGCGCCGTCGCTGCAGCCAGGCGACGAGCCCGAGCAGGACGAGTGCGGGGATATACGTGAGCTCCTTGGGCGGGCGCTCATTGTCCACCTGCACCGACACGATCCGGTAGCCGAAGTCGAGGCCCGCCTTCTTCGCCGCGCTGCCAAAGCGCACGCGCTGGACCTGGAGTGCGCCGTCGCCGGCCTGCTGCAGGGTCAGCCCCGCCTCGCGCAGTCGGGCGGCACCGCTGTCGGCCTTGTCCCCGAGGGGCAGGAGGATGGTCTTGTCCACCTGCTTGCCCTCGATGGTCATGCCCCGCACCCGGATCGGGACCTGGCCGCCGGCGGGCTGGCGCGCGGCGACCGCCTCGAGCTGGGTCGGCTCCGCCTGGCGGTAGGGCGGGTAGATATCGTCCCACCAGAAACCGGGGCGGAAGAGCGTGAACGCGATCAGCAGCAGCGCCACCGTCTCGTACCAGCGGCTGCGCACCAGCCAGAAGCCCTGCGTCGCCGCAGCGAACAGCAGCATGGCGCCGACCGCGGAGGCGATGGTCACGATCAGATCGAACGGCCCGGTCAGCCCCATCAGCAAGAGCTGGGTGTTGAAGATGAACATGAACGGCAGGATCGCCGTGCGGATATCGTAAGTGAAACCCTGAACGCCGGTGCGTATCGGGTCGGCGCCGGATATCGCCGAGGCGGCGAAGGCGGCCAGGCCCACCGGCGGCGTGTCGTCGGCGAGGATGCCGAAGTAGAACACGAACAGGTGCACCGCGATCAGCGGCACCACCAGTCCCTGCTGCGCCGCCAGCTCCACCACCACCGGCGCCATCAGCGTGGAAACGACGATGTAATTGGCCGTGGTCGGCAGGCCCATACCGAGGAGCAGGCTGATGATGGCGGTGAACAGCAGCATCAGGATCAGGCTGCCGCCGGAGATGAACTCCACGAACTCGGTCATCACCAGGCCGATGCCGGTGAGCGTCACCGTCCCCACGACGATGCCGGCGGTGGCCGTGGCCACGCCGATGCCGATCATGTTGCGCGCGCCCTCGACCATGCCGTAGACGAGCTCACGGCCGCCTCGCACCACCTCGCCGCCGATCGCGCCACGACCCCGGAACGCCGAAAGCAGCGGCCGGTGGGTCACCGCGATGATGATCAGGAACATCACCGCCCAGAACGCCGACAGCCCGGGCGAGAAGCGCTCCACCATCAGGCACCAGACCAGCACCACCACCGGCAGCAGGAAGTACAGGCCCGCGCGCACCGTCGGCCCGGCCTCGGGGACACGGATGTTGCCGGTCTCCGGGTCCATCTCGAACTCGGAGGTGAGCTCCGGCTGACGCGCCGCGAGCCACACCAGCGCCACGTACACCAGGGCGACGAGCGCGGCGATGATCTCGAGCGACGCCGCCGGGAAGGCCGTCTTGATCCAGCCCACGCCGTAGTAGACGCCGAGGCTCAGCGCGCAGATCACGAACAGGATCCCTGCCGTGGTCGCCAGGCGCATGTACAGCGGCCCGCGGTTGCGCGTATGCATCGGCTTCATGCCGGCCTTCACCGCCTCCAGGTGGACCATGTAGATCAACCCGATATAGCTGATCAGCGCCGGCAGGATCGCGTGCTTGACGACCTCGATATACGGGATGCCGACGTACTCGACCATCAGGAACGCCGCCGCGCCCATCACCGGGGGCGTGAGCTGGCCGTTGGTGGACGCGGCCACCTCCACGGCACCGGCCTTGGTGCCGGGGAAACCGACCTTCTTCATCAGCGGGATGGTGAAGGTACCGGTGGTCACGACGTTGGCGATCGAGGAGCCGGAGATCACGCCGGAGAGCCCGGAGGCGACTACGGCGGCCTTGGCCGGTCCACCGCGCATGTGGCCGAGCAGCGCGAAGGCGACCTTGATGAAGTATGCGCCGGCGCCGGCCTGCTCCAGCAGGGCACCGAAGAGCACGAACAGGAACACGAAGCTCGTCGACACCCCGAGGGCGACGCCAAACACGCCCTCGGTCGTGAGCCAGTACTGCCCCATCGCCCGCTGCAGGCTCGCCCCGTCGTGGCTGATCACGTCGGGCATATAGGGGCCGGCGAACGTATAGGTGAGGAAGACCAGCGCGACCACCATCAACGGCGGCCCGAGCGAGCGCCGGGTGGCCTCGAGCAGCAGCACCATGCCGGTGACCGCTACGGCCACGTCGTACCAGGTATACAGACCCGGGCGCTGGGAGAGCTGCTGGTAGAAGAGGAACAGGTAGGCCGCGGTGAAGGCCGCGACCACCGCCAGTATCCAGTCCAGTGCGGGAATCCGGTCCCGCGGCGAGCCTTTCAGGGCGGGAAAGGCCAGAAAGGCCAGGAACATTGCGAAGGCCAGGTGGATCGCCCGCGCCTCCGTGGAATTGAACACCGCGAAGTCGAGCATGAACGGCAGCGGCGAGGCATACCAGATCTGGAACAGCGACCAGAGCAGCGGCACGGCGAAGAGCAGCTTCGCCGGGAAGCCGCCAGGATGCCGCCCGCCGGTCTCCGTGGCCAGCACGTCCTCGGTGCCGCCCCCGGCGCCGCCGCTGTTTTCCGTCTGCCCCGTCTCACGCGTATCCGCTGTCATCGACCTGCTCCCCCGGCGGTGGAGCCGCGGGGCACGGGGCCCCGCGGCCGACGGCCCCGATCACTCGATCAGGCCGGCCTCCTTGTAGTACTTCTCCGCACCGGCGTGCAGCGGCGCGCTCAGAGAGGCGTTCGCCATCTCCTTCTTCTTGAGCACCTGGAACGCCGGATGCAGCGAGGTGAACTGGTCGAAGTTCTCGAACACGGACTTCACCAGGGTGTAGACCGCCTTCTCCGAGGTGTCCGTGGTGGTGACGAACGTGGCACGCACGCCGAAGGTGGTCACGTCGTCCGGATTACCGCGGTACATCCCGCCCGGGATGGTGGCGAAGGAGTAGTAAGGACGCTCGTCCACCAGCTTCTCGATGGCCGGGTTCTTGACGTTCACCAGACGCGCATCACACGCGGTGGTCGCCTCCTCGATGGAGCCGGAGGGATGACCCACAACGTAGACGAACGCGTCGATGTTGTTGTCACACAGCGCCGAGGCCATCTCGGAGGCCTTCAGCTCGGAGGCCAGCGAGAAGTCGTCCATGCTCCAGCCCATCGCGTCCATGGCGATCTCCATGGTCGCACGCTGGCCGGAACCGGGGTTGCCGACGTTCACGCGCTTGCCCTTGAGGTCCTCGAAGTTGGTGATGCCGGAATCCGCCCGGGCCACCACCGTGAAGGGCTCCGGATGGAGCGAGAACACGGCGCGGAGCTTCTTGAACGGCCCCTGGTCGGAGAACTTGCTGGTGCCGTTATAGGCGTGGTACTGCCAGTCGGACTGGACCACGCCGAAGTCCAGCTCGCCGCTGCGCAGGGCGTTGAGGTTGTAGACCGACCCACCGGTGCTCTCCACCGAGCAGCGGATGCCATGCTCCGAGCGGCCCTTGTTGACCAGCCGGCAGATCGCCCCGCCCGCCGGATAGTAGACACCGGTGACGCCGCCGGTGCCGATGGTGACGAACTCCTCCTGCGCACTTGCACCCAGAGAGACGCCCATGGCCAGGGCTCCGGCCACGACGCCTGTCAGCAGCTTCCTTTTGTGCAACATCGTTTTTTCCTCCGTTGGTTGCTCATGCCGGCAGCCTGTTGGGCCGCCGCGCGTGGTGCCCTGTTGTCACTGTCACGCCCCGGGAGTATGGGCGCCGCCAGGCCACCTCTCCACCACCCCCGACTACAGCTCCACGTCGAGCGCCCCGATCAGGCGCTCGCGCGCCTGGAGCGCGGTGAGCGCGTCGTCCCCGAGCGCGCGTGCGACCAGCGCCAGAAGCCCCTCGATGAGGATCAGCGCCGCCCCCATGCTGTTGCTGAAGAAAAGCCCCGTCGCCGGCGCCACGAACGTGTGCCGTGCCTGCGCGGCGAGCGGCGAGGCATAGCTGTCCGTGATCGCGATCACGCCCGTGCCGCCCTGACGCGCGAGCCCCGCCGCGGTGACCGTCGCGCGGGTATAGGGCGCGAAGCCGATCGCCACGAGCACGTCCCCGTCGCGCATCTGCGCGAGACCGTGGGCGAGCCCGTGCTCCGGGTTGAGCGTGGTGACGTCGGACTTGAGCATGCCCAGCCCGTAGGAGAAGAAGCTCGCGAGCGGATAGGACTGGCGCATACCGAGCACGTGCACCCGCGTGGCGCCGACCAGCGCGGCGACCGCCTCCTCCAGGCCGGCCACGTCCAGGTTATTCAGCATCCCCTGGATATTGCCACGCTCCTCGCGCGCCACCCGGGAGAGCACCTCCAGGGTTTCGTGCTGACGGCCACTGACGTCGCGCAGCCGCGATACCTGGCCGCTGTAGAAGTGCCCGGTCTGCGCGACATGCCGGCGGAAGACCGCCTGGAACTCGGCGAACCCCCGATAGCCCAGGGCCTTGGCGAGGCGCGTCAGTGTCGACGGGTGCACCCCGAACGCCGACGCCAGCTCCGTGATGCTGTAGACCGCCGCCTGGCGCGGTGCGGCCACCATATCGGCGAGCACCGCCGCGGCCCGGCGGCCGAGACGATGCGCTTCTCCGCCCGCCTCGACGTCGGCGAGCACCGCCTGCAGCGCTTCCAGGGTGACCGGCGCGTCGCCGGCCGGGGGGGTGTCCTTCGCGCTCACCGCGCGCCCCCCCTGTCCACCACGGCGCCGCACGCCGGCAACAACCGCCGGGATCGCGGGCCGATAGCCCCCCCGCCCTGTTTGTGCAGCGCTGACGTCATATCGCGAGGATAGCAGTCGCCACATCGCACGCAAGCCAGAATTGCGGCCTTGATATTTTGCCGCAAATCTGGAAAGCCATGTTCACACCAGCAGGCCATAGCCTGCGAGGCCGATGCCGATCAGCGCCATCACCGCATGCAGCCAGACCATGAACAGCGGCGGTGCGGCGCCCTCGAGCCGGAACACGCCGACGAAGCCGCCACCGACCGCGGCGAGGCACAGGGCGAACGCACCGGTGTTGGCGGCGAGGGCCTGACCGCCGCCCCATAGCGCCGCCACGAGGCCCACCACCGCGGAGACCGCGACGACGCCGTGAACCAGCCCCGCCAGCGGCGCCACGCGCCGCCGGCGCAGGTGCCGGCTGAGCATCACCGCCCCCACGAGCGCCGCTGCCACCACGCCCCCCAGCCAGATAGCCGCCGTCATGTCACCTCCCGTCTCTCGCCCGCGCCTTGCCCGTCCGGGCGAATAGCCTACGCCGGCCGCCCTGGGGCGGCCATCCCGGCCGGGTAGTGACCGCAATGGGCGCGGCATGCCCCGGCGGGGTAGACTGGAATTGCCGACCGGGGCACGTAACCCGTGCCCCGGAGGGCGTGTCATCAGGCCGCCCTGCCCACAAGGCGGCGGCGGTGACGGGACTCCGGGCCGAACGCCCGGAACGACACCACAGGAGGAGATCCCCATGAGCGTGTTCGAGCACCGGGAATTCCGCGAACACGAGCGCGTGGTCTTCGGGCATGACCCGGACACCGGGCTGCGCGCCATCATCGCCGTGCACAGCACCCGCCTCGGCCCGAGCCTCGGGGGCTGCCGCATATTCCCCTACCCGGACGACGACGCCGCGCTAACCGACGTGTTGCGCCTCTCGCGCGGCATGACGTACAAGTCGGCGATGGCCGGGTTGCCGCTCGGCGGTGGCAAGGCCGTGGTCATTGCGGACCCTCACAAGGATAAAACGCCGGCGCTCATGCGTGCACTGGGTCGGCTCGTCGAGGACCTGAACGGCCTCTACATCACCGCCGAGGACTCCGGCACCGACGTCGACGACCTGCGTACCATCGCCGGGGTCACCGGCCACGTCGTCGGCATCGCGGACAAGCGCGACGCCGACGGCATCGTGCGTAGCGGCGATCCCTCGCCGGCCACCGCCCGCGGCATATTCGGCGGTATCCGAGCGTCGCTGCGCGCGGCGCTGGGCCGCGACGACCTCGACGGCGTTCGGGTCGCCGTGCAGGGCGTGGGCAACGTCGGTCATCACCTTGCCGCCATGCTCCATAACGCCGGCGCGCGACTCTGGGTCAGCGATATCGACGAGCCCGCGCTCCGCCACGCCGTCACCGCGTACGACGCCGAACCGGTGGACACCGCCGCAATCCACGCCGCGCCCGTCGACGTCTTCGCCCCCTGTGCCATGGGCGCCGTGCTCAATGCCCGGACGATCCCGGAGCTACAGGCCCGCGTGATCGCTGGCTCCGCGAACAACCAGCTCGCCGAGGACACCGACGGCGAACGCCTGCGCGAACGCGACATCCTCTATGCCCCGGATTACGTCATCAACGCCGGCGGCGTGATCGACGTCGCCGACGAATACGCCGGCTACGACGCCCTGCGCGTGCGCCGCCGGGTCGACGCCATCGCCGACACCCTCACCGAGATCTACGAGCGCGCCGCCCGCCAGGGCCTGGCCACCAGCACCGTGGCCGACCATATCGCCGAGGAACGGCTCGCCGCCGCCCGCCCCTAACCCCCTCTCCTGCCGCCGGTGCGGCATCCCAGCCGCACCGGCGGCCGTCACCACCCGGTGAGACAGGCCGTCCGGACGCGTCACCTGTTGCCAGTTCACAACTCAACATTAATTTTTCGTTACGCGTGCAACACACCTGTTGCTACAGCGCATCGTCCCACGTATTGTTGCGACCGATTCTCGTTGCGATTTATGTGACGGGAGTATTACAGCCAACCAACAGACGATGAGGACGCGACAATGAAGAAGGCCATCTCCGCCCTGGCGGTCGCCGCCGCCCTCGGCGCCTCCAGCGCCCACGCCGCCGAATTCCGGATCAACGAGGACACCATGTTCTCCGTGAATGGCTCGCTGGAGTACATGTATCTCACCGAGACCAATGACACCGGAGAGGACGAGTCCGAGTTCGGCGACAACGACTCCACCCTGACCTTCGAGGGTGAGCACGCCTTCGAGAACGGCCTCGAGGGCTTCTTCCAGATCGAGTACAACTTCGAGGCGGACGAGAGCGATAGCGTCGCCGACAACGACGAAGGCATCAACGACGTCGAGTCCGCCTACGCGGGCGTAACCGGCAACTTCGGTACCGTCCAGCTCGGGCGCTGGGACGGCAGCCTCTACGAGGACACCATCCAGGACCCCTGGGACGTCTTCGAGTACGGCGGCGCCACCAACCCGTCCATGACCGACGGCGAGGATTCCGTGGGCTATATCTCGCCGAACTTCAGCGGCTTCAGCTTCGGCGCCATGGTCTCCACCAAGGGCGACGGCGAGAGCCTCGCCGAGCGTAACCAGTCGACCGACTCCGAGACCGCCTATCAGCTCGTCGCCCAGTACGAGACCGGGATCTTCACCGTCGCCGCGGGCTATGACGATCGCGGCCGCGGCACGACCTACAACGGCGCGTTCTCCGACACCGACGCCACCTACGGCGTGATGGGCAGTGTCGACCTCGCGCCGGTGGTGCTCACCGCCCACGCGGAGACCGGCAACGACATCGATGCCACCGCCGCGGACGAGACCCAGACCACCTACGGCCTGCTCGGCACCTTCGACTACGGCATGGGCGAGCTCCGGGCCATGGTCAACCAGGTGGACGAGGACCAGAAGAGCGTCGACGACCGCACCGAGTTCCTGGTCGGCGCGACCTATGACGTCTCCAGCAACCTCTACGTCTGGGCCGAGACGGCCGTGATGGACCAGACCAAGGACGAGGGTGACTACACCGCCGTCGGCGCGTCCTACAGCTTCTGATCCCACGCTGTAGCGGATCGCGTTCAGGACGACGGGGCCTTCGGGCCCCGTCGTCCGCTCACCTTGGCGCTTATTGCCCCTCTCCGGCCGGTGTGCCAATCTCGAATCCACCCGACCCGGTAGCAGGGCAGGTCGCTTGGGGGCACGGGGCAGGTGACGAACGCGCAGACGAGCGAAAAACAATTCAGGGCACTATTCGAGGCCACCCCCCACCCTGTCCTGGTGTACGATCCGGGCACCCTCAGCATCGTGCTCGCCAACAGCGCTGCGGAGACGGCCTACGGCTACCGCACGGACGAACTCTCCCGCCTGACCCTCGACACCATCCACCCGGCGGAACAGCGTGCGGCGCTGCACCGTCACATCGCCCGCAGCCACAGCAAGCGCTATGCCGGGGTATGGACGCACCTCGCCGCCGACGGCACGCGCTTCGACGCCGAGGTCACCGGTAACGACGTCTGGCTCCACGGCCGCCGCCACCGACTCGCACTCGTCCACCCGGTCCACGACCGCCGCGCCGCCGAGCTCGCCGAGCAACGCCGGCTCCAGCGCGCCAACGCCCAGGAACGGGCCCTCTCCGAGCTGGCCAGCGACCCGCTGGTAAGCGACGGCAGCGACCTGCACACCGTTCTCCGCCACATCTGCCGCAGCGCCTGCGAGGCCCTCGAGGTGACGCGGGCGAGCGTATGGCGCATCCGCGAACATCCCCAGGCGCTGGTCTGCGAGGCCCTCCATGACGTCCGCGGCGACCTTCCCCATGCGCTGCCGAAGGTCCCCGGACCGGCGTGCCGCACCTATCTCGACTCCCTGCGGCGCTACCGCAGCATGGACGTTGAGGACGCCCTCGGCGACCACCGCACCCGCGAGCTGACCGCCGATTACCTCGCCCCGGCCGGGGTCGGCGCGCTGCTCGACGCCGGCATCCGCCTGCACGGCCGCCTCCATGGGGTGATCTGCCTCGAGCATGTAGGCGGCCCGAGACGCTGGCACCGCGACGAGGTGCGCTTCGCCGGCCAACTCGCCGACCAGGCCACCAACGCCATTATCCGCTCGGAACGCAACCGCCAGCAGCTACTGCTGCACTTGGTCGCCTCCGAGGTCGCTTCCGGCACCGGCGAAGACTTCTTCCGGCTGCTGGTCACACGGCTCGGCGAGGGCCTCGACGCCACCCTGGTACACATCGCCGAAACCCCCGACGGACGAGACAGCGAGTATGCCGGCATACTCGCCGGATGGCGCCGGGACGGCACCCGCCACGACGGCCACTATCCCCTCGCCGAGACCCCCTGCCGCCTCGCCCTGGACAAGGACACCTGCATAATCTCCCACGGCGTGACGGACGTCTTCCCGGAGGACGGGGTGCTCGCCGAGCTCGGTGCCCAGGGCTACATCGGAATCCGGTTGCGTGACAGCGCCGGCGAACCGGTCGGGCTGCTCACCGCCGTATTCGACCGCGCGCTGGACGCGGGCGACGAGTCCGCCTCGCTGATGCAGATCTTCGCCGCCCGCGCCGCCGCGGAGCTGGAGCGCCTGCGCGGCGAGACCCGCCTGCGGCTCGCCGCGGCGGTACTCGAGAACACCGGCGAGGGGATCCTCATCGCTGACGGCGAGGGCCGGATCGCCGAATCCAACCCGGCGTTCCGCCGGATAACCGCCCACGAGCCGGCCCTGCTGCACGGCAAGGACATCATGGAGGTGCTCACCGCTGGCGACCCGACGGTAGTCAGCGGGATCCGCCGTGCCCTCTTCCGGGCCGGCCACTGGGAGGGGGAGATCCAGTGCCCCCGCGCCGATGACGGCACCTTCCCCGCCTGGGCGAGCTTCTCGCGGCTCGCCGGCACCGAGGCCGACCCGCCGCGGCTGATCGCGATGATCAGTGACATCACCGAGCTCCACGAGAGCCGCGCCGAGCTGCGCTACCTCGCCCACCACGACCCGCTCACGCGGTTGCCCAACCGGGTGTCGCTGCGCGAGGCACTGGACCGCGCCCTCTCGGAGCGCCGGACCTCGGGCACGGGGGTGGCCGTGCTGTTCATCGATCTAGACGGGTTCAAGGACGTCAACGACAGCCTCGGACACAGCGAGGGCGATGCCGTCCTCCAGGTGGTCGCGCGGCGCCTGGCCGAATACGTCCACGGCAACGACCTGCTCGCGCGCGTGGGCGGCGACGAGTTCATGCTGCTCATCGCCCGGCGCGACGCCCGCCAGCGTTCGAGCGAGCTTGCCGGCGCCCTCCTCGAGGCGATGGACGCCCCGTTCGAGGCCGGCGGGCGCCCGATCTATCTCACCGCGAGCGTGGGCATCGCGCTGGCGCCGGAGCACGGCGAGGACGCCGAATCACTGATCCTGGCCGCGGACGCCGCGATGTCCCTGGCGAAGAACGAGGGACGAAACACCGCGCGCACCTTCCAGGCGGAGCTCAGCCACCAGGCGTATCACCGCATCGTCACCGCCGGTGCCCTGCGCTCGGCGATCGACGAGGAAGAGCTCTTCCTCGCCTATCAGCCGGTCCTCGCGCTCGACGACGGCGAACACTACGCCTGCGAGGCGCTGGTGCGCTGGCGCCATGACGACGGCAGCGTCGTGCCCCCCGGCGATTTCATCCCCGTCGCCGAACAGTCCGGGCTGATCGTGCCCCTCAGCCGCTGGGTGTTCCGCCAGGCCTGCCGCCAGATGCGCGAGTGGACGGACGCGGGACACGCACCCGGCCGGGTCGCGGTCAACGTCTCGCCCGCCCACCTGCGCGCCGGCGACCTCATCGGCGACCTCCGCGTCGCGCTCGCGCAGGCCCGCGTGGCCCCCGACCGCCTGATCATCGAGGTCACCGAGAGCACGATCATGCAGGCGCCGGAGACGGTCTCGCGCACGCTGGAGACGTTGCGGGCGATGGGTGTGGAGATCGCGGTGGACGACTTCGGCACCGGCTATTCCTCGCTCGCCTATCTCAAGCGCCTGCCGCTGTCGATCCTCAAGCTGGACAAATCCTTCACCCAGGATCTGCCCGACGATCTGGATAACGCCGCCATCGCCCGGGCCATACTGGCGATGGCCGCCTCCCTCGGCCTCCGCGTCGTGGCCGAGGGCATCGAGACCGAGGCCCAGCTCGCCTTCCTGCGCGCCGAGGGCTGCGAGCTCGGCCAGGGCTTCCTGTTCGCCCGGCCGGCCGAGCCGGCGACAGTGGCATAGCACTTCCTGCTATTCCCATTATCGCGCACCGGCCGGTTGGATCAGTCGCAACCGGGAATGAAACGCCCGGCAAGACGTCGCTGGGCTGCGATGGGGCCGGTACAGCCACAGCGTGATCACCGGTAGCGCCAGGGTAACGCACCCGCCTGTGGCGCGACCGTTACGGCAGTGCTACGGTTACAGGCCATCATCGTCGCGGCTATCTGCCGGGCAACATCCCCGGCCCGCGCACAGAACAACAAACGGGCACCGCGAGGGAGCCAATGGTGCGACGACCCCGTGATCCGGACCACCGTCGCCACGTCGGCGCGCATGGCGCCACCTGCCCGCCCGTGAGCACACCTCGACGCCCCACCCGGGCGTGGGTGTAATCGATCCCAACCGGAGGAGAGCCAGAACCATGAAACGACTCGTATCCCTTCTCACCAGCCTGGGCGTGGTGGCCGCACTCGCGGCATCCGCTACCGTCGCTGCGGCCGACAACAGCACCCTCGCCACCGTCAAGGAACGCGGCCAGCTCATCTGCGGCGTCAACAGCGGCCTGCCCGGATTCTCCGCCACCGACGCCGACGGCAACTGGGCGGGTCTCGACGTGGACTTTTGCCGCGCCGTCGCCGCCGCCATTTTCGACGATCCGCAGAAGGTGCGCTTCGTCCCACTGACCGCTAAGGAACGCTTCACTGCGCTGCAGTCCGGCGAGATCGACGTGCTCTCGCGCAACACCACGTGGACGCTCACCCGCGACGCCTCCCTGGGCGTGAACTTCGCGGGCACGACCTACTACGACGGCCAGGGCTTCCTGGTGAAGAAATCCCTGGGCGTCGACAGCGCCAGGCAGTTGAGCGGGGCGACCGTGTGCGTGCTCGCCGGCACGACCACGGAGCTCAACCTGGCGGACTACTTCCGCAAGAACGGTATGGAGTACAACCCACTGGTCCTGGAGAACTCGGACCAGACCATCAGCGCATTCAACGCCGGGCGCTGTGACGTGCTCACCTCCGATCAGTCACAGCTCAACGCCCTGCGCATCAAGCTGCCCGAGCCCTCGGCGGCGAAGGTGCTGCCCGAGGTCATCTCCAAGGAGCCACTGGGCCCGGCCGTTCGCCAGGGCGACGACCAGTGGTATGACATCATCAAATGGACGCTGTTCACCCTGATCAATGCCGAGGAGCTGGGCGTGAACTCCAACAACGTCGCGGACATGCAGGACGCGGACAACCCCACCATCAGGCGCATGCTCGGCTCGTCCGGCGACATGGGCGAGAAGCTGGGCCTGCCCGCGGACTTCGGCACCCGCATCATCAAGCACGTAGGCAACTACGCCGAGATCTATCGCCGCAACGTGGGCGCGGACAGCCCGCTCGAGCTCGAGCGCGGCGTGAATGCCCTGTGGACCGACGGCGGCCTGATGTACGCCCCGCCGATCCGCTGATCGCGGTCCGTTCGACGCCACCCCGGGGCGCGACCGACGCGCGCCCCGGGATAAACCCGGCCAGGCGGACCACGACCCGGGCACGACTCGATGAACACGACCACCGACACCACGCCACCGGCACGCAGACGCCCCTGGCGCGACCCGCGGGTGCGCGCCCTGACCTTCCAGGCACTGGCCCTGGCCGCTGTCGTCTGGTTCGGCTGGACGCTGCTCGACAACACGCTCACCAACATGGCCGAGCGCGGCATCTCCACGGGCTTCGGCTTTCTCGACGAACCGGCTGGCTTCGGCATCCTCATCACGCTGATCCCCTACGACGAGACCATGACCTACGGGCGCACCTTTCTGGTGGGCCTGCTCAACACCCTGCTGGTCTCGGGGCTCGGCATCGCTATCGCCACGGTGCTCGGCTTCACTGTGGGCATCGCGCGGCTGTCCTCCAACTGGCTGATCGCCAAGCTCGCGCTCGCGTATATCGAGATCTTCCGCAACATCCCGTTGCTGTTGCAGATCTTCTTCTGGTACTTCGCGGTGCTGCAGAACCTGCCCTCGCCGCGTCAGAGCGTGACGGTCGGCGAGGCGGTATTCGTCAACAACCGCGGCCTCTACCTGCCGGAGCCCATCTTCCAGTCCGGCGCCGGCTGGGTGGCAGCGGCGCTGGCGATTGGCATCGCGGCGACGGTGGTGCTGGCGCGCCTCGCCAAACGCCGTCAGGACCGCACCGGGAGGGGTCTGCCGGTCCTCTGGCCAGGACTGACGCTGATCATCGGCCTGCCGGCACTCGTCTATGCGCTCGCCGGCACCCCCATCACCTGGCAACTGCCGGCGCTGCAGGGCTTCAACTTCCGCGGCGGCATGGCGGTGCTGCCCGAGCTCGCCGCGCTGCTCACGGCGCTCGCGGTGTACACGGCCGCCTTCATCGCCGAGATCGTGCGCTCGGGCATCCTTTCCGTGGATCCCGGCCAGGTCGAGGCGGCGCGCGCGCTGGGCCTGCGCCCGCGCCTGACGCTGCGGCTGGTGGTCATCCCCCAGGCGATGCGGGTGATCATCCCGCCGCTGACCAGCCAGTATCTCAACCTGACGAAGAACTCCTCGCTGGCCACCGCCATCGGCTACCCCGACCTGGTGGCGGTGTTCATGGGGACCACCCTCAACCAGACCGGTCAGGCAGTGGAGATAGTGGCCATGACCATGGCGGTGTATCTCGTCATCAGCCTGTCCATCTCGTCGCTGATGAACGTCTACAATCGGGCGGTGGCCCTGAAGGAGCGCTAACGTGTCGGCCGCCTCGGAACACCACCCGGACCTGCCGCCGCCGCGCCGCCAGCTCGGCGTCCTCGGCTGGCTGCGCCGGAACCTCTTCTCCACCTGGTACAACAGCCTGCTCACCCTCCTCGCCGGCTATCTGCTGGTGCGCTACGCGATTCCGGTGATCAACTGGGCGCTGGTGGAGGCGCGGTTCGCCGGTGCCGACGCGAGTGCCTGTGACACCGAGGGCGCCTGCTGGCTGTTCGTGCGCGAGCGCCTCGGCTTCTTCATCTATGGCTTCTATCCGGAGGCGCTGCGCTGGCGGGTGAATATCGTATTCGTGCTGCTCGCCGCTGCCTTCGCACCCCAGCTCATCGAGCGTTTCCCCGGCCGGCGCTGGCTCGGGCTCTTCGGGCTCACCGCCTTTCCGGTGATCGCGCTGGTGCTCATCCGCGGCGGCGTACTCGGCCTCGAGGCCGTGCCCACCGCGGACTGGGGCGGGCTGATGCTGACCCTGGTGCTCGCCTACGGCGGCATCTTCGCAGCGCTGCCGGTGGGCACCGTGCTCGCACTGGGGCGGCGCTCCGACATGCCGGTGATCCGCGGGCTCTCGGTGGTGTTCATCGAGGTCTGGCGCGCGGTGCCGCTGATTACCGTGCTGTTCATGGCCTCGGTGATGCTCCCGCTGTTCCTCCCCGAGGGGGTGAACTTCGACAAGCTCCTGCGCGCGCTCATCGGCATCATCATGTTCCAGTCCGCGTACATGGCGGAGGTGGTGCGCGGCGGGCTGCAGGCCATTCCCCGGGGCCAGTACGAGGCGGCGGACGCACTCGGACTCGGCTACTGGCGGAAGATGGGGCTGGTGATCCTGCCCCAGGCGCTCAAGCTCGTGATCCCGGGGATCGTCAACACCTTCATCTCGCTTTTCAAGGACACCTCGCTGGTGCTCATCATCGGCCTGTTCGATCTGCTCGGCACGGTGCAGGCGACCATCATCGACCCGGCGTGGAGCGACGTGGCCACCGAGGGCTACGTATTCGTCGCCGCCGTGTTCTGGGTCTTCTGCTTCGGGCTGTCGCGCTACAGCCAGGATCTGGAACGCAAGCTCGACACGGGCCACCGCGAACGCTGAGGACACATGATGATCGATACCGCCACCACCGACCGTGGGCCTGTCGCCTCCTCCGCCGCCGGCGGCGACGCCATCATCCGTGTGCACGACATGCACAAGTGGTTCGGCGCCTTCCATGTGCTCAAGGCCATCGACCTTACCGTGAGCCGCGGCGAGCGTATCGTGATCTGCGGCCCCTCCGGTTCGGGCAAATCCACCTTCATCCGCTGCATCAACCGCCTCGAGGAGCACCAGCGTGGCCTCATCGAGGTGGACGGCGTCGAGCTCACCGAGGATGTCAAGCACGTGGAGACGGTGCGCCGGGAGGTCGGCATGGTCTTCCAGCACTTCAACCTCTTCCCTCATCTCACCGTCCTGGAGAACTGCTGCCTCGCGCCCCTATGGGTGCGCAAGACCCCGCGCCGCGACGCCGAGGCCACCGCGATGCAGTACCTGGAGCGGGTGCGCATCCCCGAGCAGGCGAGGAAGTACCCGGGCCAGCTCTCCGGCGGCCAGCAGCAGCGTGTCGCCATCGCGCGGGCGCTGTGCATGCAGCCGAAGATCATGCTCTTCGACGAGCCCACCTCTGCGCTCGACCCGGAGATGATCAAGGAGGTGCTCGATGTGATGATCGAGCTCGCGCGCTCCGGCATGACCATGCTCTGCGTGACCCATGAAATGGGCTTCGCCAAGACGGTCGCCGACCGCGTGATCTTCATGGACGGCGGCGAGATCGTGGAGCAGGCGCCGCCGTCCACATTCTTCAACGACCCGCAGGAACCGCGCACCCAGCGCTTCCTCCAGCAGATCCTGGCACACTGATGGAAAGGTACGGCTTCGAGCCCGCTCGTGCTCGGCCAGGGCTTTCCGTTCGGCCGGCCGAGCCGGCGACGCCGGCATAACGTTCCCGCACCCGACCACGGAGACAACCGAGACGATGACCCCCTCCATCGACCAAGTCCGCGAGGCCGCCGCACATATCGCCAACAGCATCGTGCGCACGCCGTGTGCGTTGTCGCGGACCCTCTCCGAGCTCACCGGCTGCGAGCTCTACATCAAGTTCGAGAACCATCAGTTCACGGCGGCCTTCAAGGAGCGCGGTGCCCTCAACCGCCTGCTCGCGCTCACCCCCGCCGAGCGCGAACGCGGCGTGATCGCGATGTCCGCCGGCAACCACGCCCAGGCGGTGGCCTACCACGCCCAGCGCCTGGGCATCCACGCCACCATCGTGATGCCGAAACACACGCCCAACGTGAAGGTCCGCAACACCCGGGCCTTCGGCGCAGACGTGCGCCTGCGCGGCGACGGCGTGGCCGAGGCGGGGGAATACGCGCGCAGCCTCGCCGAGGAACACGGCTACGTGTTCATCCACCCCTACGACGACGAGCGGGTGATCGCCGGACAGGGCACCATCGCGCTGGAGATGCTCGAGGAGTTCCCGGCCCTGGAGAGCCTGGTGATCCCCGTCGGCGGCGGCGGCCTGATCGCCGGCAACGCCGTGGCGGCGAAGGCCATCAACCCGGACATCGAGATCGTGGGCGTGCAGACCGAGCGCTTCCCGGCGGTCAGGCAGGCCCTCGCCGGCGAGCCCATCCACTGCGGTGCGGCGACCATCGCCGAGGGCATCGCCGTCAAGCAGCCGGGCACGCTGACCCTGCCGATCATCCGCGAGCTCGTCGACGACATCCTGCTGGTGGACGAGCCGGGGATCGAGCGCGCCATCCTGATGCTGCTCGAGATCGAGAAGACCGTCGCGGAGGGGGCGGGTGCCGCCGGCCTCGCCGCGGTGCTGGCCGAGCCGGAACGCTTCCGCGGCCGGCGCGTGGGCCTGATCCTGTGCGGCGGCAACATCGACCTGCTGCCGCTGTCCTCGGTCATCCAGCGCGGGCTGGTGCGCTCCGGGCGCATCATCCGGGTCCGCGTGGGCGTGCCCGACGTCCCCGGGGCGCTCGCCGACTTCACCCGGCTGCTCGCCGACCACCGCGCGAACGTCATTCAGATCGCCCATCAGCGCACCTTCACGGACCTGTCGCTGCGCGCCACCGAGGTCGAGGCGACCCTGGAGACCCTGGGCAGCGAGCACTCCACCGAGGTCCTCGCGGCACTGCGCTCGGCGGGCTACGACCCGGTGGTACCGGACAGCGAACCCCACCCGCATGAGCGCACCGAGCCCGCCTCGTGAGCCCACTGCCCCCGCGGCACGTGGCTTGACGGCCGCGCGAGCCCGGCCCATCGTTACCGGTCAGGAGAGTGGTCAGGCCACTCCCCACAAGGCAAGCCAAAAGGAGCCGATAATGTACAAACAATTACTTCGCGGCATCTCCATCGCCACCTGCATGGCGCTGACGCTGGGGCTCGCCGGCACGGCGGCCGCCCAGGACGACAAGCCCACGCTGCAGGCGGTCACCGACCCGAGCTTCGTGCCCTTCGAGATGATGGACAAGGACAGCGGCAAGATGGTCGGCTTCGACATGGACATCCTCGCCGAGGTCGCCAAGCGCGCGGGCTTCGACTACGACCTGCGAACGATGAACTTCAACGGCATCATCCCCGCACTGCAGACTGGTAACGCCGACGTCGCCATCGCCGGCATCACCATCACCAAGGAGCGCGGGCAGATCGTCGACTTCACCATCCCGTATTACAACTCCGGGCTGCGCATCCTCAAGCGCAGCGGTGACGAGTCCATCCAGACCGTCGAGGACCTCGAGGGCAAGAAGATCGGCACCAAGATCGGCTCGACGAGTTACAACTTCCTGAAAAAGACCCTGGAGGACGACGGCGGCATCACCCCCTACCCGGGCAGCTCCGACATGTACATGGCGCTGATGGGCGGCAACGTGGATGCCGTGCTCTACGATGCCCCGAACGTCGCCTACTTCGCGCGCACCAAGGGAGGCGAGCGCGTCACCACCGTCGGCCCGCTCTATGAAGGGCAGCAGTATGGCATCGCCTTCGAGCAGGGCAGCGAATGGGTGGACGACGCCAATGCCGCGCTCAAGTCCATGCAGGCGGACGGCACCTACACCGAGATCTACCGGAAGTGGTTCGGCGAGGCGCCGCCGGCCGCCTACCAGAAGTAGCGCCGCCGGCGGCAGCCGGTGAACGGGGGTCGCCCCTGGGGCGCCCCCGGCCCCACCCTGCACAGGAGCGACATCGGTGGAATTGACGTTTCAGTTCGACTGGCAGGCGGCGATCGAATCGATCCCCTACCTGCTGGCCGGCATCCCTTGGACGCTGCTCATCTCCTTCGGCGGCCTGGCCATCGGCTTCGTCATCGGCATCGTCTTCGGCCTGCTCAGCATCAACCCGCTGAGGCCACTGCGCTGGTTCGCCACCGCCTACATCGAGGTCTTCCGCGGCACGCCCGTGCTGGTGCAGGTGCTGTTCATCTTCTACGGGCTGCCCCAGGTGCTCGGTGGCCCCATCGACGCCGTGACCGCCGGCATCGCAGCGATCGCGCTGAACGCCGGGGCCTATATTTCCGAGATCGTCAGGGGCGCGGTGCAGTCCATCGACCGTGGCCAGCGCGAGGCGGGGCTGTCGCTGGGCCTCTCCGGGAGTCAGACCTTTTGGTTCGTGATCTGGCCACAGGCATTGCGGCGCATGATTCCGCCGTTGGGTAACCAGGCCATCGTCAGCATCAAGGACACCTCGTTGTTTTCGGTGATCGGTGTCGGCGAGCTCGTGCGTCAGGGCCAGATCTACATCGCCACGACCTTCACCGCCCTGGAGGTCTACCTGATGGTGGCACTGCTCTATCTCGTGATCACGCTGAGCCTGTCCTTTCTCCTGCGACTGTACGAACGCCGCGGCGCCGCCTCCGGCGTCTGACCAGGGAGCCGACCACCAGTGAGCGACGATACCAGCAACCCCATCGTGGTCATGGAAAGGGTGAACAAGTACTTCGGCAGCCTGCACGTCCTCCAGGACGTGGATCTGTCCGTCGATCCCGGCGAGGTGATTGTGATCATCGGCGCGAGCGGCTCCGGCAAGTCCACGCTCATCCGTTGCATCAACGGCTTGGAGCCCTTTCAGGGCGGCGCCATTGAGGTGGACGACCACCGACTCGTACCCGATGGCGGCGGCCGTAGCGCCCTGCAGGCCATTCGCACCGAGGTCGGCATGGTCTTCCAGCAGTTCAACCTGTTTCCGCACCGCAAGGTGCTGGACAACATCACTCTGGCTCCGGTGAAGGTCCGCGGCTGGTCCTGGGAGCGGGCCACCGAGAATGCCCAGCGCCTGCTCGAGCGCGTGGGCATTGCCGATCAGGCGGACAAATACCCCAGCCAGCTCTCCGGCGGCCAGCAGCAGCGGGTGGCCATTGCCCGCTCGCTGGCCATGGAACCGCGGGTGATGCTCTTCGACGAGCCCACCTCGGCGCTGGACCCGGAGATGATCGGCGAGGTCCTGGACGTCATGCGCGAGCTCGCCCGCGAGGGCATGACCATGCTGGTGGTCACCCACGAAATGGGCTTCGCCCGCGAGGTCGCCCACCGGGCGATCTACATCCACGGCGGCCGGATCGTCGAGCAGGGCAGGCCCGAAGCGGTGTTCGACAACCCGCAGAACGAACGCACCCAGGCTTTTCTCTCCCGGGTGCTCAAGCACTGAGGCGGCGGACTATGGCGCGCACCGCCGCGTTACCAAGGTCGGATACCCCGGCCGCCGGGAGCGGCGTCGCCGCGGGGGCGCCGGCGGCGTTGGCGCAGGGGCTGGTCAAGCGCTACGACGGCGTCACCGTCGTCGACGGTGTCGACCTCACCGTGGAGCGCGGCGAGTGCCTGGCGCTGCTCGGCCCCAACGGCGCCGGTAAGACCACCACCCTGCGGATGCTCCTGGGCCTGACCCCGCCGAGCGCCGGCGAGATCCGTGTGCTCGGCCACAGGGTGCCGGAGGATGCCCGCGCCATGCGCGCCGACACCGGCATCGTACCGCAGTTCGACAGCCTCGACCCGGACTTCACCGTCCGCGAGAACCTGCTCACCTACGGCAGCTACTTCGGCCTGTCCCGCCGCCAGGTGGCTGCGCGCATCGACGACCTGCTCGCCTTCGCGGAGTTGCGCGAACGTGCCGACGCCCCCATCAACGCCCTCTCCGGGGGGATGAAGCGCCGTCTCACCCTGGCCCGCGCGCTGGTCAACGACCCGGCGCTGCTGGTGCTCGACGAGCCCACCACCGGCCTCGACCCCCAGGCCCGCCAGCACATCTGGGAGCGGCTGCAGCGGCTCAGACACGACGGCCGGACACTGTTGCTGACCACGCATTACATGGAGGAGGCCGAACGCCTCGCCGACCGGGCGGCGGTGATCGACGGCGGGCGCCTCATCGCCTGCGACCGCCCGCGCGCGCTGATCGCCGCACACATCGAGCCTCACGTGGTCGAGCTGCGCGGCGATGCCGCCGCAGGCTGGCGCGATACGGACGCGATCACCACGGAACGGGTGGGCGCGACGGTGCTCCTCTACAGCGGCGAGCGCGACGGCCTGCTCGCCGCGGTCGAGCGCCACTGCGGCAACGACTACCTCTACCGGCCGGCGAACCTGGAGGACGTCTTCCTCCGGCTCACCGGCCGCCAGGTGCGGGAGTGATCGCGTGAGCGGGTATGCCGGCACCCTGGGCGCCCACCTGCGCCGGGCCCCGCGGCCGAGCCTGCGGTTCATACCGGTGTGGCGGCGCAACTTCCTGGTCTGGCGCAAGCTCATCGTGCCCTCGCTGCTCGGCAACTTCGCCGACCCGCTGCTCTACCTGCTCGTGCTCGGCTACGGCCTCGGCCGGCTGGTGGGCGAGGTGGAGGGGCTCGGCTACATGGCCTTCCTCGCCACCGGTATCGTCTGCTCGAGCGCGATGATGGGCGCCACCTTCGAGGCCCTGTACTCCGCCTATACCCGGCTGACCATGCAGCAGACCTGGGCGGCGATGCTCAACGCCCCGCTGTCGGTGGACGACGTGGTGATCGGCGAGATCGCCTGGGCGGCCACCAAGGCGCTGATCAACGCCGCCGCGATCCTGGTGGTGACCCTGATCCTCGGCCTCGCCGGCGGCTGGGGCGCGGTGCTCGTGCTCCCCGTGGTGCTGCTCGCCGGCCTGTGTTTCGCCGGCCTGGCGATGATCGTCACCACCGTGTCGCGCAGCTATGACTTCTTCCTCTACTACTTCACCCTCGTGATCACCCCAATGATGCTGGTCTCCGGCGTGTTCTTCCCCCTCTCGGAGCTGCCGGACGCGGTCGCCCGAGGGGCGATGGCCCTGCCCCTGGCCCATGTGGTGGCGCTGGTGCGGCCGCTGATGACCGGCGCCTGGCCGTCGCTGATCCCGCTACACTTGGGGGTGATCGCGGCCTACGCCGCCGCCGCGATCTGGCTCGCCTGCGCGCTGGCACGCCGGCGACTGCAAACCTAGAGCGCCATATCCGGCCACGACCCTCACGGCCGGCCTCACCACGGGTAACTGCCGCCCTGAGGGTGTGCGGGTACTCCGGCACCGGGCCCCGTGTGGGCGTCGCCGCACGACGACAGCGTCCCCGCCGAGCCCGGCCGGGGCCTGCGGACAGCCGGAGTGGCCGCCGCTGACGGGCGCTGGGTCTGCCGGGGTATACTCCCCGGCAGACCCAGACGCACGGCGGCCGCCACCGCCACGAGGAGCACCGAGCAATGACCGGCCTGGAGCAGCTCACCGCCACCATCGCCCTGACCCTGGGCGTCGGCTGGGCGAGCGGCATCAACCTCTACGCGGCGATCCTCGGGCTCGGTGTTATGAGCCAGCTCGGCCACGTGAGCCTGCCGCCGTCGCTGGAGATCGTCGCCGACCCGCTGGTGCTCACCGCCGCCGCGTTCATGTACATGGTGGAGTTCGTCGCCGACAAGACACCGGGCGTGGACACCGGCTGGGACGCGCTGCACACCTTCATCCGCCTGCCCGCCGGCGCGGTGCTTGCCGCCGCGGCGGTAGGGGAGGTCTCCCCCGCCGCGCAGATCGCCGCCGGCCTGGTGGGCGGCAGCATGGCAGCGGGCAGCCATGCGGTGAAATCCGGCGGTCGTGCCGTGATCAACCTCTCCCCGGAGCCGGTAAGCAACTGGACCGCGTCGGTGACCGAGGACGTCGCCGTCTTCGGCGGCCTGTGGCTCGCGCTCTATCACCCGGTGATCTTCCTGGTCCTGCTCGCCGGATTCGCCGCCCTGGCGATCTGGCTGCTGCCGCGCATCTGGCGCGGGCTGCGCCGGGTCCTGCGCGCGATCTCCGGCCGCGGCGCGCCGGAGCCGCCGCCGGAGCCCCCGACACCGGGGGGACCCTCGCCGCTGCCACCGCAGCTCGGGCGGGGCGAGGGATCGTGAACGCCCCGGGCCGATTCCTCGGCGGCGTCGCCGCGCTGATCGAGGACGGTGCCGGCCGCGTGCTGCTGATGCGCCGGGCCGCCGGCCGCGACTACGCGCCGGGCGTGTGGGAGTGCGTCACCGGCCGGCTGGAGCAGGGCGAGGGCTTCGAGACCGCGCTGCACCGGGAGGTCCATGAGGAGACCGGCCTTACCGTAACGGCCACCGCGCTGATCGGCACCAGCCACTTCCACAGGGGACGACCCTCCGCGGACACGGAGCTAATCGGGGTGGTCTACCGCTGCCGCGCCGCTGCCCCGGAGGCGCTACGGCTGAGCGCCGAGCACGACACGGCGCGCTGGATCGGCGCAGAGGCGGGGATGGCCCTTGCCGGCGGTAACCATCCAGCCGAGGCGTGGCTGCGCCGGCTACTGCTGCGCCGTCTCCACGACCCGGACGAAGGGGGCTTCGAGCTCGGCTGATCGCCCTACCGATACCGCGATGCCGGGTGCGCGCAACGGCCGGACCTCCACAATGGCTTCATGATCTGGCTTTACGGATATGGTTCAATCCTAGACTCACCCAACCCAGCGATCCGAGGAGTTACCGATATGTCAATCAGCACGAGGCTCGCGATTGGTGCCTTTACCCTCCTGCTAGCCGGCGGGGTTCAGGCCGCAATCGATAGTAGCCAACCTTCTTTCGACGACGACGCCGCAATGGACCTGAGCGACAGTAACGCAACTGCAGGGGATGCAGCTGGCGAGGCCGACGCGACGAACGAGAATAATGATGACACCGCTGATGACCGCGGAGATGACCGCGGAGATGACCGCGGAGATGACCGCGGAGATGACCGCGGAGATGACCGCGGCGATGACCGCGGAGATGATCGCGGCGATGACCGCGGCGATGACGGTGGTGACGACCATGGCGGCGGCGACGGCGGCGATGATGGCGGCGATTCGGACGATTGAGGTCGCCTGATCACTCGCCTTTCATAGCCCGTGCACGGCCGCAGGCCGTGCACGGGCCTACCGCACAACTACCCGTCGGACGGTTTCCCGGCCGTAGCGCCTATCCTCAGCGGAAACGGCTCGGCAGTCGCACGCCTGCGGCGCACGACCTGTCGCTCCACCCGGGCGGGGGCGCCATCATTGGGATTGCCGAGAGACTCAGAGCCAGCCCTTGCGCTTGAAGTAGAGGTAGGGCGCGACACCGGCGAGCACCATGAGCATGAGCGCGAACGGGTAGCCGAACGTCCAGTCGAGCTCCGGCATGACCCGAAAGTTCATGCCGTAGATGCTCGCCACCATGGTCGGCGGCAGGAAGACCACGGCGGCGATCGAGAAGATCTTGATGATCTGGTTCTGCTCGATATTGATGAAGCTGATCGCCGCATCCATCAGGAAGTTGACCTTCTCGAACAGGAACTGGTTGTGCGGCAGCAGCGAGTCCACGTCGCGCAGGAGTTCACGCACCCATTCGCGGTTCTCGGTATTGAGCCGGCCACGCCGCAGCAGGAAGGTCAGCGCCCGCTGACTGTCCATCAGACACAGCCGGATCTTGCCGTTGATATCCTCCTGGCGGGTGAGCTCGTCGATCGCCCCCTCCAGGTCGACGTTATCCTCGTCGGCAAGGACCTGCGCGCTCACCCGCTCGAGCTCGGTGTGTACCCGCTCCAGGCGATCCGCGAGGTTCTCGACCTTGGTCTCGAAGAGCCCGAGCAGCAGCGAGGTCTCGTCCTCGGCGAGGTCCGGCTCGCGACGGGCGCGCAGGCGCAGCAACCGGAACACCGAGAGGCTGTGCTCATGCAGGGTGAACAGGCGGTGGCCGCTGAGGATGAACGCCACCGTGGTGCTGGTGGGGCGCCCGTCGATGTCCTGGAGGAACAGCGAGTGCACATGCAGGCCATCCTGGTCCTCATAGTAGCGGGCGCTGGCCTCGATCTCCTCGACGTCCTCGACGTCGGGGAGATCCTGGCGGTAGAGCCGCTCGACCTGGGCGCGCTCGCCCTCATCGGGATCGATGAGATCGATCCACATCGCGCGGGAGAGCTCGACGCGGCCCTCGTCGTCCTCGGGGATGGCACTGAGGATGCCTTCCTGCAGCTCGAATGCATACAGCATGAAACCTCCGGGAATTCGGCGCCTGGAGCGCGATTGTCCGGCACAGTATAAGGGCTACGCCGCACGCCTCAGCGATCCGCGGCGTAGATCCCCTCGCGCACGAAACGCAGGTGGTTCTCAACGGCGCGAACCGCGGCATCCGGGTCGCGGGCACGGATCGCCTCGACCAGCGCGCGGTGCTGCTCGCGCAGGTTGACCTCCGCGTCGTGACGAGTGAACAGCGCCTCACGCGCCCGGCGGACGTGCTCGCGCATCACCGAGAACATGCCCCGCATGACATGCGCCAGCGCCAGATTGTGCGCGCCCTCGGCGACAGCCAGATGAAGGCGGGCGTCCCACTCCGCCGCCAGCGCGGCATCACCACACTGGTGGGCACGCTCCATGGTCTCGGCGGCCTCCGCCATGCGCTCGATGTCGGCGGGACTGGCGCGCATCGCCGCCAGTCCCGCCGCCATGGTCTCCAGCCCCTGGCGGAGCTCGAGCACGTCCGCGAGTGCCTTACCGTGACCCTCCATGAGGTGCAGCAGCGGGTCGGTGAGGCTGGGCGCGGTCACCTCCGCGACTGTGTACCCGGCATTGCGCCGCAACGCCAGTATCTTGCGCGCCTCCAGCTTGAGCAGCGCCTCGCGCAGCGAAGGCCGTGAAACACTCAGCTGCCGGGCGAGCTCGCGCTCCGCCGGCAGCGCATCGCCGGGGCGCAGCTCGCCTTCGACGATGGAGCGCTCGATCTGCTCGGCGATCGCGTCCGAAAGCCGGGCGCCGGTGGGCGCCTCGATACTCGAAAAAATGGAAGCCAAACCACCCTCCATTGCACCGGTCATCCGGCGGTCATCATAGCGTTAAAGCGTGAATGGCGGACAGGGGACCGTTCGCAGGGACGTCGTGCGGCTGTCGTGGCTGTTACACTGGGTACACCGGAACGAGGGACCCAAGCACCACGAATGAGCACGGCAGAAACGCCTTATGAAAAGGCCGCCGCCCAGGCGGTGGACCTCGGCAACCAGCTCGCCGACGCGGACCAGGAGGCGGATCTCTGGGATCTCGCCGACGGCCTGCTCGCCGGCGCGATTCAGTACTGGTTTTACGCCCGCCAGCCCTGCGGCGACCCCCAGTGCGAGGAATGCAGCCCGCTGTGTACGGCGGACCTGCGCCTGCAGGAGCTGCTCCGGATAGTTGAGGAGATGGCCCGCAGCAGCGAGTACTTCCACGCCCCCACCGACTTCGATGCCGGCCGCGCCTGACCGGGCCGCGGTGGCCGTGGGGCCGCCGAACGAATGCGGCTGCGCATCGTCACCTTCAACGCCGCGCTGAGCCGGCGGACACCCGGGGGCCTCGACGCGGATCTGGCCGCGGGCGACGCCCAGGCACTGGCCGTCGCCCGCATCCTGCGCCGCCTCCAGCCCGACGTGCTGCTCCTCAACGAGCTCGACTACACGCCCTGTGGCACCGCCCTGGTGCGCTTGCGCCGGGACTACCTAGCCGGCTCCGGCGTACCGGAACCGCCGCTGGTGTTACCCCACGCCTTCACGGCAGCGGTGAACACCGGCATCCCCTCCGGTCTGGACCTGGACCGCGACGGACGCCGCGACGGCCCGGCGGACGCACTAGGCTTCGGCGCATTCCCCGGCCAGTACGGGATGGCGCTGCTCTCCCGCCACCCGATCGCGACCGGCGCACGCACGCTGCGACGCCTGCTCTGGCGCGACGTACCGGGGGCATACCTCCCGCGGGATCCGGATTCCGGCCGGTCCTGGTACACGCCCGCCGCACTCGCGCGGCTGCCGCTGTCCTCCAAGAGCCACTGGGACATACCCGTCGACGTCGGCGGCCACCGGTTGCGCCTGCTCGCGAGCCACCCGACGCCCCCGGCCTTCGACGGTCCGGAGCGCCGCAACCACTGCCGTAACCACGACGAGCTGCGCCTGTGGCGGGACTACCTCGACGGTGCCGACTACATCGTCGACGACCGGGGCGACCCCGGTGGCCGGCCCGACCACGCGCCGGTTGTGCTGCTCGGGGACCTCAATGCGGATCCGCATGACGGCAACGGCGACGCGGCGATGATCGATGCCCTGCGCCACCACCCGACCCTGCAGGATCCGGCGCCCCGCAGCACCGGCGGCGCGGCTCGCACTGCACAGGCTAAGGGCGATCCAGCGCTGCACACCCTCGCCTCCGGCGGCTTCGGGCTGCGCGTGGACTACTGCCTGCCGGACCGGCGGCTGACGGTGCGGGACACCGGCGTGCACTGGCCGGCGCCAGGGGCGCCCGGCCACGAGCTGGTGGGCGATGGCCGCCGGGTGGTGAGCTCGGACCACCGCGCGGTGTGGCTGGACGTGGACTGGCCGCCGTGAGTGGGGCCGGCGCGCGGGACGACCGGCGGGCACCCCGCCGGCGTCACGAGCGGGACCGCACCCCATTCCGGGACTTCAGCTGAGGAACAGCCGGTAGCCCGGATTCCCGCTCTCGTCCCGGTAGGGATAGCCGAGCTTGTCCAGGCTCTCGCGGAAGCGCTCGCGCTGGGCCTCCGGCACCTGGATGCCCACCAGCACGCGGCCGTAATCGGCACCGTGGTTGCGGTAGTGGAACATGGAGATGTTCCAGCGCTTGCCGAGCCGGCGCAGGAACTTCAGCAGTGCTCCCGGGCGCTCCGGAAACTCGAAGTGGTAGAGGATCTCGTCGGTGACGTTCTTGCCGCGACCGCCGACCATGTGGCGCAGGTGGACCTTGGCCATCTCGTCGTCGGTGAGGTCGAGGACGTCGTAGCCCTGCTCGCGCAGGTCCCCGAGGACCGCGTCGCGCTCGGCCTGGCCGTCATTGAGGCCGATCCCCGCGAACACGTGGGCGTTGTCCGCATCGGCATAGCGGTAGCTGAACTCCGTGACCGCGCGGTTGCCGATGGTCTCGCAGAACTCGCGGAAGCTGCCCGGCCGCTCCGGGATGGTCACCGCGAAGACCGCCTCGCGGTGCTCGCCCACCTCGGCGCGCTCGGCGACGTGAGAGAGGCGGCTGAAGTTCATGTTGGCACCGGAGTTCACCGCCACCAGGGTCTGGTCCTCGATGCCATGCTCGGCGACGTACTTCTTGAGCCCCGCGACGCCCAGGGCCCCGGCGGGCTCCATCACCGAGCGGGTGTCGTCGAAGATGTCCTTGATCGCGGCGCAGACCTCGTCGGTGGAGACCAGCACGCAGTCGTCGACGAACTCCTTCGCGACCTCGAACGGGTGCTCGCCGATCTGGCGCACCGCCACGCCGTCGACGAAGATCCCGACCTCCTCCAGGGTGACGCGCTGGCCGGCACGCATGGCGTGATGCAGCGTGGGCGCGTCTTCCGGCTCGACGGCGATCACCTTGACGTCCGGGCGGAGCTGCTTGACGTAGGCGGCGATCCCGGCGATCAGCCCGCCGCCGCCCACCGGCACGAAGATCGCGTCCAGGGGCCGGGGGTGCTGGGAGAGGATCTCCATACCGCAGGTCCCCTGGCCGGCGATCACCTGCGGATCGTCGAAGGGCGGGATGTAGGTCATGCCGCGCTCGGCCACGAGCTTGTCCGCGTGGGCCTTGGCCTCGTCGAAGCCGTCGCCGTGGAGGACCACGCGGCCGCCGAGATTGCGCACCGCGTTGACCTTGATACCCGGCGTGGTGCGCGGCATCACGATGGTGGCCTTGATGCCCAGGCGCTGCGCCGACAGCGCCACGCCCTGGGCATGATTGCCCGCAGAGGCGCAGATCACACCACGTTCGAGATCCTCCGCCGAGAGCTGGGCGATCTTGTTGTAGGCGCCACGAATCTTGAACGAGAAGACGGGCTGGAGATCCTCGCGCTTGAGGAAGACCCGGTTACCAAGCCGTTTGGAGAGGTTCGCCGCCTCGTCGAGCGGCGTCTGGCGGGCGACGTCGTAGACGCTCGCGGTGAGGATCTGCTGCAGGTATGCCTTCATTCCGGGCCCGTGACGCTCCTTGAAAGTCAAGTGCTACAGTCTACAGCGCGCCCGTGGGACGAGGCCAGACGAAGGCTTTGCCACCGCCGGAGCGGGGGCTATCATGCCGGGACAACGCAATCACCGGAGACGGCCATGGACCCGGACGAGCTCAAGGCACAGGCGGCCCGCGCCGCGATTTCCTATGTCCCCGAGGGCAGTATCGTCGGTGTCGGCACCGGCTCGACGGTCAACCACTTCATCGACGGGCTCGCCGGGATCGGCGGACGTATCAGGGGCGCGGTATCGAGCTCGGATGCCAGCACCGAGCGGCTGCGCGCGGCGGGTATCGACGTCCGGGAGCTCAACGACGTCGATGACCTGCCGGTCTACGTCGACGGCGCCGACGAGATCAACCGCCACCTGCAGATGATCAAGGGCGGCGGCGGCGCCCTCACCCGTGAAAAGATCGTCGCCGCGGTGGCGAAGCAGTTCGTGTGCATCGCCGACGCCTCCAAGCGCGTGGACATGCTCGGCGGATTCCCCGTGCCGGTGGAGGTCATCCCCATGGCGCGCAGCTATGTCGCCCGGGAGCTCGTGGGCCTCGGCGGCCAGCCGGAGCTTCGGCGCGGCTTCACCACCGACAACGGCAACGTCATCCTCGACGTGCACAACCTCACCATCACCAAGCCGATCGAGATGGAGCGCACCATCAACAACATCGCCGGGGTGGTAACCGTGGGGATCTTTGCCCAGCGCCGGGCCGATGTGCTGCTGCTCGCCACCGATAACGGCGTCGAGACCATTACCGCCTGAACGCGGAGGGATGACGGTGCAGCGCCTGCTGATCGGACTCGGGATCGCGCTGCTGGTGCTCGGGCTGGTCTGGCCGTGGCTTAGCCGCCTGGGGCTGGGGCGGCTGCCCGGCGATATCCTCGTGCGCCGGGAGGGATTCACGTTCTACTTCCCCGTCACCACGTCGATCCTGGTGAGCGTGGTGGTCAGCATCCTCGTCTGGCTGTTCCGGCGCTAGCAGCGCGGTGTCAGCGGGCCGCTACGCACCGCCGTCGATGGGCAGCCACTGGACGATCCGCCCCGCAGGCACCGCGGTCTCCCCCGCGGGCACGTGCACTATCGCGTCCGCCACGCAGAGGTTGCTCAGCATGTGCGAGGCCTGGTGGGTCGCGGGCGTGACCGTGACCCGGGCCGCCTCGTCCATGCCCCGGCTGACGCGCACCCAGCAGGCCCGGGCGCTGTCCCCGGGGAGCTCGGCGGCGGTGACCGCCGGGCGCCAGCGCGGACCGGGATCGCTCATGCCCTGGGCGACGTCCAGCATCCGGCGCAGGTAGACCGCGGCGCCGACCAGGGTCGCGGCCGGATTACCCGGCAGGCCGAGCAGCGGCACGCCGGCGGCATTCACGCCCAGGAACAAAGGCTTGCCGGGCTTCTGCCGGACCCGCCAGAAGACCTCCTCGACACCGAGCCCCCGCGCCGTCGGGATGACCAGGTCGTGCTCACCGACCGACACCCCCCCGGTGCTCACCACGATGTCACCGGTCTCCAGGGCCTCGGCCATCGCCTCGCGCACGGCCCCGGCATCATCGTGGACGTAGCGCACGACGACATCCACCACCCCGCGCTCGGCGAGCCAGCCGGCGAGCATCGGGCCGTTGGCGTCGGGGACCGCGCCGGCAGGCAGGTCCGCCCCGGCGGGCACCACCTCGTCGCCGGTGACGAGCACGCGCACCCGCGGTGCCCGGCGCACCGCCACGCGGTCGATGCCAGCGGCGGCCAGGGCGGCGACGCGGGCGGCGCTGAGGCGTTCGCCGGCGGCGAGCAGCGGCGTGCCGCGGGGCAGCTCCTCACCGCGGGCGCGGACGTTATTGCCCGCGGCCACCGGCCCGGTGAATACCGCCTCGCCGCCGGCGGCCTCGACGATCTCCTGGCGGACGATGGCATCCGCCCCCTCCGGCACGAGCCCACCGGTGAAGATGCGCATGCACTGACCCGGCGACAGCCGCGGTGTCCCGGCCTGCACCGCGGCAGCGACCTCTCCGGCCAGGGGCAGCCGCACCGGATCCCGCTCCGTGGCCGCCGCCAGGTCGGCGGCCCGCACGGCGTAACCGTCCATCGCGCTCTGGGTGAACGGCGGGAGCATCAACGCGCTGGCGACGTCCTCCGCGAGCACCGTGCCGCGGGCATCGGACACCGCCACGGTCTCCACCGGCATCGCCGGCATGGTCCGCGTGCAGGCGGCGAGGGCCTCCTCGATCGGGATCACTGCGAACCTCCCTTGTCCTCCGCGCGCCCGCCGAGGCTGGTGCCGTCCTGCCAGGCGGCACCGCCGTCGTCGAAGAAGTCGTGCTTCCAGATCGGCACGCGTTGCTTGAGGGTGTCTATGGCGTAGCGCGCGGCGTCGAAGGCGTCGCCGCGATGCGGGGCGCGCACGACGACGATCACGCTCGCCTCACCGATCTCCAGCCGGCCGGTGCGGTGGACGATCCGGCAGACCGGCACGCCGAAGCGTTCCCGGGTCTCGGCCTCGAGGTCGGCCAGCTCCCGGCGCGCCAGCGGGGCGTAGGCGGTGTATTCCATCGCGCTCACGCCACGGCCGTCGTGATGGTCGCGCACCACGCCCTCGAAGACCACGAGGGCGCCGCAGCGCGGGTCGTCGGTCTCGGCGAGTACGTCGGCGAGGGACAGGGGCTCCTCGGTCAGATGGGTCATCGCCTCAGCCCCCGCTCACCGGTGGCAGCAGCGCCAGCCGCTCGTTGCCCTCCAGCACCGTCGCCCGCGGCACCAGCGTGTCTCCGACGGCGCAGGCAACCCGGGCCAGGTGGGGGGCCAGCTCGGGGACCTCCGCCCCGAGACGCTCCAGCACGTCCGCCACCCGTTCGCCGGGTGCCACGCCCAGCTCCATCCGCTCCCGGCCGGCGGCCTCCGAGAGGACGCCGTGCAGCTCCAGCTCCATGCCGCACTATCCTCCCAGGCCGTGCATCGTGATCGCACGCTGGACGTAGCCCGCGCTCTCGGCGAAGCCCTTGCCCTTGCGCCAGACCGCACCGCGGATGACATGCTCGAGGTCATCGTCACTGGCACCGTCGCGCAGCGGGGTCTTGAGGTCGGTGTTCATCGGCGAGAACAGGCAGGGGTAGATCTCGCCGGTCGCGGTCACGCGGACCCGGTCACACGTGGCGCAGAACGGGTTGGAGACCGTGGAGATCACGCCCAGGCTGTACGCCCCGTCCACGCGGTAGTAGGTCGCCGGCTCGCGGGTGCGTGGCGTCGCCTCCACCGAGTGGCGCTCGGCGAGCCGGTCGATGATCTCGCGCTCCGGCACCACGCGCTGGGGCTGCCAGCCGCCCCGGGCGTCCAGCGGCATGAACTCGATGAACCGCAGCGGCACGCCCTCGCCCATCGCCCACTCGGTGAGCGGCACGATGTCGTCCTCGTTGTCGCCGCGGATCACCACCGCGTTGAGCTTCATGCCCAGGCCGGCGTTCCGCGCGGCACGGATACCCGCCAGCACCGTGTCCAGCTCGCCGCCGCCGGTCATGCGCCGGAAGCGCTCCGGGTCGATGGAGTCGATGCTGATATTGATGTCGTCCAGCCCGGCGGCCGCCAGGTCCGCGGCATGGCGGCGCAGCGGCACGCCGTTGCTCGTCATCGAGATGCGCTCCAGGCCGAGCTCGCGCAACCCGTTGAGCTGTCCGACAAAGCCGGAGACGCCGCGGCGCATCAGCGGCTCGCCACCGGTGAGGCGGATGCGGTCGATGCCCAGCCGGGTGATGAACACCCGCGACACCCGCTCGAACTCCTCGAACGACAGCAGCTGCTCCCGCGGCAGCCACTCCGGGTCCTCCGGCATGCAGTAGTGGCAGCGGAAATTGCAGCGATCGGTGAGCGAGAGACGCAGCTTGTGCTTGCTCCGCTCGAAACGGTCCACCAGCGGGCCGGTCGCCGGCGGAAAGCCCTGTGGGGTGACCAGCTCGGACATCTCTTTCCCCGTCCCCGTCCCGGCCCCTGTCATGACAGGATGACGCGCCCGGAACGAAAGTTACCCTTTCGGTACAGGTTAACACCGGCGGGGACGGGTGCGTGAACCGTCTGTGTCAACGAATCAACAACGCGGCGAAGGCGCGCAGCTGAGTGAATGGGAGCGATCCCCGCCGGTGGGCGAAATCAGCTGGCCGGACCACAAAGAAAAAGGGCCTGCAGCGACGCTGCAGACCCTTTCTGTTGGCTGGGGGACTAGGATTCGAACCTAGGTTGACGGAGTCAGAGTCCGCTGTCCTACCACTAGACGATCCCCCAATAAAACCGTCTTTAACGCTTCGAGAACTGAGTCGCCCGACGCGCCTTGTGCAGGCCGATCTTCTTGCGCTCGACCATGCGGTCGTCACGGGTGACGTAGCCGGCACGACGAAGGGTCGGCTTGAGCTCCTCGTCGTAACGGGTCAGCGCATGAGTAATGCCGTGGCGGATCGCGCCCGCCTGACCCGTGGAACCGCCGCCGTTGACCGTAACATAGATGTCGAACTGGCCGGAAGTCTCGGTGAGCTCCAGCG
Organism: Arhodomonas aquaeolei DSM 8974; assembly: GCF_000374645.1. Lineage (GTDB taxonomy): Bacteria > Pseudomonadota > Gammaproteobacteria > Nitrococcales > Nitrococcaceae > Arhodomonas > Arhodomonas aquaeolei. The sequence goes on from NZ_KB894800.1 coordinate 187,826, forward strand.
GCTGGCGCACGATCATACGCGCCGTCTCGCGGCCGAAGTACTCGTCCAGATCGCGGCCATTGACGGTGATCTGGCCATTACCCGGGCGCAGGAACACCCGCGCGCTGGAGGTCTTGCGTCGACCGGTACCGTAAAACTGCTGTGCTGCCATGATTCTCTAACTTCCGTCCTTCAGCGCGACTCGCCGAAATCAGACCTCGAGGGCCTGGGGCTGCTGCGCGTGGTGTTGATGCTCGGCACCGGCGTAGACCTTGAGCTTCTTGAGCATCTGCCGGCCGAGGGGGCCCTTCGGCATCATGCCCTTGACGGCGAGCTCGATGATCTGCTCGGGGGAACGATTCTGGAGTTCCTCGAACGTAAAGGTCTTGCCGTTGCCGACGTAGCCGGTGAAGCGGAAATAGGTCTTGTCACGGCGCTTGCGCCCGGTGACCGCCACCTTGTCCGCATTGATCACGACGATGTAATCGCCGGTGTCGACGTGGGGCGTGAACTCGGGCTTGTGCTTGCCACGCAGACGATACGCGACTTCCGAGGCAAGGCGTCCCAGGGTCTTGCCCGCGGCGTCCACCACGTACCAGTCACGCTTGACGTCAGCGGGTTTGGCGCTGAAGGTCTTCATCGAAGCTGATCTCCGAAGCAGTCGCGTCCATCAAAAGACCGGCGATTCTAACCGACGCCGGAGCCGACCACAACCACTCGTTGGGAAACGAATACAATACACGGCCCCGTTGCCCGGGACGCCGCGTTCGATGGCGCGAGATTTTCGGCCCCGACGGCGCGCGTGTCAACCGCCCGCTGAAAGCGGCGCGTGCCGGGCGTAGAATAACGGCCACCGCACGCTGCAGACAGGGAGCGCCGCCATGCACGCACGCCACTACACGCCCGCCGACCGGCTCGTCGCCCACCTCGACCAGGCGCTGCGCACGGTGTTCGGCAATCCGCCCACGACGGGCCGCCCCTACCCCGCGAAAGGCGTTGAGGAAGGGGAGCTCTCCGACGCCGAGCGCCGACACGCCGCCGGGCTGATGCGGGTCAATCACTGCGGCGAGGTCTGCGCCCAGGCCCTGTACCAGGGCCAGGCACTCACGGCGCGCGACGCCACGGTCCGTCAGAAGATGGAGCGTGCGGCGGACGAGGAGAACGACCACCTGGTGTGGTGCCGCACCCGGCTCACGGAGCTGGACAGCCGCACCAGCCTGCTGGACCCGGCCTTCTACCTCGGTTCGCTGGCACTGGGCGTCACTGCCGGCGCCGCCGGCGACCGCTGGAGCCTCGGCTTCCTCGCGGAGACCGAGCGCCAGGTCGTCACCCACCTGAGCGGCCACCTCGGGCGCCTGCCGGAGGCGGACGCCCGCAGCCGCGCGGTCGTCGAGCAGATGCGCACCGACGAGGGCGAGCACGCAGGGATGGCGGTGGAGGCCGGCGCCCGCGAGCTGCCCCGCCCGATAAAGGCAATGATGCGGCTGACCTCGCGGGTGATGACGGCGACCACTTACCGCCTCTGAGCCGGACCGGCCTCCCGCCATTGCTGACCGCGCCCGCGCTTCGCGCGCGGTCAGCCGGGACGACGCGCCGGCGTCACACCTCCTGATCCGGCGAGAGGTTCCGCCCGGAGAAGATCTCGCTCATCTCCCGGCGGAGCTGACGGCGGATCTCGTCCCGGCGCTCCGGAGTGAGGTCGGCGGAGCGCTGGCCGAAGAGGTAGTCGTCGATGTCCCAGTCCTTGAGGAGCATCTTGGTGTGGAACATGTTCTCCTGGAAGACGTTCACGTCGATGGTGTGATAGCGCCTCAGGGTATCCTCGGCCAGGTAGTTCTGGATCGAGTTGATCTCGTGGTCGATGAAGTGCTTGCGCCCCTCCACGTCGCGGGTGAACCCGCGCACGCGGTAATCCATCGTCACGATGTCCGAGTCGAACGAATGGATCAGGTAGTTCAGCGCCTTCAGCGGTGAAATCAGCCCGCAGGTGGATACGTCGATATCCGCCCGGAAGGTGCTCACCCCGCGATGGGGATGGCTCTCCGGGTACGTGTGCACGGTGATGTGGCTCTTGTCCAGGTGGCCGAGCACGGTCTCCGGCAACGGCCCGGGCGACGCCGGCGCGGTGACGTAGGTACCGTCGTCGCTGTCACCGTCCTCCTCGGAGATGAGCAGGGTCACGCTCGCGCCCTGGGGCTCGTAGTCCTCGCGCGCGATGTTGAGGATGTTGGCACCGATAATGTCGGACACACCGGTGAGGATCTGGGTCAGGCGCTCGGCGTTATAGACCTCGTCGATGTACTCGATATAGGCCTGGCGCTGGCCCGGCGAGTCCGCGTAGCAGACATCATAGATGTTGAAGCTCAGCGACTTGGTCAGGTTATTGAACCCGTAGAGCTTCACGCGCTGCTTCGACTCCGCCAAATTTGCGCCCTCCTGAGACGACGGTTCACACATGATGATATGGCTATATCGCCCGGCAACCCGCGGGACCGGCCCCGAGCGGGGACACTGGCTCTAGGGCTGCGCCACCTCGAAATCATGGGTGATTTCGGCGGCCTGGCTGAGCATCAGCGATGCCGAGCAGTATTTCTCCGCGGATAACGACACCGCGCGCGCCACCACCGATTCACGCAGGTCTCGCCCGACCACGCGGTAGTGCAGATGGATACGGGTGAACACCTTCGGCGGCTCCTCGGCACGCTCGCCGTTCACCTCGACCACGCAGTCGACGACGTCATGGCGCCCCTTTCGGAGGATATGGACGACATCCACCGCAGAACAACTCCCGAGGCTGAGTAGCATCAGCTCCATCGGGCGGGCACCGCGCTCCTCGCCGCCCAGGTCCGGCGGACCATCCACCAGGACCTCGTGGCCACTACCGGTCTCGCCGCGAAAGGCCATCTTGCCGAGCCAGCTCACCGTCGCGTGCATGCCCATCGTGCGCTCCTGCCTCGCCGCCCAGATTAGGGGCGCCCAGAAAACGTGGTTTTCGGCGGGTAATCTTTTAGTTTATCACCCGGAAACCGAACCGAATAGGGTGACGCACTCGGTCACGCTCAGGACTTGCGAACTTATTCACAATGATCTACATATCGCTTATGGTGATCCCGCCATTCAACGGCTAGGTTGCACCAGCATGGTACGAGCGGTTACGGACAGCGAGCTCCCGATTCGGAATCTGCTCCCGCACTGCCACCGGCGACGCTATCCACCCAAGACGGTGGTGATCTACGCCGGTGACCAGGCGGACGCGCTGTACTACATCATCGAGGGATCGGTGAGCGTGCTCATGGATGACGACAGCGGCCACGAGCTGGTGCTCTCCTACCTCAACGCCGGGGACTTTTTCGGCGAGATGGGCCTGTTCGGCGGCACGAGCACGCGTAGCGCCTGGGTGCGAACACGCACGCACTGCGAGCTCGCCGAGATCAGCTACCCCCGATTCCGCCAGGCCGCCGAGGAGGACCCGCAGCTGCTGTCCCTGCTCGCCGGGCAGATGGCGGATCGGCTGCGCCGCACCAGCGCCAAGGTCCACGACCTCGCCTTCCTCGACGTGACCGGTCGTATCGCACGCACGCTCCTCGAACTGGCCCGGGAGCCGGATGCGCTGACCCACCCGGACGGCATGCAGATCCGCATCACCCGACAGGAGCTCGGCCGGATCGTGGGCTGCTCCCGGGAGATGGTCGGCCGCGTGCTCAAGGACCTCGAGGAGCGCGGCCTGATCGCGGTCAGCGGCAAGACCATGGTGATCCACAACACCCGCTGAAGGGTCCACGTCACGTGGCTTACCGGCCCCCGCTCGATTACGCATGTTCCGCACCCGTGCCGGCCCGAAACCGATCCGGCAAGGCGGAGCCCCCTGCCGGTCACGCCCGGTACGCCCCCAATCATCCGCCCCGGAACAGCTCCGCGAGCTTCTCACCGGGCTCAGGCACGCGCATGAACGCCTCGCCCACCAGGAACCCGTGTACGCCGTGACGGCGCATGTAGACCACCTCCTCGCGGGTATGGATACCGCTCTCGGTCACCCGGACCACCTCCGGCGGAATGGCGTTGCACAGATCGACGGTGGTGCGGATGTCGGTTTCGAAGGTGTGCAGGTCCCGGTTGTTGATGCCAATCAGCGCCGGGCGCAGGCGTAGCGCCCGCTCCAGCTCCGCGGCGGTGTGCACCTCCACGAGGCAGTCCATACCGAGCTCGCCGGCGAGGCCATGGAGCTCGGCCAGCCGCGTGTCACCGAGCGCGGCGACGATCAGCAGGATGCAGTCCGCGCCCAGCGCCCGGGCCTCGTAGACCTGGTACGGATCGATGATGAAGTCCTTGCGCAGCACCGGCAGTCCCGCCGCTTCCCGGGCCTGCTCCAGGTGGCGGTCGCAGCCCTGGAAGAAGTCCTCGTCGGTGAGCACGGACAGGCACGTCGCGCCGCCGCGTTCGTAGCTGCGGGCGATCGCCACCGGATCGAAGGGGTCACGGATAACGCCCTTGCTCGGCGAGGCGCGCTTGATCTCGGCGATCACACCGCAACGCCCGGCGGTGATCCCGCCGGCGAGGGCCGCGGCGAACCCCCGCGGCGCCGGTGCGTGCTCCAGGCGGTTGCGGAAGGCCTGCATGCCCACCTGTTCGCCGCGCTCGGCGACCACCTCCGCCTTGCGCTCGAGGATGCGCTTGAGGATGTCGGGGATGTCTCGCTGCTCCGCCATCGCGCCCTCCGTCACTCGAAGCGGTTGGTGTAGTGGACGAACTCGTCGAGCCGGCGGCCGGCCGCACCGTCGGCGAGCACGGCCCGGGCGCGCTCCACGCCGGCCCCGACGCTGTCGGCGAGCCCGGCGCAGTAGATCGACGCCCCGGCATTGAGCGCGAGCATGTCCGCCGCCGGGCCCGGTTCGCCGGCGTATACACGGCGGATAATGTCCAGGCTCTCCACCGCGGTATGCACCTTGACCGCATCCAGGGAGGCGCTGACGAGCCCGAAGTCCTCTGGGCGGATCGTGTACTCGCGGATCACGCCGTCGTCGAGCTCGGCAACGTGAGTCGGCGCGGCGATACTCACCTCGTCGAGGCCGTCCTCGGAGTGCACCACCATCACCCGCTCGCTGCCGAGACGCTGGAGCACCTCCGCGAGCGGGCGGACCCAGTGGTCGGCGAACACCCCGAGGAGCTGACGGCGCGCCCCGGCCGGATTGGTCAGCGGCCCGAGCAGGTTGAAGATCGTGCGCACCGCCATCTCCCGGCGCGCGGCCACGGCGTGGCGCATGGCGCTGTGGTGCCTGGGCGCGAACATGAAGCCCACGCCCACGCGGTCGACGCACTCGCCCACCGCCGCGGAATCGAGGTCGAGCTTCGCCCCGGCGGCCTCGAGCAGGTCGGCGCTGCCGGAGGAGGACGACACCGAGCGGTTGCCGTGCTTCGCCACCCGCCCCCCCGCGGCGGCGACGATGAACATCGCCCCGGTGGAGACGTTGAACAGGTCGGCGCCGTCGCCGCCGGTGCCGCAGATATCGACCAGGGCATCGCCCTCGACGCTCACCTTGGTGGCCAGCTCACGCATGACCTCGGCCGCAGCGGCGATCTCCGCGACGCTCTCGCGCTTCATCTGCAGCCCGACCAGGAAACCGCCGATCTGCGCGTTGGACGCCTCGCCGGTCATGATCTGGCGCATCACGGCGGTCATCTCGTCGTAGTCGAGATCCCGGCGGTTCATCACCGCCCGGATCGCTTCCTGAATGTTCATCTCAGACACCTCGATTCAAGCCGCCCGGGCGGGGCGCTCCAGGAAATTGCGCAACAGGTCGTGGCCGGCCGCCGTGAGGATGGACTCGGGGTGGAACTGCACCCCCTCAACGTCCAGGCTCACGTGGCGCACGCCCATGATCTCCTCGATACTGCCGTCCTCGTTCTCGCTCCACGCCGTAACCTCGAAGCACGGCGGCAGGCCCGAGCGCTCCAGCACGAGGGAATGATAGCGGGTCGCCTCCATGGGGTTGGGCAGACCGACGAACACCCCCCGGCCGCGATGATGCACCGCCGAGGTCTTGCCGTGCATCACCCGCCCGGCGCGCACCACCCGCGCCCCGAACGCCTGGCCGATGGCCTGGTGGCCGAGGCAGACGCCGAGCAGCGGCACACGCCCGGCGAAGCGGCGGACCACGTCCAGCGAGATGCCGGCCTCGTCCGGCGTGCACGGGCCGGGGGAGATCACGATGCGCTCCGGCGCCATCCGCTCGATGTCCGCCACCGATATGGCGTCGTTGCGATGGACCACCACCTCCGCACCGAGCTCGCCGAGGTACTGCACCAGGTTCCAGGTGAACGAGTCGTAGTTGTCGATCATCAGCAGCATGACGGCGCCCTCAGCTGTCCAGACCGGCTTCGGCCATGGCCACGGCGCGGAACAGCGCGCGGCCCTTGTTCAGGGTCTCCTCCCACTCCAGGCGCGGGACGGAGTCGTGGACCACGCCGGCGCCGGCCTGGACGTGGACCTCGCCATCCTTGACCACCGCGGTGCGGATGGCGATGGCGGTATCCATGTTGCCGGACCAGGAGAGATAGCCGACGGCGCCGGAGTAGACCCCGCGCTTGACCGTCTCCACCTCGTCGATGATCTCCATGGCACGGATCTTCGGCGCCCCGGAGAGGGTGCCCGCCGGGAAGGTCGCGCGCAGCACGTCCATGGGCGAGAGCCCCGGGCGCAGCCGGCCGCTGACGTTGGAGACGATGTGCATCACGTGGGAATAGCGCTCGATGGCCATCTGGTCGGTAACCCGCACGCTCCCCGTCTCGCAGACCCGGCCGATGTCGTTGCGGCCGAGGTCAATGAGCATGAGGTGCTCGGCACGCTCCTTGGGATCGGCGAGCAGCTCGGTCTCCAGCTCGCGGTCCTCCGCCTCGTTGCGCCCGCGCCGGCGGGTGCCCGCCAGGGGACGCACCGTGACCTCGCCGTCCTCCACCCGGGCGAGGATCTCCGGCGAGGAGCCCACCACCTGGAAGTCGCCGAGATCGAGGAAGTACATGTACGGCGATGGGTTCATGCACCGCAGCGCCCGGTAGAGGTCCAGCGGGCGGCCGTGGTACCCGGCGGTCATGCGCTGGGAGGGGACCACCTGCATGCAGTCGCCGGCGGCGATGTACTCGCGGATGCGCTCCACGCCATCCTCGAAGTCCGCCTGGCCGGGATTGGAGGTGAAATCCTCCTCCTCGACCTCCCGCGGCGCCCGCCCGGTGCGGTAGGCAAGCTCGGTGGCGCGCAGGCGCTCCGCGATCCCGTCGAGCCGGGCCTGCGCCCGCTCCCAGGCATCCGGCCCGGCCGGGTCGGCATTGACCACCACGTACAGCTTGCCGGCGAGGTTGTCGAAGACCAGAACCTCCTCGGCGACCATCAGCGCGATATCCGGCGCGCCGAGGGGGTCCGGGTTCGGACACTCGCCGAGGCGCGGCTCGATGTAACGCACGGTGTCGTACCCGAAGTACCCCACCAGCCCCCCGAGGAAGCGCGGCATGTGCGGGAATTCCGGCGGCGGGGCGGCCGTCACCCGGGCGTGCTCGGCCTCCACCCACGCGAGGGGGTCGTCCAGCGTCTGCGTGGACCGGACCTCGCCGTCCACCCGGGTCTCGAGGCGGTACCCGGTGATGCGGTACTGCACCCGCGCGGGCAGCCCGATGATCGAATAGCGCCCCCACTTCTCCCCGCCCTGCACGGACTCGAAGAGAAAGCTCCCGGGGCCCTCGGCGAGCTTGAGATAGGTCGACAGTGGCGTGTCGAGGTCAGCGAGGACCTCGCGCACGAGGGGGATTCGGTTACAGCCCGATCGGGCCAGCTCCTGAAACTGGATCTGCTCCATGGTCACCACCGGCATTGGGAAACTCGGACAATGGCGTCTGGGTTGCGATGTACCAGCCTCGCCATCGATGCCGGGGGTCGAGCGCCGTGGTGATCGCCATGCAGCGCGGACGCGCCGTCACTACGAAGGGGCGGCGGACCGTGCCCACGAGGACATCTCCGGCGACGGCCTCAGCCATGCCGGTGCGCCTGTGCCTTGTCAGTGACGGTCGATCCTGCTGTCTCATGCGCCTGTGCGATACCGATCAGGGACGGCAGGTCGGCCAGCGTGTCGACCACCGCCTCGGGACGAGCCTCAAAGATAGCATCCCCTTCCCGATAGCCATAGGGCACACAGGCGACCGGGATCCCCGCATTACGGGCCGCGGAGACGTCGGTGAGCGAATCGCCCACCATCAGGCAGTCCGCCAGCGCCACCCCCAGGAGCCCGGCGGCATGGGCCAGCGGCGCGGGGGCCGGCTTCTTCTCGGCCAGGGTATCGCCGCCGACCACGGCACCGAAACGCGCCGCCAGCCCCAGGGTTTCCAGCAGCGGCCGTGCCAGCCCCTCGGGCTTGTTGGTCACCACCGCCACCGGGATACCCGCTGCGGCCAGGGCGTCGAGGAGCTCGATCACCCCCGGATAGATCGTGGTCCGCTCGACCAGCCGCTCGCGGTAGAGGACCAGGAACCGCGCCAGGGCCGCCTCCGTGCCCGCCGGCTCCCCGTCGATCCCGCGCCGGCCGGCGAGCGCCCGCGCAACCAGGCGCCGGGCGCCGTTGCCCACCCAGTGACGGACCAGCGCCTCGCCCACGGGCTCGCGACCGAGCTCAGCGAGCAGGCGGTCCACGGCGGTGGCGATATCCGGCGCGCTGTCCACGAGCGTGCCGTCCAGATCGAAGAGCACGGCCCGCGGCCGGGACAGGCTCATGCGCCCCCCTCGGCGAGCCGGCGGCGCATCTCGCCGATCGCCCCGGCGTAGTCCGGCGCACCGAAGATCGCCGAGCCGGCGACGAAGGTGTCCGCACCGGCCGCCGCCGCGTCGGCGATGTTCGCCGCCTTGATCCCGCCATCGACCTCGAGGCGGATATCGCGGCCGCTCTCGTCGATGATCCGCCGCGCCGCACGGAGCTTGTCCAGCGAACGCGGGATGAAGGCCTGGCCGCCGAAGCCGGGGTTCACGGACATGATCAGCACCATGTCCACCTTGTCGATGACCCAGGGCAGGCAGTCCAGCGGCGTCGCGGGGTTGAACACCAGCCCCGCACGGCAGCCCTCGTCGCGGATGAGCTGGAGCGTGCGATCGACGTGTTCGCTCGCCTCGGGGTGAAAGGTGATCCAGCTCGCCCCCGCCGCGGCGAAGTCCGGGACGATACGGTCCACGGGCCTGATCATGAGATGGACGTCGATGGGCGCGGTGACGCCATGGCGGCGCAGCGCCTGGCAGACCACTGGGCCGAAGGTGAGGTTCGGCACGTAATGGTTGTCCATGACGTCGAAGTGGACCATGTCCGCGCCGGCGGCGAGGACGTCGTCCACCTCCTCGCCGAGGCGCGCGAAGTCCGCTGAGAGGATGGACGGGGCAATACGGAAATCGGTCATCGTCCGGGGCCTTGAGGCTGGTCGCGAAGCTGAGCACTTTACAATAGATGCCAGGGACGTAATAGGTAACGCCGTGCGGACGATGCCGGCAGGCAGCGATCCGTGACGGGCACCCGCGGCAACGGAGAGAGACGACGATGTTCTGGGAGATCCCGGTACTGATGGCACTGCACCTGATCGCAGCGGTGGTCTGGATCGGAGGTATGTTCCTCGCCTACACCTGCCTGCGCCCGGCGGCCGGCGCCCTCGAGCCATCCGTGCGCGGCCCGCTCTGGCACGGGGTACTGCGGCGCTTCCTGGCCGCGGTCTGGGTCGCCGTGGTGGTGCTGCCGGCGAGCGGATACCGCATGAGCGCGCTGCGCTTCGGCGGGCTCGCGGACGCACCGGCCTACGTGCACGCCATGCAGGCGATCGGCTGGGTGATGATCGCGCTGTTCGTCTACCTCTACTTCGGCCCGTACCGGCGGCTCGGCCGTGCGGTCGCCGACGGCAGCACCGGCGCCGCCGGCGCGGCGCTGGGGCGTATCCGCCGCGTGGTCCAGATCAACCTGGGGCTGGGCATGGCCCTGCTCGTGGTGGTCGCGGCCGGGCGTTTCTTCGCCTTCTGAGACCGCGGTTCAGGACGCGGCCCGGCGGCGGAGATAGTCGTAGGCGGCCTTGACCTCGCGGGTCCGCGCCCCCGCCTCGCGCAGGGTCGCCTCGTCCGCCCCCCGCGCCACCAGGCGGTCGGGGTGATGGCGGCTCAGCAGCCGCCGGTAGGCGATGCGCACGGTCTCCGCCGTCGCGCCCTCCTCCAGCCCGAGCACGGCATACGCCCAGGCCACGTCCATGCGGTCGCCCGAGCCCTGGGCCCGTCGGCGCACCGAGGCGTAGAGCCGGCGGTAATCCTCGTCATCGATGCGGAGCAGGCGCACGGCGTCACGCAGCCGGCGGAATACCGGCCCGGTGGGCTCGCCGTCCGCCAGCGCCACCCCGAGAAGCAGACGCAGCCAGCGCTGGGCGGGACGTCCGCCGCGGACCCGGCGCAGGCGTATGAGATAACGCCGCCACGGATAGCCGGGCTGCTTGGCCGCGGAGAACTGGCTGATGGCGACCCGGCGGGCGGCGCTGTCGAGGCCGAACTCGTTCATCAGGGCGCGGGTGGCGGCGATCTCGGCCTCGCTCACCCGGCCGTCACGCTTGGCGATATGCCCCGCCCAGCCGAACAGCGCCGCGAGGAAAACGCGCTCGCGCGGGTCCTCGCTCCATTGCCGCCAGCGCCCCGGGCGTAGCGGCGCGAAGTAGCGCCGGTCGTCACGCCACCATCCCAGCGCGGCGCCCAGCGCCACCCCGGCCGCCCCGGCCAGCCACAGGCCGATGAGCGCTCCTGCCAACCGGCCGGCATAGCGGCCTGAAAGACCCAGCCACGACGTCATTTATCGCTTCGATATCCGCTCTTGGACCCACGATGCCGCCCACGGCACCGCCCGGCACGAGAGTATACCGAAGCCCGCGGCACCGACTAATCCATGGCGGGACAAACAGGCTTCAGGCAACACGGCCGCACGCCGAGCCGCCCGGAGATGGAGAGGCATCGCGGACCGGGACCTGCCTCCGGGGGGAACCGTTCGCGCACCACCCCGTGCGCAACCCGCTCACTGCGCCCCGGCCGTGCGCAGGGCACCGCCGTCGCCCGCCAGCAGACGCGCCAGTGGCATGGGGGCGCCATAGAGATAGCCCTGGGCGAGCAGCTCCGGCCAGCGCGCCAGGAACCGCGCCTCCTCCTCACGCTCGACCCCCTCCACCACGACCTGCAGCCCCAGGTCTGTCGCCATGGACACGATGGCCTGCATGATCACCTGCCCCGCCGGGCTCTTCCAGAGCCCCTGGACAAAGGAACGGTCCACCTTGAGCACCTGCACCGGCAGCTCCAGCAGATAGGCCAGCGACGAATAGCCCGTGCCGAAGTCGTCCACGGCAAGGCGCACCCCGAGGGCGCGCAGCTCGCGCAGCGTGTCGATGATCGTGGAGTTGTCGCCGATCAGCCGGTGCTCCGTGATCTCCAGCGTCAGACGCCGCGGATCAAGCCCGGTGTCGCGCAGCACCGCGGCCACCTCGTCGACGAAGCCGCTCTCGTGCAGCTGCTCGACGGACACGTTCACCGCCACCTCCGGGACCCGTCCGCCGGGCGTGGTGGTAGCGACCAGCTCTTCGCAGGCACGCCGCAGCACCCATGCCCCCACCGGGCGGATCAGTCCGGTGTCCTCCAGCACGGGCACGAACTGGTCCGGCGGCACCGGCTGACCGTCCTCCCAGTGCCAGCGCAGCAGCGTCTCGACCCCGCACACCTCGCCGCTGCCGAGGGACACGATGGGCTGGTAGGCCAGCGAGAACTCATCCTCCTCCAGCGCCCGGTGCAGGGCGACCTCCAGCGCCACCGCCCGGGCCGAGTGGTGGTCCGGTGCCTGGGGCGGTTCGTCGTCGAACAGCACCCAGCAGCGCCCGAGACGGCGGGCCCGCTGAAGCGCGGCCTCCGCGGCCACCAGCGGCCCCTCGGCCTGGCCCGTCGCCGCCTTGCTCGCGGCGAACCCCGCGGAGACGGTCACCAGCAGCTCCCGCCCGTGGCAGAAGATCGGCCGGCGCATGGACTGGTCCAGGGCCTCGGCCATCTCCCGGGCGCGCGCCGGCGCGCCGGGACCGGTCATGACCACGCCGAACTCGTCGCCGCCGAGGTTCGCCACCCGTGCGCCGGTACCGGCGAGGCGCTGCAGCCGCCGCCCCACCTCGGCGAGCACGGTGTCGCCGCAGGCGTGACCGTAGCCGAGGTTGATCTGGCGCAGGCGGTCGATGTCGATGCACCCGACCGCCACCGGCGCGCCATTGCCCGCCGCGGTCTCGAGAACGGAGAGGAACTCGGCGCGCCCCAGCAGCGGTGACGGCTTCGAGCTCCGCGCGCTGTCCGCCTCGGCCTCCGCCTCCAGCTCAAGGGCGACGGCACCGGTGGGGTACGGCACCAGCCGCCCGGCAAAACGGGCGCCCGGGTCGCACACACCGCGCAGGCTCAGGTAGATGCCGGCACAGCCGGCGCGCAGCGCGGCCAGGCACAGCGACAGCGAGCGCGCCGGGTAGACCGCGTCGGTCAGCCAGCCGTCGACGCTGTCTCCCCGGGCCAGCCCGGCCAGTGCCTCCGGCAGCGCGGTCGCCACGGAGGTGACGCGCCCCTCGCCGTCGAGCATCAGGCGGTAGACCGGTGCCGCCGGCGGCGCCTGAACGGCCGCTAGGCTGGATTGATAGTTCGGCATGGCGCGTGGTACTCGAAGATCCAGCCACCGTCCTCCCGTCCATAGGCGGGCCGGGCACCTCGGCAACCATAGCGGGCCCGGCCGTCGTCGACCGGGAACTCGGCGTTGTGGACGGGCATCCCCAGAATGCGCTCCCGGGCCTGTCCGCCGGCGGCGCACACACGGTCGCTGACAGCCTCCAGGCTCAGGGCCTCGCCCGGGTCCACCAGGACGTAGTCGAACCACTCACTGGCGGCCAGCTCTTCCGCCTCGGCCAGTCCGCCGCACTCGCACACCTGCCACAGCGGCGACGCGAGCACCGCCTCGGCCAGCGGGTGGGTGCTGCGGCGCAGGTTCACGAACAGTAACCTCATGCCACGGCCCTCCCCGCTGGCGCGGCGGCAGCATCGGTGGCGGGCAAGGCGCCGAGGGCGCGTCCCAGGGCCTCGTCGATGCGCAGCCGGCAGGCCACCGAGAGCACGCGGCCGATACGCACCGCGGAGCCGTCGCCGAAGCGCGTCAGCTCCAGGCCCATCCCCCGGAGCATGCGCTCCACGGCGACGCTGGTCGCCATCACGTACTCGCGGATGCCGTTGCTGGCGCCGTAGCGGTAGCACGCGCGCATCAGCGACAGCGTCGTCTCGGTGCAGCTCGCCTGTACCCGCTCGCTGGCGTCCGAGGGCTCCACGGCGAAGCGCGAGAGCTCCCAGACATCGCTGGCACAGGGCACGGACTCGCCGCGCAGCAGCTCCGGGAACACGTCGCGGAGCATGTACGGGCCGGTGGTCGGCAGCAGCCGGAAGGTGCCGATCACCGTCTCACGGTGCTTATGGCAGGCAATGTAGACCGGGTCGAGATCGTCGTAGTCGTCACGCTCGCGGCCACGCACGCTCGTGACCTCCCAGCCCAGACGCTGGCGGAAGACACGGTGGCGGAAGCGGTAAATGCCATCGACCACCGACGGCGGGAGCGTCGCTTCGGACGGACGTCCGACAAGGATCTGAGCTTGCATGGGCCGGGCCTCTCGCAGTTGTTTGGGTCCGGCTCCCATTCAACGGCGCGCGCGGCCGCGAGGTAACTGTCAGTTCTTACAGGTTGTCAGCAGTGAATGAACGGCTTCACGCAAGCTGGGGGGCGATCAGGCCCTGAGCGATGGCGCGGGCGACCGCCTGCTGGCGCGAGGTGACATCCAGCTTGCGCGCCGCATTGTTGAGGTGGAATACCACCGTGCGCTCGCTCACCCCGAGGATCGCGCCGGTCTCCCAGGCGGTCTTCCCCTCCGCCGCCCAGAGCAGGCATTCGCGCTCGCGCGCGGTCAGGCTGGCGGGACGGTAAGGCAGCGCGCCGTGGTCGAGCAGCCCGCATACCGCCTCGTGGACGTAGCTGGAGAACATGAACAGGGCCGGCTGGGAGGCACGGATATCCCGCTCGACCGGGGTGCCCCGCCGCCCGGAGGAGAAGCTCAGCAGCCCGACCTCGCCGCGGCTGCCGCGCACGGGCAGGCATGTCCCGGTAACCAGGCCGAAGGCGGCGGCCTCGTGGAGCACCGCCAGATCCTCCGGACCGTACTCGGGACTGTCGAACAGCTCGCTCCAGCGCGCCGGGCGCACGTGGTTCACGCTGTGACGCACCGCCGGGTCGAGCTGGATGTAGTCCTCGGCCTGGTAGCGCTCGCGCCACTCGTCCGGATGGCCGCTGATGACGAGCATGAAGGGCCGGGTCAGCGAGCTGGGAAAGCGCGCGCCGTAGATGAAATGGTCGTAGCCGTAGAGCGCGGCCGCGCGGCTGCACACCGAGTGAAGGGCCTCGATGCTGTCCGCGGCGAGTGCCGCCTCGATGAGTTCGCTAAGACGTGGCTCCGGCATAGTCGCCCCACCCCCATTCGACGGCGCGTCCGTGCTGCCTCAGCCCACCAGGCGTTCGAGTCCCTCGCCCCGTTTCATGCCCAGCCCCTGACGCAGGGCCCGGAGGACCCCCTCGTAAGCCTCCGGCCCGCGCAGGCGCGCAAGCTGCAGCGCCCCCTGGGTCGCGGCCAGGATCTGGTGCGCCGTGTCCGCCACGTCGTCAACGTGGGGAATGCTGCCATCGGCGAGCCCGGCCTCGAGCGTCTCGATGAAGAAACCGAGGACGTCCTGCAGCAGCGCATCCGCCTCGCGGCACATTGCCGGCGGCAGGCCGGTACGCTCCACGCCGACGACCCCCAGGGGACAGACGCGGTCGGCGGCGACGTAGCGCCCGTCCAGCTCGAAGAACGCCTCCAGCCGTGCCGACGCGTCCGCGCCTCGCGAGCGCTGGCGCTCACACCACCAGCCGAAGTCCTCGCGCACACGGGCGAGCACGGCGAGGCCGAGATCCGCCTTTGCCGGGAAATGGTAGTGCACCGCGGCGGTGCGCACCCCCAGCGCCTCGGCGATGTGGTGATAGCTGAAACCGTTGAAGCCGCGCGCCTGCATCAGCCGCTGCGCGGTGGCCAGGATCGCCCGCCGGGTCTCGCCACGTGGTCGCCGGCTCACGCCCCGCCTCCGCCGTGATTGGCGAACAGCACCAGCTCCGCCAGGTTGCAGGGACGGTGACGCACGTCGAGCTGATCGGCCAGGATGGCGTCCCAGGCGGTACGGCAGGCCCCGGTCGAACCCGGCAGGCAGGCGATGAACGTATGGTTCGCGAAGCCCGCGAGGGCCCGCGACTGGATCGTGGAGCTGCCGATCTCGGCATGGGAGAGCTGGCGGAAGAGCTCGCCGAAGCCCTCGACCTCCGCATCGAGCAACGGGCGCACGGCCTCGGGGGTATCGTCCCGGCCCGTGAAGCCGGTCCCCCCCGTGGTAAGCACGGCCTGCACGGCCGGATCCGCAATCCAGCGGGAGAGCACGGCACGGATCCGGTAGCGATCGTCCGGCAGGATCTCACGCTCGGCAAGATGATGCCCCGCCGCCTGCAGGCGCTCGCACAGCAACGCACCCGAGCGGTCCTCGTCCACACCCCGTGTATCCGACAGCGTTAGCACCGCCATCGACAGCGGACGGAATTCCGGACTTGCCTCGTGCACGCTACCCCCTGCGTTGAACCGTCATACGTTACCGACTCCAATCCCGTCGGGCATTTTGTCCGGTGTCGGGGCACCTGCATGGGCTCAGGGCGCTCGATCCGCTCGGTCGCACCGGAGACACCCGCATCGCCCACTGCAGCGCAGACCGGTGACTCCGGTGATTATCGGCGTCCGGCACGGCCACGCCCCCATGCCTCTGACACGGCTAGTATTAGCATGATACCCGTCGCGGCGGCGACATCGAAGCCATATAAATGATAATGAGAATGCTTGCTATTTGTGATCGATTCCCCTAGACTCTCCCCTGTCGCGACGGCTTTCGCGACTTGCGGGTAGTTCAAGCCTTTCGGGGACGTCATCGCGACGTCCCCGTTTTCTTTCCGGCCCCTTCACCCCCTGATCACCCGTGCCACGGCGGGTTTAGCGTTTGCGTGACGCCACGTAGTTGTACAATACTTGTATTGTATATTTACGGGGCGATAGGTTATGGCACACAGACGCATCGCAGTGGTCGGGAGCGGCATCGCCGGGCTGGGAGCGGCCTGGCTGTTATCCCGCCGCCACGAGGTGGTGCTCTTCGAGGCGGACTCGCGTCTCGGTGGACACACACACACGGTGGACTGCGACCTCGCCGGCGGCCGGATCAGCGTGGACACCGGCTTCATCGTCTACAACGAGGCCAACTACCCGCACCTTACCGCCCTGTTCGCGACCCTCGGCGTACCGACCCGGCCATCGGACATGTCCTTCGCCTTCTCCGCCAGCGATATCGACCTGGAATACGCGGGCGACAACCTCAACACCCTGTTCGCACAGCGGCGCAATCTGCTGCGGCCCGCGTTCTGGCGCATGGCCGGCGATATCCTGCGCTTCAACCGCGAGGGCGCCCGCGCCCTCGCCACGGACGCGCTGGACCACGACGAGCCGCTGTCGGCATTCCTCGACCGTATCGGCCTCGGCGAGGCCTTCCGGCGCTACTATCTGCTGCCCATGAGCGCGGCAATCTGGTCCTGTCCGCCGGAGCGGATGCTGGCCTTCCCGGCGGCAAGCCTGCTGCGCTTCTTCGCCAATCACGGACTCATCCGCCTGTCGGGCCGGCCGCAGTGGCGCACGGTCACCGGCGGTGCAAGGCGCTAC
Organism: Arhodomonas aquaeolei DSM 8974; assembly: GCF_000374645.1. GTDB lineage: Bacteria > Pseudomonadota > Gammaproteobacteria > Nitrococcales > Nitrococcaceae > Arhodomonas > Arhodomonas aquaeolei. The sequence goes on from NZ_KB894800.1 coordinate 204,671, forward strand.
ATCGAGGCGATGCGCCCGGACCTCGGCGAAGTGCGGACCGGCTCCCCGGTCACCCGGATCCGCCGCGACGGCACGGGCGTTCACCTGCACGGCCCGTCCGGCGGGCTCGGACGGTTCGACGACGTGGTCATCGCCGCACATGCCGACCAGGCCCTGGCGATGCTGGAGCAGCCGAGCCGCGGCGAACGCACGGTGCTCGGGCGTTTCCATTACCAGGCCAACGAGGCGTGGCTCCACCAGGACCCGGCACTGATGCCCCGACGCCGCACGGTGTGGTCATCCTGGAACCACCTCACCACGCACGCCGCCGATGGTTCCCGGCCGGTATCGGTGACCTACTGGATGAACCGGCTCCAGCGACCCGACACCGACGAGCCGCTGTTCGTGAGCCTCAACCCGGTACGCCCGCCGGCGCCGGACCGGGTGATCCGCCGCCTGAGCTACGATCACCCGGTATTCGACGGCGCCGCGATGCGCGCACAGGCGGCGCTTCCACGGCTGCAGGGTGATGGCGGCGTGTGGTTCTGCGGCAGCTACTGCGGCTACGGCTTCCACGAGGACGCCCTGGCCTCGGCGGTCGCGGTCGCCGGGCGCCTGGGATGCGCGCCGCCGTGGACGCACGCCGTGCAGCGGGACGGCGGAAACACGGGATGAGCGATCTGGCGCTGTATACCGGCACGGTGATGCACCGGCGGCTCGCCGAGCCCGGGTACCGGTTTCGGTACCGGACGTTCTCGCTGCTCGCCGACATCGACCGACTCGACGAGGCCGCCGCATCACGGCGATGGTTCTCCCACAACCGGCGCAATCTCGTGGCCCTGTTCGACCGCGACCACGGGCCCGGCGACGGCAGCCCGCTGCGCCCGTGGGCGGAGCGGGTGCTCGCCGGCAGCGGCATCGACCTCGCCGGCGGCGGCATCCACCTGCTCTGTCACCCACGGGTACTCGGCTACACGTTCAACCCGCTGTCGCTGTGGTTCTGCCGGCATCGCGACGGCACGCTGCTCGCCGTGATCGCCGAGGTGCACAACACCTTCGGCGACCGCCACGTCTATCTGCTGCACGAGCACGGCCGCGCCCTGCAGACGCCGGTCAGGGCCCGTCACGGCAAGGTCTTCCACGTCTCGCCCTTTCTGCCGGTGAGTGGCGAATACCGCTTCCGGATCAGCCCGCCGGAAGCGGCGCTGAGGATCGCCATCACCTACCACCGGGAGCCCGGCGGTGCGGTCACGCTGGCCGCCGTGCAGACCGGCGAGCACCGCGACGCCGGCGACCGCGCGCTGCTGCGCCAGGTACTCGCGATGCCGCTGATGACCTTCAAGGTCATCGCCGCCATCCACTGGCGGGCACTCGGAATCTGGCTGCGCGGCGGCCGCTATCACCGGCGACCGCCGCCGCCCAGCGAGGAGGTTTCACGATGAGCACCCCCACGGAATCGGCCCTCGAACTCCCCCGCCCGCTGCCCGCCGGCGCGGCGCTGCTGATGGGGCGGCTGCGGCGCCTCGCCCGCGGCGAGCTGCGGGGGCGCCTGCCCGGCGGCCAGCCCTACCGGATCCGTGCCGCCGGAGCCGGGCCCGCGGGGGTGCTCGACGTGCACGCCCCGTGGCGGCTGCTCGGGCGCTGCGCGCTGCACGGGGCGGTAGGCTTCGCCGAGGCCTACATCGCCGGCGACTGGGACAGCCCCGACCCGGCGGCACTGCTGGAGGTCATGGCCGTCAACGAGCCCGCCTTCTCCGCCCGCGAGCCACGGCTGCTGACCGCGCTGCAGCGTGCCGGCCATCTCGGCTGGCGGCGCAACACCCGGCGGGGCAGCCGCCGCAACATCGCCGCCCACTATGACCTCGGCAACGACTTCTACCGGCTGTGGCTCGACGAGACCATGACCTACTCGGCGGCGGTGTTCGAACGCCCGGAGCAGCCCCTCGCCGAGGCCCAGCGGGCCAAGTACGACGCCCTGCTCGACGCCCTGGACGCACGGCCCGGCGAGCGGGTGCTCGAGATCGGCTGCGGCTGGGGCGGTTTCGCGCTGCGCGCCGCCGGGCGCGGCCTGCATGTCACCGGCATCACCCTCTCCGGCGAACAGCTCGCCTGGGCCCGGCAGGCCGCCGCCCGGGCCGGCCTGGGCGAGCGTGTCGATCTGCGCCTGCAGGACTACCGCGACGTCACCGGCACCTTCGACCACGTCGTCTCCATCGAGATGCTGGAGGCGGTGGGCGAGGCCTACTGGGAGCGCTACTTCGACACCCTCGCCGCCCGCGTACGGCCGGGTGGCGGCATCGCGCTGCACGGCATCACCATCGACGCCGACAGCTTCGAGCACTACCGGCGCGAGCCGGACTTCATACAGCGCTACATCTTCCCGGGCGGCATGCTTCCCACCCGCGACCACCTGCTCGCCCTTGCCACGGAGCGCGGGCTCGGGGTAAGCGGCGACGAGCGCCTGGGCCGCCACTACGCGGAGACCCTGGCCCGCTGGAGCGCACGCTTCAACGCAGCGGAGGGAACCATGTCCGCCCAGGGCTTCGACGAGCGCTTCCGGCGCATGTGGCGGTACTACCTCGCCTACTGCGAAGCGGGCTTCCGCAGCGGCCGGATCGATCTGCAGCGCCTGGTGCTGCGGCGGCCGCCGGCGTGATCGCCGGCCGCCGGGTTCTCCTCGCCTATGGCGCGCCGGCACTGCCGCTGGCGGTGCTGGGCATCCCGATGTACGTCTTCCTCCCCGGGTTCTACGGCGAGCGCCTCGGCCTCGCCGGCGTCGGCACCGCCCTGCTGCTGGCGCGGCTGTGGGATGTGGTCACGGACCCGGCCATCGGTGCGCTCGGCGACCGGCTGCACACCCGCTGGGGCCGCCGGCGTCCGTTGATGGTGGTGGGTTCCCCGCTGCTTCTGGTAAGCGCCTGGCAGCTATTCCACCCGCCCCCGGACGTGACCATCGCCTGGCTGCTGGCCTGGGGGCTGGCCGCATACCTGGGCTGGACCCTGGTGGCGCTGCCCTACACCGCCTGGGGCGCCGAGCTGTCCCGGGACTACGACGAACGCGCCTCGATCACGGCGAGCCGCGAGGGGTTCATGATCCTGGGCACACTGGTCGCCGTCGCCTGGCCCGGCGTGGTGGGCGGTGGACGCACCGACGCGACCACCCTCGCCGGTCTGGCGTGGCTGCTGGTCGTGCTGCTGCCGCTGACCCTGGCAGTGACCCTGGCGCTGGTCCCGGAACCGCCGGCGGGCGCCGCCGCGGCCCCGGGGTGGCGGCGCGGCTGGCGGCTGCTGCGCGGCAACGCGCCGTTTCGCCGGCTGCTCGCCGCGTACGTGCTCAACGGGCTCGCCAACGGCCTGCCGGCCTCGCTGTTCACCCTCTATGCCGCTCACGTACTCAGCGCCCGCGGGGCCACCGGGGCGCTGCTGCTGATCTACTTCGCCGCCGGCATCGCCGCCCTGCCGGGCTGGCTTTGGCTGTCCCGGCGTGTGGGCAAGCACCGGGCCTGGGCCCTGTCCATGCTCTGGGCCTCGCTGGTGTTCGCGTGGGTGCCGCTGCTCGGTACGGGTGATGTGGCGGCGTTCGCCGTGATATGCGCCCTCTCGGGGGCGAGCGTGGCCGTGGACATGGCCCTGCCCGCGGCCATCCAGGCGGACCTCGTGGACCTGGACACCCACCGCGGCGGCGGTGGCCGGGCGGGCCTGTTCTTCGGCCTGTGGAACATGGCCACCAAGCTCGCCCTCGCCCTCGCGGTGGGGATCGCCTTCCCGCTGCTGGCGGCGCTGGGATTCGATCCGGCGGCGCCCGCCTCCGGGGACGGCCTCGCGCTGGCGCTGTTCTACGGCGCCGCGCCGATACCGTTCAAGCTCGCCGCTACCGCGCTGGTCTGGCGCTTCCCGCTGGACCGGGCCGCCCACGAGGCACTACGTGCTGGTACGGCGCCCGCCGCGCGGGGGACATGAGCGCCGGGTTCAGGGGGGCGTGACGGGCGCACTCAGGCGCCGGCGCAGCCAGCGCATGAGTGCCCCGAGCACCGGCAGGCGGGCGTAGAGCTGGCCGGCGGCGTCCCAGTAGTCCACGTGCTCGGCCACCCGGCCGTCGGCGGCGAAACGCACCCGCGAGACGCCGTCGATGGGCGGTAGCGCCCGGCCCCCGTTGAGCACGAGGTGGCCGCGCCAGCGCAGGTAGGCCACGTCGGCATCGCCGACGATCTCGGTGATCTCGAAGCGCACCCCCTCGCAGACCCGGAACATGTGCTCGAATACCCCGCGGACCGCGGCGACCCCGCGGACGTCGTTGAACGGATCGACGAAACGGGCGTCGTCGGTGAATACGGACTCGAAACGTGTCAGGTCCGCCGGCGTGAGCGCGGCGAAGAACGCCGCGTACTCCGGGGCGTTCACGCCAGCCTCCGCATCAGCGCGAAGTACAGCCGGTAGGGCAGCAGCCTCAGGAGCTTGAGCGTCCACCCGAGCCGCCTCGGGAAGAACACCTCGAAGCCGTTACCGTCGATACCGGCATGGATCGCCGCCGCGGCATCGGCGGGGTCCATGAGCTGGGGCATGCGGAAGTCATTGCGCTCCGTGAGCCGGCTCTTCACGAAGCCGGGACTGACCACGCGCAGTGCGATCCCGGCACGCTCCGCCTCGGGCCGCAGCGACTCGGCGAGGCTCAGCACCGCCGCCTTGGTGGAGCCGTAGGCGGCGGCCCGGGGCAGACCGCGGTAGGCCGAGAGACTGCCCATCACCAGCACCTGACCGCGCCCCCGGCGGCGCATCGCCGGCAGACAGGCGGCGAGACCGTTGACCGTGCCCAGGTAGTTGACCCGGATCAGGCGCTCGAATACCGCCGCATCGAGCTCGTCCAGACGCACGGGCTCGTAGTCGCCGGCGTTGAGGATCACTGTGTCGATCTCGCCATGATCGGCCTCCACGGTGGTCACCAGCGCGGCGAAGGCATCGGCGTCGGTGACGTCCAGGACCTGGGGGATGATCCGCCCCGGACCGGACGCCCGTTCCGCAAGGGCCTCCAGCGCGGCCCGGCGCCGGGCCGCGGCCACCACCCGCCAGCCGTGGGCGGCCAGGCGCACGGCCAGGGCCTCGCCGATACCGCTGCTGGCACCGGTGATCAGGGCCAGGCGGCCGTCTCCGGGCCGGTCTGTCTGGTTCGGCATGGCAACCTCGTGTTCGCTCGGCGCGGACAGTGGCCGGCGATGCCGGTCGCGGTCCGGCATGGCACCGGGATGATGTTGTACAATATTATTGTACAATCGGGTGCGTCATCCAGGGGGCACGAGTACGCATGTCACAAACGGAGCCGCAACAATCCGCCGTCGAACGTACCGGCGAGGGTCTGTACCCGATCCGTACGGTCTCCGCGCTCACCGGGGTCAATCCCGTGACGCTGCGCGCCTGGGAACGCCGCTACGGACTGATCCGGCCACAGCGCACACCCAAGGGCCACCGGCTCTACGCCGAGGCGGACATCGAGCGGATCCAGCACATCCTCCAGCTCCTGGACCAGGGCATCCCCATCGGCCAGACCCGCCGACTGCTCGACAGTGATGAGGCGCCCGTACCCATGCAGGCCGAGACCGGCGCAGCCGGCCCGTGGGAGGACTATCGTGAGCGCATGCGGCGCTCGATCGCCCGTTTCGACGCCGCTGCCCTGGAGGGGACGTACAACGAGGCACTCTCGCTGTACCCGGTCAACCTGGTCACCCGCGAGCTGCTCCAGCCCCTGCTCGCTGAGCTCGGCCTGCACCGGGACGGGCGCGAGGCGGTGACCGTGGCGGAGGAACGCTTCTTCCGGGCGTTCATCCGTAACAAACTCGGCGCCCGGCTCCATCATCAGGCCGGCCAGGCACGCGGCGCCCGCGTGATCGTCGCCGGTCTGCCCGGGGAGTGCGCCGAGACATCGCTGATGCTGTTCGCGCTCTCGGCCCTGGCCAGCGGCTACCGCGTGGTGCTGCTCGGCGCGGACACGCCGGTGGCACCACTCGTCGAAGTGGTGCGGCGCACGGACGCGCGGGCGGTGCTGCTGGTGGGCGAACACGCACCGGCGGATGACGTGGTACAGGCGGTTGCCGCGCTTGCGGAAACGCTGCCCTGCCCGGTTGCCGTCGGCGGCGACGCCGCCGAGCGCGTCTCGGATGCGCTGTCCGATGGCGGCGCCCACCCCCTCGGCAACCGTCCCGAGGAGGGCCTGGCCCACCTGCGCGAGCTGATGCATCCGTGACCCCGGTGATCGTCTGGTTCCGACGCGATCTGCGCCTGGCGGACAACCCGGCGCTGTCCGCCGCCGCGGAGGCCGGGCCGGTCTGCCCCGTCTACATCCACGACCCGGACGCCGACGGCGACTGGCGCCCCGGGGCGGCCAGCCGCTGGTGGCGGCACCACGCCCTGGCGTCGCTCGACGAGTCGCTGCGCGGACACGGCCTGCGGCTGGTGATCCGCCGGGGACCGGCCCTGGAGACGCTGCGCGCCCTCGTCCGCGAGACCGGGGCATCGGCGGTGCACTGGAACCGCCTCTACGACCCGGCGCCGGTGGCCCGTGACCGCAACGTCAAGCAGGCACTGCAGGCGGACGGGGTCGCCGTTCACAGCCACAAGGCCGCACTGCTCCACGAGCCCTGGACCGTGAAGACCGGCCAGGGCACGGACTACCGGGCGTTCACCCCGTTCTGGCGCGCCGCCCGCCGTGGCGGCGAGCCCGACTCGCCCCTGCCGGTCCCGGAACTCGCGGCCCCGGCGACGCTTCCGGCCGGCGAGCCTCTGGCGGCACTGGGGCTGCTGCCGCGGGTACGCTGGGACGCCGGCCTCGCCGGGCGCTGGCGACCCGGCGAGGCCGGTGCCCGGGAACGGCTGACGGCGTTCACACGGCACACGCTCGGGGATTACGGACGCGCCCGGGACTACCCGGGCGAGCCGGGCACGTCCGGGCTCTCGCCCCACCTCCACCACGGCGGCGTCAGCCCAAGACAGATCTGGTCGGCGGTCCGCAACGCGGATGACGGCGGCGGCGAGGCGGCAGAGGCGTTCCTCGCCGAGATCGGCTGGCGGGAGTTCGCGCACCACGTCCTCTTCCACCACCCGGAGCTGCCCGACGCGCCGCTCAACCCGCGCTTCGCGGCATTCCCCTGGCGGGAGGATCCCGGCGACCGGCTGCTCGGGGCCTGGCAGACGGGCCGCACCGGTTTCCCCATCGTCGACGCGGGCATGCGCGAGCTCTGGGTGACCGGCTGGATGCACAATCGCGTGCGCATGATCGCCGGCTCGCTGCTGGTCAAGAACCTGCGGCTGCCCTGGCAGGCCGGCGAGCGCTGGTTCTGGGACACCCTCGTGGACGCCGACCTGGCCAGCAACAGCCTCGGCTGGCAGTGGGTGGCGGGCAGCGGCGCTGACGCCGCCCCCTACTTCCGCATCTTCAACCCGGTCCGCCAGGGCGAGCGCTTCGACCCCGAGGGGGACTATGTCGCACGGTGGCTGCCGGCACTGGCGGCGCTGCCGCCACGCCATCGCCATGCCCCGTGGGCCGCGCCGGAGGGCGTGCTCCGTGACGCCGGCGTGCGCCTCGGCCGTGACTACCCCAGGCCGGTGGTCGACCTGAAGGCCAGCCGCGAGGAGGCCCTGGCGGCGTTCGAGCGGATCAAGCGCGGCTGAGCTGGTAGACTGGCGGCCCGCAAATCGGCACACGGGGCAGCGGCCCGGAGCGAGGACCATGGACACCCCCCACGCGCTATTCGAGAGCGATCTCCCCAGCCTGGAGCGGCTCGCCCGGGGCAAGGTGCGCGACATCTACGCCATCGACGACGAGCACCTGCTGATCGTCACCACCGACCGTATCTCCGCCTTCGACGTGGTGCTGCCGGACCCGATCCCGGGCAAGGGCGCCGTGCTCACCGCGCTGTCGCGGTTCTGGTTCGAGCGGCTGCGCCACATCGTCCCCAACCACCTCGCCGACAGACCCCTCACCGACGTGCTGCCGGACCCGGCGGAACGTGCCCAGGTCGAGGGCCGGGCGCTGGTGGTGCGACGCCTGGCGCCGCTGCCGGTGGAGGCCATCGCGCGGGGCTACATCATCGGCTCGGGCTGGAAGGACTACCAGGCGAACGGCTCGATCTGCGGCATCCCGCTGCCCGCCGGCCTGCGCCAGGCCGACCGCCTGCCGGAGCCCATCTTCACCCCCTCGACCAAGGCCGCGGTGGGCGAGCACGACGAGAACGTCGCCTTCGAGACCGTTGCCGGGCAGCTCGGTGCCGAGCGTGCGGCGACGGTCCGCGAAACGACGCTGCGCCTCTACACCGAGGCCGCGGACTATGCCCGCGAGCACGGCATCATCATTGCCGACACGAAGTTCGAGTTCGGGCTCGACCACGACGGTACGCTGGTGTGGATCGACGAGGCCCTGACCCCGGACTCCAGCCGCTTCTGGCCGGCGGATGCCTACCAGCCCGGCGGCTCGCCGCCAAGCTTCGACAAGCAGTTCGTTCGCGACTACCTCGAGACCCTGGACTGGGACAAGACCGCGCCGGCCCCGCACCTGCCGGCGGAGATCATCGAGCGCACTGCGGAGAAGTACCGCGAGGCCCAGCGCCGCCTCGGCGCCGGCTGAAACCGCGCCCCGCGCCACCCCGTCCCGACGCTGCGGCCGGGACGGGACCTCCGCCTCTTTTGCGCCGCGGCCGCCCTCACCACCCCCGGGCCGTCCCGTGCCCACCGGTATACGTCCGCATCACCACGCACTGCCCGCCGTCCCGGGGCATGCCGGTAGATTGCTAACGACTTGACCGGCGTCAACTGACACCCACGCGCATTCCGCCTATCGTTGACCTGGGTACACGAACACCCGGCCTCGCCGGAACAAGCCCCGTGGCGCAGCATTGCGCGTCAAAACAAGGAGAAGTGCCGTGTCTGCTGACCCCAACGCCCCGTCGCAGAAGGACCCGGAACTCACCTCTCGTTTCCCGACCGCCTATACCGTTCTCTTTCTTCTCATCGTCCTCGTGGCCGCGCTCACCTGGGTCATCCCCACGGGCAAGTACGAACGCACGATGAACGAGGCCGTGGGCCGCGAGGTCGCCGTTCCCGGCACCTACCAGGCCGTGGAGCCGAACCCGCAGGGCTTCGTCGACGTCATGCTCGCCCCCGTTGCCGGCTTCTACGACCCGGACAGCTATGCAGCGAACGCCATCGACGTGGCGCTGTTCGTGCTGTTCCTGGGGGGATTCCTCGGGGTCGTCAACGGCACCGGGGCCATCGACACCGGCATACGCGAGGCCATGCGCAAGCTTCAGGGTCACGAGATATGGATGATCCCCATACTCATGATCCTGTTCGCCATTGGCGGCACAACATACGGCATGGCCGAGGAGACGCTCGCCTTCTACGGCATCCTGGTCCCCGTCATGCTCGCCGCGGGCTACGACACCATCACTGCCGTCGCGGTCATCATGATCGGCGCCGGCATCGGTGTACTCGGCTCGACGATCAACCCGTTCGCCACCGTCATCGCCGCCAACGCGGCCTCGATCCCGTTCACCACGGGTATCGTGCTGCGCTTCGTCATACTCCTGGGCGGGCTGGCGCTGTGCATCGGCTACGTCATGGCCTATGCACGGCGCGTCAAGGCGGATCCGTCGCGCTCGGTCGTCGCCAAACAGCACGCCGCGCACAAGGCCTACTTCCTCAGGGGCGACGACGAGCAGAGCCATTCCTCGACGCTCACCACCACCCAGTCGATCGTCCTGGTGCTGTTCGGTCTCACCTTCGCGGTGATGATCTGGGGCGTGTCCTCCCAGGGCTGGTGGATGGCGCGGATGGGCGCGCTGTTCTTCGGCTCGGCGATCGTCATCGGCATCGTCGCGCGGATGGGCGAGAAGGAGCTCACCGGCCGCTTCGTCGACGGCGCCCGCGACCTGCTGGGCGTCGCCCTGGTGGTGGGCCTCGCCCGCGGCATCGTCGTGATCATGGACAAGGGCCTGATCGCCGACACGATCCTGCACAGCGCCGCCGAGACCCTCGGCGGACTCGGGCAGCTCGCCTTCATCAACCTGATGTTCTGGATCGAGGCGGCGATGAGCTTCTTCGTGCCCTCCTCCTCCGGGCTGGCGGTACTGTCCATGCCGATCCTGGCCCCGCTCTCGGATTTCGCCGGGGTCGGCCGGGAGCTCGTGGTCACCGCCTACCAGTCCGCGAACGGACTGGTGAACCTGATCAACCCGACCTTCGCCGTGGTGATCGGCGGCCTCGCCATCGGGCGCGTGCCCTACGACCGCTGGATCGCCTTCATCTGGCCACTGCTGCTGATGCTCACGATCTTCATCTCGGTCGTACTGAGTATCGGCACCTTGGTCTAGAGGGAAATCGACATGACCGCAACAACACTAGGCGTTCACTCGGAAACCGGCACGCTCCGGCAGGTCATCGTCTGCCGTCCGGGCCTCGCCCACCGCCGCCTGACGCCTTCGAACTGCGACGAGCTGCTCTTCGACGACGTCTTCTGGGTCAAGCAGGCGCAGAAGGACCACGACGTCTTCTCCGCCACCATGCGCGAGCAGGGTATCGAGGTCCTCGACGTCAACGAGCTGCTCGCGGAGACCCTCGACATCCCCGAGGCAAGGGCGTGGGTGCTCGATCACCGCGTCACCGCCGACCACATCGGCGTCGGCGCGCTCTCCGAGCTGCGCGCGTGGTTCGACGAACTGCCGGGCACCCGGCTCGCCGAGCACCTCCTCGGCGGGCTCACCGTCGACGAGGTGCCGTTCGAGCTCACCGGGCTGTTCGGCAGCTACCTGGGCCATCACGGGTTCCTTCTGCCTCCCCTGCCCAATGCCCTGTTCACACGGGACAACAGCGCCTGGATCTACGATGGCGTGACGGTGAACCCGATGTACTGGGCCGCCCGACGGCCGGAGACGCTGATCAACACCGCGATCTACCGGTATCACCCCACCTTCGCCGGCCGGGTGAACGTCCACTGGGGCGATCCGACACGCGAGCACGGGCTGGCGACCCTGGAGGGCGGCGATGTCATGCCGGTGGGCGACGCCACCGTGCTCGTGGGCATGGGCGAGCGTTCCTCGCCGCAGGCGGTGGGCCAGCTCGCGGTATCGCTGTTCGCCTCCGGCGCCGCGGAACGCGTGCTGGCCTTCAAGATCCCGCGCTCGCGGGCGTCGATGCACCTGGACACGATCTTCACCCTGTGCGGCGGCGATGTGGTCACCACGTTCAAGGAGGTCGCCGACGAGCTCGTGTGCTACGACATCCGCCCGGGCGCGGGGGACAAGCCGCTCGACTTCCGCCACGACCCGCGGCCGATCTTCGAGATCGTCGCCGAAGTGCTCGGCTACAAGCGCCTCCGGATCGTGCCGACCGGCGGCGAGTCCGAGGAGGAGCGCGCCCGCGAGCAGTGGAACGACGGCAACAACGTCCTCGCGCTGCGCCCGGGCGTGGTGATCGGCTACGACCGCAACGACGACACCAACGCCGCACTGAAGGCGGCCGGTGTCGAGGTCCTGGCGATCCCCGGCGCCGAACTCGGCCGCGGGCGCGGCGGCGGCCACTGCATGAGCTGCCCCACCGCCCGCGACCCGGCCTGAACAGCGAGGACCGAACCATGGCATTCAACCTCAAGAACCGGCATTTCCTGACCCTGCGCGACTATTCGCAAAAGGAGATCGCCTTCCTCCTGAAGCTGGCCGCCGACCTCAAGACGGCGAAGTACGCCGGCACCGAGGTGGCCAACCTGCAGGGCAAGGACATCGCCCTGATCTTCGAGAAGAATTCCACCCGAACCCGGGTGGGATTCGAGGTCGCGGCCTACGACCAGGGCGCACGCGTCACCTACCTCGGGCCGACAGGCACGCACCTCGGCAGCAAGGAGTCGGTGAAGGACACCGCGCGGGTGCTCGGCCGCGTCTACGACGCGATCGAGTACCGCGGCTTCGGTCAGAAGGTCGTGGAGACGCTGGCCGCCCACGCCGGGGTCCCCGTCTACAACGGACTGACCGACGAGTTCCACCCGACCCAGATCCTCGCCGACTTCCTGACCATGCAGGAGCACGCCGAGAAGCCGCTGCACGAGGTGAGCTACGCCTTCCTGGGCGACGCCGGCAACAACATGGGCGACAGCCTGCTCATCGGCGGTGCCAAGATGGGCATGGATGTACGGCTGTGCGCACCGAAGGCATGCTGGCCAGACGACGACATCCAGGCGGAGGCGAAGACCCTCGCCGCCGAGAGCGGCGCGCGGGTCACGGTCACCGAGAGCGTGGACGAGGCGGTCGAGGGCGTGGACTTCATCTACACGGACGTATGGCTGTCCATGGGCGAGCCGAAGGAGAAATGGGCCGAGCGGATCCGGCAGCTCTCGCCCTACCAGGTGACCACCGAGGTCCTGCGCCGCAGCGGCAACCCGCGGGTGCGCTTCATGCACTGCCTGCCGGCCTTCCACAACGCCGAGACCACCGTCGGCGCCGATATCGAGAAGGAGTTCGGCATGAGCGCGCTGGAGGTGACCGAGGAGGTGTTCGAGGGCCCGGCGTCGATCGTCTTCGACCAGGCCGAGAACCGCATGCACACCATCAAGGCGGTCCTGGTGGCCACACTGGGGGGCTGAGCATGCTGGTGGTGACCGCTCTGGGCGGCAACGCCCTGCTCGAACGCGGCGAGCCGCTAACCGCGGAGACCCAGCGCGCCAACGTCCGCCACGCCGCCGAGGCACTGGCCGGTATCGTCCGCGCCGGTCACGACCTCGTCATCACCCACGGCAACGGGCCCCAGGTGGGCCTGCTCGCCCTGCAGGGCGCGGCCTACAAGCCCGACGAGGCGTACCCTCTCGATGTCCTCGGGGCCGAGACCGAGGGCATGATCGGCTACATGATCGAGCAGGAACTGGAGAACATCCTGGATCACGACCGGCCGGTCGCGACGCTGCTGACACAGGTCGTCGTCGACGGCCATGACCCCGCCTTCGCCAGGCCGACCAAGTTCGTCGGGCCGGTCTACGACCGGGACGAGGCCGAGACCCGCGCGCAGGCTGCCGGCTGGTCGATCGCCCCGGACGGCGATAAGTGGCGGCGGGTCGTGCCCTCGCCCCGGCCGGTGGAGATCCCCGACCTCCGGGTGCTGCAGCTGCTCCTGGACCAGGGGGTGATCGTGATCTGCACGGGCGGCGGCGGCATTCCCGTCGTCCGCCGGGCGGACGGCGGGCTGGTCGGTATCGAGGCCGTGATCGACAAGGACGCGGCCAGCGCCCTGCTGGCACGGCAGCTCGGCGCCGACGCGCTGCTGATGCTGACCGACGTCGACGGGGTCTACCGGGGATTCGGCACCGACGGCGCGGAAAGGCTGGAACGGCTCACCGCCGCCGAGGCCCGCGCACTGGAACTGCCGGAGGGCTCGATGGCCCCCAAGGTCCGGGCAGCGTGCGAATTCGCCGAATCCGGCGGCCTCGCCGGCATCGGCCGCCTCCAGGACGCCGTCGCCATCCTCGAGGGCCGGGGCGGCACACAGATCCGCCCGGACACGTAGTCACCGCCCGTACCGGGGCGTCAGCCGGGTGGAGGCACCGGCCGGACCCAACGCCGTACCCGGCGTGGTCAGCCGGCCCGGGCCTCCAGCGCGGCGACGGCGGGCAGGGTCCGGCCCTCCAGGAATTCGAGGAAGGCACCGCCGCCGGTGGAGATGTAGGAGAGTTCATCACCGACGCCATAACGGGCGATGGCGGCCAGGGTGTCGCCGCCGCCGGCGATGGAGAACGCCGGGCTCGCCGCGATCGCCCGGGCCAGGGCCTCGGTGCCGTGGCCGAACTGCTCGTACTCGAACACGCCCACCGGCCCGTTCCAGACGATGGTGCCCGCGTCGCCCAGGTAGCCGGCGTAGCGCTTCGCCGTCTCCGGGCCGATGTCCAGGATCATCTCGCCCTCGGCCACCTCGGCCACCGGCTTCACGGTGGCGGCGGCACCCTCGGAGAGCTCGCCGGCCACGACCACATCCGTGGGCACGGGGATCTCACTGCCGCGCGCCCGCGCCGTCTCCATCAGCCGCCGGGCCTCGTCCACCAGGTCGGCCTCGTAGAGCGAGTCGCCCACCGGATGACCCGCCGCGGCGATAAAGGTGTTGGCGATGCCGCCGCCGACGATGAGCTGGTCCACCCGGGGCGCCAGTCGCTCCAGGACGGTGAGCTTGGTGGAGACCTTGGAGCCGCCGACGATCGCGACCATCGGCCGTGCCGGATGCTCCAGTGCCTTGCCGAGGGCGTCCAGCTCGGCGGCCAGCAGCGGTCCGGCGCAGGCCTCGGGGGCGAAGCGGGCGACGCCGTGGGTCGAGGCCTGGGCGCGGTGGGCGGTGCCGAAGGCATCCATGACGTAGACGTCGCACAACGCGGCCATGCGCCGGGCCAGGTCCTCGTCGTCCGCCTTCTCGCCGGCGAGAAAGCGGACGTTCTCGCAGAGCACGAGCTCGCCGGGGTCGACCTCGACACCGTCGATCCAGTCCCGCTCCACGCGCACCGGCCGGCCCAGCAGCTCACCGAGCCGCGCGGCCACCGGGGCCATGGAATCCGCCTCGCTGAACACGCCCTCCGTGGGACGGCCGCGATGGCTGACCACCATCACCCGCGCCCCGGCGGCCAGCGCCCCCTCCATGGTGGGCAGCGAGGCACGGATACGGGTGTCGTCGGTGACCACGCCGTCCCGTACGGGGACGTTGAGGTCCTCGCGAATGAGCACGCGCCGGCCGGCGAGCTCGAGATCCTCCATTCGCTTGACCGCGGCCATGCTTGCTACTCCCTGTCCGGATTCATGTCGGCATCCGCGCCTCGCCCGGCGCGGGTCGTAAGCTAGCGCCCCGCCATCAGCTCCGCGACGTCGAGCATCCGGTTGGCGAAGCCCCATTCGTTGTCGTACCAGGCACAGACCTTGACCAGCCGCCCGCCCGTGACCCGCGTGAGCGCCGTGTCCACGATGGCCGAACGGGGGTCGTGCATGAAGTCGGAGGACACCAGCGGCTCGTCGCTCACGCCCAGCACGCCCGCGAGCGCCCCCTCGGCGGCGTCGCGGAGCACCCGGTTGACGGCATCCACGTCCGTTTCCTGCGCGGCGAAGAAGGTGAAATCCACCATCGAGACGTTGATCGTCGGCACGCGCACGGCGTAACCGTCCAGCCGGCCGGCGAGCGCCGGCAGCACCCGCTCCACCGCCCGGGTCGCCCCGGTGCTCGTGGGTATCTGGTTCACCGCGGCCGCGCGGGCGCGCCGCGGGTCCTTGTGATAGACGTCGCTCAGGACCTGGTCGTTGGTATAGGCGTGGATCGTGCACATCTGCCCGCTCTCCACGCCGAAGGCCTCGTGCAGGGGCAGGACCAGGGGCGCCAGGCAGTTGGTCGTGCACGAGGCGTTGGAGACGATGCGTTCGTCGCCGCGGAGGCTGTCGTGGTTGACGCCGTAGACCACGGTCGCATCCACGTCATCCCCACCCGGCGCGGAGATCAGCACCCGCGACGCACCGGCATCGAGGTGGGCCGAGGCCTTCTCGCGGCCGGCGAAACGGCCGGTGCACTCCATCACCAGGTCCACCCCGAGGTCGCCCCAGGGCAGCCGGGCCGGGTCCCGTTCGCCGAGCATGCGCACGGCCTCGCCGTTGACCGTCAGCGCGTCCCCGGCGAGCGTCACGGCCCCCGGAAAGGGCCCGTGGGCGGTGTCGTGGCGCATCAGGTGCGCGTTGACGGAGGGCTCGCCCAGGTCGTTGACGGCCACCACGCGCAGCCGGTCGCTGCGTCCGGACTCGTAGAGCGCGCGCAGTACCGCGCGCCCGATGCGGCCGAAGCCGTTGATACCGATGGTGACCGCCATGGCCTCCCCTCCCTGACGGAGCGCCTCACAGCTGGGCGCGCGTGGCCTCCAAGACCGCGTCCGCGGTGATCCCGAAGTGCTCGTAGACGGCGCCGCCGGGGGCGGACTCGCCGAAGTTATCGACGCCGATCACCCGCCCGGTGGCCCCGACGAGACGCCACCAGGGATCCGGCAGCCCGGCCTCCACGGCAACCCGGGCGGTCACCGCCGGCGGCAGGACCGTCTCGCGGTAGTCCGCCGGCTGGGCCAGGAAGAGGTCCATGCAGGGCATGGAGACCACCCGCACACGGCGGCCCTCCTCGGCCAGGCGCGCCGCGGCGGCCGTCGCCAGCTCGACCTCGGAGCCGCTGGCGACGAGGATCGCCTCCGGCGTGCCGGCGCAGTCGCGCAGGACATAGCCGCCGCGCCGGATATCGGCGAGCTGGCCGGCATCCCGGGGCTGGTGCGCGGTCTTCTGGCGCGAGAGCGCCAGCGCGGAAGGCCCGTCGGTGCGCTCCAGCGCCGCCTGCCACGCGGCCATGGTCTCGGGCACGTCGCAGGGGCGCCACACCGCCAGGTTCGGGATCAGACGCAGGCTCGCCAGGTGCTCGACGGGCTGATGGGTCGGGCCGTCCTCACCCAGGCCGATGGAGTCGTGGGTGAAAACGAACACGTTGCGCTGCTTCATCAGCGCGGCCATGCGCACGGCATTGCGGGCGTAATCGGAGAACACCAGGAAGGTGCCACCATAGGGCACGAACCCGCCGTGCAGGGCGATGCCGTTCATCGCCGCCGCCATGCCGAACTCGCGCACGCCGTAGAAGACGTAGTTGCCGTCGCCGTCGGCGGCGGTCACCGGCGTGCAGTCCGCCCACCAGGTGTTGTTGGAGCCCGTGAGATCGGCGGAGCCGCCGAGGAGCTCCGGCATGTACGGCCCGACGGCATTGAGCGCGGCCTGCGAGGCCTTGCGCGTGGCCATCGAGTCGCCGGCCTCCTGGGCCTGGGCGATGGCCGCCTCCAGGTGCCCGGCCAGGCGCTCGGGCAGCTCGCCGGCCATGCGCCGGCGGAAGTCCCGGGCGAGCTCGGGATGAGCGGCCTCGTACGCGGCGAAGGTCTCGCGCCACTGCGCCTCGGCGCGCTCGCCCTCACTCCGGGCGTCCCAGCCGGCGTAGACGGTGTCCGGCACCTCGAACGGGCCGTACTCCCAGCCGAGGAACTCCCGGGTCGCCTGGATCTCGTCGTCGCCGAGCGGTGCGCCGTGCACCCCGTGGGTGCCGCAGACGTTGGGCGCACCGAAGCCGATGACGGTCTTGGCGCAGATCAGCGAGGGCCGGTCGGTGACCGAGCGCGCCTCCTCGAAGGCCCGCCGCACGGCCTCGGCGTCGTGGCCGTCGACATCGCGCACGACGTGCCAGCCGTAGGCCTCGAAACGCGTGGGGGTGTCGTCGGTGAACCAGCCCTCGACCTTGCCGTCGATGGAGATGCCGTTGTCGTCGTACACCCCGATGAGCTTGCCGAGCCCGAGGGTGCCCGCGAGCGAGCAGGACTCGTGGGAGACGCCCTCCATCAGGCAGCCGTCACCGAGGAACACGTAGGTGTGGTGGTCGACGATGGTATGGCCCGGGCGATTGAACTGCGCCGCCAGGACCTTCTCCGCCAGCGCCATGCCCACCGCGTTGGCGAGCCCCTGTCCCAGCGGACCGGTGGTGGTCTCGACACCGGGGGTGTAGCCCACCTCCGGGTGCCCCGGGGTGCGTGAGTTCAGCTGGCGGAACGACTTGAGGTCCTCCAGCGACAGATCGTAGCCCGACAGGTGCAGCAGCGCGTACTGGAGCATCGAGCCGTGCCCGTTGGAGAGCACGAAGCGGTCGCGGTTGACCCAGTGCGGATTGCCCGGATTGTGGCGGAGGAAGTCGTTCCAGAGCACCTCCGCGATATCGGCCATGCCCATGGGCGCCCCCGGATGCCCGGAGTTGGCGCGCTGCACGGCGTCCATGGCCAGGGCACGGATGGCGTTCGCGAGTTCGCGGCGAGAAGGCATGCGGTGAGGTCTCCCGGATCAGCTGGTGGCGCAGGGCCGGCGCCCGCCAGGCTCCGCGCCGGCGCACGCCGCAGGGCGGTAATTCTCGCCAAGTTCCCGCAATGTGGCAAGCCAACGCCGGGTGCCGACAAGCGGCGCAGGGACCGGCGGCAAAAGGCCCGGCGCGGGGCGCGCCGGGCCCGGGTAACCACATCGTCACGAAATCACCTTTGAAATTCATGACGTCCTGAACCACCATGTAGTGAATTCATAACGAACATGTCCCCGCTTCAGGCTGCAGGGCGGCTCGATGAACGCCGCTTATGGGTCTACACGTCGGCGGGGGCTTTAGGCGATAAGCCGTCTCTTCCGGCCACCGGCCGGCCAGCGAAAGAGCCAGCAGCGACAGGGACGACGTGGCGCGTGAACGTGCCGCGGTGAGGCAGCACAACGGGCGCTCCCCCCGTAGCGGGGACGGGCATGCCCGGCTGCCAAGCGCAACGACGAACACGTGGAGACCGAGTCCCCGGACCGGGGGCGGCCGGCGCCGCCCCGCGCGGACCGGGATTTCAACCGTCCACAGGAAGGGCCACGACCATGGCGACACAAGAGAAGCAGGACTTCGGGAACAACCCGATAGAGGTGAGGGAAAGCGAACACTATCAGCAGGAGTACATCGAGGGCTTCGTCGACAAGTGGGACGAGCTCATCGACTGGGACAGCCGCGCCGAGAGCGAGGGCGACTTCTTCATCGACCTGCTGCGCGAGCGCGGCGTGAAGAGCGTGCTCGACGTCGCCACCGGCACCGGCTTCCACTCCGTGCGCCTGCTCGAGGCCGGCTTCGAGGTCGTCAGCTGCGACGGCAGCCCCGAGATGCTCGCCAAGGCCTTCGAGAACGGCCGGCAGCGTGGCCACATCCTGCGCACGGTGCAGGTGGACTGGCGCTGGCTGAACCGCGACATCCACTGCCACTACGACGCGGTGATCTGTCTCGGCAACTCCTTCACCCACCTGTTCTCCGAGCACGACCGGCGCAAGGCCCTGGCCGAGTTCTACGCCACACTCAAGCACGACGGCGTGCTGATCCTCGATCAGCGCAACTACGACGCCATCCTCGACGTCGGCTACTCCAGCAAGCACACCTTCTACTACTGCGGCGACCACGTCTCGGTCTACCCCGAGCACATGGACGACGGTCTCGCCCGGTTCAAGTACGAGTTCAACGACGGCTCCGTCTACCACCTCAACATGTTCCCGCTGCGCAAGGAGTACACGCGTCGGCTCATGCACGAGGTCGGTTTCCAGCACATCGACACCTACGGCGACTTCCAGGAGACCTACCGGGAGACGGAGCCGGACTTTTTCGTCCACGTCGCCGAGAAAAGCTATGAACAGGAGGACGCGTAATGGCTGCGACCTACACGGCAGCGGTTGAGACCGCGCGCGAGTACTACAACAGCGACGACGCCGATAACTTCTACTACACGGTCTGGGGTGGCGAGGACATCCACATCGGGCTGTACAACAGCTCCGAGGAGCCGGTCTACGACGCCAGCCGGCGCACCGTCGCACGCATGGCCGAGAAGCTGCCGAAGATCGACGCGGAGACCCGCGTGCTCGATGTCGGCGCCGGCTACAGCGGCTCCGCGCGCTACCTCGCCAGGACCTACGGCTGCCACGTGACCGCGCTCAACCTCTCCGAGAAGGAGAACGAGCGGGCCCGGCAGAAGAATCGCGAGCAGGGCGTGGACCACCTCGTGGAGGTCATCGACGGCAGCTTCGAGGACCTGCCCTTCGACGACGCGAGCTTTGACGTGATCTGGTCCCAGGACGCGATCCTCCACAGCGGCGACCGTCCCAAGGTCCTGCGCGAGGTCGCGCGGGTGCTGCGCCCGGGCGGGCACTTCGTGTTCACCGACCCGATGCAGACGGACGACTGCCCGGAGGGCGTGCTCGATCCGATCTACGCGCGCATCCACCTCGAGACCCTCGGCTCCCCCGGCTTCTACCGCCGCGAGCTCAAGGGCCTCGGCTTCGAGGAGGTGGACTTCGAGGATCACACCGAGATGGTCGCGACCCATTACGGGCGCATCCTCAAGGCGCTCACCGAGCACGAGGCCGATGTGGGCAAGCGGGTCAGCAAGGACTACATCAAGCGGATGAAGACCGGCCTGCAGCACTGGGTCGACGGCGGCCACAAGGGCTACCTGGCCTGGGGTATCTTCGTCTTCCGCAAGGCGGACTGAGAATAGATCGCCGCGGGGCCCGGACGGCCCCGCGTTCGTTTCAACGGGCAAGGACCGTTAGAATGCCCGGTTCACCCATGACAGAGAGTGATTCATGAGCAAGAAGTATCTCTTTACCTCGGAATCCGTTTCTGAAGGCCACCCGGACAAGATGTGCGACCAGATCTCCGATGCGATTCTGGACGCCTACCTCGCCCAGGACCCGAAGGCGCGCGTCGCCGCCGAGTCCGTCGCCCAGACGGGCATGGTGCTGATCGCCGGCGAGACCAAGTCCTCGGCCACCGTGGACATCGAGAAGATCGTGCGCGACACGGTCGCCGAGATCGGCTACGACAGCTCCGAGAAGGGCTTCGACTACGCCACCTGCGCGGTGCTCAACGCGCTCGGCGCACAGTCCGAGGACATCAACCAGGGCGTCGACCGCAGCCGCCCGGAGGATCAGGGCGCCGGCGACCAGGGCCTGATGTTCGGCTACGCGTGCAACGAGACCGACACCCTCATGCCCGCGCCGATCGACTTCGCCCACCGCCTGGTGCGCAAGCACTCGGAGCTGCGCAAGAACGGCACGCTCCCCTGGCTGCGTCCCGACGCCAAGAGCCAGGTCACCTTTGCCTACGACGACGCCGGCCGGGTCACGGGCTGTGACGCCGTGGTGCTGTCCACCCAGCACGACGACGACATCACCCAGGAGCAGATCCACGAGGCGGTGATGGAGCACATCGTCAAGCCGGTGCTGCCGTCCGAGTGGCTGCACGGCGACACGAAGTTCCACATCAACCCGACCGGGCGGTTCGTCACCGGCGGCCCCCTCGGCGACTGCGGCCTGACCGGGCGCAAGATCATCGTCGACACCTACGGCGGCATGGCCCGTCACGGTGGTGGCGCGTTCTCCGGCAAGGACCCGTCCAAGGTCGACCGTTCCGCCGCCTATGCGGCACGCTACGTGGCCAAGAACGTCGTCGCCGCCGGTCTCGCCGACAAGTGCGAGGTCCAGCTCTCCTACGCCATCGGCGTGGCCGAGCCGACCTCCGTGATGCTCGAGACCTTCGGCACCGGCAAGATCGACAACAGCCAGCTCACCGACATCGTCCGTGAGATCTTCGACCTGCGCCCGTTCGGCATCCTCAAGATGCTCGACCTGGAGCGTCCGATCTACGCCGGCACCGCCGCCTACGGGCACTTCGGCCGCGTGGACATCGACCTCCCCTGGGAGAAGACCGACAAGGCCGACGCGCTTCGTCAGGCCGGCGGCAAGTAAGCACGACAACGCCCATGCCCTTTAAGGGCACGTCCGTTGCCGAGGAGCGCTGCAACCCCCGAAGCATCGTGGGGGCCAGGCTCGGCGGACGGACGCGACATTCGACAACGGCGCTCGGTGACCAACGGAGTGAACCATGAACGCAGTCGTGGACAACACCCGCACCGACCACCACGTTGCCGATCTCGCCCTTGCCGACTGGGGTCGCAAGGAGATCGCTATCGCCGAGACCGAGATGCCCGGTCTCATGGCGCTGCAGGAGAAGTACGGCAAGGAAAAGCCCCTCAAGGGCGCGAAGATCGCCGGCTCGCTGCACATGACCATCCAGACCGCCGTGCTCATCGAGACATTGGTCGAGCTGGGTGCCGAGGTCCGCTGGGCCTCCTGCAACATCTACTCCACCCAGGACCATGCCGCCGCGGCCATCGCCGACCAGGGCATCCCGGTGTTCGCCTACAAGGGCGAGAGCATGGAAGAGTACTGGGAGTTCACCCACCGAATCCTCGACTGGCCGAACGAGGACGGTCCGAACCTGATCCTCGACGACGGTGGCGACGCGACCGGCGTGGTCATGGTCGGCGCCAAGGCCGAGCAGGACCCCTCCATCCTCGACAACCCGAGCAACGAGGAGGAGCGCGCCCTCTTCCCCGCGATCAAGAAGCGGCTCGAGGAGCGCCCGGGCTTCTACACCCGCATCAAGGAGCAGATCCGCGGGGTCAGTGAGGAGACCACCACCGGCGTCAACCGCCTCTACCAGATCGCCCGCGACGAGGGCCTGCCCTTCCCGGCGATCAACGTGAACGACTCGGTGACCAAGTCCAAGTTCGACAACCTCTACGGTTGCCGCGAGTCGCTGGCCGACGGCATCAAGCGCGCCACCGACGTGATGGTCGCCGGCAAGACCGCCGTGGTCGCCGGCTACGGCGACGTCGGCAAGGGCTCCGCGCAGAGCCTCAAGGGCCTCGGCGCCCAGGTCTGGGTCACCGAGATCGACCCCATCTGCGCGCTGCAGGCCGCGATGGAGGGCTTCCGCGTGGTGACCATGGACTACGCCGCGGACAAGGCGGACATCTTCGTCACCGCCACCGGCAACTACCAGGTCATCACCCACGAGCACATGAAGGCCATGAAGAACGAGGCCATCGTGTGCAACATCGGGCACTTCGACAACGAGATCGACGTGGCCTCCCTCCAGCAGTACGAGTGGGACGAGATCAAGCCGCAGGTCGACCATATCGTCTTCCCCGACGGCAAGAAGATCATCCTGCTCGCCCAGGGCCGGCTGGTGAACCTGGGCTGCGGCACCGGCCACCCGAGCTTCGTGATGTCCAACAGCTTCTCCAACCAGGTGCTCGCGCAGATGGCGCTGCATGCCAACAAGGGCGAGTACGAGAAGGAGGTGTACATCCTGCCGAAGCACCTCGACGAGGAGGTCGCCCGGCTGCACCTGGAGAAGATCGGAGCCGATCTCACCGAGCTCAGCAACGAGCAGGCGGCCTACATCGGCGTCTCCAAGGAGGGGCCGTACAAGCCGGAGCACTACCGCTACTGATCCCGTAGCGGCTGCTCACGAGCCAGAGAGGGCGCGGCATCTGCCGCGCCCTTTTTCTTTGGTGCATCGCGAAGCAGCGACAAACACCGCCCGCCCCCACGGCCGTCATTCCTCCCCGACGACTGCCGGTTGCCGTCAAGCAACCGGGCTGCGGCGGCAACGGCGCCGTGCACGGCCGTGGGCCGTGGGCGACGTCCCCCAGCGAAACCATCGAGACGTCGCACACCTGCGGTGCACGACCCACGCGCCCCATCAGCCGTGACCCCGAGTAGCCCGGGTAGGTCGGTTGCTCCTGGCAACCGACAGCCATGACCATGGTTCTCGGTAGCCGACGACCGCCGCCCACCACCCGGCATACCCGACGATATCGCCGGCCGACGTGCACCACGACGGCGCCAGGTGCCCACGTAGGTCGTGCGCCGCAGGCGTGCGACATGCAGGCTCGGGCCAGCGAAGGCGTCGCACACGGCCCACGGCCGTGCACGACCTGCCGTTCCGGAGCGCGGGCAGGTCAACAGAACCCGGCGTGCCGACGTGGCACTCGTGTCCACGGTGCCTGTCGCCAGCTCAGGGATCCCGCACGCCTGCCCCCTGACACCCCCCGGACGCGCGTCAAGCGCCGGAATCACGCCTGTCCGGCGGAACGAACGAAACGCCTGGCCGCCGGCGACAGATCGCGGCCCGCCAATACGAGGTCGAAACCGGGGGCCGACCCCGGCAATGGCCGGTAGCTGATCCGATCCCCGCGAAAGCTGCTCATGCTCTCGGGAACGACGGAGACACCGGCGCCGACCGCCACCAGCGATAGCACCGCGTGCATCCCGTACGCCTCCTGGGCCACCTCCGGCACGAAACCGGCATCCGCGCAGAGCCGGATCACCTGCAGATGGAAGCCCCGACCTTCGACCAGCGGCCAGAGGATGAACGGCTCGTCGGCCATATCGGCGAGCGTCACGTCGGGCCGCCCGCTCAGGGGGTGGTCGTTCGGGATGGCCATGCACAGGCGATCGCTGTCGAACGGCGTCCGCCCGATGTCTTCGGCATTCGCCAGCGGCGGTATCAGGACCCCGACGTCCTGTGTCCCCTCGCGTAACGCGGCGACCTGAGCGGCGGTGGTCGCCTCACGCAACTCCAGGCGCACCTTCGGGTGCGTCGCCCGGAATTCGCGGACCACGTCCGGCAGCCGTCCATAGAGCGCGCTGCCGACATAGCCCAGGCGCACCACGCCGGTCCGACCCGCTGCCATGTCCCGCGCCGCGGTGACGGCGCGCCCCGCCTGGCGAAGGGTCTCCCGCGCCTCATCGAGGAATACCGCACCCGCCGCCGTCAGCCCGAGCACGCGATTGCCCCGTTGAATCAGTGTGGCGCCGAGCGCTTCCTCCAGCTTGCGGATCGCATTGGTGAGCGGGGGCTGCGACATGTTCAGCCGTTCGGCGGCACGATGGAAATGCCGTTCCTCCGCCACGGCGACGAACTGCTCCATCGTGCGCAGGCTGACGGGAAGGCGCTCATCTGCTGGCATGCATCCACTCCGCAATGTCTCCGGGCTTCACCACAGACGATACATAAAAAATATTGTGGACGCTTATAACCGGTATTAGATATATCGCGCAGCGGCGCGCACACTCCCCGCCCATGTCTTCACGAACAGGGCCTGAAGAATGGTGGACTTCGACGACCAAGTGGTACTCATCACCGGTGCGGGCCGCGGACTCGGTTTCGCGTACACCCGATACATCGGACAGCTGGGGGCAACGGTGCTGATTCAGGACAACGGAGCGGACACCGACGGCAGCGGTGAAGCCCCGCAGGTCGCGGAACGCGCGGCGGCGGAACTTCGCGCGCAGGGGCTGAACGTTCGGGCGGTCCCCGGGGACATCGGCTCGCGCGAGGGCTGCCACGCGCTCGTCGGGCGGGCCCTGGGCGCTGGCGGACGACTGGACGCCGTGATCCACAATGCCGGATGGGTGGGCTACGAGACCATCGAGGCCATAACGCAGCCGTCCTTCGATCACATGATGGCAGTCGCCGCCAAGGCGCCTCTGTGGCTGGCGCAGGCGGCCTGGCCCGCGATGAAGGCGGCCGGCTACGGCCGCATCGTCCTGACGACCTCCTGCCGGGCGCTCTATCCCCAGTACGTTCACCACGGGCTTGCCGCCTACGCCGCCGCGAAGATGGCCGCGGTGGGCATCGCCAACGTCCTAGCCGCCGAGGGCGAACAGCACGGCATCGTGGTCAACGCGGTCTCTCCGGTCGCCAAGACGCGCATGTGGGGGGTCGGGGGCGAGCCGGACGAGCTGCGCCCCGGTGAGGTCGCGCCGGGTGTGGCCTATCTGGCGTCCCGGGCATGCGCCGACGGCGGCTGGATACTCCGCGCCGCGAACGGCCAGTTCCACGCCACCCGGGCCGTGGAAGCGGAAAGCGTGGACTACCCCCGTGACCTGCGTGCGGTTCGAGCCGCAACGGCCGACGAGGTCGCAGCGAACTGGCCGCGGATCGCCGTCGCCGACGCAGAACCCCGCTCGTGAGCGCCGCACCGATTTTGTGCCCCGGCCATGCACCGGCTGGCGGGTCGTCATTCTCGCCGGTGGACACTTGCCTGACGGACCGGTGAGCAACCGGAAAAGCCCCGGCCCGGAACCACCGCCTGACCGCCCGGCTCAGACCCCGTCCGCGCCGACGCCGGGGCCGCGCAGGCACGCGGCCGGGTCGTTCGGGTCGAAATGCGCCCCGTCGAAGAAGCGGTCCGCGCCCATGGGGATCGGTGCCGTCGCCGTCTCCAGCTGCCACCCGCCGGCGTGGACGCCCTCCTCTTTCCAGTCCGCCTGCGGGGCGGGCAGGCCAAGGTCCGCGGCGGCCTCGCGGTAGAGGTCCGGGCGGTACGTCCGTGCCACCGCCTCGTCGACGGCGGCATCCATGTCGAGCTGTCCCCAGCGTTCCATCTGCATGGCGAACCACAGCCCGTGGGAGCGCCACGGGAAGTTCGCCGCGTAACGCGAGAACACGGTGAAGTCCGGGATCCTACGCGGCCGCGCGGCGATGCCGTCGCGGAACTCGCCGCCGAGGGTCGCGGCGAGGACGTCCTCGTCGACGCCCACGTACTCCGGACGTGCGAGCAGCCGGGCGGCGCTGCGGCGGTTGGCGCCGTCGGCGTCCAGCCAGCGGCAGGCGTGGAGCAGCGCCCGCAGCACCGCACGGTGAGTGGCGGGGTGGCGCTGCGCCCAGTCCTCGGTCACGGCGAAGACCTTCTCGGGGCCGTTGTTCCAGATCTCGTAGCTCGAGATCAGGCTGCAGCCCGCGCCGCGGGCGACGGCGAAGCCGTTCCACGGCTCACCGGCGCAGAAGCCGTCGATGCGGCCCTCCTCCAGGTTGGCGGCCACGAACTGCGGCGGGATCACGATCAGGCGCACGTCCCGGTCCGGGTCGATCCCCGCCGAGGCCAGCCAGTAGCGGAGCTGGTAGGTGTGACCGGAGACCGGGAACACCGTGGCGAAGGTCAGCGGCCCCGCCCCCTGCCGCCGGTCCGCCTCGATCACCCGGCGCAGGGCGTGGGCGGTGATCGGCCGCCGCGCCATCGCCTCCGGGTCGGTGCGGCAGAGGCGCTCGTAGAGGCGGCGGGAGACGGTCACCGCGTTGCCGTTGAGGTTCAGGGTCAGGGCCGTGACCATGGGCTTGCGCGGGCTCACCACACCGAGCGTGCCCGCCAGGGGCATGGGGCCGAGCATCTGTGCGCCGTCCAGGGCGCCGAGCTGGACCTTGTCCCGTACGTTCGCCCACGAGGCCTCCCGGGTGATGCTCACGTCCAGCCCCTGCTCGGCGAAGAAGCCCATCTCCCGCGCCACGACCAGCGGCGCGCAGTCGCTCAGCGGAATGATCCCGAGGCGCAGCTCCCGCTTCTCCGGCGGGGCGCCGGCCCCCGTTTGCCCTGATCCTGACGACATCGTGATCCTCCCTTCGCCGTCGCTTAGTCGAGCAGCTCGCGGGCCAGCTCGTAGAGACTGAGGCGCCGGTCCATGGCCATCTTGCGCAGGCGCTGGTAAGCGGCCTCCTCGCCGATGCCCTGGCGCTCCATGAGCAGGCATTTGGCGCGGTCCACCGCCTTGCGCTGCTCCAGGCTCTGCTGCACCCGCCCGAGCTCCGAGCGCAGCGCATCGTGGGCCTGGAAGTGCGCGATGGCGACGTTCACCAGCGAGCGTACGGTCGCCGGGGCCAGGCCGTCGACCACGTAGGCGCTGACCCCGGCCCGCGCCGCCTCCAGGCTGACCTGCGGGTCGTCCTCGTCGGCGAGCATGACGATGGGGCGCGGGAAGCGCCGGCCGAGCTGGGCGAGGTGCTCCAGGGTGTCCCGGCTGGGCAGCTCGGCGTCGACGATCACGGCATCCGGGGCGAGCTCGGTCATGCGCGCATAGAGGTCGTCGCGCTCATCGACGCTCGCCACGACCTCGAAGCCCGCGTCGGTGAGCGCCTGTTCCAGCGCCCGCGAGCGTCTGTCCTTGGCCTCTATGAGCAGGATGCGTGCGGCCATTGCCTGCCCCGTGACAGCGGATAGTCCATGCCCTGAAACCAGCAACTGTCATGCCACATTGCCCGGTGAACCCGCACCCCGCGGTGTGGCGCCGGCCAGGGCCCGCCGGCACTGCGCGACATGCCCCGGCAGCACCCGGATCTGCCCCGCTGCAGTGCAGCATTGCACCACGACGAAGCGTCACCCCGGTACGTCAGACGGGGCAATTCCTAACAAAAACTAAAAAAACAATTACTTATATAACTGGCACGGCCGTTGCAGCGTTCAGGGCGACGTGGACCAGGCCTGCCTGACGGTGGGTACGAGTGCGTCGATCAACGCCCTTCAACGGCGAGGGGCCGATCGTCCGTCATTCGTATCGAACAACCGGGGTAGCGTCATGGAGCTGCGTAACAAGGCAACGAAGATCAATCTCTTCGACCTCCGGTCCGTGCAGACACGGACCTTTCACCTCACCTGGCTGGCCTTCCACCTGTGTTTCTTCGGGTGGTTCGGCATCGCACCGCTGATGGCGGTGGTGCGCGACGACCTGAATCTCACCAAGTCCCAGGTCGGCTCCACCATCATCGCGTCGGTCGCGATCACCGTGCTGGTGCGGCTGCTGATCGGCCCGCTGTGCGACAAGTTCGGACCGCGGCGCACCTATGCCTGGCTGCTGTGCCTCGGCTCGCTGCCGGTCATGGCCATCGGCCTGGCGGACAGCTACGAGAGTTTCCTGCTCGCACGTCTCGCCATCGGCGCCATCGGCGCCTCGTTCGTCATCACCCAGTACCACACCTCGGTGATGTTCGCGCCCAACGTGGTGGGCACGGCCAACGCCACCACCGCCGGCTGGGGCAACCTCGGCGGCGGCACCACCCAGATCGTCATGCCGCTGGTCTTCTCCGCGGTGCTGATGTTCGGTGTCAGCGAGGCGGTGGGCTGGCGCGCGGCGATGGTGCTGCCCGGCGTGGTGCTCTTCGTCATGGGCCTCGCCTATTACCGCTTCACCCAGGACGCCCCGGACGGTGACTACCGCGAGCTTCGAGCCCGGGGGCTGATCCCCGAGGCCCGCAACGAGCACAGCGCCAGCGGCAGCTTCCTGGTCGCCGCGCGGGATCCGCGGGTGTGGGCGCTGTTCGTGGTCTACGCCGCCTGCTTCGGCGTGGAGCTGACCATCAACAACATCGCCGCGCTGTACTTCTTCGACACCTTCGAGCTCGGCCTCGCCACCGCCGGCTTCATCGCCGGGCTGTTCGGGCTGATGAACCTCTTCGCCCGGACCCTCGGCGGCATCTTCTCCGACCGCTTCGCCCGCGCCGCGGGCCTACGCGGGCGCGTGCGGTGGCTGTTCATCGCGCTGTTCTGCGAGGGCCTGGCGCTGATCGCCTTCTCCCAGATGGCGGTGATCGCCGCCGCGGTGGCGACCCTGGTGGTGTTCAGCCTGTTCACCCAGATGTCCGAGGGCGCCACCTACGGGCTGGTGCCGTTCATGCACAAGAAGGCGCTCGGGGCCGTCTCGGGCATCGTCGGCGCCGGCGGCAACGCCGGCGCGGTGGCCGCGGGCTTTCTCTTCCGCACCGAGGGCCTGACCTACGGCCAGGGCCTGCTCTACCTCGGCATCGCGGTGCTCGCGTGCTCGTTCTTCGCCTTCGCCGTGCGCTTCTCCCCGGAGACCCTGGCGGAGGAGGACCGCGCCTTCAGTGCCGCCGCCGCGGGCGACGAGTCCGTCGCCCCCGCCACCGCCTGACCCCTTCTGCAGACACGGTAACGGGGCGGCGGCACCGACCGCCGCCCCCTGAACGAGGTTCCGTCATGACTGAACGACTCGTCGTCATCGGCAACGGCATGGCCGGCATCCGCACGGTGGAGGAGCTGCTCAAGCTCGACGACAGCCGCTACGAGATCACCGTCTTCGGTGCCGAGCCCCACGTGAACTACAACCGCATCATGCTCTCGCCGGTACTCGCGGGCGAGAAGACCCTCTCGGACATCGTCCTCAACGACCGCGAGTGGTACGCCGACAACGGCATCACCCTGCACACCGGCGATCCGGTCGAGCGCATCGAGCGCGGGCGCCGGCGGATCGTCTCCGCCAGCGGCCGGGAGACGCCCTACGACCGGCTGCTGCTCGCCACCGGCTCGACCCCGTTCGTGCTGCCGGTCCCCGGCAACGACCTCCCCGGCGTGGTCAGCTTCCGCGACATCGGCGATGTGGAAACCATGCTGGAGGCCGCCCGCCGCCACCGCCACGCGGTGGTCATCGGCGGCGGCCTGCTCGGGCTGGAGGCGGCCAACGGCCTTATGAAGCAGGGCATGTCCGTCACCGTGGTGCACATCGCCGATAGCCTCATGGAGCGCCAGCTCGACCGCCCCGCCTCGGGACTGCTCCGGGACACGCTCATCGAGCGCGGCCTGGACTTCCGCATGGAGGCGGTCACCGAGCGCATCCTCGGACGCCGGCGAGTGAGCGGGGTGCGCTTCGAGGACGGCTCCGAGGTCCGGGCGGACCTGGTGGTGATGGCCGCCGGCATCCGCCCCAACACCGCCCTGGCCCGGGACGCCGGCCTGCACTGCGAGCGCGGCGTGGTGGTGCACGACACCATGCAGACCTTCGATCCGCGCATCTACGCGGTGGGCGAGTGCGTCGAGCACCGCAAGGCCACGTACGGCCTGGTCGCGCCGATCTGGGAGCAGGCCCGAGTCTGCGCCAACCACCTGGCCCAGTACCAGATCGGACGCTACGAGGGCTCGGTGGTCTCGACCCAGCTCAAGGTGACCGGCATCGACCTGTTCTCCGCCGGCGACTACGAGGGCGGCGAGGACACCGAGGACATCGTCCTCCAGGACCCGCGGCGCGGCGTCTACCGCAAGCTCGTCGTCCGCGACGACCGCCTGCAGGGCGCCGTGCTGTACGGCGACACCGACGACGGCCCGTGGTACTTCGACCTCATCAAACGCGGCGAGGACATCTCGGAGATCCGCGAGCGGCTGATCTTCGGCCGTGCCCAGGCGGAGGGCGGCGGCGACAGCGCCGGCGGACGCGCCGCACTGATGGGCGACGACGAGCAGGTCTGTGACTGCAACGGGGTGTGCAAGGGCGCCATCGTCGCCGCGGTGCGCGACGACGGCCTGACCAGCCCGGCCGCCGTGATGAAGGCCACCAAGGCCGGCACCTCCTGCGGCTCGTGCAAGTCCCTGGTCGGCGATATCGTCACCCTCGCCGCCGGCGCCGACGCGGTGACCGAGGACAAGCCCACAGTGTGCGAGTGCACGACGCGCTCCCACGACGAGGTCCGCGAGGCCATCCGCGAACGCCACCTCACCTCCCCGGCAGCGGTCCGCGAGGCCCTGGGCTGGCAGGAGCCGGACGGCTGCTCCAAGTGCCGGCCGGCGCTCAACTACTACTGCATCAGCACCTTCCCGGCCGAGGCCCGGGACGACGCACAGTCACGGTTCATCAACGAGCGCGCCCACGCCAACATCCAGAAGGACGGCACCTACTCCGTGGTGCCGCGGATGTACGGCGGCATCACCAACCCGCAGGAGCTGCGCGCCATCGCCGACGTCGCCGAGAAGTTCGAGGTGCCGACCGTGAAGGTCACCGGCGGTCAGCGCATCGACCTGCTGGGGGTGAAGAAGGCCGACCTGCCCGCGGTCTGGCGCGAGCTGCGCGAGCGCGCGGGCCTGGAGTCCGGCCATGCCTACGGCAAGGCGCTGCGCACCGTGAAGACCTGCGTGGGCCGGGAGTGGTGCCGCTTCGGCACCCAGGACTCCACCACCATGGGCATCGAGCTCGAACGCATGGCCGCCGGCTCCTGGACCCCGCACAAGGTGAAGATGGCGGTCTCCGGCTGCCCGCGTAACTGCGCCGAGTCCACCATCAAGGACTTCGGCGTGATCGCCAACGACAGCGGCTGGGAGCTGGTGGTCGGCGGCAACGGCGGCACTAGGCTGCGCGCCGCCGAGGTCCTCTGCCGGGTCACCGGCCACGAGGCGGTGCTCGAACACGCCGCGGCCTTCCTGCAGATCTACCGCGAGGAGGCGCGCTACCTGGAGCGGACCGCCCACTGGATCGACCGCGTGGGCCTCGACTACGTCCGCTCGCGGGTCGTCGACGACGCCGACGGCCGGCGCCGGGCCCACGAGCGCTTCCTGGAGTCCCAGCGGCACACCCAGGTGGACCCGTGGGCGCCCCGCTCCGACGCCAGCGCCCCGGACCCGGAATTCCGCGCCCTCCGGGCGACGGGCTGAGCGCCCGTACTACAGAGGAGACACGAGCATGTCAGCAGCCGTCGATACCGGCGAGTGGGTCGCGATCGGCCCCCTCGACGCCATCCCCCGCCGCGGGGCCCGCACGGTGGAGACGCCCGACGGGCCGGTGGCGGTGTTCCGCACTGCCGACGACACCGTCTTCGCCGTCGCCGACCACTGTCCGCACCAGGGCGGGCCGCTGTCCCAGGGCATCGTCTCCGGCGCGGCGGTCTACTGCCCGCTGCACGACTGGTGCATCGAGCTCGCCACCGGCCGGGCCCGGGCGCCGGACGAGGGCAGCACGCCCCGCTACCCGGTGACCGTGGAGGGCGGCACCATCCACCTGCGGCTGACCCCGGAGGCGTCATGAGCACCGCGGTCCGCACCACCTGCCCCTACTGCGGGGTCGGCTGCGGCGTGATCGCCGAGCCCGGCCCGCGGGGCGTGCACGTGCGCGGCGACCCGGACCATCCGGCCAACCACGGCCGCCTCTGCGCCAAGGGCGCGAACCTGGGCGAGACCGTGGGCGACGGGGGCCGGCTGCGCCACCCGGAGATCCGCGGTCGCCGGGTGAGCTGGTTCCGCGCCCTGGACGAGGTCGCCGACGGATTCCGCCGGGTGATCGACACCCACGGCCCGGAGGCCGTGGCGATCTACGCCTCCGGCCAGCTCCTCACCGAGGACTACTACCTCGCCAACAAGCTCATGAAGGGCTATATCGGCGCGGCCAACATCGACACCAACTCGCGGCTGTGCATGTCCTCGGCCGTCGCGGCCCACGAGCACGCCTTCGGCGAGGACGTCGTGCCCGGCGACTACACGGACCTGGACCAGGCCGACCTCGCCGTGCTCGTCGGCAGCAACACCGCCTGGTGCCACCCGGTGCTCTACCGCCGCCTGCGCGACGCGCGCGAGGCCGACCCGCAGCGGCGCATGGTGGTCATCGACCCGCGGACGACCGCAACGGCGCGGGAGGCCGACCTGCACCTGGCCATCCGCCCGGGCACGGACGCGTGGCTGTTCAACGGCCTGCTCGCCCACCTTGCGCGCACCGGCGCAATCGACCGCGACTGGGTCGAGGCCCATACCGGGGGACTGGACGCCGCCGTCGCCGCCGCCCGGCGCAGCGCGCCGGACACCACCGAGGTGGCCCGGGCCTGCGGGCTGGTGGAGGCGGACGTCGCCCGGTTCTTCGACTGGTTCGCCGCCACGCCACGCACGCTGACCCTGTTCTCCCAGGGGGTGAACCAGTCCAGCAGCGGCACCGACAAGGCCGGCGCCATCCTCAACTGCCACCTCGCCACCGGCCGCGTGGGCCGTCCCGGCGCGGGCCCGTTCTCGCTCACCGGTCAGCCCAACGCCATGGGCGGGCGCGAGGTCGGCGGGCTCGCGAGCACCCTGGCGGGGCACCGCGGCTTCGACGCCGCGGCCGCGGTGCAGGCGTTCTGGGGCAGCCCCGCCATCGCCGGCGAACCGGGACTCAAGGCCGTGGATCTGTTCGAGGCGATTCACGCCGGGCGGGTGCGTGCGGTATGGATCATGGCCACCAACCCGGCAGTGAGCCTGCCGGATACCGAGCGCGTGCGCGAGGCACTGCACCGCTGCGAGCTGGTGGTGGTCTCGGACATGACCCGCGAGACCGACACCGCGGCCTGGGCGGACGTCCTCCTGCCCGCCGCCGCCTGGGGCGAGAAGGACGGCACGGTAACCAACTCCGAGCGCCGCATCTCCCGCCAGCGCCCCTTCCGCGACGCCCCGGGCGAGGCACGGCCGGACTGGTGGATGATCGCCGCGGTCGCCCGGCGCATGGGCTACACCGGCTTCGACTACGCGGGCCCCCACGAGATCTTCGACGAGCATGCGCGGCTCTCCGCCCTCGACGGCGCGCCGCGTGCGTTCGACATCGGCGGCCTCGCCGGCCTGGACCGTGCCGGCTACGACGCCCTCGCCCCCCGACAGTGGCCGCTGCCCGCCGCCGGCGGTGCCGAACACCCGCGCCTGTTCGCCGACGGGGGCTTCCCCACCGCCGACGGCCGGGCCCGCCTGCAGGCCGTCGAGCCCCGGGCGCCGGCCCACGCGACGGACGCCGACTACCCGCTAAGCCTCAACTCCGGGCGGGTGCGCGATCACTGGCACACCCTCACCCGCTCCGCCCGTGCACCCCGCCTGTGTGGCCACACGCCGGAACCGCGGCTGGCGGTGAGTCCCGCCGACGCGGCCGCGCTCGGCCTCGCCACCGGCGGTCTGGCCCGGGTGGAGAGCGCCTGGGGCACCACCGTGGTGCGCGTGGAGATCACCCCGGAGCAGGCACCGGGGGCCGTGTTTCTGCCCATGCACTGGAGCGAGCAGTTCGCCAGCGGCGGCCGCGCCGGGGCCCTGGTCAACCCGGCGGTGTGTCCCCGCTCCGGGGAACCGGAGTTCAAGCACACACCGGTGCGCGTCACCGCCCTGGCCACGGCCTGGCAGGGCGTCGCCGTCGCCCGCGGGCGCTTGGACGTCACCGCCCTGGACTGCTGGACCCGCGTGCCCGGCCGGGGACACGAGCGCTACGAGCTCGCCCACGGCGAGGTCCCGGCGGACTGGCATGCCTGGGCGCGGACACTGCTCGACGACGGCACCGACGGTGACTGGCTGGAATACGCCGATCCCCGCGCCGGGCGTTACCGCGCGGCGCTGATCGGCAGCGACGGCAGCCTGCACGCCTGCGTCTACGCGACCCCCGACGAGGAGGGGCTGCCCGAGCGCTACTGGCTGACCAACCTGTTCGAGGCCGGTCCCCTGGACGGCACCGCGCGCTTCGCCGTGCTCGCCGGCCGGCCCTCTGCGGTGACCGGCTGATGGAGGCGACCATGACCCCGTATCGACCCGTCCCGGAGGGCGGCTGCGTCTCACTGGTGGGCTGCGGACCCGGCGACCCGGACCTGCTCACGATCCGTGCGGCCCGGACCCTTGCCGCCGCCGACGTGATCGTCCACGACCGCCTCATCGACCACCGCATCCTGGCGATGGCCCCGGAACATGCCCGGGTGATCGACGCCGGCAAACGCTGCGCCCGCCACACCCTGGCGCAGCCGGCGATCTGCGCACTGCTCGTCGAGCACGCCCGGGCCGGGCGCCACGTGGTGCGCCTCAAGGGCGGCGATCCGTTCGTGTTCGGCCGCGGCGGCGAGGAGCTGGCGGCGTGCCGGGCCGCTGGGGTGCCCTGCGAGGTGGTGCCGGGCGTGACCGCCGCCCTGGGCTGCGCCGCGGCGACGGGCATCCCGCTGACCCAGCGGGGACGGGCGTCGGCGGTCACGTTCATCACCGGCCACGGCCGCGACGGCGACCTGCCGGCCCAGGACTGGCGGGCACTGGCCGGACCGGGACGCACCCTGGTCTGCTACATGGCCACCCGCCAGTGGCCGCGTCTGCGCCGGGCGCTGCTCGACGCCGGGCTGGGACGGGGGCTGCCGGTGGCGGTAATCCACGGCGGCACCCGCGCCGACCAGTCGGTGTATCGCACGACCCTCGCCGACGGCCTGCCGCCCGTGCGCGACGAGCGCCCGGCGCTGGTGATCGTCGGCGAGGTCGCCGCGGAGACCGCCTGTGACGTGCCGTTGCCACCGGCGGTGGCGGCGGCGCTGCCTTGACGCGCCTACTCGCCGGCGGCGGGCACCGCGGCGGCGGTCGCGCCGCGCGGTCGCAGCAGGTGATTCACCCACAGCGCGAGCCCCATCAGCGCCCCGCCCAGGGCCAGACGCCCGAGGTCCGCATCGCGGTTCCAGATGAGCACATTCACGAGCAGACCCGCCGGGATCAGGGCGTTGTTCATCACCGCGAGGCTGCCCGCGTCGGTGAGCGCCGCGCCCTTGTTCCAGAGGAAATACCCCAGCCCCGAGGCCACCAGCCCCAGCCACAGGAGCACGCCCCACTGCACCGGGGTCGTCGGCAGCGACGAGGCATCGCCGAAGATCAGGAACGCCGGCACGCCCACGCACAGCGCGCCCACGTAGAACCACCCGAACGCCTGGAGCTGCGGGACGGCGGCCTCGACCTCGCCGGCGATGCGGCGGTAGGTGATCTGGCCGGCGGCGAAGCACAGGTTCGCGCCCTGGACCACCAGGAAGCCCGCCCAGATATCGCTCGACACGCCCTGGTAGCGGATCACCGCGGCACCCGCCACGGCGAGCGCCGCACCGGCCAGCGCACCGGGATTGACCCGGCCCTTGAGGGCGTCATCGAGCAGCGAGATGTACAGCGGCGTGAAGATGGTGAACAGCAGCACCTCGGGGACGCTGAGCAGCAGGAACGACTGGTAGAAGAACACGTACATGGCCCCGAGCTGCACCGCCCCGACGCCCATCAGCGCAAGGACGAGCCGCCCCGGCAGCCGCCCCGGGCGCAGCATCGGCGCAAACACCAGCGTTGCCAGACCGATGCGCACGAGCACCGCGAAGTAGCTGTCCACCTGGCCGGCGAGATAGACCCCGATCAGCGAGAAGGAGAAGGCCCAGACGACGGTCACGAACACCAGGTACGCCATCGCTCAACCCTCCCCGCCGGCCAGGGCCGGTTCGCGCTGCGGAGCCTCCACCTCCAGCCCCAGCCGGGCCAGCAGGGCGCGGTCCGCGGTCTCGTCCGGGTTCTCCGCGGTGAGCAGGACGTCACCGAAGAACAGCGAGTTCGCCCCGGCGAGCACGCACAGCGCCTGCACGGCGTCACTCATCTGCGTCCGCCCCGCCGACAGCCGCACCCGGGCCCGCGGCATGAGGATGCGCGCCACGGCGATGGTGCGCACGATGGCCAGCTCGTCCGGGGGCCCGGCCTCCGCCATGGGCGTACCCGGCACCGGGATGAGCTGGTTGATGGGCACGCTCTCCGGGTGGGCAGGCAGGTTCGCGAGGGTGCGCAGCAGCTCCGCGCGGTCCGTCTCGCCCTCACCCAGGCCGACGATCCCACCGCAGCATACCCGCAGCCCGGCATCGCGGACGTGCGCCAGGGTGCTGAGACGCTCGTCGTAGCGGCGGGTGGTGATGATCTCCGGGTAGTATTCGGGGGAGGTGTCGAGGTTGTGGTTGTAGTAGTCCAGCCCGGCATCGGCGAGCTCGCGGGCCTGCCCGTCGCTGAGCAGCCCCGCCGAGAGGCACACCTCCAGGCCCTGCTCGCGCACCGCGGCGATCATCTCGCGCAGCCGCGGCATGTCCCGGGCCTTCGGCCCGCGCCAGGCCGCGCCCAGGCACAGCCGCGCCACGCCGGCCTCGCGAGCGCGGCGTGCCGCCTCGCGCACCGACGCCACCGGCATCAGCGCATGGGGCTCGACGTCGGTCTGGAAACGCACGCTCTGCGGGCAGTAGGCGCAGTCCTCCGGGCAGGCGCCGGTCTTCACGGACACCAGCGAGGCGAGCTCCACCTGGGCGGGATCGAAGTACCGGCGGTGCACCTGCTGCGCGGCGAACAGCAGCTCCGTGAACGGTGCGTCGAACAGGGCCCGGACCTCGTCGGCGGACCAGTCGTGACGGATGTCACCGGTGGCGGGTACGGACATGGCAGTCGGCCTTCTTCTTCATGGATGGGCCGGGCCATTGTGCACGGACCGTAAACCTTTATTCAACTTTTAAGGTTTACGGCGCACGCGATTACAAAAGGCCTACCGCAAGGTAACGGGACGGCCCGGTCACGGACCGGTGCCTCCGCTCGGTGCGTCAGGCACGCGCCCCCTCCGGTAGGAGCCGATGACCCCTTTACAGGTTGAACCGGGCACCTGATTTACGGGTAGCGTTGCACCGACACGGACTTGTGGCACAGCTCGGGTAGATACCGTCTTACCCGTGTGCCTGCAAGCCGGTAGGTCGTGCACGGCCAAAGGCCGTGTGCGACATCCCCCGCCACCGCCCGAGACGTCGCGCGCCTGACCTGTGCCGGACGATACCCCATCTTCCGTAAGTCTATGTCGCACGCCTTCGGCGCACGACCTACCGGTGCTTGAGGGAGCCGTAGGTCGGCCGCTCTGGGCAGCCGACTTCCCCCCTCCGGTACGTCGGCATCGGGACGTTGGCTGCCAGAAGCAGCCAACCTGCCCGAGGCGGTACGACAACGCCCGGGATCCAGCCATACCCCGGGATGCCGCACACGGCCTGCGACCGTAAACAGACTGCCGGCAAGGTGCGGTGCCTCTGAAAAAGGGCCCCGATGGGGCCCTTCCAACAGATCTACGTCCGGTCCGGCTCGCCGGTGACCTGCGAGCGCACGATGAAGCGCACGCCCTCCGGGGCCTCCAGTGAGAAGCCACTGCCGCGGCCCGGAACGACATCCAGCACCAGGTGGGTGTGGCACCACAACTCGTACTGGCTCCCGCCGATGTAGAACGGCTCGCCGTGGACATCACCGAGATGGACGTCACGCTCGCCGACGCGGAACTCGTCACGGGGGTAGCACATGGGCGCGCTGCCGTCGCAGCAGCCCCCGGACTGGTGGAACAGCAGCGGTCCGTGACGGGTCCGCAACCGCTCGATCAGCTCGGCGGCTCCGGGGGTGACCGACACCCCCGGGGCCTGTTCGCCGGTCCCGCTCATGCCAGGTCCAGGACCACGCGCCCGTCGATATGGCCCTCGCGCATGCGGTCGAGCACGGCGTTGATCTCCTCCAGCGGCGCGGTGCTGACCGTGGCCTTCACCGCCCCCTCGCCGGCGAACCGGAGGGCCTCCTGGAGGTCCAGCCGGGTGCCGACGATGGAGCCACGCACGGTGATGCCGTTGAGGACCACGTCGAAGATCGGCAGCGGGAAGTCCCCCGGCGGCAGGCCGTTGAGGGCCACCGTGCCGCCGCGGCGCACCGCCCCCAGCACCTGGGAGAAGGCCTTGGGCGAGACCGCCGTGACCAGCGCGCCGTGGGCCCCGCCCACCGCCGAGTGGATGCGCTCACCGGGATCCTCCTCGGCGGCGTTGACGGTCAGCTCCGCCCCCAGGCGCTCGGCGAGCGCGAGCTTCTCGGGGGAGACGTCGATGGCGGCCACGTGCAGCCCCATGGCCCGGGCGTACTGCACCGCCACGTGGCCGAGCCCGCCGATGCCGGAGATGGCCACCCAGTCGCCGGGGCGCGTCTCGGTGACCTTGAGGCCCTTGTAGACCGTCACGCCGGCACAGAGGATGGGGGCGATCTCCGCAAAGCCGACCTTGTCCGGCAGCACGCCGACGTAGTCCGGGTCCGCGATCACGTACTCGCCGTAGCCGCCCTGCACCGAATAGCCGGTGTTCTGCTGGGATTCGCACAGGGTCTCCCAGCCGCCGATGCAGTGCTCGCAACGCCCGCAGGCGTTGTAGAGCCAGGGCACGCCGACACGGTCGCCCTCGCGCAGGTGGGTCACACCGCGGCCGACCCCCGAGACGTAGCCCACGCCCTCATGGCCCGGAATCAGCGGCAGGATCGGCTTGACCGGCCAGTCGCCCTCGGCGGCGTGCAGGTCCGTATGGCAGACCCCGGAGGCCTGGATGCGGACCTGGACCTCCCCGGGGCCGGGCTCGGGCACCGGCACCTCGTCGATCTCCAGCGGCTTCCCGAATTCGCGGACCACCGCGGCCTTCATCGTCTTACTCATGGCTTCTCCTCCTCCGTGTGGCTACCCGCCGTTCAGAACAGTCCCATCGGGGCGGGGTCGTAGCTGACCAGCAGGTTCTTGGTCTGCTGGTAGTGATCGAGCATCATCCGGTGGTTCTCCCGCCCGATGCCGGACTGCTTGTAGCCGCCGAACGCGGCGTGGGCGGGATAGAGGTGGTAACAGTTGGTCCACACCCGGCCGGCCTCGATGCCGCGGCCCATGGCGTAGGCGGTGTTCATCGCGCGGGTCCACACGCCGGCGCCCAGGCCGTAGAGGGTGTCGTTGGCGATCTTCAGGGCGTCGTCCCTGTCGTCGAAGCCGGTCACCGAGACCACCGGCCCGAAGATCTCCTCCTGGAAGATGCGCATGGCGTTGTCGCCCTCGAAGACGGTGGGCTGCACGTAGAAGCCGCCGGCGAGATCGCCGGACATCTCCGCCGGACCGCCGCCGGCGAGCACCCGCGCGCCCTCCTGGCGGCCCAGGTCCACGTACGCGAGGATCTTCTCGTACTGGTCGCGGGAGGCCTGGGCGCCGACCATGGTGTCCGTGTCCAGCGGGTTGCCCAGGCGCAGGGCCCGGGTGCGCTCCAGGGCGGCCTCCATGAAGTCGTCGTAGAAACGCCGCTGCACCAGCGCCCGCGACGGGCAGGTGCAGACCTCGCCCTGGTTGAGGGCGAACATGGCGAAGCCCTCGAGGCTCTTGTCGCGGAAGGCGTCGTCCTCGGCGAAGCAGTCGGCGAAGAACACGTTGGGCGACTTGCCGCCGAGCTCCAGTGTGACCGGGATCAGGTTCTCCGAGGCGTACTGCATGATCAGCCGGCCGGTGGTCGTCTCGCCGGTGAACGCCGCCTTGGCGATGCGCGGGCTCGCCGCCAGCGGCTTGCCCGCCTCCACGCCGAAGCCGTTGACCACGTTGACCGTGCCGGCCGGCAGCAGATCGGCGATCAGCTCCATGAGCACCAGGATGCTCGCCGGCGTCTGCTCGGCGGGCTTGAGGACCACACAGTTGCCCGCCGCCAGCGCCGGCGCAAGCTTCCAGATGGCCATCAGCAGCGGGAAGTTCCAGGGGATGATCTGGCCGACCACGCCCAGGGGCTCGTGGAAGTGATAGGCGACGGTGTTGCCGTCGATCTCGCTGATCCCGCCCTCCTGGGCCCGGATGGCGCCGGCGAAGTAGCGGAAGTGGTCGATCGCCAGGGGCAGGTCGGCGGCCAGGGCCTCGCGCACGGGCTTGCCGTTATCCCAGGTCTCGGCGACCGCCAGCGTCTCGAGGTTCTCCTCCATACGATCGGCGATGCGGTTGAGCACCAGCGCCCGCTCGGCCACCGGGGTGTTGGCCCATCCCCGGCGCGCGGCGTGAGCGGCATCCAGGGCGCGCTCGACATCGGCCGGACCGGAGCGCGCCACCTCGCAGAAGACCTCGCCGGTCACGGGGGTGGGGTTCTCGAAGTAGGCCCCTTCGACGGGCGGCACCCACTCTCCGCCTATGAAGTTCTCGTAACGGCTTCGGAAGTGTACGCGGGCACCGTCTGTTCCGGGCTTGGCGTAAAGCATCGGCTCTCCTCCTGGTTGTCGTTGAAAGGCCGTCCTCAGGGCGGCACCGCCATGAAGAGCAACGGACGTGCCAGTCCGGTGGCGCCCGGCCCGGGCCTTGCGCCGCGGGGGCTGGCGTAGCAGGCTCATGGGCGGAGGGTGCTCCACGGGTGTCGCGGGCGGGACAGGTGCCACGGGACACCCGTTGCAGAATGCGACACCCCGGACGGAGGAGAGAGGCCAATGACGGCGGATCACGCGAACGACTCCGCCTCGCTGCGCGAGGCAAGGCGGCGTTTCTTCGAGGGTGGCGACGCCGGCGCCGCACCGGTACTGGCGGAGACGGTGACCCGGTCCTGGCACCGGTGCCGTCTCGACGGCCTGGTGACCGACGCCCGCCCGCCGGGGGCGTGCTACTCGGAGAGCGAGCTGCGCGAGCGGCACGCGGGCAACCGCCGGCTCATAGAGGCGGCCCTCCCCGAGCTCGAGACCATCCACCGGCAGATCGCCCGGACCAACAGCGCCGTGATCCTCGCCGACGCGGAGGGCGTGCTGCTCCACCGCTACGGCGACCCCGGCTTCGACCGCCGGGCACAACGCGTGGCGCTCAGCCCGGGCGCCTGCTGGCTGGAATCGGAGAGGGGCACCAACGCCATCGGGACCGCCCTCGCCGAGGCCAGGGCGGTATCCGTCCATGGCCCGGAACACTTCCTGGACTGCAACAGCTTCCTGACCTGCGCGGCCGCGCCGATACGTGCGCCGGACGGACGCACCATCGGGCTGTTCGACGTCTCCGGTGATCAGCCGACACGCCAGCTCCATGCCCTCGGGCTGGTGCGCATGGCAGCGCTCATGGTGGAGAACCGCCTGCTCGAGACCGAGTTCGACGACGCCGTGTACGTGCACTTCCACCCGCGGCGGGAGTTCCTCGGGACCCTCGGCGAGGGGATCGCCGCGTTCGGCCCCGACGGCGCCCTGCTCGCGGCCAACGCCAGCGCCCTCGGCCACCTCGGCACCGCGGCCGGCGGGTTCAATGGCCTTTTCGACGCGGAGCTGGGCAACGCGGTGGCCCGGGCGAGCCACGGCACGACACTGCTGACCACCCGCTCCGGGCTGCAGGTCCACGCGCGCGTGAGTGTCCGCGGCGAGCGCGACCAGCCGGGCCGGACCATGGTGCCGGGTGCGGCAACCGTGGCAGACACGCCCGCGCTGCATCACGGCGACGACGCCGTCGCCGCCTGCGAGGCGCGTGCCCTGCGGGTTCACGCCCGGGGCATTCCGGTGCTCGTCGAGGGCGAGACCGGGACGGGCAAGGAGTACCTCGCCCACCGTATCCATCATCAGGGTCCAAGGGCGGGTGGACCTCTGGTGGTGGTCAACTGCGCCGCGATACCCGATGGGCTGATCGAGTCGGAGCTCTTCGGGTATGCGCCCGGGGCATTCACCGGCGCCCGTCGCGAGGGCGCCCGGGGCCGGGTGCACGAGGCGGACGGTGGGACCCTGTTCCTCGACGAGATCGGCGAGATGCCACAGGCCCTGCAGACCCGCCTTCTCCGCGTGCTCCAGGAGCAGCGGGTGGTGCCGGTGGGCGGCGGCCACGAGGAATCCGTGGATTTCGCCCTGATCGCGGCCACGAACCGGGACCTCGCACAGTGCGTGGCCGAAGGTACATTCCGCGCGGACCTCTACTACCGCCTCAACGGCCTGCGTGTGCGCCTGCCGCCGCTGCGCGAGCGCGCCGACCTCGAGGCACTGATCCGGCACATGCTGACCACGGAGAATGTAGCCACGGAACCGGAGCCGGGGTTCATGCAGGCGCTGCGCGAACATCACTGGCCGGGCAACCTGCGCGAGCTGCACAACGTCCTGCGCACCGCGGCGGCCCTGGTGGAGCCCGGAAGGCCTCTGCGCCGGTACGACCTCCCGGACGACCTCGCGACACCGTCGACCGGGGAGGACACCGTCTCGTCCGGCCTGCGCGCCCGCGACGAGTCGATGATGCGCGCCGCCGTGCAGGCCCACGACGGCAACGTCGCCGCCGCGGCCCGCAGCCTCGGGATCAGCCGGAGCACCCTTTACCGCCGACTCGGCCGCCACCCGGGGCGTTGACCCCGGCGGGGCCGGCGGTACCATCGTCGCGAGTCATCCGGCCCCGTTCACCACACCGGCGATCCGAGACCATGTCGCGCAGCGAGACCCGAATCCACCTCCCTGGCCCCCTGAGCGCCGGCACCACCATCAACGCGCCCGACGAGACGGTGCGCCACCTCCGCGCCCGCCGGCTGCGTGCCGGCGACGCCCTGACGGTGTTCGACGGCAAAGGCGGCGAATACGCCGCCCGTGTCGACACCCTGGAGCGGCGCGATGCACGGCTGACCCTGACGGAGCACCGCCTGCGCGAGAGCGAGCCGCCGCGCCCGTTCCTGCTTCTGCAGGGCGTCGCCAAGGGGGACCGCATGGACTTCGCGGTGCAGAAGGGCGTGGAGCTGGGCATGACGCGCATGATCCCGGTCATCACCGCACGCTCGACGGTCCGCCTCGGCGACGAGCGCGCCGCGCGCCGCCGCGCCCACTGGGAACGGGTCGCGATCAGCGCCTGCGAACAGTGCGGCCGCAACCGTATCCCCCGGATCGACACCCCCTGCACCCTGGAAACCGCCTGGTCGATGACGGCGGACCATTCCGGCGTTGTGCTCGACCCCGACGGCGGCACGAGCATTTCCGACCTGCCGGCCCCGGATGGCGGCATCGCCCTGCTCGTGGGGCCCGAGGGCGGACTCAGTAACGGTGAGGTGGAAGAGGCCGCCGGACAAGGCTTCGCACGCCTCGCGCTCGGCCCCCGCATCCTGCGCGCCGAGACCGCCGGCATCGCCGCGCTGACACTGCTGCAGGCCCGCTTCGGCGACCTCGCGCGGGGAGACCGGACCTTCTAGTTCTCCGGGAAGGCGGTCCAGCCTGCGGTCCAGTCCGCGCCGTCCCCCGGTGCCACCGCGCCGATGTAGGTGGTGGACTCGTCCCAGAACTCCGACTGCGGCGGTGCCACGCCGGCACCGGCAGCCGGGCTGGTGCCGAGCGGGGCATACCGCGGGGCGGTCACGCTGAACGCCCGGGGCGACAGACGCGGCTCCGCGCCCAGCGTGGTGGCCGGCGCGGTTTCGAGGAAATCCCGCTCGACGAAGCCGCCGTCGTCGTCGGCCTCGCCGGTCTCCGGCTGGAAGGCGGCCGCGACGGGCATGGCGATCATGGTGTGGTCGAAGCTCAGGTCGCCGGAACCCGCCAGCGAGGCGCTCGTCCCGCCCTGGACGTCGACGGCCTCCAGCGGGAACCCGGCCACGAGCAGGTTGTGGAAGTGGGCACCGGTACCGCGGCGCAGGGTCATGCCCCGCTGGCGGCCCTGCGCCTGCCCGGGGCCGAGCAGGGTGACGTTGTAGAGCGTCGGCCCGGAGCGCGGCCGCGCATCCGGCGAGCCCTTGAGGTTGTCCGCCTCGATCCCGTTATCGCCCCTTCCGGGATACTGCTGCACGATGACGTTCTGGACCCGGCCCTGCCAGCCCATGTCCCAGTCAATGCCGTCGTCGCCGGGCCCGGTGATGAGGGTCTGGGCGAGATCCGTCGTCCCGCCGAAGAACTCGATGCCGTCGTCCAGCCCGCGGTGGATCTGGAGGTGGCGGAGGATGGTGTTCCGGCCGCAGCCGCCGACGGTCAGGCCGTTGAGCTCGTTGTTGGCGAAGACCTCGTGACCGGCGAACTCGATGCGCACGTACTCCATGACCCCGCAGGAGTGCGCCGGGT
The DNA here is from genome assembly GCF_000374645.1 of Arhodomonas aquaeolei DSM 8974. GTDB lineage: Bacteria > Pseudomonadota > Gammaproteobacteria > Nitrococcales > Nitrococcaceae > Arhodomonas > Arhodomonas aquaeolei. Next base: position 249,210 of record NZ_KB894800.1, read on the forward strand.
CGTCCCCGCCGAAGGCCCCACGGGGATCATCGGCCGGGATGCCCTCCACGTGGGCGCCGTCGACGTTCACCGGCGCGCCCCCGAGCAGGACCACACCGCCCCAGTCGCCGGAACGGCGTTCGCCCGGCGGCTGCGCGCTCGTGAAGACGATGGGCCGGTCGGGGCGGCCGCTGGCCTGGATGTCCGCCCCGCGGGTAATCACCAGCGCGGCACCGAACGCGCCCTCTATCGTGGTGCCCGGCTCGATGGTCAGGGTGGCGCCGTCCTCCACGAAGACGGTATCCATCAGCCGGTAGGTCGTACCGGTGCTCCAGGTCGTGTCCGCGGTGATCGGCTCATCCAGGCGGACCGCACCGCCGTTGCCGGCGCCGGAAAGCCCGGCCACCGCCGCGACGGCACCGGCCACGACGAGACCGGCGAGCAACACCCCGGCGACGATACCCCACTGCCCGCGACGGCCGCCGCGCTCATCCACCGTGCCGCCCTCGCCCTCCGGCGGCGCCAGCTCAGCCATCACGGCCTCGGCATGGGCCACGGAAAGCCGGCCGCGCCGGATGTAGGTGGCGTAAACGCGCAGCCGGCCCCTCTCATCGAGCTCGCCATCGGCCTGCAGCCGGCAGACGTTGGCGTACAGCTCGTCACGCCAGTTCAGCGGTGCGACCCCGGCTCGCCCGCGGGTATCGCGTTCGATCGCGCTGGTGGTATCGGCGTCCAGGTGGCCGCGGCGCGCGAGGCGGTCCAGCCCCTCGCGGTCATCCAGCGAGAGCAGCTCGGCGCGGGCCAGCGCCGCCGCCACGGCCTCGGCGTATTCCTCGACCGGCCCACGCCTGCCCCCGGCCCCGCTGTCAGCGGAAGGCGGAAAAGACGCACCGCCGGGCGGGGCCTCGCCGTCCTCCGGGAGAGAGCGCTCCAAACGCCCCGCGAGATCGCGCAGCGCGGGATCACCGCTGTCCCGTCCCTCGCGCAGGACGTGCCGGAGATAGTCGCCATCCTGGACCAGACGGAGATAGGAAAGCGACTCTCCCGTGGCCGCCCGGTAGGCCGTGACGAAGGCCCAAAGCGTCGACTGGGTATGCTGACTCTCGCCCACGTGAATCCGTCCCTGCATTCCGGTCCCGCTTATGGTGGAGACGGAATGTGACACGACAATTGCCGTGCGAACGGCCTCTCACTCGGCAGCGACGGGCTCGGCGGGAGAACCGATAGCGGATGACGTCGTCAACCGCCCATCATCGCTCAGTTCCGGCCCCGTTGCCGCTGCGTCCTCGATAGCGTAGCGATGGAGAGGGCATATGGCCGCTGCCCGGTTAACCGCCATCTCAAGGGTCAGTCAGCTCGTCGAGAACTTCGTGCCGGTGCGGTCCGCGGCGCGCAACAGGTGATGGTGGACCATGTGCTCGGCGAGCAGGGGGTCGCCGCTGTCGATCGCATCGATGAGCATCTCGTGCTCCGCCACGGCCTCGGGCAGACGAGCGAGTGCGTACAGGGGCAGCGTCTGGCTCTCCAGTACCAGCGGCTGGTAGCGCGCCAGCACGTCCCGCATGATGGCGTTGCCAGCGATACCGGCGATGCCCATGTGGAACTCGTAGTCGTGCTGCGCGGCATCGCTGAGCCGACGTGTCTCCATGCAGGCGTTCAGTCGCGCGTTTGCCTCCCGCAGCGCACGAATGTCCCCCGCCGTGGCCCGCCTGGCGGCGAGGCGGGCCGTCTGCGCCTCCAGGGCGAAACGAAGCTGGTAGACCTCGACGTAGGAAAAGCCCTGCCCGCCCTGTTCTCCCTGTGCGCTCCCGGCCGACAGTGTCCCGTGCCGGAATGTCGTATCACCGACGTAGACCCCGCGTCCGGGCTGGACGTCCACCACCCCCATGAAGGAGAGCGTGGCAAACGCCTCGCGAAGGGAGTTCCGGCTGACGCCGAGCTCATGCGCCAGCTCGCGCTGGGAGGGCATCCGGTCCCCGGCGGCCAGCCCCTCGCTGACGATGTACTGCTGGATACGCCAGGCCGTCGTGTGGGTGACCGGTTTTCCTTCCGTCGCCATGACTACGCACCTTTTTCGCTCAGGGGCATCACCGCGGTGCACGCGCACGCACCAAAAGTCACCCGACAACAGCCCACTATGCACCAACAAGTTACTTTTCTACCCAGTTTCTGGATTTTCAGTAATTTTTATTGACGCTTCAAGCCCGCTCTGCTTCTTTTAACTTGTGTGGCAGGACCGGTCCTACCACAACCGGTTAACTGGCTTCTGGAGGCCATCATGTTCAAATTCAAGCACCTCGGTATGGGCGCTGCGCTGGCGGGCGCCGCCCTCGCACTGACGGGCACCGCCGCCGCGCAGGACAGCGGGCCTGTAAAGATTGGCGCCATCTTTTCTCAATCCCCGCCCGGATCCGTGGTTCAGGGAACCCAGGTGAAGGCCGGCCTGGAGATCGCCCGGGATATGCTCAATGAGCAGGGAGGCATCCTCGGCCGCAAGGTCGAGCTGGTGATGGAGGACGGCCAGGGATTGCCCGAGAAGGGGCGTTCCGCCGCCGAGAAGCTCATCACCAGGGACGGCGTGGTCGCGATCACCGGTGAGCACCAGAGCTCGAACGTGCTTGCCGAGATCGAGGTCGCCAAGCGCTACAACATCCCCTACGTCAACACCAACGGCTGGTCCGACGCGATCCGCGAGAAGGGCTACCGGCAGGTCTTCAACCCCGCCAACTACAACACCCGGGTCTCCCAGGCCATGGCCTCCGTGCTCGCGGACATGGACGTCGACTCGGTGGTGACGTTCGCCGAGAACACCGACTACGGCATCGGCCAGGCGGAGCTGCTGGGCAAGTATCTCGCCGAGAAGGCACCGGACATCGATTTCCGCTACGAGACGCTGGACCGCCAGTCGAAGGACTTCATGCCCGCCGTGCTGCCGCTCAAGGCGAATCCGCCGGACGTGGTCGTGAACATCCTCCTGCCGCCGGCCGCCTACATCCTGATGAACCAGCTCTACGAGCAGGGCGTCGCCCCGAGCGCGACCACCTGGCTATACGACGGCGCGGGCCTGGCGGACTATCCGGACTTCTGGGACAACGTCGGCGAGGCTGGCCGTACCCTGCTGGAGTTCGGCCTCTATCATCCGGCCATGTCGATGCCGCCGCTGGGCGAGAAGGTCAGCGAGGCGTACACCGAGCGTTACGGCAAGGAGCCGAACCGGCTCATCTTCCAGGCGGCCGACAGCCTGTTCCTGCTCGCCGAGGCGATGAACCGCGCCGGCACGACGGACGCCGACCCGGTCATCGAGACCCTCCAGGGCATCGAGTACACCGGCACTCGGGGCACCATCACCTTCTCCGACGAGCCCGGCTACAGCTTCCAGCAGTGGCTGGAGGTCCCCTTCGTGACCTACCAGCTCACGGAAACGGGTCAGCCGGTCAGCGAGGCCCCGCTGGTGCAGAAGGCCGGGCAGTCGCTGGACCCCGACCTGCTGGTCCGCCCGGGCGACTGATCCGAGCGAATCGTGTCGCACCCGCTGCGCCAGACCCGCTCCCGCCGGTATGGCGCAGCGCCTTCAACCCTGCCGGACACCACGATGACCCCGAGCGAAGCACGTGACCGCTACCTGACCGCCCTCGCCGCCCTGCGCGGTTACCCGTACCCGGAACGCCACGAGCTGTGGGGGGCCCGTTTCGACGTCAATCAGCCGGAGCTCGACGCCCTGGCGAACGCCCCGGATCCCTCCGCCCCTCCCTTCCACCCCGGCAGGCCCGCCGGCACGCCCCGCACGGGCATACCGGCCACATCGCTCGCGCCGGCGCACACGGCGATTCAGCGGTTCGACACCGCTCTCGCCCGGGTGAGCGAACAGCGCCAGCTCAACGCCTTCATCGGCCTGTGCCCACCGCCGGTCTCCCCCGTCAGCGGCCCCCTGAGCGGCATGCTCGTGGGCATCAAGGACATCATCAGCGTACGCGACATGCCCCGTACGGCCGGCAGTCTCGCCCTGACGAGCGAGCCTGCGGCCGAAGACGCCCCCTGTGTCGCCCGGCTGCGCGAGGCAGGGGCACTGATCGTGGGCACGCTGAACATGCACGAGCTGGCCTACGGCATCACCAGCGTCAATCCCCACTACGGCACCGTGGTCAATCCGCGCGCGCCGGCGCGCATCGCCGGGGGCTCCAGCGGCGGCTCCGCAGCAGCGGTCGCCGCGGGCATCGTCGACACCGCACTGGGCACCGACACCGCGGGTTCCATCCGTATCCCCGCCGCATGCTGCGGGGTGGTCGGCTTCAAGCCGACCTACGGCGCGGTATCCACCGAGGGCGTTCTGCCACTGGGCTGGTCGCTCGACCACGTCGGGCCGATCACGCGTAACGTGGCGGACGCGGCGGCCATGTTCGACGTCATGGCCGGGGGCCCGGCCGTCCCCACCGATGAGCCGGACGACCACCGCGGCTGGACGCTGGTACGGCCCGCGGACTTCTTCTTCGAGCGGCTCGCCCCTGCCGTGCGCGAGCGCCTGGAGCGGGTCCTCTCGCTGCTTCACAACCGCGGCATCGCAGTGGTGGAGCGCCCGCTGCCATTGCTCGACCACGCCGCGGGCGCCCAGTTCGCCACACTCTGCGTGGAGGCGACGCAGCAGCACATGCGGCTCATTGAACATCACCCCGAACGGCTCGGCGAGGATGTCCGCGTCCGCCTGGAGATCGGGCAGTTCATTCCCGGGGTCGACTACCAGCGCGCACAACGGCTGCGCGGCGAACTGGACATCGCCATGCACGCGGCACTGGAGCGGTGCGATGCCCTTGTTACGCCCACGCTGCCGGTGCCGGCACCACCGGTGGGCGCCACCGCCGTCGAGGTGGCCGGCCGAAGCATGCCGGTCCACACCGCCGCCACCCGGTGTACCGCACCGTTCAACCTCACCGGCATGCCCGCGGTGACTCTGCCCTGCGGCACGGACGACTCCGGCGCGCCCATCGGCCTGCAGCTCGCGGGGCGGCGCGGCGAGGACGCCCGGCTACTGCACCTCGCCCTGGAGGTCGAGACGCTGATCGGGGAATTCGACACGGGGGGATGGAGCTGATGCTTTACCTCGATCTGACGGTCACGGGCCTGATGACCGGCGTGTTCTACGCGCTGATGGCCATCGGGCTGACCCTGATATTCGGGATCCTGCGGGTGGTGAATTTCGCCCACGGGGAGTTCTACATGGTCGGGGCCTACACCTACACCCTGCTCAGCACCGCCCTCGGCGTTCCCGTGTGGCTCACCCTGCCGGCAGCGGTGCTCGTCGGCGCGGCCCTCGGCTGGGTGACGGAGCGGACGCTGATGCGCCCGCTCTACGCGGGCTACTCCAGCTGGGGGCTGATGAAGGACGAGTACGCGATCATCGTCACCTTCGGGCTGTCGCTGCTGCTCATCAACCTCGTCGACAAGGTCATCGGCCCCTACCCCTACCGCGGCCCCGAGCTCATCGACACGGCACGCGTGCACCTCGGTCCGGTGATCGCCGACGGCCACCGGCTGATGGCCACCGGGCTCGGCGTGGCGGTGATCGCGGGCGTGTTCGCGTTCATGCGTTTCACCGTCGCCGGCAAGCAGGTACAGGCGGTCGCCCAGAACCGCCTCGGCGCCTCCCTCGCGGGGATCGACCCCGGCCGGGTGAGTGCCGCCGTGTTCGCCGCCTCGGGGGGACTGGCCGCGTTCGCCGGGGGGCTGCTCGCGCCGATCATCAACGCCTCCCCGGACGTCGGCGTATTCACCGCGGTGAAGTCCTACGTGGTCGTGGTGCTCGGCGGGATGGGCTCGGTCGCCGGCGCCGTGGTGGCCGGGCTGTTCCTGGGCGTCGCCGAGAGCTTTGGCGCCGTGTTCATCTCCTACGGCTACCGGGACACCTTCGGCCTGGTCATCCTCATCCTGGTTCTCATGTTCCGCCCCCAGGGGCTGTTCGGCGAAAAGGGCAGGAGCGTCTGATGGGCAACTCGGAGCGCCGCCTGCGCGCGGAATTCCACGGCTCCCTCGTCATCCTGGCACTGGTCGCGGCCCTGCCGCTGGTCCTCACCAGCGTGTACTGGCAGGGCGTGGTCATCGTCAGCCTCTACTACGCCCTGCAGGCCATGGGCTGGAACCTGGTGACCGGCTACACCGGCCAGATGAACCTCGCGCCGGCGGCGTTCGCCATGGTCGGGGCCTACGGCGTGGGCCTGCTCAGCCATCACTGGGGGATATCGCCGTGGCTGGGGGTGCCGGTGGGCGTGGCCGCCGCTGCGGGCATCGGGCTGGTGCTGGGACGCATCGTGCTGCCCCTGCAGGGGGCCTACGTGGCCCTGACCACGCTGTCGTTCGCGGAGATCCTGCGGCTGGTGATCGGCAACTCGTATTCCGTCACCCGCGGCGACCTGGGCCTGAACGTGCCCACGGTCTTCGACGGGCGCCTGCCCTACTACTACCTGATGCTCGCGGTGGTCGTGCTGGTGCAGATCGCGCTCTACGCACTGATGCGCTCGCGCATGGGGCTGTTCCTCCAGGCGGTGCGCGACGACGAGGTCGCGGCGGCGAGCCGCGGGGTCTCCATCGTGTGGTGGAAGACGCTGGCCTTCGTGGTCAGCTCGGCGATCTGCGGGCTCGCCGGCACGCTCTACGCACCGTTCGCCGGGCTGATCAGCCCCGAGCTGGGGCTGATCCTCAATACCGGCCTGGTGGTAAGCATGGTGGTCATCGGCGGCATGGGCACGATGATCGGCCCCATCGTCGGCGCCCTGCTCGTCTACACCGCGGGCGAGATGCTGCGCGAGGTCGGCGACTACCACCTGATCGTCTTCGCGCTGCTCGTCATCGTCTTCGCCCGGTTTTTCCGCGGCGGCATCTGGGGACTGCTGCAGCTCGGCGCCGACCGGCTCCCGGGGCGGCGGGAGACCGGCGCGAGGGAGGGGTGAACGCATGACGTTTCTGAAGGTAAAGGGACTGGAAAAGCGCTTCGGCGGACGGCACGCGGTGGACTCGGTGCACTTCGACGTGGCGGCGGGGGAGCTGGTGGGCCTGATCGGACCCAACGGCTCGGGCAAGACTACCCTGCTCAACATGCTCAGCGGCCATCTGGCGCCGGACGGCGGCACGGTGACCCTGGAGGGGCGGGAGGTCACCCGGCTGCCGGTCCACCGGCGGGCCCGGGCAGGGATACTGCGCATGTTCCAGCTCACCCGCGTCTTCGACCGGGTCAGCACGCTGGACAACCTGCTCGTCGCCGGGCGCGGCCTGGGCCTGAACGCGCGGGACGCCCTGACCCGGGCCCGCGCACTGCTCGACGAGCTCTCCCTGTCACCGGTGGCCGCGCTCGACGCCGGCCGGCTCTCGGGCGGGCAGCGCAAGCTCCTGGAGTTCGGCACCTGCTTCATGGTGCCACCGCGCATCGCCCTGCTCGACGAGCCCTTCGCGGCCGTCCACCCGAGCATGCGCGAGATCATGGGCCGGTTCGTGCGGGAACGCCACGCCCTGGGACAGACGTTCCTTCTGGTGAGTCACGACATGCCCGTCGTCCGTGAGATGTGCGAGCGCAGCGTGTGCATGAACGCGGGCTCGATCCTCGCCGACGGTAACACGGAGGACGTCCTCAACGACCCGGCGGTGATCGAGGCCTACCTGGGCGGAGAAGCGGCATGACGGCACTGTTGCAGATCGAGGACGTGACGGCGGGCTACACCTCGGATATCGACATCCTGCGCGGTGTCTCCGTGACGGTGCCCCCCGGGTCGATACGGGGGCTGATCGGGCTCAACGGCGCCGGCAAGTCCACCGTCATGAAGACCGCCTGCGGCTTCCTCACCCCCCGCCGGGGCCGGGTCCGCTTCGACGGCGAGGAGATCACGGGCATTGCCACCCACCGCCTGCTCCGGCGCGGCATCAGCCTGATCCCGCAGGAGTCGAGCCTCTTCCCCCACCTCAGCGTCGAGGACAACCTCCGGCTGCCCCTGCGGGCCGCCCGCCGCGCGGGGCTGTCCAGCGACGACGCCCTGGAGCGCACCCTGGAGCGCTTCCCCGAGATCCACGGCAAGCTCCGCGCGGACGCCGGCTCGCTGAGCGGCGGCCAGCAGAAGATGGTGGAGTTCGCCAAGGCCCACATGCTCCGGCCCCGGCTGTGCCTCATCGACGAGCCGAGCATCGGGCTCTCGCCCAAGATCGCCGGCGAGGTGTTCGGCTGGATACGGCAGTTCGCGGACGAGGGCATGGCGATACTGCTCGTCGACCACAACATCCGCAAGGTCATCGAGCTCTCGGACCACACCTACGTGCTGACCCTCGGCGAGATCACCGCCGAGGGGCCGCGCTCCCAGTTCGAAGGCGACATGCACGAGCAGGTCCGCGAGTGGCTCGGCCTCAACTTCTGATATCCGGCCGCGCGGCGGCCGGGTACGCCGTCGCGCCCCGGCCGCCTCTCAGTGGGCGTCCGCCACCAACCCCGGCGACTCCCCGCCGCCGCAGCCGAGATAACGGGAGTGCTGGATCCAGCTCGCCTGCGGGTAGTACGCGAACAGGTACTGCCCGCCCTTGATGCTGTCGATCAGGGGCTCGGCCACCGCCGGGCGCACCGCCGGGCAGCCGTAGCTGCGCCCCAGTCGTCCGACCCGGCGGATGAACGCCGGGGTGGCGTAGTCCGCCCCGTGAACGACAATGGCCCGGCTGTAGGCGTGGTCGTTGACCCCGGGCTCCAGGCCCTTCAGGCGCAGCGAGTAGCCGTTGCGGCCGTGATAGCTGTTGAGGGTGCGGTACAGCCCGAGACTGGAGGCGTGGCTCTCGGGCACGTTGGAGAAGTGCTCGGCGCGATTGCCGCCGGTGGCCTGCCCGTGGGCGACCCACTCGCGAAACAGCAGCCGGCGGGCGTCGAGGTCGAACACCCACAGCCGCCGTTTCGTCGACGGGAGGGAGTAGTCGATCACCGCGAGACGGCCGGCCGCGGGCTGGCCGCGCTGAACGGCACAGCTCATGGCCTCGGCGGCCAGCGACAGGGCCCGGGGATCGGCCCCGGGGGCGAGCTGCTCGAGGGTGTCAGCCAGGGGAGCGGCCTGGACGGTGCCGGCGAGCATCAGCACAGCCAGCGCGACCCCGGCGAGGCGATACCGCCGGAGCGGAAGCATTCTCTGAAGAAAGGGCACGTCTCGGTCTTCCTCCGTGACAGCACGAGCGGCTACGCTGCTGGAACGAACCGTCCGCAGATCGCCGCCAAGGGCTCCATTATCGCGAAACGGGCGACGGTCACAACCGCAGGCGGATCCGGAGGGGGAAGTTGACCGTGCGCACAGGCCGGATCACCGCAACCATCGTACTGCTCGCCGGGCTCGTGACCGGTAGCCATGCCGCCCTGGCGGACGCGGTCGGGGATCCGCTCGGCGATCGGCTAGAGACACTGCTGGACGACCCGTCTCCACCGCTCTCCGGCGACCTGGCGCCCAGAATCGAGGCGTTCTATGCAGTCCGGGACTTTCGCCCGGCCTGGCGACGGCCCGAGGCCGTAACCGCATTCACGGCCGCACTCGACACCCTCGCTGACGACGGCCTGAGGCCTGCGGATTACGCCGCTGACCGGCTCGTCGCGGCCCACCACCAGGCCTACGCCGGGGAGGGGCCGGTAGACGAACGCGCGCGCTTCGATATCGCCGTCACCCGGCTGCTGCTCACTGCGCTCCGTCACCTGGACCGCGGCAAGGTCGACCCCGCCTCGCTGGAGGCGGACTGGGACGTCCCCCTCCCGCCCTTCTCGCCCGACGTGGCCGCTCTCTCCGACGACGTCGACGCCCTGGACTTCGAGACCGCCTTTGCCCGGGCCCGGCCGGACTACGCCCCTTATCGCCGGCTGCGCACGGCGCTCGCGCACTATCGCCGGATCCGCGACACCGGCGGCTGGCCATCCCTGCCACCGCTGGACACCGCGCTGCACCCCGGGGACCGGGCCCCGGCGGTCGCCGTGCTCCGCCGGCGACTCGCGGTCACCGGCGCACCAGTGGGGGACAGCGCGGCCCCGGCACTCTACGACGACGCCCTGGCCGGGGCGGTGCGGCATTTCCAGCGCCATCATTACCTGGAGGTGGACGGTGTCGTCGGCGCCGCCACGCGGACGGCGCTCAACGTCAGCGTGGACGCCCGCATCGACCAGATCCGGGTAAACCTGGAGCGCGCACGCTGGCTGCTCCACGGCCTGCCGCGCTCGTTCGTGCTGGTGGACATCGCCGGCTACCGGCTCACCTACTACCGCCCGGATCATAAGCCGTGGCACACGCGTATCGTCGTCGGCACGCCCTACCGGCGCACGCCGACGCTGCGCTCTGAGATCACGCATCTGACGCTCAACCCGACCTGGACGGTGCCCGCGTCGATCACCTGGCGTGAGCTGCTGCCCCGCATCCGTCGGGACCCCGGCTACCTCGCCCGCGAGCACCTGCAGGTCCTCACCCCGGAGGGTCGGGCGCTGGACCCGGCGGCGATCGACTGGAGCGATCCGCCCGCAGTGGTGCTGCGCCAGAAGGCGGGAGCGGACAACGCCCTGGGGCGGGTGGTATTCCGCTTCCCCAACCCCTACGCGGTCTATCTCCACGACACCCCGGCCCGGGCGCTGTTCAACCGCCCCCGGCGCGCGTTCAGCCATGGCTGCATCCGCGTCGAGCACCCACTGGAGCTGGCCCGCCTGCTCCTCGACGATCCGCAACGGTGGGACGCCACCGCCATCAGCGAAACCGTCGCCACCGGCGTCACGCTCAGTGTCGACCTGCCCGAGCCGGTCCCGGTCATCGTGCACTACTGGACGGTCAACATCGCCGGTGACGGCACCCTCGCGTTCAAGCCCGACATCTACGGGCGCGACCGTGCGGTCCTGGCCGCCCTCGAACGCCCCGCGGCGGCGGCCGGATCCGCGCTGCTCCGCCCGTGACGGGCGCGCCGGGACGCCCCCCGCGCGATTAACACCCCCGGCGTTGTATGCTAGTTTCCCGCTTTCGCCCGGCGGGCGCGCAAGGCCCGTAGCAACCCAACCCTGTTCGGAGAACACGCATGTCCCTGGATGCCTCAGCCGTGGCGCATATCGCGCATCTGGCGCGCCTGGGTATCGACGAGAGCGCCGTGCCCGACTACGCGCGCAACCTCAGCGAGATCATCGACTTCGTCGAGCAGCTCTCCGGCGTGGACACCGGGGACGTCGAGCCGCTCGCCCACCCGCTGGAGATGGGCCAGCGGCTGCGTCCGGACGAAGTCAGCGAGACCGACCAGCGCGAGCGCTTCCAGGCCATCGCCCCCGCCACCGAGGCGGGCCTGTACCTGGTGCCCCGCGTCATCGAGTGAGCCTCGCAACCACAGGGTCCGAACCGTCATGCACGAATACAGCATTACCGAGCTCGCCGCCGGCCTCGAGCGCGGCGACTTCACCAGCCGCGAGCTCACGGGGCACTATCTGGAGCGCATCCGCCGGCACGACGGCACGCTGAACAGCTTCATCAGCGTCACCGAGGAGGCCGCGCTGGCCCGGGCGGAGGCCGCGGACGCACGCCGCGCCCGCGGCGAGGCCGGGCCGCTGACCGGCGTGCCCATCGCGCACAAGGACATCTTCTGCACCGACGGTGTGCGCACGAGCTGCGGCAGCCGGATGCTCGACAACTTCATCGCGCCCTACGACGCCCACGTGGTCGAGCGCCTCGACGAGGCCGGCGCGGTGATGCTCGGCAAGACCAACATGGACGAGTTCGCCATGGGCTCGTCCAACGAAACCAGCTTCTACGGCCCGGTGAGCAACCCCTGGGACACCGCCGCGGTGCCCGGCGGCTCGTCCGGCGGCTCCGCCGCCGCGGTGGCCGCACGGCTGACCCCGGCGGCCACCGGCACGGACACCGGCGGCTCCATCCGCCAGCCGGCGTCCATGTGCGGCATCAGCGGGCTCAAGCCCACCTACGGCCGGGTCTCGCGCTACGGCATGGTCGCCTTCGCCTCCAGCCTCGACCAGGGCGGCCCCATGGCCCGCTCCGCCGAGGACCTGGCCGTGCTGCTCGGCGCCATGGCCGGCTTCGATCACCGCGACTCCACCAGCGTGCAGCGCGAGGTCCCCGACTACCGCGCCACCCTCGGCGACGACATCCGCGGCCTGCGCATCGGCCTGCCGGCGGAATACTTCGGCGAGGGCCTCGACGCGGGCGTGCGCGCCGCCATCGACGAGGCGGTCGCCGCGCTCCGTGCCGAGGGCGCCGAGATCACCGAGGTTTCACTGCCCAACACCCACCTCGCGGTGCCGGTGTACTACGTCATCGCCCCGGCGGAGGCCTCCTCCAATCTCTCGCGCTTCGACGGCGTGCGCTTCGGCTACCGCTGCGAGGACCCACGCGGGCTCGAGGACCTCTACACCCGCAGCCGCGGCGAGGGTTTCGGCGACGAGGTCAAGCGCCGCATCATGGTCGGCACCTACGCCCTGTCGGCGGGCTACTACGATGCCTACTACCTCAAGGCGCAGCAGGTCCGGCGCATGATCCGCGACGACTTCACCCGCGCGTTCGAGGACGTGGACGTGATCCTCGGCCCGGTGGCGCCGACCCCGGCGTTCGACATCGGCGAGAAGGCCGACGACCCGGTACAGATGTATCTCTCCGACATCTACACCCTGGCGGTGAACCTCGCCGGCCTGCCCGGGCTGTCGGTGCCCGCCGGCTTCGCCAACGGCCGCCCGGTGGGCATGCAGCTCATCGGCAACTACTTCGACGAGGCGCGGCTGCTCAACGTCGGCCACCGCTTCCAGCAGGCCACCGACTGGCACACCCGCGCCCCCGGCGATTTCGCCTGACGCGCGACGAACTGGCGGCGGCGCCCCGGCGCCGCCACGATCGACTACTTACGACTAGCGGGAACCCGTCATGGAGTGGGAACCGGTCATCGGACTCGAGATTCACGCCCAGCTCGCCACCCGGACGAAGATCTTCTCCGGGGCGTCCACCGCCTACGGTGCCGAGCCCAACACCCAGGCCTGCGCGGTGGATCTGGGGCTGCCCGGCGTGCTGCCCGTGCTCAACGAGCAGGCGGTGCGCTTCGCCGTGCGCCTCGGGCTCGCCCTGGATGCGGAGGTCGCCGGACGCTCCGTGTTCGCGCGCAAGAACTACTTCTACCCCGACCTGCCCAAGGGCTACCAGATCTCGCAGTACGAGCTGCCCGTGGTCGGCACCGGCCACCTGGACATCGACCTCGAGGACGGCACCACCAAGCGCATCGGCGTCACCCGCGCGCACCTGGAGGAGGACGCCGGCAAGAGCCTGCACGAGGGCTTCGAGGCGATGACCGGCATCGACCTCAACCGCGCCGGCACGCCGCTGCTGGAGATCGTCTCCGAGCCGGACCTGCGCTCGGCGAAGGAAGCGGTCGCCTACATGAAGAAGCTCCACTCGCTGGTGCGCTACCTCGGCATCTGCGACGGCAACATGCAGGAGGGGAGCTTCCGCTGCGACGCCAACGTCTCGGTGCGCCCGAAGGGCGAATCGGGCTTCGGCACCCGTGCCGAGCTCAAGAACCTCAACTCGTTCCGCTTCGTCGAGCGCGCCATCAACCACGAGATCGAGCGCCAGATCGAGCTCATCGAGGACGGCGGCGAGGTCGTGCAGGAGACGCGCCTGTACGACGCCGACAAGAACGAGACCCGCTCGATGCGCACCAAGGAAGAGGCGAACGACTATCGCTACTTCCCGGACCCGGACCTCCTGCCGCTGGAGGTGACCCGGTCGCTGATCGAGGAGATCCGCGGCGAGCTCCCGGAGCTGCCGGACGCCAAGAAGGCGCGCTTCGAGGCCGACTACGGCCTGCCCGCCTACGACGCCGGCGTGCTCACCGCCAGCCGCGAGCTCGCCGACTACTACGAGGCCACCGTGACCGCGGCGGACGGCGAGGCCAAGCTCGCCGCCAACTGGGTCATGGGCGAGCTCTCCGGGGCGCTGAACAAGGCCGGCCTGGACATCACCGACTCACCGGTGAGCGCCGCCGACCTCGGCGGGCTGCTGTGCCGGATCAACGACGAGACCATCTCCGGCAAGATCGCCAAGGACGTCTTCGAGGCCATGTGGAACGGCGAGGGCGACGCCGACACGGTGATCGAGTCGAAGGGGCTGAAGCAGGTCACCGACACCGGCGCCATCGAGGCCATGGTGGACGAGGCCATCGCCGCCAACCCCACCCAGCTCGAGCAGTACCGTGCCGGCAAGACCAAGCTCCTCGGCTTCTTCGTCGGCCAGGTGATGAAGGCGTCCGGGGGCAAGGCGAACCCGCAGCAGGTCAACGAGATCCTGCGCCGCAAGCTCGACGGCTGATCACCCGGCCGCCGCCGGGGGCGCGCCGCGTCCCCGGCCCATGCTTGAACACCCCCGCCACGCCCCCATCTCGAACGGTACAGCCGCGACGGGACCGAGCCTCATGAGTGACCGCCTCTACCGCTTTCTCTTCGAGAACGCCGACGTTCGCGGCGAGCTCGTCCAGCTCGACAGCGTCTACCGGGAGCTCACCCGGCGGGCGGACTATCCCCCGGTGGTGAACCGCCTGCTCGGCGAGGCGCTGGCGGCGGCGGCGCTGCTCACCGCGACGCTCAAGTTCCGCGGCCGGCTGGTGATGCAGATCCAGTCCAGCGGCCCGCTGACCATGCTCGTCGTCCAGGCCAGCAGTGACGGCGGCATGCGGGCGATGGCACGCTACAACGCCGAGGTACCGGACGCCACCCTGGACGAACAGGCCCGTGACGGCGCGCTGGCCATCACCCTGGAGCCCGACGACGACACCCAGCGCTACCAGGGCATCGTCGATCTCGCCCCCGGAAGCCTGGCGGCGGCCCTGGAGAAATACTTCCGCGAGTCCGAGCAGCTTGACACGCGGGTCTGGCTCTCGGCGGCCGAGGGCCGCGCCGGCGGTATGCTGCTGCAGCGCATCCCGGCACGCGAGGACGCCAACACGGACACCGACGCATGGGCGCGCAGCGGCCACCTCGCGGAGACGATTACCGCCCGCGAGCTGCTCTACCTGGACGTCTCCCAGATCCTGCGGCGCCTGTTCCACGAGGAGGACATCCGGCTGTTCGACCCCATGCCGCTACGCTTCCAGTGCCGCTGCTCGCGGGAGAACGTCGGCGCCATGATCGCCTCGCTGGGCCCGGAGGAGGTGCGCTCCATCGTCGCCGAGCAGGGCGGGGTGGAGGTCCACTGCGACTTCTGCAACGCGGCCTACCACTTCGACCCGGTGGACGCCGAGCAGCTGCTCGCCGACCCCAGCGCGCCGCCGCCCTCCGACACCCAGCACTGAGCCGGCATGGCGGCGCGCTCAGGCGCCGCGGCGCCGGCTCAGCCACTCGTCCAGCGCCTTAAGCCGCTCCGGCGTGCCGACATCCCACCACGCCCCACGGTGATGGGTCGCCCCGAGCCGCCCCGCCGCCGAGGCGTTGCGCAGCAGCGGCGCCAGCCGGAAGGCCCCGTCGTCGTGCCCGCGGAACAGCCCGGGCCGGTAGGTGCCGATGCCCGCGAACGTCAGCCGCGGCGGCGCCTCGACCGCCCGCCCGTCGCGGAGCCCGAAGTCCCCCTCCGGATGGTGGCCGGGGTTGTCCACGAGCACGATGTGCCCGTCGCCAGCCGGCTCCCGGGGCAGCATGGCCGGGTCGAAGTCCGTCCACACGTCGCCGTTGACCACCCAGAACGGGGCCTCGCCGAGCAGCGGCAGCGCCCGCCGGATCCCGCCGCCGGTCTCCAGCGCGCTGTCGCCCTCGTCCGAGATCGTCACCTCGAGGCCCCAGGCACCGCCGTCGCCGAGGTACTCCCGCAGACGTGCGCCCTGCCAGGCGACGTTGACCACCACGCGGGTCACACCGGCCCGGGCCAGGGCCGTGAGGTGCCAGTCGATCAGCGGCCGGCCACCCGCGCACAGCATGGGCTTGGGCCGGTCGTCCGTCAGCGGGCGCATGCGCTCGCCGCGCCCGGCGGCCAGGATCATCGCGTGCATCACCCCCCCTCCTCTCCCACGCGGTAGCGCGCGAAGAGCTCGAGCAGCGGCGCCAGCTCCGGCCACGCGGCGGCCTCGCGGCGCACGTAGCGTGCGAACCGCGGCAGCTCAGGGAGATAACGGGACTTGCCGTCACGATAGTGCAGCCGGGCGAAGACCCCCAGGACCTTGAGATGACGCTGCACCGCCATCCAGTCCAGGTCCTGGCGGAACGCCGCCTCCCCCGGCAACGCCAGCCCGGATTCGGCGGCGCGCTCGCGGTATAGCGCGATCCAGCGCGTCTCGTCCGCCTCCGGCCACTCCCAGAACGCGTCGCGGAGCAGGCTCGCGAGATCGTAGGTCAGCGGACCGACGACGGCGTCCTGGTGATCGATCACGCCGGGCAGCCGCTCGCAGTCCATGAGGTTGCGGACCATGAAGTCCCGGTGCACCCCCACCCGCGGCTGGGCCAGTGCGCGCCCGATGAGCCGCTCGCACACCGCCTCCCAGTCCCGGCGCTCGGCGTCGTCCAGACGGATGCCCCGGTGACGGCCCAGGTACCAGTCGACGAACAGCGACAGCTCCCGGGCAAGCAGGTCCCGGTCATAGGGCGGCAGCCCGTCGGGCAGCGGCGCGGCCTGCCAGCGCACCAGGGCGTCGATGGCCGCCGGCATCAACCGTTCGCCCTCGCCGGCGTTGAGCCCGGCGAGATAGTCCCGACCGCCGAGATCCTCCAGCAGCGCCCAGCCACGCCCGGCATCCGACGCCAGCACCGCCGGGGCATGCAGGCCAGCGTCGCGCAGCAGCCGGCCGGTCACCAGGAACCGCGCGAGCTGGGGCGAGTCCTCGCCCGCGACCATCAGCACGCACGTACCGGCCTCGTGAGCGACGCGGAGATAGCGCCGGTCACCGGCATCCCCGGTCATGGGTGCGAGCTGCACGCGGGCACCCAGCCGCGCCTCGATCCAGTCCTGCATCGCCGCCGTCGCGGTATTCGTGTCGCTGCCCTTCACGCCGGTCACGGCGCCTCCCCTGTGGCTGTTGGCAAAGGCGACGATGATACTACCAGCCCGCCGCCTCCCGGGACGCCCGTCGCCGGTCCTATGGCCGTAAAAGCGCCGGCGCGACGGGCAACGCCACGAGCGCGTTTGCGGCGGCGTGGGAGCTGTGCGAAGGTAGCGACGCCTTGCAGGAGAAGAACGCGTGACCCGGAAAACCCCACTGGTCCGCCTCGCATGGATTACCGCGCTCGCCACCCTGGCCCCCTCTGTCGCCGGGGCGGCCGACGGCCCGTGGGCGCTGTGCGGCCCGCCACTGACCCCGGCGCCCCTCGGTGATCCGGCCAAGCGCGACGACCCTGACACGCCCACGGAGGTGGACGCCGGCGCCGTACGCTACGACCAGGGACGCTACGTGCTCACCGGCGGCGCGGTGATCCGGCGCGCGGATCGCAAGGTCACCGCGGAGCGCATGGAGTACCGCACCGACCCGGAGCGCGTGAGCGCCAGCGGCGACGTCCACTACGAAGAGGCCGGTGCGGTGGTCACCGCGGATGAGGCGGAGATGAACCTGGACGCCGACACCGGGCGCTTCTCGGCGGTGACCTACCGGGTCGACGCCGGCCACCTCCAGGGCAGCGCCAGCCGCGCCGAGCGCCTGGGCCCCAAGCGCAGCCGTTACTACGACGTGAGCCTGTCCACCTGCAACCCCGGCGAGGAGGTGTGGTTGCTGCACGCCGGTACGGTCACCATCGACCGGGAGGAACGCCAGGGCACCGCGACCAATGCCTGGCTATCGGTCGCCGACGTGCCGGTATTCTATTCGCCGTGGCTGCGCTTCCCCGTCGGCAGCGAACGCATGACGGGCCTGCTGGCACCGAGCCTCGGCCAGAGCAGCAGCGGCGGCTTTCAGGTCGCCACGCCCTGGTACTGGAACATCGCACCCAACCGCGACGCCACCATCACGCCGACGTACTACAGCAAACGCGGCCTGATGCTCGGCGGCGAGCTCCGCTACCTGGAGCCCTGGGCCGCGGGCGAGGTCCGCGGCACCTACCTGCCCGACGACAGCGCCTTCGGCGACGACCGTTGGCTCGTCCAGCAGCACCACCGCTTCGCCGTCGGCCGGCACTTCAGCGGCGAGGTCGAGCAACGCCGCGTAAGCGACGACGACTATCTGGACGACTTCGGCACCGGATTCAACGACAGCGACTTCACCTCGTCCGAGAGGAATCTCGAAAGCTACGCCCGGGCGTCCTGGAGCACGCAGGACTGGCAGGTCACCGCCGACGCCCAAGACTGGCAGACGATCGACCCGCGCGTGGCCCCGCGCGACGAGCCCTATGCGCGCCGGCCCCGGCTGAGCTTCGACTACCGGCCGCTGATCACCGACCTGCCCCTGGACGTGTCTTTCGAGGCCGAGGCGGTGGATTTCGACCACCCCCATCCGGAGCAGCGCGTCACCGGCCAGCGCTTCGACATCAAGCCACGATTGGCCCTGCCGCTGCGCTCGCTTGCCTACCATTTCGAGCCGGCGCTGTCCTGGCGCTACACCAGCTATCAGCTCGACGCCCCGGACGGCGCCAGCCGCAGCCCCGAGCGCAGCGTGCCGATCTACAGCCTGGACACGGGGTTGAGCTTCGTGCGCTACACCTCGTGGTTCGGTCATGACATGACC
Organism: Arhodomonas aquaeolei DSM 8974; assembly: GCF_000374645.1. GTDB lineage: Bacteria > Pseudomonadota > Gammaproteobacteria > Nitrococcales > Nitrococcaceae > Arhodomonas > Arhodomonas aquaeolei. Next base: position 267,831 of record NZ_KB894800.1, read on the forward strand.
CAGACCCTGGAGCCACGGATGTTCTACCTCTACGTCCCCGAGCGCGACCAGGACGACCTGCCCACGTTCGACACCGACGCCTCGGACCTCAGCTACAGCCAGCTCTTCCGGGAGGAGCGCTTCAGCGGCCCGGACCGCGTGGGTGACGCCAACCAGCTAAGCCTCGGCGTGACCTCGCGCCTGCTGGATCAGAACACCGGCCGGAACTACCTGCGCTTCTCCGCCGGCCAGATCTTCTATTTCGACGACCGCGAGGTCACGCTGGATGGCAGCGACGACACCGAGGAGCGCTCCGACTACTTCACCGAGCTCCGGCTGAATCTGCCCCTCGGGCTGAGCAGCACCATCAACTACAGCTGGGACGAGGCCGATTTCGGGAACCACGACCTCTACAGCCGGGTCCGATGGAACAATGGCGGCCCGCTGCTGCTCAACGTCAGCTACCGCGACCGCAGCGGCGAGGGCCGCAACCCGCTGGAGCAGGCGGAGACGAGCTTCGCGCTGTCCGTCTCGCCGCGCTGGTCGGTGCTCGGCGGCTGGAACCAGGATCTGCTCGAGAAGGAGACGGACGAGCGCTTCATCGGCCTGGAGTACGAGAGCTGCTGCTACGCGATCCGCGCGGTCTACCAGGCGACCCAGGACAACGCCCCCGGCGACAACCTGGAAAACCAGATCCTGCTCCAGTTCGCGCTCAAGGGCCTGGGTGGCCTCGGTGATACAATCCCCCAGTTTTTCGAGAATGCGGTGCCGGGCTACAAGGCCCGGCCAGGCTACTGACCGGACGCGGTGCCCGCGTGCACCGGGCGTCCCCACGACTGATCGAGGTATAGACCGTGTTGCGCATGAGCCTCTACCGGTGCATCGCCGCCGCCTTCCTGACGCTCGCCCTGGCGGGGCCGGCGGCGGCCCAGCTGCTGGACCGGATCGTCGCCGTGGTCAACGAAGACGTCATCCTGATGTCGGAATTCCAGGACGAGCTCGCCCAGGTCCGCTCGCAGCTGCAGCAGCGTGACATCGAGGCGCCGTCGGAGCAGGAGCTGCGCCAGCAGGTCCTGGAGCGCCTGGTCGTCGAGCAGCTCCAGATCGACGCCGCCAACCGGCGCGGCATCACCGTCGACCAGGCCACGCTCGACGCCGCGGTCCGCCGCGTGGCCGAACGCAACAACCTGGACCTGCGCGGCTTCCGCGACGCCCTCGTCAATCAGGGCATGTCCATGGACGGGTTCCGCGAGCGCCTGCGCCGCCAGATCCTTGTCCAGCGCCTGCGCCAGCGCGTCATGGATCAGCGGGTCAACGTCACGCCCCAGGAGATCGAGCAGTACACCGCGCGCCTCGCCGAGGACCAGCAGGAGTACCACCTCCGACACATCCTTGTGGCGCTACCGGAGGCGGCCTCGCCCGAGGCCATCTCCGACGCCCGCGACAAGGCCGAGGCCCTGCGCCGCCAGCTCACCGAGGGCGGCGCCAACTTCGCGACCCTGGCGGCGGCGCGCTCGGACGGGCGCAACGCGCTGGAGGGTGGCGATCTCGGCTGGCGCCGGGCCGGCGAGCTGCCGGGCGTTATCGCCGACCGCCTGAACGCCCTCGACCCCGGCGGGATCAGCGAGGTTCTGCGCACGCCCTCGGGCTTCCACCTGTTCAAGATGGAGGACCGCCGCGCCGCCGAGCGGCACGTCGTCACCCAGAGCCATATCCGCCACATCATGATCCAGACCAATGAGGTCGTCACCGACAGCGACGCCCGCAAACGGCTGCAGTCGCTGCGCCAGCGCATCGAGGGCGGCGCCTCGTTCGAGGCACTCGCCCGCGCGAACTCCGATGACAAGGCCACCGCCGCCGACGGCGGCGACATGGGCTGGCTCGGCCCGCAGGAGATGCCGCCGGCCGTCCGCCGCGCCGTCGAGGGCATGCAGGCCGGCAGCGTGAGCCGGGCGTTCAAGTCCCGCAACGGCTGGCACCTGATCCAGCTGGTCGAACAGCGGCGCAAGGACACCACCGAGGCCTACCGCCGCAACCAGGCCGCCGAGCAGCTGCGCCAGCGCAAAGAGGACGAGGAGCTCGAGCTGTGGCTGCGCCAGCTCCGCGAGGAGGCCTACGTGGACTACCGCCTCGACAACCCGGCAGGGGCCGCCAACTCGTGACCGCCCCCGCCCTGGCGGTCACCATGGGCGAGCCGGCGGGCATCGGTCCGGACCTGCTCGCCATGCTCGCGGCGAACCCGCCGGCCGACTGCCGCCCGGTACTGGTGGGCGATCCGGAGGTGATCGCCACACGGGCCCGGACTCTCGGACTGGATATCGAGCTCGTGCCCTACCGCCCGGACGCACCGGCCCCGGACCACGGACTGGAGATCGAGGCGGTCGCGATGCACAAGGCGGTGACCCCGGGACGGCTGGACCCCGGCAACGCCACCGCCGTGCTCGCCATGCTCGACGCCGCCCTGGGCGGCTGTCTTGACGGGCACTTCGCCGGCATGGTCACCGCCCCCGTGCACAAGGGTGTGATCAACGAGGCCGGCGTACCCTTCAGCGGCCACACGGAATACCTCGCCCACCACAGCGGCGGCGACCTGCCGGTGATGATGCTCGTCGCCGGCGGACTGCGCGTGGCGCTGGTCACCACCCACCTGCCCCTGCGCGAGGTCGCCGACGCGATCACCGCCGGGCGCCTGGAGCGGGTGACCCGCACGCTCGAGGACGAACTGCGCCGGCGCTTCGGCATCGCCGCACCCCGGATCCTTGTCGCCGGCGTCAATCCCCACGCCGGCGAGGGCGGCCACCTCGGAGGCGAGGAGATCGAGGTGGTCACACCCGTGCTCGAACGCCTGCGCGGCGAGGGCATGGCGCTCACCGGACCGCTGCCCGCCGATACCCTGTTCACCCCCGAGCACCTGGACCACGCCGACGCGGTGCTCGCCATGTATCACGACCAGGGGCTGCCGGTGCTCAAGTACGCGGGCTTCGGCGAAGCGGTGAACGTCACCCTGGGGCTGCCCGTGGTGCGCACCTCCGTCGATCACGGCACCGCCCTGGACCTCGCCGGCAGCGGCCGGGCGCGGGACGGCAGCCTCCGCGCCGCGATCGAGCTCGCCACCCGCCTCGCGACCGGGGGCGGCCGTTGAGCCACCGGCCCCGCAAGCGCTTCGGACAGAACTTCCTCCATGAGCGCGCCTACATCGAGCGCATGATCGCCGCCATCGCACCGGTGTCCGGCGAGGCCATCGTGGAGATCGGTCCCGGCCAGGGCGCGCTCACCCGGCCGCTGCTGGAGGCCGCCGGGGCACTCACGGTCATCGAGCTCGACCGCGACCTCATCGCCGGACTGGAGCGCCTCGACGCCGGCAGCAGCCGGCTGCGCATCATTCAGGGCGACGCCCTGCGAGTCGATCCGGCCTCGCTGGGCGAGGGGCCGATCCGCATCGTCGGCAACCTGCCCTACAACATCTCCACGCCGCTGCTCTTCCACCTCACCGCCGGTACCGCGCCCGTCTCCGACCTGCACCTCCTGCTCCAGCGCGAGGTCGTCGAACGCATGGCCGCGGCACCGGGGGGCGGCACCTACGGCCGGCTGTCGGTGATGATCCAGTACCGCTGCCGGGTGGAGCCGCTGTTCGATGTCCCGCCCGGGGCGTTCACGCCGGCCCCCCGGGTCACCTCGACCTTCGTGCGCCTGGTGCCTCATGCCGCCCCGCCGGTCGACGTGCCCGACGAGGAGCGCCTCGCCACCGTGGTTACCCGTGCGTTCGCGGCCCGGCGCAAGACCCTGCGCAATGCCCTGTCCGGGCTGCTCGAAACCGACGCCATCGCCGCGGCCGGGATCGACCCGCGGACACGCGCCGAAACGCTGAGCCTCGACGACTTCGCCGCGCTCGCACGCCGACTGGGCTGAAGCGGACACGGAGCGCTTCTCCACGGCGCGTGCGTGCATTACCCTGAGGCCATGCCTAATGCCGACGGGGAGGCCATGGCATGGAGGGGTATCAGCACATTCTGCTGGCCGCGGATTTCCAGGACGACAGCGCCTGTGTGGGCCTGCGCGCCCGGGACATGGCGGAGCGCTACGGCGCCCGGCTAAGCCTGCTGCACGTGGTGGAGAACATGCCGGTGGAGCCCGGCAACGAGCTCATGATCCCACCCACCGCGAACGTGGAGCAGGAACTGCTCGCCAATGCCGAACGCCGCCTGCGCGAGCTCGGGGAGAAACTGGGCGTCGCCGAGGACGATCGGGAGGTGCGGGTCGGACAGACCAAGCGCGAGATCATCGAACATGCGCAGGAATGCGGCGCGGACCTCATCGTGGTGGGCTCACACAGCCGCCACGGTCTCGCACTGCTGCTCGGCTCGACGGCGAACGCGCTACTCCACGGCGCGCCCTGCGACGTCCTCGCGGTGCGCCTCTAGCGGCAGCGCCCCGGGCGTGTTGCGCCTGCGGGCCTCAGAGGTAGGGGACGAACACCGAGGCCGCAAAGGCCACGGCGACGGCAATCGTCAGAGATGTCAGCAGATCGGGTTTTCGCATGATGGCTCGCTGTTTCCGGCGCCTGCGCCCCCGGCCGACGATACATGCCACCGGAAGCGAACGCGCTAGAGCGTAACACAACATGACCGCCCGCAACTTTGCGGAAACCCGGCAATATGCCGATTCCGCACCGCGGTCGGCCCCGGGGAGACGACGATCACGACCAACAGGGAAACCGGGATGAGCAACACCCCCCTGCACCACCTGCAACGCCTCGGCCAGAGCGTGTGGCTGGACACCATCCACCGCGGCCTCATCGACGACGGCGGCCTGCATGCCCACCTCGAACGTGACGCGGTCACCGGGGTGACCACCAATCCGACCATCTTCGACCAGGCGATCGCCGACGGCACACGCTACGACAGCGCGCTCCGCGCGGCGCTGGCGCGACATCCCGAGGCCCGGGCGGAAGACCTGTTCTTCGAGCTCGCGATCGCGGACGTGTGCGACGCGGCCGACATCCTCCTGCCCGTCTACGAGGCCACGGAAGGGCGGGACGGCTTCGTCAGCATGGAGGTTTCCCCGCTGCTCGCCGGCGACAGCGAGGCCAGCATCGAGCAGGCGTGCTGGCTGGTCGAGCGCATCGAGCGCGATAACCTCATGGTCAAGATCCCGGGCACTGAGGCCGGACTGGCGGCCATCGAGACCCTCACCGCGCGGGGCATCAACGTCAACACGACGCTGCTGTTCTCCCGCGAGCGCTACGCCCAGGTGCTCGAGCACTGGCTCCGCGGCCTGGAACACCGGCTCGACCGCGGCCTGGAGGTCACGGGCATCGATGCCGTGGCGAGCTTCTTCGTCAGCCGCGTGGACGCCGCGGTGGACCGGGAGCTTGAGGCCGCGGGCCCCGGTGCGCTGGAGGCCCTGGGCGGACGTGCCGCCATCGCCAATGCGGCAGCGGCCTACCGCCACTATCAGGAGATGCGCCACGGCGAGCGCTTCGCCCGGCTGGAAGAGGCAGGCGCTCACCCCCAGCGGCTGCTGTGGGCCTCCACGGGTACCAAAAACCCGGAATACAGCGATGTTCTCTATGTGGAGGGTCTCGCCGGCAGCGAGACCGTCACCACCCTGCCGCCGGCCACCCTCGAGGCGTTCCGGGACCACGGCCACGCCGCCGAGGGGCTGAGCGCGGCGATGGAAAGCGCGGATGCCGTGCTCGCCGGCCTCGCCGATCACGGCATCGTCCTGAACGCCATCACCGAGCGGCTGGAACACGAGGGCGTGGCGGCGTTCGAGCGCAGCTACGTCCACCTCCTCGAGACACTGGAGGACCGCCGCCGGGCACTCACCACGGCGACCTGACGCCCCGAATCGCGGGGTTTTCCTCGGCGTGCTGCTCTGCAACACTGCAGGGACGTGCCCGGGCCGGCACCCGAATCCATCGCCAGTGAGGAGGCCATCCGGTGGCCGTTTACGCAATCGGCGACATACAGGGCTGCTACGACGCGCTGCAACGGCTGCTCGAACGGATCCGCTTCGATCCGGCGGCGGACCGCCTGTGGTTCACCGGCGATCTGGTCAACCGCGGACCGCAGTCACTGCAGACCCTGCGCCTCGTGCGCGGGCTCGGTTCGTCTGCGGTGACGGTGCTCGGTAACCACGACATCCACCTCCTCGGTATCGCCGCCGGGTTCGCCCGCGCCAAACGCACGGACACGGTCACCGAAATCATCGAGGCCGAGGACGGCGAGGAGCTGCTCGAATGGCTGCGGCGCTGCCCGCTGCTGCACGAGTCGGCGGAATTCCCGGGCCGGGTGCTGGTGCATGCCGGCCTCTCCCCCGCCTGGAGCCTGGAGGAGGCCCGGGCGGCCGCCCGCGAGGTGGAGGCGGTGCTCGGCGGCGACGATCACCGGGCGTTCCTGCGCCATCTCTACGGCAACCGCCCCGACCGCTGGGACCCCGCCCTCGAGGGCTGGGAACGCCTGCGCTACATCACCAACGCCCTGACCCGGATGCGCTTCTGCAGCACCGATGGCCGGCTGCTGCTGGACTACAAGGGCTCGCCGGCACAGGCCCCGCGGGGATACTACCCCTGGTTCCGGGTTCCTCACCGGGCTCTCGACAAGGGCGGGCTGCAGGTGGTCTTCGGCCACTGGTCGACATTGGGACTGATCTCGGACGCCCGCGTGCTGTCGCTGGATACGGGCTGCCTGTGGGGTGGCTCCCTCACCGCGGCACGGCTCGACGACGGCGACGCGATAACCGCCGTCGCCTGCGAGGCCGCGCTGCAGCCCGGCCCCGGCCGCTGAGACCGCGACCGGCCGGGGGTTGCATCCGGGGGGGCATTCCTGCCTATACTCGCGCTGGGTGGTCAGACCAAAACAAGCATCCGCCAAGATGCCCTGACCCGTAACGAACCGGGGAGCGCGGCAGACGACACAAAGCCGCGCGGCCGTGGACCGGAGGGGAGCCATGACGACAACCACTGGCACGCCCATGCGCAGCGCGACCGTGGCAGGTCTCCCGTCCCTGTCTTCCCCGCCGTTCCCATCAATGTCCGGATACCCGGTATCCACCGGGCCGGCATATCCGCGGCACAACCGCGTGTATGCACCATAATCGGAGTGAAAAAACGACTCCAAAACCCTGCAAGGCGCCCCGGCGCAAGCAGTTCAGCGCACTTTACAGGAGGCAGAGTATGAAGTTCCCTTCCGGTATCACCCGTATCGCGGCGGCGGCTGTCGTCGGCGGTGCGATGACCCTCGGAGCGGTCGCGAACACGGCGCAGGCCCAGGACAGCGTGCGCTGGCGCATGCCGATTGCCTTCCCGTCGACCCTCCCGGGCCTGGCGTCGCCCGCACCCTGGGTCGCAAAACGGCTTAACGAAATCAGCGACGGCAGCATCCAGATCCGCGTCTCGGAGCCGGGCAAGATCGTGCCGCCCTTCGACATCCTCGACGCGGTCAGCGACGGCAAGGTCTCCGCGGGCTACACCTGGGTCGGCTACGACCAGGGCAAGGTCCCGGCCATTCCGCTGTTCGCGGCCGTCCCCTTCGGCATGAAGCCGTGGGCGTTCATGGGCTGGTACTACTTCGACGAGGGACACAACCTCGTCCAGGAGGTCTACGCGAACGCGGGCTACAACGTGCACGCCGAGCTGTGCGGCATTATCGGGCCAGAGACGGCGGGCTGGTACCGCGAGCCCATCGAGAGCCTGGATGACTACAAGGGCCTGAAGATCCGCTTCGCGGGCCTCGGCGGCCGGGTGCTCGAGAAGCTGGGCGCCTCGGTCACCATGATGCCCGGCGGCGAACTGTTCCAGGCCCTGGAGACCGGCACCATCGACGCGACCGAGTTCTCGCTGCCGATCATCGACCAGATCCTCGGCTTCAACAAGGTCGTGAAGTACAACCTCTTCCCGGGCTGGCACCAGCAGTTCACCGCCCAGTACATGCTGATCAACAAGGATGACTGGAACGCACTCGGCGAAAACCAGCGCTCGCAGATCGACACGGCCTGCATGGCCGCGACGACTTACGCGCTCTCGGAGTCCGAGGCCAAGAACGGCAAGGTGCTGATGGAGTTCCAGGACAAGGGCGTGCACACCGCGCAGATCCCGGAGCCGGTCCTCAAGGAGCTCCGCGCCACCACCCGCGAGGTCATGCAGGAAGAGGCCTCCAAGAACGAGGACTTCAAGCGGGTCTGGGAATCGCAGAAGGAGTTCATGAAGCAGTACAAGGTCTGGGGTGAGCGTGCCTACCTCAAGCCCGAGATGATGCTCGGGGGCGAGGAAGCCAACAACTAAGTTCCCGGCCTTTCAGGGTTTTTCGGGAAAACAGCTTGGTGTGATGGAGAGATTGGTGACCATGTCGAAAGACGATAGCAACGAGTCTGCACAGGGATTCCACATCCCCGAGGGGGAGCTGGACTTCCACCATCACACCGAGCTGCCCGACACCGCCGCTTCCCTCGCTCTCGATCGCACGATCGGGAGCGTGGGGAAGCTTATTTCCTGGCTGTGGCTGGCCGTCGTCGCCGTGATCCTGATCAGCGTTATCTCGCGCTACGTCTTCGGTCAGGGCTCGATCATGCTCGAGGAGCTGACCTGGCACATATACGGTATCGCCTGGCCAATCGGACTCGCCTACACCCTGGTCACCGACGACCATGTGCGCGTGGACGTCCTGCATGAGCGCATGGCACTGAAGACGCAGGCCTGGATCGAGGTCATCGGCCTGATCGTGCTGCTGCTGCCGTTTCTCGGGCTGGTCCTCTATTACAGCCTTCCCTACGCATACGACTCCTTCATCCGCGGCGAGACCTCTCAGGCGCCGTCGGGTCTTCCCTATCGCTTCCTGCTGAAGTCGATAATCCCGTTATCCATGGTGCTGCTGGCTGTCGCCGTGATCGCGAGAATCAGTCGGTGCACGGCGCTACTGTTCGGCTTCCCGAAGCCGCGACGTCAAACCACGTCCGTTCACTAGAGGGCCCCGGCGCCTTCCCCTGCCACCGAAATAACGGGCCGGAGCGAGAGAGTTACCGTGACGCTAGAAGCAATCCTCGTCATCGCGATGTTCGCCACTTTCGGGCTGATCCTGCTGACCGGTTTCCCGGTGGCCTGGGCGCTCGCCGGTACCGCCGTGATCTACGGCATCGCCGGCCACGTGCTGGTAGCAGATTTCGGCGCCAACCTCTGGTTCAACTGGGGCAGCTCGGTCGAGCTCTTTCCGGAGCGAATCTGGCCGCTGGTCTCCAGCCCGACCCTCGTGGCGCTGCCCATGTTCATCTTCATGGGGATCATGCTCGACCGCTCCGGTGTGGCCGAGCGCCTGATGAAGAACATGGTCACGCTCTTCGGTGTGGTACGCGGCGGCTACGCGGTGACGGTGATCATCATCGGCGTGCTGCTGGCCGCCACCACCGGCATCATCGGCGCGTCGGTGGTCCTGCTGGGCATGCTCTCGCTGCCGGTGATGCTCAAGACCGGCTACAACAAGTCCCTGGCGGTGGGCACCGCCTGCGCTACCGGCACCCTCGGCATCCTCATCCCGCCGAGCATCATGCTGGTGATCATGGCCGACCGGCTGGCGCGCCCGGAGACCTCCGTGGGCGATCTCTTCCTGGGCGCGGTATTCCCCGGCGTGCTGCTCGGCGGGCTGTACATCAGCTACGTCCTCATCCTGGCCTGGGTGCGTCCCAACGCCGCGCCGGTCCCTAAGGACGTCCCCAAGGTCACACCACGCGTGGTCGCCAACGCCCTGTGGGCCGCCGCCCCCACCGCCGGGCTGATCCTGGCAGTGCTCGGCTCCATCTTCATGGGCGTGGCGACCCCCACCGAGGCCTCCGGCGTCGGCGCCGCGGGCGCCATGCTTCTGGCCATCGCTAACCGGCGCATGAGCTTCGAGGTCCTGCGCGACAGTCTCTACCAGACCACGCGGACCTCATCGTTCATCTTCGCGATCTTCCTCGGCGCCACCGCCTTCTCGGTGGTGCTGCGCAACCTCGGCGGCGACCAGGTCATCGAGGAGGCCCTGCTCGGCCTGCCGTTCAACAACTACGGCATCCTGGCGACGATCCTGTTCGTCACCTTCCTGCTCGGCTTCTTCCTGGACTGGGTGGAGATCACGCTGATCATCCTGCCCCTGGTCGCGCCCGTGGTGGAGGGCATGGGGTTCAACCTGGCATGGTTCACGATCATGTTCGCGGTCTGCCTGCAGACCTCGTTCCTCACCCCGCCGGTAGGCTTCGCGCTGTTCTACATCAAGGGGGTCTGTCCGCCCGAGATCAACACGATCGACATCTACAAGGGCGTGCTCCCCTACATCCTGCTCCAGCTCACCGGCCTGGCGGCGGTGTTCTTCTGGCCGGGCCTCGTGACCTGGCTCCCCAGCGTCGCCTTCAACTAGCCGGCGAATCCGCGGCCGGCACGGGCACGCCGAGTGCCCGTGTCAGCCGCTCCCACTCGAAGTGCGGCCCCGGGTCGGTCTTGCGGCCCGGGGCCACGTGACAGTGCCCCACGATCCGCTCCCTGCGGATCCCGGGATAGTGGCCCATCAGCGTCTCCAGCAGCGGCAGCAGGCGGGTGTACTGCGCCTCGGTGTACGGCACCTCGTCCGTGCCCTCCAGCTCGATACCGATGGCGAAGTCGTTGCATTCCACCCGCCCGGCCAGCGCCGAGCGCCCCGCATGCCAGGCCCGGGCGTCCAGGCCGACGAACTGCACCAGCTCGCCGTCACGGCGGATGAGCAGGTGCGAGGAAACCCGCAGGTCGGCGACCTCCGCGAAAAACGGGTGCGCCGCCGGGTCGAGCCGGTTGGTGAACAGCCGCTCGATGGCGTCGCCGCCGAAATCCCCGGGCGGCAGGCTGATCCCGTGCAGCACAATGGCGTCGACCGCCGTCCCCACGGGGCGCTCGTTGTGGTTCGGTGACGGGCACCAGCGCGCCGAGGCCAGCCAGCCCGTGTCGTCAACCCAGTCCATTTGCCGGACTCTCCCGCATCGTCTGTCTGGCCCGAATGCTACCATTGCGGCTGCGCCGTCCGGGTGCCGGCCTCCACGGTCCGGGCGGCGGGGCACACGAGCAGGAGCGAGGCGTCACCACCATGGCCACCACCGGCAGCAACGAACTGGCCCGCGAGGCCAGCCTGTATCTGCGCCAGCACGCGGACAATCCGGTGCACTGGCACCCCTGGGGCGAGGCGGCGCTGGCGGAGGCCCGTGAGCGCGACTGTCCGATCCTGCTGTCCATCGGTTACTCCGCCTGTCACTGGTGCCACGTCATGGCCCACGAGTGCTTCGAGTCGCCGGAGATCGCCGCGGCGATGAACGAGGGCTTCGTGTGCATCAAGGTCGACCGCGAGGAACGCCCGGACCTCGACCGCATCTACCAGACGGCCCACCAGCTCCTGAACGGCCGCGGCGGCGGCTGGCCACTCACGGTGTTCCTCACGCCGGAGCAGGTCCCCTTCTTCGCGGGCACCTACTTCCCCCCGGACGCCCGGCACGGCCTGCCGGGCTTCGGCGACATCCTGGCCCGGGTCAGCCAGGCCTGGCAGGAGCAGCGCGACGCCATCGACGGCCAGAACACGCGTATGATCGAGGCGCTGAAGGCACTCCAGCAGCCCCCCGAGGGCGAGCGCTGCGCAGCGGACGAGGCCGCCGGCCGGGCCCGTGACAGCCTCGGCGAGGCCTTCGATCCGACCTTCGGCGGCTTCGGGGAGGCACCCAAGTTTCCGCAGCCCGCCGCCCTCGGTCATCTACTCGGCCACTACGCCCGGCGTGACGACCGCGACGCCCTCCACATGGTCTGCCAGACGCTGCAGCGCATGGGACTCGGCGGGATCTTCGACCAGGTCGGCGGCGGTTTCGCGCGCTACTCGGTCGACCGTTACTGGATGATCCCGCACTTCGAGAAGATGCTCTACGATAACGCCCTGCTGGTCGGCCTGTACGCCGACGCCTGGCGGATCACCGGCGACGGCCTGTTCGCCCGCGTGATCGGGGAGACCGTGGACTGGCTGATGCGCGAGATGCAGTGCGGGGACGGCGGCTTCGCCAGCGCCCTGGACGCGGACACGCCCGAGGGTGAGGGCGCCTACTATCTTTGGACGCCGGAGACGGTGCGCGAGGCGCTGCCCGCCGAGGACGCCACACTGACGATCCACCGTTTCGGGCTCAACGAGCGCGCGAACTTCCATGGCCGCTGGCACCTCCACGTCCATGCCACCTTCTCGGAGCTCGCGCCGGTCATGGGCGCCTCGCGCGAACAGATCGTGTCGCGATGGGCCCAGGCCCGGGAGCGGTTGCAGGCGGTGCGCGCCGGGCGCACCCCGCCGGCGCGGGACGACAAGCGCCTTACCGGCTGGAACGCGTTGACCGCCCGCGGCCTCGCCCACGCCGGCCGGCTCATGGGCCGCCAGGAATGGGTGGACACCGCCGCCGGCATCCTGGGCTTCATTGACGACAACCTCTGGGCCGACGGCCGGCTGCTCGCCCGCTACGCCGACGGCTCGGCCGCCCTGCCGGCCTACCTGGACGACCATGCCTACCTGCTCTGGGCCCTGCTCACCCAGCTCGAGGCACGCTGGGAACCGCGCTGGCTGGAGCGGGCACGGACGGTGGCCGATCTGCTGCTCGCCCGCTTCGAGGCACCGGGCGGCGGCTTTCACTTTACCGCGGACGATCACGAGCCGCTGATCCAGCGACCCTACGGCTTCAGCGATGACGCCCTGCCGTCTGGCACCGCCATTGCCGTGCACGGCCTGCAGCGCCTCGCCGACCTCACCGGCGAGGCCGCCTACCGCGACGCCGCCCGGCGCGGCGTCGATGCCGCAGCCGGGGCCGTTGCCCGGGCACCGGAGGCCCACTGCACCATGATCGATGCCATGCTCGCCTGGGAGCACGGTGAGGAGACCGTGCTCATCCGTGCCGACGGCACGGACGCGGCGGAGTGGCGCCACGCCGGCGACACCGCGTACACCCCGGGCCGCCAGGTCTTCGTGCTGCCCACGGACGACGCCACCGGCCTCGGTCCGGCCGCCGGCGCCCGTGTCTGCACCGGCACCCACTGCCTGCCCGAGGCGGGCACACCGGAGGCGCTGGCCGACCTGCTGCGGGGCTGACCGGGAGGCGGAAGCTCAGGATCGGCAACGGCGAATCACCGCGGACTGGCCACGAGCGCGACGGGGATTTCCGGGGCGAGGGAAGGGAAAGCCGCCGGGCAGCGCGATGCCGCGCTCCCGGCCATGGTGACCGCCGCCCGAGGTCACGGGGACGACGGTGGACGCGGTTCAGACCGGCATGGCCTCGCCGAAGGCTGCCTCGTAGTGCCGGCGGAACTCATCCAGATCGAAGTAATGATTCTGGGTGCCGTGCTTGGCGATCTTGATCGACCCCATCAGCGAGGCGATGCGACCGGTGACCTCCCAGTCCAGGCCGCGGCCGAGGCCGAAGAGAAGCCCGGCGCGATAGGCATCGCCGCAACCGGTCGGGTCCAGCACCTGCTCCGGCTCCACCGCCGGAATCTGGATCTGCTTGCCGCCGGTAAAGATCCACGAGCCCTCGCCGCCGCGGGTGACCACCAGCGCCTCGACGCGCTCGGCGATGCCGTCCAGGTCGAGTCCGGTGCGCTCCTGCATCAGCTGGGACTCGTAGTCGTTGACCGCCACCCAGGTGGCCTGGTCGATAAAGCGCAGCAGCGCCTCGCCGTCGAACATCGGCAGGCCCTGGCCCGGATCGAAGATGAACGGGATCCCCGCCGCCTTGAACTGCTCGGCGTGCTGGACCATCGCGTCCGGACCGTTCGGTGCGACGATGCCGACCGGGTTGTCATAGCCCGCCGGCACGCTCACCCGGTGGGCCTCACCCATCGCCCCCGGATGGAACGCGGTGATCTGGTTGTCGTCCATGTCCGTGGTGATGTAGGCCTGCGCCGTGTAGTGGTCGTCCAGCGCGATGATGTGATCGCGCGGGATATCCCAGCGCTCCAGCCAGTCAGTGTAGACACCGAAATCCGCACCTACGCTCGCCAGCGGCACACCGCGCTCGCCGAGCAGGCGCAGATTGTAGGCGATGTTGCCGGCGCAGCCGCCGTATTCGCGGCGCATCTCCGGGACCACGAAGGCCACGTTCAGGATGTGGACCTGGTCGGGCAGGATATGATTGGCGAAGCGGTCCTTGAACACCATGATGGTGTCGAAGGCCATGGATCCGCTGATCAGCGCGGTCATTCACTACTCCCTCTGTCGCCGATAAGAAGCCAACACGGGACCACAGATCACCCGGAGTAGCAAGTGCGGCCCCGTCCCGGTCACACCGGGGAAGCTCACTCCTCGGCGGCGAACTCGGTGTAGGCCGCGGCGTCCAGCAGCGCGTCCACGGCGCCCTCGTCGGCGGGACGCATGCGGAACAGCCAGCCCTCGCCGTAGGGGTCCTGATTGATGAGCTCCGGCTCGTCGGCGAGGCGCTCGTTGGCCTCGGTGATCTCGCCGGCGAGCGGTGAATAGATATCGGAGGCGGCCTTGACCGACTCCACCACCGCCACCGTCGCCTCGCTGTCGACACCGCCCGGCTCGGGCAGCTCCACGAACACCAGGTCGCCGAGGGACTCCTGGGCGTGATCGGTGATGCCCACGGTCACGGTGCCGTCATCCTCAGTGCGCACCCACTCGTGACTGCGGGTGTACTTCAGTTCGGTGGGGATGTTGCTCATCGTCGCTGCTCTCCCTGAATCCTGAAAATCTCCGCGAGACTATACCCACCCCGGGCGCCCGGATACCAGCGCACCGGGTCCGGTATGCCTCAGGCCGCGACCCCCGGGGTGCGCATCAGTGCCGGCAGCTCGCCGGCCAGGCCGGTGGCCGCCCGCATGAACGCCCGCCGCAGCGGCGGCACGCGGTCAGCGGTGCCGAAGCCGGCGCCGCGCAGACGCACGAGCAGCGGATCATGGCGGGTAAACGCGGCATGGAAGGCGTCCATGGCGAGCTGCATGGCGTGGTTGTCGCCACGCCGGGCCCGCTCGTAGCGGCGCAGCAGGCCGCGGCCACCGGGGTCGCGGCCGGCGGCCAGTGCCGTGACAACGCCCTCGGCAAGGGTCGCGGCGTCGCGGAATCCGAGGTTGGCGCCCTGCCCCGCCAGCGGATGGATGACGTGGGCGGCATCGCCGACCAGGGCGACGCGCTCGTCGATGTAGCGCTCCGCGTGCAGCCGGCGCAGGGGAAAACGCGCCCGCGGCCCGACGGACTCGATCCCGCCCACCAGTGACCCGCCCGCCTCGTCGAGCAGCGTCGTGAAGGCGGCATCCGATAGCCCGGCGGTCACCTCGGCCTCGTCGGCGGGCAGGGACCAGACGATGGAGCAGCGCCCGTCCGCCAGCGGCAGGAAGGCAAGCGGCCCGCCCTCCAGGAAGCGCTGCCGTGCGGCGTGTCCGTGGCGGGCGCCCGTCGTAACGTTGGCAACGACGGCCTCCTGGCCGTACGGCGCAACGCGGGCGTGGATACCCGCCCGGGTACGCACCGCCGAGCCCGCACCGTCGGCGCCGACCAGCAACCGGGTGCGCAGGCGCCGGCCGTCCTCGAGGCGCACGTCCAGGCCCTCCGCCTCCGGCGTCCACTCGGCGATCGCCCCGGGCGCCAGCCGGCTCACGCCCGCCTGCGGGGCCCGGGCGGCGAGCATGGCGCAGACCAGCTCGTTCTCCACGATGTGGCCCAGGTGCGCGAGACCGGCGTCGGCGGCCTCGAAGCGCACCCGCGCCTCGCTCGCGGCGTCCTCGGCGTGGATGGCCTCGAACCGCCCCGCCCGCTCGGCGAGGATCTCCGGCCACACCCCGAGCCCCGTAAGCAGCCGCTCGCTGGCGAGGTTCAGGGCAGAGACGCGCTGGCGCACCTCCCCGCCCTGCCAGGGCCGGGGCGGCTCACGGTCGAGCAGCGCCACCCGGGCGCCGCCGTCGGCGGCGGCCAGGGCCGTGGCGAGCCCGATCATGCCGCCGCCCTGCACCAGCAGGTCATACTCGTCGCGTCTCATCGGCCCTCCCACAGGGGCAGTCCGCGGGCCAGCCGCGGCTGACGGCCAGCCCGGCCCATGGCATGGGTGATCAGTGTGCGGCGCACCGCGGGCAACAGCTCCAGCGCGGCGAGCGCTGCACCGCGGGCGGCGGTGATCCCCGGCAGCCGGTTGGAGAATCCGCGCACCAGGACGTCGGTAAAGGAGGATGTGCGGCGCACATCGCCACGGCGGGCGACCGCATAGCCGGCGAGGATATCGTCCGCACCGCAGTCGCCACCGGCCGCGACCGCTGCGCCGGCCCGCTCCGCCAGCTCGGCTACATCACGCAGCGCGAGGTTGAAGCCCTGCCCGGCCACGGGGTGCAGGGTATGGGCGGCGTTGCCGAGCACCACGGTGCGTGCCCCCGTGACCTCGACGGCATCGATGGCACGCAGGGGGTAGCGCGCCCGGGCGCCGGCGGCGACCAGGCGCCCCAGCCGCCAGCCGAAGGCGCGCTGCAGCGCATCCAGAAAGGTCGCTTCATCCAGGGCGGCCATGGCCTCGGCGCGCTCGTGGGGCAGCGTCCATACCGCCGCGTAGCGCCCCTGCCCGGCCGGTAGCATCGCCAGCGGGCCTTCGGGCGTGAACCGTTCGAAGGCCCAGCCGCCGTCACCACGTTCGACGCCGACGTTGGCGATGACGGCGGTCTGGCCGTAATCGCGGTTGCGCCGGGGGACGCCGAGCTGCTCACACAGCGGCGAGGCGCTGCCGTCCGCCACCGCGAGCAGACGTGCACTCAGGGTGGTGTCACCGTCGGCGCCGCTCACGTCGACGTGTACGGTGTCCTCCCCGGCACTGACACCGGTTACCGTCGCCGGCGTGTAGCAGGTGGCCGACTTCTCCATGGCCGGCCGCAGCACCCGCCCCAGGACCCGGTTGGGTGCGACGTGGCCCAGCGCGTCCAGCCCCTCATCCCCGGCATACATCCGCGTTGCCGCGAAACGGCCGCGCTCGCTGACGTGGATGGCGCGGATCGGAGCGGCCTCGGCGGCGATATCCCGCCACAGGCCCAGGGCCTCGAAGAAGCGGCGACTGGACGGGGCGAGCGCGGTCTGGCGCTCGTCGAAGCTCGGCTGCATGGCGCTGCCGGGTGCCGCCGCCTCGATCACGGCCACCCGCAGTCCACTGCCGTGAAGGGCCGCGGCGAGGCTCGCCCCCACCAGGCCGCCGCCGGCGACGATGAGGTCGTAGTCGCTCATGCCGCCATCACCGCCTCGATATCGTCGATGGACTTGGCCACGTCGGCGGTCAGGATATCGGCACCGTCCGCGGTCACGGCGACGTCGTCCTCGATGCGCACACCGATGCCCTGGAAGCGCTCGTCCACGCCCTCGGCACCCGGCGGGATGTAGAGGCCGGGCTCGACGGTAAGCACCATCCCCGGCTCGAGCTGGCGCCACTGCCCGTCGATGCGGTAATCGCCGACGTCGTGGACGTCCAGCCCGAGCCAGTGACCGGTCCGGTGCATGAAGAAGCGTCGGTACTCGCCGGACTCGATGATCCCGTCGCGGTCGCCGTCGAGCAGCCCGAGCGAGAGCATGCCGTCGACGAGCACCCGTGTCGCGGCCTCATGGGGCCGGTTCCAGTGGTTGTCCGGATGGACCGCCTCAATAGCGGCCTGCTGGGCGGACAGCACCACCTCGTAGACCGCCCGCTGCTCGGCGCTGAAGCGCCCGTTGACCGGGTAGGTCCGGGTGATATCCGAGGCGTAGCACTCCAGCTCCGCACCCGCGTCCACCAGCAGCAGGTCGCCGTCACGCAGGCGCGCGTCGTTGCGGATGTAGTGGAGCACGCAGGCATTGGCGCCGCCGCCGACGATCGAGGGGTACGCGGGCCAGCCGTTGGCGCGGCGGAAGGCGGCGAGATACTCCGCCTCCATCTCGTACTCGTACATGCCCGGCCGGCAGGTCCGCATGGCATGCATGTGGGCGGCCGCCGAGACCTCGGCGGCACGGCGCATCTGGCGAATCTCCGCCGGGCTCTTGACCACGCGCTGCTCGTGGAGCAGATGTTCCAGGGCCACGAACTCGCCGGGACTGCGCGCGCCGCCGCGGGCCCGGGAGCGGACCTGGTTGATCCAGGCCAGGAGCTGGGCATCGAACTCCGCATCCGAGCCCAGCGTACAGTACACACGGCCACGGCCCTCAATGAGGCCCGGCAGGATCTCGTCGATGTCGTCGATGGGGAAGGCGTCGTCGGCGCCGTAGTCGCTCACCGCCCGGTCCTGGCCGACAATCTCGCCGTCCCAGACCTCGTGGGCCGGGTCACGCTCGCGGCAGAACAGCACGTACTCGCCCTGGGCACGGCCGGGGATGATCGCCGCCACCGCCTCCGGCTCCGGGAAGCCGGTGAGATACCAGAAATCACTGTCCTGGCGGTAGGGGTGAAAGACGTCGCGATTGCGCCGGCGCTCCGGGGCGGCGGGCAGGATGGCGATCCCCCCCTCGCCCATCGCGGCCATCAGCTCCCGCCGGCGCCGCTCGAACTCGCTGGAATCCATTGAACCTCCGTGCCGTCGCCTGAATTCAGTGCAGCCGCCTGGCGTTCTCGTTCTGACGCGCCTGGGCGGTGAGATGCTCCTGGACGAGGAGCGCGCCCATGCGAACGTACTCCGCGAGCTCGGTGTAGGCGGCCTCGCTGTCCTCGTCCGGCTCCGGGTCGTCGTCGATGCGCGCGATCTCGCCGAAATCGCGCAGGACCTCGTCCACCTCCCGGGGGCGCTGCCCGCCCTCGCCGACGCCGCCCATGCTCACGCCGAGCAGAAAACCCTCGCACCAGTGCCCGAGCGCGGCGGAACGCTCACCGATGGGGGCATCGTCGGCAGGCAGCAACGGGCGAAAGCGCAGCTCCTCGTCGGCCATGTCCTCGGCGGTATCGGTGAACAGCTCGGTGAGCACCTCCAGGCAGGCGCGGGCGGCCTCGCCGCGGGCATGGGCATGTTCAAGCACCTGCGCGATCCAGCGCGCACGATCCGGCTCGCCGGGGCCGCTGAGCATGCCGCAGAGCAGCCCGTGGGCCTCGGCGGCGGTGGTGTCGCTGTCCACCGCGGTGAGCGCCTCGTCGAGCTGATGGTACAGTTCGGTGTCAGGCATGGGTGCTACTCCAATGAATGCATGGCGCCACCGGGGACGACGCGCTCAGTCTACCACCCGCGTTGACCCTCCGGGTGGTCGCTTCTATAGTCGGGTCAGACTCCCCGGGAGGCTTGCAGGTGACTGATTCCCTTGCTGAACATATCCGCTTGCTGGAGCGGCGCGTCGACGACCTGCTGGCCCTGTGCGAGCGGCTGCGCGAGGAGAACCGTATCCTGCGGGACTCCCAGGAATCACTCAACGCCGACCGCGCCAGCCTCCTCGAGAAGAATGAACAGGCGCGCTCGAAGATTGAGGCGATGATCAGCCGTCTCAAGGCCATGGAGAATCACTGACCATGAGCGAGGAACCCGTCGCCGTCCGTATCCTCGAGCGCGAATACATGGTCTCCTGCTCCCCCGGCGAGCGCGAGAGCCTGCGCGAGGCCGCCGCCTTCCTGGATGCGCGCATGCGCGAGATCCGCGACGGCGGCCGCATCGTCGGCCAGGACCGGATCGCGGTCATGGCCGCGCTCAATATCGCCAGCGACTTCCTGGAGCAGGGCCGCCGCCTCAATGACCAGGACCTCGCCGCCCAGGCGATCCAGCGCCTGAGCAGCCGCATCGGCAGCGTCCTCGAGGACGATGCACCGGCCGCGACGCACGACGACCCGTCGTCGGCGGGCTGACCCCCGGCGCTGGACGCACGGCACCGATCTCCGGCACCATAATTATCGACATCCCCTGCGGTGTACGAGAGCAGGCAATACGTTTTCTTGAGCCGACACTTAGTCGCCTTGGGGACGCACGCGTAGCGGCACTGGTGTGCATGTCCGCCCCGGAGCGGAAAGCCTAAAGGGTCGCTCGTTGTCCCCACCTGAACCGAAGGGTTCAAGGGCGATGCCTGCACGGCACCAACGCGGGGGATGTCTCTCGTTTCATACGGGTCACGGCCATCGCCGCGGCCCATCCCACGGATCATGGCCATGACATCCCGGCAGGACCGGCGGGCGCTGCGGCGCCGGCTGCGCGAGCAACGGCGAGCCCTGGATCGGCGAAGCCAGCACCAGGCGGCACGGGCACTGGTCCGCCACCTCTTCCGCCACCGGCTCTGGCGCCAGGTACACACCCTCGCGGCCTTCTGCGCCGCCGACGGCGAGCCCGACCTGTGGCCGCTGATGCACGCCGCCCACCGCGCCGGACGCCGCGTCCATCTCCCCGTGATCGCCGCCCCCGCCGCCCCGATGGGCTTCCGCGAATGGCGGCCGGGCCGACGGCTCGCTCCCAACCGCCTGGGTATCCCGGAGCCCGTCACCGGCACCACGCGCCACCCGCGGCGGATGGATCTGGTGCTGACGCCGCTGGTGGGCTTCGACGCCGCCGGCAACCGACTCGGCATGGGCGGCGGGTTCTATGACCGGACCTTCGCCTTTCTCCACCGGCGCCGGCGCTGGCACCACCCGCGCCTGGTGGGCGTGGCCCACGACTTTCAGCAGGTCGACACCCTCGCCGCCGAGCCCTGGGACGTGCCACTGTGGGGCATACTCACCCCCTCGGGTCTGCGCCGCTTCCCGCTGGGGCAGTGATGGGCGCCTCGCGCCGCGGCCGTGAAAGGCACAACACAGACAACGCAGGAGACTCGCCCATGGCCTACTGGCTGATGAAGTCCGAGCCGGACGTCTACGGCATCGACGACCTCGCCGCGGAGCCCGACCAGACCGACCACTGGGACGGCGTGCGCAACTACCAGGTCCGCAACATGATGCGCGACCGCATGCAGCCCGGCGACCTGGCGTTCTTCTACCACTCCAACACCAAGGTCCCCGGCATCGCGGGCATCATGGAGATCGTCAGCACCGGCTATCCCGACCATACGGCCTGGGATCCGGAGTCGAACTACTACGACCCCAAGAGCGACCCGGACAACCCGCGCTGGTACATGGTCGACGTGCGCTTCCAGCGCCGCCTGGAGCGGCTGATCCCCTTATCCGAGCTCAAGGCGGAGCCCGCCCTCTCGGAGATGGCGCTGGTGAAGAAGGGCAACCGGCTGTCGGTCATGCCGGTCAGGGAGGCGGAGTGGACCGCGATCCTGGAGATGGAGCACGCGGACGGACGCGGTTGACCGGGGCGACTGCCTCAGGCCGGCCCCAGGGTCTTGAGATAGACGCGGGAGTTGCGCTGGAGGTTGTACAGCGAGCGGCGGCTGCCTGGCAGGTCCTCCGGGGCGACACGGTGGAAGCCGCGCTCCTCGAACCAGTGCGCGGTCCGCGTGGTGAGCACGAACACCGCCTCCAGCCCGCGGCTGCGCGCCTCGGCCTCCAGCCGCGCGAGCAGCCGGTCGCCGCGGCCGGTGCCGCGGTAGTCCGGGTGGACCGCCACGCAGGCGAGTTCCGCCATGGGCGCATCCGGCATCGGGTGGAGCGCGGCGCAGGCCACCACCGTGCCCTCGCGCTCCATCACTGTGAACTCGCCGATCTCCGTCTCCAGCCGTTCCCGGGAGCGGCGCACCAGCACCCCGGCACGCTCCATCGGCTCGATCAGCGCGAGGATGCCGGGCACGTCGTCCACCCCGGCGCGGCGGGTGCGCTCGAAAGACTGCGCGGTGATCAGCGTGCCCACACCGTCGCGGGTGAACAGCTCCATGAGCAGCGCACCGTCACGGTGACGGTCGAGCAGGTGCACCCGGCGCACGCCGCCATGGCAGACGTCGATGGCACCGCGCAGCAGCCGCGTCATCTCCTCCGGCAGCGCCTCGCCGTGCTCGCCGAGATACCCCCGTGTCTCGTCGGTGGTCATCTGCCGTACCAGCCCTCCTCGGACGTCGGTGACGTCCCGCCCCTCCAGCAGGTAGAGCAGCTTCTCGGCCCGCAGGGCCCGGGCCACCGCCAGGGCGACATCTTCGCTGTAGAGGTTGAAGACCTCGCCGGTGGGCGAGTAACCCAGCGGCGGCACCAGCACCACGGCGCCGTCGTCCAGCCGCTCACCGATGGCATCGGCGTCGATGCGCCGCACCTCGCCGGTGTGCTGGTAGTCCACGCCCTCGTGCACGCCGAAGGGGTGCGCCATGACGAAATTGCCCGACGCCGCGCGCACCCGCAGCCCCGCCATGGGCGAGTTCGCCAGCCCCATCGACAGCCGCGCCTCCAGCTCCAGACGCACCTCCCCGACGGCCTCGCGCACACACTCGAGCGCCGCCTCGTCGGTGACCCGGCGGCCGTGAACGTAGCGCATCTCCAGGTCCCGCTCGCGCAGCCGGCGCTCGATCTGCGGGCGCGCCCCCGGGACCAGCACGATGCGCACGCCGAGGCTGTTGAGCAGGGCGATATCGTGGATCAGCGGCGCCAGCGCATCGCCGTCGAAGGCCTCACCGCCGAAGGCGATCACGAAGGTCGCCCCCCGGTGCGCGTTGATGTAGGGCGCGCCCTGGCGGAACACGCTCACCAGCCGCTGCGGATCCTCGCTCATGCGGCGCCCTCCATGCAGAAGCGATGGATGAAGCGCTGCAGCAGCGTGACCGTGGGCGCCAGCCGGTCGAGGGCGATGAACTCGTCCGGCTGGTGCGCCTGGGCGATATCCCCGGGGCCGAGGATGATCACGTCCATGCCCAGGTCGCGCAGCCACGGCCCCTCGGTACCGAAGGCCACCGCACCCGGCTCCTCGCCGGTGAGCGCCCGGGCGGCGGCCACGATCCCGGCGGTCTCCGGCGTCTCCATCGGGGGCTGCCCGGGAAAGAGCGAGGACAGGGTGAGCTCGCCGGGCCGCTCGGCCATGACCCCCCGAAGCCGCGTTTCCACCTCGGCGCGCAGCGCCTCCGGGCTCATCCCCGGCAGCGGGCGCAGATCGTAGTGCAGTACCACCTCGCCGCAGATGCGGTTGGGGTTGTCACCACCATGAATGTGGCCGAGGTTGAGCGTCGGCACCGGCACGGCGAAGCGTTCGTCGCGGTAGCGCCGGCCGAGCTCGTCGCGCCAGGTCATGAGCTCGCCGATCACCCCGTGCATGGCCTCCAGCGCATTGATGCCCAGCGACGGATCGCTCGAATGCCCGGAGCGGCCGGTCACGCGCACCGCCTCCATCATCATGCCCTTGTGCACACGGATCGGATGCAGCCCGGTGGGCTCGCCGATGATCGCCTGGCGCCCGGCGACGGGGCCGCTGCCGGCGAGGGCCTTGGCCCCCTCCATACCGGACTCCTCGTCCGCGGTGGCCAGCAGCACCAGCGGTGCATCCAGCTGCCCCGCCTCCAGGGTGCGCACGGCCTCCAGCGCCAGCGCCAGGAAGGCCTTCATGTCGCTGGTGCCGAGGCCGTGGAGGCGGCCCTGACGCTCGCTGAGGGTGAAGGGGTCGCTGGCCCAGCGGTCGGCATCGAAGGGGACGGTGTCGGTGTGGCCCGCGAGCACCAGCCCGCCCTCACCGCGGCCCAGGGTCGCGACCAGGTTGGCCTTGCCCGGATCCCCCGGCAGACGGCGGATATCCACCGCGAAGCCGAGCGCCTCGCACCACTCGGCGAGGCACTCGATCACGGCGAGGTTGCCCTGGTCGAGGGCCGGGTCGACGCTGCTCACGGAAGGCAGCGCCACGAGCTCGGCGATCATCCGCCGCACATCGGGAATCCGGGACATGCCAGCCCCTCCAAACTCGGGTCAGTGATTCGAGACTGCGTGGATCCCGCGCCCGGAGCAAGCCCGGGGCGCGGCACAGGCAGGTCCTGGGGCGCCCCGACGCGATTCGGTCCGTCTAGAGGTCGCCCCAGCTCGATCGCCGTCGCCAGCGGATGCGGGTCACCAGGACCCCGATGATCATGCCGGCGAACAGCACCCCCGCCCCCACCAGGAACCAGTCCTGCTGCTTGCGGTCGGAGAGGCGCTCGGTCTCGTTGACCAGATCCTGGATACGGCGCTCCAGATCGATCTTCTTCTTGGTCAGCCGGTCGTTTTCCTCGGAGAGCTTGAGCCCCTCCTTGGCCTGCTCGAGCTTCTGCGCCATCTCCTCTCGGGTGCCGGAGAGGGCATCGACCTGCTCGTTGGCATCGGCGAGCTGCTGCTTGGTCGTCTCCAGCTGGGAGGACAGCTCGCTGTTGCGCTGCTCCAGCTCGTTGACCCGGTCCTCCATCGAGGCAAGCCGGTCCGCGGCGGGACGCTCGCTGCTGAGATACTGCGACGGCACCCAGCCCGAGCGCCCGTCCCGGGTGCGCACCTGGCTCCAGCCGTCACGGCTGTCCATCAGCGTGAGCACCTCGCCGGTGGGCAGCATGCTCTGGATGCGGTAACCGTTACCGGGTCCGCTGCGCAGGTTGATGCGGAACTCGTCGGTGACGTAACGGGTCGCCTGGGCGAGCGCCACGGTGGCAAACGCCATGAGCACGGCGGCGAGAATCACGCGGGCTGGCTGTCGCACGAACACACTCCTGTTGGCCGGGAAGGCCCCGGTAACGGGGCGCGATGGAACGCAATCCGCCTCGCGGCGCCCCCGCGCCACGGGCGGACGGTTACGTCACCCCCACCGATCTTCACCCGTGGATGAAGAATCAGTCCCCGAAAACGCCCGGATTGTAGCCCATGGCGGGGACCGGCAAAACCGAGCACCGCACGGGCCTTGGGTCGACCGCGGCGGCGGGGTACGATCAGGAGCCGGTATCGCCGCGTCACCGACCACCCGGCAGGAGGGGAACATGGACCCGCAGACGAGGACCACGGCCGGCCGCGGCCGTCTCTATGACAGTGCCGCCGACGCCGTTGGCGACACGCCGTGCATCCGCATCAACCGCCTCGCGCCCGGCCACGTGTCGATGTACGTGAAGGCGGAGTTCTTCAACCCCGCCTCCTCGGTGAAGGACCGCCTGGCACTGAACATCATCGAGGCGGCGGAGCGCCGCGGCGATCTCCAACCCGGCCAGACCGTGGTCGAGGCGACCAGCGGCAACACCGGGATCGGCCTGGCCATGGTCTGCGCCGCCCGCGGCTATCCGCTGGTGGTGACCATGGCGGAGAGCTTCTCGGTGGAACGGCGCAAGCTCATGCGCTTCCTCGGTGCGCGGGTGGTCCTCACCCCGCGGGAGCTCAAGGGCTACGGCATGTACGAGAAGGCCAGGGAGCTTGCCGACACCCACGGCTGGTTCCTCGCGCACCAGTTCGAGACCGAGGCCAACGCGGACATCCACGAGGCCACCACCGCCCGGGAGATCCTCGCGGACTTCGACGGCCAGCGCCTGGACTATATCGTCAGCGGCTACGGCACCGGCGGCACCATCACCGGCATCGGCCGCGCCATGCGCGCCAGCCGCCCGGACGTCCGGCTCGTGCTGAGCGAGCCGGACAATGCCCCGCTGGTGGGCAGCGGCGAGCCCCAGCCCCGCAATGAGCGCCACGAGCCCACCGCGGGCCACTCCGCCTTCCAGCCCCACCCCATCCAGGGCTGGACCCCGGACTTCATCCCGTGGGTGCTCCAGGAAGCCCTCGACAAGGGCTATGTCGACGAGCTCGTGCCGGTGAGTGGCGCGGAGAGCATCGAGTGGTCCCGCCGGCTGGCCCGGGAGGAGGGGCTGTTCACCGGTGTCTCCGGCGGGGCGACGTTCGCCGCCGCGCTGGCCGTCGCCGAACGGGCGCCGGCCGGCTCGGTGCTCCTCGCCATGCTCCCCGACACCGGCGAGCGCTACCTCTCGACGCCGCTGTTCGAGGGCATCGAGGCGTCGATGAACGACGAGGAACTCCAGCTGATGCGCTCCACGCCTGGCTACCGCATGCCGGAGCCGGACTGACACGGGGCTCCGTCCGGCAGGACGGCAGACCGCAGCCAACGGACCGGGGGACACCCGCGGTTCGCTCCGGGCGCGCGAGCAGGCACAATGGTGCGCCCCGCGGGCACGGCGCCCGCAGCCCAGCGACGACGGAACCAATGGACGACTTTCAGGACCTGTTTCTAAAGAAGGGTGAGGACCGCCGCCTGCGCGCGGGCCACCTGTGGGTGTTCAGCAACGAGGTGGATATCGCGCGCTCGCCGCTCGCCACCCTGACGCCGGGTGCGCCGGTGACCATCCGCGCCCAGGGCGGCCGGGTCATCGGCTCCGGCTACGCCAACCCCCACTCGCTGATCTGCGCACGGCTCGTCAGCCGCGGCCAGGTACGGGCGCTGGACGAGTCGATGCTCGTGCACCGGCTCAACGTGGCGCTGTCGCTGCGCGAACGGCTCTTCGAGCGGCCCTTCTACCGGCTCGTCCACGGCGAGGGCGACGGCCTGCCGGGCCTGGTGGTGGACCGCTTCGGCGACGTCGCCGTGGTACAGGTCAACACCGCCGGCATGGAGGCAGTGCGCGACGCCGTGGTCGCCGCGCTGCAGCGCGTGATCGCCCCGGCCCACATCCTGCTGCGCTGCGATGCCGCCATCCGCGAGCTGGAGGGGCTGGAGCGTTACGTGAGCTGGGCCGGCCCCCCCGGCCCGGAGACCCTCACCGTCGAGGAGAACGGGGTGACCTTCCAGGTGCCCGCGGCCTCCGGGCAGAAGACCGGCTGGTACTACGACCACCGAGCCAACCGCGCCGCGATTGCGCCGTGGGTGAAGGGCGCACGGGTGCTCGACCTGTTCAGCTACGCAGGGGGCTGGGGTATCCAGGCCGCGGCGGCGGGCGCGGCCGAGGTCCTCACGGTGGACGCCTCCCGGGATGCCTGCGAGGCGGCAGCAGGCAACGCCGAGGCGAACGGTCTCGACGACCGCGTCTCCGTCGCCTGCGGCGACGTCCTCGATGTGCTCCAGGCCCTGCGCGCCGACCGCGAGCGCTTCGACGTGGTGATCGCCGACCCGCCGGCCTACATCAAGCGGCGCCGGGACCGCCGCAACGGGCTCAAGGCCTACCGCCGCCTCAACCAGGCCGCGCTGCAGGTCCTCGAGCCGGACGGCCTGCTCGCCTCCGCCTCGTGCTCGGCCCACCTGGACGAGCAGGACTTCCTCGCCACCCTGCTCGGCAGTGCCCGCCACCTCGACCGCAGCCTGCAGGTGATCGGCTTCGGCCAGCAGGGTCCGGACCACCCCGTGCATCCGGCGATCCCGGAGACGCGCTACATCAAGGCGGTGTTCGCGCGCATGCTGCTCGCCGACACCACGCCGTGACGGACCACGCCCGATGCTGACGTATCCCCAGATCGATCCCATCGCGATACAGCTCGGCCCCGTCGCCGTGCACTGGTACGGGCTGATGTACGCGGTGAGCTTCCTCGCCGGCTGGTGGCTGGCGCGCCGCCGCGCCCGCGCCCCCTGGCGGCCGCTGGAGCCCGTGCAGATGGACGACCTGATCGTCTACGTCGCCATCGGCGTGGTCGTGGGCGGGCGCCTGGGCTACATGCTCTTCTACGGCCTCGACCGGCTGGCGGCCGACCCGCTGAGCCTGTTCCGCATCTGGGAGGGCGGCATGTCCTTCCACGGCGGGCTCATCGGCGTGCTCGTGACCGTGTGGCTGTTCGCCCGGCGCATCCGCCGCGGCTTCTTCGAGGTGATCGAGTTCGTCGCCCCGATCGTGCCCATCGGGCTCGGCGCCGGACGGCTCGGCAACTTCATCAACGGCGAGCTCTGGGGCGCACCCACCGACCTGCCCTGGGGCATGGTCTACCCGCCGCTCGGCCCGGTCGCCCGTCACCCCTCCCAGCTCTACGAGTTCGCCCTTGAGGGCGTGGTGCTGTTCGTCGTGCTATGGTGGTTTTCCCGGCGCCCGCGCCCCACGGGGGCGGTCGCCGGCCTGTTCCTCGCGTGCTACGGCACGTTCCGTTTCATCGTGGAGTTCGTGCGCCTGCCGGACCCGCAGCTCGGCTACCTCGCCTGGGGCTGGCTGACCATGGGCCAGGTCCTGTCCGCGCCGATGATCATCGGCGGCGCAGCGCTGCTGGCCTGGGCCTACGGCAGTAGCACGAACCGGCCCGCAGCGACATCATGAAACAGTACCTCGATCTCATGCGCCACGTGCGCGACAACGGCGTGCGCAAGGCCGACCGCACCGGCACCGGCACCGTCTCGGTGTTCGGCCACCAGATGCGCTTCGATCTCGCCGAGGGCTTCCCGGTCGTGACCACCAAGCGGCTGCACCTGCGCTCGATCATCCACGAGCTGCTGTGGTTCCTCGCCGGTGACGCCAATATCGCCTACCTCAAGGACAACGGCGTCTCCATCTGGGACGAATGGGCCGACGCCAACGGCGACCTCGGCCCCATCTACGGGGTCCAGTGGCGCTCCTGGCCGACCCCGGACGGCGGCCACATCGACCAGCTCGCCGACGTGCTCGAACAGATCCGGCACAACCCCGACTCCCGGCGCCACATCGTCAGCGCCTGGAACGTCGCCGACCTCGACCGCATGGGCCTGCCGCCGTGCCACGCCCTGTTCCAGTTCTACGTGGCCGAGGGTCGGCTGTCCTGCCAGCTCTACCAGCGCAGCGCCGACATCTTCCTTGGGGTGCCGTTCAACATCGCCTCCTACGCGCTGCTCACGCACATGGTCGCGCAGGTCACCGGCCTCGAGCCCGGCGAGTTCATCCACACCCTCGGTGATGCCCACCTCTACGTGAATCACCTGGAGCAGGCGGACCGGCAGCTCGCCCGCGACCCCCTGCCGCTGCCGAGGCTGGTGCTCAACCCGGCGGTCACCGACCTGTTCGCCTTCCGCTACGACGACATCCGCCTCGAAGGCTACCAGTCCCACCCCCACATCAAGGCCCCCGTGGCCGTGTAGGCAAACGGGCGGGGGCTCAACGGCCCCCGTCGCCGAGCGCCTCCAGGGACACCCCGGCGCCGTTGCCGGCGAGGAATTCGCGGAACGCGGCCGCCTCCATGGGCCGGGCGAAGTAGAATCCCTGCACGGTCTGGCAGCCGCTCTCGCGCAGGAACGCCACCTGCTCGGCGGTCTCCGCGCCCTCGCCCACCACCTCGAGCTCGAAACGGTCACCGACGGCGATGATCGCCTCCACCAGGCTGGCGTCGGCGGGCTCGGACGGGGCCTTCTGGACGAACTCGCGATCGACCTTGACCACGGTCACGGGCAGCCGCCGCAGGTAGCTGAGCGCGGAGAAGCCGGTACCGAAGTCGTCCAGGGCGAGGGCGACGCCGAGGTCCCGGAGCTCGCGCAGCGACGCACTGATGGCCTCGAAGTCGCTCATCAGCGAGGTCTCCACCACCTCGATCTCGAGGTCCGCGGGCACCAGGCCGGCCTCGGCGAGCTCGCGCCGGACCATCTCCACGAAACCGTCGGCCTCCAGCTGAACCGGCGCCACGTTGATGGCGATCCGGGGCAGATCGAACCCCTCGGCGCGCCAGTCCCGCAACGCGCGGCAGGCCATGCGTATCACCCATTCGCCGAGCTGGACGATCACACCGTTGGCCTCGAGCACCGGCATGAACCGCGCGGGGGAAACCTCGCCGAGCGACGGCGAACGCCATCGCAGCAGCACCTCCGCACCGCGGATACGCCCGTCGACGAGCGAGACCTGGGGCTGGAAGGCGAGACGGAATTCGTGCTTGCTGACCGCCCGGCGGAGTTCGTTCTCCAGGGTGAACTGGCTGCTCACGGACTCGTTCATCTGCGGGGCGAAGAACTCCTGTCCGCCCCCGCGGCGCTTGGCGCGGTACATCGCCGTGTCCGCGTGCTTGAGCAACGAGGTTACGGTGGTGCCGTCCTGGGGATAGACCGCGATGCCGATGCTGCCCATGGGATAGATCCCGCGGCCCTCCAGCAGGAACGGCTCGCTGATCACCCGCAGCAGCCGCTCGCCCAGGTGCGCCACCGCGTCACGGTTGGCCCCGGTGACGATCACCGCGAACTCGTCGCCCCCCATGCGGGCCACGGTGTCCGCGCCGCGGGTCTCGCGGCGCAGCCGCCGGGCCACGTGCTTGAGCACGCGGTCGCCGGCGGCGTGGCCCATGGTGTCGTTGATGCCCTTGAACTGGTCGAGGTCGAGATAGAGCAGCGCCAGCGGTGTGCCGCGCTCGTTGGCGTCCGTGAGGGCCACCTCGAGACGTTCGAGCAGGCTCGTGCGATTGGGCAACCCGGTGAGGGCGTCCTGGTAGGCCAGGCGCTGGAGCCGGCGCTCCATCTCCATGCGCCTGGATATGTCCCGCCCGGTGGACACGAAATGGGTGATCCCGCCGTCGCCGTCCCTCAGGGGGGTTATGAGCTTGGCCTCGTGGTACAGCGAGCCGTCCTTTCGGCGGTTGATGAACGACTCCCGGAATACCTCCCCGCGGCTCAGCGTATCCCAGAGCCGTTGGTAGAACTCCGGGTCATGGCGCCCGGACTTCAGCAGCCGCGGGGTGCGTCCGAGGACCTCGCGCTGGGTATAACCGGTCTCCCGCTCGAAGCTCGTGTTCACGAACTCGATCCGGCCCCTGCGGTCGGTGATCATCACGGCGTCGTGGGCCTGCTGCAGCGCCCGGCCGAGCTTGCGCAGCTCCGCCTCCGTGCGCGAGCGCTCCGAGAGATCGCGGTACACCGCAAGGACCAGGGACTCGTTCAGCCACTGGATACGGGTGAAGGAGACCTCCACCGGCACAGGCTCGTGGCCTGCGCACAGCAGGCTGCCGCTGACCAGGCGGCCGCGGGCCTGGCCCGCAGCGGCAAGAGCGGCCGCCACGCGCTGCCGCTCCGGTTCCGGATGAAACGAGGCCAGGTCGCGGTCCGTCAGCGGTGCCTCGTCACCGTACAGCTCGGCGAAGCGCTGGTTCCAGTCAATCACCCGGCCGTCCGCATCGGCGATCAGCATGCCGTCCGCGGCATTGTCCATGAGCGCCCGGAACTTGCCCTCCTGGGCGCGCAGCATCGCCTCGCGCTCGCGCCGTTCGGAGATGTCCTGGATCACGCCCACGATCCGCCGCGCCCGGCCCGCGGCATCGCGCTCGACCCGCCCGGACGCGCTCAGCCAGGCGCCGGGCCGGGCGCTCACGCGGAACTCGACGTACAGCCCCTGGCCGTCGCTCAGTGCGCGCGCGAGTGCCGCCTCCGCATCCGCGGCATCGCGGGGGTCGAGCAGGGCGAGCAGCGACGTCCGGTCATCGGGCATGCCGGCGTCCCCGCGGGCGAACAGGCTCGCTGCCGTCTCCGACCAGCGCACGCGGCCATCGTCCACGTCCCATTCCCATACCGCGAGCCGGGCCGCCTCCTGGGCCCGCTGAAGCCGCCGCCGGGCGGATTCGAGCGCGGCGCGATCCGACTCGAAATAGGCCTCCAGCACGAGGGTAATGTCGAGGAAGACGATCTTGTGCAGCGCGTCCAGCGCCTGCATGAACCACGGGATGTCCCCCGCCGCGGCGCTCCAGAGGCTCGGCAGGTGGGCACGCAGGTACTTCGCGTAGCCACCCATATACCAGGCCGGCGCCAACCCGACCCGGTGATGCACGCGGCCGACGCGCAGCCGCCGCATGACGAACGCGTCGTCGTGCGGCCCTGTGGCGAGCTCCCTGAAATGCTGGCGCTGGCGCTGCTTCAGCCCCTGGAGATGCTCGGGGTCGCGATCGAGGATATCGCGCATCTCCGGGAAACGACCGAGGTGATCGTAGAATTCGTCCAGAGCGTCGTCGATCGAGCCGCCGAGCTGCACGGCCAGCTCGGCGAGCAGGGCCGCATCACGGCCGGTGAACTCGAGGAACGCCTTGCGGCGCTCGAGCTCACCGTGGTCGAGGCCGAGACTCTGCGCCATGCGCGTCGCCGGCGCATCCTTGTCGGTCGATTCCATTTCCCCCTCGCATCCGGCAATGGGCATTACCGGCCCGCGGCAGCTGCCTGCTGACCCAATCGACGGCTCCGCGGGTTCGGGGCGGAAGGCATCACGCTGACGATACCGCAGTGGCACCGGGCGCAAACTCGTTTTTCCGGATTAAGGACGCGGCCGGTGTTTCACGGTGAGGGGCGAGGGCTTGGCCCCACTGACACCGATACCCCGTCCCCGGTAACCCTAAACACCCATCCGGCGCTTCGCCACCCCCGAAGCCCCTGTGCAAAGCAAAAAAATTGCCGGAAAGCGGCACGCTGACGCCCTGGGCGCGCCGAAACGATCAATTCCTGCACACACCGAGAAACAATTCGCTGGCCTCGATGTACTCCTCCGCCACCTCCTCGAGGCGGCGCCGCTGGTCCCGTGCATGACCGCGCAGCCGGTTGAAGGCCTCGCTTCGGCCGATGCCGGCACGCTCCATGACCAGCCCCACCGCGACGCTGACGCTACGGCTGCCCTGCACCGCCCGTTCGAGCTGGTCACGGTGCTCTCGGAGCTGATGGAGCTCGCGGCCTCGTGCCATGGCGGCGTTGAGCACGGGCACGAGCTGGTTGCTCTGCAGGGGTTTCACGAGGTAGGTCAGGGCCCCGTAGCGGATGGCCTCGCTGACCGTCTCCGGATCCTCGTAGGCGGACAGGAATATGAAGGGCAGTGCGGTGTGCTCGGCCAGCCAGCCCGCGAGGCTGAGCCCGGACATGCCCGGCATCCGCACGTCAATGACGGCAAGGTCCACCTCGTTATCGCCGAGGCAGTCGATGGCCTGGTGGCCGCTGTCCGCTTCGAGGACCGTCATCCCCGCCCGCCGCAATCCGTCGCCCAGGGTGGCGAGCACCAGCCGGTCATCGTCCACAAGCAGTACCCGGCCCTCGGCCATAGCTTCCCCCAAGCGTCTTTTGCGGATGAGCACGCGGCGGCGCGCGGCAAGGATGCCTTTTACACGGCCGGCGTGCCATTTACAACTGCCGGGCAGGATCCCGTCACGCCGTGACGAACCTCACAAAATCAGCGGTTTGCGCCGGCCACCCCACGCCGGATCAGCCGGGCACCCGCCGGGGCGGGCGTACCACGGGGTGCCTGAGCACCAGCCGGGCCGCGACCCGGCCGTCACCCGCCTGAAGCGAGAGTTCGGCACCGGGGCGTGGCAGGAGACGGTACGCGAGGCCGAGACCGACGCCGCCATTGCCGTCGCGCGGAAGGTCGGCACCGTCCGCCACGTCCGCGGCATTGTGCACGCAGACGCAGGCACCATCGGGCGCACCGGTGACTGTCACCGCCACCGCCGGTCCGGGGTCCCCGTCGCGGCGCCCGTGCTTGAACGCATTGATCACGAGCTCGTTGACGACCAGGGCGACGGGAATGGCCTCCCCGGGATCGAGCCCCACCGGGCTGACGACGTCCAGTGAGAGGTCGACCGCCCGGTGCTCGCCGGTGATCGCGACCACGCCCTCGCAGACGGCACGGACCAACTCGCAGAGCAGGCTCTCGCCACCGGGGGTACGCCCCTGCAGGCCGTGGGCGGTGGCGATGGCGTTGACCTGCCCCATCACGGCACGCAGGCGCGGTGCCAGGGCGGGCTCCGCCTCCACCTGGCCGGCGATGAGGCCAAGCAGTCCCTGGAGGTGGTTCTTGATCCGGTGATGGACCTCGCGGATCAGTGCCTCGCGCTGACGGCGCTCCTCACGCAGGCGCTCACGTTCGCGCTCGCGGCGCTCGCTCAGGTCGCGGAAGACCCCGACATACAGGCAGGGCCCGAAACGCCGGTCGACACGCCGCCCCGCCACCTCCACGGGTATGCGGGTACCATCGGCGTGGATCACCTCGTGCTCACGCAGGGAGAAGCCCGTGGAGCGCATGTCCGCAAACGCGGCGTCCAGGGCCGGTTTCTCATCCGGGGGATGGATATCGCGGACCGCCATTCGCCTGAGCCGGCCTCGGGGATGACCCAGCAGTATCGCGGCCTGTTCATTGACGTCGTGGATCGCCCCAGAGAGGTCGGCGACGACGATGGCGTCCGCCGCCTGCTGGACCAGGGCCCGATGGATCCCCGCGCGTATGCGGCGATGGCGGCCGCCGAGCACCGCCGCCGTCACCGCACCACCGGCCACCGCCCCGAACAGGATGCCGCCCCACAGCGCCGGCGTCGCACCGAGCGCGACGAACAGCGCCTCCCAGCCCCCCTCGACACCGGCCATACCCGTCCCCCCTTGTCCAGTCGGTGACTCGCCTCCTACAGCGACTCGTCATCCATCGGCGCGCGGTGACTGACCACGTAGACCGCCGCCTGATCATAGATGCCCTGGAGCTGGTTGAGCAGCCGGTGCGCCACCTCGTACTGCGCCTGCCAGTTCTCCTCATTGGGGATCATGCGGATCAGCATCTCACGGCGCAGCTGGGCGAAACGTTCCGTGACCTCGTAACCCTGGTCGGTGACGAAATAGGCCACGCCGCGACGTTTGCGCGAGGCCTGCTTGTCCACCAGCCCCGCGGACTTGAGCTTCTTGAGCGCGTACTGGATGTTGCTGATGTCGTCGCGGTTGAGCAGGCGGGCGATCTCCGCGACCGTCTTGGGACGCTCTTTCATGCGCACCACATGCAGCACGGCATTATCCGATCCGGATACCGGCCGGTGTGTCACGGCCGCCAGGCACTCGGACTGCCAGCGCTCGAAGGCGGCGGTCAGCCGCAGCATCGTGTGCTCGATCTCGGTGAGCGCCATCTCCTTTTCGTCACCCGCCAGGTGCCAGTGCCGGTCCAGGGTGAAATCATCCGCGGGCGCCTCTCCTTCCCGACCCTCGTGCTCCGACATCGCTCTCCTCTCTTCTCGGTGCAGGGACCAGTCCAAACGACAACAGGCCTGGCAGCTCAGCACAAGCCCGACGGCCGGCGGGGCATACTTGACGGGGAAAAAATTTACGTCTAAAAGAAAAGTCATCTTGTTTTACTAGTAAATTACTAGAAAAAAGCACGAAAACCTGCAGGCCCGTGAGGGAAGCACACCCGAGGAGGAGCACCACCATGACCGTCAGGACCGCGCCCGTTTTCAACGACAACCCCTTCAAGCTGGGGATCTTCTCACCCAACTGCTCCGGCGGCCTGGCCG
Organism: Arhodomonas aquaeolei DSM 8974; assembly: GCF_000374645.1. GTDB lineage: Bacteria > Pseudomonadota > Gammaproteobacteria > Nitrococcales > Nitrococcaceae > Arhodomonas > Arhodomonas aquaeolei. The sequence continues at coordinate 302,742 of NZ_KB894800.1, forward strand.
TGACCAAGGTGCCGGAGCGCTGGAACAACTCCTGGGAGAATAACCTCAGGCTCGCGCAGATGGCCGACGAGGCGGGGCTGGAGTTCCTTCTGCCCATCGCCCGCTGGATCGGCTACGGCGGTGCCACCAACTTCCACGGTAGTGTCCTGGAGACCGTCACCTGGGCCGCGGGACTGCTGGCGCAGACGAAGAACATCAACGTCTTCTCCACGATCCACACCGCGTTCAATCACCCGGTGGTGGTCGCCAAGCAGCTCGCGACGATGGACAACATGAGCAACGGCCGCGCCGGGCTCAACGTGGTCTGCGGCTGGAACAAGCCGGAGTACGACGCCCTCGGCATGACCATGCCGGACGACCACGAGACCCGTTACCGCTTCGGTCAGGAGTGGTTCGATATCGTCCGCAAGCTGTGGACCGAGACCGGACCGTTCGACTGGGATGGCGAGTTCTACCAGCTCAGGGACACCTACAGCCTGCCGCTGCCGAAAACCGACAAGGTGCCGATCTTCAACGCCGCCGGTTCCCAGCAGGGCCGCGACTTCGCCGTGCGCAACGCCGACTACCTGTTCACCCCGGCCATCGACCTGGACAGGTCCAGGGAAGAGATCGCAACGATCAAGGAGCAGGCCGCCGGCGTCGGGCGCAACGTGGGGCTGTTCACCCTCTCCTACGTCGTCTGCCGGCCGACCAGAAAGGAGGCCGAGGAGTACCACCACTACTACTCCCAGGAGAACGCGGACTGGGAGGCCGTGGACAACATCATCAACCTGATGTTCGCCCACGCCGAATCCTTCCCCAAAGAGGTCATCCGGCTGCTGCGCGACCGCATGGCCGGGGGCCACGGCGGCTACCCGCTGGTCGGCGACCCGGACACCGTCGCCGACGGGATCCAGCGCCTCTACGAGACCGGCTTCGCGGGCACCACCCTGGCGTTCGTGGACTACGTCGAGGAGTTCCCCTACTTCCGCGACGAGGTCCTGCCCCGCCTGGAGGATCGCGGCCTGCGGCTGCCGGTGGCGGGCGCGGCATGACCGGGATGCACGACGCCCACACCGCCATGGCGGCGCTGTCGGCGGTGATCGCCGGCGAGACCTTCAGCCAGTTCGTCGACGGCGCCGAGTTCCGCAGCGGCATGCGCGGCATCGCGGCGCCCGTGGCGCTGGCGACGACCCGGGGGCCGGACGGCCCCGCAGGGCTGACGGTGTCCTCGTTCTGCTCGCTGAGCGTGGACCCGCCGCGGATACTGGTCTGCATCAACCGCGACAGCAGCGCCTATCCCGTCATCGCCGGCCGCCGGGTACTCGCGCTCAATGTCCTCGCCGCACATCACGAGACGCTCGCCATGCGCTTCGCCTCCGGCGACGCCTGCCGGGGAGAGGCGCGTTTCGCGGCGGGTCGCTGGGCGCCGCTGCGCACCGGCGCGCCGGTGCTCGAGGACGCCCTCGTCGGCTTCGACTGCCGGATCGTGCGTGTCCATGAGGAAGGCTCTCATGGCATTATCGTCGGCGACGTGGTCGCGACGACCGGCAGCGGCGCCACCTCGCCGCTGCTCTACCGCGACGGCCACTTCGTCACCAGCACGGCACCGGCGCGCCAGGGGCACTGACCGCTCCGCGCCCGCCGGCACGTCGACCACACCCACCCGAGAGGCGAGGAGAACGCCATGCAGCGAGAGCATGCGGCGCCCGCACACGCGACGGCAACACCGGCGCTCAACGACGCGGCCCTGGACCGGATCTTCCGTGAGGCACGGACCTACAACGGCTGGCTCGACCGGCCGGTCACCGACGAACAGCTCCGCGAGATGCATGCCCTCGCCACCATGGGACCGACCAGCTTCAACGGCTGCCCCATGCGGGTCGTGTTCGTGCGCTCGCCGGAGGCCAAGGAACGGCTCGCACCGGCGCTGATGAAGAGCAACGTCGACAAGACCCTGTCCGCCCCGGTCACCGCCATCGTCGCCCACGACCTGCGCTTCTGGGAGTGGCTGCCCTGGCTGAACCCGCACAAGGACGTCAGCGGCCTGTTCCGCGACAGCCCGGCCTTCGCCGAGACCACGGCGTTCCGCAACGGCAGCCTCCAGGGGGCATACCTGATCATCGCCGCACGGGCCCTCGGGCTCGACTGTGGGCCGATGTCCGGCTTCGATCCGGCAATGGTGGACGAGGCCTTCTTCGCCGGCACAAGTATCCGCACCAACTTCCTGTGCAACATCGGCTACGGCGACCCGGACACGGTGTATTCACGCAACCCGCGCCCGGCCTTCGACGAGGCCTGCCGCATCGAGTGAGGCAGGCGTGCCGCACGCCGCCGTCGACGGTACAATGGCCGGCATGAGCACGCCCCTGGTGACACTGATCGCGGCGATGACGCGTAACCGCGTGATCGGCGCGAATGGCTCGCTGCCCTGGCGGCTGCCCGCGGATATGCGCCATTTCGTGGCGTACACCCGGGGCAAACCGGTGGTCATGGGCCGGCGCAACTACGACGACATCGGCCGGCCACTGCCGAAGCGGCACAACATCGTGATGAGCCGCGACCCGTCCTTCGCGGCCCCGGGCTGTACGGTGGTCGATTCCGCCGAGTCCGCCCTGGCGGCGGCCGGCGACGTCCCCGAGGTCATGGTCATCGGCGGCGCCGAGATCTACGCGCTGTTCCTGCCCCGCGCCCGGCGCATCGAGCTCACCGTGATCGACGCCGAGCTCGACGGGGACACCCGCTTCCCGGCGCTGGACGCCGGCTGGCGGGTCGTCGATGAGCAGCACCGGGGGGCCGACGCCGACAACCCGTGGCCGCTGACCTTTCAGCGCCTGGAACGGGATTGATTGCAGTGCTCACGGTGCTTGCCTATGCTGGCGCGCGAACCGGTGCCACCCGGCGCCGTCCGGGACAGATCCAACCGAGACGTTTGAGGAACAGATCCATGGTGCGCTCCCTTCTGCTGGCCGCCCTCGTCGTCACCGTCCTGATGGCCGGCGGCTGCGCGAACACGGAATCCACCCGCCAGAAGCACACCGAGCCGGGGGCGCTGCCCAGCGACTACGATCCCCTGGACACGGAGGCGCACAAGTCCGACCTGGAGGACGGCGCCATTCCGTCCGTCGGCGAGCTGATCTTCGGCAAGGACGCGTCGTCCAGCGGCGCGGATACCCGCCGGCTGGAACAGGAGGTCGCCCGCCTGCGCGCCGACCTGCGCCAGGGCGGCGGCACGGCGGCACGGCGCGGCCAGGCCACTACCACCGAGGCGGGCCCCGGCGTGGCGCTGCTCTTCCCCAATGCCACGGACCTGGCGGCCACCCGCGCCTACACGGCGATGACCCGCGTTGCCGGCGAATACCCGCTGACCGCGGTCAGCCAGCAGCGCCTGCAGCAGGCCCTCGACGGGGTCGAGTGCTCGCTGGACACCCTCGCCGAGTGCGGACCGGCGGTGGCCGCCGCTTCCGGCGCCCGCATGGTGGCCATTATCGACGGCACCGAGGCCCGCGGCGGCCAGCTCCCCCTGACCGTGAGCCTGGTGGACCTGGATCTCGGCATCCGCTACCCGGCCTACCGGATCACCCTGCCGGCCACGGATGACGGAGCCGCCGAGCAGAGCCTCGCCGCCCTCGCGGACAGCGTCTACCTCCACGCCATCGAGCGCTTCCGCCTCGCGCCCCGCATCTTCCACGTGCGCAGCACCGGTGACGGGCGCTGGGTGATGGACCCTGCCGGGGCCCAGTTCGCCATCGGCAGCCGGCTAACCGTCCACGAGAGCGGCCGCGTGCTGCGCCAGGGCGGCGACCCGGTCGCGTGGATCCCCGGCGAGACGGTGGGCACGCTCACGGTCGAGGGCCGCACGGCCAACGGCCTGCTGCTGCTCGAGCGCGGCTCGGGCAGGGCCCCGCAGGCGGACGACTTCGTCCTTCCCCCCTCGGGCTGAAGCGGCCAACCCCCGCGGAACGCACCGGGCCTCGGCCCGGTGCGTTGTTTTACGGTGCCGCCCATACGCAAGCGTATTGACGCGGACGGACAGCCCGCCTATTTTCCCTGCAAAAGGGGGCATGATTGGCGTAACGGTCACGCGGCGTGCTCCCTGTGTCACGACAAGAAGTCCGCACACCAGGAGGAGAGCCCATGTCCGCCCGTTATCGAGGCACCAGCCGTCTGATCATCGCCACCTCGGCGCTCACGCTCGCCGGCGCGACGGCGACCGCCCAGGCCACCGGTTTCCAGATCCGCGAGCAGAGCGCCAAGGCCCTCGCCAACTCCCTGGCCAACGCCGCCGCCGGCGCGGAGGACGTCAGCTTCATGGCCTACAACCCGGCGGCACTAGGCAACATCGACGGCACCCAGGTCGCCGGCAGCCTGGCCTACATCGACGCCGAGTTCGACCTGGAGAACGGCCGGGCCTCGCCTTCCGCGGTCCAGCTCAACGGCCCCAGCGATGGACTTCCCTACGACGGCAGCAAGGGCAATAGCGGCGAGGCCGCCCTGGTCCCCGCCTTCGCCGTGAAGACCCAGCTCAACGACTCGCTGGACGCGGGCCTGGCCGTCTACTCGCCTTACGGTCTGTCCACCGACTACGACCACGACTGGATCGGGCGCTATCACGCCCTGGAGACGGACCTGAAGGTGGTCGACATCCAGCCGACCCTGAACGTCCGCGTCACCGACCGGCTCTCGCTCGCCGGCGGCCTGCGGGTGCAATACGCCGATGCCACCCTCTCCAACGCGTTGGACTTGGGCGGCCTGTGGAACCCGCTCCTCGCGGGGCAGCATGACGGCATCGCCGAGGTCACCGGCGACGACTGGGGCGTGGGCTACACGGTCGGCGCGCTGTTCCAGGTCACCGACCGCACCCGCGTGGGCGTGAGCTACCGCTCCGAGGTGGAGCTCACCCTGACGGGGGATGCGGAGTTCGGCGCCACGGACACCACGTCACAAAACATACTCGACGCCGCCCAGCAGTCCGGCCAATTCACCGACACCTCCGGCAAGGCCGACCTCACCACGCCGGCGAGCCTGAACCTGGGGGTCTACCACCAGGCCACCGACCGCCTGGCGCTGATGTTCAACGCCGAGTGGACGGAGTGGAGCAGCTTCGAGGAGCTGGTGGTGAAGTTCGGCGACAACACCCCGAACAGCGTGACCGAGGAGAACTGGGAGAATACCTGGGCGCTGTCCACGGGCGCGAGCTACGCACTCACCGGCCGCTGGACGCTGCGCGGCGGCATCGGCATGGACGAATCCCCGGTGCCGAACGCGCAGCACCGCACGCCGCGCGTGCCGGACGTGGACCGCCGCTGGCTGTCCGCCGGCGCGACGTTCTCGCCCACCGACCGGCTGTCGATCACCGGTGCGTGGATGCACATCTTCTTCGACGACGGCGACGTCGATCTGGAGAACGAGAGCCGCGGCAACCTGTCGGGCACCTACGAGGGCACGGCGAACCTCTTCAGGGCACGGCGAACCTCTTCGCCCTCTCCGCCGACTACCGCTTCTGATCCCCCGCCACGAAAAAAGGGCAGCCCCGCAGAAGCGGGGCGGCCCTTCTCATGATGGCATCCGGATGCCCGCTCAGCGCTTCATGTAATCGAAGAACTCGCTGTTGGTCTTGGTGTCCTTGAGCTTGTCGAGCAGGAACTCGATGGCGGCGAGCTCATCCATCGGATGGAGGAGCTTGCGCAGGATCCAGACCTTCTGGAGCTCGTCCGGCGTCATCAGCAGCTCCTCGCGGCGGGTGCCCGAGCGATTGATATTGATGGCCGGATAGATCCGCTTCTCCGCGATGCGGCGATCCAGATGGATCTCCATGTTGCCGGTGCCCTTGAACTCCTCGTAGATCACGTCGTCCATGCGTGAACCGGTCTCGACCAGCGAGGTCGCGATGATCGAGAGGCTGCCGCCCTCCTCGACGTTGCGCGCCGCACCGAAGAAGCGCTTGGGCCGGTGCAGGGCGTTGGCGTCGACACCGCCGGTGAGCACCTTGCCGGAGGAGGGCACGACGGTGTTGTAGGCACGGGCGAGACGGGTGATGGAGTCGAGCATGATCACCACGTCCTTCTTGTGCTCGACCAGCCGCTTGGCCTTCTCGATCACCATTTCCGCGACCTGCACGTGGCGGTTCGCCGGCTCGTCGAAGGTGGAGGAGACCACCTCGCCGCGCACGGTGCGCTGCATCTCCGTGACCTCCTCGGGCCGCTCGTCGATGAGCAGCACGATCACGTAGCACTCGGGATAGTTGCTCGTGATCGACTGGGCCATGTTCTGCAGCAGCATGGTCTTGCCCGCCTTCGGCGGGGAGACGATCAGGCCGCGCTGGCCCTTGCCGATGGGCGCGGTGAGGTCGATGACGCGGGCCGTGAGGTCCTCGGTGGAGCCGTTGCCTCGCTCCATGACCATGCGGTCCTTGGCGAACAGCGGGGTAAGGTTCTCAAACAGGACCTTATTCTTCGCCGCGTCCGGGCGCTCGAAGTTGATCTCGTCGACCTTGAGCAGCGCGAAGTAGCGCTCGCCCTCCTTCGGCGGCCGGATCTTGCCGGAGATCGTGTCGCCGGTGCGCAGGCTGAAGCGCCGGATCTGGCTCGGGGAGACGTAGATGTCGTCCGGGCCGGCCAGATAGGAGCTGTCCGCCGAGCGCAGGAAGCCGAAGCCGTCCTGGAGGATCTCCAGTACGCCGTTGCCCCAGATGTCCTCGCCCTTCTTGGCCTGGGCCTTGAGGATGGAGAAGATGACGTCCTGCTTGCGGTTGCGGGCCATGCCCTCGATGCCCAGCTCCTGGGCGATCTCCACAAGCTCGGTCGCAGGTTTCTGTTTGAGTTCCGTGAGATTCATCAGCTACTGCTTCATGGATTTGGCCCCGCGCACGGCATCGGCCCGGTCACCATGACCGGCGCACGAATGGCACGGCTGTGAGGTTGTTGCGATCACGGGGCGAGGGGCGGAGCACCCTCGCCGCATCCACCAGTCGTCGTCGATGAAGGCAGAGGTCCGCGAATACCGACGCACGCGCTGCCTCCGCGGTTCCCGTTGTTCTGTAATCCTCATGCCGGGGGTGCCCTCCCGGGAGGCCGAACCGGTGGCTCCCCGAACGCACGAACGCCTGCCGCTGCTGGTGGCTGCCACCGACGCCGCCCCGCAGCGTGCGCTGCGCGCGATCACCGGGACGCACTACCCGGCCCCATCGCACCGCGGCCATCGGGGATACCGCGGCGGGTGCGCTCACGCCCTGAATCCCTCGGGAGCACCTTACCGATTACACGAAAAACGCCACAGGAACATCCGTCGTCTCGGGATTGGGGCTATAAATAAATGGCAGTGCGGATATGACCAGCTTATGCTGAGCAGTGGGGGAGGCACACGGTGCCGATATCGGTCGTAACCTTAGCGTCCCCCAAAGCGGGTGTCAACGCCACCGCCGACGGCTTCCGGCCTGCCTCCGGGAACCGCGGAAACAACCCTCCCCGAGCGTGGAGCCGCCGAGCGCGTGATATCACTGTCCAGCCTCCTCGCCGAGCCCGGCTCCCGGGCCGAGATCACCCTCGCCACCGCCGTCACGGGCGTGGCCGTGGTCCTGCTCGGCGTAGAGGCGGTACTGCTCGGCTGGCAGCTGTGGCCACGCGATAACACCGCCCCGCCCCCGGAGCCGGCGGCACGCTCGACGCCGGGCGACACCGCCGCGCGGTCCCGGGACACGGCGCCCGTTGTCGATGCCCACCTGTTCGGGCGCGCGCCGGAAGCGGATGCCCCGGCGCCCACCCGCGAGGCACCGCCGACGCAGCTCGACCTCACCCTCCACGGGGTGGTCGCCGGCCCCAGCGAGGACACGGGCCTGGCGATCATAGCCGCCGCCGGCGGTGACGAGCACCTCTACCGGCCCGGGGACACCCTGCCCGGCGGCGCCCGCCTGGAGGGGATTCGCCGGGATCGCGTGATCCTCAGCCGCGACGGCCACCGCGAGACCCTCACCCTGCCCGAGAAGACCAGCCCGCCCCGGCAGCAGGAACGCACGGCAGCGCCCCGCACGTCGTCGCAACCGACCGGCACGCCGTCCGCGCCACAGACCCTGGCGGACTACCGTGATCAGCTCCTTTCCGACCCCGGCGCCGTGCAGCGCCTACTCCAACCCACGCCGGTGCGCGACAGTGCCGGGGCGCTCGTCGGCTTCCGCCTGCGCGGCGGCGGCGACGTCCTGTACTCGGCCACCGCGCTCGAACCGGGAGACGTCATCACGGCGGTAGGCGACGTACGGCTCGACAACGAGGGCTCAGCGGTACAGGCGCTACAGCGTCTCGGCAACGCCGGGCAGGTTACACTGACGGTACGCCGCAACGGCAGCGAGCGGCAGATCACTCTGAACTTCGGCAACGGGGGGTAGGCGCAGTGGCAGCGTGGATCCACGCCCTCCGTTGGTACCGTCACGCCCTTCGCACCCGCGGCCGGGCCACCGCCGTGCTCCTGGCATTCGTGGCGGCGCTCGCCGCCACCACCGCCGGCGCGCAGGAGCAGATCACGCTCAACCTCAAGGACGCCCAGATCTCGGCGCTGGTGGACACCGTGGCGGAGGTCACGGGGCGTAACTTCGTGCTCGACCCGCGCGTGAACGCGCGGGTGACGGTCATATCGCGCCGGCCCATGGACGCCGACGCCCTCTACCAGGTATTCCTCTCGATCCTCCAGGTCCACGGCTTCGCCGCCATCCCCGCCGGCGAGGTCACCAAGATCGTGCCCGACGTCAATGCCCGCCAGCTCGGCGGCGAGGACGGCGAGGACACCGGCGACGCGGTGATCACGCGGGTGCTGACGGTAGAGAACGTGCCGGTGGCCCAGTTGGTGCCGATACTGCGGCCGCTGGTTCCCCAGCAGGGCCATTTCGCGGCCTACCCGCCGACCAACTCGCTGATCATCTCCGACCACGCCAGCAACGTGGCCCGGATCACCGACGTCGTGCGCCGGGTCGATCGCGCCGGGGCCGCGTCCACCGAGGTGATCCCGCTGGAGCACGCCACCGCCGAGACCGCGGCGGAGACCCTCGGCGAGGTCCTCGGCGGCCAGGGCGAGGAGGCCGGTGCCCAGGCGGTCCGGGTGGCGGCGGACAAGCGCACCAATGCCCTGGTGGTCATGGGCACCGACGCCCAGCGCGCCCGGGTACGCCAGCTCGTCGAGCGACTGGACGCCGGCGCGGACCAGGGCGGCGACACCCGGGTGGTCTACCTGAGCTACGCCAAGGCCGAGGACGTCGCGCAGGTCCTGCAGTCGGTCAGCGAGAACCTACCCTCCGCCGCGACGGACGGCGGCGCTGGCGGCGAGGGCACCACCACCGGCGGCAGCGGCAAGGCCGTCAGCATCCAGGCCGACGCCGCCACCAACTCGCTGGTGATCAGCGCGCCCCCCGCCGTGCAGAACGAGCTCGCCGCGGTCATCGACAAGCTCGACATCCGCCGCGCCCAGGTCCTCATCGAGGCCGCCATCGCCGAGGTCTCCGCCGACATGGCCGCTGAGCTCGGCTTCCAGTGGGCCGTGGACGGCGGCAACGGCAACACCGCGGTGGGCGGCACGAGCTTCGGCAACAACAGCGTCAGCGGCGGCGACAGCCTGGCCGGGATCATCGGTTCGCTGTCCCAGCAGGAGCTCCCGAACGTCGGCCAGGGCCTGAGCCTCGCCGTGGGCGATCTCGCCGGCGGGGTGCGCTTCGCCGCGCTGCTGCGCGCACTGGCGAGCGACGCCGACACCAACATCCTGTCAACGCCCTCGCTGGTCACCCTGGACAACCAGGAGGCGGAGATCACTGTGGCCCAGAACGTGCCCTTCGTCACCGGCTCCTACACCACCGCCTCGTCGGACAGCAGCAACGTCAATCCCTTCCAGACCATCGAACGCCGGGACGTCGGCCTCATCCTCAAGGTCAAGCCGCAGATCAACGAGGGCGACTCCGTGATGCTCGAGATCCAGCAGGAGGTCTCCAACGTCAGCGAGAGCACCCGGGCCGTGGACCTGATCACCGACAAGCGCTCCATCAGCACCAGCGTGCTCGTGGACAGCGGCCGCCTGGTGGTGCTCGGCGGGCTGCTCGACGAGCAGGTCCGCGAGACCGAGCAGCGCGTGCCCCTGCTCGGCAGCATCCCGGTGCTCGGCAACCTCTTCCGCTACCGCTCGGCGCAGAGCGAGAAGCGCAACCTCATGGTCTTCCTGCGCCCGCGCATCGTGCGCGACGAGGCGACGATGACGCGATACGCCAGTGACAAGTACGCGAGCATGCGCGAGCGCCAGCGCGCCCGGCGCGACGCGGGGGTGGCACTGCTGCCGGACGACGTGGCACCGGTACTGCCTCCGCTGGGCCGCCCCGCACTGCCGGCGCCGTTCACGCGGGGGCGATAACACCATGGCCACCGAACCGCTGAGCGAACACGACCAGGCCGGCGCCGACGCCCGGCGGCCGTCCTTCGGCTTCGCCCGCCGCCACGGCGTGCTCGTGCGCTCGGTGAGCGCCGGCAGCGCCGACGTCGTCTGCCGCACCGACGCCCCGCTGACCGTGATCGCGGACCTCCGCCGCAGCCTCGGCGTACCCCTGCACATCGAGCGCCTGGACGCGGATCACTTCGAGCGGCTGCTCCAGCAGGCCTACGAGACGCGCTCCGGCGAGACCATGCAGGCGATGGAGGACATCGGCGAGGCCGTGGACCTCTCCCGCCTCGCCGAGTCCATGCCAGAGCCGGAGGACCTCCTCGAGAGCGAGGACGACGCGCCCATCATCCGGCTGATCAACGCGCTGTTCACCGAGGCCATCCGCGAGGGTGCCTCGGACGTGCACATCGAGCCCTTCGAGTCGCGGCTGACTGTGCGCTTCCGCGTCGACGGCATCCTCCGAGAGGTCCTGGAACCGCCGCGCAGCATGGCCCCGCTGCTGGTCTCGCGCATCAAGGTCATGGCCCGGCTGGACATCGCCGAGAAGCGCGTGCCCCAGGACGGGCGGATCTCGCTGCGCATCGCCGGGCGCGCGGTGGACGTCCGCGTCTCCACCCTGCCCGGCGGTCACGGCGAGCGCGTGGTGCTGCGCCTGCTCGACAAACAGGCAGGGCGCCTGGACCTGGAGCACCTGGGCATGGACGAGGGTCTGCGCGCGGAGGTGGACGCGCTCGTCCACCGCCCCCACGGGATCCTGCTGGTCACCGGCCCCACCGGCTCCGGCAAGACCACCACGCTCTACGCCGCCATTACCCGGCTCAACGACCGCAGCCGCAACATCCTCACCGTCGAGGACCCGATCGAGTACTACCTCGACGGCGTCGGCCAGACCCAGGTGAACCTGCGCGTCGACATGTCCTTCGCCCGCGGGCTGCGCGCCATACTCCGCCAGGACCCGGACGTGGTCATGGTCGGCGAGATCCGCGACCTCGAGACCGCGGAGATCGCGGTGCAGGCCTCACTGACCGGCCACATGGTGCTCTCCACGCTGCATACCAACACCGCCATCGGGGCGGTCACCCGCCTGCGCGACATGGGCGTGGAGCCGTTCCTGCTCTCCTCCAGCCTCGTCGGCGTACTCGCCCAGCGCCTGGTGCGCCGGCTGTGCACCGCCTGCCGCCGGGCGTACACGGCAAGCGCCGCGGAGTGCGCCCAGCTCGGCGTCGAGCCGGCCACACCCCCGGTGCTCTATCACGCCACCGGCTGCGAGCGCTGTAACGACCTCGGCTACCGCGGCCGTACCGGACTGTTCGAGCTGGTGGTCGTCGACGAGACCATGCGCGGGCTCATCCACGACGGCGCCGGGGAGCAGGCAATGGCGGCCCACGCGCGCCGCCGCACCCCGGCGCTGCGCGCCGACGGCATGCGCCGGGTACTCGCCGGCGAGACGACCCTGGAGGAGGTGGTGCGCGTCACCACCGAGGAATGAGCCCGCGGCGGACCGCTCCGACCCGCCGGGAGAGGGGTTAAGTGGCAGCCTACGAATACACCGCACTGGACACCGCGGGCCGCGAGCACGGCGGCGTGCTGGAGGGCGACAGCCCCCGCCAGGTCCGCCAGCAGCTACGCGAGCGCGGCTGGCTCCCCGTGGCCGTCGAGGAGATCCGGGAGCGGCGCGAGCGCGGCACCGGCCTGGCCGGCGGGCGTGCGCGCATCCGCACCGCGGAGCTGGTGCTGTTCACCCGCCAGCTCGCCACCCTGGTGGGTTCGGGCACCCCGCTGGAGGAGGCGCTGCGCACGGTGGCGCGCCAGAGCGAACGCCCGGCGGTCCGGCGGGTGGTGACCGGCATCCGCGCCCGGGTGGTAGAAGGCCATCCCCTGGCCGCCGGTCTCGACGCGTTTCCGCGGGTGTTCAGCGAGCTCTACCGCGCCACCGTCGCCGCGGGCGAGCAGACCGGACACCTGGACATCGTCCTCGAACGCCTGGCCGACTACGTCGAGAAGCGCCAGCAGATGCGCCAGCGCGTGCAGCAGGCGCTGATCTACCCCCTCGCGCTGGTGGTGATCTCCATCGGCGTGGTCACGCTGCTGCTCACCTATGTCGTGCCCAAGGTGACCCGGGTGTTCGCCGACACCGGCCAGGCACTGCCGGCACTCACCCGCGGGCTGATCGCTACCAGCGGCTTCCTGCGGGACTGGGGCTGGGCGCTGGTGCTGGTCCTGGCGGCGGCGGCGGTGATGTTCTCGCTGTCGCTGCGCCGGCCCGCGTTCCGCCGCCGCGTGCATGCGTCACTATTGCGGCTGCCACTCGTCGGACGACTCACGCGGGGGCTGAACACGGCGCGTTTCGCGCGTACCTTCAGCATCCTCATGGGCAGCGGCGTGGCGGTGCTCGAGGCCCTGCGCATCTCCGCCGGCGTGATCGCCAACCTGCCCATGCGCGAGGCCGTGGCCGACGCCGCCTCCCGCATCCGCGAGGGCACCGGTATCGCCCCGGCCCTGGAGGCCAGCGGCCAGTTCCCGCCGATGACGGTCCACCTCGTCGCCAGCGGCGAGGGCAGCGGCAACCTCGAGGCAATGCTCGAGCGTGCCGCCGCCAGCCAGGAACGCGAGATCGACGGCCTCATCGGCACCCTTCTGGCCCTGTTCGAGCCGCTGCTCATCGTGGTGATGGGCGGCATCGTGCTGGTCATCGTCCTGTCCATCATGCTGCCGATATTCGAGCTCAACCAGCTCGTCGGCCGCTGACCGACCCGGAGGCCCCCGTGTCCTGGAACCCAAGCGCTTCGTCCGCCCGCACGTCACCGCCATGCCGTCGCACGGGCGGCTTCACGCTCATCGAGATCATGGTGGTGGTGGTCATCATCGGCATCCTCGTGGCCTTCGCCGTCCCCAACATCATGGACAACCCGGAGAAGGCCCGGCTGACCAAGGCGCGCCACGACCTGCGCACCATCGAGAATGCGCTGGAGATGTACAAGCTCGACAACTTCCGCTACCCGACCACCGCCCAGGGCCTGAAGGCCCTGGTGGAACGGCCCGACACCCCGCCGGAGCCGGAGAACTGGCAGGACGGTGGCTACCTCCGCGAGCTCCCGATGGACCCCTGGGGCCATCCCTACAAGTACCTCGGCCCCCAGGATGCCGACGGCGGGCGCGTCGAGATCATCACCCTCGGGGCGGACGGCCGTCCCGGTGGCGAAGGGGCGGACGCCGACATCAGCAGCCTCAACCTGCAATCGGACGACGGGTGAGGCCGTGACCCGGCCCAGAGTGTCGCCGGCAACCGGCCCCGGCCGCCATGGCGGCGGGCTGGCGGACATCGTCCGGATTCCCGTGGGACACCCGGCGGCCCTCCGCCGCCACGGCTTCACCCTGCTGGAGATGCTGGTGGTGCTGGTCATCATCGGCATCGTGCTCTCGCTCGCCCTCATCCGCCTGGGGGGCGGGGACGACCGGACAGCGCAGCGCAGCGCCGAGCGACTGTTCGCCCGCCTGAAGCTCGCCGGCGAGGAGAGCGTGCTGAGCGGCACCCCCATCGCCCTGGTCATCACCGAAACGGGCTACCGCTTCGCCCGCGCGACACCGGACGGCTGGGCGGCACTGACCGGCGACACCGTCCTCGCCGACACCCCGCTGCCAGAGCGGACGAGCCTGGCGGTGACGCCGGACGACGACGGTCGCACGCCGGAGGCGGCGCCCCCTGCGGGCCCGGCGGTCGTGCTCTACCCCAGCGGTGAGGTCAGCCCCTTCACCCTGGTGGTGGCCGAGGAGGGCACGGACACCGTCTGGCGCATCATCGGCCGGATCAACGGCGAGCTCCGGCTGGAGGGCCCCGGCGATGGCGACACGGCGGGGTGAACGGCACGGACCGTCCCGCGGAGACGGCTTTACCCTGGTGGAGGTGCTCGTCGCCCTGGCCGTGCTCGCCATCGCCCTGGCCGCGGCGGTGCGCGCCGCCACCCTCTCCGCGGACGCCGCCGGCGGCCTGCGTGAGCGCACCTTCGCACACTGGATCGCGGACAACCGCCTCGCCGAGATGCAGGCCCGGCGCGTCTGGGCCACCGGCCGGCGCACCGAGCGGCGGACGTTCGCCGGCCGCGAGTGGCCGCTGACCGTCACCGTCGAGGCCACCCAGTTCGAGCACGTCCGCCGGGTACGCATCGCGGTGGCCGCCCCCGCCGACCCGCAACGCACGGTAACGACGCTGCAGGGCGTGCTCCGCGATCCGGGGCTGCAGCCGTGAACCGGGGCGGCGGCTTCACCCTGATCGAGCTGCTGGTGGCAGTGGCGATCTTCGCGGTGGTCTCAGTGATCGCCTACGGCGGGCTCGCGACGGTGATGGACACCCGGGAACGCGTCGATACCGAGACCGCCCGCCTAGCCTCGGTGCAGACGGCGTTCACCGTCATGGCCCGGGATTTCCGCAGCGCCACCCCGCTCCGGGGCTACCGCGACCGCCGCGGCGACCCGCAGGTGCCGCTGCACGCCGACGGCGATACCCTCATGCTCGTGCACGGCGGCCGCCCCAACCCGCTGGGACGCCGACGCAGCCACTTCGAACGCATCGCCTACGCGGTGCGCGACGGCGCCCTGGTGCGCGAGCGCTACGCGATGGTGGACAGCCCCTACGAGCCGCAGGTCACGCGGACGGTCCTCCTCGACGGGGTCACCGAGGTCGGCTTCCGCTTCCTGTTCGATGACTGGCAGCCGACCTGGCCGCCGCCGGCCAACGCCGACACCGACGTGCCGGTGCTGCCCCGCGCGGTCGCCGTGAGCCTGCGCCACCCCCAATACGGCATTCTACGCCGGGTGTTCCTGCTGCCATGAGCGCATCCCGATACCGGCAGCGGGGCGTCGCCCTGATCACCGCGGTGCTGATCACCGCGCTGGCGGCCACTGCGGCCACCGCGCTGCTGTGGCAGGGCCACCTCGCGATCCGGCGCACGCAGAACGTCGTCGCCGACGGCCAGGCGTGGCAGTACGCCCTCGCCGCCGAGGCCGTGGCCGTCGACATCCTCGCCCGCGACCGCGGCGACAACGACGCCGACGGCGCCGGCGACGCCTGGTATGGCGAGCTCCCGCCGGTAAACGAGGGCGGCGCGACCATCACCGTGACCATCGAGGACCTCCAGGGCCGGCTCAATCTCAATGCCCTCGCCGCCGGCGACGAGCAGCGCCGGCGCCTGGCCGCCGCCGCGCTGGAGCGCCTGGTGGGCGCGGCGGTGCCCACCGCGCCGGCGGCGGGCATCGCGCCGGCGATCGAGGACTGGATCGACGACGACCTCCAGCCCGGCTTCCCCGGCGGCGCCGAGGACGACTTCTACACCCGCCAGCAGCCGCCGTACCGCGCGGCCAACGCCCCGCTGGCCGGTGCCTCCGGGCTGCGCCTGATCCGCGGCGTCGACGACGCCGTCCTCGCCGCCCTGCAGGGCCGGGTCACCGCCCTGCCCGTCGAGGCCGAGGGCATCAACCTCAACACCGCCCCGCCGGAGCTGCTGGCAGCGCTGCACCCGGACGTCGCCGCCAGCGACGTTCGTGCCCTCGTCGCTGGCCGCAGGGACACCACCCTCACCAGCGTCGAGGCGGCCCTGCAGCTCGCCCCCTCACTGGCTCAGCCGGAGCTGCCACGGACCTGGCTGAGGGTCGACAGCGACTATTTCCTGGTGACCGCCCGGGTCTCGCTGGGCCGCGTTAACGCCACGCACTACTCGGTGATACACCGCACGACGGACGGACCGATCGAGGTGATCTACCGCGGCGAGACGCCGCCGTGAACATTGGCGCTCCCCGGGTTTTCGGTGACAATACGGATAAAGGGATTCGCTCTAACGGAAGGTCAGGCGAATGCGCCCGCGATTGATCGTCCAAATCGCCGCCGACGCGGACGTGCCCCTGGCCGCACGCTGCCTGGATGCCCAGGGCCGGCTGACCGGGGCCGGCCCGGAGGATGACCCCGCGGCCTTGGCGCGCTCGCGCCGCGTCTACGCCCTCGCGCCCGGGACCGCCGTGCTCACCACCCGGGTGGCCATGCCCGTGCGCAGCCGCCAGCGCATGGCCCAGGCGGTACCCTGGGCCATGGAGGATCAGCTCAGTGAGGACGTGGAGGCGCTACACTTCCTGCTCGGCGAGCGCAACGCCGCCGGGGAGGTCCATGTGGCGGTGGTCGCCGCGCGCACCCTCCAGGCCTGGGAGGAGCGGCTCGCCCGCACCGGCATCCACGCCGAGCAGATCTACCCGGACTACCTCGCGCTGCCCCGCCACGAGCACGCGTGGACGATACTGGTCGCCGGCGACCGGGCGCTGGTACGCACCGGGGTCCAGACCGGCTTCGCCTGCGAGAGCGACGTCCTCGCGCTGTTCCTGGAGGCCGCCCTGAGCGAGGCCGGCGACGACGCCCCGCCACGGCTGGTGGCCTACCTCACCCCCGGCGCGACGCTGCCCCTGCCGGAGGTGGCGCCGGAGGCGGAGCGCCACACTGTCACCGACGTCCCCGCCCTGCTCGCCGAGAACCTGGACACCCGCCATGCCATCGGGCTGCGGCCGGTGGACACCGGGGGCACCGGCCGTTGGCGGCGGCGCTGGCGGGTCTGGCGCACTGCGGCGATCCTGCTCGCGGTGGTAATGCTGGCGGACACGGCCCGGGGATGGCTGGCGCAGTGGCATCTGGAGCAGACCATTGCCGCACGGGAGGCCGATATTGCGTCGATCTTCACGGAGGCATTCCCGGACGCCGGCACGCCGGTGTACCCGCGCCGGCAGATGGAGAGCCGGCTCGCCGCCCTGCGCGGCGGCGGCAGCGCTGCGGCGGGCCTGCTGCCCCTGTTGACCCGCGTCGCGCCCGTGATGGGCCCGGTGCGGCTCACCGGCCTGACCTGGGGGGAGGGCGGTGCCGAGCTCGCCGTTCAGACTGCAGAGCTCGCCGGCGTCGACGCCCTGGAGCGGCGCCTCGCCGATGCCGGGCTCACCGTCGAGGTACGCAACGTCACCCGCGAGGCCGACGGCGTCAGCGGCCGGCTGCACGTGGAGACGGGCTCATGAGGCGCTGGTGGCACGACCTCGCCCCCCGCGACCGGCGCATCCTGATCGCCGGCGCCGTCGCGCTCGCCGTGATCGCCTGGTTCTTCGGCCTGTGGCTGCCGCCGCGCCAGGCGGGGCCGGCGCTGCACGACCGCCTGGCCGCCGCCGAGACCGATCTCGCGTGGATGCGCGCGCACGCCGGCGAGGCGGAGGCGTTGCGGCAGCGCCGGCAGGCCGGGGGAGCGGAGCACACGGACCCGAGGGCGGTCTACGTCCTCGTCGAGGAGAGCGCCCGGCAGGCCGGTCTCGGCGAGGCACTGGAGCGGATCGAGCCCGCCGGCAACGCGGAGGCCCGCGTCACCCTCAACGGCGCCGCCTTCGACGGCCTCGTGCCCTGGCTCGCCGGCCTGCGCGACAGCCACGGGATACAGGCGGGCTCCGCCTCGTTCCGGGCCACCGGCACGCCCGGGCGCGTCGACGCCCGGCTGGTGCTCCAGGGGCCGTCTCCGTGAGGCATTGGGGCCGGCGTATCGGGCTACTCGCCCTGTTCCTCCTCGGTGCCCTGGTCACCACCGCCATCACCCTCCCCGCCCGGGTCGCCTGGTCCGTGGCGGGGGACATCGTGCCGGTACGTCTGCACGAACCGGAAGGCACGGTCTGGTCCGGCCGTGCCACGGGGCTAACCTACCGCGGCACCACCCTGCACGGCGTGGAGTGGCGGATTCACCCGGCAGCCCTGCTCGGCGGCCGGCTGGAGGCGACGCTCCGCGCCCGCGGCGACAACGGTGACCTCGCCGCGCAGCTCGCCGCCGCGCCCGGCGGCCGCGTCGAGGTCCGCGACGCCCTCGCCCGCCTGGACGTGGACACCGTGCTCGACTGGGCCCGCCGCGGCGGCCTGGCCTTCACCGTGGACGGCATCCTCGACGCCACGCTGCGTCGCCTGGTGGTCGACGGGCGCCGGCCGGTCACCGCTGACGGGCGCCTGCGCTGGGAATCCGCGGCGCTGAACCTCGGCGAGCGCTACCCGCTTGGCACCCTCACCCTCGACCTCGCACCCGGCGGGAACGGCGGCATCGACGCGACCCTGTCCGCCGAAGGCGGGGTGTTCGCGGTGGACGGCGAGGCGGACGTCGCCCCGGACGGGACCTTCCGCGCCCGCATGGAGGTCACCCCGCGCCCCGGCCGCGAGGAGGCCGGACGCGCCCTCGCCCGCCGGCTGCGACTCGCCAACCCCGACGGCACGACGGTGCTGGAGGCGAACGGCGGCCCCGCCGGCATAGAGGCCAGCCAGCACGCCGGCGGCTGAGCCGCCCGGGCCACCGGTGTCTAGGGCCGGTGAGGCAGGGCGAGGTAGCTGCGCGACTGCATCTCCGTGAGGCGGCTCGCGGTACGCTCGAACTCGAAGCCGAGCCGGTGCCCCTGGTAAAGGGCCTCCGGCTCGGCGGCGGCGGAGCAGATCAGCTTGACGGCGCGGTCGTAGAACTCGTCCACGAGGTTGATGAAGCGCCGGGCGTCATCCTCGGTGTCGCGGTCGAACACCGGGATGTCGGAGATCACTACCGTATGGAACTGGCGGGCGAGCTCGATGTAGTCGTTCTGGCTGCGCGGCCCCCGGCAGACCGCATCAAAGGCGAACCACACGACCCCGTCCGCCAGGCGCCGCACCGGGATGTCCCGGCCCTCCACCTCCAGCACGGTCTCGTGGCTCACCTCCCCGCCCTCCGGACGGACGTGATCGAAATCCTCGGTGAGCACCGCGTCCGCCTCGGCGTCCAGCGGGGTATGGTAGATCTCCGCCTGCTCGAGGAAGCGCAGGCGATAGTCCGTGTCGCCATCGACCGGGATGACCTCGGTGTGGCGCTCGAGCAGCTCGATCGCGGGGACGAAACGCTCCCGCTGCAGCCCGTCCCAGTAGAGCTCGTGGGGCGGGATGTTCGAGGTCGCCACCAGCGTGACCCCGCGCCGGAACAGCCCCTGGAGCAGCCCGGCTAGCAGCATGGCATCGGCGATATCGGAGACGAAGAACTCGTCGAAGCACAGCACCCGGGTGTCCGCCGCCCACTCCGCGGCGATGATGTCCAGCGGGTCCTGGCGGTCGCTGAGCGTCCTCAGCCGGGTATGCACGGCGCGCATGAAGCGGTGGAAGTGCAACCGTCGCCGCGCCTCGAAGGGCAGGCTCTCGTAGAAGATATCCATCAGCCAGGTCTTGCCCCGGCCAACGCTGCCCCAGAGGTACACGCCGGTCTCCGGCTCCACGGTCTCCGGCGCGCCGCGCAGGCGCCGCCACAGCCCGCCGAGCCCCCCGCCGGCCGGCTCCGGCCGCGGGCCGGCGGCGCACAGCCGCTGGTAGAGCCCCTCGAGGGCATCCACCGCCCGGGCCTGGGCGGGATCGTGCACGAAATCGTCGCGTCGCAGCGCCTGCTCGTAGCGCGCGCGGGGACTGCCCATGCTGCCTCCTGGTTGGACGGATCCGGTCAACCGGCTTACCCGTGCCGGGACACGCCGGGCCAGGCCACGCACGCGTGGCACTCGCGTTGAGCGGATCGGCAAAAACGGCCGGGACGGGCTCAGGCGCTCAGGTCCAGGCGGCCACCAAGCCGCATGAGCTCGCCGCCGGTCATCGCTGCAACCTCGGCGTAGCGGCCGGTGGGACCCCCGCCCGCCGCTGCGCCGCCAGGCCTGTCGCGCTGCACGAGCGCGGCGTCGCCGCGGGCGAGCTCGGCGCGGGCCTCGTTCGCCCGCGCCGCGGCGGTGGCCGCGATACGGCGATCCGCCGCCGATGGTGTTGTCGGTGCGAGCGCCGCGTCGCGGACCTGCTGCATCTTCGCCAGGGTCTCGCCGGGGGAGCCCTCCCGGGAGAGATCCAGCGCCACCTCGCCACCGACGGCATAGCGCCGGCCCCCGGAACCGCGCCGGTAGTCGTAGCTGATGGCGCCGGCATGCGCGCCGCCGGCGGCCTGGTGTGCCCGCTCGTGGGCACGAACCTCACGGTCCCGGGCGGCAAGCTCACGCGACCGGGCCGCCGCCTGAACGGCGGCCCGCTGACCGTTGCCGATGGATACTGCCGGTGGACCGATGGATGCCATGACCGTTAGCCGGCGCGCCTGCCCCGAGGGGTTCATTATTCACGCCGCCCGCCAAGAGGCAAGGGGCGGCGCATTGCCTGATTCCGCCAGTTCTCGTAATTTAACTTGTTTCGGGAACGCTCGTCCCCGAGCACTATCCGCTCACGCCGAGAAAGCCAGCGAGGAACAATCATGGCCGACAACCGCCGAAGCCGAGTGATCACCCAGGGGGTGGCACGCACGCCCAACCGGGCGATGATGCGCGCCGTGGGCTTCACCGACGAGGACTTCGACAAGCCCATCGTCGGCGTCGGTAACGCCCACTCCACCATCACCCCCTGCAACCTCGGTATCGGTGCCCAGGCCGAGCGCGCCGAGGCCGCGCTCAAGCGCGCCGGCGCGATGCCGGTGAAGTTCGGCACCATCACCATCTCCGACGGCATCTCCATGGGCACCGAGGGGATGAAATTCTCGCTGGTCTCCCGCGAGGTCATCGCCGACTCCATCGAGACCGTGTGCAACGGCCAGCGCCTGGACGGCATCCTCGCCACCGGCGGCTGCGACAAGAACATGCCCGGCGCCATGATAGCCCTGGCCCGGCTGAACATCCCCGGCATCTTCGTCTACGGCGGCACCATCAAGCCCGGCTACTACGAGGGCCGCACGCTCAACCTGGTGAGCGCCTTCGAGGCGGTGGGCCAGCATGCGGCGGGCAACATGTCCGACGAGGAGCTCAACGCCATCGAGAGGAACGCCTGCCCGGGCGCCGGCTCCTGCGGCGGGATGTACACGGCCAACACGATGTCGTCGGCGTTCGAGGCGATGGGCATGAGCCTGCCGGGTTCCTCCACGGTCGCCGCCGAGGACGACGAGGCCCGCGAGGTGGCCGAGCGCGCCGGCGAAGTGCTGGTCGACGCGATCCGCCACCAGCGCCTGCCCCGCGACATCATGACGCGCAAGGCCTTCGAGAACGCCTTCACCCTGGTGATGGCGGTGGGCGGCTCCACCAACGCGGTGCTCCATCTGCTCGCGATCGCCCAGGCCGCCGAGGTGGACATCTCCATCGACGACGTCGAGCGCATCCGCCAGCGCGTGCCGGTACTCTGCGACCTCAAGCCCTCCGGCACGTACTTGGCGACGGAGTTCCACGCCGTCGGCGGCACCCCGCAGGTGCTCAAGATCCTCCTCGCCAACGGCCTGCTCCACGGCGACTGCCTGACCATCACCGGCGAGCCACTGGCGGACCTGCTCGCCGACGTGCCCGAGCAGCCCCCGGCGGAGCAGTCCATCATCCACCCCTTCGACAACCCGATCTACGAGCACGGCCACCTCGCCATCCTCCGCGGCAACCTCGCCGAGGAGGGCGCGGTGGCCAAGGTCACCGGCATCAAGAAGCGCCGCATCAGCGGCCCGGCGCGGGTGTTCGACTCCGAGGAGGAGGCCATGGAGGCCATCCTCGCGGACCGGATCCAGGCAGGCGACGTGCTGGTGATCCGCTACGAGGGGCCGAAGGGCGGCCCCGGCATGCGCGAGATGCTCGCCCCGACCTCGGCGATCATCGGCCGCGGGCTCGGGGATTCGGTGGGCCTGATCACGGACGGGCGTTTCTCCGGCGGGACCTACGGCATGGTGGTCGGCCACGTGGCGCCGGAGGCCGCGGTGGGCGGCACCATCGCCCTCGTCGAGGAGGGCGACACGGTCACCATCGACGCCGACCGGAACCTGCTCTCGCTGGACGTCGACGAGGCGAGCCTGGCCCGCCGCCGCGAGGCGTGGCAGCCGCGCCCGCCGAACTACCGCCGCGGCGTTCTTGGCAAGTACGCGAAGCTCGTGAGCTCCGCGTGCTACGGCGCGGTCACCGACCGGGACCTCTTCCCGGAGGGGTGATCAGCCGCCCGCCGGCCCGGTCCCGGGCCGGCGGGCTCAGCCGGACTCGATGATCCGGCGCAGGTCCGCGAGCACCGCCTCCACCGGGTCGCTGTCGCGCACCAGCAACCGCGCCTCGCCCGCGCGGTTGAACACGAACACCGCACCGCTGTGGGAGACCACGTAGTTGCCGTTTTCGTCCGGCTCACCGTAGCCGTAGGTGACGCGGTAGCGCTTGTTCAGCGCCTTGAGCTGGTCCTGGGTCCCGGTCAGGCCGATGAAGTCCTTGCCGAAGGCGCTGGTGTAGGCGCGCAGCCGCTCCGGCGTGTCCCGCCGCGGGTCCACGCTCACGAACAGCACCTGCACGTCCCGGCGGGCGTCCTCGTCGAGCTTGCCAAGGATGCGGCTCAGCCGCGCGAGGGTGACGGGGCAGACGTCCGGGCAGAACGTGTAACCGAAGAACAGCAGCGTCACCTTGCCGCGATAGTCCTCGGCGGTGACCGACTGGCCGTTCTCGTTGGTCAGGTTGAAGGCGAGCTCCGGCATCATCCCGGAGATATCCTTGGTGCGCCAGTCACCGCTTGTGCAGGCCACCAGCAGCAGGGCCAGCATCGCCGTCACCGCGGCCGTTCGCATCTCTCGCATGGGTCGAACCTCGATCATTTTCCCGTAATCAGGTGGACGCCGCGGACGCCGGTGCGGTTCGCGCCCGGCGGCCTTCGGCGCCGCGCTCGTGGCGATGCCAGAAGGCAAGGACGATGACCACACCGAGCACGCTCATCATCGCCGAGGGGATCCAGGTGAGCGCCCCGCCGATGGTCTGGTCCGTGGAGGCACTGATGGGCCAGGGCCGCCCGCAGACGTCGTAGATCTGGTAGATGTCGCTGTCGGCGAAGACGATGTACGCCCCGAGCACGATCTGGGGGAACGCCACCGCCGCCAGCATCAGGCAGCGCTTGCCGAAGCCGACGCTGTAGTGCCCCGGCCCCGGCGCCCGCGGGTCCAGCGCCAGCCACCAGAATAGGATGCCGTCGATGGCCATGCTCCAGTTCATCAGCGCGTAGAGATCGCGGCTGAGCATGGCGTCGAAGTGGATCGAGGGGATCAGCCAGAAGTAGATCAGGCCAACGAACAGCAGCGCCGCCACCGGCGGGAACTGCAGCGTACGATAGACCCACTGCACGGGCCGCGCCCGCCACAGCGGCCGGATCACCCGCTCGCGCAACCCGGCCGGCATACCCGCGGCGAGCACCGGCAGCGGATTGGCCAGCGCGATGAGCACCGCCGCCACATGATGGAGCACCAGGTGCTGGAGGCGGTGGATGAAGAAGACGTACTGCGCGTAGTAGTCGTAGCGGGTCTGGGTGACCGCGTACATCAGCGCCAGGCCGAGCAGGAAGGCCGCCACGCGCCAACCCCCGGGCCGGGTCCCGGCGGCGAGCCCACGCAGGAACAGGACCAGCGCCCCGCCCACCACCAGGGTGACCAGGGGCTGCCATTCGTAGGGTGCCAGTGCACCCAGGATTTCCGGGAATGAAGCCATTACGGGCGCCGATCACCGAAAGAAGCGGTGATGATAGCACCCGGGTCGGTTAAGGATCAGCCGCGACGAGCCGGCCCCCACGGGACCGGCACGCCCGGGCAAAGACGGCTGCCGCCGCTTACTTGTTCGGCTGCGGGGTCAGCCGGAGGTAGGGGCGCAGTTCCTTCCAGCCCTTGGGGAAACGCTGCTTCGCGTCCTCGTTGGAGATCGTCGGGACGATGACGCAGTCCTCGCCGTCCACCCAGTCCACCGGGGTTGCCACACCGTAGTTGTCGGTAAGCTGCAGGGAATCGATCACCCGCAGGATCTCGCCGAAGTTACGGCCCGTGGACGCCGGGTAGGTAATGGTCGCGCGGATCTTGTGGTTCGGATCGATGATGAACACCGAACGCACGGTCGCCGAGGCGTCCGCGTTGGGGTGGATCATGTCGTAGAGCTCGGAGACCTTGCGGTCCTCGTCCGCGATGATCGGGAAGTTGACCTGGGTACTCTGGGTCTCGTTGATGTCGTCGATCCACTTCTTGTGATCGTCGACGGAGTCCACCGACAGCGCGATCGCCTTGACGCCACGCTTGTCGAACTCCTCCTTGAGCTTGGCGGTGCGGCCGAGCTCGGTGGTGCACACCGGGGTGAAGTCCGCGGGATGGCTGTAGAGCACCACCCAGCTACCGGCGCCCCACTCGTGGAAGTTGATCGTCCCCTCGGACGTGGCTGCGGTGAAATCGGGGGCGGTGTCGCCGATGCGAAGTGCCATGTCGACCTCCTTGGATGTGTCCCTGTGACGTCGTTCGTGAATAAACCACTGCGACTCTAGCAGCGGCTGGAATATAACAAAAAAGAATAATTGGTTTTAGGCTAACCGCTATCGGAAATATCCGTCATCCGCCCGCCCAGCCGCTGCGCGGCACCGGTGGTGAAAACCACGGCATGAACGGTGGCCCGGTAGACGTCGCCCCCGGCGCGCAGCTGCTCGATCCACTCGCCGTGCTCGGCGGCGTCCAGGTGCCGGAAGTCCCGCCCCTCGGTCAGCGCCCCCTCACGGCGCAGCGCCTTGAAGGCGCGGAAGGCCGTGCCCTTGGGCCGGGCGAACCACTCGTCGATCTGCCGCAGCGTGTGCATCGTCTCCCCGGCTACGGCCACCGAGGCCCCCGGTGCCTGCGTTCGCGGTTGCTGCATGAGGTCCCTCGCGCCCCGTATACTGCCGGCTACGATGGGGGCGGAACGACACCGGTACAAGGGGAACTATGGCCGTTTTTCAGGACTATGCCCTGTTTCTCGCCGAGCTGGCGACGATCGTGATCGCCATCGTGGCGGTGATCGTGATCGCCATGCGCGGCCGTGGCGGACGCGGCGAGCGCGACAGCCTACGGGTGCGCCGCCTCAACGAGCGCTACGAGGAAATGCGCCGCGGCATCGAGCGGGTCCTTGCCCCCTCGCGCAAGGCCCGCCGGCGGCTGCGCCGTGAGGGCCGGCGCCAGCGTCGGCGTGGCGGTGGCGACGGTGAGGCCCGGCTTCCGCGGGTGTTCGTGCTCGACTTCGAGGGCGACATCCGCGCGAGCGCCGTGGAGAGCCTGCGCGAGGAGGTCAGCGCGGTGCTGCGCACCGCTCGCTCGGACGACGAGGTCGTCGTGCGCTTGGAAAGCGGCGGGGGCATGGTGCCGAGTTACGGCCTAGCCGCCTCCCAGCTCGCCCGCCTGCGCGAGAACGGCGTACGCCTGACCGTTTGCGTGGACCGCATCGCCGCCAGCGGCGGCTACCTGATGGCGGCGGTGGCCGATCACATCGTCGCCGCCCCGTTCGCCATCGTGGGCTCCATCGGCGTGGTCGCCCAGCTTCCCAACCTCCACCGCCTGCTCAAGCGCCACGACGTCGACTACGAGCTGCACACCGCCGGCGAGTACAAGCGGACCCTGAGCGTGTTCGGGGAGAACACGGACGCCGGCCGTGCGAAGTTCCGCGAGGAGCTGGACGCGGTGCACGGGCTGTTCAAGCAACACATCGCCCGCTACCGCCCGGGCCTGGACATTGCCCGGGTGGCCACCGGCGAGTACTGGCTCGGCAGCCAGGCGCGGGAGCTGGGGCTCGTGGACGCCGTGGGCACCAGCGACGACCTGCTGCTCGAGCGCGCCGAGCGCATGGAACTCATCGAGCTCACCTGGCAGCGCCGCGAGCCGCTGACCCGGCGGCTTTCGCTGGTCCTCGAGTCGGCCCTGGCGCGGCTGCGCGCCTGAGCCCTCACCCCGGCGTCAGCCGGCGCAGGGCGACGAAGCGCCCGTCGTCGCCGTAGGCGAGCTCGAAGCGCCCGTGGATGCCGTCGTGGGTGGCGTGCCGGTGCAGCACGCTTGCCGGGAAACGCACCCGGCGCCCGTCCTCGGCACGGGCCACGACGTCGCGCGCCTCGCCGCGGTAATAGCTCAGCCACTCCGAGCGCGAGATGGCGAGACGCAGGGTCAGCACCGGCATCCTCACTCCTCCCCGGCACGGGCCCGCGCGGGCAGCCCGACGGTCTCGGCAACCGCCACCGTCAGCACCAGGGCCGCGCCGACCACCGCGAGCGGCGGGGGCACCTCGCCGAGCACCAGCGCGGCGGCGGTGATCCCGTAGACCGGCTGGAGGCAGGAGATCATGCCCGCGCTCTTGGCCGGGAGATCGCGCATGCTCGCCACGAACAGGCTGTGGGCGCAGGCGGTGAACACCGCACCAAGCAGCACCAGCAGCCCGGCGTCGCTGGTCGATGCCGGCGGCCGGACGAACGCCGCCAGGCACAGGCAGATCACCACCAGCTGCCACGCCATGGTCAGGGTGCCCGGGTAGTGGGTGAGGTAGTGGCGGTGCAGCACGTTACGCAGCGCGAACAGCAGCGCCGATAACAATCCCCAGAGGGCCCCCGCGAGCTGGCCCGAGCCCAGCGAGAAATCCGGCACCACCAGCGCCACGCCGGCAAGGGCGAGCACCGCGAGGACCAGGTCCCGCGGCTGCCAGCCGCCCCCGTGGAACAGCGGCTCGATGAGCACGGCCATCACCGGCCAGGTGAACATAGAGACCACGGCCACCGCCACGGTGGCGACCTGAATGGCATGGAAGTACGCACTCCAGTGCACCGCCATGATCACGCCCAGCACCACGACAAGGAGGCGATCGCGGCCGGAGGCCAGCCGCCAGCCGCCCTCGCGGCGCGCGGCCAGCCAGGCAAGGAGGACGAGCGCGCCGACGAACGCGCGCCAAGCGATGATGCTCACGGCGTCCAGGTCGACGAGCTTGGCGAACAGCGGCACCAGGCCCAGGAGCAGAACGGAGACGTTGACCTGCACCAGGCCGCGCGCAGGGGATAACACGGGGAACGACTCCGGCTCGGGTGGGTGTCGGGACAACGGCATCCCTGCCGCGGGCCGCGGGCGGGGCGGACCCCGCCCGCCATCAGGCGTCAGGCATCGCTACGCTCGTCGTTACGCTCGCGCACGTAACGCCCCGGGGCGTCCTCGACGGGCGTGAGCTGCCCCCCACCCGGCGTGCGCGCGGCAACCTTGCCGCCGCCCTTCTGGGCCAGCCAGCGCAGCCACTCCGGCCACCACGACCCCTCGTGATAGGTCGCCCCTTCGAGCCATTTGTCCGCATCCGCGGGCACGTTCCGGTTGGTCCAGTAGCCGTACTTGTTCTTCTCCGGCGGATTGACGATCCCGGCGATATGCCCGGAGCCGCCGAGCACGAACTTCGTCGACCCGCCCAGCAGGCGCGCACCCTGGTAGGTCGCCTTCCAGGGCGCGATGTGGTCTTCCTTCGTGGAGATGAAGAACGCCGGCACGTCGATGCTGGAGACGTCGATGGGCACGCCGTCCAGGGTGATGCCGCCGGGCTCACGCAGGCGGTTCTCGAGGTACATGTTGCGCAGGTAGAAGGCGTGCATGCGCGCCGGCATGTTGGTGCTGTCCTGGTTCCAGTACAGCAGATCGAAGGGGAACGGGTCCTCGCCCTGGAGGTAGTTGTTCACGAAGAACGACCAGATCAGGTCGTTGGCACGCAGGCTCGACATGGTCGCGGCCATCTGCTGGCCGGGCAGGTAGCCGATCTCGTTCATCTGACGCTCGAGCACGGAAAGCTGCTCCTCGTCGATAAACACCTCCAGCTCGCCGGGCTGCTCGAAGTCGATGAGGCTGGTGAGGAAGGTCGCGCTGTTCACCCGCTCGTCCCCCTTCGCCTTGAGATAGGCCAGGGTCGAGGCAAGCAGCGTGCCGCCCAGGCAGTAGCCGACCATATTGATCTCGGACTCGCCGGTCGCCTTCTCCGCGGCCTCCATGGCGGCCAGCACGCCCTCGTGCATGTAGTCCTCGAACCCCTTCTCGGCGAGCGAGGCGTCCGGGTTGCGCCAGGAGATGGTGAACACGGTCTGACCCTGCTCCACCAGCCAGCGGATCAGCGAGTTCTTGGGCCGCAGATCGAGGATGTAGTACTTGTTGATCCATGGCGGCACGAACAGCACCGGCCGCCGGGCGACCTCCTCCGTGGCCGGGGCGTACTGGATGACCTGACAGAGGTCGGTCTCGGCCACGACCTTGCCCGGGGTGACCGCCAGGTCGCGCCCAACCTCGAAGGCATCCGGGTCGGTCATGCGGATGTTGAGCTTGCCGTTGCCGCGCTCCAGGTCCTCGAGGAGGTTGTTCAGCCCCCGAAGCAGGTTCTGCCCGCGGGTCTCGACCGTCTTCTGCAGCACCTCCGGGTTGGTGGCGAGGAAGTTCGACGGCGACATCGCGTCGATGTACTGCCGGGTATAGAAGTCGATCTGCCGCGCGGTCTTCTCGTCGAGGTCGTCGACGTTGTTCTTCACCGTGTTGTGGATGTAATCCGCGGTGAGTAGGTAGGACTGCTTGAGGAAATCGAAGACCGGGCTCTCCTCCCAGGACTCGTGGCGGAAGCGCTTGTCCTTGGCATCGGGCTCGCGAACAGGGTCGGCCTCCAGGCCCCAGAGCCGCAGCGTGGTGCTCTGCACAAGCGCCATGTAGTCCTGCCAGAACGCCATCTGCGCCTGCGCCAGGGCCATCGGGTCCGACATCAGTCGGCCGTAGAGGTCCTGGAACAGCCGGCTCATGTGCAGGGCATCGTCCATGCTGAGCTGGTTGCCCTCCTGCCGCGCGATGAAGTCCTTGACCAGCTGCTGGCTCTTCTCGGCGATCTGCGCGAGCGAGCGGGCCAGTTCCTCCGGATCGACCTCGGTCGGGGTTCCTGTCTGATTCTCCGCCATTGTGCAAACACCTTGGTCGTGGTCACGGTTTGATCGCCAGCGGTTCGCCCGCATACGGCATACTGGCGTTATGTGGCATCCGCCTCGGATCGATCATACTGCACGGCAACAACGCGACCAACCGCACCCCATGACTGTCTCCGCCACGCCCCTCCAGGGCATCGTCACCACCGTCGACGCCGCGCCGGCACCGCCCGGCTGGCCCGTACTCGAGGCACCGCCGCAGAGCGGGCTGTACCTGCACTGGGACGGCTGGGCGCTCGCGCTCTGCCGCGCCACCCCCCCGCGAATGCGCCTCGTGCTCGATCCCGCCGCCACGAGTCTCGGCCGCCGAGGTCGCCAGGCGAGCGTCGGCAACGAGCACATCGCGCGTGCCTGCGGCCTGCGCGGGGGAGGAACACCGCGGATCGTCGACGCCACCGCCGGGGCCGGTCGCGACGCAGGCCTGCTCGCGGGACTGGGCGCGCAGGTGACCATGGTGGAACGCTCGCCGGTGGTGGCCGCGCTGCTCGCCGACGCACTGCGCCGTGCCGGGTCGGCCCCCGCCACCGCCCCGGTGGCCGCCCGGCTGGCGCTGGTGAGCGGCGAGGCGAGCGCGTACCTCGGCGACCACGTGGCGGACATCGTCTATCTAGACCCGATGTACCACACCGGCCGGCGCAAGGCCCTCGCCGGCAAGGAAATGCAGCTGCTACAGGCCCTGCTCGGGCCGGACGCCGACGCGGACACCCTGCTCGACGCCGCCCGCGGCGCTGCCTCACAGCGGGTCGTGGTCAAGCGCCACCGTCACGCACCGCCGCTCGCCGGCCGCCGCCCGCACCACAGCCTCACCGGCCGGAGCACGCGTTTCGACGTCTACCTGCCCGCGGGATAAGGAACGTTGCGCCGCGGGAGCTGACACTCGTCTAACCCGGCGTGCGCGGCTACGCTATCCGGACCGGCGGGACACGCCGGGTGA
The DNA here is from genome assembly GCF_000374645.1 of Arhodomonas aquaeolei DSM 8974. GTDB lineage: Bacteria > Pseudomonadota > Gammaproteobacteria > Nitrococcales > Nitrococcaceae > Arhodomonas > Arhodomonas aquaeolei. The sequence continues at coordinate 332,816 of NZ_KB894800.1, forward strand.
AGGCAATGCCGGAGGGGACGATGAGCGCACGCAAACGCCATCCGCAGGCACCGGCGCCGGAGCGCTTCGATCAGGCCCTGGCCGCCGGGAGCGCGGAGCGCTTCGAGCATCTCGGCGTGGAGTGGATCCGGCTCACGGAAGACTGGCGGGGCATGCCACGGGGGCTGCTGCGTGTAGCCGGTCGCGTGGTCCCCGACTACCCCCACATCGCCCGGGTCTTCTCCCTCGCCGCCGGCATGCGCACCAACTTCGATGCCCCCTGCCATGTCGAGGAGAAGATCGACGGCTACAACGCGCGTATCTTCCGTGCCGGCGACGGCATCGCCGCCGTCACCCGTAGTGGCCGCCCCTGCCCCTTCACGATGGACCGTCTCCCGGAGCTCATCGAACCGGCCGCACTGGGGCGCTTCTTCGACGCCTGCCCGGACGGCGTGCTCTGCACGGAGATAGCGGGCCCGGGCAATCCCTACATGGACGTCGCCTCCCCGAGGGGCGGCGACGACGTCCGCGCCTTCGTCTTCGATGTGCTGCGCCTCGACAGCGCCGGATTCGAACCGCTGGCCGAGCGCGACCGCCTGCTCGCGGCCGCCGGTGCCCCCCAGGCCCCGCGACTCGGGCTGTTCGGCCCCGGTGAGATCGATACGCTCAAGGCGGAGGTCCGCCGGCTCGACGACGAGGGAGCGGAGGGTATCGTGCTCAAACCCGCCGGCCCCGGCCTGCGCGCCAAATACGTCTGCCCCGGCATTAATGTGATGGATGCGGCCAGCGAGGCCGCGCTGGAGCTGGAGCTCCCGGGCGCGTTCTACACCCAGCGCCTGGTGCGTATGGTCATGGCCGCCCGCGAGCTGGGCCAGGCGGAACGGATAACGGCGCTGGGCGAGCGTTTCGGCCGCGAGCTCGCCGAGGGCTTCAGCCGGGCGCTGGACGAAGTCGAGGCCTCCGGCGAGCTGGTTCAGCGGCACACGGTACGGCTGCGTGAGGCCGCGAGCGCCGACGCCCTGCTCGCCCACCTCAACCGCGGCTCGCGCACCATCCACGCCGTGGAGGAATCCCGGGAGCACGACGGCCGGCACTGGGTGGTCACCTTCCGGAAGGTATTCCGCCGTTCCACCTCGCGCCTTGCCAGCCTGCGCCGGGGCGTGCCGGTGTTCGACTGAGCGGCTCCCACGGTTTCAGTCCTGGCCCGCGAGATGGCATAGCAACCCATGCAGACGTTTGGCGGGCATCAGGCGAAGCCCGCCCTTCTCGGCCCACTGCATCAGGCCGTGGTCCGCCGAGGAAACGGCAGCGTCGAGCTCCACGGCGAGCAGGATGACGTCCAGGTCCTCGGTGGAATCGAGCAGCCCGGTGCGCAGCGCCTCCCGGTAGTGGCCGCGCAGCCAGCGCACCGTGCGCTCCACGCTGCCGGACTCGACCTCGCGCACCGCCTTCTCCGCCACCCGCAGGCCACGGTCGATGCGCGTTCGGATGTCCTCGATGAGCTCGTAGAGGAACAGCCCGGGCACACGCAGGTCGTGCCGGCGCGGGGCCTGCAGGTGAACCACCAGCTCCAGATCCGGTGGCAGCCGCTCCGGGTCGGCGAAGTGACTGAGCTCGTCCATCACCGAGGGCGGCATGTAGCAGGTCAGGCGCGGGGCGGCCTCGCGGGCGAGCTCGACGAATCGGTTGACCGCCGCCGTGGCGTCATCACCGAACACGCCGGCGACGTCCGGATTGGTAAAGATACTGGTATCCAGCACGATCGCGTCGGTGTGGCTCATGCGGCCTCCTGGGTCGAGACGCCGGGCATGGGAACGCGATGGCGGGGGTCAGAATACGCGACGCCCGCGTCGGCAAGCCGGCGCGGGCGTCGGTGTGGGCCTTTTCAGGCCGCTCCGCAAGGAATGCGGAGCTTAGAAGCGGCGCGGGCCGCGACCGCCGCCGGCCGGCTTGCGGTCCTGCGCCTCGTTGATGCGCAGGGTGCGGCCGCCGAGCTCGGTGCCGTTCAGCGCCTCGATGGCGGTATCCGCCTCGGAGGGGGCCATGCGCACAAAGCCGAAGCCGCGCGGACGACCGGTCTCGCGATCCGTGATGAGGCGGACCTCGTTGACGTCGCCGTAGGCGGCGAACAGATCACGGACCTCGTCCTCGGAGGCACTGAAGGGCAGGTTGCCCACGTAAATCGATTTCATCGTAACTACACTCATCTTCCCTACCGGCCACTCCGGGTCCGGTAGCTCAAACATCAAGTCTTGCTAGGCGACGGACCGCCCGTGGGGGTACGTCACCGTGGCACGCCCTAGCGAGCGCACCGGGATCGACACTAAGCGTTTCTCGGGCGGTTTGCAATTACAAATTGACGACGCGGCCCCCGCGCCGCCGGACGGTAGCGCAGGCCCGCTCAGCTGCGCGCCATGCGCTCGTCCAGCGCCCGCTGGACGCAGGGGTGTACGAAACGGGTCACGTCGCCGCCGAGAGCGGCCACCTCACGCACGAGGCTCGAGGAGATATAGGCATACTGCTCCGCCGGCGTGAGGAACATCGTCTCCACGCCGGGGACGAGCTGCCGGTTCATGCTCGCGAGCTGGAACTCATGCTCGAAGTCGGAGACGGCACGCAGACCACGCAGGATGACCTGGGCGCCGCACTCGTTCACGAAGTCCGCGAGCAGGTTCTCGAACGGACGTACTTCGACGTTGGGCAGGTGACCGAGCACGTCCGCGCACAGGGCCACACGCTCGTCGAGGGTGAACACCGGGCGCTTGGTCGCGCCGGGATAGCCGGCGACACCGACGATCAGGTGATCGAACAGCCGTGCGGCACGTTCCACCAGATCGCTGTGCCCGTTGGTGACGGGGTCGAAGGTGCCCGGATACACCACCGTGATACTCATCGTCTCACTCCTCGATCTGGCGCTGATAGAGCCGATAGTCGACGTCGCCGGCCGTCCCGTGGCGCCGCAGGGTCCATGATGCCGGCACCGATACCGCCTGACCATGGCGGGCGCGCTCGACGTAGACGAGGGCCCGGGGCGAGAGCCAGCCCCCGGACTCCAGCCCGGCACAAACGGAGTCGATGATAGACGAGCTGAACGGTGGATCAAGGAATACGAGATCGAAGGCGGACGCCGGGCCGTCCAGGTAACGCCGTGCATCCGCCACCGTGACGGCGACGCGCTCTGCGCCCCCGAGCCTCGCGACGTTCTCCCGGAGGACGTCCGCGACCCGGCGCGAGCGCTCCACGCAGACCACCTCCCGTGCCCCGCGGGAAGCGGCCTCAAGGCCCAGCGCGCCGCTGCCGGCGAACAGGTCCAGGCAGCGCGCCCCGGCCACGTCGGCGCGTAGCCAGTTGAACAACGTCTCGCGCACGCGCTCGGCGGTGGGACGCAGGTCGCGGGCCTCCGGGAACGGCAGCCGCCGTCCGCCCCAGTCGCCGGCGACGATGCGCAACCGGTTACGCGCCGCCACCGTGCTCCCCGTCGGCGTCCGCCGCCTCGTCCGCGCCGATCACGCCGGCGGGACCCACGAGCACCGTCACGCGACGCCCCGGCGACAGCACCTGGGAGACCACCTCGGCCACCCGCTCGCGCCCGAGCTCGTCGATACGCTGCGGGAAGCGCGTCAGATAGTCCGTGGGCAGTCCGTACAGCCCGATCATGCCGAGATACCCCACCAGGTCCCGGTTACTGTCCAGGTTGAGGGGGAAGCTGCCGGTGATGTTCGAGCGCGCCAGCGCCAAGCGATCCGCGTCCGGCCCCTTGGACCGGAACTCGTCGATGCTGTCCCGGAGCACCTTCAGGGCATCGTCGAGGCGGTCGTTGCGCACCTGGGTGCCCACCTGGAACCAGCCCCCCGCCGCGGCGGCGGTCACCGAGCTCGACGAGCTGTAGGACAGCCCGCGCTGCTCGCGCATGCGCTCGGCGAGCACGGAGACCAGTCCGCCGCCGCCGAGGACGTGGTTCGCCAGGTACAGCGCCGGCCAGCGCTCGTCGCCCCGCGCCACCGGCGTGGTCTCGCCGATGAGCACGTGGGTCTGGCTGGTATCGAAGGGGATCCGTACCGTCCGGGACGCCTTCAGCGGCGGCACCGGCGGCAGCGCCGGGGCCGCCTCGCCCGCGGCGAGGCCGTCGGTGAGGCGCGCGGCGATCTCGTGGGCCCGCCTTGTGTCGATGTCACCGACGATCGCGACGGTGGCGTTGCCGGCGACGTAGTAGCGCCGGTGGAAGGCCTCGACCTGCTTGCGGGTGATGCCCTTGACCCCGGCCTCCGTACCGTTCGGCGGGCTCGCGTAGGGGTGATCGCCGAGCAGCGCCTTCATGAACGCGCGCCGGGCGACCGTGCCCGGATCCTGGCGGCCGTGGCGCAGGGCCACCTGCATCTGCCCGCGAACCCGCTCGAAGGCGTTCGCCGGGAAATCGGGGCCGGCCAGCACCCGGGCCAGGAGCTCCGTGGCGGCGTCCAGGTTTGCCTCGCGGGCAAGGCTGCGCAACGACACCCAAGCCGAGTCCCGGGCGCTGCCCGTGGACACCCGCGCGCCCTGCTGCTCGAGGCGCCGCGCGATCGCGCCGGCGTTCAGCCCGTCCGCCCCCTCCAGCAGGAGATTGGCGGTCAACCGGGCGAGACCGGGGTGATCGCCGTCCCGGGCCGAACCGGCGTCGAAGAGCACACGAACGTCCACGATGGGCAGCTCGTGGGTGGCGGCGAAGACCACCTGTGTGCCGTCATCGGTGCGCCAGCGCTGGATATCGGGAGCCGCCCACGCCGGGGCGCTCGCCACCACGATCAGGCACAGGGCCAGCATGATACGCCGCATCATTCGGCCTCCTCATCCGTGTCGCCATTGCCGCCACCCGGGCGCAGCACGCCCACGGCGAGACGGTCATCGGTCAGGTATGTACGGGCCACGCGCTGCACGTCCGCCGCGGTGACGCCTCGGATCCCTGCCTCGAAGCCCTTGAGCCACTCCCAGCCGATCCCGGTCGCCTCCAGCCGGCCGATGCGCATGGCCTGGTAGAACATGGAGTCGAGCCCATAGAGGTGGTCGGCGAGGATCTGGTTCTGGGCGCGCTCGAGGGTCTCGCCGTCCACCGGCTCGCGCCGCAGCGCCGCGATCTGCTCGCGCACCGCCGCCTCCAGGGCCTCGGGCGAGGTACCGGACGTCGGGGTCGCCTCGATGCTGAAGCGGGTGTCGAGCCGGGCCGCCGGCGAGTAGCCCGCCCCCACCCCCGCGGCGACGGACTGGTCACGCACGAGACGCTGGGCCAGCCGGGCACCGTCGCCACCGTCGAGAACACCGGCGAGGACCTCTAGGGCGTAGACGTCGGCCATGTCGTCGGCGGTGGCCGCCGACGGGACCTCGTAGGCCATGGACAGGTGCGGTACCCGCACGCGGTCGTCGCTGGCGGACAGCCGGCGCTCGCCCGGGGCACTCATGTGCCGGTCCACCGGCGGCTGAGGGTCCTCGCCGCCGGGAACGGGCCCGAAGTACTTGCGAGCGAGTTCGAAGACCACCTTCGGCTCGACGTCACCGACGACCACCAGCGTCGCGTTCGCCGGCGAGTACCAGCGCCGGTACCAGTCCCGGAGGTCGCCGATTTCCAGGCCGTGCAGGTCCTCGGACCAGCCGATCACCGGCTGGCGGTACGCGCTCACCGGGTAGGACACCGCGTTGAACCGCTCGCCGAAGGCGGCGACGGGCTGGTCGACGATACGCAGCCGCCGCTCCTCGAGCACCACGTCGCGCTCCTTGCGGAAGGCGTCGGGGTCGAGGCGGAGCTGGTGCATGCGGTCGGCCTCGAGCCGGAACGCCGTCTCCAGCCGGTCGGCGGCGAGCTGCTCGTAATAGGCGGTGTAGTCGCGGCTGGTGAAGGCATTTTCCTCGCCGCCGTTGCGCGCGACGATCTCCGAGAACTCGCCGGGTTTCAGGTTCTTGGTGCCCTTGAACATCATGTGCTCGAGCACGTGGGAGATCCCGGTGTGCGGCCGGGACTCGTAGCTCGAGCCCACCGCGTACCAGACCTGGGAGACCACCACCGGGGCACGGTGGTCCTCACGGACGATGACATGCAGCCCGTTGTCCAGACGCGTCTCCGATACCGGCCAGTCCCGCGCGGAGGCCGGCACCGCCAGCATCAGCAGCCCGGCGACCACGCCGGCGAGAATCCATGCTCTTGCGATCATTGGCTCGCTGCCCAGCGTTGATGAATGGGTGATAGGATAACAACCTCTTTGTGCCTCAAACCCGCCGAGAGGTTCCATGTTCGGATTCGGTCGCCGCCGGAAAGGCAAGCAGCCGCCCCGCGAGGAGGCCCCGCGCCCCGAAGACCGGGGAACCGCCGGGGACGAAGCGCCGGAACGGGCCGCTGACGAGACACCCGCCACCGAGGCCGACGCGCCGGAAGCGGAACACCCTGCCCCCCGGGAGACACCGCCACCCGCGACCGGCGACACCCCGGAGGCGATGCCGTCAGGCGACGCCCCCGCCGATGACGGCCCCGGACGGACGGTGGCGGACACGGACACGCGCACCGACGCGGAGACGGGCCGCGACAGCAACGGCCGCCGCGGCTGGCTGCAGCGCCTGCGCGCCGGGCTGCGCAAGACCGGCGAGGGGCTCTCCGGGCTCTTTCTCGGCCGCAAGACCATCGACGACGACCTCCTCGAGGACCTGGAGACCCGGTTGCTGATGGCGGACGTCGGCGTCGAGGCCACCCAACGCATCATCGACGACCTCACCGCGCGGCTTCGCCGCCGTGAGCTCGGTGACGCGAACGCCCTCTACCACGCCCTGCGCGAAGACATGCTCGCGATCCTCGAGCCAGTGAGCGCGCCGCTCGCCATCGACCCAGCCCACCGGCCGTTCGTGATCCTCACCGTCGGGGTCAACGGCGTGGGCAAGACCACGACCATCGGCAAGCTCGCCAGTCACTACCGCGGCGCGGGCCACGGCGTGTTGCTCGCCGCCGGCGACACCTTCCGCGCCGCCGCGGTGGAGCAGCTCCGCGTATGGGGCGAACGCACAGGCATCCCGGTGATCAGCCAGCCCACCGGTTCCGACGCCGCCTCGGTGGTCTACGACGCGCATCAGGCGGCCATCGCCCGGGGCAACGACATCCTTATCGCCGATACCGCCGGACGGCTGCACACCCAGAGCAACCTCATGGAGGAGCTCAAGAAGATCCGCCGGGTACTGGGCAAGCAGGACGACACCGCGCCCCACGAGGTGCTGCTGGTGGTGGACGCGGGCACCGGCCAGAACGCCCTCGCCCAGGCCCGCCAGTTCCACGAGGCAGTGGGCGTGAGCGGCGTGGTGATCACCAAGCTCGACGGCACCGCCAAGGGCGGCGTCGTCCTGGCCATGGCCCAGCAGCTCGGCGTTCCGATCCGCTACATCGGGGTGGGCGAGCGCGCCGAGGACCTGCGGCCCTTCAACGCCGGCGACTTTGTCGACGCCCTGCTCGCGGACACGGTGGAGGACGGCGACGCCGCATGATCCGGCTCGAGGCGGTGGGCAAGCGCTACCCGGGCGAACGCGACGCCCTGCGCCAGGTGAGCCTGCACCTGCGGCCCGGCGAGCTCGGCTTCCTCACCGGGCCCAGCGGCGCGGGCAAGAGCACCCTGCTGCGGCTGATTCCGCTGCTCGAACGCCCGTCCCAGGGCCGCGTCGAGGTCGGCGGTGTCGACCTCGGACGGCTCGCGCGCCGGCGCATCCCCTACCTGCGCCGGGGCATCGGCATGATCTTCCAGGATCACCGCCTGCTCGCCGACCGCACCGTCTTCGACAACGTCGCCCTGCCCCTGGTGATCGCCGGCACGCCGCGGCGCGAGCTCGGGCGACGGGTGCGCGCGGCCCTCGACAAGGTGGACCTGCTGCGCTACGAGCGCGCCCAGCCGGAGACACTCTCCAGCGGCGAGCAGCAGCGCGTGGGCATCGCCCGGGCCGTGGTCCGGCGCCCGCCGGTACTGCTCGCCGACGAGCCCACCGGCAATCTCGACCCGGCGCTCTCGGCGGAAATCATGACGCTGTTCCGGCGCTTCAGCGAGCTCGGCGTCACCACCCTGATCGCCACCCATGACGTGGCCCTCGTCGAGCGCCTCGGCCACCGCCGGATCAGCCTGAGCGGGGGCCGGGTGGTCGCCGACACCGCGGCCACGGAGGCGCACTGAATGGCCGCCCGCCGCAGCCGCCGCCGGATACGCGCCCGCACCGCCGCCTGGCTGGAGCACCACGGCCGGGCCGTGCTCGGCGCCCTCGGCCGGCTGCGCATGCAGTGGCTGGCCGCGCTCATGACCGCCGGGGTGATCGGCATTGCCCTGGCGCTGCCGGCGCTGTTCGTGGTGTTCATGGACAACACCCAGAACGTGGTCGGCGACTGGGACGGCCGCCCGCGGGTATCGGTCTTCCTGGAGCAGGACACCCTCATGGACCGGGCGCGGGAGACCGCGCAGCGCCTGCGCGAGCGCGACGACGTGCGCGCCGTCGAGGTCCTGACCCCCGAGGCGGCGCTGGCGGAGTTCCGCGCCCACACACGGATGGACCGGGCACTGTCGCTGCTGGAGAGCAACCCGCTGCCGGGGGTCCTGCTGGTGGAGCCGCCGCCGGGCCTGTCCACGGCGCGGATCGATGCACTCACCCGCACCCTCGAGGGACTGGACATCGCCGCCGAGGTCCGCCTCGACCGGGAGTGGGTCCGGCGCCTGCATGCGATCCTCACCCTCTTTGCCCGCCTCGGCTGGCTGATCGCCGGCCTGCTCGCGCTGGCGGTACCGCTGGTGGTTGGCAACACGATCCGCCTGGAGATCGAGAACCGACGCGAGGAGATCGTCATCACCAAGCTCCTCGGCGCCACCGACGCCTTCGTGCGACGGCCCTTCCTCTACACCGGCCTCTGGCACGGCCTGTTCGGTGGCGCCATCGCCGCGGTGCTGGTGGAAACGGCCTACCTGCTGCTCGCCGGCCCGGCGAACACCATCGCCCGCAGCTACGCCAGCGGCTTCCGGCTACAGGGCCTCGACCCGGCAGCCGCCGCCACCCTGCTCGCCTGCGGCGTGCTCCTCGGCCTGCTCGGCGCGTGGATCGCCGTCGGTCGACACCTCAGCACCATAGAACCACGCTGAGGTTGAAAACTGGCATAATGCTCACATAGTCCGAAAGGGAACTTTTCAAGGGCCTTGTCACTCCAATATGACGAAGGCCCCGGGTGGCGGCCGCAACTTTACGCTTCCGGCTCATAAAGGGGGAGCCATGGAAATGAGCAAGGCGATTGCCCGAAACGATCTCAGCAGCCTCCCGCTGCATGCCGGCAGCGAGGAGCACTACATCCAGGCAGTCAACCGCATCCCGACGCTCAGCGCCGAGGAGGAACAGGACCTGGCGGTACGCTACCGCGACGACAACGACCTCGACGCCGCGCGTTATCTGGTGATGTCGCACCTGCGCTTCGTGGTCCACGTGGCGCGGGGCTACTCCGGCTACGGCCTGCCCCTCGCGGACCTGATCCAGGAGGGCAACATCGGCCTGATGAAGGCGGTCAAGCGATTCGACCCGGACGTCGGCGTGCGCCTGGTGTCCTTCGCGGTGCACTGGATCCGCGCCGAGATACACGAGTTCATCCTGCGCAACTGGCGCATCGTCAAGGTCGCCACGACCAAGGCACAGCGCAAGCTGTTCTTCAACCTGCGTGGCTCCAAGAAGCGCCTGGGCTGGCTCAACCGCGCCGAGGTCGAGGCCGTGGCCGCGGACCTGGGCGTGAAGCCGGAGACGGTGATGGAGATGGAGTCCCGCCTGTCCGGTCAGGACGTGGGCTTCGATCCGCCGGAATCCTCCGACGACGAGGACAATGCCCCCCGCGCCCCGGCGGCCTACCTCCAGTACGCCGGCGAGGACCCGGCCTCCGAGGTCGAGGGCGATGACTGGCGCAGCCACCAGCACGAGGCCCTGACCTCGGCGCTGGCGGAGCTGGACGAGCGCAGCCGCGACATCATCGCGCGGCGCTGGCTCAACGACGGCAAGGCGACCCTGCAGTCCCTGGCGGACCAGTACGGCGTCTCCGCCGAGCGCATCCGCCAGCTCGAGAAGAACGCCCTCGGCAAGCTTCGCGGGGCCATGGGCGGCGCCGCGGCAGCCTGAACCTTAGGGGCAATCGCCGTCCGGCGACGGCGGTGCCTTCAGGGGGTGCCGCCGTCGAAGCCCTCCCCCCAGGGCCAGCTCCGCTCATTGAGACAGCGGAGCAGGTCCGCGTCGGTCATGGCCTCGAGTTCCCGCTCCGCCTCCAGCCAAGTCGCCGACTCCAGCGGCGCCTGACAGGCCCCGCCGCCGCTCTGCGGCATGAACAGGACCATGTGCACCCCGTAGGACTCGCGCCCCACGAAGGCGGTCCAGCTGCGTCCGTCGTCCGCGGTAATCGTTCGCATGGCCCGTCGCTCCAAGCCGGCCGTGTGTGTCCCCGGGTGCCGGGCCCGGTCCGTCGGGGAATGGGCGTCTCCCTCTAGAGCAACCCGCGCTCGGCGAAGCTCACCACCTCGCCATCGCCGACCACGAAATGGTCCAGCACCCGCACGTCCACCAGCGCGAGCGCGTCGCGCAGGCGCCGCGTGATCTGTTCGTCCGCCCCGCTCGGCTCGGCGACGCCGGAGGGGTGATTGTGCGCCACGATCACCGCGGCGGCGTTGTGCGCGAGTGCCCGGCGGACCAGCTCCCGGGGGTGGACCTGCGCGGCGTCGATGGTGCCATGGAACAGCTCCTCGAAGGCGATGACCCGGTGGCGGTTGTCCAGGAACAGCGCGGCGAACACCTCCGCCGGCTGGTGTCTCAGCCGCGCGGTGAGGAACAGCCGCGTGTCGCCCGGGCTCGTGAGGGCGTCCCCGCGTACCAGCCGCTCCTGGAGGTGGCGCCGCGCCATCTCCAGCACCGCCTGGAGCTGGGCGAACTTCGCCGGCCCCATGCCGGGATGGGCGGCGAACCGCGCCTGGTCCGCCTCCATGAGCCCGCGAAGCCCGCCGAAGGCGGCGAGCATTTCCCGGGCCACGTCCACCGCGGTAAGCCCCTGTCGCCCGGTGCGCAGGAATATCGCCAGCAGCTCCGCATCCGACAGCGCACCGGCACCGCGGGCGAGCAGCTTTTCCCGCGGTCGCTCCGCCGCCGGCCAGTCCGTGATCGCCATGCCTCCTCCCTGAGGTCATCGTCGCCGTTATCGCCGAGAGTCTACACGCTCGCACCACGGGCCCGCACGGCGGCGCCGGTGCTTCCCATACCCGGGGCGCGCCGGTAATCTGTGCCCATTTGCACGGATAACACCATGCCGCAGCTCACCGGCTGCCGCGTCCTGCTCGGGGTCACCGGCGGGATCGCGGCCTACAAGGCCCCTGACCTGGTACGCCGCCTGCGTGAGGCGGGCGCTGACGTCCGCGTCGTACTCACCGCCGGGGCGCGGGCGTTCGTGCAGCCACTGACCTTCCAGGCGGTCTCCGGGCAACCCGTCCACCACGACCTCCTCGACCCGGACGCCGAGGCGGCGATGGGCCACATCGAGCTCGCACGCTGGGCGGACCAGGTTCTGGTGGCCCCGGCGAGCGCGGACTTCATGGCACGGCTCGCCCACGGCCTCGCCGACGACCTCCTCGCGACCCTGTGCCTGGCCACGGACGCCCCAATCAGCCTTGCACCGGCCATGAACCGCCTGATGTGGGCCAACGCCGCCACCCAGGCGAACCGCGACCTGCTGGCGTCCCGCGGGGTCCGTTTCATCGGCCCCGGCGACGGCGCACAGGCCTGTGGCGAGACCGGTGCCGGACGGATGCAGGCCCCGGAAGCCATCGTCGCCGCCCTCAACGCGGGTGACGGCCGCCTGAGCGGCGAGCACGTGCTGATTACCGCCGGCCCCACCCGTGAGGCCATCGACCCGGTCCGCTACATCAGCAACCGCAGCAGCGGCCGCATGGGCTTCGCCCTGGCCGCGGCGGCGGCCGCCCGCGGCGCGGCGGTCACGGTGGTGGCCGGCCCCTGCACGGAACCGACGCCCCCCGGCGTGGAACGCGTCGACGTCGAGACCGCACAGCAGATGCACGAAGCGGTCATGGCGCGGGCGGATACCACCGGGCTGTTCATTGCCGCCGCCGCCGTGGCGGACTACCGCGTCGCCGAGACGGCGGCGCAGAAGATCAAGAAGCGCGAGGGCGAGGAAGGCCTGACGCTCGCGCTGGTACGCAACCCCGACATCCTCGCCGAGGTCGCCGCCCGCGATACCGCCCGGCCCTTCGTGGTGGGCTTCGCCGCCGAGACCGAGACGCTGCAAGAGCATGCCGAGGCCAAACGCCGCCGCAAGGGCGCCGACATGATCGCCGCCAACTGGGTCGGCCGGCCGGGTACCGGCTTCGACAGCGAGCGCAACGCCCTGGAGGTGCTCTGGGACGGGGGACACACGAGCCTGCCGGACGCCCCCAAGGCCGACCTCGCCGACGCACTAATGGACCTCATCATCGAGCGATATCATGGACACCGTTGACCTCCGCGTGATCGACCAACGGCTCGGGCAGGACTGGCCCATGCCCGGCTATGCCACCGCCGGCTCCGCCGGCCTGGACCTGCGTGCCTGCCTGGACTCGCCACTGACCCTGGCGCCCGGCGAGAGCTCGCTCATCCCCAGCGGTATCGCCGTGCACATCAACGACCCGGCCTACGCCGCGGTCGTGCTGCCGCGCTCGGGGCTCGGCCACAAGCACGGCATCGTGCTGGGCAACCTCGTCGGGCTCATCGACTCGGACTACCAGGGCGAGATCCTGATCTCCTGCTGGAATCGTGGCGAGGCCGCCTTCACCGTCGAACCCGGCGAGCGCGTCGCACAGCTCGTGTTCGTCCCCGTCGCCCGCCCGGCCTTCCGCGTGGTCGAGGGCTTCGCCGGCAGCGAACGTGGCGAGGGGGGATTCGGCCACTCGGGCCGGCAGTAGCCGATGCCCCGGCCGCGCCCCCGCATCGGCCTGACCCGCCGCGGCGCCGCGACGGCGCTGACCGGTGTCGGCGCCCTCGTGCTCGCGCTCGTCGCCCTGCTGGCCCTGCTGCCGGCGCTGCTGCGCCCGGACGCGCAGGCCCGCGCGCGCGACGAGGCGGCCCGGATCGCCGCCAGTGCCGCGACCCGGCTCGACCGTCGCGTCACCGTCGCCCTCGAACGCGTGGCGAGCGCCGGCGACGAGGCCGCGCTCCGGGACACCTTTCCCGCTGCACGGCGGATCCGGCACGTCCCCCCCGCCGGCCTGACCCCCGCCCCCCGGGCCGAGCCACCCGTGGGCTACGCCCTGGCGGACCAGGTGACACGCTGCCTGCGCACCGGCACGGCAAGCGCGGAGGTCCACCTGCCTGGGTCCGCTCGGGCGCAGCTCAATCTGGTCGCCGCTGCCGGAGACGATGGCGGCGCGTGGCTGGTGACCCTGCCCGTATCCCGGCTGCTCGACTGGGCCTCGTCCGACGGCGTCACGGCCGCGGTCACGATACGCCACGGCGACACCGTGCTCGCGCAGCGCGGCCGGGCGGACGGCCCGAGCGCCCGTGCCCCGGTGCCGGGACAGTCCTGGTCCGTGGCGGTACAGCAGCCGCCGCCGCAGCTACCGCTGGAGATCCCGGGCACATGGATTACCCTGCTCGGCCTCGCCGGCCTAACAACAGCCGGCACCGGCGCCTACCTCCGCCGGCGGGGCGAGCCCGCGGGCATGCCGACGAAGGTCCCGGCCGTGGAGACGGACATCACCCCCGCCGGACCGGCGCCCGAGCCACCCAAGGCCCACCATCCGATCCGCTCGCCGGCACCATCCACCCCGCCGGGAATCGAGGTCTCCGAGGCAGAGGCAGACACCGGGACGCCGCCGGCCCCCGCAGACACACCGGCAGGGGTGGCCACGGCAACCGCCGGCGTCGACACCGGCGCGGCGGGGGAGACGATCCCGCCCGGCATCCTGCGGGCCTACGACATCCGCGGGATCGTCGGCGAGACCCTCACGCCGGAGGTCGTCACCCGCCTCGGGCACGCGATCGCGGCGACCGCCCGGGAGGCCGGGAACGACACGGTGGTGGTCGGACGCGACGCCCGCCACTCGAGCCCCGAGCTCGCCCGCGCCCTGATCGCGGGCCTTAGCACCGGCGGCTGCCATGTCGTCGACGTGGACACGGTACCGACCCCGGTCCTGTACTTCGCCGTCCACCATCTCGGCACCGGCTCGGGGGTAATGGTCACCGGCAGCCACAACCCCCCGGGCTACAACGGCCTCAAGGTCATGATCGGCGGCGAGACGCTGGCCGGTGACGCGATCCAGGACCTTGGCCGCCGCGCCGCCGATGCGCCGGCCACCGGCGCCCCGGGCGAGGTCGAGCGCCGGCAGATCACCGAGGACTACATCGACCAGGTCGGCGCCGACATCACCCTCTACCGCCCCCTGCGGGTGGTGGTCGACTGCGGCAACGGCGTCACCGCCGCCCTCGCCCCGGAGCTCTACCGGGCGCTCGGCTGCGAGGTCACACCGCTGTTCTGCGAGATCGACGGCGATTTCCCCAACCACCACCCGGACCCTGCGGTCCCGGAGAACCTGGCGACGCTGCAGCAGCGGGTGGTGGACGACGGCGCGGACATTGGACTGGCGTTCGACGGCGACGGCGACCGCCTCGGCGTGGTGGACAGCGAGGGCGCCATCATCTGGCCGGACCGGCAGATGATGCTCTTCGCCCGGGACATCCTCGCGCGGCTCCCGGGCTCGGACATCGTCTTCGACGTGAAGTGCAGCCGCCACCTCGCCGAGCTGATCAGCGCCAACGCCGGCGTGCCGGTGATGTCACGCAGCGGCCACTCGCCGATCAAGCAGCGCCGCGCCGAAACCAACGCGCCGCTGGCCGGCGAGATGAGCGGCCACATCGTTCTCGCCGACCGCTGGTACCCGTTCGACGACGCCCTCTACGCGGGCGCACGGCTGCTGGAGCTGCTCTCCTTCGAGGCCGGCCAGAGCAGCGCGGCGCTGTTCGCCGGGCTGCCCGGCGCCGGCGGCGGCGCCGAGCTACGCGTGCCGGTGGCCGAGGGCGAGGCCGAGGCAGTCATGGCACGGCTGCTGGCGAACACCCACACGGTGCCGGAAGCCGCGCGGGTGACCACCATCGACGGCCTGCGCATCGACTTCGCCGACGGCTGGGGCCTGGTCCGCGCCTCCAACACCGAACCCGCCCTGACCCTGCGCTTCGAGGGCGACGACGAGGCCGCCCTGGAGCGGATCCGCGAACACTTCCGGGGCCTGCTCGCCGCAGCGGCCCCGGCGCTGTCACCGCCGTTCTGAGCCCCCGGACCCGATTCACGCTGACACGGAGCCTGGAGACCGACACGATGACCGACACCCCCACGCCCCCCGCCCAGGTCGCCCACGTCCTCACCGAGGCACTGCCCTATATCCGGCGCTACCACGGGCGCACCGTCGTGGTGAAGTACGGGGGCAACGCCATGACCGACGAGGCGCTCAAGGGCAGCTTCGCGCGGGACGTGGTGCTGATGAAGCTGGTGGGCATCAACCCCGTGATCGTCCACGGCGGCGGCCCCCAGATCGGCCGCCTGCTCGAGCGCATCGGCAAGGAGACGGAGTTCGTCGAGGGGATGCGCGTCACCGACGCGGAGACCATGGACGTGGTCGAGATGGTCCTCGGCGGCCTGGTCAACAAGGAGATCGTCAGCCTGATCAACAGCCACGGCGGGCGCGCCGTCGGCCTCACCGGCAAGGACGGCGGCTTCATCCACGCCCGCAAGCTCCATATCCAGCGCCCCGGGGCGGCCGAACGCGAGCCCGAGATCATCGACATCGGCCACGTCGGCGAGGTCGCCTCGATCGACCCGGCACTGGTCTCGCTGCTCGACGGCCAGGACTTCATCCCGGTGATCGCCCCCATCGGTGTGGGCGAGGACGGCAAGACCTATAACATCAACGCCGACCTCGTCGCCGGCCGCCTCGCCGAGACCCTGGGCGCGGAGAAGCTCGTGCTGATGACCAACACTCCGGGCATCCTCGACGGCGACGGTCGGCTGCTCACCGGTCTGGACGCCGCCCGGGTGGAGCGACTGATCGCCGACGGCACCATCCATGGCGGCATGCTGCCCAAGGTCCAGTGCGCCCTCGAGGCGGTGGCCGACGGGGTCGGCGCGAGCACCATCGTCGACGGCCGGGTGGAACACGCGATCCTGCTGGAGCTGTTCACCGACGCCGGCGTCGGCACCCTCATCCACGGCCGCGACGGGGCAGACGCACGCCGATCTGGGTGATGCGCTCGCCCTCCATCTCGCGGACCGTGAGCATCACCCCGCCCACGCGGACGCTGTCGCCCTCGGAGGCCTGGTGGCGCAGGCGCCGGCGCACGAACGCACCGACGCTCTCGGCGGGGCCGGCACCGGCGGCGTCGCCACCGAGGTACATCGCCGCGAACGCGCTCATGGGCGCATCCGCGGCCACGGTGAACTCGCCGAAGTAGGCCTGCTCCGCGTCATCCCGCGCGGTGGCGACGGTATCCACCCAGTGCTGGAAGCGCTCCTCCAGCGCCGGCGAGTGCCCGGGCAGGAGCAGGTAGAGCTGATCACCGGCCTGCAGCGGCAGCTCGGGCTCCGCCGCCACCGGCTCGCCGCGGCGGATCACTGCCAGCACCCGCACCCCGGCCGGCAGGTCCAGGTCCGCCACGCAGCCCTGCACCGCGGGCGCCCCCGCCGGGAGCACGCAGGTCACGAGCTCGTGGCCCTTGGGGCGGGTGAGATCCACCCGGTCCATGGCCGGATGCCGCCGCGGGATGATCAGCCCCAGGCGCCGGGCCAGCGGCGAGACTGTCCAGCCCTGCACCAGCAGCGAGACCAGGACGATGAAGAACACGCGGTTGAACAGCGCCTCCGCCTGGTCCACCCCGGCGATCAGCGGAAACAGGCTGAGCACGATGGGCACCGCCCCGCGCAGGCCGGTCCAGCTCATGAACGCGATCTGGCGCGGCTCGAAGCGCAGCGGCAGGAGGCAGACCAGCGTCGCCAGCGGCCGCGCGAGCACGATCAGCACCGCCGCCAGCCCGAGCGCCTCCGCCGCCACCGGGAGCAGCCGCGTGGGCTCGACCAGCAGCCCCAGCAACAGGAACAGGCCGATCTGGCACAGCCAGGCCATGCCGTCGTGGAAACGGCGAATCCCCCCCCGTGCCGTGCTCGCCCGATTGCCGACGATCAGCCCGGCGAGATAGGCCGCGAGGAAACCGCTGCCGCCGGCCACCGCCGCGGCACCGTAGACGGTGAGCCCGCCGGCGAGGGCGAGCAGCGGGTAGAGGCTCGGGGCCAGGCGCAGCCGATTGATCAGCGCGGTGAGCAGCCAGCCGCCGCCAAGCCCGGCGGCGGCGCCGAAGGCGATCTGGCGCACCAGCATCAGCGCGAGATCGACGGCCGTCCCCCCCGGCCCCGGGGCGAGCCATAGGGTCAGCGCCAGGGTGAGGAAGATCGCCAGCGGATCGTTGACCCCGGACTCGATCTCCAGGGTGTTGCGCACCCGCGCGTGCACCTCGATGCCCCGGGCCCGGAGCAGGTAGAACACCGCGGCGGCGTCGGTGGAGCTCACCATCGCCGCGAGCAGCGCCGCCGGCCCCCAGTCCAGCCCGAACAGCACCACCCCGGCCACCGCCGTGACCGCGGCGGTGACGAGCACGCCCGCCGTGGCCATGGCGAGCCCGGGCCACAGCCCGGTGCGGAAGCTCGCGAACGGGGTGTGCAGGCCCCCGTCGAAGAGGATGACCGCGAGCGCCGCCGTCCCGACGAGGTGTGCGTCGGCGACGCTCTCGAAGCTCACCCCGCCCAGCCCGTCCGCGCCGGCGACCATCCCCACACCGAGGAAGACCACCAGCAGCGGCACCCCGCTGCGGTCCGCCGGCACCGTCGCGAGGATACTCACGGCGACGAGCATCCCGCTCAGGAGGATGAACGAGTCGGTGAAGGGCACGCCGCGGCCGCCTAGCCGTCGTCGTCGGTCAGCGCCCGGTAGCGCGCCATGTCCACCTCGAACCGGGCGCGCACACGGGCCTTCTCGCGGCGCTGGCGCTGGATGTACTCGCGCTGGGAGCGCATCTGCTCGCGTACCGAATCGATACGCTCGTAAACCCCCTCCAGGCCGTCACTGCCCTTGCGTTCCATTCCCGCGGCCCGGTCGGCGAGCGCCTGGCGACGCTCGTCGAGCCGCTGCAGGCGGTCCCGGGCCAGCGAGATATGCGCCTCGAGGGCATGCAGGCGCTCGTCACGCGCGGCCTTCATGGCCTCAAGGCTGTCATAGGTCCGCAGCAGTATGCGGTCGCGCTCGCGCTGCTCCGCCTCGGCGCGCGCCTGCGCCTCGGCCTGCGCATGCCGCCGGGCGCGGGCATCCAGCTCCTCGCGCGTGGGCGGCGGCTCGACGCGCTTGACGGTGACGCCGCGGTCCGACTTGATCTCGCGCTCGCGACGGGCGCCGGCCTCATCCGGGGGAATGGAGTCGCTGTAGTGGACATTGCCCTGATCGTCGACCCACTTGTAGGTCTCCGCCCGGGCCGTGGCGACCAGCACCGCCGCGACCAGCAACCCCGCTGCCGCCCTGATCCACATACTCGCACCCCCCTGTCGCGCCGCCTGCCCCTCTGCCATTGTCGGGCAGATGGACGGGGCTGTCAGCCGGCACTCACACCATAGCGCCGGCGGTAGGCGCGCAGGGCGTGGAGGGCCGGTGGCGGCGACGGCTGTGTCTCCAGGTACGCGACCAGGGTGTCCAGGTCGGCGATCGCATGGACCGGCGCACCGTGGCGGGCGGCGACCTCCTGGGCCGCGGAGCGTTCGCCCTCACCGCGCTCCTGGCGGTCCAGGGCGATCACCACGCCCGCCAGAGTGGCCCCCGCCGCCTCGATCAGCGCCACGCTCTCGGCCACCGACGTCCCGGCGGTGATCACGTCGTCGATGACGAGTACGCGTCCGCGCAGCGGCGCCCCGACGATGTTGCCGCCCTCGCCGTGATCCTTGGCCTCCTTGCGGTTGAACGCGTAGGGCAGGTCCCGCCCGTGATGCTCGGCCAGCGCCACGGCGGTGGCCGCCGCCAGCGGGATGCCCTTGTAGGCCGGGCCGAAGAGCACGTCGAACTCGATGCCCGCCTCCTCGATCGCGCGGGCGTAGTAACGCCCCAGCCGGGCCAGTGCGCCGCCGGTGTTGAACAGCCCGGCGTTGAAGAAATAGGGGCTCTCGCGGCCCGACTTGAGCGTGAAGCTGCCGAATCGCAACACCCCGCGCTCGTGGGCGAACGCCAGAAACGCGCGCTGGTACTCCTGCATGGGACGCCTACCCGGTAGTGACTCGTTCGAGGGATGGTTGCCGGCGCCCAAGGATATAGCGCCTGCCGGGGATTCCCAAGCGCGTTGCGCCACACGGCACGCTGCCCCCATGGTGCCGGTGTAGCCCTCACCCGTACACGACGGCCGCCGCCCGCGGACACGGCCATTGACGTACACTCCGGGAACGCCCCCGGCGACCGTGGGTCCAATGAATCATGCCACTGACCGCCTTCCACCCTGCCGTGAACGACTGGTTCCGGGCCACGCTGGGCGAGCCCACGGCCGCCCAGCGCGGGGCCTGGCCGGCGATCCGTAACGGACACGACACCCTCATCGCCGCCCCCACCGGCTCCGGCAAGACCCTGGCCGCCTTCCTCGCGGCGCTGGACGAGCTGGTGCGTGAGGGCCTGGCGTCCGGGCTCGGCGACGAGACCACGGTACTCTATGTCTCGCCGCTGCGGGCGCTGTCCAACGACATCCAGCGCAACCTCCAGGTGCCCCTTGCCGGTATCGGCGAGGCCCTCGCCGCCCGTGGCGACCCCACCGTGGAGGTGCGCGCGTGGGTGCGCACCGGTGACACCCCGGCCGCCGAGCGCGAGCGCATGCGCCGGCACCCGCCGCACATCGTGGTGACCACGCCGGAATCGCTGTACATCCTGCTCACCTCCGCGTCCGGGCGGCGGATGCTGGCGACGGTGCGCACGGTGATCGTCGACGAGATCCACGCCCTCGCCGGCAACAAGCGCGGCGCCCACCTGGCGCTCTCGCTGGAACGGCTCGCGCGGCTCACCCCGAGACCGCCCCAGCGCATCGGCCTGTCCGCCACGCAGAAGCCCATCGAGGACATCGCCGCGTTCCTGAGCGGTGAGCGCGGCCGCTGCGAGATCGTGGATACCGGCCACGTGCGCGAGCGCGACCTCGCCGTGGAGGTGCCCGAATCGCCGCTGGCCGCGGTGATGTCCAACGAGGTCTGGGAGGGGATCTACGACCGTCTCGCCGGGCACGTGGACGCACACCGGACCACGCTGATCTTCGTCAACACGCGCCGGCTCGCCGAGCGCGCCGCCCGTCACCTCGCCGAGCGCCTGGGCGACGGCACTGTGACCGCCCACCACGGCAGCCTGGCCCGCGAACACCGCATGGACGCGGAACAGCGCCTCAAGCGCGGCGAGCTACGGGCACTGGTGGCGACGGCATCGCTGGAGCTCGGCATCGACATCGGCGACGTCGACCTGGTCTGCCAGCTCGGCTCGCCCCGGGGCATCGGCGCGGTGCTCCAGCGCGTGGGCCGCTCCGGCCACGGCCTCGGCCGCCTCCCCAAGGGCCGCCTCTTCCCCCTCACCCGCGACGACCTGGTGGAATGCACCGCCCTGCTCGACTGCGTACACCGCGGCGAGCTCGACCGCATCCACATCCCGGAGGCACCGCTGGACGTCCTCGCCCAGCAGATCGTCGCCGAGACCGCGGCCGCCGGCGAATGGGACGAGCGGGCCCTGTACGAGGCATTCGCCGCCGCCTGGCCCTACCGGGGGCTCACCCGCGAGACGTTCACCGGTCTCGTGCGCATGCTCGCCGAGGGGATCACCACCCGTCGCGGGCGTCGCGGCGCCTACCTCCACCGCGATGCGGTCAACGCCCGGCTGCGCCCGCGCCGCAGTGCACGCCTGGTGGCCCTGACCAATGGCGGCGCGATCCCGGACCAGTTCGACTACGACGTCCTCCTCCAGCCGGACGGGCTGCGGGTGGGCTCGGTGAACGAGGACTTCGCCTTCGAGAGCGTGCCCGGTGACGTCTTCCAGCTCGGCAACACCGCCTATCGCATCCTCAAGGTGGAATCCGGGCGCGTGCTCGTGGAGGACGCCGGGGGCATGCCGCCCAACCTGCCGTTCTGGTTCGGCGAGGCGCCGGCGCGCAGCGAGGAGCTCTCGGCGGCGGTATCACGCCTGCGCGCCGACGCCGACCGGCGGCTCGCAGCGTCGGACAACGACCCCGGACCGGTGCGCGAGTGGCTGATGGACGCCCACGGCCTGCCGGCGGGCGCCGCGGCGCAGCTCGCCGACTACCTCGCCGTCGCCCGTGTCGCCCTCGGCGTCGTGCCCACCCGGGCGCAGCTCGCCATGGAGCGTTTCTTCGACGAGGCCGGCGACATGCACCTCGTGATCCACTCGCCGTACGGCTCGCGCCTCAACCGCGCCTGGGGGCTCGCGCTGCGCAAGCGCTTCTGCCGGCGTTTCAACTTCGAGCTCCAGGCCGCCGCCCTCGAGGACAGCATCGTGCTCTCCCTGGGCCCCACCCACAGCTTCCCCCTCGATGAGGTCGCCCGTTACCTGGCGAGCGACAGGGCGCGGGAGGTGCTCACCCAGGCGCTGCTCGACGCGCCGCTGTTCGCCACGCGCTGGCGCTGGGTGGCAACCGTCTCGCTGGCCGTCAGGCGCAGCCACGGCGGCCGCCGGCGGCCGGCGCAGCTACAGCGCCAGGACGCCGAGGACCTGCTCTCGGTAGTCTTCCCGGACCAGCTCGCCTGCGCCGAGAACCTCGCCGGCGCCCGCGAGATCCCCGAGCACCCGCTGGTCACCCAGACGCTCCACGACTGCCTGGCGGAGAGTCTGGATACCGACGGTCTGGAGGCGCTGCTCGAGCGGCTGGAACGCAGCGAGATCACGGTCACGACCCGCGACCTCGCCGCCCCCTCCCCCCTCGCCGAGGAGGTGATCAACGCCCGCCCTTACGCCTTCCTGGACGACGGCGCCCAGGAGGAGCGCCGCACGCTCAGCATCGCCGGCAATGCCACCCCCGGCTCGCCGGAGGCCTGGGCGCAACCGGACGCCGCCGCCGTCGCACGGGTGTGCGCCGAGGTCTGGCCCCGGCCCCGCGACGCCGATGAGCTCCACGACGCCCTGGTCACCTACGGCTTCCTCACCACCGATGAAGGCACCGCCGGCGAGTGGCGCACACTCTTCGAACAGCTCGGCACCGAACGGCGCGCCGGTGCCGTGTCCGTGCCCGGCGGCGTAACGTTGTGGCTGGCGGCGGAGCGCCTCGCGGAGGTGCAGGCCCTGTCCCCGGACGTCCCCGCCCGCCCCGCCATCGACGCCGTGGGCACGCCCCCGACGGACGCCGACACGGCGCTCACCGGGCTGCTGCGCTCACGCCTGGAGGGGCTGGGGCCCGTGACCGCGGATGCGCTCGCGGCGCCGCTGGGTGTCGACGACGCATGCGTGGCGGCGGCGCTCGCCCGGCTCGAAACCGAGGGTTTCGCGATTCAGGGTCGTTTCACCGCCGACGCCGGGGCCGTGCAGTGGTGCGAGCGCGGGCTGCTCGCGCGCATCCAGCGTTACAGCCTGCAGCGCCGCCGCGCCCGTGCCGAACCCGTCGCGCCCCGGCGCTACCTGCGCTTTCTCGTCGGCTGGCACGGCCTCGACGAGCGCGGCGAGGGGGTGGAGACACTCGCCGGCGCTCTGGAACAGCTCGAGGGCTTTCCCGTGCCGGCGCGCGCGTGGGAGAGCGACGTACTGCCCGCCCGGGTCGTGGACTACACCGGCGGCCAGCTCGACCAGCTGCTCACCACCGGTCGTTTCGCCTGGCTGCGGCTGACCCCGCCGCGCGCCGGCGACGACGGCCGCCGCCACGCCGCCCCCGTCCGGCACACACCCATCTCGCTGATAGAACGTGAGAACCTGGCCCACTGGCGGACGGCGACCCCGGCACCGCAGGCCGGGGAGACCGGCCTTTCCGGCGGGGCGGAGCGGGTGCTCGCCGCCCTGGGCGGGCACGGTGCCTCATTCTTCGCCGACCTGGTCGCGGCCACGGGCATGCTCCGCACCCAGGTCGAGGAGGCCCTTGCCGAGCTCGTCGCCATGGGCCGGGTCACGGCGGATACCTTCGACGGGCTGCGCGCGCTCATCGCCCCGAGTCACAAGCGCCCGTCGTTCGCTCCCCGCGGCCGGCGGCGCCGACGTAGCGCACCGGGCGTGGACGCCGCCGGGCGCTGGGCGGCGCTCCGGGCACCCGCACCGGGCGCCGACGAACGCCGGCGCATGACCGACCTCGCCGCCCTGGAGCACATCGCCCGGGTGCTGCTGCGTCGCTACGGCGTGGTCTTCCGCCGGGTGCTGGCCCGCGAGCAGGCACTGCCGCCGTGGCGGGAACTGCTCTACGTCTTCCGGCTGCTGGAGGCCCGTGGCGAGATCCACGGTGGCCGTTTCGTGGACCAGTTCGCCGGCGAGCAGTTCGCCCATCCCGATGCGGTGGGGGCGCTCGCGCGCTACCGCCATGCCGAACCGGACGACACCCTCGTGGTGATCTCCGCGGCGGATCCGGTGAACCTGATGGGCATCGTCACGCCCGGCGGACGGATCCCGGCCTCCCCCGCCAACCGCATCCTCCTGCGCGACGGCGCCCCCGTCGCCGCGCAGATCGGGGGCGAGGTCCACTACCTGGAGACGCTGCCCCCCGAGGCCCAGTGGGACGCGCGCACGCGGCTGGTACGGCGGGCGGGATAAGCGACAGGGCGCGAGGAAGCAGGGACGGCCTGACGGGGCGCCGTGCCCCATACGGCCGGGGCGGCCCCGGTGTGTCCCGCGCTTTCCGCTCCGGGGTTGCCGCCCCTACCCGGTGTTGCGCATACCCGCGGCGATGCCGTTGATGCAGACCATCAGTGGCGGCAGCAGCGCCTCCTCGCGGCCGTGGCGCACGCGGTCGAGGAGCTCCACCTGGATCAGGTTGAGCGGGTCGACGTAAGGGTTGCGCACCGCCACCGAGCGCTGCACCACGGGGAAGTCCTCCAGCGGCGCCTCGTGGCCGGTGACCGCGAGCACCCCGTCGAGAGTCCGGTCGTACTGCCCGCGCAGCCGCTCGCCCAGCCCGCGCAGCGGCTCCGGCACCAGCCGCGCGTCGTACCAGGCGGCCACCTGCGGGTCGCCCTTGGCGAGCACCATCTCGACCATGTCCAGGAACGCGCGGAAGAACGGCCACTGGCGGTACATCTCGCGCAGGGTCTCGCCATCCTCCGCGAGTCCCTCCGCCAGGGCCTCGCCCACGCCGAGCCAGGCCGGCAGCAGCAACCGCGTCTGCGTCCACGAGAAGATCCAGGGGATCGCCCGCAGGCTCTCCACGCCGCGGGTCGGCTTGCGCCGCGCCGGGCGACTGCCGATGGTCAGCATCCCGATCTCGTGCTCCGGGGTGGCGTGGCGGAAGTAGTCGATGAACTCCGGGGTCTCGCGCACCAGGCCGCGGTAGGTATCCCGTGCGGTGGCGGCGAGACGGTCCATGAGCGTCCGCCAGTCGTCCTGCGGGGAGGCCGGCGGGCACAGCGAGGCCTCCAGCACCGCGGTGGTGTAGAGCTCGAGGTTGCGCTGGGCGATGCCCGGCAGCCCGAACTTCGCCTGGATCACCTCGCCCTGCTCGGTCACCCGCAGCCGCCCCTCCACGCTGCCCGGGGGCTGGGATAGGATGGCGGCGTGGGTGGGGCCGCCACCACGGCCGATGGACCCGCCACGGCCGTGGAACAGCGTCAGTCGGACGCCCTGGCGCCGGGCCAGCGCCACCAGCCGCTCCTGGGTCTGGTAGAGCGCCCAGGCGGCGGTGAGGTGCCCGGCGTCCTTGCCCGAATCGGAGTAGCCGATCATCACCTCCTGGTGACCCTGGATGCGCTCGCGGTACCAGGGGATCTCCAGCAGCCGCTCCATGGTGGCCTCGGCGGCCTCCAGGTCGTCCAGGGTCTCGAACAGCGGCACCACGCGCAGGAAGTGCCGCACCCCCGCCTCCTTCTGCAGCAGCTCGACGGCGAGGATGTCCGACGGGCGCGCGGCCATGGAGATCACGTAGGCACCGAGGGAATCCGGCCCCATCTCCGCCATCACGGCGAAGGTGTCGAGCACCTCGCGGACCTCCTCGTCCGGCTGGAACTCCCGCGGCACCAGCGGCCGGCGGCTGGAGAGCTCGCGGATAAGGAAGGCCTGGCGGTCGTCCTCGTCCCACTCGTGGTAGCTGCCCAGGCCCAGCTCCCGGGTGATGGCATCCAGGGCATCGTTGTGGCGCCCGGCCTCCTGGCGCACGTCCACGCGCATCAGGGTCAGGCCGAACACGGACAGCCGCCGGATCAGGTCCAGTAGCCGGCCCTCGGCGACCACGCCGGCACCGCACGCCTGCAGGGAGTGATAGCAGGTCAGCAGCGGCTCGCGCAGCTCCTCCGCATAGCGGTAGACGGGCGCGTCCGCCGGCCGCTCGCCGGCGAGGCGGGCGTCGATCCAGGCGCGGGTGTCGCGCAGACGCTGGCGAACGTCCTTGAGGACCTGGCGGTACGGCTCCCAGGCTGCGCCGGAGGCGCGCTGGAGCTCGTCGTCGGCACACTGCAGCGACAGCTCGGTGATCAGCCGGCCGACCTCCTGCTCGTAGAGCTGGACGGCCATCCAGCGGTTGAGCAGGCAGACCTCACGGGTAACCGTGGCGGTGACCCGGGGGTTACCGTCGCGGTCGCCCCCCATCCAGGAGCCGAAGCGGATGGGTGCGGCATCCAGCGGCAGGTGCTCGCCGGTACGCCGGTAGACCTGGCGGTCGAGCCGGCGGAGGTAGCGCGGGATGACGTCCCAGAGGGTCTGCTCGATCACCGCCAGCCCCCAGCGTGCCTCGTCCTGGGGGCGCGGGCGCTGGCGGCGAATCTCGTCGGTGTACCAGGCCGCGGTGATCTCGCGGCGCAGCGACTGGTGGACCTCCTCGATCTCCTCGGGGATGGGGTCGAGACGGTCCTGCTGGTCCAGCAGCTCGGCGATGCGGTTGTACTTCTGCAGGAGGGTGCGACGGCTGACCTCGGTGGGATGGGCGGTCAGCACCAGCTCGATGGACAGGTCACACACGGCCTGGTGGAGCCGCTCGCCGTCGACCTCACCGCTCAGGCGCTCGAAGCTCTCCTCCAGCGAGCCGCGCAGCGGTGCGGAATCCGGGTCGCGCAGCCACGTCCGGCTGCGGCGTACCCGGTGGTGCTGCTCGGCGATGTTGGCGAGGTTGAGAAACTGCGAGAACGCGCGCACCACCGGCATGATGTGCTCGTCCGGCAGCTCGGCGAGCATGCGCTCCAGCGCCTGCGCGGCCTCCGCGTCGCCGGCGCGTGCCTCCTTGGACAGGCGCCGGACCTCCTCGACGACGTGGAAGACGGACTCGCCGGCCTGCTCGTAGAGCGTGCTGCCGAGCAGCCCGCCGAGCTGGCGGATGTCCTCGCGGAGCGGCGCATCGGTGCGCTTGTCATTCATTCTCTAAATCTCCCCCTGGGCGGACGTGTTATCCAGACTACCCCGAACATGACTCCTGCCTCATCCCGGCGTCCCCGTCCGCACCGGCGCGGCACCAAATGCCCGCGCCCGTCCCGGGCGCAGATCCGCGTCGCCGCCGCCAGGCTCACGGGGCCGCACACAGAAACGCCCGGGCGCACGCAGCACCCGGGCGTTCGGTACCGCCAGGGGCGGTGGGACCTACTCCGGCAGACCGAACTGCTCGACGGCGGCGAAGATGTCCGTGTCGGAGATGATGCCCACCGGGCGCTCGTTCTCCACCACGACCACGCGGCGGATATTCTCCTTGCTCATCTTCTCCGCGCACTCCTGCAGGCCCATATCCCCGGGCACGGTGACCAGCGGCTTGGAGGCCACCTCGCTGACCCGGGCGTCCGACGGACGGCGGCCCGCGGAGATGATGCGCGAGAGGACGTCGCGCTGGGTCATGATGCCCCAGGCCCCGTCGTCCCCCGGCTCGCAGATCACCGAGCTGATGTGGCGCTCTCGCATCAGGTGCATGGCGTCCTCCACGGAGGTGGCCGCGGCCACGGAGACCGGCTCCGGGTTCATCATCTCGCGCACACTCTGCGGCGTACGCCCGGAGGCGATCATCTCCTCCAGCGGCGAGGCAACGCGGCGCAGCTCGCGGACCTTGCGGTCGTGCTCGATGGCCTCCTCGCGCTCCTGCTGGTACTTGGCGAGGTCGATGCGGCCCTGCATCTGCTCGATGATCGCGTCGGCGAACTGGCTGGTCTTGACCTCGGTCGCGCCCTCGATCTGGCGGGCGAAGTCATAGGTCACGATACCGGTGGTGACCACCTTCTGGTAGGCCGCGCGGATGAGGTCCGCCGCCTCGGTCCAGCCGAGGTAGTCGAGCATCATCACGCCCGAGAACAGCAGCGAGCCCGGGTTGACCTTGTCCTGGTTGGCGTACTTCGGGGCGGTGCCGTGGGTGGCCTCGAACACGGCCACGTGATCGGACATGTTCGCCCCCGGCGCGATACCCACGCCGCCGACCTCCGCGGCGATGGCGTCGGAGAGGTAGTCGCCGTTGAGGTTCATGGTGGCAAGCACGTCGAACTCGTTGGGCCGCAGCAGCATCAGCTGGAAGATGATGTCGGCGATGCGGTCCTTGATGACGATCTTGCCCTCGGGACGCTTGCCACCGTAGGTGGAGTAGAGCTCCTCCTCGGTGATGGTGACGTCGCCGAACTCCTCCTTGG
Organism: Arhodomonas aquaeolei DSM 8974; assembly: GCF_000374645.1. Taxonomy (GTDB): domain Bacteria; phylum Pseudomonadota; class Gammaproteobacteria; order Nitrococcales; family Nitrococcaceae; genus Arhodomonas; species Arhodomonas aquaeolei. Next base: position 360,600 of record NZ_KB894800.1, read on the forward strand.
CGACCTCGTAGCCCCACTGGCGGAAGGCGCCCTCCGTGAACTTCATGATGTTGCCCTTGTGGACAAGGGTCACGCTCTCACGGTTGTTGTCGACGGCGTACTGGATGGCCTTGCGCACCAGGCGCTTGGAACCGAAGGGGCTGATCGGCTTGACGCCGAGGCCGGCGTCGTCGAAGAAGGTCTCGCCCATCTCCTCCTTGAGGAACTTCGCGACCTTCCGGTTCTCCTCGCTGCCGGACTGGTACTCGATGCCGGCGTAGACGTCCTCGGTATTCTCGCGGAAGACGACCACGTCCACGTCCTCGGGCTTGCGCAGCGGCGAGGGCACGCCGTCATAGTGACGCACCGGGCGCACGCAGGCGTAGAGGTCGAGCTTCTGGCGCAGGGCCACGTTGAGCGAGCGGAAACCGCCCCCGACCGGCGTGGTCAGCGGGCCCTTGATGGAGACGATGAGGTCCTGAAGCGCGGTCTGGGTCTCCTCGGGAAAGTAGTCGCCGTCGTACAGGCCGGCGGCCTTCTCGCCCATGTAGAGCTCGGCCCAGTGGATCTTTCGCTTGCCGTTGTAGGCCTGCTCGACCGCGGCGTCCCAGATACGCATGCTCGCGCGGGTGATGTCCGGGCCGATGCCGTCCCCCTCGACGTAACCGAGAACCGGGTTGTCCGGCACGGAGATCTTGCCGTCGACGACCTTTATCTTTTCACCCGATTCCGGATACTGGATGTGCTGGGTCATGAATAACCTCCCTAGAGACATTGGGGCGGCGCCGGCTTCTGGCCTTTGCCCGGGGCATGCGCCCGCCCATCGTGGTCCGGTTGCATCGAAGGCGGCCCGACAGCCGATACCGCCGGGATTGTTCCCCCCGATCGGGGTCGGCCGGGCGCGCCCGGATTCCGCGCTCTCGAAGCGCGCCATTTTCGCCGACCAGCCCCCACCGTTCAAGAAATTGCTGATTTTGATGCGTAGAATCACGATGATGGGCGCTGGGGCGCTTTCACGGTTGGTGCGGTGCAGCGCCGCCCGTGAAAGCGCCCTGCCGGCCTCATCCCACACAGAACAGCTCAGGGAGTCCCCGTCATGCAGGACGTAGTCGTTGTCAGCGGTGTCCGCACCCCCGTCGGCAGTTACGGCGGTGCGCTCAAGGACGTCCCCCTCGGCGAGCTCGCCGCCTCGGTGGTGCGTGAGTCGGTCGCCCGTGCCGGCGTCTCGCCGGAGGCGGTGGGACATACGGTCTTCGGCAATGTCATCCACACCGAGCCGCGGGACATGTACCTCGCCCGGGTCGCCTCCGTGAACGGCGGCCTGCCCGTGACCACCCCGGCGCTCACCCTCAACCGCCTGTGCGGCAGCGGCCTGCAGGCCATCCTCACCGCCGCGGACTACATCCGCGCCGGCGACGCGGACTGCACCGTCGCCGGCGGCGGCGACGCCATGAGCCGCGCCCCCTACTGGCTGCCGAGCGGCCGCTGGGGCCAGCGCATGGGCGACGGGCAGATGCTCGACGCCATGGTTGGCGCGCTCACCGACCCGTTCGACAAGTGCCACATGGGTGTCACCGCGGAGAACGTCGCCGAGAAGTGGGGGATCTCCCGCGAGGACCAGGACGCGCTGGCCGCGGAGAGCCACCGCCGGGCGACCGCCGCCATCGACGCCGGCTACTTCCGCGAGCAGATCCTCCCGGTGGAGATCCGCGGGCGCAAGGGCACGGTCACCGTGGACACCGACGAGGGCCCGCGCCGCGACATCGACGCCGAGCGTATGGCCGCGATGAAGCCCGTGTTCAAGCGCGACGGCGGCACCGTCACCGCCGGCAACGCCTCGACGCTCAACGACGGCGCCGCCGCGGTGGTGCTCGCCTCCCGCGAGGCCGCCGAGCGCCAGGGCCTGAAACCGCGGGCGCGACTGGTCGCCGGCACCGTCGCCGCCGTGGACCCCCGGTACATGGGTATCGGCCCCGTCCCCGCCGTGCACCAGCTGCTCGAGCGCACTGGAGTGGCCGCCGACGACGTGGACACCTGGGAGATCAACGAGGCCTTCGCCGCGCAGGCCCTCGCGGTGGTGCGCGACCTCGAGCTGGACCCGGCGCGGGTGAACCCCAACGGGAGCGGTATCTCCCTCGGCCACCCCATCGGCGCCACCGGGGCCATCCTCACGGTCAAGGCCATCCATGAGCTCGAGCGCATCGGCGGGCGTTACGCCGTGGTCACCATGTGCATCGGCGGCGGCCAGGGCATCGCCGCGCTGTTCGAGCGCCTGGACTGACCGTCCCGGAGACACCGTCACGCCCCCGGGGCACGGGCCGGCACCCGGCCCGTGCCCCGGGGATGTGCCGAGGTGTGCACCACCTGTAGTAGGCTCCGCCCATGAGCATGGACAACGCCCCCAAGCCCCTGCGCGACGCCCTCGATGCCCTGCCCGACACCCTCCGGGACGGGGTCGCGGAGCAGCTGGAAACCCTGCTCGCCGAACGCGGCGCGCCGGACGACGCCCGGGTCCGGGCCACCCTGCCCCGGGTCTGGGCGACCAGCCCGTTCGTGGCCCGGGTCTGTCTGCAGCGCCCGGAGGCGCTCACCACGCTGACCGACCCGGCCCCGCTCACCGAGGCGCGCACCCTGGACGCCTACCGCGAACGCCTGGACCACGCCATCGCGGATGCCGACGGCACCGAGGCACTGCAGCGCGCCCTGCGCCGCTTCCGCGACGTGGAGATGGCGCGTATCGCCTGGCGGGACCTCGCCGGCATCGCACCCCTGGAGGAGACCCTCGGCGAGCTCTCCGGCCTCGCCGAGGCCTGCATCGACCGTACCCTCGCCCACCTCTACGAGCGTCGCTGCGCGCTCTGGGGCGTGCCGCGCAACGCCGACGGCGAGGCCCTGCGGATGAGCGTGATCGGCATGGGCAAGCTCGGCGGCGGCGAGCTCAACTTCTCCTCGGATATCGACCTGATCTTCGCCTTCCCCGAAGCGGGCGAGACCGACGGCCGGCGCCCGCGGGCGAACGAGGAGTTCTTCAACCGCCTCGGCCAGGAGCTGATCGCCGCGCTGGACCGGCAGACACCGGACGGCCAGGCCTTCCGGGTGGACATGCGCCTGCGCCCCTTCGGCAGCTCCGGCCCGCTGGCAAGCAGCTTCAACGCCCTCGAGCTCTACTACCAGAACCAGGGCCGGGAGTGGGAACGCTACGCCATGATCAAGGCGCGGATCGTCGGCGGTGACTACGAGCGCGGGGCGACCCTGCTCGCGGCCCTGAGGCCGTTCGTCTATCGCCGCTACCTCGACTACGGCGCCTTCGAGAACCTGCGCGAGATGAAGGCCCTGGTCGACCGCGAGGTCCGGCGCCGGGGCATGGCGGACAACATCAAGCTCGGCCGCGGCGGCATCCGCGAGATCGAGTTCATCGTCCAGGCCTTCCAGCTCATCCGCGGCGGCCAGGAGCCGGCCCTGCAGGGGCGCTCGCTGCTGGAGATGCTCTCGCGACTCGCCGAGCACGACCAGATCCCCGCGCACACCCGCGACGAGCTCGCCGAGGGCTATGCCTTCCTGCGCCGCAGCGAGAACCGGCTGCAGGCGATGTACGACAGCCAGACCCACCAGCTTCCGGACGATCCCCTGGACGGCGCCCGGCTCGCCCTCGCCATGGGCTACCCGGATTACGACACCTTCACCGCCGCGCTGGAGGGCTGGCGCGCCCGGGTGCAGGCCCACTTCGACCAGGTCTTCGTCGCCCCCCAGGAGGCCGGCGAGGCCGATGCCGGGGCCACCGACTTCGGCGACGTCTGGAACGCCACCCTCGACGACGACGAGACCGACGAGTTCCTCCACGACGCCGGCTTCGCCCACCCCTCGCGCGGCCGCGAGCGCATCGCCGCCCTGCGCGAGGGCCACACCGCACGCTCGCTCTCGGCCCGCGGCCGGGGCCGGCTCGACCGGCTCATGCCCATGCTGCTGCAGGCCGTCTCCGGCCAGCCCGGCCCGGACGCCACCCTGGAGCGGGTGCTCTCGCTGCTGGAGACGGTGGCCCGGCGCACCGTCTACCTGGCGCTGCTCAGCGAGAACCCGATGGCGCTGTCCCAGCTCGTGCAGCTATGCAGCGCCAGCCCCTGGATCGCGCGGCTGCTCGCACGCCACCCGGTGCTCCTCGACGAGCTCCTCGACCCGCGCACGCTGTACACGCCGCTGCGCCGCGAGGCCCTGGCCGGGGAGCTCGCCGCACGCATGGCCCGGGTCGACGACGACGACCTCGAGCGCCAGATGGAGGAGCTGCGCCACTTCCGCCAGGCCAACGTCCTGCGCGTGGCCGCCGCGGACCTCGCCGAGGCGATCCCGATCATGGTGGTCAGCGACTACCTCACCGACATCGCCGAGGTGGTGGTCGAGGAGGTCCTGCGCGTCGCCTGGTACCACGTCAGCCGCCGTTTCGGTGAGCCCACCGGCTTGGTGGACGGCGAGCACGTGCGCCAGGGCTTCGCGGTGCTCGCCTACGGCAAGCTCGGCGGCATCGAGCTCGGCTACGGCTCGGACCTGGACCTGGTGTTCGTCAACGACGCCCGCGGCGAGGCGCTGCACACCGACGGCGAGAAGAGCGTGGAGAACGCGGTATTCTTCGCCCGCCTCGCCCAGCGCATCATTCACATCCTGGCCACCACCACCCCCGGCGGCATCCTCTACGAGGTGGACACGCGGCTGCGCCCCAGTGGCAAGTCGGGGCTGCTCGCCACCAGCCTCGACGCCTTCGCCACCTACCAGCGCGACAACGCCTGGACCTGGGAGCACCAGGCCCTGGTGCGCGCCCGGGTGGTCGCCGGAGACACTGACCTCGGCAAGCGCATCGAGGCGCTGCGCCGCGAGATCCTCTGCCGCCCCCGCGACCCCGGGGCGCTGCGCGGGGAGGTCGCCGCCATGCGCGAGCGCATGCGCCGTGCCAAGGCCTCCGGCGACGAGGAGACCTTCGACCTCAAGAACGACCGGGGCGGTATCGCGGATATCGAATTTATGGTCCAATATGGGGTCCTTGCCGGAGCCCATGACAACCCCGGCCTGCTGCGATTCACGGACAATATCCGCCTGCTCGGCGAGCTCTCCCGCGACGACGGTCTCGTCGGCGAGGACGACGCGGAGACCCTCGCCGAGGCCTACCGGGTATTCCGCGCGGAGATCCATCGGCTGACGCTACAGGAGCTGCCCGCACGGGTTCCCGCCGAGCGCTTCCGGGCGCAGCGCGAGGCGGTCACGGCGCTGTGGTCGCGGATCATGGGCGCGGCGCATACCCCGGAACCGGGCGAGACCACATAGAGCGTGTAAGGAGTGCCGCGCATGAGCATGGCGGACCGGGACGGCGTGATCTGGATCGACGGCGAGTTCGTGCCCTGGCGCGACGCCAGGGTCCACGTCCTCACCCACACGCTCCACTACGGCTTCGGCGTCTTCGAGGGTGTCCGCGCCTACAACACGGTCCACGGCCCGGCGATCTTCCGGCTGTTCGAGCACACCCGGCGTTTCATGGACTCCGCCAAGATCCTCGGCCTGCCGATGCCCTTCGACGCGGACACCATCAACCGGGCCTGCATCGAGACGGTGCGCGAGAACGGCCTGGAGAGCGCCTACCTCCGGCCGATGGCGTTCCTGGGCTCCGAGGGCATGGGCCTGCGCGCCGACGGGCTGTCCACGCACGTGATGGTCGCCGCCTGGCACTGGGGCGCCTATCTCGGCGCCGAGGCCATCGAGCGCGGCATCCGCATCAAGACCTCGTCGTTCTCGCGCCACCACGTCAACGTGGCCATGTGCCGCGCCAAGGCGAACGGCAACTACATCAACTCGATGATGGCGCTGCAGGAGGCGGTGGCCGCCGGCTACGACGAGGCGCTGCTGCTCGACGTGGACGGCTTCGTCGCCGAGGGCTCCGGGGAGAACTTCTTCATGGTGCGCGACGGGGTGATCCACACCCCGGAGCTCACCTCCGCGCTCGCCGGCGTCACCCGCGACGCGGTCATGCAGCTCGCCGACGAGGCGGGCTACGAGGTACGCGAGCGGCGGATCACCCGCGACGAGGTCTACGTCTGCGACGAGGCGTTCTTCACCGGGACCGCCGCCGAGGTCACCCCCATCCGCGAGCTCGACGGCCGGATGCTCGGCGAGGGCCGCCGCGGGCCGGTGACCGCGGACCTGCAGAAACGCTTCTTCGACCAGGTGGAGGGCCGCCGGGACGCCCACCCCGAATGGCTGACCCCGGTCGCCTGAACATCGCTCGGGAGGATACGACGTGCCTGATCCCCAGACTCACGACCGCCAGGACCTGATCCAGCCGAACGCCGCGCACCGCTACGAGGTGACGGTGGACGACCTGCCGGTGTCCTGCCCCATGCCCGGGATGTACCTGTGGAACTCCCACCCCAGGGTCTTCATCCCGCTGCACAAGACCGGCGAGGGCAAGTGCCCCTACTGCGGCGCCGAGTACGTGGTGAAGGACTTCGACCCGGACGACCCGCGCATCCTCGAGCAGCACCGGCGGGAGTGAACCCGCCGGTCACCGCCCCCGCCCTTCCATCATGCTGCGCGCCCGCCTCGTAGACGGCCTGCTCCGGCTGACCGCCCGGCTGCCCCTGCGCCTGCTCCACGGCGCCGGCCGGGCCGTGGGCACGCTCGCGGACGGCTTCCCCAACGACGTCCGGCGCATCGTGCGCGTGAACGTGGAGCTGTGCTTCCCCGCGCTGTCCCCGGCGGCGAAGCGCACGCTCGCCCGCCGCGCGCTGCAGTCCTCGGCGTGCAACCTGCTCGAGCTGGGGGCGATCTGGCACCGGCCGGTGACGGAGACCCTGGCGCTGATCCGGGAGGTGGACGGCGAGGCGGTATTCACCGAGGCCCTGGCCGAGGGCCGCGGCGTGCTCATCATCGCGCCCCACCTCGGTGCCTGGGAGCTACTCCAGGCGTGGGTCGCGCAGCGCACCCCGCTCCACGCCCTCTACCGCCCGCCACGCCAGGCGTGGCTGGAATCGCTGCTGGTGGCGGCGCGCTCGCGTACCGGTGCGCGCTTCCACCCCGCCCGGGCCGGCGGCGTGCGCGCCCTGCTGCGGGCGCTGCGCGACGGCGAGAGCGTCGGCATCCTGCCGGACCAGCAGCCCCCCGGCGAGGGCGTGCACGTGCCCTTCTTCGGCCAGCCGGCCAAGACCATGACCCTGTTCGGCCGCATCGCCGAGCGCAGCGGCGCCCCGGTGGTGATCGGCTGGGCCGAGCGCCTGCCCGCCGGCCGGGGCTTCCGCGTGCACTGGCGCCGTGCCGACCCGGCGGTGGCCGCCCCGGACCCGGCCACCGCCGCGACCGCCCTCAACCACACCATCGAGGCGGCGGTCCGCGAGCAGCCGGAGCAGTACCTGTGGAGCTACCGCCGCTTCTCCCGCCAGCCCGAGGGCGTGCGCAACCCGTACAAGCGCTTCGCCGACCGCGGCCGCTGGCTGGTGGAGCGCTGACCCGGCGGGACGCGCCGGGTCAGTCCCCGTCGCCGAAGCGGTAGCCGAAGCGCTCGATGTCCTCGGCGTAGTGCCGGGCCACCAGCGCCCGGGTCTCCGGCGTGTAGTAATCCTGATAGGTCCCGCGGTCACCCGCGCGGCGGCGGTGCGGCAGCGCCGGCGCCTCGATGCCGATGCGCTCGCACACGTGGGCGAAGTCCTCGGAGAGACGCTCGTAGCGGGCGACGAAATCCACGATCTGCCGGCCGTGGAAATCGCACACGTACTCCCACTGGCGCTCCTGGGAGATGTCCAGCAGGTAATCGTAGGCCCGTTCCGGGTCGAGCTTGGCACGGATGAACGTCTCGAAGGTATCCAGGTGCGCGGTGCGCTGCGGGTGCTCGCGCCTGAGGTGGTGGAACGAGCTCACCTGCAGATCCCAGGGATTGCGCACCACGGCGAACTTGAACAGCCCCTCGTAGAGCTCGCGGGGCAGCATCTCGTAGGCGGCGATCGCCTTGGCATGGCGCGGGAACTTGATGCCCAGCGCGTGCTTCGGCCGGGTCATCTGGCTGATCAGGCTCGCCGCAGCGAGCACCGGCGTGTACGGCCAGCCCCAGCGGTACGGACGCAGGGCCGTGCGGATGCTCGTGCCGCCGGTCTTGGCGATGTGCACGAACAGGAATCGGTGACGGTAGGAAATCAGCATCAGGGGGTTCCGGCTCGTTCGTCCAGGCCCAGCGCCCGCAGGTAGCCCGCCGCGCTGGCCTCCAGTGTATACCCCGCCGCCGCGCCCCGGAGCGTCTCCGGCGGCAGGGGGGCGTCCAGGACCGCCGCCATGGCCGCCGCCATGGCGATGTCGTCGCCCACCGCCACCAGCGGCCCGAAGCGCCCGTCCGCGAGCAGCTCCCGGGGTCCGCTGGGGCAGTCCGTGGCCACCACCGGCGTGCCCAGCGCCACCGCCTCGGTGAGCACGTTGGGCGAGCCCTCCCAGGCCGAGGACAGCACGAACAGCGAGGCCCGCGCCATCCAGGCGTAGGGGTTGGCCACGTGCCCCGGCAGGGCCAGATCGTCGGCGACGCCGAGCTCGGCCGCCTGCGCCTCCAGCGCCCCGCGCTGGCCGCCGTCGCCGAGGATCACCAGCCGCGCCGGGCGCCCGGCGCGCAGCCGCGCGAACGCGCGCAGCAGCGTGGGGAAGTCCTTCTGCCGGGTCAGCCGCCCGGCACCGAGGATCACCGGCGGGCCGGGCTCGCGCAGCCACGGATGGTCCGGCTCGGCGCGCGCCTGCTCGGCGAGATCCGGTGAAACCACCGGGTTGCGTACCACGCACACGCGCCCGGCGGCGAGCCCGGCGATACGCCGGGTGTCCTCGGCCACGCCCTCGGAGACCGCGACCACCCGGTCCACGCGATGGTAGAGCACCCGCATGGGCGCATAGCGCAGCCACCGTCCCAGCCGACTCCGTCCCGCAAGCGCGGCGGAGAGGTTGGTGCCGAGGCGCCCGGCGAGGTGCACCGGCACCCGGGCCAGCGCACGGGCGACGATGGCGGTGCGGATGGCGCGGTCCTTGGCGGCGAGCAGCGCCACCGGGCGCTCCCGGCGCAGGTAGCGCGCGAGCGCCAGCACCGCCATCTGGCTGTGGCGGTGGCCGGTGTCCACCAGCCGCACCCCCGCCGGCAGCGGACCGGGCAGCCGGTCGGCGCGCACCGCCACCAGGTCCACCGCGTAGCCCCGGTCCACCAGCCCGGCGAGCAGGCGCACGACCATGCGCTCCACCCCGCCCTTGCCGGAGAAGGCCAGGAACACGGCGATCCGCGGCGCGCCGCTCATGCCGGGTCCTCCAGCAGCCGGAAGGGATCCGCGTCGCTGCCCGGGTCGGCGCCGTCACCCTCCAGCACGATACGGTGCCAGAGCGCGAACTGGACGATGGCGAAGGCCGGCGCGCTGAGCCGGCCCCGGGCAGCATCCCGGCGCAGCAGCCAGGCCACGCCCTCCGGGCGGAACCACTCGCGCACCGCCGGATGGGCCGGCAGCACGCGCTCCAGCCAGGCAAGGTGGTCACCGAACCAGCCGCGCACGGGCACGTGGAAGCCGCGCTTGGGGGCATACAGGAGCTCCCGCGGCACCAGGCGCTCGGCCCAGCGCTTGAGAAAGTGCTTGCCCTGGCCGTCCGCGACCTTGAGCCGGTCGGGCAGCGACAGCCCGAAGGCAACGATGCGGTGGTCGACGAACGGCAGCCGGCCCTCGACACCGCTGGCCATGAGCATGCGGTCCGCCTTGACCAGGAGGTTGTCCGGCAGCGCGGTGGTGAGGTCCACGTACTGCATCCGCTGCAGATCCGACCAGCCCCGCGGCGTCGATGCCCAGGCCTCGACGAACGGCTCCCGGGTGTGGCGCATGGCCCCGGCGAGGGCGTCGCCGGCCAGCCGCCGGCGCGTGCGCCCGCGCAGCAGGCCGCCGGTGCGGAAGCCGCCGCTGCCCGGCGCGGCCACGGCCTTGAGCCGCCGCTCCAGCGGGTTGACCCGGTAACGCCCGTAGCCGGCGAAGGCCTCGTCGCCGCCCTCGCCGGAGAACACGACCTTGAGGTCGCGCTGCGCCTGCTCGGCGAGATAGAGGGTCGGGAGGCTGGCGAAATCGCGCATCAGCTCATCCGCCGCCCAGATCGTGCGCGGCAGGCGCGCCAGCAGTGCGGCGCCGTCCGGCGCGAAGGGGTGATGCCGGCTCGCGTTGCGCCGGGCCACCTGCGCCGCCAGGGGCAGCTCGTCGACCATGTCCGGGGCCTCGAAGCCGACGGAATAGGTGTGCAGCGGCTCGTCGCGCAGGCGCGAGAGCGCCCCGAGCAGGGTGGCGGAATCCACCCCGCCGGAGAGGAACAGGCCGAAGGGCACGTCCGAGCGCTGGTGCTGGCGCATCACCCGGTCGAAGAGCTCGTCGAAGGCGGTGCTGGCCGACTCGAAGTCCGTCTCCCACGGCTCCACGGCGCTGGCGTCCCAGTAGCGGCGCCGGCCGCGGACCCGGCCGTCGACCACCTCCATCACCTCCCCCGGCAGGACCCGCTCGACCCCCTCCAGGATGGTCTCGCGCCCGGCGGCGTACTGGTGCTGGAGATAGCGCGCGAGCCCCACCGCGCGCACCGACGGGCGTGCCGGCAGCAGCGGCAGCAACGCCTTGATCTCGGAGGCGAAGCGCACGCCGTCGGCACCGGCGGCGACGAACAGCGGCTTCTGCCCGAGGTGGTCCCGGGCGAGCAGCAGCCGCCGGCGGGGGACGTCGTAGAGGGCGAAGGCGAACATCCCGCTCACGTGCTCGAGGAAGTCGTCGCCGTAGACGCGGTAGGCGTGCAGCAGGACCTCGCAGTCCGAGTGCGTGCGGAACGCGCAGCCGGCGCGCTCGAGCTCGGCGCGCAGCTCCACGTGGTTGTAGATCTCGCCGTTGGCGATCAGCACCAGAGCGCCGTCGGCGGTGACCAGGGGCTGGTGACCGCCGGCGAGATCGATGATGGACAGCCGCGTGTGCCCGAGCGCGACGTTGCCCTCGCGCCAGACGCCGCGGTCGTCGGGGCCGCGGTGGCCGAGCCTCGCCACGGCGGCGGTGATGCGCTCCTCCGGCACCGGGGCGTCGAGACTGACACCGGCTATACCGCACATTGATCGCCTCTCGCTAGTGGCTCTTCCACCGCGGCAATCCGAAAACGTCCAGGTAGGCATCCGTAGCCGCACTGACGGAGTACCTGCGGACCGCCGTGCGGAGGGAGTCACTGTCCGGTGGGCTCCGGAGTGTCGCAGCCAGTCCCTTGGCCATTTGCTCCGCATGGTCGACCGGCACTAGTGGACCATATCTGCCGCCGTCCAGGATCTCGGCCGGACCGCTCGGGCAGTCGGTCGCCACTACCGGCGTCCCCATCGACATCGCCTCGATCAACACAAACCCGAGCCCTTCCCACCGGGACGTGAAGGCCAAAACGTCGGCATGGGCCATGAAGGCATAAGGATTGGAAACGAACCCCGCGAAATCCACATGTCCGCTGATTCCGAGCTGGGAAGCCATGGCCACAAGCTCCTCCCGCTGTCGTCCTGCTCCAAGTATTACGAGCCGGGCGTCGACGCGCTCGCGCAGAAGCGCGAACGCCTGAAGCAGCATATCGAAGCCCTTTCGCCTACCGAGCTCGCCGACAGCCAGAATCACCGGCTTGCACCGCGCGCCAAACCATGGGTGATCAGGTCGAGGCTGGGGAGCCGCGAATAAGGAATCTGGCACAACCGGGCTGGGGACTACCGTGATGCGCTCGCGCCCGAGTCCCGTGTAAGCCGCCATGTCCTCAGCGACACCGCGGGAGGTGACAATCACGCTGTCCGCCAATGGGTATAAGCGCCCCATTGAGTTCCGCTGCAACCAACACTCGAATCGCCCGCGGTGACGCAGGTCGATCGATATTGTCGTACCGGAGCTCAACACAAGACGCGAGGCTACTCCAGATAACTTTCGCGCAAGCAAGGCCGTCCGATTCACCCTGTCCTTGTCCGAGAGGATAACCTTGGGCTGCAGCTCCCTGAGCCACCTGACCAATGCAGGCAGCGCTGTGTACACGTGTCTCGCCCCCAAATCGATGGCCATGAACCGCTCATGGGAAAAGTCGAGACTGGGTCCATGCTCACGAACCTTGAGAAGAGCGACGCTATAGCCTCTCCGAACTAACTCCGGCACGAGATGCCGTACCGCAACGTCAACCCCGCTGTGGCCGGATGTTGCAAAGAAAAGGCAGATATCAACGGTCATGAGGTTACCGGTTCCAGACCGAGCGCCTTCAGGTAAGCTCCGGCGCTTGATTCCGCCTTATAGGGCTCGGCCGCCAAACGCGTACATTCCGGCGATAACGGGCTCTCAAGCGCCTGATGGATGGCCGCAGCAAGGGCGGAGACATCGTTGACGGGAACCAAATGTCCCAGACGCCCGCCTTGGAGTATTTCCCTCGGGCCGCTGAAACAGTCCGATGCAACGAGCGGCACCCCCAATGCGGCGGCTTCCACCAAGGCATTGGGCGACCCTTCCCAACGCGAACTCATGACGAACACCGACGCATGCGCCATGAACGCATAGGGATTGGGTTGCCACCCGGGCAAATCCACATCGCCAGCCACGCCGAGACGTCTCGCAAGCGCCAATAACCGTTCCCTCTGGCGCCCCTCACCAAGGATAATGAGTCTGACATGACATCGCGCCCGTACTTCCGCAAATGCCCGTAACAACACACCGAAGTTTTTCTGCCGACGCAGCCCACCGATTGAGAGGACAACCGGAACCGCATCATCACGCAACCATCGATGCGGAACGGGTTCCTTTGACTCATCGTAAAGCGAGTCAACAACAGTCGGATTGGGTAGAGTCCAGATCCTCTCACGTGGCACACCGAGCCCTCTCACCAAGTCATCGGCTATACCCGATGACACCGCAATGAAACCATCAGCACGCCGATATAGCCGCGCCATCTGCATGCAGGTGTACCAGACCCTGATCGGATTCTTGGTTCGTTGCCGCAGTCGGTGAACCAGGGGATTCCCAACCCTGAAGAGGACGCGGGTGTCGACACCCGCAGCGTCCCGGGCGTCAACGGCGAGCCGGTCGTCACGCAGCTTGGCGCTGATGAGCACGGCCGGGCGTTCTTGCTCCAGAAAACGGCGCACCGCCGCCACCGGGGAGCCGGTCTCCAGCTCGCTCAGCGCAACAGCGTCATCGCAGCGGTCGAGGAAAGGGTGGTCACGATCAGCCACCAGCAGATGAACCGTAACGCCCCGCGCCGCAAGCGCATTCGCAGTATGCACCAGCATGCGCTCGACACCGCCATCGCCCTGGTCGGTGATCAGGATCGCTAGACGGTTGTCATGGACCTCTTGTGCGGGGGTGACTGCCATCGGAAGCGGGCGATACCTGTAATTGATCAGAGCCGGTAAGGAGCATCAAGTGCGAAAAGCTCCACAAGAGACGGCTGAAACGATGGGATACTATCACGTACGCCACAGCTATAGCGCAGGAACGCTGATAGACTCGCGCACCAGTAGGCACACAACACCGAGGCGCCCGCTGTCTTGAACCAGCCGATCGACATCGCCCTATTCGGCATGATTAGCCGACACCCCGGACGCAACCAGGGGGGCGTGTCCGTCAGCGTTCAACGCCTCGCCAACGCCCTGGATGCACAAGGCCTTGAGATCCTCGTCGTCACCGCGGAGACCTCCTGCCGCCCAGAGTGGCGTGCGGGACTCAACCCCGGGGTCCAGTTGGCCGCCTGCCAACGCCTGTCACGCTGGCGGCTGACCCTGCGACTCACCGCTATCCTGCGCCGCCATCGGCCGCGCGCATTGATCGCGTTTGATCAGCGCGCGGGACTGATCGCCGCCGCGGCCGGGCGCTTTCCCGGCATTCACAGCCCGCTGTTCTGGTCGCCGCGAATCGCCATTGGCCCCCAGGTCGCAGGAGGCGGCAGATCGGCCCGTCGCGTACTGGCCGGCATCCGGCGCATCCATGCCCGTGCACGGGGCATCATCGCAATCAGTCAAGGCATGGCCGCGGATCTGGGCGCGCTTACCGGCATACCGGCGTCATCCATCACCACGATATATAATCCGATCGTGGACGGAGCGCTCGAACAAAAGGCGAAGGAGCCCGCCCCGGGCCGGTTCGACCTGCCCGAAGACACCCCTCTTCTCGTCGCGAGCGGTCGGATGACGCCGCAGAAGGACTACCCCACGCTGCTACGCGCCGTGGCCAGGGCGAATCGCCGTACGCCCCTGTCCCTGCTGATCCTCGGCGAGGGCCCGGAACGGCCGGCCCTGGAGGCCCTGAGCCGGGAGCTCGGCCTGGGGGACAGAGTCGCCATGCCCGGCTATCTGTCCAACCCGTTTCCGGTCATGCGACAGGCGGACACCTTCGTGCTGAGCTCCCGATACGAAGGATTCGGCAACGTCCTCGCCGAGGCCCTGGCACTGGGTCTGCCGGTGGCCGCCACCGACTGCCCGTTCGGGCCGCGCGAGATCCTCGCCGACGGCCGCTACGGCGCGCTGGTACCCGTGGGGGATAGCGAGGCACTGGCAGAGGCGATCGCCACCACCCTGGAGCACCCGCCGACCCCCGAACACCAGCATGCGGGGGCGGCACGCTTCGAGACCGGGCGAATCGCACGGCAGTACCGCGACACGGTCCTCGGCCCCCCGGGGGATCCCGCCTGAACCCGCTCAGCGCCCACGTATGGCGAGCCGAAGCGCACGCCATGCGGCGCTGAGCTCACGCCGGCGAAAGGCGCCCGCCTGTTCCCGGGAAACCCGTGACAGGACCGCTTCCGGGTCGATGCCGAGCCGTTCCCGAAGGCCGGCGGCGACGGCCGGGATCGACCATACGGCCGCGGCGTAGTCCACGAGGCCGTAGGCCAGCGCGATCACCCCCGCGGACGCCCCCATGTGGACGACGTCCCCTGCCCTGCCGGGCAGCACGTCCGGATCCATCAGGTACAGGACATCGCCGTGAATGAGCTCCCCGCGGGAGAACGGCCGCTCGCCGCCGGCGAGCTGGCCCGGACGACGCTCGCTGTCGCGGCGCCAGGCGTGCAGCTCGGGGAAACCAACGGGGCGCAGGCCCCGTGACTGCAGGGACTCGTCGATACCGGAGAACAGGGGCTGGCCACGATATATGGGGCGGAAACTCACCTCGGTGCGTACTGCCACCAGCTCCTCGGCCAACAGCGAGGACGCGCCGTCGAAGACCGCCTGCTCCCACCCCTGGACATCGATCTTCATGTACCGGGGGTGGTCCACCGCCTCGTCGCGGACGACGTCATCGAGGGCCTGCGTCACGAGGTCCACGGTCCGCTCGGTCTCGTAGCGGTGCCCCCGGGAGAACGACTCGGCCAGTGGCCTGTCCGCCGGCAGCAGCGACGAGCATCCCGGGGCGTGGGTCACGTACAGCACACCGGCCTCGTCCCGGCGCCCGAGCGGGGTGGAGCGCACGCGCAGCGATCGCCACCCCCGGGACTCGCCCGGGGGGAAGTCCGTTGCCCGGGCATCCGCATCGAAACCCATGACATCGACGCAGACGCCAATCCCGGTCAGATCGGGACAGACCGAGCCGCGGCAACCCACGTCGATGGCGGAAAACGCCGACTTATCGCCCATGCGCCCTGCCAGTTCGCGGAGATGGTCACCGACGACGACGGGTTTAATCAGTTCCATAATGTTCTACTCTATTGCCTGCCGGCGGCCGATAACTGATCGCCGCCCCTGCCCGGACGGGACAGATGGAGCGCAACCGCGACCCCGCAGAACAGCGCAATCATGAACGGATTACGATAGCCCTCTATCACGTGATCGGCCATCGACTGCCATGTCATCGCGACGAGACTCACGAATACGCCTCCGGCGACACCGGTGACGTCATCACACAGGGCCCTGAATAGGGTAACCACGCAGAAAACGAATAGTGCGAGAAAAAGACCCAGCCCGATGATGCCGTGCTCGACCATGATGGTGATCGCGGTGTTATGGAAATGGCGAAACCCTCGAGTCGCGACCGCCTCGAACCGGGAATGCGCGAGCAGCTCAGGGGCGCTCGCGAATCCATGTCCGAGAACGGGCTGCTGCCACCATATGGAAAGCCCCTCATAGGCCATCTTGGCGCGGAGGCCGACAGAGCCATTGCCCAGTGCCTCCCAGTTCCCCTGCACCAGCATGTCAAGCGCGTGCTGACCTTTCTCCCAGCGGCCGGCGATGATGTCACCGGCCCCCCAGGCAATCGCCAGGCAGAGTGCGACCAGGACCAGACCGCCGGCCACCGCGGCCCGCAACCAGTAGCGCCGGGGGACCCTTGGGCCGACACCGAGAACGGCCGCCAGCGGCAGCGCGACGGGAACGATCAGCCACACGGAGCGGGTCTTGGCCAGCACGACACTGACAAGGGCGAGCACGAACACGGAAACCAGATAAGCCAGTGCCGCGTTACGCCGCAGCGGCGAGCGCATGCGGCACGCCCCGCGGATGAGTGTCAGCGCGAAAATCGCCACAACCAGGGACCAGAATCCGAAATCCACCGCCGAATCGCCGAACCTGAATCGCCCGTGCCCGTAAAGGGCGCCGGTAAAATCCCCGGGCTGCCATTTCTCGGCCACCCGGACCAGAAGCCCCGCCGGCAGCAGCATGAAGACCGTAAACTGCCACTCCGGCTTGCGGTACAGCCAGTAGCCGGCCGCCAGGGCAGCCAGATAACCGACGGCGATATAACTCTTGAATGCCTCGAACTGGGCCGCCATCGGCACCGCAGGGCGAAGCGGCCCCAGGGCGAGCTGCAGGACGAGGAACCCCAGATACACGAGTGTCAGCCACACGAACGGCGAGCGTGTCAGCCCCACCCGCGCCCGCGGCGCATCGACGACGAAGGCGACCAGCAGCAACACCAGCGCGACGTTGCCCATCGCCACCCCCATCAGCGCGCCACTGCCAAGCAGTAGCAGCGCGAGAATGGCGCCCACGGATACAACCCTGTCCCAGCCTGTCATTACGTAATGCGTGTCAGAACGAACGTTCGCTTTCCCCGGTAGCGACTCGGTCACGGACGACGCGTCTCCTCGACAATGCGTTGGTAAATCGACCGGTTTCCGGCCACCATGCGTTCCACGGAGAACCGGTCGACGACAAAATCGCGTGCCCGTCCCCCCATCTCCTGCCGTTCCCGCGTACTCGAAAGCAGGCCGTTGAGGCGGTCGGCCAGGATACCCGGCTCCCCTGGCGATATCAGCCAACCGCTTTCCCCGTCCATCACCGCCTCCTTGATCCCGCCCGCCGCAGACGCCACAACCGGCACGCCGCAGGCCGCCGCCTGGAGCAGGGTCACGCCGAGGCCCTCCATGTAGGCCGGGTGCGCGAGGACATCGAGGCAGGGAAAGATGTGCGCCATGTCCGTGCGGAAGCCGGCGAACACGAACCGGTCCGCCAGGCCCTGCCCGTGGACCAGCGAGCGGATCGCCGCCTCCCCCGGGCCACGGCCGAACAGCAGGAAGCGGGTGCGCGGATGCGCCGCCAGCACGGCCGGCGCCGCCGCCACGAGCACGCGGTGCCCCTTGCGCGGGATGAACTGCGCGGCCATGCCCACGACGGCCTCGTCGTCGGCCAGGCCGAACTCCCGCCGGAACCACGCACGGTCGCCGCCGGGACGATACGTCTGTGTGTCCACGGCGCTGGGCACGCAGGTGACGCGCTCCGGGGCCAGCCCCTCGGCGAGCAGGACCTCGCGTATGCCCTCGGAGATGGTGATCACGTGGGCGTAGAGGCGGTATTTCAGCGCCACCCACCAGCGCCGTTCCGGGTTGTCCACCCGGCGGCTGAGCACCGCCGGTACGCCGGCGAGGCGGGCGGCGATGCCGCCGATGACGTCGGCGCCGCGGCGGCTGTGGAGGTGGACGAGGTCCGCGTTCTCCTCGCGCAGCACGCGGTAGAGACGGGCACCGAAGGCGACGTCCAGGTCGCCACGCACGGGCATCGCAACCACGCGGTCGGCGACGCCCTGCGCCGCCTCGGCGATCTCGCTGCCCGCGGGGCAGACCAGCACGTGCCGGCCCGGCGAGGCCGCAAGCCCGCGCAGCAGCATCAGCACCTGCAGCGCCCCCCCGTAGAGGTGCATGCCGGTCTCGACGTGGACCACTGTCATGCCGCGGCCATCAGCTCGCGGGCGACGTCGAACACGTCGCCGGGGCGGTGCAGGCGCATGCAGCTGAATTCGCCGCCGCACAGCGGACGCCGGCGGCAGGGCGAGCACCACAGCGGCTCGTAGAGCACGCGGGTGCGTGGGCTCTCGGTCTCCAGGTAGGGACGGGTGGAGCCGAACAGCGCCACGGTGGGCACGGTCAGGGCGGTGCCCATGTGGGTGAGGCCGGTATCCACGCCCACCAGGGCCTCGGCACCGGCGATGGCCGCGGCGCTGGCGCGCAGCGACAGCCCGCCGGCGACGCTGATCGCCGGGCTGTCGGCGACCAGCGCCTCCGCCACCGCGCGGTCCTCCGGGCCGCCGAGCACCACCGGAGTCGCGCCGGTCTCAGCCGCAAAACGCCCCGCGAGGTCCCGCCAGCGCTCGTCGAACCAGTGTTTCTGGGGACGGGTGGTGAACGGCGCGAACGCGACGTAGCGCCCGTTCACCCCGGCCGCGGCGATGGCCGAGCGGGCGGCGGCGTGGTCGTCGTCGCCGAGTGCCAGGTCCATGGGGAAACGGGTGGTGTCCGCGCCGAGGTGGGCGGCCAGGGCGCGGTACTCGCTGGCGATGCGGCGGTCGTCCCGCGGCGGCGCGAGCACCTCGGTCATCAGCCGCTCGCTGCCCTCCCGCGAGCCCAGGCCGATACGCTCGCCGGCGCCGGTGAAGCGGGCCCAGACGCCGCTCTTCAGCAGCCCCTGGGTGTCGAGCACCAGGTCGAAGCCCTCGCCCCGCAGCCGCGCGGCGAAGGCCCGCACGGACCGTGCCAGGGCCAGGTAGCGGCGCTCGGCGCGCAGCCGCCGCCACTCCCCGCGGGGCCAGACGATCACCTCGTCGAGGCGGGGGTTGGCCTGCAGCAGGCTCGCGCCGGCGGGCTCGGCGAGCCAGGCGATGTGGGCATCCGGCCAGCGCGAGCGCAGCGCGGGGATGAGCCCGGAGGCCATGACGATGTCGCCCAGCGCGGACAGCCGGATGACGAGTATGCGCCGCATCAGCCCCACCCCCCGGTGGCGCGGTGCAGGGTGTCATAGAGGCGGACGTAGGCCTCGACGACCGCGGCCTCGCCATGGGCCCGGGTCAGCTCGGCGTGACCCGCCGCCACCATCGCCGCACGCCCATCCGCGTCCAGTGCCAGCGCCCGCTCCAGGGCCTCCGCCAGCGCCGGCGGGTCCTCACGGGGGACCAGCAGCGCGTTGTCGCCGTCCCGGGCGATCTCGGTGGCCCCCGGCGTGCGCGTGCTCACCACCGGCAGGCCGTGGTTCCAGCCCTCCAGGATGACGTTGCCGAGGGTCTCGTGGCGCGACGGGCAGACCAGCACGTCCGCCAGCCCGAACCAGGGCTCCGGGTCGTCCAGCCAGCCCGGCCAGTGCACCCGCCCCGCGACCCCCAGCTCGCCGGCCAGGGCGTGCAGCTCGCCGGCCAGCGGACCGTCGCCGACGATGACCAGTCGCAGCGGCCGGCCGTCGCGGTCCTCCCCGGGCATACGCGCGAAGGCGCGCAGGAGATCGTCCATGCCCTTGATGCCGATGAACCGCCCCAGGGCGAACAGCACCCGGGCCGAGGGCGGCAGGCCGGCCTCCTCGCGCAGGGCGGCCAGCTCCGCGTCGGTGACCGTCCGTGGCGGCGGCACGAAGTTGCCGATGTGGAAGACCCGTTCCCGCGGCAGGCCCTCACCGACCAGGTAGTCGCACACGCCCCGGGTGTTCCCGACCCAGGCGTCGCAGTGGCGGTAGTAGCCGTCGAGCTTGTAGTAACCGCCGAGGCGGGCGATGTGCGCGGCACCGCTGCGCCGGGGGACACGGGTCAGCCGCGTCGCCCGGCCCATGTAGCTCTGCACCGCCATGGGGCGTTCGCGCCGCACCAGCGCACGCAGGCGCAGCACGGTGGCGAGGTCCCACTTGTTGGCGAACGGCAGGTGATACTGGCGCACCGGGAGCTCCGCCGGCGTGGCGGCGAGCGCCTCCGCCACCGGGCTGCCGGGGCGGTTGACGGCCACGGTCTCGTGGCCGGCGGCGGCGAGCGCCTGGATCAGGCGCACGTAGAAACGGTCCGCGCCTCCGAACTGGCGGCTTCCGAGGACATGGAGACTCTTCATGCCGCGCGCGCCGCGCCCCCGCGGTCCTTGCGCGCGTGCTTGGCGTGCAGCTTCCAGAGGTAGCCGATCAGGTTGTCGCCGTAGGAGATCGCCTTGCGCGGGATCTCCAGCGGGTTGTCGGCGGTGTTGGCCGCGCCGCGGATACAGGTCAGGCCGCTGGCATAGCCGGCCTCCGCCACCAGCTCCCGGCTGCGGGCGTCGTAATCGCCGTAGGGATAGCAGAAGTGGCGTACCTCCGCCCCGAGGATGTCCTCCAGGCGTGCCTTGCTGTCGACGATCTCACGGCGCTGGTCGGCCTCCTCCAGCCGGGAGAGCCGCGGGTGGCTGAGGGTGTGCGAGCCGAAGGTCACGCCCTCGGCGTGGAGCGCGCGCACCGTGTCGGCGCCCATCAGTGCGGCCCGGGTCTGGCCGTCGCCCAGCCACTCGGCGCGTCCGCCGACCCGCTCGGCCACCAGGAAGACCGTCGCCGGGAAGCCGTGGCGCCGCAGGATGGGCCAGGCGTGCTCGCGGAAGTTCTCGTAGCCGTCGTCGAAGGTCAGCACCACCGCGCGCGGCGGCAGCGGCGTGTCACCGAACAGGCCGTCGAGCAGGCGGTCCAGGCCGATGACGTGATAGCCGAAACGCCGCAGCCAGGCCATCTGCGCACCGAAGCGTCGTACGTGGCAGTAGCCGGCACGATGCGACGCGGGCGGGGCGAACGGCCCCACCTGGTGGTACATCAGCACGGAGACCGGCGGCGCGGCGGAGGGGATCGATCGGCTCATGACTCGTCAGCGGCGAAGCGACCACGGCAACGCAGTGTAGCAAATCGCCCCCACTACCGCCCCAGCCGCGTCACGATATCGGTGGTGGAATAGCCCTCGAGCAGCGGCAGGATCCGGACGTCCCCGCCGCGGGCGAGCACCGACTCGTGGCCGGCGATGTCCTCGACGCGGTAGTCCCCGCCCTTGACCAGGACGTCCGGGGCGACCGCCTCGATGAGCCGGGCCGGGGTGTCCTCGGCGAAGGGTACCACCCAGTCCACCGCGGCCAGGCCGGCGAGCACCGCCATACGGTGCCCCAGGGGATTGACCGGGCGGCCCTCGCCCTTGAGACGCCTGACCGAGTCGTCGTCGTTGACGGCGACGATGAGCCGGTCGCCCAGCGCCGCCGCGGCCTCCAGGTAGGCGACGTGGCCGGGGTGGAGGATGTCGAAGCAGC
Organism: Arhodomonas aquaeolei DSM 8974; assembly: GCF_000374645.1. Taxonomy (GTDB): domain Bacteria; phylum Pseudomonadota; class Gammaproteobacteria; order Nitrococcales; family Nitrococcaceae; genus Arhodomonas; species Arhodomonas aquaeolei. Next base: position 382,056 of record NZ_KB894800.1, read on the forward strand.
CGTTGGTCATCACCAGCCGCTGCCCCTGGACCCGTGCCTCGCGGACGCCGGCGATCAGGCCCGGCTCGTCGAGCACGCCCTCGGCGGTACGCACCGGCGCCCAGTGGCGGAGCGCGGCATGCAGCTCCGCGGGCGTGACGGTGGCGGTGCCGAGCTTGCCCACGACCACCCCGGCGGCCAGGTTCGCCAGCGCCGCGGCCTGGGCCAGGGACTCGCCGGCGGCCACCGCGGCGGCGAGCACGGCGATCACCGTGTCCCCCGCGCCGGTCACGTCGAACACCTCGTGGGCCTGGGCAGGGATGTGCACCGGCTCACCGTCCCGGCGCAGCAGGGTCATGCCCTCCTCCCCCCGGGTGAGCAGCAGCGCCTCGATGTCGAGCTCGCGCAGCAGGGCACGGCCTCGCGCCACCAGGGTCGCCTCGTCGCCGCAGTGGCCGACGATGCGCTCGAACTCCGGGCGGTTGGGGGTGATCACGGTGGCCCCGGCGTAGGCCTCGAGATCCGGGCGTTTCGGGTCGACCAGCACCGGACAGCCGGCGGCGCGGGCGGCGCGGATCAGCGGCTGCGGGTCGCGCAGCGCGCCCTTGGCGTAGTCGGAGAGGATCACCGCCCGGACCCCGTCCAGCGCGCCGGCGATCTCGGCGGCGGCCAGCGGGGACGAGGCGGCGGCGCCGTCCTCGAAATCCAGCCGGATCATCTGCTGGTGCTGGCTGATCACGCGCAGCTTGGTCGTGGTGCGCGCACCGGGGCGCCGCACCCAGTGGCGCTCGACGCCGGCGCCGGCGAGGCAGCCGTCCAGGGCCCCGGCCGCCTCGTCCTCGCCCACCGGCGCGGCAAGCCGCGCCCGGCAACCCAGCGCCGCGAGCCCGAGGGCCACGTTCGCGGCACCGCCGGGGCGGTCGTCGCTGGCGCCGATGCGCACCACCGGCACCGGGGCCTCCGGCGATATCCGGCCGGTATCGCCGTGCCAGTAACGGTCCAGCATCACGTCCCCGGCCACCAGCAGGGTGACGTCGCCGAAATCGGGTATCCGCATCACTTGCCCTTCCTGCGCCGTTTGCGCCGCCCCCGATAGGGATTCGGCCCGCCGTCGGGCCGGGTCTTGAACCGCCGGTGCACCCAGTAGTACTGCGCCGGGCGCTGCCGGATCTCCGCCTCCAGCCGGGCGTTGAGCCGCTCGGCGTCGGCGGTGTCGTCACCGCTCGGGAACCCCTCCAGCGGGGGGCCGAGCCGGACCACGTAGCCGCTGCCATCCTCGCGCGCCACACCGTAGCAGGGGATCACCACCGCCCCGGAGAGCCGCGCGAGGCGGGAGGTCATCGTGATCGTCGCCGCCGGCACGCCGAAGAACGGCGCGAACACGGCGTGCCGGCGACCGTAGTCCTGGTCCGGGGGGTACCAGACCACCCGCCGCTCACGCAGCGCCCGTACCATGGCACGCATGTCGCCGCGGTCGAAGGCGTGCTCGAAGTGCCGCCGCCGGCTCTCGCGCATGAAGTGCTCAATGACCGCGTTCCGGTTCTCGCGGTAGATCGCCTGAAAACCGAACCACCGGCTCATGATTCGCCCCGAGATGTCCAGCGGCGTGAAGTGCGCACTCACCAGGATCACGCCGTGGCCGTCGGCCTGCGCGCGCGCCACGTGTTCGGCCCCCTCCACGGTCCCGAGCCGGGCGATACGCGACTCCGCACCCCACCACGCCAGCGCGACCTCCACCAGTCCGCGTCCTGTATAGCACAGGTTCCGGCGGGCGAGATCGCGCCGCTGCGCGGCGGTGAGATCCGGGAAGCAGAGCCGCAGGTTGGTCTCGACGATGCGGCGACGGTAGGGCACGAGGTACCACGAGAGCAGGCCGAGCCCGTCGCCCGCGCGCATGGCGAGCCGGTACGGCAGCGCCGCCAGCAGCCGCAGCAGCCCCATACCCAGCCAGGTCAACCAGTAGCGCGGCGCGAACAGCGAGCGGTCCATCGGCGATTCAACAGCGATCGGCAGGAGCGCGGAGTATACTAACCTCGCGGCTCGCATCACCACCTCCCGCGGCCGCACGTGCCCCGGCCCGGGCAGCACGCGCCCGATGACGCCCGGCGTGCTTGACCGGACTATCGCAGCGTCGAATCACGACGACCCGTTGATCCGGCGTATCCCCGCGAACCGGCACGCCCGCATGGAACGCCGATCCCCGGGGCGCACCGCGGCACGCCGCCGCCTTCGCCGGTCCGGCGGCGCTCATCGCGCCCCCCGACCTCCACGGCCGGGGCAACGGTGATCGCCACGGGCTGGCCGCAACGCTTCGGCGCAAGCCCCCGCACGCCGGGCCGGTAGAATGCCACCGCACCCCGATCGCTGAATTGATAGAGTGTGCGCCATGCCGCGTACCCTTTATACCCTCGCCCTGCGACTCGCCACCCCGGCGATCCTCTCCCGGCTGTTGTGGCGCTCCCGCCGCGCACCCGCCTACCGGCGGCGCTGGGGGGAACGCTTCGGCTTCGGCCCGGCCATCGACGGCGCGCCGGTGTGGGTCCACGCCGTCTCCGTCGGCGAGACCGTGGCCGCCCGCGGACTGATCGAGGCGCTGATGGCGGCCCATCCGGAGCGGCCGGTACTGGTCACCTCCACGACGCCCACGGGCTCGGAGCGGGTGCGGGCCCTCTTCGGGGACCGGGTCCGCCACTGCTACCTCCCCTATGACACGCCCGGCGCGGTACGGCGTTTCCTGGCACGGACACGGCCGGCGCTGGGTGTGCTCATGGAAACCGAGATCTGGCCCAACCTCATCGCGGAGGCCGACGCCCGCGGCATCCCGCTGGTGCTCGCCAACGCCCGGCTGTCAGCGCGCTCCGCCGCCGGCTATGCCCGCACCGGGCGGCTGGGCACGGAGGCCGTTCGCGGCCTGGCCGCGATCGCCGCGCAGCACGACGCGGACGCCGAGCGGTTCCGGGCGCTGGGGGCCTCCCCCGGGCGACTCCACGTCACCGGCAGCCTGAAGTTCGACCAGCCCGTGGACGAGACCCAGCGACAGGCGGGGGAGGCACTGCGCGGGTTGCTCGGCCCGGCGCGTGCGGTGTGGATCGCCGCGAGCACCCACGAAGGCGAGGAATCCGCCGCGCTCGCGGCGCACCGGCGCGTGCTGGAGGCCGTTCCTGGCGCGGTGCTCGTGCTGGTTCCCCGACACCCGGAGCGATTCGACGGTGTCGCCGCGCTGACCCGCTCGGAGGGGTTCCGGTTCGCCCGGCGCAGCACCCCGGGGACCACCGACGCGGCGAATGTGGACGTGCTGGTGGGAGACACCATGGGCGAGCTGCCAACGCTGCTCGCCGCGGGGGATATCGCCTTCATGGGCGGGAGCCTGGTGGCGGTGGGCGGTCACAATCCGCTGGAACCCGCCGCCCTGGGGCACCCGGTGATCACCGGGCCCCACGTGCACAACTTCGCGCGGATATTCGAGCTGCTGACCGAGGCGGGCGGCGCGCGCACGGTCACGGATGCGGAGGGGCTGGCCACGGCGGTGATCGAGTGGCTCACCGACTCCGGGGCCCGGATCCGGGCGGGCCAGGCCGCGGAGGGCGTGGTCGCCGCCCACCGCGGAGCCCTGGGCCGCACCGTGGCGCTGATCGAGGCGCTTACTCCGCGGAGTTCTCCCCGGGAGTGATCGCGTCCTCGCTCACGTACGGCGCCGCGTTCGCTGAGAGCAGGCGGTTGATCGAGGCAAGGTCGTCCTCTGAGAGCACGCCGGCGGCCTGCTGGAGGCGCAGGGTGTTGAGCAGGTAGGCGTGACGCGCCTGCTGATAGTTCCGCTCTGCCTCGAAGACATTCTGCTGGGCGTCGAGGACGTCCACGATGGTACGCGTACCGACCTCGAAGCCGGCCTGGGTCGCCTCCAGGGCCGTCTTGGTGGAGACGCGGGACTGCGCGAGGGCCTGCACCCGCTCGAGGGCCGTCTGCACACCGCGGTAAGCGTCGGCGGCGTTGCGGGTCACCGAGCGGCGGACCTCCTCCAGGCTGGCACGTGCCTCCGTGTACTGCGACTGCGCCTCACGCACCCGCGAGCTGGTGGCCCCGCCGGTGTACAGCGGCACGGTGACCTCGATACCGGCGGCGAGCTCCTGATTATCCGAACCGTCGTAGGTGGCACCGCTGGTCACCCCGCCATCGGTGTGGCTGCCGCCGTAGCTCGCCACCGCGTCGACCTGCGGATAGTGCCCCCCGCGGGCCACGTCGACGTTCTCCATGGCGGCCTTCGAGGCCTGGCGTGCCGCGGTGAGCTCCCAGTTCTGCTCCTCCGCACGCTGGCGCCATGCATCCTCGTCCGCGGGCTGCGGCGCCGAGAGATCGACACCGCTGCGCACCCGGGCGAGCTCCCCCGGGGGCTTTCCGATCACCTCACGCAGCTGGGCACGGGCGCTCTCCAGGTCGTCCTCCGCCTGGATGACCGAGGCACGGGCGGTATCGTAGCGGGCCTTGGCCTCCTCCACGTCGGTACGCGCGATCAGACCGACGTCGAAGCGCTCCCGGGCCTGCTCGAGCTGGCGCTGGATGGCCTTGAGCTGTGCACGGGCGGCGGCGAGCGCCACCTGGGCGTCGAGCACGCCGAAGTAGCGCTCCGCGGCGCGGGTCATCAGCGACTGCTCGGCGGAGGCGAAGCGCGCCTTGGCCTGGGCGACGTTCGCCTTCGCCACGTCGAGCTGCTGGAAGTCCGAGTAGCGGAACAGCGGCTGGCTGAGCTGAACGCCGTAGGTCAGCGAGTTGTAGCTATCGTCGGCTTCAGGACCGTTGACGATATTGGTGTCCTGATAGTTGCGCTTGGCCGCGGCATCGACACCGATCTCCGGCAGCCGTAGTGCCCGGGCCTGCGGCAGGGCCTCCTCCGCCGTACGCAGCTGCGCCTGCGCCTGCTGGAAGACCGGGTCGCTGTCCAGGGCGTTGCGGTAGACGTCGAGCAGGTCCTCGGCAGCCAGCGCCGGCAGGCTCAGGCTGCCGAGGGCGACGGCCAGTAGAATTCGTTTCATGGGCAGGTCTCCGTCAGTAGCGGGGCACGGCAGGGTCGACCTCGACCGACCACGCGTCTATCCCGCCATCAAGATTGATGACGTCTGTGAATCCGGCGCGCTCGAGCAGCCCGGCGGCCATCGCACTGCGCACGCCGTGGTGGCACATCACAACCGTGGGCCGTTCCCGGGACAGCTCATCAAGGCGCTGTGGCAGCAACGCCAGGGGCACCAGGCTCGCTTGCGCAAGACTCGCGGTCCCGTGCTCCCAGGGCTCGCGCACATCGATGAGCTGCGGGGGCGCCTCCCCTGCGAGCCAGTCGGCGAGTTCGCTGGCATTGACCGATCGCACGGTAGTGTCCCCGCGCGCCCTAGAGACGGAACCGCGGCGTGACGCGGGCGCCGCGCAACGGCGGCACGCTGGTGTCGAACAGGCTCTCGCTGGCCCACTGGTCCTCGCCGACCCGGGTAATCAGCAGCGCCTCCATGATCGGCGGCTGGCCGACGATCAGGAATACCCGGCCGCCGATGGTGAGGCTGCGGTGAAAGCCCTGATGGAGCTCCGGCAGCGACCCCGTGACCGCAATCACGTCGTAGCGCCGGCCGTCGTCCCAGCCGGCAGCGGCGTCGCCCACCTCCAGATTGACACCACCGACCCCGGCGGCGGCAAAGTGCTCGCCGGCCAGCTCGCGGAAGTCCTCGTGGATGTCGATGCTGGTGACCTCACCGGCGAGCTGAGCCAGGCACGCGGCGAAATAGCCCGTGCCGGTGCCGATCTCCAGGGCCCGCTCGTCGGGCTGGGGGTCCAGCGCCTGGAGCATCCGCGCCTCGAGCCTCGGCTCCAGCATCACCTCGCCGTGAGGCAGCGGAAGCTGGAGATCCGCATAGGCGAGGTTGCGGTGGGCCGCGGGCACGAAATCCTCGCGCGGCAGCGCTTCGAGCACCGAGAGGATGCGGTCGTTGAGCACCTCCCAGGGGCGGACCTGCTGCTCGACCATGTTGTAGCGCGCGCGCTCGAGATTGACGTCGGTCATTTGCGCATCCTCATCGCCAGTGACCTTGTTGGATTAGGGATCGAGGGACTCCGCCCCGGCAGCATCGTCCCGCCAGCGCGGCGCGTCGACAAAGGGTAAGCACTTTACCCCTTTCAGGCAACCGATTAGCGCACTAATAATCCATGTTCGCCCGGGGGTCGAACCGGCACCGGTCGCGCAACTGTTCATACAGACCGCGCACCGCGTCGTCATCCATGGGCGGGTTAACGATACGCAGGGTCACGTACTGGTCCCCCGGCGGCTCTCCGGGCAGCCCCCGCCCTTTCAGGCGCAGGCGCTTGCCCGCCTGGCTCCCGGCCGGTATCCGCATGTCCACCGGACCGCCCAGGGTCGGCACCTTCAGCCGCGCGCCCAGCGCGGTCTCCCAGGGCGCTACCGGCAGATCCAGGTGGATGTCCCGGCCGCGCAGGTGGAACTGGTGGTGCGGCGAGATATGGATCTCCAGATAGAGATCGCCGCGCTCGCCTCCCCCCATGCCCGGCTGCCCCTGGCCGGCGAGACGGATGCGCTGACCGTTGGTCACCCCCGCGGGCACGCGCACGCGAAGGCTGCGCTGGGTGCGCCGCATGCGGCCCTGGGTATCGGGCTCGGCACCCTCGAGCTGCACGGTACGGGCGCCACCGTGGAACGCCTCGTCGAGCGAAACGGTCAACCGCGCGGTCTGATCCTGGCCGCGGGCCGAGAATCCGCCGTGCTGCCGGGCGGCGCCGCCGAATATGTCGTCGAACGGGGAACGGCCGCCGCCGAACAGTGACTCGAAGAAGTCGCTGAAGTCGGCGCCGCCACGGCCGCCACCGGTATGGAACTCCCACTCCGGCGGCGGACGGAAATCCTGGCCCTCGCGCCAGCCGCTGCCCAGCTCGTCATAGGCGCGGCGCTTCTCGGGATCACGCAGCACCTCGTAGGCCTCCGCGACCTCCTTGAAGCGCTGCTCGGCATCGGGCTCGCTGCTGACGTCCGGATGGTACTTGCGGGCAAGCTTGCGGTAGGCACGCTTGATCTCGTCCGCATCGGCATCCCGTCCGACCCCGAGTATCCGGTAGTAGTCCTTGTACTCCATGCCCTGTTCGCCACCTCAGTCGCGTTACCGGTGTGCCCTGGCACGGCACGGCGGCGCGGCGCCCGCGCCGCCGCCTCCCCGACCTCAGCCCTCGACCTGGATGCGCCGTGGCCGGGTCTTCTCCTGCTTGGGAATGCTGACCTCGAGCACGCCCTGGTCACAACGTGCCGTGATGCCGCTGGGATCGGCGGTATCCGGCAGGCTGAAGCGCCGGGAGAAGCTGCCGCTGGCACGTTCGACCCGCTTGTAGCCTTCACCGGCCTCGTTCGTGTGGGACTCCCGGCGACCACTGATGCTGAGCATGCCGCCCTCCATGTGGACCTCGATGTCCTCCGGACGCACCCCGGGCAGGTCCGCATGGATGACGTAACGGTCGGTTTCCTCGCGGATATCCACCGCAGGCGTCCAGTCACTGGTAGCCAGGCTGGAGCTGTCCCCCGTCTCCGCGGACTCGGACAGACGGCCCAGCTCGCGGGAGAGCTCGTTGAGCAGCCCCCAGGGCTCGTAGCGACGAATGGCCATAAACACCTCCTGTCGAATAGACCTGTGGCTCGATGGCGGCACGCCGAGCGCGCCGTTCATCGCTCATGTGTGTCCCGCGCCCGGTAAATTCAAGCCCGATGGTGCTTGAACCGCGGCGGGGGCGCTGGTATAAAGGCCGATCTTTCGGGAACCCTGCGATCAGGCGCGTCGCCGCCCGGGCCTGATCAGAGGTTTCCCGGCTCATCACGGTCACGGATTCTAGGAGGCAGCTCCCATGGCGAAGGTCTGCCAGGTCACGGGCAAGCGCCCGGCCACGGGCAACAACGTCTCGCACTCGAACATCAAGTCCAAGCGGCGCTTCCTGCCCAACCTGCGGTTCCACCGCTTCTGGGTGGAGAGCGAGAAGCGCTTCGTTCGGCTGCGGGTATCTTCCAAGGGCATGCGGATCATCGACAAGAAGGGCATCGATCAGGTGCTCAACGATATCCGTGCGCGTGGCGAACGGGTCTGAGGAGGTCAGACATGCGCGAGAAGGTGAAACTCGTCTCGACCGCCGGCACCGGTCACTTCTACACCACCGACAAGAACAAGCGGAACACCCCCCACAAGATGGAGTTCCGCAAGTACGATCCGGTGGTGCGCAAGCACGTGACCTACCGCGAGACCAAGCTCAAGTAGCAGCGCCGCCACCCCGGCGGCGCCCGCGATGAAACCCGCCCTCCGAGGCGGGTTTTTTCTTGCCCGGACGCGGACGCGGACGGGTATCATCACGGCATGCCCGAGCTCCCCGAAGTCGAGACTACCCGGCGCGGCCTCGCGCCGCACCTGGCCGATGCCCGCGTCACCGCCGTGACCGTGCGCGAGCGGCGTCTGCGCTGGCCGGTGACCGACGGCATCGAGGCCGCGGTGACCGGCCGGCGGATCGAATCGGTCTCGCGCCGGGGAAAGTACCTGCTGCTGACCCTGGACGACACCAGCCACCTGCTCTGGCATCTGGGCATGTCCGGCAGCCTGCGGGTGGTCCCGCCGGAGACGCCGGTACAGCGGCACGACCACGTGGACGTCACCCTCGACGACAGCCGTGTACTGCGCTTCAACGACCCCCGCCGCTTCGGCAGCCTCCACCACGTCCTCGGCGCCCCGGAGGCCCATCCGCTGCTCGCCCGCCTCGGGCCCGAGCCGCTCGGGCCGGACTTCCACGGCGACCGGCTGCACGCCCGCGCCCGTGGCCGGCGCGCCCCGGTCAAGGCGTTCATCATGGACAGCGCCACGGTGGTGGGTGTCGGCAACATCTACGCCACCGAGGCCCTGTACCTGGCCGGCATCCATCCGGCCCGCGCCGCGGGCCGGATCTCGCGCAACCGCTACCGCCGGCTTGCGACCGCCATCGCCACAGTGCTCGGCGAGGCGATCACCGCCGGCGGCACCACCCTGCGCGACTTCACCGACGCGGACGGCCGCCCCGGCTACTTCCGCCAGCGCCTGCGCGCCTACGGTCACGGCGGCGCCCCCTGCGGCCGCTGCGGCCACCCCCTGCGCGAGATCACCGTCGCCCAGCGGACCACAACCTACTGCCCCACCTGCCAGCGCTGAGCCGATTTCGGTTTCCCCGTTGACCAAGGTCAATTCCCGGAACGATCGCGGTCGACTCTGAGAGTCAGGGTGCTAGCTTAGAATCAGTCAAGAAAACAGGCATGCTGACTACAAGGAGCACCGCCATGGCTTCAATACCCCTGCGCGCTTTGCCGCTCGCCGTCCTGCTCGTGGCCGGGGGCGCCCACGCCGATTCGCAACTGATGGAGATGGCGAAGGGCAGCTTCGAGCCCATTCCCGAACCGCCGGCGAACGTCGACGGCGTCAAGGTGACCGACGACATGGTCATCCTGGGCAAGAAGCTGTTCTTCGACCCGCGCCTGTCAGGCAGCCAGACGATCAGCTGCAACACCTGCCACAACCTCGGCATGGGCGGTGACGACAACCAGCCGACCTCCCTGGGGCACGGCTGGCAGCGCGGCCCGCGCAACGCCCCGACCGTATTCAACGCCGTCTACAACGTCGCCCAGTTCTGGGACGGCCGCGCCTCCGACCTCAAGGAGCAGGCCAAGGGCCCGATCCAGGCAGGCGTGGAGATGCACAACACGCCCAAGCGCGTGGTCGAGACCATCAAGAGCATGGATCCCTACGTCGAGGACTTCGAGGCCGCCTTCCCGGATCAGTCCGACCCGGTGACCTTCGACAACGTCGCCGCGGCGATCCAGGCCTACGAGGCCACCCTGCTGACCCCGGATGCGCCCTTCGATCGCTACCTGAAGGGCGACGAGGACGCGCTCAGCGACCACCAGAAGGAGGGACTGCAGGCCTTCATGAACAAGGGCTGCGTGGCCTGCCACAACGGCATCAACGTCGGCGGCCAGGGCTACTATCCCTTCGGCCTGGTGGAGAAGCCCGGCGCCGACGTCCTGCCGGAGAATGACAAGGGTCGTTTCTCGGTAACCGGCACGGCGACCGACGAGTACGTCTTCCGGGCACCGTCACTGCGCAACGTCGCGGTGACCGAGCCCTACTTCCACTCCGGCCAGGTCTGGGACCTGACCCAGGCGGTGGCCATCATGGGTGAGGCGCAGCTCGGCCAGGAGCTCAGCGACAAGGAGGTCTCGGCGATCACCGCCTTCCTCGAGAGCCTGACCGGCCCGATGCCGGACGTCTCCTACCCGCAGCTGCCGCCGAACGGAGCGAACACGCCGCGTCCGCTCGAGGCACCGGCCCCGACCCGCAACCCGCAGGGCTGACCCTGCCAGCCACGTGCCCCGCACCCGCGGGGCATGCCCTCAGGCGCTGCCCGCCAGCCAGGCGGGCAGCGCCTCGACCGTTTCCATCACCATGTCCGCCTCTGCGGCCAGTCCCTCCCGGGAGCCGGTGCCGCTGAGCACGCCGATCGCCAGACCGCAGCCCGCCGCCCGCGCCATGCGGATGTCATGGAGGTTGTCGCCGACCACGGCCACCGCCTCCGGCCCGATACCGGTAGCGGCGCAGAAGCCCCTCACCATACCGGGCTCCGGCTTGCCGCCGTGGCCGCTGTCGTAGCCGGCGACGAACGACAGCACCCCCGGCGTAACAAAGCCGGCGAGCATCGCCCGGGTCGCCCGCTCGCCGTCGCTTGTGGCCACACCGAGATGCAGGCCTAGGGCACGCAACGCGGCGAACAGTGCCTCCAGCTCCGTGACCGGGGTGGCATGCACGGGCCCAAGGCGGGCGAAGACGCGGTCGAGACGGGCCACCAGCGCGGCCCGTTCGGACGCCTCCAGGCCCAGGGTCTGGGCCCAGGCCCCGGCGATCTCACCGGTATGTCCGGCGGCTAGCAGGCTGCCGGCGGCCACCCGGCCACTTGCCGGGTCGTGGCCGGCCACGCTCAGCAACCGGTCGGCCAGGGCGGCATCGCCGCCGGCGGCCTCCAGGGCGGCGGCCTCGTTCACCGGCCGCCAGGTGCGATGATAGTCGAACAGCGTGCCGTCCTTGTCGAACAGCACGCCGCGTATCCCGGCGCGCACGCCGGCACTGCCGGACATCGTCATTCGCCCCGGCGCACGGCGGCGACGTGGCCGGCGAAGGCGGGGTCCGCCATCAGGGCCTTGCAGCGGGCGAAGCGCTCCGTCGAGTAGGCCCAGAAGTCCTCCGCGGGATTGCCGTTGCCGTGCTGGATGAGCCCCCACAGGGTCCAGAGCAGGTCGCTCGCGGCCTTGTAGAGCACCATCCGGCCCCACTCCGCCGCATTCGGCTCACGCCCGAGGTAGGCACGCATCAGCCGCTCGTCCTGGCTGCGCGACAGACCCGCCTCGACAGAGAAGTCGCCGACGTCCCAGAGGGGGTCATTCATGCCGGAGTACTCCCAGTCGACCACCCACATGCGCTCGCCGTCGTCGAGAAAGTTCTCGCACAACGGGTCGCAGTGGCAGGGCGCCAGGGCCGCGGGCTGCGCGTCCAGGGCCTCGCGCATGGTGCCCGCCTCCGCGAGCACGTCGTGATAGCCCTCCGGGAGCTCGGTATCCAGGCCGGAGAGCACCTGCAGGTACTCATCGATCATGGTGAAGAGCTCGAAGCGGAACCGGAAGATCTCGCCGGAGTTGTGCATGCGCGCGAGGACCTCGCCGGCCCGGTCGGCAGCGGCGTCCTCGGCCTGGAAGCCCTCCGGCGACATGGTGCGACAACCCTCGAGGCTGCGCATGAGCATCAGCCCGTCCGTCTCGTCGAAGTGCAGCACCTCCGCACCGACACCGGCGCGGGCCGCCGCCCGGGTGTTGTGGGCCTCCACGCCGCGGTCGATGTAGGCCTCGGTGCCCTCGCCGGGGATGCGCAGCACCAGCTGCTCGCCGCCATCGTTGAGGCGGTAGACGAGGTTCGTCATACCGCCCAGCCGCTCGGCGCCCAGCGCCTCGGCACTGCGGCCCGCCAGCCGCGGGATCCGTGCGATCGCGTTTTCGAGATGGCTATCCATCGGGTCCTCCTGATTGCGGGGTCCGTGTTCGCTCCGCCGGCTCACCCGGCCGGTTTCTCGGCGAGATAGAAGTCCAGACTGAGCTTGCCCTCGGCGGCGAGGTCCGCCCAGTGGGCCCAGCTGCGGTGGTTGTTCTCCAGCGTTTCCGCGTCCATCTCCCGGGCGAACTCGCTCATGTGCTGCTCCAGGCGCGCGAGCACCTTGGCGCGGTGAAGCGCGGCGTGGCGCTGCCAGTCCCGATGCTCGACGAGCGTGAAGCCGGCGTCGGTGATGTGGCGCTCGTAGTCCGCCGGCGAGGAGAGGTTGGACATGCCGTAACGCGCCTCCACCGCGGCACGCTCCTGCGGCGTGAGCCGCTCGTGCCAGAAGATGTGATCGGAGATCACGGCGCGGCCGCCGGGCTTGAGCACGCGGTAGGCCTCACGCAGCACGCGTTCCTTGTCCGGCGAGTGCACCATCGACTCCTGGCACCACCACACGTCGAAGCTCTCGTCCGGGAACGGCAGGTCGTGGAAGTCCGCGTACTCGAAGCTCACACGGTCGTCGAGGGCGCGGCCCCCCGCCATCTCGCGGCAGCGCGCGAGCTGGGTCTCGGAGATGTTGCTGGCGACCACCGAGACACCATACGCCTCGGCGAGGTAGCGCGCCGTGGCGCCGTAGCCGCAGGCGACCTCCAGCACCCGCTCGCCGGGACGCAGGCGCGCGGCCTCGGCCATCAGGCGCTTGGCCGCCCAGGTGGCGGTCTCGATGGTCTCGTCACCGGTTTCGTACACGCCGTAGTGGATGTTCTCGCCCCACACGGCGGAATACAGGCGGTCGACGCCGCTGTTCTCGTAGTGTTCGGACATGGTATGTGTTCTCCGTTCCTTCAGGGTTGGGGCCGCGGCCCGGGCTCAGGCGAGCCCGAGCGCGGCACGGCGCCGGGCCACCCAGGCGCCTATGAGCCGGTCGGCGATCATGGCGATGAAGGCGACACACAGCCCGGCGACCAGGCCGGCGCCGATATCCGCGCGGGTCAGCGCGATGTAGACCTCCTGGCCGAGGTCGCGGGTCCCCACCAGGGCGGTAATGACGAGCATGGACAGCGCCATCATGATGGTCTGGTTGAGGCCGAGCATGATCTCGGGCAGTGCCAGCGGGAGCTGCACCCGCCAGCGGATCTGGCCGCGCGTGCATCCGCACATGCGCGCCGCCTCGATGGTCTCGGCGGGCACGCCGCGGATCCCGTGGTCCGTATAGCGGACCGCCGGCGCCAGGGCGTAGAGGACGATGGCGACCATCGCGGAGAAGTCGCCCACCTGGAAGAGCATGACCACCGGGATGAGGTAGACGAAGCTCGGCAGGGTCTGCAGCGTGTCCACCACCGTGGTGGTCACCCGGTGGACGCGATCGCTCGCCGCCGACCATATGCCCAGCGGGATGCCGATCAGCGCGGCAATGGCCACCGAGATACCGCAGAGATAGACGGTGATCATCGCCTTCTCCCAGTTGCCGGTGACGGCGATGAACAGCGCCAGAGCGGTGACGCCCGCGGCGAGCCGCCAGCCGCCCAGGCGGTGGCTGAGCACCGCCAGGGCGGCGACGACACCAGTCCACGGCAGAGCCACCAGCGCCCGCTTGAACGGGATGAGCACGTACACCAGCAGCACCGACTTCGCCCCGTTGAGCGGCCCGTAGAGCTCGGTGTTGACCCAGGCGACGAGCCGCCCCCAGTACTCCGCCGTGCTCACGGTGAGGGCGTCCGGCACCCCGGCCAGCGGCGACCAGAACACGCCGGCAATCGTGGGCAACGCCACCACGGCGGCCAGCAGCAGGCCGAAATGCCGCCGCGGGAGTCGCGCCCGGCTGCGGGTGCCGTCGGTAAGCGCGCGCCCCAGCCGCTCGGTGGCGATGGCGATCAGGGTGATGGCGACGCCCGCCTCCAGCCCGTCACCGATCTGCAGCCGGCGCAGGGCACGGAGCACGTCATAGCCCAGACCGCCGGCACCGATCATCGAGGCGATGATCACCATGTTGAGGGACAGCATGATCACCTGGTTGACGCCGACCATCAGGCCCTGGCGGGCGGCCGGCACCAGCACGCGCCAGGTCAGCTGCCGGCGGGTGCAGCCGCTCATGCGGGCGAACTCCAGGATCTCCTCGGAGACGCCGCGCAAAGCAACAATGGTCACCCGGGCCATCGGCGGCATGGCATAGATCACCGTGGCCACCACGGCGGCCACGGGGCCGAAACCGAAGAGCACCAGCACCGGCACCAGGTACGCGAATATCGGCACCGTCTGCATGAGGTCGAGAACCGGGCGCAGAACGCGCTCGAACGCGGGATGACGGTAGGCGGCCAGCCCCAGCAGCAACCCCAGGACGAGCCCGACCGGCACGGCGACAAGGATGGAGGCAATGGTGGTCATCGCACTCTGCCACTGCCCGAAGAAGGCCAGATAGGCCACCGTGAAGAACAGCAGCGTCGCCAGACGGCGCCCGCCGACCCGGGCGCCGAAGAGCACCAGCGCGGCGGCGACCCCGAGCCAGCTCAACGCCGGTAACGTCATGCCGCCGCCGAAGGGCAGCTCGAAGCCCTTGGCAAGCACGAGGGTGCCGGCCTCCAGCGGCACGGAGAGCAGGGTCGCCAGGCTCCGCACCACCGAGCGGAAGCCGATGCCGCCGATGGCGGCGTCCTGGAGCAGCCACTCCATGACACCGCTCACCCAGTCGGATACCGGCAGCTCCCAGCTGCCGGGATAGACGCCGACCCAGGGCAGCCATCCGGCGAGCCGGTCGGCGACGAAGAGGGCGAGCACCACGGCCGCCACGGTCACCGCCGTGCGCGACAGCCCGCCGCCGGCCCCGGTGCGTTCCGCGACGGCCTCATTCATGGCCGCCCCCCGTGCCGGCGAGCACGGCAATGACCTCGTCGCGGCCGATCGTGCCGACCACACGCCCGCTTCCGGGATCGCGCACGCGCAGCGACGTTCCGGCCGCCAGCACACGGGGCGCCACCGCCTCGATGCGCTCCTCCGCACCGATCTCCGCCGCCCCGGCGGGTGCGGTGTCCTCATGGCGCATGACCGAGGAGACACTGACGACCTTGGCCGCGGGCACGTGGCGGGTGAACTCCGCGACGTAGTCATCCGCCGGCGAGAGAACCAGGCGCTCCGGTGTATCCACCTGGACGATCTCGCCGGCCTTCATGATCGCCACCCGGTCGGCGAGCCGGATGGCCTCGTCGAAGTCGTGGGTGATGAAGATGACGGTCTTGTGCAGCACGCGCTGCAGCCGGAGCAGCTCGTCCTGCATCTCGCGGCGAATCAGCGGATCGAGGGCGCTGAAGGGCTCGTCGAGGAACCAGAGCTCCGGGTCCACGGCGAGCGAGCGCGCGATGCCGACGCGCTGCTGCTGGCCGCCGGAGAGCGCCGCCGGCCGGCGGGCCTCGTAGCCGTCCAGCCCGACGAGCTCGATCATCTCGCGGGCCCGGCCCTCGCGCTCGTCACGCCCAATGCCCTGGATCTCCAGCGGGAAGGCGACGTTGCCGAGCACATCCCGGTGGGGCAGCAGCGCGAAGTGCTGGAAGACCATCCCCATCTGGTGACGGCGGATCTCGGTAAGCTCGCGCTCCGGGGCAGCGAGCAGGTCCCGGTCCTCCAGGGTGAGGGTGCCCAGGCTCGGCTCCACCAGGCGCGAGAGGCAGCGCACGAGCGTGGACTTGCCGGAGCCGGACAGGCCCATGATCACGAAGACCTCGCCGGTGTGGACGTCGAGGCTGGCGTCGCGGACCGCCGCGGTGAGCCCGTGCCGCGCGAGGATCGCGGCATCCGGGGCACCGCCGGAGCGCTCGAGCACACGGTCGGCGTGTTCGCCGAAGACCTTCCACAGGCCCCGGCAGGCGAGCTTGACCGGGGCATCCCCGGCCTCGCTGGTATCGGCATGCATAGGACGATGACCTGGCGTCAGCGGTGATACGGAGGGACGGGGCGCCCGCCCCGCGGAGCAGGGCGGCGCCGCGAGTGCGGCGCCGCCGTTACCGGCGTTACTTCGCCGGAATCCAGGACCGCCAGGTGTCCTCGTTCTCGGCCATCCACTTATCGACCACGGTCTGCAGCGGTCGCCCGTCGACGTCGATGGCACCGATCATCCGGCCCATTTCGTCGTTCTCGATGTGGAAGTTGCGGATCGCGGTGTAAGCGGCAGGCCAGACGTCCTCGCCACCGGCCCAGGCGACCTTCTTGATCCAGCCGCGGGGGTTGCCGCAGTCATAGGTGGCATCCGGGTTGATCCCCCAGGACGGGTCGTCGTAGCAGCCGTCCCCGTACTTCGGGAACCGCACCCACTCGCCCTCGAACTGCTGCGGCGCCCAGTGGGGCGTCCAGAGCCAGGCGAGGATCGGGGCCTTGCGCTGGTAGGCAGACTGGATCTCTGCCATCAGCGCCGCCTCCGTGCCGGAATGCACGACCTCGAAGGGCAGGTCCAGGGCCTCGATACGCTCCTCGGCGTGGCCGTCCCAGGTGACCGCGCCCCCGAGGTAGCGCCCCTTGGGCTGCGTGGTGGGCGTGGCGAAGACGTCGGCGCAGTCCTTCAGCGCCTCCCAGTCCGGCAGCCCGGGGCAGCGCTCCTCCATGTACTTCGGATACCACCAGTCCTCGACGGCCCGCATCCCGGTCTCGCCCATGTCGAGGACCTTGCCGCCGGCAACGGCCTCCTCCATGAGGTCCTTAGCGGTCGTTTCCCAGATCTCCATGGCGACGGTGAGATCGCCGGACTTCAGGCCCGTGAACTGGGCCATGTAGTCCGCCTGAACGTAGTCCACCTCGTAGCCCATCTCCTCGAGCACGCCACCCATGATGCGGGTGCTCACGTTCTGGCCGGTCCAGTCGTTGAGCGTCAGCCGGATGGGCTTGTCCGTCTCCGGGAAGTCAGCGGCGGAAGCCGCACCGGCGGCGCCGAGCGCCACGGTCGCACCCACGGCCCACAAAAACCCACAATTTCTGATCCAATTCCTGAGCTGCATCGGTCATTCCCCTCTTCAGCCGATCTCCTGCTTCGGCGCCCGGGCACAGCCGTACAAGGACCGGCCGGCAGCGCGTCAGCATTCACAAATTACCGATCAAAGGCCATTTATTTCGTAATCCGGGCCATCTCTGACGCCGGTCTCGTCACCCACGCGACCACGGCGCAAGGCCGTGAAAGGCGTGCTGCCGCCCCGCCGGCACGGGATCCGGGGGTCGACAAAGATCAAACTTTTTCCACAAATTACCACATATTCAGTCAGACTCAAGCCCGTATGCGTTACAATCGGCGAGCAAGAGGCGTGGTGGTGTGATCGCCGCCGGCGCCGGGGACGGCTCACAGGGAGGGTTCGATTTGCACAAAGCCGCACGACACAAGGCCATACTGAGTCTCCTCGAGACCCACGGCTCCTGCAGCGTCGCCGAGCTGGTGGACTCGCTGGGGGTCTCCGACGAGACCGTGCGCCGGGACATCAAGACCCTGGCCAACCGGGACCTCATCGAGCGGGTCCGCGGCGGCGCCATGCTGCCCGCGTTCGTGCGCGAGCCCGGCTTCCAGCAGCGCATGACCAGCAACGCCCGGGAGAAGCGGGCCATCGCCCGCGAGGCCGCCGCACTGATCGAGAACGGCGACTCCGTGCTGCTGGAGAACGGCAGCACCAGCCTGTACGTCGCGCGGGCGCTGCGCGGCCACCGCGACCTGTTCGTCGTCACCAACGGCCTGGACATCGCGCGCACCCTGCTCGGCAACGGCAACCGCGTGCACATGGCCTGCGGCGAGGTCCGCGCCGACGACGGCGCGGTGCTCGGGGCCAGCGCGATCGAATTCGTGAGCCGCTTTCGCGTGCGCTACGCGGTCATCACCGCGGGCTCCGTACACGTGGACGGCGGTCTGATGAACTACTACTACGACGAGACCGAGTTCTCCCACGCCGCCCTGGGGCAGGCCCTGCACGTCATCGCGGTAACCGACCACACGAAGTTCCGCACCCAGGCACCGGTAAGGCTGTGCGAGTTCGAGCGCATCGGCACCCTGATCACCGACCGCCAGCCCTCGGAACCACTGGTGGAGCGTCTCCGCGATGCCGAGGTGCGCCTGCTCGTCGCCGGCCCGGGATCGGCCGGGGACTGAACGCCGCAACGCACGATTGCCTCTGCGCTCAGATCGTCGATAATGCGTGCAGACCTTCGATGGGAGCATTCACTTGGCGCAGGGGCGGCAGCGCTGGCTGCAGAGACAGGCACCGGTCCTGGAATCGATACCGGATGCCGTGGCGATACTGGACCGGCAAGGACGCCGCCTCTACGGTAACGATCTCTACCACGCGCTGTGCCGCGAGCATGGTGTCCCGGATCTACGCCCGGCCACGCTGGATGCCGCCATGCCAGACTGGGACGCAATAGGCGCCGCGGCGTCCGCCGCCGGCCACTGGGAGGGGGCGATAACCGTGCCCGCGGCGCACGCCCCCCGCCGGACCCTGCGCTGCCATGTCCGCCCCATGACCGCCCCGGCCGGCGGGGATACGCTGTTCGCGGCGACGTTCACCGACATCACGGAGCTGGCCGAGGCGCACCAGACCTCGGACGGCCATGCACGGCTGATCGCACAGCTACCCCATCTGCAGGCCCCCGGGGCGGGCGCCGGAGACACCGCGGTGCGGGTCTTCCGAGACACCCTGGTCGAGGCCCTTGCGGCGCTCGATCTCGGTCGCGCCGAGACCATTCCCGACGGTGACGAGACCGACGGGGGGTGGTTCTACTGCCCGCTGACCGGGGACCGGCAGGAGGCCCGGCTGGTCTGGCGCGTCGGTGAGCCGCGCCACGGCGGCCGGGCCTTCCAGGCCCGCTTTAACGCGGCACGCGAGCTCTCGCCCGCCGAGCGCCGCCTGGCCGTGACCGCCACCCGGGCGCTGACCACGAGCACCGAGCGCGCCGGCCAGCTCGCGCGCCTGCACCGCACGGCATTCAGCGACGACGTCACCGACCTGCTCAACCGCCGCGGCTTCGAGCATTTCGCCGCGCCGCTGCTCGCCGGCGGCGAGCCGGCATCGCTGCTGCTCATCGACATGGACCGTTTCAACCGCGTGATCGGCACGCTCGGCCACGACGCCGCCGACGCCTACCTCCACGCCATGGGCGAGCGGCTGGTCGGCGCCGCCGGCCCGGGACGCCTGGTCGCGCGCATGGGCGGCGACGAGTTCGCCATCCTTGTGCCCGGCGGCATGGGACTCGCCCGCGGCGTCGCCGAGGCCATTCACGAGCGCCTGGAGACGCCGATGACCATCGCCGCCCGGCCGGTGCGCGCGCGGGTGCACATCGGTATCGCCTCCGCCCCGAGGCACGGGAGCAGCCTCGCGGAGCTCCGCCGCTGCGCCGATCGCGCCATGTTCACCGCCAAGCGCACCGGGCGGAGCACGAACCTGTTCCGGCCGGAACGCGAGCTCACCGACCGAACCGCCCTGTGGGTGGAAGGGCGACTGGAGGCGGCCATCTCCGAGGAACTCCTCACCCTCGCCGTGCAGCCGATCATGCGGCTCGACAGCGGCGAGGTGACGGAGGTCGAGCTACTGCTGCGCTGGGACGACCCGATGCTCGGCACGGTCGCACCGGCCACGTTCGTGCCCGTCGCCGAGCACGCCGGCCTGAGCGAACGCCTGGATCGCTATGTCGTCGCCAAGGGCCTGCGCGAGACGCGCCACCTGGACTGCGCCGTGGCCATCAACCTCGCCGCCCCCACGCTCTACGACCCCGCCTTCGCGGACTTCGTGTTCACCCACCTCGAGCACGCCGGACGCACACCGGACACGATGGTCTTCGAGATCACCGAGCGCCTCGTCGCCGACGCGGACCGCGCCCGCCCCACCCTGCAGCGGCTCACCGACGCGGGCGTGCGCATCGCCATCGACGACTTCGGCGCCGGCTACTCGTCCCTCGGGGTGCTCCCCGACCTGCCGCTCAGCCGCCTCAAGGTGGACAAGTCCTTCCTCATCGGCAGCCGCGGCAACCCGCGCCACCGCGAGGTGATCATCGGCACCCTGCGGCTCGCCTCGGCACTCGGGCTGGAGGCACTGGTCGAGGGCGTGGAGCGCGCCGAGGACATGGAGTGGCTGCGCGGCGTGGGCTGCGACTTCGCCCAGGGCTTCCTGTTCGGCACCCCCATCGCCCTGTCGGACTGGCCCGGCACCGACGACGACCCCCGCCCCGCCTGAACCGCCGCCTGCGCGGACTGGTATCCTGCCCGCACCGACGCAGGGCAGCCGGAGCACGACTCGCACACCGGAGGCACCATGGGCCGCTACCGACCGCCACGTCCACGCTCGTCACCCTACATCACGCCCGAGGGCTGGGACCGCCTCAACGCCGAGCTCGACTGGCTCTGGCGCGAACGCCGCCCCGAGGTTACCCAGGCGGTATCGGAGGCCGCCGCGATGGGCGACCGCTCCGAGAACGCGGAGTACATCTACGGCAAGAAACAGCTCCGCGAGATCGACCGCCGGATCCGCTATCTCAGCAAGCGGCTCGACGCGCTGACCGTCGTGCGTGAGCGCCCGGCGGACCGGGACCGCGTGTTCTTCGGCGTCTGGCTGGAGGTGGAGGACGAGGCCGGCGACCCCGCCTGCTTCCGCATCGTCGGCGCCGACGAGATCGACCCCGCCCACGGCTGGATCAGCGTGGACTCGCCATTCGCCCGCGCGGCCCTGGGCAAGGCCGTGGACGAGGAGTTCGTCGTGCCCACGCCCCACGGCGAGACGGTCTACATCGTCACCGCCGTGCACCACGAACCACCGGCCTGAGACCCCCGCACGCCCCCCGGTCCCTGCACGGAAGCAGCCTCCGGCGGCCCGGCCGGGAGTGCCGCGTGAGGGCGGGAACCGCCTCCCGGAAGCAACGACAGGCCCGGGCCGTGACAGGGTCACCGCGCCCGCGGGACGGCACTTCACCGGCCACTGAGGGCCGGCCGCCGCCACCCCGAACTAACAAACAGTCTTGACTGTTTTTATCTTTCTCCTACGCTCAATTTTGGGGTTTGCGTAACCGCAACTGGCTCCAAGAACAACGCCACCACGCTGGAGGAAGACCATGAGAGCACCCCTTATCGCCCTGTCACTGGGGCTTGCGACCGCCCTGACCGCCACCGCCGCGGTCGGACAGACCGAGTTCACGGCCAATTCCTTCTATTCCGCCGGCAGCCCGCTGTCGAAGTACGGCTTCATCGAATGGTCCAAGCTGGTCAAGGAGATGTCGGGGGGCGACCTCCAGCCCGACCCGATGATCGGCACCGCACTCCTCGAGCCCCGGGCATCACTCGAGGGCGTCCAGAAGAACATCGCCCAGGTGGCGACCATGCCTGCGATGTACACGCCCTCGGAAATGCCGGTCGCGAACTCCGTACAGCAGCTCGGCTTCACCTACTCCGATCCGCTCGCCACGATCTTCGCGGTGACCGACTTCTCCGTGCACAACCAGACGCAGCTCCAGGAGTGGAAGGACCTCGGCATCGTCTATCTCGGCGGCTACGCCACGCCGCCCTACATCCTCATGTGCCGCATGCCGGTGCACACCCTCGACCAGATCAAGGGCAAACGGATCCGCACCGCCGGCTCCGCGGTCTCGCAGTGGGTCGAATCGGTGGGCGGCATCCCGGTGAATGTCCCCTCCAGCGAGATGTACACCGGGCTCGATCGCGGCACGCTCGATTGCGCGAGCAACGCCGGCAACGATCTGGTGGACCGTTCGCTGTGGGAGGTCGCCAAGCACGTCACCCCGCTGTCGACCGGCCTCTACTACGCCGGGCCTCACTGGGGCTATAACGCGGACTTCTGGGCCAGCCTCACGCCCGAGCAGCGCCACACCCTGATGAAGGCGACGGCCTACAACATGGCGGACATGACCATCCACTACATGGCCAACGTCGACAGTGCCGAGAAAACGGCCAGGGAGAAGGGCGTCGAGTTCCACGAGGCGTCCGAGGGACTCCAGGGCTCTGCCGACGAGTTCAGCAAGAAGGTGGTCGAAATGGCCTACGACCAGGCCGAAACGACCTTCAAGCTGAGCAACCCGAAGGAAGTCATCGACGATTTCCGGGCCACCCACGAGAAGTGGAAGAAGCTGCTCAAGGACGTCGACCGGGACGATCCGGAGGCGCTGGCGAAGCTGGCCATGAAAGAGATCTACGGCGATCTTGATCCCGAGGCCTACGGCGTCTATTAGTCCGCGCCGATCGTAGACCGCCGGTCCCGGTGCCGCAGGCCCGGGGCCGGCGCAGCCACATGGAAGGCAGGCAGGTCATGAACGAAACCACCAGCACCAAGCCGCGCCGCCGGACCCAGGCCGAACGCTCGGCCGCCACGCGCACGCGCATTCTCGATGTCACGCTCGACTGCCTCATGGACATAGGTCTGCGGGACACCTCAACGGTCGAGATCGCACGCCGCGCCGGTGTTTCCCGGGGGGCGCTGCTGCACCACTACCCGTCCAAGGTGCTGCTGCTCCAGGAGGCGTTCAGGCATCTTCTGGACCGGGAGATTGCCGAGATCCAGCTGATGGCCTCCGATCTGGCCGAGGCCGAGATCACGCTGGAGGATTTCCTCGATACGCTCTGGGGCCATTTCTCCGGGCGGCTGTTCATGATCACCATCGAGTACCTCGCCGCGGCGCGGACCGACGAGGCCATACGTGAAACCATGACCGCCGTCGCGCTGGAGTTTAACGACTCCCTCGACGTCATCTGGGACAGCCTCCCGCTCAAGCAGGGGGTCTCGCTCGAGGAGCGCCGCCTGGCGCTCAATGCCACGCTTTGTTTCCTGAGGGGGATGGGCACGCAGACCGTATGGCGTGACGACCCTGCATTGCACCGGCAGATGCTCGAGTTCTGGAAACGCACGCTCGCAGCGATCGACATCATGAACGACTCGACGAGTGCCGGCGATCCCGCTCCTCCTCACCAGGAAAAGGACCCACGCGGATGATTGAAACACTCGACAGGATCACCGCCCGGATAGATCGCGTTCTTCTCGTTATCGGCTGTCTATTCCTCGCGGTGATGATGATCCAGATCACCGTGGATGTGCTGCTACGGGCGATTTTCAACGCCTCCGTCCCGGTCACGCTCGAGACGGTTTCCTACTACTACATGATCTTCGCGGTATTCCTGCCGCTGTCCTACGTCGAGCGGCGGAACGCCCATATCAAGGTGGACCTGTTCACCCAGCTCATGCCCGAACGGGTGCAGTTCGCGCTCCACGTCCTCGCCTGCCTGATCGGGGTGGGATTCTTCGGCGCACTCGCCTATCAGAGCTTCCTCGACGCGGTGGACGCAACGATAAAACAGCAGACGGTTATGTCCAATTTCATCTTCTATATCTGGCCGAGCCGGTGGGCGCTGCCGATCGGGTTCGCGGCGACGTGTCTCGCGATCATCAACAACATGGCTGCGGCCGTGATTCAGCGCCGGGCGCTCTGAGCTAGGGGGACATCGATGAGCCATCTTGCAATCGGCCTTATCGGGGTAGCCGTAGCGCTATCGATGATCGCGCTGCGGGTCCCCATCGCGGTAGCGCTCGGCTCGGTCTCGATCGTCGGCGTGGGCATGATGACGAACGCCCAGGTCGCCTGGGGACTGATCTCCGTCACACCGTTCGATTTCGTCGGCCAGTGGGCACTCACCGCGGCACCCATGTTCCTGCTCATGGGCTACATATGCACCACGACCGACCTGACGAGCGGGCTTTTCGACGCCATGCGGGTCTTCCTGTCCCGGGTGCCGGGCGGCCTGGCCCTCGCCAGTGTCGCGGGCTGTGCGCTTTTCGCTGCGGCGTCGGGTTCCAGCACGGCCACCGCTGCGGCGATGTCCCGCATCTCGGTGCCGGAGATGCTCAAGCACAACTACGACAAGGGGCTCGCCGCCGGCACGATCGCCGCCTCCGGCACACTCGGGTCGCTAATCCCGCCGTCCGTGCTGCTGATCCTCTATGGCGTATTCGCGCAGGTCTCGGTCGGCCAGCTCTTCATGGCGGGTTTCATTCCCGGCGTGCTCTCCGCGCTGCTGTACATGGCCATGATCAGCGGGCGGGTGATCGCCAGGCCCCAGCTCGCCGGCGCCGTCAATGAACGCCCGGACGCAAGCGAATGGAAGGCCGCGATAAGGCACATATGGCCCCTGCCGGTGCTCATCATCGCGATCCTCGGGGGCATCTTCTTCGGCATCTTCTCCCCCACCGAGGCCGGGGCGATAGGGGCCGCCGTGTCACTGCTGCTCGCAGCGGTACGCGGGACGCTGACCTGGCCGGCGGTGAAGGACGCCTTCGTGAGTACCGCCGTCAGTACGATCAGCATCTTCATCATCCTGATAGGCTCGGCCTTCTTCACCCGCTTTCTCGCACTGAGCGGTGTCCCGGACGCGTTCGCCAACACCATCCTCGACGTCAGCACGAACCCGCTGTGGATCATCTTCTCCGTCGCTGTGCTCTACCTGGTGCTCGGCATGCTGCTCGACCCGATCGGGCTGTTGCTGCTCACGCTGCCGCTGGTGCTGCCCCTGGTCGACGGCGCCGGTCTCAACCTCATCTGGTTCGGCATCCTGGTGGTCAAGCTGCTCGAGATCGGCCTGGTGACCCCACCGGTCGGCTTGAACGTCTACATGGTCAAGGGCTCGCTGGGCGACATCGTCACGCTCCCGCAGGTCTTCAAGGGCATCACCTGGTTCATCGTCATGGACATCGTCACGATCGTGCTGCTGGTGGCCTTTCCCATGCTCGCGCTGTTCCTGCCGCAACTCATGATTCGCTAGAAGCCACATCAACAGGAGAACGGATCTTGGCTACGATACGGCTTACCGACGCAAACGTCCTCGACACCGAGGCCGGGCGACTGCTGCCCGACCACAACCTGCTGATCGAGGACGGCCTCATCTCGCAGGTCTCCTCCGAGCCCATTGAAGGCAAGGCGGATCAGACGATCTCGCTCGGCGGTCGCGTGGTGATGCCGGGGCTGTGCGACGCGCACGTCCACGTCACTGCACTGACCCCGGATTTCGCACTGCTTAAACGCCTGTCGCCGTTCTACGTAGGCGCTCACAGCGCGGAGATCATGCACGGCATGCTGATGCGCGGCTTCACCACCGTGCGCGACGCCGGCGGCGCGGATCACGGGCTCGCGCGTGCGGTGGACGAGGACCGGGTGATCGGGCCGCGGCTGCTGTTCTGCGGCCACGCCCTCTCGCAGACCGGTGGACACGGCGACATGCGCTCCCCCGGCGAGAACGACGTCGATCAATGCTTCTGCTGCGCCGGCCTCGGCGTGGTCTGCGATGGGGTACCGGAGGCCCGGCGCGCCGCCCGCGATGAGATCCGCAAGGGCGCCACGCATATCAAGATCATGGCCTCCGGCGGCGTGGCCTCGCCGACCGACCGCATCGACAGCACGCAGTTCTCGCTATCCGAGATCGACGCGATCCTCGAAGAGGCGGAGGCGGCCAACCTGCACGTCATGGCCCACGCCTATACGGCGCGAGCGATCAACCGGCTCATCGCCCGGGGCGTACGCACCATCGAGCACGGCAACCTCATCGATGAGGAGAGCTGCCGGCTGTTCCGCGAGCACGGCGCGTTCCTCACGCCGACGCTGGTCACCTACGACGCACTGGCGCGCGAGGGCGTGGAGGCCGGCCTGCCGACGGACCTTCAGCGCAAGGTGTTCAATGTGCTCGAGGCGGGGTCACAGGCACTGGAGCTTGCCCATCGCGAGGGCGTGCGCATGATCTTCGGCACGGATCTGCTCGGGAGCATGCAAAAGCATCAGCTCAACGAGTTTCACATCAGGAAATCGGTCGTGCCCACCGACGAGCTCATCCGGGCGGCGACGTGCACACCGGCCGAGGCGTTCCAGCGCAAGGGCGAGTTCGGCGTGGTTGCGCCCGGCGCGCGCGCGGACCTGCTCGTCCTCGACGAGAATCCCCTTGAAGACATCAACGTGCTGACGCAACCGGAACGCCACCTGAAGGCGATCATGAAGGGCGGCAAATTCTACAAGAACGAGCTCACCTGAGCACGGCCATTACACCTGCTGTTGTGACACAGACGAGGAGGAGCCAGACATGGGCGATCAGCGCGACTATACCGAACGCAGTTACGGCGAGATCGACGTCGGCCTCGGGCAGCGCCCCGGGATCGTCGTCATCGACTTCCAGAAAGGGTTCACGGAGGAGCAGTATCCGCTAGGCGGCGCACCACTGATCATGCGGAGTCTCGAGAACACCGCGCGCCTGCTCGATACCGCCCGTGCGTGCGGGATCCCGGTGGCGAACTGCTACACCGCCTACCAGGGCGGGCTGGACATGCCCTACTGGAAGATTACCGCCGTGCGCGAGCAGTTCCGCCTCGGGGATCCGTCGATCGAGCTCGATCCGCGCATTCACGAGCCGGGCTACGACGTCGTGGTCTGCAAGAAAGGGCCCTCGATCTTCTTCCAGACCGGCGTCGTACCGTACTTCATCAAGGAGCAGGTCGACACGGTAATCATCACCGGCTGCACCACCAGCGGCTGCGTCCGCGCCTCCTCGATCGACAGCTTCCAGTGGGGCTTCCGGACCATCGTCCCGGAGGACTGCGTGGGCGATCACGAGGAACAGCCCCACCGCGACAACCTGCGGGACATCTCGCGGCGCTACGTCGACCTCAGCAGCGCCGATGACCTCATCCCCTATCTCGAGAAAATCAGCGCCAACAGGCGCGCCGCGGTGTAGCGGCACGCGCATGACCTTCACGGTGGACCACCGCGGTTCACCGTGGAGGCGGCGTCGGCGGCTATTCCCGGTGGCATGCCACCGGAACGCCCTGCCGGGGGGGGACGACCGGTGCACGCGTCGTGGACACAAAAAACCCGGCGCGACGGCCGGGTCTCTCGTAAGTGCTTGTCTGGGTGGTGGCCAGGGAGAGAATCGAACTCCCGACACGGGGATTTTCAATCCCCTCAAGACCACTTTCAAAAGCTCCCGCCACAAGCGGCGTTTCCTCGAATAAACCCATAAACTCAGTAACTTATAATATGCCATTTGCCGCCATTGACCGTCAAGACATTCCGGTTATGCTGTGACACAACTGTGACCGTCACACCGGATTTCCGATGCCGAACCTCACGGACGCCCGCATCCGCAAGATGGAACCGCCCGCGCGCGGCCGACGGCTGGTGTTCGACGAACACCGCGACGCGCCGAAAGGCTTCGGCCTGCGCATTACCGCTGCGGGCAAACGCGCATTCGTTCTCCGCTATCTCACGCACGATGGAAAAGACCGGCTCCTTACAATCGGCGAGCATCCGACCTGGAGCCTCGCGGCCGCGCGCAAGCGCGCGGCCGAGCTGCGCCGCGAGATCGACAGCGGCGCCGATGTGCTCGCGCAGCGGCGCGAGAAGCGTGCGGAGCCGACCGTCTCGGGGGTGGTGCAACGCTACTGCGCGGCTCACGTCGATCACCTGGCCAGCGCGACGAGCGTTCGCGGCACGCTTGAGCGGCACTTACTCCCGGCGCTCGGTGACAGGAAACTCCGCGACGTGCGGCGGCGTGACGTGATCGCGCTGCTGGAGCCGCTGGCCGCTGCCAAGCCACGTCAGGCCGGCAAGCTGCTCGGCTACCTCAAGCAAGTATTCGCCTACGCCGAGGACCGGGAGATCATCGAGGCGTCGCCGATCGCGACGCTCAAGTCCAGCAAGATTGGCCCCGGGCTCACGGCCCGCCGGCGCGCGCGGGTGCTCACCGACGACGAGCTACGCGCCTTCTGGCGGTGCGTCGAAACCTGCGGGATGCACCGCCTCACGGCCCTGGCGCTCAAGCTGGTGCTAATTACGGGCCAGCGCCCGGGCGAGGTGGCCGGGATGCGCCACGACGAGGTAGACGGCGACCTGTGGACCATCCCGGCGGAGCGGCGCGGCAAGACCGACACCGCCCACGTCGTGCCGCTCACGGATACCGCCCTGGCGCTGCTGGAGGCCGCAAAGGCCGAGGTAAAACGGCTAAGCCGGCGCCACCCGCGAACCGGGGATTACGTCTTCGAGACCCGCCCCGGTAGTCCCCTCACCTCCTTAGCGGCCGCCCGCGCCGCCAACCGCTACGCCGCCGCCCTGGGTAACGAAGACGCCAAGACCTGGGGGCACTGGACACCGCATGACCTGCGCCGCACCTGCCGTACCGGGCTCGCCGCCCTCGGCATCGGCGAGGTAGTGGCGGAAATGACTATCGGGCACGTCCGCAAGGGCATCGCCGCGGTCTATGACATGCACAGATACGACCGCGAAAAGCGTACCGCGCTAGAGGCGTGGGAGCGGCGGTTGCTCGAGCTCACCGCCTAGACCTACCGTTCATCGGGAAAAAACTACCGCTCGTCACGGCTCGGACCGCGACATCCCGCCCTATGCCCCGCACCGCACGCCATCGCATGGGTAAAAATGCGTGCAAAATCAGTCGGTGCAAATTCGATAATACTTTATTTGACACAAGCCACTGATTTTGCGCGGTTTTCCGGTGGCGTGGTACTCATGTGGTCATCGTGAGCCACACGGAGTCCTCCCGAGCTATCGCCCGACATAGATACGCCCCGCCGGCGGCCACCGGCAGGGCGTAGGGGCACTCCCCATTTATCCCGTATCCACGCCAGCCCCGCAGGGCTGGCCTTGCAACCAAAGGAGTACCCGATGCCACAGTATGACAGCCGCATCGGCACGTCCACCTCGCGCACCGTGCTGACGCAGGCCGAAGCCGCAGACTACCTGCGCGTGACTCGACGCACGCTGTACCGCTGGCGGCATGAGCGCCGCGGTCCGCGATGGACGTATGCCGGTCGTCAGATCCGCTACCGGCGCACCGATCTCGACTCGTACCTCGACGCCCGCACTGCCGAGCCGGTCGCCGATGGCGACCAGGAGGCGCGGTGATGCCGACGACCGATGCACCGATCGACCGCCTGCTCGCGCAGCTCGATGCCGTCCGCGGGCGCGGCGAGGGGCGCTGGATCGCCCGCTGCCCGGCGCACGATGACCGTACCCCCTCCCTCGCGGTCGCCGAGGCCGAAGACGGCGTGATCCTGGTCCGCTGCCATGCCGGCTGCGGGGCGGCGGACGTGGTGGCCGCAGCGGGTATGACCCTCGCGGACCTGTTTCCGCGCCGCGTCCGGCGCGGCGGCCGCGGGCCGCGGCGGGCGGATGCGCGCCGGCTCCCGCGGCCGTCTGCGGCCGAGATGCTGGCCGCGGTCGGCGGCGAGGCCGCGGTCGTCGCGCTCGCGGCCTCCGACCTCGCCGCCGGGCGGGCGCTCGGCGGCGATGACTACGCCCGCGTGATGCGCGCGGCGGCGACGCTCCGGCGGGCGGCGGATGCCGCCGGGAGGCGTCAGGCATGACGGCGTGGATCGACATGAGCGACGACCTCTCGCGCGAGGCGCCGCCGATCGACTGGATCGTCGAGGGGCTGCTGCCGGCCGGCGCGGTCGGCGACATCTACGGCGCGCCGGGCGGCGGCAAGTCGACGCTCGCGCTGCACCTCGCGGCCCACGTCGCGGCGGGGCGGCGGACCTGGTTCCGCCGCCGGCTCGCTGGCGGCCCCGTGCTCCTCGTCGGCGGCGAGCGCAGCGGCAGTGCGGTGTGGGCGCGCGATATGCACCGTACTGCCGGCATGGCCGGCATCACGCCCGACGAGCTCCGCGGGCGGGCGCTGCGCGCGCCCGCAGACCTCGGCCCGCTATGGGCCTGGGATCGCCGCGAGGGCACGTGGCTCGGCGGCGAGGCACTAGCCGCGGTCCACGAGCAGGCCGCGGCGGTGCGGCCGGCGCTGATCATCATGGATACCATCGGCCGCGTCGCTCGCGGCCAGGACCCGCTCGATATCGCGCAGCAGCAGCAGCTCGCCGAGCGTATCGAGGCGCTCGGAGCGGCGACCGGGGCGGCGGTGCTATCAGTTTCGCACACGTCCCAGGCGGCGCGGCTCGAGCGCCTCGATCGACGGCTCCGCTACGAGGCCCGCAGCGGCAGCAGCGGGCTGCCTGGGCACCTCCGCTGGCTCCTCGGCGTCACCCGTATCCCGCCAGATGAGGCGGAGCAGATCGGGCTCGACCCGCGCGGCGGGCGACTGATCGCGGGCGGCGTCGGCAAGGGGTCGGAGATGCCGCCGGCGGCGTGGACGCCGGACGCGCCGGCGATCCTGCGGATCGGCCGCGACGGCGCCGTCGAGCTGGTCCGCGACGGCGAGGAGGTGAGCGCGGACGGCGGGATCGCGGCCATGCTCCGGGGCGACAGCAGCGCCAGGCAGCGGCGCGGGACACGTCGATATGCAGCGGCGAGCCAGCCGGCGTCGGTGGGCCGCGCCGGCCGGGACTACGACACGCCGGCGGACGCGATGGCGGCGATCCGCGCCGGACTGCCGGGGGCGCGATGAGCAGGCGCGACCGCGACGTGACTACCGCGTATCAGTCCCGCATCCCCATCTTCGCCGCCACCCGCCGCCCGCGGCGGGTGGCGGCGGAAGAAGTAGAGACCCCATGGGGACGAGCGACGATCACCGGCCGGCTCGGCCAGGGCCACCGCGACCTGCTCGAGGCCGCGATGTACATCGCGGCGGGCGCCGGAGTCGATGCCGAGGGCCGAGCACGGATCACGATCGACCCCTATCGCCTGCGCCGGACGATGGGCGCCGGGACGCGAGACGTGAGCTACCGGCACATACTCGGACTCGCGCGTGACCTGCGCGCGGCCGAGGTCGATCTGCACATCCCCGCGCGCGATATCCATGTCTACGGCGGGGTCATCGACGAGCTAGTGACCGCCGGCGATCCCATTGCGCGCCGCGCTGGCACCCGTGGCGGCGACGGCATGACCTGGCGCATCACCTTCTCGCGCGCCTGGTCGATGCTGCTAGCCGCGGACATCCCCATCGCCTATCCATCGCTCCGCGCCGTGCTCCGCCTGCGCCGCGGCGCGACCCAGGCGGTCGCCCGGTGGGCGCTGACCCACCGGTGCGTCCGCGGCGAGGCCATCGCGGACGTCCTCCGGCGCCTCACGCCGAGCAGCAGCCCGGCGCGTCGCCGGCAGCAGGTCGCCGAGGTGCTCGCCGACGCGGACGCGCTCGCGGATGCCGGGGTGACCATCGATGCGGGCGGGCGGGTGTGGGTGTGACACATATACCCGGTGGGCGAACACATATACCCGGTGGCGTGCTCCATATACCCGGTGCTGTGACGCATATACCCGGTGGCGTCAGGCCTGTCAGGCCGATCAGGCCTATCAGGCGGGGCGCGCCCAGCGCCCCCGCCTGATGGCGGGGCGCTGGGCGCTATGTTACCTCGGCGGCGCGACGCCGCGCCGCCGGGATCGCCCCGGGGGAGAGTGGCCGGGCGAGATGGACGTGAGGGCGGTGCGCCACCCTATCTCCCATCTCCTATCCCCACCGCCTCACGTCGTCGGCGGCGGCGCGCTCGCCCCGGCGCTAGGCCGCCCGCGCGGCGTCGCGCGGGCGCGGCACTGCCTTCCCTTCTGTCCTTTTCACCCGCCTTTTGTCAAATTCGTTGACCTTATTTTTGTCGCTAAAACAGTGACTTGCGACTCGTATCCGCATCGTGTACCTTTACCTCCATGGGTTTTCACACCCGACGCACCTATGGTGGCTATAGATCGGTTTTTTGGGCGTTTTCCGGTGAAAAAATCGGTTCGAGTATCTGAGAAAAATGGTTTATAAACAGTAATATATGTGACCATGATGGCGATGCGAACCGCTTCCGGTTCTACGTTTCACAAACCCGCCGTTTTTCATGGCCTATACGACCCGGGAGGGCCTATGCGAGATGACCAGTATGAGGAGCACACGAGCGTGCAGGTGCACGTCGATGCCGGTATCCGCACGTCGCCGGCAGGCAACGGCATGCGGCCGATCGAGCTCCCCTGCCGGATACGGCGATGGCGCGATACGGGACGCGTCGCGATGGAGTATCTGGACACCGATGGCGGCACCGTGCCCTGCGGTGCCGCTACACGCGCGGGTGTCCACGGCCGTGGCGTGAAACACACGCTGATCAATTCCCGCGCAATCGGCCGATCGCGGACGGTCGATGACGTAGTGGCGGCTGTGGCCAATCAGGCTGGCACCGTCGTCCCCTGTACGCTCGCCGGGGACGGCCCATCAGACCGCAGTTGCCGGGTGCGCATCCGCGCACGCACGGGCGATGGGAAGACCGTGCACCACACCTACACCGTGCCCGCCTCCCAGCTGAGACAAGCCGATGACGGCAGCTGGTGGTTGGCGAGCTGGGTCGCTCGCGAGCGCCTGGACACGTATACGGACCGCGCCGAGGAGCCCATTGATGAGCGTCCGTGGCTCGGGACCGAGGCCCTCCGGCGCCAGCTCCATGCGCAGGTCGAGGCCATCCGGCACGAGGAAGCCGAGGCTGCAGAGGCGGAGCGACAGCGCCGCGAGAAGGCTGAGGCCAAGGCCAAGGCCAAGCGCGAAGAAGCCAGACGTCAGCGCGAGCGGGACCGCGAGGCGGCGCCCGAGCCGAAGCCGGATCCGGAAACCGAGCGGGAGAAGGAGAACGAGAAGTGGCGTAAAATACTGATTAGATTGGAAAAAAGAGAGAATGTGGCGGTACGGATCTACGGCTGGCGGCCCAGCGGTAGTGGCTACTACACGCGCACCCAGGAGGATGTCCCCGCTTGTGATCTCTATTACACCGCCTCCGGTAAAAGCGTCTACATCGTGGAGGACGACGATTACGTTGGATGCCGGCGTAAAGCGCTGACCAACGTGGAGATCCTGGGGGCGGCAGAGGGGGCCGAACAGTGAGAGCCATCACCATCCGTCTGCCGGACGCCAGCCACGCCACCCTCTCCCGCGCCGCCCGGCGCGGGGGGATCTCGCTCGGTGCCGCCGCCCGGGAGGTCATCGCCAGCGGCCTGGCCGTCGATGATATCGGCGATCGGATCGCGCAGCTCGACCACCGCCTGGCGCGCATCGAGCAGCGGTTCGATCAGCTATTCGCGACCGTAGAGGTAGAGATCGTCAGCGAGGACGACCAAGGAGGGACCGGCGATGGCCGCACCCCCTGATTCCCGGGACTGGGCGCGCACCCTCGCCGCTGGGGGCATCCTCGGCGTCATCGGGGGCGGGGTCCTGGCCCTCGCCGCGGTGGTCGCCATCGGGACGATATGGAGCGGCACGCCGGCCGATGACCTGATCCGCGCCACCCTGTCGGCGGCGATACCCCCCATCCTCGCCGACGCCCTGCGTCTGCCTCTCTCACCGATCGCCGCCGACTGGCTCTCCCGCGCGGCCCCAGGCTGGCAGGGGGTCGCCGTTGCCGGCGCCGCACTCGGCGTGGCCGCCGGTGCCACCCTCGGGGGCGTGGCCGGCGCACCGCGCCCACCCGTCACGGAGCGGGGGCGTATCGTCACCCGTGGTGCCCGTGCCGCGGCCGCGGAGAGCCGGCGGGAGTCCCGGCATGCCGGCGGTCCGGGGGTACACATCCATCCCGAGGTGCGCATCAGTCGGGATCGCGAGACCCGCGGCATCATGCTCTCGGGCTCGGTAGGCGCCGGAAAAACCGTGATACTGCAGCATCTTATCGGCGATATCCTGGCGAACCCATCCGCGCGACTTCTCATCCACGATATTAAGGGCGATTTCACGGCCACGGTCCCCGGGCTGATGCGCGAGGCCGGTGGCGGCCTCGGCCTGATCGCGCCCTGGGACGCGCGCTCGATGCGCTGGTCGGTAGCCGCCGATATCCGCTCCTCGGCCGACGCGCGCGAACTCGCTTCCCGCCTCATCCCCTCCGGTGAGGCCGACGGTACGGATAGCCACTGGACGCAAGGGGCGGCGATGATCCTCGGCGGCCTCATCGTCTCGCTCGCCCGCCGCACCCGCGGGCAATGGGGCTGGCGCGAGCTCGTGGCCGAGATCGGCCAGTCCTATCCGCAGCTGCGCGAAGCGGCCATCGCCGGCGCTCCGGCAACCGAGGCCCTGCTCACCCACCGGGAGCCGAGTCCCACCACCGCGAGCTACCTCTCGCTGCTGACATCCTCCGCCGGTGGATTGATCTCGGATCTGGCGGCCGCGGACGCCGAGCATGCGCGGCATCGACCCTTCTCCGCCCGGCAGTGGCTACGAGGCCATGGACCCCGCGTGGTGATCCTCGGCGGGTCCACCCGGTACGCCACCCTCGCCACGGCGCTGCACAGCTCCATCGTGCGTGCCATTGCCGGGGGGCTGGATGCCCTCGAGGACGACCCCGAGCGACGGATTTGGCTCGTCCTGGATGAGGCGGCGCAGCTGGGCCGAGTGGACCTGCAGCCGATCGTCGAGACGGGTCGGTCGAAGGGCGTCTGCGTGGTCACGGGCTGGCAGGACGTCGCCCAGCGCCGCAAGATATACGGCGCCGACGCGGCAGCGGCAATGGACGGGATGACCGGTACCCACATTATCGGCCGGCTGCTCGGGGCCGACTCGCAGCAGTGGGCCGCGCAAATGGTGGGGCAGCGCCGGGTACGGCGCTACACCACCTCCTATGGTGCCGATGGGCGCTCGGTGAGCGAGCAGGTTGGCGATGAGGCGGTCATCCCACCGGACGAGTGGGGTGGACTCGGCCGGGTGCGCGACGGTATCGAGGCCGTGCTGATCCGCGGCGGTCGCACCGTGCACCGCGTGGTCTGGCCGTTTCCCGACCGCCGCCAATGGCGCAAGGTGACACCGCCCCATCGCCCGGCGGCCTGGACCGATACCCTCCAGACTGCACCGACGCCCTCGGGCGGTGACAGCGACCCGGATCCCACGGCGTCACCGCGCCCGGCAGCGGAATCGGCCCCTTCCCACCGCCCGGCCCCGGAGGGTGGGGATCACGGCTCCCCGCCGGCGGCCGAGGCCCGCGCGGCTCAGGAGGATCGCACCGGTGGCGGTTCGCGCAGCGGCGAAGCCGGAAAGCCGTCCGGCAGAGCGGGGCCCGCAGCACCGCACGACGGGAATGCCGCCTCCGGGAGCGGAGCGATTAAGGTTCCGGAGGAGCCGGCGATGGCCCCGGAGATCCCGGCGCATACCCAGGGGCCCGACACCGGTGACACCACGCCCCGGCCGCGCCGACGGCTGGTCATCCGCCGTCCGCGCGGGGACGGCGCCGGCCCCGAGCGGGACGATCGCTGATGCTCTCGATCTCCGCGCGCGGATCCGCCACCGAGGCCATGGGCTACTACGTCCATCTCGCCGCCGGCGACGGCCCGGAGGACTACTACGCCGCCGAGGCCGCGGGGGTCTGGCAGGGCGCCGGGGCCGCCGCCCTGGGCCTCGCCGGTCCGGTCACCGGCGAGGCCTTCCGGAGCGCGGCGGAGGGGTGCGCGCCGGACGGAGCGGCCCTGGTGCAGGGCACCGGTGAGGCGCACCGCGCCGGCTGGGACCTCACCTTCTCGGCGCCGAAGTCGGTATCCGCGATCTGGGCCGTCGCCGATCCCACCGAGCGCACCGCCATCGCCGACGCTCACGACCAGGCGGTGCAGCAGGCCCTCGCCTACATCGAGTCCGGCTTCCCCCTGGCCCGCCGGGGCCGCGGCGGCCTCGAGCGGGAGCGGGCAGGGCTGGTGATCGCCACCTATCAGCACGGCACCTCCCGGGCCCTGGACCCGCAGCTGCACACGCATGCGTTTCTCCACAATCTCGCGCAGCGCGCCGATGGCACCTGGGGCGGCCTGGAAGTGCGTGATCTCTATCGGTGGAAACACGCGCTGGGGGCGATCTACCGGGCGGCGCTCGCCGCGGAGCTCGCCGCACAGGGCTACGCCATTGCCGCCGATGGCCCCTCCTTCGCCATCGCCGGCGTACCGGAGGCGGTGACCGACCGGTTCTCGACGAGACGCCAGCAGATCGAGGCCGCCCTTGCCGAGCGCGGTATCTCCGGGGCGAAGGCCAGCGAGGTCGCCGCGCTGGACACGCGGGCCGCGAAGACCGAGATCCCGGACCACGACACCCTGCACGCCCGCTGGACGACGGAGGCCCAGGCCGCCGGTTTCACCCCCGCGGACGCCCATGGCGCCGCCGCCGCGGCCCCGTCACCGGAGCCCATGCCGACGCCAGAGACGTTGCTCCGGCAGGCCACCGAGCACGAGGCGGTCATCGAGACACGCCATATCTGGCAGGCCGTGGCCGTCGCCGCCCAGCACCGCGGCCTCGGCCTCGACACCATCCGCGAGCAGGTCGGCGTGGTACTCAGCGATCCGGAGTGCCTGCGCCTGGT
The DNA here is from genome assembly GCF_000374645.1 of Arhodomonas aquaeolei DSM 8974. Taxonomy (GTDB): domain Bacteria; phylum Pseudomonadota; class Gammaproteobacteria; order Nitrococcales; family Nitrococcaceae; genus Arhodomonas; species Arhodomonas aquaeolei. Next base: position 418,378 of record NZ_KB894800.1, read on the forward strand.
CGGTGCCGACGGGACCGTCCGCTACACCACCCGCGAGCTCTACCGGATGGAGCGTGCGGTGATGGCCTCGGCGCGGGCGCGGGCCGCCGAGACCCACCACGCCGTCGACGCCGCGACGGTGACCATCGCGCTCGCCCGCCACGCCAGAGAGGAGGGATTTCCGCTCAGTGACGAGCAGGCCGCGGCGGTGCGCCATGTAACCGCCGCCCCCGGCGCGGTGCAGGTCGTCATCGGCGACGCCGGCACCGGCAAGTCGGCGGCCCTCAGCGCCGCCCGCCGGGCCTGGACGGCCGCCGGCCAGCGGGTCATCGGATGTGCACCGTCGGGCAAGGCGGCCGCCGGGCTCGAGGCCGGTAGCGGCATCGAAAGCCGCACCCTGGCATCGCTACTCCTGGCGCTGGAGGGCTACACGGACGAGGAAGGCATCGGTCACCCGCCCCGGGAGCAACTCACCGCCCGCGATGTCGTGGTGGTCGACGAGGCCGGCATGGTCGACTCGCGCACTCTGGCCCGGCTGATGCGCCACGCCGACGACGCGGGCGCGCGGGTGGTCCTGGTCGGCGATCACAAGCAGCTCCAGGCCGTGGGCGCCGGGGGCGTCTTCCGCCACCTCGCCGGCGAGGATGCGGCGGAGATCACGGCGATCCGCCGCCAGCGCGATCCCTGGGCGCGCGCGGCCACCCGGGCCTTCGCCGCCGGCGAGGCCGCGGAGGCCCTGTCCCACTATCTGGAGCGCGGCCGGGTCCATCTCACCGATGGCCAGCCCCAGGCCGTGGCCTGTGCGGTGGCGCGTTGGGCCGAGCACGTCCGCGATGCGGGGGCCGCCGAGACGCTGCTCATGGCCGGAACCAACGCGGAGGTGGCGGCCCTCAACGCCGCCACCCGGGCGCGGATGGAGGCCGACGGCCGACTCATCGGCCATGAGACCGAGATTCAAACCCGCGAGCGCTCCGGGCGCGCCGCGGGCCGGATCGCCGTCGCCGCGGGGGAGCGATTGCTCGCGAAGCGGAACGATCGGGAGACGGGGCTGCGCAATGGCGATCTGCTCACCGTCGAACGCCTCCGCTACACCGGGACAGGCGTGCAACTCGTCGTGCGCGTTGACCGCACCGGCGAGGCGGTGACCATCGACCCGCGGCGCTATGCCCAGCTTCGCTACGGCTACGCGGTGACCACCCACGCCGCCCAGGGCGCGACAGTGGAACGCGCGGTGGTGCTTGCCGGCGGCTCGATGACCTCGCGGGAGAGCACCTACGTACAGATGAGCAGGCACCGCGATTCCGCCGAGATCATCGCGACACGCCAGCAGCTCCGGGCGGCCGCGGAACAGCTTGCGCCGAGCGAGCCGCTGCTCGGGCGGGTGCGCGCACTCGCCGAGGCCCGGGGCCTGGAGCGGCCCAGGGAGATCACCGAGAGCCTGGCCGCCGCACAGGCCTGGCTCGCCGCCCAGGGCGAGCCAACCACCGACCTTCGCGAGCTTTGTGATCTGGTCGAGGCGATGGGCGAGAGCCGGCCCGCGGTGACCACACTCGACTATGTCGCGTCTGAGCAGGCACGGCACGACGCGGATGTGACGGCGGACACTGCCGCGATAAACCGCGACACTACTCATGCGGCGGGGCAGTAAGGCAACCACGACGGAGGAAACGACAATGCTCAGGCGATGCAATATTCCACATAGCGGCCAACCACTGCTGCCACTTGCCAACGGAAAAACGGTCTCCCTTGTCGCCGCGCTCGACTGGCGTGGGCGCCGCATCGACCATTACGAGGCCATCTGGGATGAAACGGCGATCTCGCCGCTCGCCGACGATGAAGACTTCGATCCCAACGATATTGAGCAATTGGAGCGCCTCCCCGGGCGGAAGCTGCGCGACGGCGTGGGCTGGCTCGAATCCGGCCACATTGAACCGCCGCTAATACCGGAGGACCTCGTGCTGATCGCCGGGACCGATGTGCTTGCCGGGGCTGATAGCACCACCGCGACCGGCGTCTACGTCTCGCCGTGGCTTGAAGACGTGTGGGCGGCAATCACCGCCGACGATGGGTATTGCTACGCCCGTCGCCTGCCGACCTGGCCGAACCGGCGTAGCGCACGACGGGCCGCCCGCGCAGCCGGCGCCGGCGAGGTGATGCTTCTACGCCTCGGTGAGGGCGTATGGATTTGGATGTGACGAGGCTTCGCCATGATCCACTGCCCGTTAGCCCTCAAACCGACAATCGTCTAAAGTGGCAAAGACTCCGACAGAATCGTCTATATCGGCACTCACAGCGGTGGTAGCAATTGATGGATGGCCGTTGGCTCTCCGTAGATGAGATCAGTGTGTACCTAGGCGTTAAGCGCGACACAGTCTATCGGTGGATTGCCCAGCGCAGTATGCCCGCGCACCGAGTCGGACGGCTCTGGAAATTTAAGAGTGACGAGGTAGATGCGTGGGTCCGCAGCGGGGGGACGCGTGCGAGTGGCAAGCCCGATGCGTGATGAAACCACTCTGCAACGCCTCGGCTTCATGACTCATACCGGCGGTGTACACGCCTCTCGCACCATCATGCTCACCGAGCTATCCACGCTCTTCGACTGCGTTGGCGCGGACGCGCCACCATCCGCGTATCGTGATGCGATTTGCCAGCAGAACTGTCTCGCCAAGCGTTCCGGGCGGAGCCGACTTCTTACGGCGCGACACCTTGCTGAAGCGTACGCGTTGGATCCCGCCAATCCGGTTTATGCAGGGCTGCGTTACTTCTGGGCTCGTGATGTATCCGCCCGCCCTCAACTAGCCTTGCTCGCAGCCGCCGCCCGGGACAGCCTGCTGCGCGACACCGCTCCCGCGATACTCGCTAGGCCACCGGGCACGCGTATCGAACGGGAGTGGGTGGAGGAACGAATCGAGTCACGCTGGCCCGAGCGCTTTAGCTCGGCGACCCGTAGGTCGGTCGCACAGAACCTCAACAGCAGCCTAACGAAGGCGGGCCTCCTTGGCGGCCGGCGAACCAAGATCCGCCGGCAGTTGAATCCCGCGATAGGCGCTGTTGCCTTCGCCTTCTACCTTGCATGGTTGCAGGGAGATAGAGGTGAGATCCTGCTACAGAATGTCTACTGCAAGCTGTTGAACGTTACCAGTGAGCGCCTGCTGGAACTCGCAGGTCAGGCGTCGGCCAAGGGGTGGATGGTCATGCGCCGCGTGGATAACGTGGTAGATGTCGATTTTCCCGCTCTAACGGATGTGGTTACTCAGGCCATGCAAACCTCCGACAAGGGAACCGCACAGAGAATCAATCCATGAGCAAGGTTAAGCGACTGATCGAGTCGTATGCCCAGTTTATCCAGCTGCCTTGGCGGGACGACGCTGCTGCTGCGCAGCGGGTAGCGTTCTGCGTCTACCCGGAGACCGAGGAACTCCGCATCCGGGCCAACCTCGGGGAGTTCGAGCTGACGACCCGACAAAGCGGGCATGACTGGATCGCTTTTGACCTGAGTGACACCTTTGCGCGGTGGATGGCCGAACAGAAGTACGCGGAGGGATACTTCCGCTCTCCGTCAAAATTGCCCACGGTACTGCACCGCTACCTCGAGTGGCTGGTTGACGGCTTCGTCGCAAACCTCGACGCCAATGAAGTTGATGACAACCATGTGGTCATGATCTACGGCGTTGGCAGTCTGTTCGGGCTGCTCAAGGTAAAGGAGGTTGTCGACCGCCTCGCACCCCATGTGCCTGGCAGACTGGTCGTGCTGTTTCCGGGCAGCTTCGAGCAAAACAACTACCGACTCCTGGATGGCTACGACGGCTGGAACTATCTCGCCACGCCGATCCTTCCCGATGGCGCAAGGTGAGCTTGCAACCGAGACCGACTGCCTCCTGTACCGCAAGGAAAGGACGCATGCGAAACCGCGAAATCTATGCCAAGGACCCATCCCAGCAACGCTTGGAGAACGAGGGAGTGGCGTACGTCAACGACGACGCCAGCGACCGCGCCCAATCAGTACTCCGCTACGAGCTGGAGACCTTCGTCTGCGACGGCCAGTATGCCCGTGGCATGCAGGACATCCTAGACACCTACCTGCGCAACCTCAGCGGCGGTGCCTCACAGCAACCCGGTGTATGGATTAGCGGCTTCTTCGGGTCGGGCAAGTCGCACCTGGCCAAAGTGCTTCGCAACGTTTGGGAAGACTTCACCTTCGACGACGGCGCCACTGCGCGGGGGATCACTACGCTGCCCCAAGAGATTGGTGACCAACTCAAAGAGTTGTCTACCCAGGGCAGGCGCCATGGAGGGCTGTTCGCCGCCTCAGGTACTTTGGGTGCGAGCTCGCGCGACAAGAGCGTGCGCCTTGCACTCCTGTCCGTCATTTTCCGCGCTGCCGGTCTCCCGCGGCAGTACCCCGTCGCACGTTTCGTCATGTGGCTGCGGGATGAAGGCATTCTCGACGAGGTACGGAATGACGTCGAGGCTCGTGGCGATGACTGGCAGGAAGAGCTGGACAACTTCTACGTGGCGGAGTCGCTCCACGAGGCGCTGGTCAAGGCGAAGCCGAGGACGTTCAGCAGCGTAGAATCTTGTGCCGAGACGCTGAGCCACCTTTACCCGCACGTCACTGACGTCAGCAGCGACGACATGCTCGAGGCGATTCGTCAGGCCATAAGTCGTGACGGCAAGATGCCCCTCACGTTGGTGGTGCTGGACGAAGTACAGCAGTACATCGGCTCCGATGGCCAACGCTCCATCGAGGTCCAGGAAGCCGTCGAGGCGTGTTGCAAGGAGCTCGGCAGCCGACTCATGTTCGTCGCAACCGGCCAGACCGCGATCACCGGCACCAGTAACCTGGCGCGCTTGCAGGGCCGCTTCACTACCCGCATCGAGCTCTCGGACGCCGACGTGGACGCAGTCATTCGCCAGGTGGTGCTGGCCAAGAAGCCCGATGCGAAGGGCCCCGTCACTGAGGTGATGGAGGAGAACCTAGGCGAGATTTCCCGTCACCTCGCTGATACTTCCATCGCGCATCGCCAGGAGGATACCAGGCACTTCGCGCAGGACTATCCCATCCTGCCCGTACGTCGGCGCTTCTGGGACGCTGCGCTGCGGGTTCTCGACCAGACCGGCACTGATAGTCAGCTTCGCAACCAGCTGAGCATGATCCACAAGGCGATCCAGACCAACCTGGACGCGCCCTTGGGCAACATCATCCCGGCTGACTACCTCTACTTCGACGCCGCCGACCGGCTGTTACAGGCACGCATGCTGCCGCGCAAGCTGCATGACGCCACTCTGCGCTGGCTCGAGGGCAGCGAGGATGAGCACCTGATGGCGCGCGCCTGCGCGCTCGTGTTTCTGATCAACAAGGTGGCCGGCACCAATACCGAGCTCGGGCTGAAGCCGACGCTGAGCAACATCGCCGATCTGCTGGTGGACGATCTTACGGCCGGAAGCAGCTCGCTGCGCGGTCACCTGCCAACATTGCTCGATCAATGCGAGTTCATCATTAAGGTCGGTGACCAATACCGCATTCAGACGGAGGAAAGCGCCGCTTGGAATGACGCCTTTCTCAGCCACAAGAACACGCTCGGCAACGCAACGCATCAGATCGAGACCGAGCGGGAAGACCTGATTCGGCAGCATTTCGCCAAACAGGTCGGGAATCTCTCATTGGCCCACGGGGAGGCGAAGGTTCCGCGGCCACTGTCCCCAGTATTCGACACGGTGCTGCCTGGCGACGCGCCTGAGAAGCTCTACGTGTGGGTTCGCAACGGCTGGTCGGACGACGTGAGCCAGTTACGAGCCGACGCGCGTCAGGCGGGATCGGAATCTCCCACGTTATTCGTCTTTATCCCGAAGCGTTCTGCCGATGAGCTGCGAAATCAGCTGATCGAATACAAGGCGGCGACGGCCACCCTTGAGACCCGCGGCACGCCGGGTACCCCAGAGGGCCAGGAAGCTCAGGCCGCCATGCAGACCACGCGCGACACCGCCCAGCGACGGATCAACGAGTTGTTGGACGAGGCCTTCAGCGGCGCCCAGGTCTTCCAGGGCGGCGGTAACGAGCTCGTTGGTGCCACGCTGCGAGAAGCCATCCTCGAGGGGGCTGAAAATGCCCTGACGCGGCTTCACCCCAAGTTCCACCAGGCCGACCACTCGAACTGGGACAAGGTGTATGCCAAGGCCAAACAGGGTGCGCCCGACGCACTGAAGGCCGTGGGTCACGACGGTGAGCCGCAGGCCCATCCGGTCTGCAAGGCCATTCTCGGCTATCTAGGCAACGGTAAGAAGGGCAGCGAGATCCGCGAGCACTTCGAGCATGGCGAGTACGGCTGGCCACAAGACGCCGTAGACGGCGCCCTGCAGGTGCTCCTGGTCGCCGGCCAGATCCGCACGGTCGATGGGACAGCGCCCCAGGACCTGGATCGCCGCGCCATTGGCAGGACCGAGTTCCGCGTGGAAGCCACCACAATATCCGCCAGCGAGCGCATCAAGATCCGTAAAGTGATGCAGAAGCTGGGCGTCCAGGCCAAAGCTGGGGAAGAGTCGCCCAAGGCGCCCGAGTTCGTCGAGAAGCTACGATCTCTGGCGGACCGTGCCGGTGGTGGTGCCCCACTACCACCTCCCCCTAGCACCGATGCCCTCGAGGCAATACGCCTGAGCAGTGGCAATGACCAGCTCAAGGCCATCGTCACCAATCAGGACGAACTCCTCACTGCGATCGATGAGTGGCAGGCCATCGCGGACAAGATTGCGCAGCGCCAGCCCGCCTGGGCAACTCTCATGCACCTGGCGAATTACGCCAGGGGCGAGCAAGACGCCGAGCCGCTGCTGGCTCAGGTGGATCAGATCCGTGAGCACCGCTCCCTGCTCGATGACCCGGACCCCATCCAACCCCTGCTGAGCAACCTCACGCAGTACTTCCGTGACGCCTTGAATACCTTGCGGGAACGCTACGAAGCGGAGCATGCAGCGGGTATGGCGCGGCTGGAAGCAGATGAAAACTGGCAGCAATTGTCCCCCGAACAGCGCCATGATCTCCTGGAACCGAAGCGCCTCACCAACGCCCACGCGCCGAAGATCGCACTCGGCTCCACCGACGAGGTACTGGAGACGTTAGAACGCGTGCGCCCGGAGGCCTTGGCCGACCGCATCGCCGCGCTGTCCAGCCGCTTCGATGAGGTTTTGACAGCGGCCGCGGAGGCCATGGAGCCCCAAGCCCAGTTCGTCAGGCTGCCGCGCCGCACACTCAAAAGCGAGGCCGAGATCGATGCCTGGCTGGAGGAAGCGCGCGATCAGCTCCAGCAGGCCCTGCAGGCCGGACCCGTGATCACCCAATAGGAGCGGCGACAGGGCATGAGATCACGCCGCGATATCGAAGCGCTGCTGGAGGAGCTGGAGCACTACATCGCCGACGACCTGGAAGACCAGGACCTGGACTTCAAGCAGTGGGACACCCAGAGCCTCGCCAAGGCCGTGAAGACGGTCGTCGACATGGCCATCTGCATGGTCAACGGTGGAGGCGGCAGCGTGGTGTTCGGCGTCGCTGACCGTATCTCGGGGCGCCAGCAGGCCGTGCTGGGCGTGCCGCCGGAAATCGACGTCAATGTGCTGAAGCGGGCCGTCTATGACCAGACTGACCCCCACATTACCCCGGTATTCGAGGAGCTCCATGTGCCGGAGGGCACCGGCCGGGTGCTGATCATGCAGGTGCATCCGGGCATGCCGCCCCATACCGATACCAAGGGGGGCGGTACCATACGCATCGGCAAGGAGTGTAAACCGCTCACCGGCACCCAGCGCCGCAAGATCGGCGTGGAGACCGGCGATACCGATTACACCGCCGAGACGCTGGGTCCCGTCGACGATGCCCTCTTCTCGCCTGTCGCCATGGAAGCGCTTCGCCACCTGGCACAGCGTGAAAGAGCCCCGGATGAACTCCTGCGTCGCTCCGACCGGGAGTTGCTCGATACCCTGGGACTGATCCGCAAGGGACAGGTTACCCGCGCCGCTATCCTGTTGGCCGGTACCGAAGAAGCCCTGCGCGAGCACGTGCCGGGCCACCTGTGGACCTTCCTGCAGATGCGCTCCGATACCGACTACGGCGTTCGCGAGGACCGCGTCAGCGCCCTGCCCCTATCGGTGCAGCGTATCGAGGAGCTGCTGGTGCCCTTCAACCCCATCACCACCGTGCAGCAGGGCATGTTTCACTTCGAGTACCGCACTTGGCCCGAGGTCGCGGTGCGCGAGGCGCTGATGAACGCCTTCTGTCACGGAGACCTGCGCCTCGCCGGCCCCGTGATGGTCAAGCTCTACCCCCAGCGCCTGGAGGTCAGCAACAACGGTGGCTTCATCGCGGGGATCAGCGAGCACAACATCCTCCACCACCAGCCGGCCGCCCGAAACCCGCTGCTGGTCGATGCGCTGGTCAAGCTGCGCCTGGTCAACCGCAGCAACCTCGGGGTCAGCCGCATGTTTGAGGCCATGCTGATGGAAGGTAAGGAGCCCCCGGTGATCCGCGAGATTGGCGACTCCGTCTCGGTGATCTTCCAGAAGCGGGAGATCAATGCCGCGTTTCGGCGGTTCGTGGCCGAAGAGAGCGAGCGCGGCCGCAACCTCGGGGTCGATCAGCTGCTGCTACTGCAGTATTTCCTGCAGCACCCCGAGGTGGATACCGGCACAGCGGCGGGGCTCTGCCAGCGCACCGAGCCAGAAACCCGAGAGCTGCTCGCCGATATGGAGCGACAGGGCTACGTCGAGCATGGGGGAAGCGGTCGCGGGGCCTACTGGAGCATTCACCCCGAACTCTATGCACGGCTTCGTGCCGATGGCAACGCGGAGACACGCCGCCGCATCGATTGGGATGCCGCCAAGACCCGGGTACTCAGCATCCTGATCGAACGCGCCAAGCGCGGCGAGGAGGGTCTGAGCAACAAGGAGATCCGCCAGATCACCCGCTTCGACCGCAACCACGCCTATCGCTTGATGCGCGAGCTACGGGAAGAAAACCCGCAGATCCAGCCCCCCGGGAAGGGCAAGCACGCCCGTTACGAATACCGCAATACGTAGAGCAATGCGCTGCGCATTGGGGTGAGCATTAAACCCAGCTCAATGCGCGCTGCAATGCTCACGCGCAATAAACACGCATTCGCAGGGAGAACGTTGGAAGGGATAAACAAGGACGGCAGCATGCAGCCACTCGACAAGACACTCCGCAACCAGCTCGACCGCACCGTGCGCACGGCCCGCCCGGTAGCCGAACAGGCCGCCGAGGCGGCCCTGGAGCAGCTCGGCCTCGGCGAGGAGAACCCGCCCAGCTACCTCGGTGAAGACCAGCGCGCTCTGCGCCGTCGGCTGCGCGCCCACGCCCGTAGCCTCGGCGACCCGCTTAAGGACGGCACCCAGGCGACGACCCGCCTGATCCATGAGGTCGCCTATGAGCACTGGCACCGCATGATCTTCGCCCGCTTTCTGGCCGAGAACGAGCTGCTGATGTACGACGGCGTGGCCATCACCCTGGAAGAGTGCGAGGAGCTGGCCGAGGAAGAAGCGGAACAGGGCGAGCGCACCAACGGCTGGGCCCTGGCCGCCCAGCTGGCCAGCACCATGCTGCCCCAGGTGTTCCGCGTCGACAGCCCGGTGTTCGAGCTGACCTTGGCCGCCGAGTATCAGCGCGAGCTGGAGGACCTGCTGGCCGACCTGTCGGTGGAGGTCTTCCACGCCAGCGACAGCCTGGGCTGGGTCTACCAGTTCTGGCAGACCGACAACAAGGAGCGCATCAACCGCTCCGAGGTGACGATCGGCGCCGACGAGCTACCCGCCGTCACCCAACTCTTCACCGAGCCCTACATGGTCAGCTTTCTGCTGGACAACAGCCTGGGGGCCTGGTGGGCCGCCCGCCGCCTGTCTGAGGCCGACCTGGCCAGCGCCGAGAGCGAGCAGGAGCTGCGCGACAAGGCCAGCCTGCCGGGCGTGCCACTGGAGTACCTGCGCTTCGTCAAGGACGAGGAGACCGGACACTGGACACCCGCCGCCGGCACCTTCGATGCCTGGCCGCAGAGCCTCGCCGAGCTCAAGACCCTGGACCCCTGCTGCGGCAGCGGCCACTTCCTGGTCGCCGCCCTGCTGATGCTGGTCCCCATGCGCATGGAGATGGAGGGTCTCAGCCCCCGCGACGCCGTGGATGCGGTGCTGCGCGACAATCTGCACGGCCTGGAGATCGACCAGCGCTGCGTCGAGCTAGCCGCCTTCGCCCTCGCCCTCACCGCCTGGCGTTATCCGGATGCCGGCGGCTATCGCCCCCTTCCTGAACTGCACCTGGCCTGCTCCGGCCTGCCCATCAGCGTGGCCAAGGAGGAATGGAAGGCCCTGGGGCTGGGAAGGAAGAACCTCACCATCGCCCTGGACTGGCTCTACGACAGCTTCAAGGACGCCCCCATCCTTGGCAGCCTGCTCGATCCCACACGCACCCGCGCCGCCAAGATCGCCCACTGGGAGGAGCTCTCAGAGGCGCTTAACCAAGCGCTCAGCCAAGAGAACAGCGATGAGGAGCTTGAAGCTGCGGTGACCGCCCAAGGCTTGGCCAAGGCTGCCACCCTGCTAGGCGATCGTTACCACTGGGTCATCACCAACGTGCCGTATTTGGCGCGAGGCAAGCAGCATCCGAAACTGCAGCAATTCTGCGCCGACCACTACCCGGCCGCCAAAAATGATCTGGCCACGGTCTTTCTCGACCGCTGTCTGGAGCTGTGCGTAGAGGGTGGCACCACCAGCAATGTGCTGCCTCAGAACTGGCTGTTTTTAAGCAGAAACTCCCTATTCCGAAAAAAATTACTGGAAAGTGAGGTTTGGCAAGTAATTGCGAGGTTAGGGCCCGGTGCATTTGAAACCATTAGTGGAGAAGTTGTAAAAGCGATTCTCATTGCCATTAGCAGAGGCAACAACACCGTCCATTCCCAGGAAGGCTTATTTAAGGCAGTTAGAAGAAACTTGATCTGCGGGCTAGATGTTGCTGAATCACGCACAATAGAAGAAAAGTCAGAAAAGCTGCGTAAAGACGGTCTATCTGTTGTCTCGCAAGCTCAGCAATTAAGCAACCCAGGATTCGCCATTGAAATCCAAAACCTTTCAGATATTTCTCGTGTCAATGATTTAGCGTATGTGAGGGGTGGCATAACTACTGGTGACTCACCTAAATATAGACAGGCGTTTTGGGAGCAAAAACGTAAAAGCAATCTATTCTCATTCCAGCAAAGTACAGTAAAAAGTACTCAGGACTTCTCGGGAAGAGAGTTTTGCCTGTTGTGGCAGAATGGAGATGGGGCGCTCTCATGGGCAGCCCAGAATGCTGGAGCCACTATTGCAGGGAGAGACGCCTGGGGAAAAAAGGGAATAGCAGTAACTTACACCGGTTCACTAAAGTGCAGCATTTATAGTGGCGAATTATTTGAAAACGTAATATGTACAATGGTGCCAAATAAACCAGAACATATGCCGATATTGTGGAGTTTCTGCAGATCGCCTGAATTCGAAGAGGCGGTTAGAACCGTAAATCAGAAGCTGAGTGTAGATGTCCGATATTTTGAAAAGGCTCCAATTGACCTTAGTCGCTGGACAAAAGTCGCCGAAGAAAAATATCCTCACGGCCTCCCCGAGCCCTACTCCAACGATCCAACCCAGTGGATCTTCCACGGGCACCCGTGCGGCTCGGTAATCTGGGACGAAGCAGTCAAATGGACCGCCCATGGCCCGCTTCGCACCGATGACACCGTGCTGCAGGTGGCCGTGGCTCGGCTGCTGGGCTATCGCTGGCCGGCGGAGCTGGACCCGGAGATGGAACTGGCCGAGGAGCAGCGCGAATGGGTCAGGCGTTGCGAGGCGCTGCTGGGCCATGCCGACCGCGATGGAATCGTCTGCCTGCCCGCCGTGCGCGGCGAGCGTCGCGCCGTGGATCGGCTGGAGGCCCTGCTGGCCGATGCCTATGACGACCAGTGGTCCGCCACCACCCGCGGCAAGCTGCTGGAGAGCGTCGACCACACCGGCAAGGACCTGGAAAGCTGGTTGCGAGACAAGTTCTTCGCCCAGCACTGCAAGCTGTTCCAGAACCGCCCCTTCATCTGGCACATCTGGGATGGCCTCAAGGACGGCTTCTTGGCGCTGGTGAACTACCACAAGCTCGACTACAAGGCCCTGGAAACCCTCACCTACACCTACCTGGGCGACTGGATCACCCAGCAGAAGAAGCAGATCAGCGAGGGCATCGATGGCGCCGAGGCCCGCCTCGCCGCCGCCGAGGCGTTGCAGAAGAGCCTGGAGCTGATCCTCGAAGGCGAAGAGCCCTACGACATCTTCGTGCGCTGGAAGCCCCTGGAGGAGCAGCCCATAGGCTGGGATCCGGACCTCAATGATGGTGTGCGCCTCAACATTCGCCCCTTTATGACTGCGCCAGACGTGAAGAAGAAGGGGGCCGGAGTCCTTCGCGATAAGCCCAACATCCACTGGAAGAAGGACCGCGGCAAGGACGTGGAATCCGCGCCGTGGTACGACCTAGGCCCCGAGCTGGGCGAGGCCAAGGGCGCCCGCATCAATGACCACCACCTGACGCTCGCGGAGAAGCGCAGGGCGAGAACGCAAGCAGGGAGCAACCGAGCAGGATGACCAAGAAGATCAGTGGCGCGGAGTATCCGCTCGCCAAAATATTCAGTTCCGAGTTCGAGTACCGGATCCCGTCTTATCAGCGACCTTATGCATGGACCGTGGATCAGGCATCCGAGTTGTTTGATGACCTGTACGACTTCCATGTCAGTGAGGACGAGGAGGGTTACTTCCTGGGCAGCATCGTGCTGATCAAGGAGGAGGGGAGGGCCGAAGCCGACGTGATTGATGGTCAGCAACGACTGACCAGCCTGACTGTCCTGCTGGCGGCTATTGCATCCCTGATCGAGGGCGAGGAACATCGATCCACTCTCAACAAGTACATCATGGAGCCAGGCAACCCGTTTGAGGGACTTGAACCCAAACCGCGACTCACGCTGCGAGGGAAGGACCAAGACTTCTTCGCCCGGTACGTGCAGGGTATGCGCTTCGACGATCTCTTGGCGCTGGGCTCGCACACGCTGGAGAACGAAGCGCAAAAGAACATTCAGGTGAACAGTCAGTTGTTTTTGAGCCGGGTTACCGATCGGTTTGGCAACGACCAGCAAGCGCTGCACCGGTTTGTAGGGTTTCTGCTACAACGCTGCTTTCTTGTTGCGGTATCCACACCCAGCCAGAAGTCGGCCTTTCGGGTGTTTTCGGTGATGAACAGTCGGGGGCTGGATTTGCAGCCGACCGACATTATCAAGGCGGATGTTATCGGACAGCTGCCGTCCGAGGAAATGCAGGAGGTGTACAACGCGCGTTGGGAAGACATGGAGGTGGAGCTGGGGCGTTCCGGGTTCAACGATTTGTTCGCCTACGTGCGGATGATCTATGCCCAAGAGAAAGCGAAACGCGCGCTACTGGAAGAATTCCGGGATCATGTCCTCACACGAACCACCGGTGCGACGGCGTTGATCGAAGATGTTCTTGAGCCCTATGCGGAAACCCTCTCTACGTTGCGAGAGGTCAATTACGTCGCCGAAACCGATGCGGACAAAGTCAATCGCTATCTGCGTTGGCTTAACCGTATTGATAACTCCGACTGGATGCCGCCGGCGATGACCTTTCTCGCCGAACACAAGGATGACCCGACCTATGTCGAGTGGTTTTTCAACCGGCTCGAGCGACTTGCTGCGTATATGCACATCTGCGCACACAATGTAAACCAGCGGATCGAAAGGTATGCGCAGTTGATCGCTGCGTTGCAGCGGACCCATAGCCGGGACGATCGGGTGCAGGCCGTCGAATTAACAGAAGAGGAGAAGGCCGCAATGCGGCGCGCCTTGGATGGCGACATCTACACCCTGACCGCGCGGCGCCGCAATTACCTGATGTTGCGGCTGGACTCGTTTGTCTCGGATGGCGCGGCCTCCTACGACCCGACGCTTCTCACCATCGAACATGTTCTGCCTCAATCGGTACCGGAGTCCAGTGAGTGGGAGAAACACTGGCCGACGCCGGAGAAGAGAGCACAGTGGGTGCACCGTCTAGCCAACCTGGTGCCCTTGAACAAGCGGCGGAATTCCCAGGCGCAGAACTTCGACTTTGAGAGGAAGAAGAATGCCTATTTTCGCGGACGTAGCAATGTATCTTCTTATGCGCTGACCAGTCAGGTACTGGGACAGGAGGAATGGACGCCGGACGTTGTCCAGGAACGGCAGAAGTACCTGGTGGACGCGCTGGTCGACGGGTGGGATCTCTGACACTCATGGTACTGATCGAGCGGTTGGCCGAGGCGATTCGGCGAGCCTCCGCACATAACCCGGACGTGCAAGCGGCACCGGCCTGCATACTCTGGCCTGACCGGGAGCGCCTCTGGGAGCCGGTGATCGCGCAAATCCAGGCGCAGCTGCCGGAGCTTTTGGTGCTCGGTGACTATGCGCCGGAGGCGCGACGTGGTCCGGCGATCTGGCTGCGCTGCGCCATCGCCGGCACGCTGGACGACGTGACGGTCGATCCGGAAACGCCGCCAGTCATTTATCTGCCCGGCGTCGGCCGACAGGACCTGCGCGCCATCAGCGAGTGTCCGGACTCCCTCAAACCGCTGGCGGAATTGCAGTATCGGGGCGTGCTGTGGTCGCAGGTGAACGCCAAGGACTGGACGCCGCGCGCCTTTCTCTCGTCCCAGCAGGGGGGCCTCGGGTTGGACATCCCAGGCGACAGTGCCACGCGCCAGGCCCTGCTGGCGGCGTTGCCCCGGCTGCTGAACGAAGAAGTCGAGGATCTGCAGGGCCAGCACCTGGACGTCGATGCGCTGAACACGCTGCTCACCGGGGGCGATCCCGTTCGCGACCTGCTGGACTGGCTCAGCCAACCGGAGGGCGTGAAGGCCAGCTTGCCAGCCGATGAATGGAAGGCCTTCTGCCATGTCTGCGCATCCCGCTATGGCGTACACCCCGAACAACACAGTGCGCTGGAAGCCGTCGAGAAACTCACCCAGCGACAGGGCACGTGGAAAACGGTGTGGACGCGCTTCGCGGAGGCGCCGCACCGTTATCCGGAGCTTATCCGGCAGATTCGCCAGCTTACGCCCCCAGACCTGGGGCTCTTTCCGGCTCCGGAAGACATGGAGGTCTGGCCGCAGCTCAACCGACAGGAGGAGGACAGGCTCTATGACGCCCTGTCCAGGTTGAGTGATCTGCCGGCCCACGAGGCTCGGGATCGGCTCGAGATGCTGGAGCGCGAGCATGGTATGCGCCGGGCGTGGGTGTGGGCCGAGCTGGGTGAAAGTCCTTTAGCCGTCGCCCTGGCGCCACTCGCCCAGCTTGCCCAGGTGACCCGGCGCAGCCTGGCCGGTGGCGAGCCCGAGGACATGCGCCAGGCCTATGCCGCCGACGGGTGGAAGGCGGATGATGCGCTGCTGACCACGCTGGCGGCAGTGAATGGGCAGCGTGAGCAGGAGGCCGTCTTCACCGCGATACGTACCGTCTACATGCGATGGGCCGACGAGGCGGCCCGTCACCTACAGCAAACCTGGCGGCCAGGAGTGGATGGGCTCAAACGGGGGGCCACCTCCCCTCGCGCACACGAAGAGGAGTGCGTGCTGTTCGTGGATGGCCTGCGGCTGGATTGCGGCAAGCGATTGGCCAAGAGGCTTGCCAGTCTGGGATTGGCGGTCGAGGAGCACACCGCCTGGGCGGCGTTGCCCAGTGTGACCGGGACCGGGAAATACGCGGTGGCACCCGTCCTGAATAGCGATACTCTCCACGAAGAACCCGCTGGTTATCAGTTCACGCCGATCACTCAGCACCTGTTCAAGAAGCTACTGCACGAGCACGGGTGGCAGGTGCTCGAGCGACGCCAGGTGGAACGCCTGCACAAGGAGACACTGGACACCTCAAGGCCCGCCTGGTGTGAGTTTGGAGATATCGACCACGCCGGACACGAGCGCGGCTGGAAGCTGGCCCAGCATGTCGATGACATGTTGGCCGAGGTAGCGGAGCGCATCGAAGCCTTGCTGGCCCAGGGCTGGCCGCAGGTACGAGTGGTCACCGATCACGGGTGGCTGCTTCTCCCTGGAGACCTGCCAAAGACGGAACTGTCTGCCAGCCTGGTAGAGACCAAGTGGGGACGCTGCGCGCAGCTAAAGCCCGGCGCGCGCACCGATGCGGTGCGCTTCCCCTGGTACTGGAATGAGCAGGCGCACTTCGCCCTCGCAGAGAGCATTCACTGTTTCAAGGCGGGCGAAAGCTATGCTCATGGGGGCCTCAGCGTCCAGGAATGTGTCACGCCGGAGCTCGTCGTAACTGGTACCACCGGTCCTAGGCCCTCGGT
The DNA here is from genome assembly GCF_000374645.1 of Arhodomonas aquaeolei DSM 8974. Lineage (GTDB taxonomy): Bacteria > Pseudomonadota > Gammaproteobacteria > Nitrococcales > Nitrococcaceae > Arhodomonas > Arhodomonas aquaeolei. The sequence continues at coordinate 434,764 of NZ_KB894800.1, forward strand.
ATTGATTGACGATCTGGTGTGGAAAGGGCTGCGCTGCACACTGGCTGTGGAGGGAGACACCGACGGAATGACGTTGGACGTACGCCATCACGCTGGCGATCCGACAAGCAGCCTCGCTCTCTCCCCCAAGCCCTTCAAGACAGGTGGCAAGGCTTCGGTCGTGGTCGCCGATGACGATCGTGAGGGAGAGACAGCCCAGGCCGTCATTCTCGACAGCGCGGGACGGGTGATTGCGCAGCGCTCGACTACCGTCGGCGGCGAGCACTGACAAAGGGGACTTCATGGAACTCGATGAGCTCGATCGTAAGGCCGCCGAGCAACTGGATGGTTTCTTGGTCCGCAAGGACCTGGTGCGGACCTTTGCCCGCCAGTTCCCAGTGCCGACTTACGTGGTGGAGTTTCTGCTCGGACGTTACTGCGCGAGCACCGACCCGGAAGAAATCGAGGAGGGACTCGAGGTTGTCCAGCGACAGCTTCAGTCGCGCACCATCAAGGCTGGAGAGGAGGAGTTATTCAAGGCGCGCGCCCGGGAGAAGGGAGACATCAAGATCATTGACCTCATCCAGGCGCGGCTGGATACCAAGAGCGATAGCTACCTCGCCACCCTCCCGAGCCTGCGCCTGAACGATGTGCGTATCCCCGAGGAATTGGTAAGCGAGCACGAGCGGATGCTGACCGGCGGCTTCTATGCGGAGGTCACCCTTGCGTATGACTCCGGTGTTGCCCAGGAACAGGGCGGACGCCCATTTGGTATTCGGGCGTTGCGCGAAATCCAGCTCTCCAAGCGCAATGTGCTCGAAGAGCTGGCACGGGCCCGGAGCGGCTTCACGACAGAGGAGTGGAAGGCGTTTCTGCTGCGCTCCACCGGCATCGAGCCCGCCGGGCTCACGGAGCGGCAGAAGGACGCGATACTGCTGCGAATGGTCCCCTTCGTGGAGCGCAACTATAACCTCGTCGAGCTGGGACCTCGAGGCACCGGGAAGAGCCACCTATTTCAGCAGGTGTCCCCTTACGCCCACCTGATCTCTGGCGGCAAGGCGACCGTGGCAAAGATGTTCGTCAACAACTCCAATGGCCAGCGTGGTCTGGTCTGCCAGTATGACGTGGTTTGTTTCGACGAGGTCTCCGGCATTTCCTTCGACAACAAGGATGGCGTCAACATCATGAAGGGCTACATGGAGTCCGGCGAATTCTCTCGAGGCAAGGAGAGTATCCGTGCGGACGGTTCGCTGGTGATGGTCGGGAACTTCGATGTGGACGTCGAGCATCAGCAGCGTATCGGGCATCTATTCGGTCCGCTCCCGGAGGAGATGCGCTACGACACCGCCTTTATGGACCGTATCCACGCCTTTTTGCCGGGCTGGGACGTACCCAAAGTTGGCAAAGACTTGCTGACCGATCATTTCGGTCTGGTAAGCGACTTCCTCTCCGAATGCTGGAGCCAACTACGCAACCAGAGTCGCGTCTCCCAGTGGCAGGGTCGAGTGTTCTTCGGTGGTGCCCTTTCAGGGCGAGACAGCAATGCCGTGAACAAGACGGCGAGCGGACTACTGAAGCTACTGTACCCGGGCCCCGAGTCGACGCCCAGTGATGAGGACCTCGAGTGGGCGATCCATATCGCCATGGAGGCGCGTCGACGCGTCAAGGAGCAGCAGAAACGCATCGGCGCCGCTGAGTTCCGTAACACACACTTCAGTTACACCATGGGCGAGGACGGCGTCGAGAAGTTCGTGGCAACCCCCGAGCTGCAGAGCGACAATAGCATTGGTAGCGACCCGCTGGAGCCCGGGCAGGTTTGGGCCATTAGTCCCGGCGGGCAGGCCAGTGGCGGCCAGGAAGAACATCCCGGCCTGTTCCGTATCGAGGTCAACGAAGCCCCCGGGTCGGGGGTGAAAATCCTGAATAAACCGATACCGCCAGCGTTTCGCGAGAGCGTCGGCTATGCCGAGCAAAATCTCTATAGCCGTTCGGCACAGCTTGTCGGCGACAAGGACCCCCGTCAGCATGAGTTTGCCGTCCAGCTTCGCGCGTTCGATGCGGCCAAAAGCGGTAGCAAATTGGGTGTCGCCGCCCTGATCGCCATGAGTTCGTCGTTGCTCAAGCGCAGCCTACGCGGAGGGCTAATCGTAGTCGGGGAGATCAACTTGGGAGGCTCAATCGAACCAGTCCACAACCCAGTCACTCTGGTGGAGATTGCTGTCGAGAAGGGGGCCAGCGCCATTCTCATGCCGGTCACCTGTCGAAAGCTGCTGTTCGACCTATCTGACGAGATGGCGACTAAGGTCGACATTCAGTTCTATTTGGATGCGCGTGATGCCCTGCTTAAGTCTTTAGGGGAATGACCGCTGGTAAAGTCACCTCTCCGTTCGACCAGATATCACCGAGAGCTGGTGTAGGGTGTCGGCCTCACCCCTTCCGCTCGCTGGTGGCGTTTCCCTGCGCCGGGTGCGTTCGGCAGCTGGGTCGATTCTGATGGCCACAGGGGGGGGGTCAAAAGCGCGATGGCCATTGGCACCCGGCTTTCCCGTCGGGCGGCCCGGCTCTTAGCGGGCCGTGTCACATTATTGCGGCGGGAAGAAGATCGCCATGATCGGCACGCCGATTAACAGGCCAAGAATAACAAGCGCAAAGATACCGTTCATGATCTGCCACGGCGTTTTCTTTCCGGTTTCCGCGTAATACTGCCGGCGCTCGCGGTTTTTCTGAACGACGCGGTTCGGGTGCGGGTACGGCTCAACATCGCGAAACCCGCGGCCGATTTCATACAGCGATTGCGCTGACTTCTCCGCGTGCACAACCGCTTCGCGCTGTTTCTGTACATTCTTGTCGGCCATGATTTCCGATTGCGGAATGCCTCGCTCCTCGGCCGCGTGAACTATCGCATCGCGAAGCCGCCCGAGTTCGCGGTAACACGCGTGCAGCTCGTTAATTGCGTTCCCCTGTTCCGCCAAGGCCCTATTTTGCCGCTTTATCTGATTGTGGCGGCCGCCGGCCATGCCGGCCCAGAAATAAGCATCAGAATCCATTCCTACACCTCCCGTTCCGCCGCCGCGCTCTCGATGCGCTCGGCGTATTCCGTCAGCGTGTCCGGCGAGATTGCACCGTCGCGCGCCATCATTGCTACAACCGCCGACCAGGCTACGGCCTTCTCCCGCGCCTGGCGGTCGTCGTCGTAGGGCTCAGTCGCGCGCGACGGTGCTATCTCGCCGCACTGCTGACGCCAGACGCTCGAACTCAAGAGGATGCACAGCGGCCATAACGTATACTCCTTGGAGGTGACCAGAAGGAACGCCGCTGTGACTTTGCTGTGACTCGGAGGGAATCGGCAGTTACGCGGATTCGCGTAACTGCCTGATTTTATGGTGGCCAGGGAGAGAATCGAACTCCCGACACGGGGATTTTCAATCCCCTGCTCTACCGACTGAGCTACCTGGCCCGAGGTCGGGTATTCAACCGAATTAGGGCACCGGCGTCAAGGGGCGGTAAAGACCCACGCGCCGTCCCTCTCGCGCCGCGCCACGGCGCCGGTATGCCAGAGCCGGTTGAGGTGGGCGACGGCCTCGCCCATGGCGAAAAACAGGCTGTGGCTGTCCAGGCTGCGATCGAAGAGCAGCGGCAGTGCGTCCGCCGCGGTGAGCGGCCGCCGCCGGGCCTCGGCGAGGAGCACCTCGAGATGATGCCCGTGGTGGGCACGGAGCTCGGCGGTGCGAGCATGCAGACCGCGGAACGGCCGGCCATGGGACGGCAGCACCAGGGTATCCGCCGGCAGGGTGTCGAGGGTGTCCAGCGAGTCCAGGAATGCCCCGAGCGGATCGGCGTCCGGCGCGGCCGGCGGGACACTGACGTTGCTGGAGATCCGCGGCAGGAGCTGATCGCCGGCGATCAGCACACCGTCCTCCGCGCGGTAGAGACAGGCGTGCTCCGGGGCGTGGCCGCGGCCGACGATCACGCGCCAGTCCGCGCCGGCGAGGTCGAGCGTGTCACCGTCCGCGATGCAGCACCCGATCTCCGGCATGCCGTCGACCAGGGGGCTGTACGTGTTGCCACGCCGACGCAGGGCGTCGGCCCGCCCGGCGTCGAGTCCGTGCCGGCGGTAGAACGCCGCCACCGACTCGCCCGCCTCGTCGTCGGAGCTGGCCAGCAGCCGTGCCGCGGTGTCGCGCTCCGCGCGGCTCATCCAGACGGCGGCCCCCGTCGCGGCCTGCAGCCACCGCGCCAGACCCATGTGGTCCGGGTGGAAGTGGGTCACCACGATGCACCCCGGCGACCACGCATCCAGCAGCACCTGCCAGTGGGCGCGGTTGTCGGGCGAATCCACGCCGGTATCCACGAGCACGCGCTCGCCACCGCCGTCCAGCAGCCAGAGATTGATGTGGTCCAGGGCGAAGGGCAGCGGCAGGCGCAGCCAGCGCACGCCCCCGGCGACCGGTACCGGCTCGCCGAGGGCCGGACGCGGCAGGGGGTAGTCCAGTGCCGCGGCGCTCACGCGTCCGGGCGGTAGTCCGGGGGCAGCTCGGAGCCCGAGCCGAAGAAGAACTTCTCCATCTCCTTCTCCAGGAACTCCCGCGCCTTGGGGTCCATCGGCGAGAGGCGGTACTCGTTGATGAGCATGGTCTGGTGCTGCAGCCACATCTGCCAGGCCTCCTTGGAGACCTGCTCGTAGATCCGGCGCCCGAGGTCACCGGGATAGGGCTGCCTGGACAGGCCCTCGGCCTCGCGGCCGAGCTTCACGCAGTTAACGGTTCGAGTCATGGATCCTCCAGGCCCTTGAGCAGTCGCGCGACCGGCGCGGCGAGGCCGCGGGCGTCGCCGGAGCCGGCGTTATACCAGACGAGGTCGGCGTCATCCATGACGGCCGTGCCCGGGCCGGCATCCGCGCGCACCGGGTGTATGTCCAGCGCGAAGTGGGTGAATACGTGCCGCAGCGGCCGCCACTCGTGCACACCGTACAGCGTGAGGCCGAAGCGCCGGGACGCCTCCGCCGCCGGGTCCGCGTCGACGTCGCATTCCGGCGGACACCACAGCCCGCCCCAGATCCCGGTGGGCGGACGACGCTGGAGCAGCACCCGGCCGTCGTTCCGGGTGATGAGCAGCATGCGCGTCGCCCGCACGGGTTTGTCACGCTTTGGCCGGCGCCCCGGGAAGGCCTCCGGCGTCCCGGCGGCGCGGGCGTGGCAGTCCGCCGCCAGCGGGCAGGCGCCGCAGAGCGGGCGGCGGCGCAGGCACACCGTCGCCCCCAAGTCCATCATGGCCTGGTTGAAGGCGTCCGGACGGGTATCCGGCGTGTGCGCCTCGGACCAGGCCCACAGCTCGCGGGCCACGGCGGTGCGCCCGGGCCAGCCGTCGATGCCGTGGTAGCGCGCGAGCACCCGTTTGACGTTGCCGTCGAGGATGGGATGGCGCTCGCCGCGGGAGAGCGAGAGGATCGCCCCGGCGGTGGAGCGCCCGATCCCGGGCAGGGACTCGACGGCATCGATGTCGGCAGGGAACTCGCCGCCGTGATCCTCGACCAGCCGCTGCGCCGCCCGGTGGAGATTGCGCGCCCGCGCGTAGTAGCCGAGCCCGGACCACAGGTGCAGGACCTCGTCCACGTCCACCGAGGCCAGGGCATGGACGTCCGGGAAGCGCGCCATGAAACGCTCGAAGTACGGGATCACCGTGGTGACCTGGGTCTGCTGGAGCATCACCTCGGAGACCCACACCCGGTACGGCGTGGCCGGGCGCTGCCACGGCAGGTCATGGCGACCATGGACATCGAACCACTCCAGGACACGGGCGGCGACGTCCGCCGCCGCGGCGTCCCGTTGTGCCGACAGCCCTGCCATCAGTCGCCGAACAGCCCCTTGAGGCGATCACCGACCTTCTTCTCGATCTCCTCCTTGGCCTTGGTCTTCACCTCCGCCTTCTTCTCGTCGACCTTCTCCTTGACCCGGCCCTGGGCGGCGCGCTGGAGCGCCTCGCCCACCGCGAGCTCGACACTGGGGCCGGTGAGCGGGCCATGGAAGCGCAGCGGCACGGGCACACGTTTGAGCGCCGCGAGCTCGTCGCCGCCCTGGCCCTCCAGCGAGCTGACGACATTCACCGTGAGGTTGTAATCCATCTCGCGACTGACCAGGTTCACGTCACCGTCGCCGTCGAGCCGCAGCAGCGGCGTCTTGGCCTGGAGGTCCTGGTTGCGGAGCATGCCGCCATCGATCTGAACCGTGCCGGTGAGGCTGCTGAAGTCCGTCCTGCGCTCCCCGCCGGCGTCGCCCACGGACCCGCCACGAAAACGCGCCACGGCCTCGCGCAGCATCTGCGCGATGTTGATGCCCTTGACCGCGCCGTCGGTGAACTCGAAACGCGCCTGGCCCTGTAGCGCCTTGATCAGCGCGTCCGTCTGGCGCCCGGCGGTGCTCGCCTGCAGGCTCAGGCTGGCGGTGCCGAGCAGCCGCTCGAACCCGGCCATGTCGGTGAGCAGCGGCCCGGCGCTGACGCCGCTTAGCCGCTCGTCCACCTGGACCCTGGGCTCCTCGCCGGTGGCGTCGACGCGCACGTCGCCCTGGTAGTTGCCGCCGTAGAGCGCGGCGTTCAGCGGATGGACGCGGAGTTTGCCGTCCGCGGCCCTGACCACGACCTCCACGTCGCTGAGCTTGAGGCCGGAGACCGTGAGCTGGCCCACGGCGAGGCGGCCGTCCAGGTTGAGCGCCCGCAGGGTGTCCACGGGGATCTCGCCCGCCCCCTTGGCCGCGGCGCCGCCGGGGGTACCCGCCTGCTGCCCGCCCTCGGAGGCCGGCGGCAGGTAACGGTCCACGTTCAGGGACTCGGTGGAGAGATCGAAGGCGATCGCAGGGTCGGCGAAGTCGCTCACCGAGGCGGTCCCCTTCACCGTGGTGTCGTCCAGAGTGAGGTTCAGCGGGTCCGCGCGCAGCGTGCCGCCGCTGTAGCGCAGCTCGGTGCTCGCCTCCAGCCGCTTGAGGACGTCCGGATCACGGGTCTCCGGCACGGCCATGTCGAGGGCGTCCATCACCTCCCGCGGGCTCACCGCCGGCACGTTCAGCGACGCGGCGGCGACCGGGCCCTGATCCGTGGTGCGTACCTCGGCGTTACCGTGGAGCTCGGCACCCGCGCCGGCCACGCTCAGCTCGGGGATCCGGTAGGTCCCGCCGGCGAGGTCGGCACGGGCCTCGCCGCTGACGGTGACCGTCTGCTCCCCGGCAGGCACGCCGTCGCCGCTGGCGGTCAGATCGAGGGCGATACCGGTGACGGTCGCCTCACGCAGGGCATCGTCAACCTGCAGGGTCGCGGCGAGCTCACCGGCGAGCGACACCCCCTCGCCCAGCGAGGCCTGCCAGTCCGCCTCCAGGGGCACCGGCGCACCGAAGCGCACGTCCTCCAGCGATAGATTGAGCGGCTCCACGGCAAAGGCCGTGCCCGCGCCCTCGTCGCGGTAGCTGATGCGGGCGTCGCTCACCTCCACACCGTCGAGCCGGGCGTTGCGCACCATGGCCGGCAGCGCCGGGGCAGCGCCATCCTGCTGAACCGGGGTCAGCGAGACCGGTACCACCTGCCCCGCCGCGGCCTTCTGCGCCGGCGGCGTGAACTGCTCCCAGTTGGCCTCGCCGTCGGCGTTACGGATCAGGCGCAGCCTCAACCCCTCCAGGGTGATGGTGTCGAGACGGGGCTCGCCGGAGATCAGCGAGCTCAGGCCGACACCGAGCGTCACGCGCCCCACCTCGGCGAACGGCTCCTCGCCGAATCCGGGCGCGTCCGCCAGGGCGACGTCGTTGACGGCGAGCCCGAGGCGGGGAAAGAAGCTCAGCTCGATGTCGCCGTCTATGGCCAGGGAGCGACCGGTGTTGCGCTCGACAACGGCGGCGATGTCCTCGCGGTAGTCGTTGGGGTCAACGAACGCGACCACGGCGAGCGCCGCCGCCACGACGAGGGCGATCAACGCGATCACGACGATCACCACCCACTTCAGTAGCTTGCCCATACCGGTCCTCCTGACGGTGTCATGCCGACATTCTAGCCACATGGCCGGGGCGTTGTATTGCCCGTGCCGAGGGCTCGGCTCCTATACTGCGAAAAGGGGTTGACCGGGGCGTTAACGCCCCGATCCTTGAACCAAGGGACAAAAGGACAGGATGCGCCGGGCATCCTGCACTGTGTCATGGGGGTAAGGCCCGCGGGCGGCGCCGCCGCGGCGGGCCGAGGGGCCATGAATCACACGGCGTCATTACAGGAGACGACCATGACGAAGACCTGCGTTGTCGTTGCCGAGGGGGCCCGCGCCCGTTTCTTCACCCTGGAGCACGCGGAGGTGCCGGAGCTCGACGGCGGCCCGGACCTCGTCGAGCGCAACACCCTGATCAACCCGCGCCACCGAGCCCACGACGAGCACGTCTACAGCGACGGGCGCAGCGGCCGGAACCGCGGCCCGTCCGGCCAGGCCGTCACCTACGACGAGCACCGGGACGGCTTCGACGCCGAGCTCGAGGGACGCTTCGCCCGGGAGATCGTCACCGAGCTGCGCACGCTGCTCGAGAATACCGGCGCCGAGCGGGTCATTCTCTGTGCGGAGAAGCGGATGCTCGGTTTCGTACGCCAGGCCCTGAACGGCAGCACCCCGGAAGGCGCGCGGATCGTCGAGGTCCCCAAGGACCTCACCCGTCTTTCCGCCCGCCAGCTCCACGCCCGGCTGACCGAGGACGGGCTGCTGCCGGCACGGCGCAGCGGCGGCAACGGCGCGCGTCCCGGCGCCGGCTGACCCGGCTCCGCGCCGTCGCCGGATGACCGGCGGCGGCGCGGATAATAGGATGAACACTACCCGCAATCAAAGACACGGAAAGGAGAACGGCAATCATGGCAGCTGGAAGCGACAGCTATCACGAGCCACTCGAAGAGCTCAGCCGGGAGACGCGGCTGCATCACCAGGCGGTGGTATCACTGCAGGAAGAGCTGGAGGCGGTGGACTGGTACCGCCAGCGCGCGGACGCCTGCGGCGACGACGAACTGCGCGGGATCCTGCTGCACAACATGCGCGAGGAGCTCGAGCACGCCTGCATGTGCCTGGAGTGGCTGCGCCGTAACTACCCGGATTTCGACAGCCACCTGCGTGAATATCTCTTCAAGGACGGCCCCATCGTCGGCCACGACCACTGATCACCCCGCGCCCGCCGGGCGCGGCCACACCGGGGGCACTCCATGGAGGAGAGCAGGGCGACGGACGGACTGATCTGCGCATACGCCGCCGGCACACGCGGGCGGCTCGAACCCGCCGACGCCGCGGCCGTTGCCGGGTGGCAGGCGGGGGACGGCACGCTCTGGACCCACCTCGACCGCACCGCGCCGGACATGCACCGGTGGCTCGGTCAGACCGCTGGGCTGCCGCCCCTGCTGGTGGAGGCCCTGCTCGCCGAGGAGACCCGCCCGCGGCTCGCGCCCATGCACGACGGTCTGCTCGTCATCCTCCGCGGCGTGAACCTCAACCCCGGCGCCGACCCGGAGGACATGGTCTCGATCCGCATGTGGCTGGATCACGAGCGCCTGATCTCCCTGCGCGGCCCGCGCCTCCAGGCGGTGGAGGACGTCCGCACCGCCCTGGACGCCCCCGGTGCGCCGCGCACCCCCGGCGGACTGCTCACCGCCCTCGCCGCGGGCCTGGTGGCACGCATGGGTCCCATCATCGCCGGGCTGGAGGAGGACCTGGACGCCCTGGAGGAGCAGCTCGTCGACCGCCAGGGCCGCGAGATGCGCCAGCAGCTCGTCGCCATCCGCCGCCAGGGCATCATCCTGCGCCGTTTCATCGCCCCCCAGCGCGACGTCATGCAACGCCTCGCCACCGAGGCCCTGCCCTGGCTGGACGAGACCGACCGCGGTCGCCTGCGCGAGACCGCGGACCGCATCACCCGTTACGTGGAGGATCTCGAGGCCCTGCGCGACCGTGCCGCCGTGGCCCAGGAGGAACTGGCCACGCGGCTGTCCGACCAGATGAACCGCACCATCTACGTGCTCTCGCTGGTGGCGACGCTGTTTCTGCCGCTGGGCTTCATCACCGGCCTGCTGGGGGTCAACGTCGGCGGCCTCCCCGGCACCGAGGACCCCGGCGCGTTCATCCTGCTCTGCGTCGTCCTCGGCGTGCTCGCCGTCGCCGAGCTGGTGCTCTTCCGCCTGCGCCGCTGGCTCTGAGCCCTCGCCCCGCGGGCGCAGTCACCCGCCGTCCGCCGCGGCGACCAGCCAGTCACGCAGGACCACCGCCTCCGCGCGCAGCTCGCGGTCGGCGGGCCATACCGCATAGAACGCCTCGTTCGACGGCAGCACCGCCCGGAACGGGGCCACCAGCGATCCCCGTGCGATCCGCCCCTCGACCATGGACCAACGCCCCAGCGCCACGCCCAGTCCCTCCTCGGCGAGCTTGGTCGGGAGGATCGCCGTGTCGAAGTGCGAGCCGGATCCGCCGTCCACCACCGCGGACACACCGGCATGGTCCAGCCACTCGGGCCAGCCGGTGCGAAAACCGTCCACGTGCAGCAGCCGCTCGCCGGCCAGTCGCTCCGGCGCGCCACCGAGCCGCTCCGCGAGCCCCGGCGAGCACACCGGCATGAGGTATTCCCGGGTGAGGCGGACCGTCTCCAGCTCCGGCCATTCGTCGCTGCCGTAGCGGATCTCCAGGTCAACGCCGGACTCCACCACGTCCGTGTTCCAGATGGTCGAGACGATGCGCAGCTCGAGCTCGGGGTGAGCCGCGTACAGCGCGTGCAGCCGGGGCGCCAGCCAGAACTCGCCGAATCCGGGCGTGGCGCGGATCGTCACCTGGCCGGTGCGCTCGTAGCCGAACAGCGCCTCGGTGCCGTAGGACAGGCGCTCGAAGGCGTCCCGCACCACCGGCAGATAGGCCTTGCCCGCCTCGGTGAGCTGCAGGCTCTGCGGGAGGCGGTGGAACAGCGGCTCGCCGAGCCGGTCCTCGAGCAGCCGGATCTGCTGGCTGACCGCAGACTGGGTCACGTGCAGCTCGCGCGCGGCGCGGGTGAAGCTCATGTGGCGGGCTGCGGCAGCGAACGTGCGCAACCAGCTCGGCGGTGGCAGGCGGCTGTACATCGAGCCTCCGGGCGGGTCATTAGCTGAGCTAAGGCTAACATGCCGGATTCATCGATTGAGGCCCCGCGGCGGCCACCCGAGACTGGAGCGATTCAAAAAAACCGCCCTGACAACCCGCGGAGGGCATCCATGCCAGCCAAACAGCCGAACATCCTGTTCATCATGGCCGACCAGCTCGGCTCGCCGGTCCTGCCGGCGTACGGCCACCCGGTAGTGAAGACGCCCAACATCGACCGCATCGCCGCGGCCGGCACGGTCTTCGAGAACCCCTACTGCAACTCGCCGCTGTGCTCGTCATCGCGGGCATCGATGCTCTCCGGCCGGCTGCCCTCGGAGTTCAACGCCTTCGACAACGCCACCGAGTTCCCGTCGTCGACGCCGACCTTCGCCCACTATCTGCGCGCGCTCGGCTACCGCACCTGCCTCAGCGGCAAGATGCACCTGGTCGGGCCGGACCAGCTCCACGGTTTCGAGGAACGGCTGAACACCGACTTCTACCCGGTGGACTTCGGCTGGACGCCGGACTGGGAGAAGCCCGAGGAGCAACTGGAGTTCTTCCACACCATGGAGAGCGTGACCCACTCCGGCGTGGTCGCACGCAGCATGCCCATCGACTACGACGACGAGACCACCTGGCGGGCCGTGCGCCACATTTATGACGTCAGGCGCGACCCGCACGACGAGCGCCCGTTCTTCATCGCGGCCTCGCTGACACATCCCCACGACCCGTACCTGACCACCCGCGAGTACTACGACCTCTACCGCGACGACGAGATCGACATGCCGCGGGTACCGTTCATCCCCGTGGAGGAACGCGACGCACACAGCGCGCGGCTGTACTACCACTATGGCATGCACCGGGAATCACACACCGATGAGGACATCCGGCGCACCCGCCACGCCTACTACGGGATGATCAGCTACGTGGACGCCCGCGTCGGCGAGCTGCTGGACGCGCTGGAGCGCACCGGTCAGGCGGACAACACCATCGTGATATTCACCGCCGACCACGGCGACATGCTCGGCGAGCGGGGCATGTGGTACAAGATGAGCATGTACGAACGCTCCGCCTCGGTGCCGTTCATCGTCAGCCACCCCGACATCGCCGGCGGCCGCCGGATCAGCCAGAACATGTCCCTGGTGGACCTGTTCCCGACACTGGTAGAGTTCGCCTCCGGCGAGACCCCGGACCCGGTCGTCGCCCCGCGGCTCGACGGCAGCAGCCTGGTGCCGCTGATGGAGGGCCGCACGGACGGCTGGCCGGACACGGTCTACTCCGAATACATGGGCGAGGGCACCGCCGGCCCCTGCCTGATGGTGCGCCGCGGGCGCTACAAGTACGTCCACAGCGACGGCGAGGCCGATGCCCCCGCCGATCCGCCCCAGCTCTTCGACCTGGAGGCAGACCCGGACGAGCTCGACAACCTGGCCGGCCGCGATGAGCTGCAGGACGTCGAGCGCGAGCTCGCCGCGCTCGTCCACGAGCGCTGGGACGCCGACAACCTGCGCGAGCGCGTGCTGGATACCCAGAAGCGGCGCCGGTTCATCTACTCCGCGCTGTCGAAGGGACGCTTCCAGCCCTGGGACTACGAGCCGCGCTACGACGCCGCGAACAGATACATCCGTAACGGCGAGGTACTGGCCGAGCGCGAGGCCCGCGCCCGGCTGGAAGAACAGAACAATCCCAAGCTGGCCGCCGCCGCGGGAGGACGGCAGGCCTGACCCCCAGCACGTCACCGAAACCCGGCCCGCCACCGGGCCGGGGGGCGTAGTCGCGCACGCTCGCTCGACTACCCGGACCGGACCGGGCGCCACACACGATCAACGAAGCGCCCGTGCCGGCACGATTCGGTGAGATCACGCGGGCTGACACCCGCCTTCACCACGGTGCCCCCGCTCCTGGGGGCACCCGGAAACCGGGGAGGACCCACCATGATCCACCATAACAACCGCCGCCTGCGTGCGGCCTTGATCACGATCATCGTCGCCGCTGTCACGGCCCTCGCGCCGCTCGGCGCGTCCGCGCAGCAGCAGGCACCCATCCGCTTCGCGATCCAGACCTGGCCCGGCGTGACCGTCAAGACCGAGGTCGCCCGCCAGATCCTGGACGCCATGGGCTACCCGAGCACCCTCCAGGAGCTCAGCCCGCAGTTCGTCTACCAGGGCATCCGCACGGGCGACGTCGACGTCTCCCTGGGTGCGTGGATGCCGGCACACAAGGACATGGTCCAGCCGCTGCTCGACGACGGCGTGGCCGTCAAGTACGCCGCCAACCTGGAGGGCGCCGTACAGGGGCTGGCCGTGCCGTCCTATGTCTACGAGCAGGGCATCCACAGCGTAGAGGACTTGGTCGCCAACGGCGACGCCTTCAACCACAAGATCTACGCGATCGGCTCCGGGGCGGCCATGACCCGCGCCTTCCAGGACGCGGTCAAGGACGACTACATGGGGCTCGGCGACTGGAGCGTCGTGCCGAGCAGCGTCGCGGGCATGCTCGCCCAGGTGAAGCGCAAGACCGGCCGCAAGGAGGCCATCGTCTTCCACGGCTGGAAGCCGCACTGGATGGACATCGCCTACGACATCCGCTTCCTGGAGGCCGACCCCGAAGGCAGGCTCGCCGGCATGAAGACCACGGTCTACACCATCGTCGCCACGGGCTGGCCCGGGGATCACGCCCAGCCGGCGCGCTTCCTGCGGCAGTTCAACGTGCCCACGGACGCCCAGAGCCTTTGGATCGACCGCTACAACCGCCAGGACCAGCCGGTGGACGAGGTCGCCACCACCTGGATCCGCGAGAACATGGACCTCGTCGGGCAGTGGGTGGACGGCGTCCGCACGCCCGACGGTACCCCCGGCATCGAGGCCGTGCGCGCGCACTTCAGCGACTGACGTGTCCGGATCCCGGCCCGGGCGGTACCGCCCGGGCCGCGGCCCTGCCCCTGCCTGGAACCCGTCCTGTCCCTGCACGACACCCCGCCCGGGGTTGTTCCGTTCCCCGAGATACCGGATGATGCCGCGGGAGCGGCACCCACAACGATACATCGACACGCCGCCGCCTCAGCCCCGGGACAACGCCTATGCGTGCCTTGCAGACCCATCGCCTGCTGCTCATGGGCCTGGTCGGTCTGGTGACCGCGCTGGGCGTCATCCTCGCCGGCTCGTCACTGTACGTGCTCGACCAGGCGCAGAAGCTGGAAACGGTGACGGAGAAGGCGCTGTTCGCGGGCATACGCGGTGAGCTGCGCGGCGCCTACGGCGCACTGGAGCGCCGGCTCGAGGACCGCCACGACACCTTCCTTGCCCTGCACCGCAGGGCCCGGGAATGGCTGCGCAAGCATGGCCGCGACGCCGACCTCGGGCCGCTGCAGGAGACGCTGTCGCGGGCTGCCGGGCACCGGGTGGACATCTACGTGATCTCGCCGGACTGGCACGTCACCCACACCACCTACCCCCCGGACCGCGGACTGGACTTCAACCAGCCTGCGCTTCGGGACGGCCAGTACTACCTCGAGCGGGCCCACCAGCAGGACGATACCCTGATCAGCCCGCCGACGCTGGAGGCGGTGTCCCGGCGTTTCCGCGTCTACAGCTACTCACCCCTGGGTGACGACGGCTACAGCCTCGAGCTCGGCTTCTCCGATCCGGCCATCGACCGCTTCTTCAACCGTCTGCAGGGTACCGCCGAGGGCAACGACGCCTACTCCGCGCGACTGTACTTCCTGCTCTGGGACCACCTGCTGCTGAGCCTGCGCGAACCCTGGCAGAGCGGCACGGACCCGGACGGAAAGGCGAGACTGCTCGCCCGGGGCGGGGAGCGGGAACAGCGCATGGCACGTATTCGCGAGGTCATTGCCAGCGGCAAGCCGGCGGTGACCGCCACCGAAGACGGCGACCGGCGTTACCTGATCTACGTCGCCGACATCCCCTACGGCGAATCGCTGACCACACACATACTCGCCGAGGTGGACCTCACCGCGGACATCGCCGGCGCGGCCCAGAAGCGCTTCACCATCGCCCTGGGGCTCGCCGGCGCGGCCGCCCTCGTGGTTATCCTGCTCGCCTACCTGGCGGCCCGCAACGCCCTGGTCCGACCGCTGCACCACGCCGTCGCGGCCATCGAGCGCGGCCGGCCGATCCGGCTGCACGGCCCGGGCCGGCACGTCCACGAGCTGCAGATGCTGAGCACCCACTACAACGCGCTGCTCGGCAGCACCCACGCCCGCATCCGCGGCCTCGACCGCCGCGCCAGCACGGACGCACTCACCGGCCTCGCCAACCGCGACGCCATCGAGGGCGAGCTCCGCGCCGCCGTCGCCGGCGCCCGGGCCGCCGGTGAGCAGCTCGCCGTTATCTTCCTCGACATCGACCACTTCAAGGCCATCAACGACGCCCACGGCCACCTCGCCGGCGACCACCTGGGCCGCTGGGGCGGCGAGGAGTTCATCATCGTGTGCCCGCGCACGGGCCTGGACGGTGCCTGCACCCTCGCCGGACATCTGCGCGAGCAGCTCGCACGCACCCCGATCCCGGAGATCGGACGGTGCTCGGCAAGCTTCGGGGTCGCCGCGCTCGGCGAGGAGGACGACGAGCACACCCTCGTCGCCCGCGCGGACCAGGCCCTCTACCGCGCGAAGGCCGACGGGCGCAACTGCGTACGCCTGGAATGAGCCCCGCCGCCCACGATTGTGACACGGGGGTTTACGCGCCCGCGTTTTAGTCGCACACTCTGGCGCCTTGATGCGCTGCGGCATTGCCATGGCGCACGCGGGGTCCGGGCCCGAACGATCGGGCGTGAGTGTTCAACAGGCAGACGAGAATCTGCGGCAGGAGGTAGCCATGCCGGCGACTCAGCAAGAGAGCTGCCGTGTGGAATACCGTGGCAAGGAAATCGTCATCCGCGGGCCATCGAACGAGATCCGCCGCGAGGCGAACCGCATCATCAAGCGTTTCGCGTGCAGCGCGACGCCCTACCGCCTGGCCCAGTCCTCGGACGGACAGGTCGTGCTCAAGCCCGAGTAACCCCGGGCGCCGGGCGGCGTCCGCCGCCCGGCTTCGACACCCTCAGGACTGCCACTGACCGTCGACGAACCGCCGCAGGCCGAGCGGATTGTCGTCGCGCAGCGCCTCGGGCAGCGCCCCTGCCGGGAAGTCCTGGTAGCACACCGGGCGCAGGAAGCGCTCGATCGCCCGTGTACCCACCGAGGTGGTGCGCGAATCCGTGGTCGCCGGATACGGCCCGCCGTGGACCATGGAGTGGCTGACCTCCACGCCCGTGGGGAAACCGTTGACCAGCACCCGGCCGGCCCGCGCCTCCAGCGCCGCCACCAGCTCCGCGTGATCCACCAGCTCGGCATCGGTGGCCTGGATGGTCGCCGTCAGCTGGCCCGGCAGGCCCAGGGCGGCCACGCTCAGGTCCGCCTCGGAATCCACCGTCACCAGCAGCGACACCGGGCCGAAGACCTCCTCGGCGAGCTGCGGGTTGGCACGGAAGGTCTCGTAGTCGGTACGGAACAGCCGCACGCTGGCGCGCCCGTCACCCGACTCGCCGCAAGCGACCTCCGTCACCCCGGGCACCGACTCCAGGCGGCGCACGCCGGCCTCGTAGGCCTCCAGGATCCCGCCGTGGAGCATCACGCCCGGCGCGGCACCGGCGACCGCGTCCCCGGCCGCCTTGACGAAGCGCTCGAAGTCATCACCGGCGACACCGAAGACCAGCCCCGGGTTGGTGCAAAACTGTCCGCAGCCGAGCCCGACGGAACCCGCAAGCCCGCTACCCAGGGACTCGGCCCGCTCCGCCGCCGCGGCCGGCATCACGAACATCGGGTTCACGCTGCCCATCTCGGCGTACACCGGGATCGGTTCCGGGCGCGTTGCGGCCAGCCGCGCCAGCGCCGTGCCGCCGCCGAAGGAGCCGGTGAAGCCCACCGCCTTGATCGCCGGGTGCTGCACCAGCGCACCGCCGAGCTCATGGCCACCGCCGTGGAGCAGCGAGAACACCCCCGGCGGAACCTCGCAGCGCGCCACCGCGCGCATCACCGCCTCCGCGGTGATCGCCGCGGTCCCCGGATGGCCGGGATGCCCCTTGACCACCACGGGGCAGCCCGCGGCCCAGGCCGAGGCGGTATCGCCGCCGGTGGTGGAAAACGCCAGCGGGAAGTTGCTGGCACCGAACACCGCCACCGGGCCCAGCGGCACCAGGCAGGAGCGGACGTCGGGCTTCGGCGCCGGGCTGCGGTCGGGATCGCCGTGATCGATGCGTGCACCGAGGAAATCACCGGCACGCACCACCGTGGCGAACAGCCGGAGCTGCCCGGAAGTGCGGCCGAGCTCGCCGCGGATACGCGCCTCGGGCAGACCGGTCTCTGCGGGCGCACGCTCGACGAACGCCTCCACCGAGGCGTCCAGCTCCTCGGCCACCGTCTCCAGGAACGCCGCCCGGCGCTCCAGGCTCAGCGCCCGCCAGGCCGGGGCGGCCTCGGCCGCGGCGCGGCAGGCGCGGTCCACGGCGTCCGTGGTGGCCTCGTGGAAGACCGGCGCCAGCGCCTCGCCGCTGGCGGCGTTCACAGCCTGCAGCGGCTGACTGCCGTCTGCCTCGTGGCGGCTGGCGATGACGTGATCGGGATTGATCTGCATTGCGTGCCTCCTGGCGGACCTACTTCACCGTAAAGCCGTGGGCGAAGGGGTCGCGGTCGTCGATGAACAGGGTGTTGTAGCCGGTGATCCGGGCCCAGCCGGCGATACTCGGCATGATGCCGTCGTGCTCGCCGACCCGGGTCCGGGACTCGATCCGGCCCTCGAAAAGGCTGCCGATGATGCTCTCGTGGACGAAGGTATCGCCCACGCCAAGGCGGCCCCGGCCATAGAGCTGGGCCATGCGCGCCGAGGTGCCCGTGCCGCAGGGGGAGCGGTCGATGGCGCGCTCGCCGTAGAACACGGCGTTGCGGGCATCGGCACCCGCCTCGCGGGCAGGACCGGTCCACATGACGTGGCTGACCCCGCGGATGGTCGGGTTGTCCGGGTGCACCGGCTCGATGATGGCGTTGAGGCGCTCGCGCACCACGGGCGAGAGGCGGAGGATCTCGTCCACGCTCAGCGCGTCCAGCCCCTCGAAGCCGGGCTGGGGATCGAAGATCGCATAGTAATTGCCGCCGTAGGCGATGTCGCAGGTGAGCTCGCCGAAACCCGGCACCTCGACGGCCACGTCCGTGGCGGCGAGGTAGGCGCCGACGTTGAACAGCCGCACGCGCTCGACATAGCGGCCGTCGCTCTCGTACTCGACGCCGACGAATCCCGCCGGAGTCTCGAGGTTCAGCCGCCCGGGCTGCGACGGCGTGACGAAACCCTCCTCCAGGGCCACCGTGACCGTGCCGATGGTGCCGTGCCCGCACATGGGCAGACAGCCGGAGGTCTCGATGAACAGCACACCCAGATCGCAGTCCTCGCGCAGCGGCGGGTAGAGGATCGAGCCGGACATCATGTCGTGGCCGCGGGGCTCGAACATCAGGCCCTGGCGGATCCAGTCGTACTCGGCGAGGAAGTGCTGCCGGTACTCGGACAGCGAGGCGCCCTTCAGCGGCGGGCCGCCGCCGGCGACCACGCGCACCGGGTTGCCGCAGGTGTGCGCGTCCACGCACATGAAGGTATGTCGGGCCATGGGCAGGAACTCCTGACAACGTGCGGGGCCGCCCGGCGGGCGGCCCCTGATGACGGAAGGACATAACGCCGGTACCGCCATGCTAATGCCCTGACCCGCCTGAGTCAGGGCCTTCGGACACATGGCGCGTCACCGCGGCGCGGGCGCGCTCAGTCGATGGACGGCCGGTTGGCCAGCAGCCGCTCGATGGTGGAGACCACGTACTCCCGCTCCTCGCCCTCCAGGCGCAGGCGCGGGGCCCGCACGGTCTCGCTGCCGCGGCCGGCCACCTGCTCGGAGAGCTTGATCATCTGCACCAGCTTGGGGTGAACGTCCATGTGCAGCGCCGGCATCATCCAGCGGTAGATCTCGCGGGCCTTCTCGATCCGCCCGGCCTGCAGGTGATCGTAGATGGCGACGCTCTCCGCCGGGAAGACGTTGGCGAAGCCGGAGACCCAGCCCTGGCAGCCCAGGATCATGCACTCCATGGCCACGTCGTCGACGCCGGACATGAGCGCGAGCGCGTCCGGATCGATGTTGATGATGTCGGTGACACGGCGCGGGTCCTCGGAGGACTCCTTCACCGCGACCACGTTCTTCGTGCTCCGGGCGAGCTCCACCAGCGCATCGGGCTTGATGTCGATGCCGTACACCCCGGGGTTGTTGTAGATCTGCACCGGCAGGTTCGCGGCCTCCGCGGTGGCGCGGATGTGGGCGACTACCTCGCGCTGGTCGGCCTTGTAGACCATCGCCGGCAGCGCCATCAGGCCGTCGGCGCCGAGCTTCTCCACGTCACGGGCATACTCCTGCGCAAGGGCGGTGGTGTACTCCGCCACGCCGGAGATCACCGGCACGCGGCCGTTGACGACCTCGACGGTGGAGGCGATCACGCGGCGCTTCTCCTCCGCGCTCAGCGAGGTGTTCTCACCGACACTGCCGAGCATGACCAGGCCGTGAACGCCGTCATCGATCATCTGCTCGACCATCTTCTGATTCGCCTCCAGGTCCAGGGACCCGTCGGCCTTCATCTGCGTGGTGGCGGCCGGGTAGATGCCGCGCCAGTCGACCTTCATGGACTTGCTCCTCCAGGAGGTGTTGGGTTGAGGCGGATGGTTTGCGTCTTCCGCCGAGCGACGTATATTGTATAAAATATATATCGAACCCCGGGGACGCAAGGACGATGAAAGGGCCTATGGCGAGCACGGGACTCAAACGCCAGACGATGTCCGCCGCGCTGACCGACGAGCTGCGCGAGCGCATCCTCAATCTCGACATCCCGGAGGGGGAGCAGCTGCGCCAGGATACCCTGGCGGCTGAGTTCGGCGTCAGCCGCATCCCCGTGCGCGAGGCCCTGCTCCAGCTCGAGGGAGAGGGGCTGGTGACCCTCTCCGCCCACAAGGGCTACACGGTCACGGCGCTGTCGCTCGACGAGATACGCGAGCTCTTCGACCTGCGTGCACTCATCGAGGTCGACCTGCTCCAGCGCGCCATCCCGCGCCTGGAGACCCATCACATCGAGCGTGCGCGCGAGATTCTCGCCACCTTCGACGAGATGCTCTCCCGCGGCTCACAGGAGCGGGACTGGGGCCAGCTCAACTGGGAGCTTCACGCCGTGCTCTACGAACCCGCGGAGCGTCCCCGAGCCCTGTCCATCGTGCGCAACCTCCACCGCAACGCAGACCGCTACCTGCGCCTGCAGCTCAAGCTCACGCAGCGCACGAACGAGCGCGCGCGCGAGGAGCACAACCGGCTGGTCAACCTGTGCGCGGACCGCGATGTCATCGAGGCCAGCCGCCTGCTCAACGAGCACGTCCTGGCCGCCCGCGACGATCTGCTAGCCTTTCTTGCAGAACGCCGGGGCAGCGGCGAGAACACGCACGAGGAGTAGCGGCTTGCGCATCACCGTCACCACCCGGGCACCGCAGACGGACACACCCGTCCAGGGGCGCGATCGCCAGTGGCCGGGCGATGACCGCAGCGGACACGCCTGCCCGGCGGTGACAGCGGCACGTGCGGACACGGTGCCCGCCACGGGCCCGGGCGCACCCGTACCGCCGGGGACACTCGCCGACGGGACCACGGACGTGGTAAATATCAGGATCGCTGAAGCGGGCGGGTGCGACGGGGACGCTCCCCCCGCCCGGAGACCAGGATCGCGGCTTCCCCCGCAAAGCGCTCCGGACGTCGGGCCATCGCCCCCGGAGCGGGGGAGCCGGCCATCCACCTGCCGCGACAGGCTTGCGGCTGGCAGCCTTGAATTGTATAAAATATACCAATAAGCATGATAACCACGGCTCTGCGCCGTGGCGGAGGAGGGGCCGACAATCATGGAACGGGGACAGCACAGGGGAGCACCGATCTCCCGCCCGGGCCGCGGAGCGTGCCCGGTCATCATAAACGATCCCCGCCTCGCCCTCTCCGGCAGCCCCACCCCCGTGAACACCGGCGCCGGCGGCCACCGCCGTGCGGACGCCGGCCGGATTGCGTCCCCGGACAGCCACCGGGGACCTTTACGCGGTGGCACGACAGGCCACCCCTGTTGCAACGGCTCTACAACGCGTTAACGGAGAGAGCACTATGTCCAAACGTCTCACCCATCTCGCCGCGGCGGCGACCATCGCGCTGGCCGCGAGCGGTGCCGGCCATGCCCAGGAGCCGATCACCGTGGGCGTCCAGGTGCCCACCACCGGTTCCGAGGCCACTTACGGCGTCGACATGAAGAACGCGATCCAGATCGCGGTCGACGAGATCAACGCCGACGGCGGCCTGCTCGGCCGTCAGGTGGAGATCCTTGTCGGCGACTCCGCCTGTGACCCGCAGCAGTCGGTGAACGCGGCGAGCAAGCTCGCCTCCGCCGACGTCGCCGGTGTGGTCGGCGGCTACTGCTCCGGCGCCACCCTGCCGACGCTGAAGACCTACGGCGATGCCAACATCCCGTTCGTCATCACCGCGGCCAACTCGACCAAGCTCATCCCGGCGAACCCGGGCAACGCCTTCATGATCAACTCCACCGGCTACGACCAGGTGCGCAAGGCGGTGGACTTCTTCAAGAGCCAGGGCGCGAAGACGCTGGCGATCGTCGACCAGGGCGACGCCTATTCCCAGGACCTCGCCAACCTGACCGCGAAGGAGTGGAAGAAGGCCGGCCTCGAGGTCACCGTGCAGGAGACGGTGAGCAAGGGCGAGCAGAGCTTCAGCTCGCTGGTGACCAAGATCCGCTCCGAGGGCGCGGACGCGGTGTTCTGGACCGCCTACTACGCCGACGGCGGCCTGCTCATCCGCCAGCTCCGCCAGGGCGGCTACCAGGGCATCATCGCGGTGGGCGACGGCTCCAACTCGCCGAAGCTCTTCGAGATCGCCGGCCGCGCGGCCGACGGCGTGTACTGCTTCTCCAACCCGATCGCGGAGTTCCTCCCCGAGGCGAAGCAGTTCATCGAGTCCTACGGCAACAAGTACAAGGGCCGCAGCCCGGGACCGTACTCGACCCTGTCCTACGACGGCATGAAGCTGCTCGGCTGGGCCATCGAGAAGGCCGGCTCCACCGACCCGGACGCGGTGATCGACGCACTCGCCTCGGCGGACGGCGAGGCCTGGCTCACCGGCCCGATCTCGTTCACGGACAAGAACACGCTGGCGCGTTCCAACTTCATCATCCTCAAGGGTGAGCAGGGCGGCTGGACCCTGCATTCCAAGTAACCGTTGCCCCAACGGCCGGCGGGGCACCCGCCCCGCCGGCCCCTACCGGAATCCGCCGGGAGACCGTTTTCCATGTCACTGACCGACATACTCATCCAGCAGCTGGTCAACGGCCTGGTGCTGGGGTCGTTCTATGCCCTGGTGGCGCTGGGCTACACCATGATCTTCGGCGTCATCAAACTGCTCAACTTCGCCCACGGCGATATCTACATGGTCGGCGCGTTCGTCGGCTTCGGCGCGCTCTCCCTCGTCTCGGGCACCATCGGTGCCGGCTGGATGGGGATATTCGTGGCGATGTTCGTCGCCATGATCGCGGTGGGCTTCCTCGGCGTGGTGATCGAGCAGGTGGCCTACCGCCCGATGCTCTCCGCGCCCAGGCTGTCCATACTGATCACCGCGCTCGCCGTCTCCCTCGTGCTGCAGAACGCCGCGCTCGCGCTCACCGACGGCCAGGTCACCGCCTTCCGCACGGACCTCGGCTTCGGCGGCGTCTCGCTCGGGGCGGTATTCGTCAACTACACCCAGATCGTGCTCGTGGCCTCCGCGATCGTGCTCATGATCGGCCTGGAGCTGTTCGTCTCGCGCACGATGTACGGCAAGGCCATGCGCGCCGTCTCCCTGGACAAGGACATGTGCCGGCTGATGGGCATCAACGTCCAGCGCGTCATCGCCGTGACCTTCTTCGCCGGCTCGGCACTGGCGGCAGCGGCCGGCGTGATGGCCGGCGTGCAGTACGGCCGCATCTGGTACTTCATGGGCTTTCTCATCGGCCTGAAGGCCTTCACCGCCGCGGTCATCGGCGGCATCGGCAGCATCACCGGCGCCATGCTCGGCGGCCTCATACTCGGCCTGCTCGAGGCGTTCGCCACCCAGATCCCGCATATCGGCGGTGAATGGAAGGACGTGTTCACCTTCGGCGTGCTCATCCTGGTGCTGGTGTTCAAACCCACGGGGCTTCTCGGCAAGTCCGAAGTGGAGCGGATGTAATCATGGCGACGAACAAGGTCACGACCCGGCCGGCACCGGGCGCCATCGAGCGCCTGTACGCGGCCTTCGACGACCCGCGGCGGCGCTGGGCGCTGTACGCGGTGATCATCGCGCTGCTGCTGCTCGCCCCGCCCGTCGTGGGCCGCTACGGCACGGTGATCCTCACCAACGCCCTCCTCTACGTCATCCTCGCGCTGGGGCTGAACGTGGTCGTGGGCTTCGCGGGACTGCTCGACCTCGGCTACGCCGCGTTCTTCGCGGTGGGGGCCTACACCACGGGCATACTCACCCAGCAGTTCGGCTTCAACTTCTGGCTGACGATCCCCTTCGCCCTGTGCGCGGCGGCGATCGCGGGGGTGATCATCGGCGGACCGACGCTGCGGCTGCGCAGCGACTATCTCGCCATCGTCACCCTGGGCTTCGGGGAGATCGTGCGCATCGGCGCGCGCAACCTGGAGATCACCGGCCAGGCCAGCGGCCTGACGGGCATCCCCTCGCCGAGCGTGTTCGGCTATACCCTGACCGGCCCGACCACCTACTACTACATCTTCGCGGCCCTCGCGGTGCTCGCGGTCATCGCCGCACAGCGGCTGCTGCACTCGCGCCTGGGCCGGGCCTGGCTGTACGTGCGCCACGACGAGGACGCCGCCGAGGCCATGGGCATCAATCGCGTGCGCGTCAAGCTCGCCGCCTACATCACCGGGGCGGTCTTCGGCGCCATAGGCGGGGTGTTCTTCGCGGCCAACCTCGGGGCGATCTCGCCGCAGAGCTTCAGCTTTCAGCAGTCCGTGCTGGTGCTCATGGCGGTGATCCTCGGCGGCATGGGCAAGATCCCCGGGGTCATCCTGGGCGCGTTCATCGTCATCCTCGGCCCCGAGCTGCTGCGCGACATCGGTTCGCTGCGGCTGCTGGTCTTCGCCGTGATCCTTCTGCTCATCATGCTCTTCCGGCCCAGCGGTATCTGGCCGGGACGGCGTTCGTAGGGAGACCACCATGCTCTTGCAGCTCGACGACGTGGTCCTGCGCTTCGCAGGCAACACCGTGCTCGAGAACATCCGCTTCGGTGTCGAGGAGAACAGCGTGGCGAGCCTCATCGGCCCGAACGGGGCGGGCAAGACGTCACTGTTCAACTGCATCACCGGCTTCTACCGCCCCCAGCAGGGCTCGATCACCTTCGGCGGCGAGGAACTGCTCAAGCGCAAACCCCATGCCGTGACCAGGCTCGGGATCGCGCGCACGTTCCAGAACGTGCGCCTGTTCCGCGAGATGTCCGTGCTCGACAACGTGATGGCCGGCCAGCACTGCCGCAGCCGCGCCGGGGCGTTCTCCGCGATCCTCGGCCTGCCCTCCCAGCGCGCGGAGGAACGCCGGGTGCGCGAGATCTGCGAGGAGTGCCTCGAGTTCGTCGGCATCGCCGACGAGGCCGACCGCATCGCCACCAACCTCGCCTACGGCCACCAGCGCCTGGTCGAGATCGCCCGCGCCCTGGCCACACAGCCCCGGCTGTTGCTGCTCGACGAGCCCGCCGCCGGGCTGAACAGCAGCGAGAAGACCGAGCTCGTGCGGCTGATCCGCCGCATCCGCGACGAGCGCGGGGTGGCGGTGCTGCTCATCGAGCACGACATGGGCCTGGTCATGGAGGTCTCCGAGCACATCAGCGTGCTCGACCACGGGCGCATCATCGCCGAGGGCAACGCCGAGACCATCCAGAACGACCCGGCGGTGATCGAGGCCTATCTGGGCCAGGACGAAGACGAACTGGAGCTGACATGAGCGAGACCGTACTCAGCGTCCGCGATATCGAGTCCTTCTACGGCAAGATCCAGGCCCTGCACGGCGTCACCCTGGAGGTCCGCAAGGGCCAGATCGTCGCCCTGCTCGGCAGCAACGGCGCGGGCAAGACCACGACGCTCAAGACCATCTCCGGGCTGGTGCGCGCCGCGGCCGGCGAGGTCCAGCTCCAGGGCAAGCCCATCACCTCCCTGGCCGCACACACCATCGCCCGGCTGGGCGTGGTCCACGTGCCGGAGGGCCGGCACGTGCTCAAGGGCCTGTCGGTGAAGGAGAACCTGGAGCTCGGCGCATTCACGGTACGTGACGCCCACGTGCGCGCCGAGCGCATGGCCCACGTCTTCGAGCTGTTCCCGCGGATGGCCGAGCGCCGCCACCAGGACGCCTCGCTGCTCTCCGGCGGCGAGCAGCAGATGCTCGCCATCGGCCGCGCGCTCATGCACGGCCCCGAGGTGCTGCTCCTCGACGAGCCCTCCATGGGACTGGCGCCGAAGCTGGTGACCGATACCATGCGCATCGTCAAACGTCTCAACGAGACCGGTGTGACCATCCTGCTCGTGGAGCAGAACGCCCGGCTCGCGCTGCGGCTCGCCCACTACGGCTACGTGCTGGAGAACGGGCAGGTACGCATGCAGGGCAGCGGCGAGGAGCTGCGCGCCGACGAGCGCATCATCCAGGCCTACCTCGGCGGGGCCGAATGAGCGCGACCCGCCACATCGCCATCGTCGGCACCGGCCCGGCCGGCGGGAGCGCCGCTGCGCGGCTGCTCGACGCCGGCTGGACGGTGACCGCGTTCGACGAGCAGCCGCGCAGCGGCGGGAACATCACCCGCGTGCGCCGTGACGCGCCGGCGACGGCGCTCGAGCAGCGCCTCGGCGACGCGCTGATCTGCGGTGCCGCCGTCCTCGGCGTGACCGGCGACGGCCGGGTGACCTGGCGCGAGGGCGCCACCGGCGCGGTACGGGAGGCCCGGTTCGACGCCGTGGTGCTCGCCTGCGGGGCCTACGACCTGCACGCCCCAGTCCCGGGCACGCCGGCACCGGGGGTGACCAGCGCCGGCGCGCTCCAGGCCCTGCTCAAGGGCCACGGCGCGGTGCCCACCGGCGACGTCGTCGTCGCCGGTGCCGGGCCGTTCCTGTACGTCGCCGCCGCCGGCCTGTGCCGCGCCGGCGCGCGGGTCTCCGCGGTGATCGACCGTCTTGGCCTTTGGGACTACGCCCGGCTCGCCCCCGCGGGCGCGGCGATCCCGGGCAACGCGGTGGAGTTCGCCCGCGACCGCACCACCCTCGCCCGGCACGGCGTCACCGTGCTGCGCGGGCGGGGAGCGGCGGCGGTGGAGAACGGACGCCTGCGCCTGGACGATGGCCGGCGCCTCGCCTTCGACCGCCTCGGGCTGACTGACGCCTTCATCGCCCAGAGCCAGCTCCCGCGCACCGCGGGCTGCCGCCTGCGCTGGCACGCCCCGGGCGGTTACTTCGTCGCCGAGACGGACGAGTGGGGGCGCAGCTCCGTGGCCAACGTGCTCGTCTGCGGCGAAGGCCAGGGCGTACGCGGCTGGCGCCACGCCCGGGTCTCCGGCGAGCTCGCCGCGCTGGCGCTGCTCGGCGACGCCGGCAAACGCATCGATACCGGCCGGGCACGCCGGCTGCTCCGGTGGCGGGCGCTGTACGCGCGTTTCGGCGAGGCCCTGGAGACACGGATGCGCGCCCGGGAACCGGTGCCGCCGGCGGCGGCGACGGTGTGCGCCTGCGAGTCGGTGCCCCTGGCCCGCGTCGACGAGGCCGTGTCCCTCGGTCTGACGGACCTCTCCTCCATCAAGGTGGTGACCCGCTGCGGCATGGGCCCCTGCCAGGGCCGCTACTGCGAGCCCCAGGTCGGCCGGGCCATCGAGCAGGCCGGGGCGGTACCGCGCAGCGCGCTCAACCAGCGCACCCTAACGCGGCCGGTCGGGGCCGGGGAGTTCGCCCGTGGCGGTTGATTGCATCGTTATCGGCACTGGGATCATCGGCAGCTTCACCGCGCTGGCGCTGCACGAGCGCGGTCTGTCCGTCGCCGTGGCGGACCGGGGCGGGCTCGCCCCCGGGACCTCGCGCAGCAGCGACGGCAACCTGCTGTCCTCGGACAAGTCCGGCGGCGTGATGCTCACCCTCTCCGAGCGCAGCCTCGTGCTGTGGTCGGACTTCGCCGCGCGCCACGGCAACCACTGCGAGTACGACCCCAAGGGCTCTACCGTGGTCGCCCGCGGCGCGGACCAGGCCGAGGCGCTCGCGGAGCACGTGGCCGGCCACCAGACGGCAGGGGTGACCTGCGAGTTCGTCGATGCCGGCTGGGAGCGCTACGAGCCGCACCTGGGACCGGACACCAGCGCCATCGGCCACTGGCCGCGGGATGCGCAGGTCCAGCCCATGCTCGCCTGCTACCAGATCGCGCGCAGCCTCAGCGAGGCGAACGTGCCCTACCGCTTCTACGACGAGATCACCGCGCTGGAACCCGGCGCCGACGCCGTGACCGTCCGCTTCGCCAACGGCGACACCTGGAGCGCGGGGCACGTGGTCCTCGCCACCGGCGTGTGGAGCAACGAGCTCCTCGAGCCCCTGGGGCTGTCGGTCCCGGTGCGCCCGCGCAAGGGCCATATCTGCGTGCTCGAGCGCGGTGACGTCGAGGTCAACTCCAAGATCGCGGATTTCGGCTACAACGCCACCGCCGAGGACACCAGCGGCGACGACGCCGCGGTGCAGACGGCGGCAATCATCGAGTCCACGCGCAGCGGCACCATCCTCTGCGGCAGCTCCCGGGAGTTCGCCGGCTTCGACCGCAGCGTCAGCACCGACACCCTGCGGCGGGTGATGGCGGACTGCATCGGCATCGTGCCGGACCTCGCCCGCCTCCGGGTGCTCCGCGCCTATGCCGGGCTGCGACCGTTCTCGCCCGACGGGCTGCCGATCATCGGCCCGGTGGACCCGGACGGCCGGATCGTGGTGGCCACCGGCCACGAGGGTGCGGGCCACGGCCTCGCGCCGGTCACCGGCGAGCTGGTGGCGGACCTCATCGCCGCCGGCGTCACCCACCCCTACGACGGGGCACTGCACCCGGAGCGTTTCACGGTATGAGCGAGCGAGGGTTCCGGTTCATCGACACCCCGGAGACGGCGATCGAGGTCACGGTCGACGGCGCCCTCAGGCACCTGCCCGCGGGGCGCAGCCTGCTGGCCGGTCTGCTCGCCACGGCGGACGGGGCCCCGGACTTCTTCTGCGCGATCGGCCAGTGCCAGCGCTGCCGGGTACGGGTAAACGGCACCAGCGAGGTCGCCTGTCTGTATACGCCGCGAGACGGGGATACGGTAGAGACGCCGGAGACCGGCGGGCGGGCATAGGCCGGGCACGGGGCCGGAACGCCGCGCGGCGGCCTCCGGGAAGGCCGCCGCGGGAGTGGGGCGTTACTGCTCGTCGAGGAAGCTGCGCAGCGACTCCGAGCGGGTCGGGTGGCGGAGCTTGCGCAGGGCCTTGGCCTCGATCTGGCGGATGCGCTCGCGGGTGACGTCGAACTGCTTGCCGACCTCCTCGAGGGTGTGGTCGGTGTTCATGTCGATGCCGAAACGCATGCGCAGGACCTTGGCCTCGCGGGGCGTCAGGCCGCCGAGCACGCCGCGCACCGACTCCTTCAGGCCCTCGCGGGTGGCCGAGTCCACCGGCGACATCACGTTGATGTCCTCGATGAAATCGCCCAGGTGCGAGTCCTCGTCGTCACCGATGGGCGTCTCCATGGAGATCGGCTCCTTGGCGATCTTGAGCACCTTGCGGACCTTGTCCTCCGGCATCTCCATGCGCTCGGCGAGCTCCTCGGGCTGCGGCTCGCGGCCCATCTCCTGGAGCATCTGCCGCGAGACGCGGTTGAGCTTGTTGATGGTCTCGATCATGTGCACCGGGATGCGGATGGTCCGGGCCTGGTCCGCGATGGAGCGGGTGATGGCCTGACGGATCCACCAGGTGGCGTAGGTCGAGAACTTGTAGCCGCGCCGGTACTCGAACTTGTCCACGGCCTTCATCAGGCCGATGTTGCCCTCCTGGATGAGGTCCAGGAACTGCAGGCCGCGGTTCGTGTACTTCTTGGCGATGGAGATCACCAGGCGCAGGTTGGCCTCGACCATCTCCTTCTTCGCCCGGCGGGCCTTGGCCTCGCCGATGGACATCCGGCGGTTGATCTCCTTGATCTCCGCGATGGGCAGGCCGGTGTTCTCGCGGATCGTCGCCAGCGCGTACTGCGCCTCGATCAGCGCGTCGCGGTGATCGGCGAGCTTGTCCGAGTGCGCCTTGCCGGCGGCGATCTCCTCGTCCACCCAGCCCATGTCCGTCTCGCGGCCGGGGAAGCTCTTGATGAACTGCTTGCGCGGCATGCCGGCGCGCTTGACCGCCACGCGCATGACCTCGCGCTCCTTGCCGCGGATGCGCTCGACGGTCTTGCGCAGGTTGTCGGCAAGGCGCTCGACGACCTTGGGCACGAACTTCACCGACAGGAACAGCGTCGCCAGCTCCTCGCGGATCTCGTCCACCCGCGGGTTCTCGCGGTTGCCGGCGTCCAGGCACTCCATGAGCTCCTGGTGCAGCTCATAGATGCGGTTGAAGATCTGCGCGGCACGCTCCGGGTCGGGCCCGTTGTCGCCGGCGCTGGCCTCCTCGTCGTCATCCTCGTCGCTGTCCGCGGAGGCGGAGGACGCGGACTCCGCGCCCGCCGAGTCCTCGCCATCGGGGTTGTCGCGGAAGCCGCCGATCACGTCCGAGAGCCGCACCTCGCCGGCCTGCACGGCCTCGTAGAGCCCCACCAGGCTGCGTGCGGACTCCGGGTAGTAGGCGATGGCGCGCAGGACCTGGTCGAGCCCCTCCTCGATCCGCTTGGCGAGCATGATCTCGCCCTCGCGGGTGAGCAGCTCCACCGTGCCCATCTCGCGCATGTACATGCGCACCGGATCGGTGGTCCGCCCGAACTCCGCGTCCACCGACGCGAGCGCCGCCGCCGCTTCCTCGGCCTCGTCCTCGTCCGTGGTGACCGCGGTGTCGCTCAGCAGCAGCTCATCGCTATCCGGCGCCTGCTCATGGACAGTGATGCCCATGTCGTTGATCATGCCGATGATATCCTCGATCTGCTCCGGGTCGACGATATCG
Organism: Arhodomonas aquaeolei DSM 8974; assembly: GCF_000374645.1. Lineage (GTDB taxonomy): Bacteria > Pseudomonadota > Gammaproteobacteria > Nitrococcales > Nitrococcaceae > Arhodomonas > Arhodomonas aquaeolei. The sequence goes on from NZ_KB894800.1 coordinate 465,109, forward strand.
TCGGGCAGGTGGTCGTTGACCTCGGCATAGGTCAGGAACCCCTGCTCCTTGCCCCGGGCGATGAGCTCTCGAATCTGTGACTGCTGGTCCTGGCTTGCCATATTTCGTAAATTGATGTCAGCTTGATGAATATGGGGTAGCGGCTGCGAGCGCGACTGAACCGGGCATTATAGCCCGAATTGCCGGGATAACAACTGTCTGCCGCCTCCGCTGCTGTCAGCCGCGTTTGAGCGCGACCCACTCGTTCCATTCGTCCCGGGTCAGATCGCCGCTCTGCAACCTCTCGTTCAAGTATTGCAGGCGCTTGTCGTTCCTCAATGCCCGGATCCGGCCGAGCGCATCGGCGAACTCCTGCGCCAGGCCGTCCTCCGGGACCAGGTGATCCCACGTCGCCAGCCGCCAGAGCGCCGCCTCGTGCTCCGAGTCGCGGAAACGCTCCAGCAGCGCGCCTGTGGTGATGTGCGGTTCATCCCGCGTGATTTCAAGCAGCTGTGCGAGCAGCGGCGCCCCCGGGAGGTCGCTGTCGGCGAGCGCCGCATCCGTCTCGCTCACGCCGGCCCCGAGCGCCGGACGCTGGAGCAGCAGCGCCACCGCCAGACGCACCGGCGTGCGCCGCACCGCCGGCTCCTCCGGCGTGCTCCGCGCCGGGCGCGACGGTGTCCGTGACGGCGCCGACTCCCGGCCCTCGATCACCGCCTCCAGGTAATCGTGCTCCAGCCGCGCCAGGCCGGCGAGCCGATCGACGATCATGCGCCGGTAGACATCCGGCGGCAGGCGCCGTATCAACGGAATGGCCCGCTCCACCAGCCTCGCCCGGCCGTCCATGCTGGCGAGGTCGACCTCGGCGGTGAGCCGCTCGAACAGCCAGTCCGACAGCGGCGCCGCATCGGCGAGCAGCCGCTCGAAGCCCTCCGGGCCGTCGCGGCGCACGAGGCTGTCCGGGTCCTCGCCCTCGGGCAGGAACAGGAACCGCACCTGGCGACCCTCGCGCAGCGCCGGCAGGCTCGACTCCAGCGCCCGCCAGGCCGCCTGACGCCCGGCCTCGTCGCCGTCGAAGCAGAACACCAGGTCGCCGGTGACCCGGAACAGCCGCTCCACCTGGCGGGTGCCGGTGGACGTGCCCAGGGTGGCCACCGCGCGGGTGATGCCGAACTGGGCCAGCGCGACCACGTCCATGTAGCCCTCCACCACCACGATGTCCGGCGGGTGGCGGTCCGCCTCCAGCGCCTCGTAGAGCCCGTACAGGCCCTGCCCCTTGTGGAAGACCGGGGTCTCCGGGGAATTGAGGTACTTGGGCTCGCCGTCGCCGAGTACCCGCCCGCCGAAGCCGATGATGCGGCCGCGGCGGTCGCGGATGGGGAACATGATGCGGTCGCGGAAGCGGTCGTACCCCCGGCCGCCCTCGCGCTCGACCAGCAGCCCGGCCCGGGCAAGGTTGTCCCGCTCGCCGAGCTCGCGCAGGAGGTTGTCCCAGCCCGGCGGTGCGAAGCCCAGCGCGTAGCGCGCCGCGATCTCGCCGCTCAGACCGCGGCGGCGGAGGTAGTCGACGGCGCGGTCGCGATCGGGATGACGGCGCAGCCACCGCCGGTAGCACTCGCCGGCCCGCTCAAGCACGCGGTAGAGCGGCTCGTGGCTCTCCACGGGACCCTCGCGGGCCGACTCCGGCAGCTCCATGCCCGCCATCTGGGCCAGCGAGGCCACGGCCTCGCGGAAGTCCATCCGGTCGTACTCCATGAGGAAGCGGATGGCGGTGCCGTGCGCACCACAGCCAAAGCAGTGGTAGAACTGCTTGCTCTGGCTGACGGTGAAGGACGGGGTCTTCTCGCTGTGGAACGGGCAGAGGGCGTGGTGATTCGCGCCGGCACGCTTCAACTGGACGCGCTCGCCCACCACGTCGACGATGTCGACGCGCGCGAGCAACTCGTCAATGAACTGGTCGGGTATGCGACCGGCCATCGCGCCCTCCGCGCCGCCCGATGCGGCGTTCGGCGATCATCGGCCGATGCCCGCCGCGGAAACGGCCAGGGCCGGTGGTCGATTCACGCCCGCACCGTCCCGCCGGCCATTCTCCCGAACCCGCGGGGCGGGCGCACCGCGTGGACCCGCCACGCCGGCGTACGGAAGAATGGAAGCGGAACGAACCCTGGGACTCGCGCCCCACCCCGGTCCCGGGCAGCGGCGCGGCGCGCGCGGGAACCGGTGATGGCCCTAACCGGAAAGGCGTGCCTTCACCCGGGCACTGACCGCGCCCATGTCGGCACGGCCCTGAACCCTGGGCTTGAGCACGCCCATGACCTGCCCCATCGACCGGACGTCCGATGCACCGGTCTCGGCGATGGCGGCATCCACCATCCCGTCGAGCTCCGCGTCCGACAGCGGCTGGGGCAGGAACTCGGCAATAATCTCGAGCTCGCTGCGTTCCTTCGCGGCCAGGTCGTCGCGGCCAGCCTGCTCGTACTGCTCGAGGGCCTCACGCCGCTGCTTGACCATCTTCGAGAGCACCTGCAGGACCTCGGCATCCGAGAGCTCGGCCCGGCTGTCGACCTCCTGCTGTTTGATCGCCGCGGTCACCATCCGCAGTGCCGAGACGCGGGGCTTGTCGCCCGCGCGCATGGCCTGCTTGACGGCATCGGTGATCGCGGTCTTGATGGCGCTCACGTAGTGCGTCTCCGCGGAGCTAGTACATCCGCATCCGGCGCTGCTCACGCTGGATCCGCTTCATGTGGCGCTTGACCGCCGCGGCCTGCTTGCGCTTGCGCACCTGCGTCGGCTTCTCGTAGGACTCGCGCCGGCGGATCTCGGAGAGGACACCGGCCTTCTCGCAGGAGCGCTTGAAACGACGCAGAGCAACCTCGAAGGGCTCGTTCTCGCGAACCTTTACGTGCGGCATGTACTGATCACCTTCCAGGAATCGGTTTTCACGATAGAATGTATGGCCTCACGCCGGGTATTCGGCGCTCGCCGAGGCGCGTAAGTGTATACGCGCCCCCGGGTAAATGCAAAATCCGGCCGTTGCGCCGGGCCATCTGTCGGAACCGCCCCGCCATGCGCGTACTCGGCATCGAGACCTCCTGCGACGAAACCGGCGTCGCCGTCCACGACAGCGCCCGCGGGCTGCTCGCGCACTGCCTGCACAGTCAGATCGAGACCCACGCCCGTTACGGCGGGGTGGTCCCCGAGCTGGCCTCCCGGGATCACGTGCGCAAGCTCGCGCCGCTCATCCGGGAGGCCCTGGAGCGGGCGCAGACCCCGCGCACCGCCCTCGACGGTATCGCCTATACCCGCGGCCCCGGCTTGGCCGGCGCACTGCTCGTGGGCGCTGCGACGGCGAGGGCCATGGCCTTCGCCCTGGACATCCCCGCAGTGGGCGTCCACCACATGGAGGCGCACCTGCTCGCGCCGCTGCTGGAGGCGGACCCGCCGGCCTTCCCGTTCGTCGCCCTGCTGGTCTCCGGCGGCCACACCATGCTGGTGCAGGTGGCCGGCGTCGGCCGCTACCGGCTGCTCGGCGAGAGCCTGGACGACGCCGCCGGCGAGGCCTTCGACAAGACCGCCAAGCTCCTCGGCCTCGGCTACCCGGGCGGCCCGGCCGTGGAGCGCGCGGCCCGCGACGGCGACCCCGGGCGCTTCAGATTCCCCCGGCCCATGACCGACCGCCCGGGGCTCGACTTCAGTTTCAGCGGGCTCAAGACCCACACCCTCAACACCGCCCGGCGCGAGGGCGACGCCCCGCAGACCGTCGCCGACATCGCCCGCGCCTTCCAGGACGCGGTGATCGACACCCTGGCGATCAAGTGCCGCCGGGCGCTGGACGAGACCGGCGTACGCCGGCTGGTGGTGGCCGGCGGCGTCGGCGCCAACGCGGCGCTGCGCGAACGCCTGGCGGAGGTCGCCCGGCGCCGCGACGCCCGCGTGCATTACCCGCGCATCGAGTTCTGCACCGACAACGGCGCCATGGTCGCCCATGCCGGCTGCCTGCGGCTGCCCGGCGAGGGCAGCCGGGACGACGCGTTCGACATCGCGCCGCGCTGGGACCTCGAATCACTTGCCCCTCCCGGGGACGCGGTTACGGCACCAGCCGCTGGAGCCAGCGCACCAGGCGCCGGGTCCCGGGGCTGAACAGCCGTCCGGAATAGGCGGTGTTCGCCGCCCGCCGGTGAATCTGTGCCAGCGTCGGATAGGCGTGGACGGCGCTGGAGAGGCGGTCCAGGCGGACGCCGGCCTGCATGGCGAGCACGATCTCGTGGAGCAGCTCGCCGGCATGGGGCCCGAGCAGCGTCGCCCCCAGGATGCGCCCACGCCGCACCACCAGCCGGATGCCGCCGGCCGGGACGCCATCGATCAGCGCCCGGTCCACCGCCGTGAACCGGTAGGTCAGTACGCGCGCGTCCGGGTAACGGGCGTGTGCCTCGGTCTCGGACAGGCCCACCGCGGCCAGCTCCGGGTCCGTGTAGGTCACCCGCGGCACCACCCGGTAGTCCGCGCGCTTCGGCCAGCGGAACACCGCGTTGGCGATCACGATGCCGGCCTGGTACTCGGCCATGTGGGTGAACGGATACAACCCGGTGACGTCGCCGCAGGCGAAGATATGGCGCCGCGAGGTGCGCATGCGCGCGTCCACGCGGATCCCGGCGGGTCCGTGCTCGACACCGGCGGCCTCCAGGCCGAGCCCCCCGGCGTTGGCCTCGCGCCCCACGGCGACGAGGATGCGGTCCGCCACCACCGGCAGGTGCTCGGTGCCCTGGTGGACCTGCAGCGTCAGTCCGCCGGGCTCGCGCTCGACGCGCTCCAGCCTCGCCCCGAGACGGAAGCGCACCCCCTCGGCCTCCAGCGCCTCGCGGAGCTCGCCGGCGACCGCCGGCTCCTCCCGCGGCAGGATCTCGCCGGCGGCCTCGATGACGGTCACTGCCGAGCCCAGCCGCGCGAAGGCCTGGGCCAGCTCCACACCCACCGGGCCGGCGCCGACCACCGCGAGGCGCTCCGGCAGCCCGTCCAGGTCGAACACGTCCTCGTTGGTGAGGTACCCCGCCTCGGCGAGGCCGGGCACCGCCGGCACCGCCGGGCGCGAGCCCGTGGCGATGACGAACCGCCGGGCACGGATACGCTCGCCCTTGACGCTCACCTCGTCCGGCGCGGTGAACCGGGCCTCGCCGAAGAGGACGTCCACGCCATAGCCGCGGAAGCGCTCCGGGTCGTCGTGGGCCTGGATCGTGTCGATGACCTCATGCACCCGGCGGCGCACGTCGGCGAAGACCGCCGGCCGCGCCGTCGCGGGCAGACCGAAGTCGGGGGCCCGGCGCATCAGGTGGGCGACCTGGGCGGAGCGCAGCAGGGTCTTGCTCGGCACGCAGCCGTGGTGCAGGCAGTCGCCGCCGAGTCGCGCGCTGCGCTCCACCAGCACCACGTCGAGGCCGAGCTGGCCGGCGACGCTCGCCGTCACCAGGCCGCCGACGCCCCCGCCGATGACCACCAGATCCCGCATCACGCGCCGTCCCTGTCCGCCGCTGGCTGAGAACGGTAGCGTCTCACCAGCCGGGGCAGGAACGCCACCGCGGCGAACACCCCCAGCGCGATCAGCACCGCCTGCACGGCACCGCGCCCACCGGCGATGGCGGCGGCCCCGGCATGCCCCACCCAGGCATAGGCGAAAGCCCCCGGGGCCATGAACACCAGGCTGGCCAGCACGAAGTGCGCCAGCGGGATGCGGGTCACCCCGAGCGCGTAGTTGAGCAGGTTGAAGGGGATGAGCGGCACCAGCCGGGTGAAGGCGACGAAGCGCCAGCCCTCTGCCTCCACCCCGTCGACCAGTCGGCGCAGCCGTCCGCCGGTGCGCCGGGCCACCCAGTCCGCGGCGAGGTAACGGGCGACGAGAAAGGCGATGCTCGCCCCGGTGGTGGCACCGAGCAGGGCGTAGAGCGTGCCCGCCCATGGCCCGAAAAGGACCCCGGCCGCCAGGGTGAACACCAGCCCGGGCAGGAAGAGCACCGTCGCCGCCGCATACAGCACCATGAACGCCAGCGGCGCCCAGGCCCCGAAGTCGTCCAGGCGCGCGCGCAGGGCCGCCACCGTGAACGCATCGCGGTACCACAGCGCAACCGCTACGGCGGCGAGCATCCCGAGCAGCAGCAGTGCCCTGGCGGTGTTTCTCGCGTTCAAGCCCCCTCCCGGCAGGATCGAATGGCGGATGCCCGCAGTCTGCCCGCCCGCCCGCGCCGGCGCCATCCGTAATCCCCGCTACCCGCCCTTGGGGGCGGACGTGATAAATCGGCATAATGATTCGATGCAAAGTTCATGCGCGCCCCACATCAGACGCGCCCACACCGGAGGTGCCCCTTGTCCCTCGACCACATCTCGACCGGCCGCTTCCCCCGCACCCGCATGCGGCGCATGCGCGCCGATGCCTTCTCGCGGCGGCTGATGCGCGAGCACACCCTGACCGTGGACGACCTCATCTACCCGGTCTTCGTCCTAGACGGCGACAACCGCCGCGAGGCGGTACCGTCGATGCCCGGCATCGAGCGCCAGAGCATCGACCTGCTGGTGGCCGAGGCGGAACGGCTGGCCGCGCTGGGCGTGCCGGCGGTGGCGCTGTTCCCGGTCACGCCGCCGGAGCGCAAGAGCCTGGACGCCGCCGAGGCGTGGAACCCGGACGGGCTGGTCCAGCGCACGGTGCGCGCGCTCAAGGAGGCGGTCCCGGAGCTCGGCGTGATCACCGATGGCGCCCTGGACCCGTTCACCAGCCACGGCCAGGACGGGCTGCTCGACGACAGCGGCTACGTGATGAACGACGAGACGGTCGAGGTGCTGGTCCGCCAGGCTCGCTCCCACGCCGAGGCCGGCGCGGACGTGATCGCCCCCTCGGACATGATGGACGGGCGCATCGGCGCGATCCGCGAGGCCCTGGAGGACGACGGCCACACCCTCACGCGGATCATGGCCTACTCCGCGAAGTACGCCTCCAGCTTCTACGGCCCCTTCCGGGACGCCGTGGGCTCCGCGGCCAGCCTCGGCCAGGCGGACAAGAAGACCTACCAGATGGACCCGGGCAACAGCGACGAGGCCCTGCGCGAGGTCGCCCAGGACATGGACGAGGGCGCCGACATGGTGATGGTCAAGCCCGGCATGCCCTACCTGGACGTCATCCACCGGGTGAAGCACCAGCTCGGCGTGCCCACCTTCGCCTACCAGGTGAGCGGCGAGTACGCCATGCTCCGCGCCGCCGAGGCCAACGGCTGGCTCGACGGTCGCGCCTGCGCCCTGGAGGCGCTGACCGCCTTCAAGCGCGCCGGCGCCGACGGCATCCTCACCTATTTCGCCCGCGACGTGGCGGCCTGGCTCAACGACCGCGAGGTCTGACGCCCATGGCCGAGGCGACAGGAGGGGAGGCGCGGGTGGACCGCTACGCCGTGATGGGCAACCCCATCGCCCATTCGCGCTCGCCGGAGATCCACCGGCGCTTCGCCGAGCAGACCGGCGAGGCCATCCGCTACGAGCGCATCCTGGTGCCCGAGGGCGGCTTCGCCGGGGCGGTCGCGGAGTTCGAGGCCGCCGGCGGCGCCGGCCTCAACGTGACCGTGCCCTTCAAGGGCGACGCCTGGGCCCTGGCCGACACCCTCTCGGACCGCGCCGAGCGGGCGCGGGCGGTGAACACGTTGATCATCAGCGACGCCGGGCTCTACGGCGACAACACCGACGGCATCGGCCTGGTCCGGGACCTGCGCGACAACCACGGCGTGACCCTCGCCGGCGCCCGGGTGCTGATCCTGGGCGCCGGCGGTGCCGCCCGCGGTGCCCTGCCCTCGCTCCTCGAGGAGGCCCCCGCGTCGGTCCACGTCGCCAACCGCACGGCGGAGCGCGCGCGCGAGCTCGCGGCCGCCTTCGCGGACCTCGGCACCGTCACCGGCAGCGGCTACGAGACCCTCGCGGAGATGCGTTTCGACGTGGTCATCAATGCCACCTCCGCCGGGCTGACCGGTGAGCTGCCGCCGCTGCCGGACACCCTGCTCGCCCCCGGGGCGTGCTGCTACGACATGGTCTATGCCGACGAGCTCACGGCCTTCGTGCGCTGGGCGCGGACCCACGGCGCCGCCGTCGCCGCGGACGGGCTCGGCATGCTCGTCGAGCAGGCCGCTGAGTCGTTCTTCCTCTGGCGCGGCCACCGACCCCGCACCGCACCGGTGATAGAGGCACTGCGCGGCGCATGAGCGAGGCGCTCCAGGCCGCGGACCTCAACGCCCTGCTGGTCCTGCTCATCGGCGTGGCCACCGCCGCCGCCATGGGCCTGCGCGCCGGCTGCGAACGCCTCGGCCTGCCGCCGCTGGTGGGCTATCTCCTGCTCGGCGTCGCGATCAGCAGCGTCGACCAGGGCCTGCCGGTGCTCTCCGACCCGGTAATCGAGGGCTTCGACCTGCTCGCCAACCTGGGCCTGGTGGCCCTGCTCTTCCGGGTCGGCCTCGGGCTCGACCCCCGCACCCTGCTCGCCAAACTCCCCGGCGCGAGCGTGGTCTGGGTCGGCGACGTGACCGTCTCCGGGCTGATCGGCTTCGCCACCGCGCACTGGCTCCTCGGGCTCGCGCTGATCCCGTCGCTGATCATCGGCGTGGCGCTCACCGCCACCAGCATCGGCGTGGTGATGCCCGTGTGGCAGGACGCCGACGCCCTGGACGGGGAGGCCGGCTCACTCACGGTGGACGTCGCCGAGCTCGACGACATCTCCGGGGTCATGCTGATGGCGGTGCTGTTCGCCGTGCTGCCGGTGCTGCAGTCCGGCAACGGTGCGCTCTGGGGGTCGCTGGCGAGCGCCGCCGGCGGCCTGGCGGTCCGCTTCGCCGGCTTCGCCGTGCTGTGCTGGCTGTTCGCGCGCTTCGCCGAGCCGGCCCTGCACCAGTTCCTGCAACGCTGGGAGAATCCGCCGGAGCGGCTGCTCACGGTGGTCGGCGTGGGCTCGGCGATCGCCGCCGTGGCCGGTGTGCTCGGCTTCTCGCTGGCGATCGGCGCGCTGTTCGCCGGCCTGGTGTTCAGCGCCTTCCCCGAGCGGGTGCAGTCGCAGAACACCTACCACGCGCTGTACGACTTCCTCACCCCGTATTTCTTCATCGGCATCGGGCTGAAGTTCAACCCGACTCTGCTCCTGCCCGCCCTGGGCATCGGCGCCGTGCTGGTCGTCGCCGCCGCGGCGGGCAAGCTCGCAGGCCCCTACCTCGCCGCCCGGCTGACCACGGACCGCGACTCCGCGCGGCTGCTCGCCGTGAGCATGGTGCCCCGCGCGGAGATCGCCATGGTCGTCATCCACCAGGCCCACGCCCTCGGCCCGTGGGCGATCAGCGATCACCTCTACGGCGCCATGGCCGTGGTCAGTCTCGTGACCTGCGTGGTCACGCCGCCACTGCTCGGGCGGATGCTGGCACGGCGGCGCGACAGCCGGGCATAGCCGGCCCCGGCGGCGCATGATGAGGACCGGGCTCCGCAGGGGAGACAGGCAATGACCGGGATCGAGGCGCTCGCCGCCTTCACCGTGACGGCCGGGCTGATCACACTCACCCCGGGGCTCGATACGGCCCTGGTGCTGAGGACGGCCGCGGTGGAAGGCGGCCGGCGGGCGCTGTGCGCCGGGCTCGGGGTGGCCGCGGGCTGCCTCGCCTGGGGACTGGCGGTCGCGCTGGGCCTGGGCGCGGTGCTGGCCGCCTCGGAACTGGCGTACACCGTCCTCAGGTGGACCGGCGCGGCCTACCTGGTCTGGCTCGGCATCCGCCTGATCCGGGGCGCCGGTGCGGGCCCTGACGTCCAGGATGCCGTAACGGGCCCGCACACCGGAGCCCCCGGCTGGTTCCTGCGCGGGCTGACCACCAACCTGCTCAACCCCAAGGTGGGGGTGTTCTACGTGACATTCCTGCCGCAGTTCGTGCCCGCCGGCGCCGACGTCGTGGTCTTCTCCGCGCTGCTCGCGACGGTCCACGCCGTCGAGGGGATCGCCTGGTTCACGCTGCTGGTGGCCGCCACGCGGCCGCTCACCGCCGCGCTGCGGCGGCCCCGGGTGACGCGGGTTCTGGACACCGTCACCGGCGGCGTGCTCCTGGCCTTCGGCCTGCGCCTGGTCACCGGCTCTCCGCGGGCGTGACCCGCCCCCGCGCGGGCCTGCCGGTCACACGATCGGCGGCTCCGGGTCACTGCCCTGCCAGTCCTGGTCCTCCTCGAGCTCGCGGTTGAAGGCCTGGACGTAGCGGGCCACGCGGTGCACCGAGTCGAAACGGGCGACGTGGAACAGCGCCTCGCCCTCGTGGACCAGGGGCAGGTTGTTGCGGCCGATGACGATACCGCTCGCCCCCGCCTCCACGGGGATCTCGCGGTCGCCGAAGGGATCGGCGATGTAGCCGAGGATCTGGCCCTCCTCCACGTACTCGCCCAGGGGGACGATCGCGCGGAACATGCCGTCCTGCTCGGCCCGGGTCCAGCTGCTGTTGTTGGCGGCGTAGCTGTTGCGTGGGCGACGGCGCACGCGACTGGCCGCGACCATGCCGAGGTGCCACATGACCTGGAGCACACCCTGCACGCCGGCCTTGATCGAGGACTCGTCGAAACGCAGCGCCTCACCGGCCTCGTAGGTGATCACCGGCCGACCCTCGTCGCTGCAGGTCTTGCGCAGGCTGCCCTCGATCAGCGGGGTGTTGACGATCACCGGCGTGGCGAAGGCCTTGGCCATCGCGGTGCAGTCCGGGTCGTCCAGGTTGGCCCGGATCTGGGGCAGGTTCTCGCGGTGGATCGCCGCGGTGTGCAGGTCGATGACGTGGCTGGCGTGGCTGAGGATTTCCGTGCGGAAGAGGTTCGCCAGGCGCCCGGCGAGCGAGCCGCGCTCGCTGCCCGGGAACGCGCGGTTGAGATCGCGCCGGTCCGGAAGATAGCGCGAGCGGTCGGTGAAACCGAAGACGTTGACGATGGGGACCGCCAGCAGTGTCCCCCGCAGGCGCCGCAGGGCCGGCAGCTGGAGCAGCCGGCGGATGATCTCCACGCCGTTGATCTCGTCGCCGTGGATGGCGGCGTTGACCAGCAGCACCGGGCCGTCGCGCCTGCCGTGGATGACCTGCACCGGCAGTGTCACCGGCGCGTGGGTATAGAGCAGGGCCGCCGGGATATCGATGGTACGCCGCTCGCCGGGACGCACCGTGGTCCCGGCGAGGGTCAGGGCCTGACGCGCCATCAGAGCCGCCCCTCGTGCTTCTCCTTGACCCGGACGTAGTGGTGGGCGGAGTAGACGAGCTGCTCGCGCTCCTCGGCACTGAGCTCGCGCGCCGCTTTCGCGGGTGAGCCGACATAGAGATAGCCGGCGTCCAGGCGCCGGCCCGGCGGCACCAGCGTGCCCGCGGCGATGATGCAGTCGTCCTCGACCACGGCACCGTCCATGATGATCGCGCCCATGCCCACGAGCACCCGGCTGCCCACGGTGCAGGCATGCACCACGGCGCGGTGTCCGATGGTGACGTCCTCGCCGACCACGGTGGGGAAGCCACCGGGGCTGTAGGGCCCGTCATGGGCGACGTGGATCACCGTGCCGTCCTGGACGTTGCTGCGGTCGCCGATGGCGATGCGGTTGACGTCGCCACGGATCACGGCGGTCGGCCACACCGAGACGTCATTACCGAGGGTCACGTCGCCGATGATCACGGCGCTCTCGTCGATCCACGCGCTGTCGGCGACGCGCGGCCACTTCTCGTCGAACGGTCGAATCATGTCCTCGCTCCCTGGCTGCGGCACGGGGCGGCGACGCTCCGCCGTCCGCCGTGCGCTCTTCGGCCGCAAGATACCGCCCTTCGCGGCCTCAGGCCATGGTGACCACTTCCTCGGCACTGGTGGGGTGGATGGCCACGGTGTCGTCGAGGTCCGCCTTGCTCGCCCCCATGCGCACCGCGACGGCGAAGCCCTGGAGCATCTCGTCCGCCCCCAGGCCAAACAGGTGCACCCCCACCACCTGGCGGGCGTCGCCGACGCAGACCAGCTTCATCGCGCTGCGACGCTTGGCCGCGGCGTCGGCAAGGGCATACTCCATGGGCACGAACCGGGTGCTGTGCACCGTCACCGCCTCGTCGCCGTACTCCGCCCGGGCCTGGTCCTCGGTGAGGCCGACGGTGCCGATCGGCGGGTGGGTGAACACCACCGTGGGGATCGTCTCGTAGACGAGATGGCGCTCCGGCTGCCCGCCCCAGAGCCGGTCAGCGAGACGGCGGCCGGCGGCGATGGCCACCGGCGTGAGCGGAAAGGCGTTGCCGGTGACGTCGCCCAGTGCATAGATGTGGTGGGCGTTGGTGGCCTGGTACGCGTCCACCGGGATGCTGCCGTCGGCGCGGACATCCACGCCCGCGGCGTCGGGGCGCAGCGCCGCCGTCGCCGGCGTCCGCCCGATGGCCCAGATGACCTCGTCGAGGCCGTCGAGGTGACGGCCGTCCTCGGCGTGCAGCGAGAGCCTCTCGCGCCGGCGCTCCAGGCGCGCGGGGACGAAGTGGTTCACCACCTCGATGCCGTCGGCGGCCGCCGCCTCCAGGTAGGCCTCGCGGATGATCGGGTCGAAGGCGCGCAGCGGCGAGTCCCGGCGCACCACCAGGCGCACCCGCGCCCCGAGCTGGTGGAGCACGCCCGCGAGCTCCACGGCGATGTAGCCGGCACCGACCACCGCCACCTCGTCCGGGCAGGCGGTGAGCTCGAAGAAGCCGTTGGAGTCGATGCCGAGCTCCGCGCCGGGGATGTCCGGGTACATCGGCGTGCCGCCCACGGCGATGACGAAGCGGTCCGCGGTGTAGCGCTCGCCGCGCACCTCGATGGTGTGCGGGTCGACGAAACGCGCCTCGCCGCGCAGCACCGCGACGTCAGAGTTGTCCAGGTTGCGGGCGTAGATGCCGTTCAGGCGCTGGATGTAGGCCTCGCGGTTGGCCACCAGGGCGCCCCAGTCCAGGCCGTTGACGGTGACGTCGAAGCCGTAATCCCCGGCATGGCGGAGCGCCTCCGCGGCATTGGCGGCGTTCCACATCACCTTCTTGGGCACGCAGCCGACGTTCACGCAGGTGCCGCCGAGGCGCTCGCGCTCGACCACCGCGCAGTTCGCCCCGTAGCTCGCGGCCCGGCGCGCGGTGGCGATACCGCCGCTGCCGCCGCCGATACAGATCAGATCGAAATGGTTGCTCATGCGACTCTCTGCCCCAACACTTAGCATTCAGGCCGGCGGCGCCGTCCGGTACCGGCCCTAATCTACTGCGCTGCGGCGCCGCGGCAAAGCACCGCCACCGCGACGAACCAGGTGGCAAGGCGACCGCGCCGCCCACCGGCGACGCCCCGAACGGAGAAACAGCACCCGAATGGACAACCCCCTGCTCGCCACCGACCGCCTCCCGGCGTTCCATGCCATCGAGCCGGCCCACGTGGAGCCGGCGATAGACACCGTGCTCGCGGAGAACCGCGCCACGCTGGAGCGGCTGCTCGCCGACGGCGGGCCGTACACCTGGGAGGGCCTGGTCGCCCCGGTCGAGGCCATGAACGAGCGGCTGATGCGCGTGTTCTCACCGGTCTCCCACCTCAACAGCGTCATGGACAGCGAGGCCCTGCGCGCGGCATACAACGCCTGCCTGCCCAGGCTCTCGGCCTACGACACCGAGCTGCGGCAGAACACCGCGCTCTACGAGGCGTACCGGGCGGTGGCCGGGCGCGACGATTTCACCGCCCTGCCCGCCGAACGGCGCGCCGCGGTGGAGCACGCCCTGCGCGACTTCCGCCTCGCCGGCGTAGCGCTCGCCCCGCAGGCCAAGCGCCGCTACGCGGAGATCGCCAGCCGTCTGAGCGAGCTCTCCGCCCGCTTCCAGGAGCAGCTCCTCGACGCCACCGGCGCCTGGCACCGGGACCTGGGGGACGCGGGGGCGCTGGCCGGCCTGCCCGAGTCCGCCCTGGGCGTGGCGCGGCAGGCCGCGGAGCAGGCCGGCGTGTCCGGCTACCGGCTGACGCTGGAGTTCCCCTCGGTGCAGGCGGTGCTGACCCACGCCGACGATCGCGCCCTGCGCCGCGAGGTCTACGAGGCCTTTACCACCCGGGCCTCCGAGGTCGGCCCCCATGCCGGGCAGTTCGACAACGGCCCGGTCATGGACGAGATCCTCGCCCTCCGCCACGAGCAGGCACAGCTGCTCGGCTTCGACAACTACGCCGAGCTCGCCCTGGAGCCGCGCATGGCGCGCAGCGTCGACGAGGTGATGGGCTTTCTCGAGGACCTCGCCCGGCGCAGCGTGCCCCGCGCCCGCGAGGAGTTCGCGGAGCTGGAGGCGTTCGCCCGCGAGCGCGACGGCCTCGAACGGCTGGAGGCCTGGGACGCCACCTACTACTCGGAGAAACTGCGCCAGGCGCGCTTCGGCCTCTCGCCCGAGGACCTGCGCCCGTGGTTCCCCGCCTCCCGGGTGATGGACGGGCTGTTCCGGGTGGTCGAGCGCCTCTACGGCCTGCACATCACCCCCGGCGACGGCGGTGTGGAGACCTGGCACCCGGACGTGGGCTTCCACGAGATCCGCGACGCGGACGGCGGCCTGGTCGGCCAGTTCTACACCGACCTCTACGCCCGCGCCCACAAGCGCGGCGGCGCGTGGATGGACGTGTGCCGCTCGCGCAACGCCCTCGCCGACGCGGTCCAGGTGCCGGTGGCCTATCTCACCTGCAACTTCACCCCGCCGGTGGGGGGCACCGAGGCGCTGCTCACCCACGACGAGGTCCAGACCCTGTTCCACGAGTTCGGCCACGGCCTGCACCACATGCTCACCCGCGTGGGCGTGCCCAGCGTCGCCGGCATCTCCGGCGTGCCGTGGGACGCCGTGGAGCTGCCGAGCCAGTTCATGGAGAACTGGACCTGGGAGCGCGAGGCCCTGGACGCCTTCGCCCGCCACCACGAGACCGGCGAGCCCCTGCCGGAATCGCTGTTCGAGCGCATGCGCGCGGCGCGGACGTTCCAGTCCGCCATGCAGATGGTCCGCCAGCTCGAGTTCTCGCTGTTCGACATGCGGCTGCACGCGGAATACGACCCGGACGCCGGGGCCCGCGTCCAGGCGATGCTCGACGAGGTGCGCGGGCAGGTCGCGGTGATGCGCCCGCCGGCGTTCAACCGCTTCGCCAACGGCTTCGCCCACATCTTCGCGGGCGGCTACGCCGCCGGCTACTACAGCTACAAGTGGGCGGAGGTGCTCTCCGCGGACGCGTTCTCGCGCTTCGAGGAGGAGGGGCTGTTCAGCCAGGAGGCGGGCGGCGCCTTCCGTCACTGGATCCTGGAGCGGGGCGGCAGCGAGGACTTCATGACGCTCTACCGCGGCTTCCGCGGCCGCGAGCCCAGCATCGAGGCGCTGCTGCGCCACAGCGGGCTCGCCGCCTGAGTCACTGTCGCCGCCCGGGGACGTCACGCCCCGGGCGGCGGCACACACGGACTCCCGCCTCACCGCGTGCCTGAGCACGTGCATCCGGCTGGTGCTCGCGGGCGGGCCGGGCCAGGCTGTCTCCGCACTCGAAACCACAACGGCACAGACCGGGAGACAGTGACATGAAAGGCCGATACGCACTGGCGCTCGGCGCACTGGTCGCCACCGCCCCGGCACTGGCGGACGACACCACCGACGCCGCCATCGGCGGGGCCATCGGTGGTGCTACCGGCGCGGCCATCGGCTCCGAGGTCGGCGGCCGCGACGGCGCCATCGTCGGCGGTGCCGTCGGCGCGGCCACCGGCGCCGCCGTGACCACCGACGGCGATGGCGGCCATGACCACCGTGAACGCGAACGCGTCATCCACGAGGGCGGCGGCCCGTCCGGTGACTTCTGCCCGCCGGGCCAGGCCAGGAAGGGACGCTGCTGACCGCAGCGCCCCGGGCCCCGATCAGTCGCCGGACCCGCCGAAACGCTCGCGCAGCGCCGCACACGGGTCGGCCCGTTCCACGGCGGCCGTGAGCCAGACGTAGTCGAAGGGCGGCGTCCCCGCCGGAGGCCCGCCCCGGCCGTCCGGCACCGCCGCCTCGAAGGCCACGGCGACGACGCGGCGTGACGGCGCCCGGGCCGCGATCACCCGCGGGATGGCGTGATCGGTGCGCACATGACCGTGGCCGGCGATGACCACGCTCATCCCCGCCTCCCCGGCGGCCTCCAGCGCCGCACGTGCCAGGGCGCCGTCCCGCGCCCGCTGAATCCCGCGCATGCGCGGCAGCATCTCCTCCGGCAGCAGCCCGCAATGACCCTCGCGAATGGCCTCGGTCATGGAGGCCCGCTCGTCGTCGGGCTGGGGGCGCTCCAGGCCCAGCCGTGTCCGGGTCGCGGCGGACAGGCCCGCCCGCCCCCGGGAACGCAGTGTATCCAGCTGCCCACGGGAGAGGTTGCCCGCGACGATGGGGAGGTCGTGGCGGTATGCCGCGGCGAACACCGGGCGGTACATCGACCACGGCGGCCAGCCGGAGTCCGCCCAGTCCACCGCCCCGGCGAGGGCGTCGACGTCGCCGGGATGCTCGCGACGCGCCCGCTCCACCGCCGCCTGCTGGTCCGCGCGCAGCATCTCCAGCACCACCGCCGGGTGCCGGCCCCGGGCGGCCAGGGCATCGATGACCGCCGCCTGATTCTCGTGATGGTGCGGATTGTCGTGCTCCTCGCCCAGCAGCACGATATCCGCGCGGGCCAGCCGCGCCATCAGGGCGGGCCGGTCGATGAACCGCCCCGCCGCTACATCCCGGATCCGGCCCGCCTGCGGCCCGCCGTCATCCACCCCGGTGGCCGCACAGCCGGCCACCGTCAGCAGCATCGCCGCCCCCATGAGCACCCCTCGCATACCATCGACCTCCTGTTGCCGCCGCCCCGGTTCTCGGCGACCCTGTCCCTGCTGACCAGGTCGTTAGTATTGCCGCCCTTGGCCGTGCCTGTCAGCGGCTTCCGGAATACCGGGCAGGTAACGGCGCGCCGCCGGGGGAGGGAACCGCCCATGGCCGTTCACAATAGCGAGATCGCGGCGCTGTTCGAGCGCTATGCCGAGCTCCTGGAGATCCAGGGGGCGAACCCGTTCCGGGTGCGCGCCTACCGCAATGCCGCACTGATCGTGCGCGGGCTCGGCACCGAGATCGCGCGGATGATCGCGGACGGCACCGATCTCACCGAGCTTCAGGGCATCGGCGACGACCTCGCCGCCAGGATGCACGAAATCGTGGACACCGGCCGGCTGCAGGCGCTGGAACGCCTGGCCGGCCAGTTCCCTGAACACCTCGCCGACCTCGAGGCCCTCCCGGGGCTCGGCCCGCGGCGCATCCGCGCCCTCCACGACGCCCTCGGCATCGGCAGCCTGGACGATCTCGAGCACGCCGCCCGCCAGGGCCGAATCCGCGGCCTCAAGGGCTTCGGCGCGAAGAGCGAGCGCAACATCCTGCACGCCATCGAGGCCCACCGGGACAGCCAGCAGCGCACCCGGCTGGCGGACGCCGAGCGCATCGCCGAGCCCCTGCTGGCCCATCTCGCCGCGGCCCGCGGCGTGAAGCAGGCGATCATCGCCGGCAGCTACCGGCGCCGGCGCGAGACCGTGGGCGACGTGGACATCCTGGTCAGCGCGGACACCGGCAATGACGTCATGGACCGGCTCACCGGCTACGACAGCGTCTCCGAGGTCGTCTCCCGGGGCGAGACCCGGGCGACGGTGATCCTCGAGGGCGGCCTGCAGGTGGACCTGCGGGTGGTCCCGGAGGCGAGCTACGGCGCGGCGCTGCACTACTTCACCGGCAACCGCGCCCACAACATCGCCGTGCGGGTGATGGGCCAGCGGCGCGGACTGAAGATCAACGAGTACGGCGTCTTCGAGGGTGAGCACCGGGTCGCCGGCGCCACCGAGGCCTCGGTCTACGCACAGGTGGGGCTGGCCTACATCGAGCCGGAACTGCGCGAGAACCGCGGTGAGCTGGCCGCGGCGGCGGAGGGCCGGCTGCCGGCACTGGTGGACCTCGAGGACATCCGCGGCGATCTCCACTGCCACACCGATACCACCGACGGACGGGACAGCGCGGAGGCCATGGCACGGGCGGCGAAGGCCCTGGGCCGGGAGTACCTCGCCATCACCGACCACACCCGGCGGCTGCGCGTCGCCAACGGGCTCACCCCGGGGGCGTTCGCCGAGCACCTGGACGCCCTGGAGGCACTGGACGCCCGCCTGGACGGCATCCGCGTGCTCCGGTCCGCCGAGGTGGATATCCTGGAGGACGGCAGCCTGGACCTGCCGGACGACGTGCTCGCGCGCATGGACGTTGTCGTCTGCGCCGTGCACTACGGCCTGGGACTGCCCCGCGCGAAGCAGACCGACCGGCTGCTGCGGGCGCTGGACAGCCCCCACTGCCAGATCCTGGCCCACCCCACCTGCCGGATCCTCGGCGAGCGCCAGCCCATCGACGCGGACATGGGCCGGGTCCTCAGGGCCGCCGCGGAGACCGGTTGCGCCCTGGAGATCAACGCCCAGCCCGGCCGGCTGGACCTCCCCGACGTGCTGATCAGGGAGGCCCTCGGCCAGGGCGCCCGGTTCGTGGTCGCCACCGACGCCCACGGCACCGAGGACCTGGCGCGCATGCGCCTGGGCCTGGACCAGGCCCGGCGCGGCTGGCTCACCGC
Organism: Arhodomonas aquaeolei DSM 8974; assembly: GCF_000374645.1. Classification (GTDB taxonomy): domain Bacteria; phylum Pseudomonadota; class Gammaproteobacteria; order Nitrococcales; family Nitrococcaceae; genus Arhodomonas; species Arhodomonas aquaeolei. Next base: position 483,733 of record NZ_KB894800.1, read on the forward strand.
CGCCGACGTGCTCAACACCCGCGGCGTGGACGGCTTCCTCGCCGCGCTGCGCCGGCGCTGACCGCGCGGCTCAGCGCACCTCGTCCAGCCGGCCGCTGGCGACGTCGTAGACGAAGCCCCGGACCGAGTCCCGGTGCTGGATGAACGGGCTCGCCTGGACGCGGCGCAGCGACTGGCGCACGTCCTCGGCCGGATCGTCGAAGGCCTCCAGCGCGAACGGCGGACGCATCCCGGTCTCGGCCTCGATCTGTGCCTTCACCCCGTCGTCGTTGAAGGTGAGCATGCCGCAGTCGGTATGATGCACCAGCACGATCTCGCGGGTACCGAGCAGGCGCTGCGAGATCACCAGCGAGCGGATCACGTCCTCGCTCACCACGCCGCCGGCGTTGCGGATCACGTGGGCCTCGCCCAGACCCAGGCCGAGCAGACGGTAGACGTCCAGGCGCGCGTCCATGCAGGCCACCACCGCCACCCGCCGGGACGGCGGCATGGGCAGGCCGCCCTGGTCGAAGCCCTCGGCATAGCTGCGGTTATCCTCCAGCAGCTCGTCGGTCACGCTCATCTCGATCCCTCCCTATGACAACGGAGAACACGGATCGGGGCGCGCCCGCCCCGATCCGGCAGCGTAAGCACGCGCCGCCGGGCACCGGAACCAATCGTTCGTCATGTGCTTATGCCGTTACCGACAGGCTCCCGGCGGTCTGCCATTCGCACGGCGCCGGAAGGGATCACGGGCCTGGCGCAACGCCGCTGCCGGCCCCCCACGCCCCGTTCGGTCCGGCTGGCGGATGACAAGACCGCCAGCAGACCGGGCAGGCACGCGTCGCGCTCGCCGCGGCCCGCGCGGATCAGGCAGACTGAGCCGGCAGACCGAGGAACAGGACGCCGCCCACCGTGCTCGTCACCCACCACAGCAACCGCCTGGAGGCCCTCGCCGACGCCCTCGCCGGGCAGATGGCCGCGGCGCCGCTGCCGCCGATGACCGAGGAGACGGTGGTCGTGCCCCACCGCAGCATGGGCCACTGGCTGTCCATCGAGCTCGCCGAGCGCCACGGCGTGACCGCCAACGTGGCGTTTCCGTTCCTCGGCGGGCTGGTCTGGCGCCTGTTCGCCCGGCACTGGACGGCGCTGCCCGAGCAGTCCGGCTTCGACCGCCAGGCCCTGCGCTGGCGGGTGCTCGCGCGGCTGCCGGCGGTGATCGACGCCCCCGCCTTCGCCCCGCTGCGGGCCTACCTCGCCGACAGCGACCACGACAACGGGGTCAAGGCCTACCAGCTCGCCGACCGCCTGGCGAGCCTCTACGACGAGTACCTGGTCTACCGGCCGGACTGGATCGCCGCCTGGGAGGCCGGGGAATCGGCGCACTGGCAGGCCGCGCTGTGGCGCGAGATCGCCGCCGGCACCGACGGCCGCGCCGCCCACCGCGCCGCGCTGGTGCACGACTACATCGCCGCCCTCGGCAACGGCGAGGTCGACCCCGCCAGCCTGCCGCCGCGGCTCACCGTCTTCGGCGTCTCCTCCGCGCCGCCCGCCTACATCGCCCTGCTCGCCGCCCTGGCCGAGCACATCCCCGTGGACGTGCTCGTCCTCAACCCCTCGCTCCACTACTGGGGCGACGTGGTCTCCGAGCGCGGGCTGGCGAAGCTGCGCGAGCTCTGGCGCCGCCGCGGACTGCCGGACGCGAGCGACTACTACAGCGTCGGCCACCCGCTGCTCGCCTCCCTCGGCGGCACCGGCCGGGAGTTCCTGGAGCTGCTCCAGAACCACAGCGGCGACGACGCCTACCACTTCACCGAGCCGGCGGAGGACGCAGACCTCGGCCACCTGGCCCGGCTGCAGGCGGACATCCTGGAGCTGCGCCGGCGCGGCGCGGACGGCGACGAGCCCGCCGTGCCGCTGGACCCGGCGGACACCTCCGTCACTCTGCACGCCTGCCACAGCCCCATGCGCGAGGTGCAGGTGCTCCACGACCGCCTGCGCCGGCTGTTCGCGGACACGGACCTCCAGCCCCGGGACGTCGTGGTCATGACGCCGGACATCGACCGCTACGCCCCCTACATCGAGGCGGTGTTCGGCAACGCCACCGGCGAGCGCCACATCCCGTGGTCCGTGACCGACCGCGCGCTGCCCGGCGTGCACCCGGTGATCCGCGTGTTCACCCGGCTGCTGGAGCTGCCGCGCAGCCGCCTCACCGCCTCCGAGGTGCTCTCCATCCTCGAGGTCCCGGCGGTGCACCGGGCCTTCGACCTGGATGCCGACGCCGTCGAGCGCATCCGCGCCTGGGTGCGCGAGAGCGGCATCCGCTGGGGCGCGGACGCCGGCCACCGCACCGAGGAGGCGCTGCCCCCGGCCCGCGAGCGCCACAGCTGGCGTTTCGGCCTGAACCGCCTGCTCCTCGGCTACGCCATGGACGACGACACCGCGCTGTACCGCGACATCGCGCCCATGCCCGGCGTCGAGGGCGGCGAGGCGGCCTGGCTCGGCGGCTTCGCCGCGTTCTGGGAACAGCTGCTCGCCGCCCGCGCCACCCTGCGCGAGGCCCACACCCCCGACGGGTGGCAGACCCGGCTGAACGCCGTGCTCGACGCACTCTTCCACGGCGCCGAGGCCGCCGAGCACCAGGCGCTGCAGGTCATCCGCGACACCGTCACCGCGCTGGTGGACGCCACCGCCGCGGCGGGCTTCGACGAGCCCCTGCCGCCGGCCACCCTGCGCGCCCACCTGCTCGACGCCCTGGAAGGCGACGGCCAGCAGGGCGGCTACCTCACCGGGCAGGTGACCTTCTGCGCGATGGTGCCCATGCGCAGCGTGCCCTTCGAGGCGGTCTGCCTGATCGGCCTCAACGACCAGGACTTCCCCCGCCAGGGCCCGACCATGGCCTTCGATCTCATGGCCACGGAGGGCCGCCGCCCCGGCGACCGCAGCCTGCGCGAGGACGACCGCTACCTGTTCCTGGAGGCCCTGCTCTCCGCCCGCTCACGGCTGTACGTGAGCTACGTCGGGCGCAGCATCCGCGACGACAGCGAGCGCCTGCCCTCGGTGCTGGTCAACGAGCTCTGCGACAGCCTGGACCGCACCTTCACCGCCCCGGACGGGCACCCGGCCAGCGCGTCGCTACTCACCGAACACCCGCTGCAGCCCTTCAGCGCCCGCTACAGCGGCGCCCCGGAGGCCGCGGTGTTCAGCTACGCCGACGACTGGCTGCGCCCGGCCGGCGGCGGGGACACCGGCGACAGCGCCCCCGCGCCGTTCATCGACGCCCCCCTGCCCGAACCGGAGGCGGAACTGCGCGAGGTCACGCTGGAGGGGCTGGTCCGCTTCCTGCGCAACCCGGCGGAGGCCTTCCTGCGCCTGCGTCTGGGCACACGGATGCAGCGCGAGGCGGTGGACGAGGCGGACAGCGAGCCCTTCGACCTGGACGGCCTGGGCGCCTACCAGCTCCGCGAGCACCTGCTCGCCCAGCGCCTCCGCGGCCACGACCCGGAGACCCTGGAACGGCTGCTGGACGCCGCCGGCACCCTGCCGGAAGGCCCGTTCGGCCGCGCGGTGATGGACGACACCGTCACCCGGGTCGAGCGCCTGCGCGAGCACCTCGAACCCCTGCTGGGCGAGCCCCTGCCGGCGCTGGAGGTGGACCTCGAACTGGCGGAGCTGCACCTCACCGGCTGGCTCACGGACCGCCGCGAGGGCGGGCTGCTCACCTACCGCCCGGCCCCGGTACGCCCCGCCGACCGGCTGCGCCTGTGGGTGAGCCACCTTGCGCTCAACGCCGTCGCCCCCGGCGACGACCCCGGCCGCATCAGCCGCCACCTCGGCGAGGGCGGCCGCGAGGCCCCGCCGGCCCTCCTGGCCTTCGCCGCCATCGATCCGGAGCAGGCCCGGGAGCGCCTCGGCGCCCTGCTCGCCCTGTACTGGCGCGGCCTGCGCACGCCCCTGCCCCTGCCGCTGGCGAGCGCCCATGCCTATGCCACCGCCCTGCGCCGCCACGGCGACGCCGACCGCGCCATGACCGCCGCCGCCCGCGTCTGGGAGGACAACCCGTTCCAGGGCGTGCCGGGCGAAGGCAGCGACCCGAGCTGGGCCACCGTGTTCCGCGACGCCGCCCCGCTGGACGACCCCGGGTTCCCCGCCCTCGCCACCGCCCTGTTCGACCCGATGTCCGACGCGGAGATGCCGGAGTAGGCCCGGCGACACGGCCGGACACCTGTCGGTCGCCAGGGGCAACCGGCCTTGTGTGGTTCCGGAGTGGAAGACCGGCAGGTCGTGCACGGCCGCGGGCCGTGTGCGACGCCTTCATGACCGGGCCGGAACGTCGCACGCCTGCGGCGCACGACCTACGTGGACTCAGCCACCTGACGTGTGCGACAGCCCGCCGCGGCACCGTCCAAAGAACTTCACACGCCCCGGACACCAGCCGCGCACCGGCAAATCGCCGGCACCCCGCCCGTCGGTTGCATGGCGCAACCGACCTGCCGCGGAACGGGAGCACACCGTAGATATCACCTCGCGGATCAAGCGATTTGCGAGGTATGGAGTGTCTGATCTCCGATGACGCCGGAACGGATGTGCACGGGCTTGCATATGACCGCCCCCAGCGTCGCCATGCCGGCTTTGCCCCGCCTGCGCACACGCTGGAAAAATGCGCGGACATCGGGGTTATAAGGCCGCTCAAGGCAGTCCACGCAGCCAACACGCGGGACGGGATGTCGGCTGCCAGGCGCTGCCAACCTACAAAACGGCCCCTCCACAGGCATGCCGCAAGGGGGTCGCCTGCCCCTCCCGTAAGTCGGCTGCTCCTGGCCGCCGACGATCCCGCCGGCAGGGAGAGAACCGCCATAGATTCCCCCCGCAGCCCGCCGGCGTCGTGCTCGGCCCTGATCGTTGTGCGACACCCCCGACCGGGAATGCCACGGGACACCACACCGACGGCGGCGCCGGGCCGGACGTGGCGCGCGTGCTACCGCCTCAGGGCACCAGGAAGGGCATGGCCCGCTCGGCCACGCCCACGTGCACCGGGCCGCGGGCGCTGTTGGCGGGGTAGAGCTCGCCGTCGACGACGTAGTCGCCGTCGATATCGAGGGTGACGGCGTCCACGTCGCCGCTGGCAAAGCCCCGCCGGGGCGTAAGCCGGTGCCCCGGACGACCGCCGAGCAGCCGCGGCAGCGCGGCGACCAGACGGCCGGGACGGGCGGGCATGACCGTGCAGTGCAGCGCGCCGGCACCACCGCCCCAGTACGGACGACTGCCGAAGAGCAGCCGGTCCAGGGCGCTGACCAGCACCAGCCCGTGGTCGACGGGCGGCGCCAGCGCCGCGGGCTCGCGCAGGATCACACCGCGGCCGCGCGGACGCCGGGTAAACGGCGCCGCCAGGGTGCGCAGCACCGCCAGCGCAGAGGCCTTCTCCCCCACCAGGCCGCGGCCGCGCACCCGCTCGCGGAAGTATCCCACCCCGTCGGCAATCATGCCGGCGCCGAAGAACATCCCGCACACCCGGTGGCCGCCGTGCCCGACGCCGAGCACCGGCCGGAACCGCGCGGTCAGCGTGCGTGCATCCGCCACGGCGGAGACCAGGCGCTCCAGCACGGCAACGGGCCCGCCGCGCAGGCCGATATCCCGCGCGGTCATGTCCGTGCTGCCGGCGGGGACCACCACCAGCCACGGCAGGCGCGGGAACCGCCGCGCCTCGAGCAGCTGCCCCAGCACCGCCTGCACCGTGCCGTCACCGCCCACGACCACCAGCGCCGTAACGCCGTCCGCGGCCATGGCCTCCAGCGCCGCCGCCATCCCCGCCGGCGTATCGGCCTCGTGGGCGGCGGTCAGCGGCAGTGAGGCGGCCAGCGCCCGCACCCGCTCCAGCGGTCGGCGCAGACCGCCGGCACGGGGATTGAGCAGCAGCCCCAGCCGCTCGCCGCCGAGGGCCACCGCCGCAGCGGCGGGCTCAGCGTCGGGCACCGGCGCCTCCGGCCGGGGCCTGGGTGAAGCAGCGCACCGCCAGGCGGTCACGGTCCCGGGCCGGGTCGACGTCGTTGAGCCAGGGCACGAGCGCCGCACCGCGGGCACGGATCGCCGCCTGCATCACCCGGGCCGCGAGCACCAGCGTGGAGAGCACGTGCCAGGCGGCCACCGCCCACAGCCCCAGGTCCGGCCGCCCGCCCAGCCAGAAGGCGGTGAGCAGGATGAGATTCGGGTTGCGCCGCGCCGTGATCAGGCGGTTGAAGGAGTCGAACGGCCGCCAGATGAACAGCGAGAAGGGCGCGGCGAACCACTGGAACGCCCCCTCGCACAGCCGCCCGCCGATATAGGCGGCGAAAATCGCGGTGACGGTCACGTCCAGCGACGGCGTCAGCGTCCACGGTGCCGCCAGCCCGAGCCCCCAGGCGAGGTACCACAAGGGTGGATGGATGAGGTCGATGCCGTGGTCCAGGTAGTCGCCGAAGCGGCTGGCAGTAACGGTCACCCGGGCGAGCTTGCCGTCCACGGTGTCGAGGAAGGTCATCAGCCAGCCAGCAACCAGCCCGATGCCGTAGGCTCCACCGGCGAACGCCACCAGCGCCGCGATCGCCAGCACCAGGCCGGCGCTGGTCACGGCGTTAGGCGAGAGCCCGAGACGGATGCAACCGCGCACCGCCCACTGGGCCGGCACCGGCCACAACCACTTGGTGATCAGGTCGGTCACCCCCTTGTAGGCCCCGGAGAACAACCAACGCTCCAGCGCCCGGCGATTGTCGGCGGTGATCCGCGCCACCCGCGGGGGATTACGGCTGAGCAGGCCGGCATTGAAGCCGTCGGTCAGCTCCGCGGGACCGAGCGTGGGCCAGGTGGTGGCCAGGGAACCGCCCTCCAGCATCGACACCGCCGACTCGGCGTCCCCGCCCGGCCCCCGCATCGCCACCGGGGCGGCGGCGTCCGGATCCAGGAGACACAGCGCCGGGCCATCGCCTAGCAGCGCCGTCAGCACGGCGGCGTCGTAGACGTAGTCCCCCCGCAACACGACCACCCGCCCCGCCACTGGCACGGCCGCCGCGGCATCCACGAGCGCCACGCCCGGCATGCGCGTGATCGTACGCTGCAAGCGCTCACGCCCTGTCAATCCCCAAAGCCGGAGCGGGCTGTCGCCCACGATGAGCACGTATACGTCCATGGCGCCTGTCATATGGTCCTTCCCCATCCAGACATAAGCCTGAACTGAGCCGATGGGTAAGGCCTGCTCAGGCGGCCGGGTTTGGGTGTTGTTGATGGAGCGAAACGATTCCTCCCGCGCCTGGTTGAGGCGTAGAGCAACCCATTGTCGCTGATCACGTCGGCGATGGCATCCAGTTGCTCGAAGGTGATGCCGTGCCACCCTCAAACCCGTAGCATGGCCCAGCGCTTCAACGCCGCATCGTCACGAACCTACGGCAGGCTCCAGAGCGCGGAGGCGCTGACGTATGCCGGGGAGATCGTTGAGTTCGTCCGTACTCAAAGGGCCTGACGCGAGACTGTCGACAAAGCGGCCCGCCTGTCGGCCGGGGCGACGGTGGCGCGGCATCCGGAGATCACCCGCATCGGCTACTTCGGTTCCTACGCCCGGCGCGACTGGGGCGTGGGAAGCGATCTGGATCTTGTCGTTATCGGGAACGGGTTGGACGAGCCTTTCCTGCGCCGATCACTGCGTTTCGACACCGGTACGCTATCGGTTCCTGCGGAGGTTCTCGTCTACACCGAGCTCGAGTGGCTGACGTTGGCCACGCCGGCGGATCGCTTCGCTCGGACCGTAACCGCCGAAACGGTGTGGGGTGTGGCCGCCTTAGCAGCCAATTTACCCACCTCCGCGAAGCATTGCCCTGCGCGGGCCGAAGCACGTTGCCCTGCGGTTACCCACACCTGATTATCGTAGCCCAGCCGGGTTTTGGAGCGGGCGCCGGGCTCGGGGCACGGCAGCATAACCGCGGTATGGTTGTGCCGACCACGACCCGGATCCAGCACCAGGAACAATGCCGTGGAATGACGGTGGCGGCTCATGCGTCATTGGGCAACGCCCACATTCGCTTTCACCGTCACAGGGCGGGCATTATACTGATTCGCTAATGGCATCCCCGAACGACAGCACGGCGGCCTTCGTACACCTGTCCGACCCGCACATGACCTCGCTTCGCCGGCTACGCGCCCGCGATCTGGTCAACAAGCGCCTGCTGGGCTATCTCTCCTGGCGCCGGAGCCGCCGCCGGGATCATGATCCGGAAGTCCTCGGCGCATTGCGCCACGCGCTCGCCGACCACCCCGGCGACGCCGTCGTGATCACCGGGGATCTCACCCACCTGGGCACCCCAGACGAGTACGCCGAGGCGCGGGATTGGCTCGCCACGCTCGGGCCGGCGGAGCGGGTCAGCGTAGTCCCGGGCAATCACGACCTCTACGCACCGGTGACGCCCGCCGCGACCCTAGCCCACTGGGACCGGCACATGGGCGGCGACGGCGCCACGGCCTTTCCCTTCGAGCGCCGCCACGGACCGATCAGCTTCATCGGCGTGAACACCGCCTACCCGAGCGCACCGCTACTCGCCACAGGTCGCATCGGCACCGCACAGATGGCGCGTCTGAGCGAGCTACTGGAACGTACCGGCGCGGAAGGGCGCTTCCGCGTGGTATTCATGCACCACCCGCCACAACACGATGCCGTGGGACGACGCAAAGCGCTCAACGATGCCATGGCCTTCCGCGAGGTGATTCGCCGACAGGGGGCCGAGCTCATCCTCCACGGCCACACCCACCGGCTCTGCCGCGCCCGCCTGGACGGCCCCGCCGCCGGCGTCCCCGTGCTCGGTGCCTCCTCCGCCTCCACGCGCTCGGCCCGATTCCGGCGTAATGCGGCCTATTATCGCTGCCGCGTCACCGACGATGGCGGGAGGTGGCGACTCTCCGTGTCCATGCACGCGTATTGCCCTGACAAGGCCGTTTTCGCCGAGCATTCCAGCAGCGACGGACCGCTATCCGACCTGGCTTGCGCATCGTGACGCAGCGCGTCGGCTTCCTGTTCAATCACCGCAGCGACCAGGCATGGCATGCCGCGCCCATCGCCTTCGCGCTGTCACAACGGCATCCGGAAATCGACGTCGTCTGCCTGGGGGCCAACGCGGCGATCATGGAAACGCTGGCGCGCATCGCCAGCCTCTATCCCGGACACCACTGCCGCCTGACCGAGGCGCGCATACCCGCACCGGCACGCTGGGCGGACCGGCTGGTCAGCGCCTGGGTTCCGCTAGAAAAATGGCTCGTGATGCGCGGCAATCGTCGATTCTATCGCAGCCTCGACGCCCTGGTCGTTCCGGACGTGACCAGCCTGCACCTGCGCCACTACCACGCGCTGCATCGTACCCGCATGATCCTCACACGCCACGGCGCCGGTGACCGTGCCGGCAGCTTTCGCCCGGAGGTGGCGGGTTTCGACCTGATCCTGCTACCGGGCGCCAAGACGGAGGCCGACCTGCACCGCCACGGCCTCGCCCGCGAGGGCGGCCACGCCCGCGTCGGCTACCCCAAGTTCGCCGCGGTAGACCGCCTGCCGCCGCCGCCCGCCGTGTTCGCCAACGACCGACCCGTGGTGCTCTACAACCCGCACTTCGATCCGCGACTTTCGTCCTGGCACCGATGGGGCCTGGCCGTGCTGGAATTCTTCCGGCGCCACCCGGAGCGCTACAACCTGGTCTTCGCGCCGCACCTGAAGCTCTTCGCCCGCCGCGGCCGCTATCGCGCGCACCTGCCGGAACGCTACCGGAACTGCCCGAACATCCACGTGGACCTGGGCAGCGAGGCGGTCACGGATATGACCTATACCCGCGCCGCCGACCTCTACCTCGGGGATGTCAGCAGCCAGGTTTACGAGTTCATCCGCCAACCCCGACCCTGTCTATTCCTCAACGCCGCGGGGATCGACTGGCGGGACGACCCCCATTTCCGGTTCTGGCACTTCGGGCCGGTTCTCACGGATATCCAGGCGCTGAGTGAGACAACCACACACGCCCTCGCTTCACACGCCGAGTACGAAACAGTGCAAAGGACGGCCCTCGCGGAAACATTCGATGACAGCGCCAGCGCGGATGTCCGTGCCGCCAGAGCCATACATGGTCTTCTCGGAGGGTAGTCGGCGTGATGACGAAGTTTGGCCGCATGCGCCGGGTGAAGTACCCTTTGCGCCGGCTAGCGGCATGCAATGCGAGCAACCATCATGACCCGACCTGTTATCCACATCGGCTACCACAAGACCGCGACGAGCTGGTTCCAGCGTCACTTCTATCCGGAAGTGCGCAACCGCCGTTATGTGCCACGAAAGCTCGCCAAGGCAACGCTGGTCAACCCTTCAGCACTGCGCTTCGACCCTCAGGCCGCGCGACAGGCGCTAGGAGCCAACGAAGGGCTCATTATCTGCGAGGAGGCGCTGTGCGGACACTATGAGAACGCCGGGCTCAATGGCTGCCTGTCCAAGGACATAGCACATCGTATCCAGTCCACGTACCCGGACGCCCGGATCGTGGTATTCATCAGGCGGCAGCCGGATATAATCAAGGCGGCTTACCTGCAGTACCTGCGCCGTGGCGGTACCTTCTCGGCAAAGCGATTCATCTTTCCATACCACTATGAGCGCCATGTAGACCATAAGCGATTCAAGCGACCGATGTTCGACCTGGATCACTTCGACTACCGGCCGCTTATCCGCCACTACCAGACACTGTTCGGCGCGGAGTCCGTGCACGTCTTCCCCTTCGAGGCCTTTCTGGCCGATGCTGACACATTCCTCGACGACTACACTAAGCGGCTGGACCTGGACGTCGACCTGCGACACCTGAACCGACGCCCGGCCAACGTCTCCTATCGGTCGGCAACCGCCTTGCTTGCTCGCGTAGTGAATCACTTCGGTGTTAGCGACGTCTCCCAGCGTGGCTGCGCCCTCCCTGTGATCCCGAAAAGCCTGCGGATTCACACCATGGAGGCCTGGAACCGTTCGCCTTTGGCGGGAAGGAAGCTGACCCTCGAGCGGCTGATCGGGGCGCAGCTCGCACAGCAGGTTGCTCGCCACTATGAGGCGGCGAACACGGATCTCGCGCTGATGCTGGGGCTACCGCTAGCGGAACTCGGCTATCCGGTTGCCGATTCGGCTTCTACCTCTGCCGTGACCGGCGAATCCACCGCATCGCGCCCGTCCCCTGAAGCAACACCCTAACGAGCATACCGAGCACCGCCGCGACACCTGATCCCCAGAGCCCTACCACCGGCACGAGGGCATATAGCACGCCGACATAGGCGAGGGTGGCCACCACCTGCGCCCGCAGGGCAAGCGCCGGCCGCCCAACGGAGATCAACAACGGTTCCAGGGGAAACCACCACATTCCGAGTAATGCCGACGCCGCCAGCAGCAACATCAGCCCATAGGCCGCCTTGGCCGGCTCGCCGCCCAGCAGGAAAAGGAGGGGTTCACCGGCCACCGCTAGCAGCCCCAGGATCAGCAACGCCACACCACCGGAGAGGGTCACAGTACGCCAAATCAGGCGTCGTAACCGACCCTCGTCGCCTTCGGCCAGTAGCTGGGCCATCTCGGGATAGATCGCCGGAATCAGTGACCGTGCCGGTTTGGCCACGCCACGGGCAAGACGGTCAGCGATGTTGAACTGACCGGCTTCACTGGCACCGAGCAACCCTCCAACCAACAGTGTCCCCAACTGCTCAAAGCTCAAGGCGAAGGTGGCATTTAGGTTGGTCACGCCCAGGAATCGCCAGATACCATGAAACTCCAACCCCGGCCTAATAGCCCATCCGGGCGAGGCGCCGGCAGGCACCTCGCGGTGGAACTCACGCCATGACCAAAAAATAAGGACCACCTCGGCACCGGCACGAGATAAGAACCACACCACGAGAAAAGCCCCCAACCCTCCACCCATGGCGAGAACAACCAGGGCGCCGCACAAACGTCCCACCGGCTCAAGGACGACCTGCACCGCCAGCAGATCAAACCGGTCAAACAACCGCAGCAGCCCTTTGGGCGTGGCGGTAATCATGAACAATGCAGTTACGCCGTAGGTACTGGCGAGTGGGACGAGCGAGTCCGGCCAGTCGAGCAGAGGCGCGATGAGCCTGGCTCCGAGAACCACGGTCAGTGCGGCCAGCACGGCGCTCACGCCGTCAAGGACGGCAGTAAAGCGCACCAGCCGCCGCAAACGACCATACTCGCCCCGTTGCCGGGCACCAGCGCCATACCGAAGTACGGTCTGCCACGACTTGGAGTTGAACACACGGCTCACCACCAGGGTAAAGGTGTGGATGAGCACCAGTAAGCCGTAGTCCTGCACTCCCAACGCCCGCGTGGCGACCGCGACATAGGTTAAGCTCAGCACCGCGCCGGCGCTTTTGCCTCCCAGGAGGCGACCGGAGTTGGCGATGACGCGACGTAATACACCCCTGCGGGTCACCGGTACCGCATCCCGGTTGTTATGGTGATCTATAGTCCCCCGCGACATACTGCCCCCTTACCGGCGCCACCCGGCCAGCACGGCACCGAGGAGCAGCATCGACCCCGCGGGGACCAGGGCGATTGCGGCCGGGGGAAGCCCCAGCGACAGCCCGCCACTGGCCAGGATCTCGTCACCGATGAACACCGCGATACCGGTGAACGCACCAAGCACCAGGCGCGGGGCCAGCGGGTCGCGGGGGGCACCGCCGGTGACGAAGGCGGTGGCGAGCAGCGCGAGAGCCATGATCAGCAGGCCGCGCCCGGCCTTGCGCCACAGTATCAGTGCATAACGCGCCGAGGGGCTGCCGTTGGCGCGCAGGTAGGCCACGTAGCCTGCTAGGTCCACCGGGTCCAGGCTCTCCGGCGGCTTCTGCATGGCCTCGATGCGGGCCTGGTCGATGAACGGTGTCCATTCGAGACTAGCGCGCTGCTCGCTGCCGGTCTCCGCGCCGCCGAAGCGCTTGATGGTGACGTCGAGCAGCCGCCACGTGCCGTCACTGCGGATCTCGGCCCGGGCGGCGTAGACGTAGCGGGCCAGCCTCGCCTCGCCACGCAGCCGGAACAGCTCCACGTCCACCGGCACGCGGCCGTGGCGCATCGCCCCGATGTGCAGGATCCGCCGGCGGTCGCGCAGCCATAGCCCCGGACCGCCATCACCGCGCTCCATGCCGGCAACGAGCTCGGTACGCCGTTCGACCGCGTACTGCTGCGCCGCCGGGGCGATCACGCCCTGCAGGGCGGCGTACATCAGCGCCAGGGCCACCGCGGCAAGCCCCGTGGCGCGACGAAGCCGCCACGCGGAGAAGCCCACCGCGCGCATCGCGATGAGCTCGTCGTGGACGGCCAGCAGCCCGAGCCCCACGATCCCGCCCAGCAGGCCGATGAACGGGGCGAGCTGGGTCAACCGCCGGGGTACCAGCAGCGCCGTGTACATCAGTGCGTCGGCGAAGCCGTAGTCGCCGCGGCCCAGGTCCTCGAGCTGCTCGGCGAGATCGAGCAGGGAGAACAGGGGCACCAGCACCGCCGCGGCGATGCCGAAACCGGCCAGAAACCGGGTGACGACATGACGCTCCAGCCGGCTCACCCGGCGCCTCCCCGCCGCAGCCGCCATGCGGCGCGGCGCGCCCACAGCCCGAGCAGCGCCGCCGCGGCCACCGCGGGCACCCACCACACGCCCGGGAAGGCGCCCACCGCGGACTGCTCCACCCAGCTCCGGGCCATGTCGGTGGCCACGAAGTAGAGCGCGAACACCCCCATGGCGGTGAATACCCGCGCATAGCGGCCACGCCGCGGCGCCGTGGCGCTCAAGGGCACCGCCAGCAGTGCGAGCAGCAGCGTCGCCAGCGGCCGCGAGGCCCGCCACTGCCATTCGGCGATGTCGTCCGGGCGCTGCGAGCGCAGCAGCGCGGCGGTCGCCGCCGCCTTGCGCTTGTAGCCCACCAGCCGGGACGGCGGCTCCAGACGCAGGGTCAGCTGGTTGAACTCGGAGACCCGGTCGTTGCCACCGTCGCGATCGAGGCCATAGACGGCGCCGTCGTCGAGGAGCAGGCGCGTCCGTCCCGCCGCCCCTTCCGGCTGACGGGCCCGCTCGGCGAGCACCAGCTGGACAACGCCATCCTGGCGCTCGTAGAGCAGGAAACCCTGGAGCCCCTTCCCGCCGCGGACGCGGGCGCGAGCGTGGACCACGCGCCCGGTATCGCTATTGGCCTGGAAGTGCCCCGGCGCGAGGTCGTCCAGCTCGAACTCCGCGCCCTGCTCCGCCTCCAGGGTGTAGACGCGCTCGTAGGCCCAGGCGCGGGCGAAAAGCGACACCCCGCCCACCACCACCGCCACCGCGACGGCCACCACCAGCACGCCGCGCACCAGCACCGCAGCACTGAAACCCAGCGCGCGCAGCGCGACGACCTCGTGATCGTGGTGCAGCCGGCCCAGGGCGATCACCACCGCGAGGTAGAGCCCCAGGGGCAGCAGCACGTCCAGCGCGATCAGGGTGCGCAGCGCCACGAGCTCCAGGAGCACCGGCAGCTCCACGGCGAGAGCGGCCGTACCCGTCAGGCTCCGCGCGGTATCGAAGGCCGCGAAGATGACGACCAGCAGCGCGAGCACGGGGATCAGGGCATGGCTGACCTCGGCGACGGTGTAGCGGACCATGCGGGACAAACGGATTTCCTCCGGGAACGGGCGTTTGGCGGACGCCCCTGTCGGACCAGCAATTCTCATTATGGCGCGCCGCGCGGTGGAGCCGGTCGCAGCCAGGCATAAAACGGCTGGCAAGACGTCGCACGCCTGCGGCACACGACCTACCGAATTAGCCGGGTAGGTCGGGCACGGCCCCGGCCGAATGCCCCGGCCCCGCCACGCCGGGAATGGGTGGCATACGCCTGCGGCGTCGCAGCGGTCATCCGGCCGTGTGCGACATCCCGGCCGGCAACGCATCCACCAATCCCGTGATCAACGGCCACCGGCCGTCGTCGCGCCGGCACCCGTTGCCATAGTGCGAATTGCTGCTGTCGGGCCGACGCCAATGCTAATACAGCGGGGATGTGATGAAATAGTGACGTTTTTGCCCAAGCAACCGGACCCGCCGATGGATTCACTGTCACCGTCAGGGCATGGGGCGGCTGATGCCCCCGGAGCCCCGCCCCACGCCCTGCTGCTCAGCGCCGGCCAGGGCCGCCGCCTGCTGCCGCTGACGCAGGACAGGCCTAAGTGCATGCTGAGCTTCCACGGCCGCAGCGTGCTCGAGTGGCAGATCGACACCCTCCTGGAGGCCGGCATCGACGGCGTGACCGTGGTCACCGGCTACGGCGCCGAGCGCGTCGAGGAGTTACTCGAGCACCGCTACGGCAGCGCCCGCGTAGACACCGTGTTCAACCCCTTCTACCGGGTCTCGGATAACCTGGCGAGCTGCTGGATCGCCCGCGCGGCGCTCCACGGCGAGCTGCTGCTCATCAACGGCGACACCCTCTTCGAGGGCGGCATCGTCCGTGAAGTGCTGGCCGCGCCACCAGCACCCGTGACCCTCACGGTGGACTTCAAGGACGCCTACGACGACGACGACATGAAGGTCTCGCTGCACGGCGACGGCCGCCTGCGCCGGGTGGGCAAACGCCTGGACGCCTCCGAGGTGGACGGCGAATCCATCGGCATGACCCGCTTCCAGGGCGACGGCGCGGCGCTGTTCCGCGAGGCCGTCGAGCGTGCCATGCGCGACCCGGACGCGCTGCGTCTGTGGTATCTCTCCATCATCGACGCCATGGCCGGAGAAGGCCACGTCCGGGCCTTCCCCATCGCCGGACGGCGGTGGGCCGAGCTCGACTTCCCCGAGGACCTGGCGCCGGTGAGCGACGTCCTCGCCGCGCAACTGCCGGCGGCCTCCGCCGGCACGGCCCAAGGGGGCTGAGCGGCACGGGCACGCAGCGCGCGCCGGTGTCAGCCGTGGGCACCGGCCACGGCGCCGGCGACGGTGACGAGCGCGAGCACCAGCAGGAGCACGTGCAGGTGGTGCATGCGCGCGAGCCGCGACGGCAGATCCCGCTCTAGTTTGCCGGACATGACCCGCCGCAGGACCCCGGTGGGCCCGAGGACGAAGAGCATGAGGAAGAACAGCGTCCACAGCGCGATCATCGCCCACAGCCACCAGAAGGCCGGCTCGCCGAGGACACGCCAGAGCTGCAGGCGGTAGAGCATCCAGCCGCCGGAGGCACCCACCGCCAGCACCGCCACGCGCACCTGCGGCGCGAAGCGCCGCTCGATGGCGTGGAAACGCTCCAGCGCGCCGTCCGGATGGCGGCGCAGGTGGGGCAGGACAACGGTGGTGACCAGCGCCATGCCACCGATCCACCAGACGACGCCGAGTATGTGCAGCACCATGGCCACGGTGATGTCGGACACCAGCGATCCCCCCTGATCGCACCCAGAGCAACGCCCGGCCGGCAGCACCACCGCGACACGCGCGCCCTGCCGGCGGAGGCAGGCATGCCGGCGCCGACGGCCGGGCCATAAGCAGTATATTTCCGTTTTCTACAATAGGAAAACCCGCCGTGTTCAGGCCGCGGTCAGGCGCTGGGCGACGCCCCCGTGCCGGCGGGAGCCGCAGGCCGATCTGCGGCCAGCGCCGCCTCGGCGAGCGCCAGATCCGCCGCCGAGTCGACGTCCACCCCGGCCCGCGCCCACGGCAGGATCACCGCCCCGACGCTGACCCCGAGGCGCCGCGACAGGATCTCCAGCGCCGCCTCCAGGCTCAGCCGCCCGAGGGCGTAGCGCACCACCGCCACGGGGCCGACAGCGCCGAGGACCACCTGCCAGGGGTGCTTGCGCCGCGCCTCCACCCGTTGCCAGTAGCGCACCAGCGAGCGGCCTTCGGGAGTGGCGAAGGCGAACAGGTTGGTGCCGCAGACCGCGGCGTCGCTGAAGCGGGTGACCGTGCGCCGCACGCCGGGGAAGGCCGCCGTTACCGTGTCGTACTCGACCAGCCCGACCACCGCGTCCCAGCCGCCGGCCTCGGCCGCCGCGGCGACGCCGTCGATCATCTCCCGGGTCAGCAGGGCGTGGTCCCCGGTGGTCACGAGGGCCGGGCGCGCCCCGCCGAGATGCGCCAGCCCCGCCTCCGCGCTCGCGCTCGGCCCGGGCCCCGGGGCGAGCCAGTCGACGGCGCCGGCGTCGACACGCGCGCGCAGCCCGGCGCAGCCGGCCAGGGCCGCTGCCGGCGGGCCGCACAGTACCGTGCGCGTTACCGCCGGGTCCGCCGCGAGCGCATCCAGCACGCGCACGACCATGGGGCGCCCGGCCACCGGCGCGAGGACCTTGCAGGCCGCGCCGGTGGCGGCCGCGACCGGGTCCGCGGGCCCGCGATCGGCGGCCAGGACGACGGCGTCGAACGGTGCCACCGGCGCGTCACCGGCCCGGGCACGGATCACCCGGGCTGTCACGCGATGACCTTCCGGTAGAGGCGGTAGCGCTTGTAGGGCTCGCCCCCGAGGCGTTCCAGGATCTTGCGCATACCCGCGTTGTCATCCAGGACCCAGGACAGCTCCGCCCAGCGGATGCCCCGCTCCACGTAGGCGGACTGGGCACCGGCGATCACCGCAAAGGCGAGTGCCGCGCCGAGGGGCGAGTCCTGGTAGCAGCGGCGCACCCCCATCAACGGCACGCGCCCGCGTGTCGCGGCACCGCCGCGCAGGCGGCGGATCAGGCGCAGCCAGCCGAACGGCAGTAGCCGCCCGTCCAGATCGGCGATGAGCTCGTTGAGATCCGGCAGGCCGACGATGAACGCCGCCGCCTCGCCGTCCACCTCCGCGATGCGCACGAGATCGTCGTCGACCACCCAGCGCAGCACTTGCCCGAGCTCGGCGAACTCCTCGGCGGTGAACGGCACGAATCCCCAGTTCCGCGACCAGGCGTCGTTGAAGATACCCCGCAGCAGTTCCAGCTCCCGGCCGAGCTCGCGGCGGCGCAGCGAACGCAGCCGCACCCGGTCGCCGAAGCGGCCCAGCAGCGCTGTCATCGCCGGCGGATGGCGGAAACCGGTATCGATGGCATAGGCGAGCATATCCTGGGCAGGACGGTAGCCTTCCGCCTCCAGGCGTCGCGCGTACCAGCGCCGGCCGTGGGGCATCATCACCGCCGGCGGGGTGTCGAAGCCGTCCACCAGCACGCCGCACTCCTGATTGATCGAGAAGCTGAACGGCCCGGTGACCTCGCGCACGCCCTGCGCCGCGAGCCACTGCTCCGCCGCGGCGACCAGGGTGCGGAACACCGACGGATCATCGACCGCCTCCAGCAGCCCGAAATGACCGCTGGCGCCGTAGCGCGCCTGGTGCAGGGTATCGACCTGCGCGCAGATACGCCCCACCGGGCGTCCGTCGCGCAGCGCCACCCAGCCCCGCCAGTGGCCGTGGCGGAGGAAGGGGTTCTGCCGGGAGTAGTGCAGGCGGCGCTCCAGCCACAGCGGCGCCACCCAGGCGGGATCGTCGCGGTAGACCTCGGCGGGCACCTGCATGAAGGCGCGCAGGCCCGTCCGTCCCTCCGCACGGCGCAGCACTGGGGCACCGGGCGCGCCGCCCGCCAGCCCCGGGAGATCATGTGCATCCGCGCTCGAGCCGCTGGCGGCGTGGGCTGGGCTATCCTCCAGTGACATGGTCAGGTGTCCCGATACGTACAATTCCCGATATGTACAATTCAGGCGGCAATCATGGCACACTTGCGTGTCATCGGTCAGTCATCTATGTGCGGGAAGCACCCGCACCGGGCGGGATCACAGGCATGAGCGAGCGAATGAGCGGCGCCGACGGCACGGAATGGAACGCCACGATGCGCAAGTTCGGCGCACCGGCCACGTGCATCCGCAACTACGCTCACTGGAGCGTGCTCCTTCGTCCCCGTCAGGCAACACTGGGTGCCCTGGTGCTGGCGGCACGGGAACCGGCGCAGGCCTTCCCGGAGCTCAGTGCGGCGGCCTTCTCGGAGCTGCGCGAGGCCACTGCCGACATCGAGCAGGCCCTGCAGCAGGCGTTCTCCTACGAGCGGCTGAACTACCTCATGCTGATGATGGTGGACCCGGACGTGCACTTCCACGTCCTGCCCCGCTATCCCGAGCCACGAACCTTCGACGGCCGGGAGTTCGAGGATCGGGGCTGGCCCGGCCCCCCGGACCTTTCCCACGTCAACCAGACAGATGAATCAGCCAATGCCCGCATCATCGAGCACATCGCGAGCTGCTGGCCCTGACGGCCCGGGCGCCGCGACGCCCACCGTCAACACGGTACCGCTCAACCCCGGGGCCTTCGCCACGCTCGCCGAGGCGCTGGACTATGCGGCGGAGGGACACACCGGGCTGAACTTCCACGACGCCCGCGGACGCCTCACCGAGGCCCTGCCCTACGGTGAGCTGCGCCGCCGCGCACTGACCACGGCCCGGCGACTGCTGGGCCTCGGGCTGCAGCGCGGCGAGCGCATCGCGGTGATCGCCGAGACCGCCTCGACGTTCCCCGAGGTGTTCTTCGCCTGCCAGTACGCCGGACTCGTACCCGTGGCGCTGCCGGTGTCGCTGAACCTGGGCGGCCGGCAGGCCTACGTCGAGCAGATCCGGGGCCTGCTGGAGCGGGCCCGCCCGGGCGTCGCGCTGGCCTCTGAGGCGTTCTCGCCCTTCCTCGAGGAGGCGGCGTCAGGCATGGACGGCGTGCGGCTGCACACCCCCGCGTCCCTCGCGGCCCTCGAGCCGGCGGAGGTGACGCCGGAACCCACGCGCCCGGAGGAGATCGCCTACCTGCAATTCACCTCCGGCAGCACCCAGGCGCCGCGGGGCGTGGTGATCCGGGCCGGCGCGGTCATGAGCAACCTCCAGGGGATCGTGCGCCACGGCCTCGGCATCCACGCCGGCGACCGCTGCGCCTCATGGCTGCCCTTCTACCACGACATGGGCATGGTCGGGCTGCTGCTCGGGCCACTGGCCTCCCAGCGCTCCGTGGACTACATGGGCACGCGGGACTTCGCCGTACGCCCGGTCCAGTGGCTGAAGTTGATCAGCCGCAACGGCGGCTCGGTGGCCTTCGCCCCGCCGTTCGGCTACGACCTCTGCGCCCGCCGCGTACGCGATGGCGATGTCGAGCAGCTCGACCTCTCGCGCTGGCGGGTCGCCGGCGTGGGTGCGGAGCTGGTCCGCCCGGAGCCGCTGCGCCGCTTCGCCGAACGGCTGGCGCCGGCGGGCTTCGGCGAGCACGCCTTCCGCGCCTGTTACGGCCTGGCGGAGGCCTCGCTGGCGGTGACCTTCGCACCGGCCGGGGCGGGCCTGGAGATCGACCGCGCCGACGCCGAGGCGATGGCCGCGGAGGACGTCGCCCGCACGCCGGGCGGGGACGGCGAGACACGCGAGCTCGTTGTCTGCGGCGAGGTCCTGCCTGGACACGAGGTCGTCATCCGCGACCCGGAAGGCGCCCCGCTGCCCCAGGGTCACATCGGCCACGTCACCGTGCGCGGCCCGAGCCTGATGAGCGGTTACTACAACGACGACGCGGCGACCCGGCGGGCCGTGGACGCCGACGGCTGGCTGTATACCGGCGATCTCGGCTACCTGGGCCGTCAGGGACTGGTGATCACCGGCCGCCACAAGGATCTGATCATCATCAACGGGCGCAACCTCTGGCCGGAAGACCTGGAGCAGGCCGTCGAGCAGGAACCGGACGTGCGCACCGGCGACGTCAGCGCCTTCGCCGTCAACGACGAAGAGGGCGAACACGTGGTGCTGGTACTGCAGTGCCGACTGACCGACAAAGCGGCGCGCACCGAGCTGCGCGCCCGGGTCCAGGCCCGCGTGCGGGCACACTTCGGCGTCTCCCCGGAGGTAGACCTGGTCGGCGCGCACACCCTGCCGCGGACCTCCTCCGGCAAGCTCTCGCGCTCGCGCGCCCGTCAGGACTACCTCGCCCGGCAGGCGGCGCGGGCACCGGAACCGGCGCAGAGCGGGAGCTGAGACCCGGCTATGCCCGGCACCGTCGCGCTCACCGGCGCCACCGGTTTCATCGGCTCCGCTCTGCGGCGGCGCCTGCTCGCCGACGGCTGGCAGGTACGTGCCCTCGCCCACCGGAGCGCACCGGTACGCGACGGCACCGAGTGGCTGCAGGGCGACGTGCGTGACGACGCGGCCGCGGAACGCCTGGTCGACGGCGCGGACGCGGTCATCCACTGTGCCGGGACCGTGCGCGGCGCCTCGGCGCAGGCATTCGAGGCGATCAACACCGGCGGCACCGCGGCCCTGGTGCACGCCGCGGCACGGCACCGGCCATGGCCGCGTTTCCTGCTGCTCTCGTCGCTGGCCGCCCGGGAGCCGCGGCTGTCGTGGTACGCGCATAGCAAGCGCCGCGCCGAAGACTACCTGACGGACAACGCGGACGCGATGCCCTGGACCATCCTGCGGCCGACCGCGGTCTACGGCCCCGGCGACCGCGAGATGCGGCCGCTGTTCGACGCCATGAACCGCGGCATACTGCCGGTGCCCGGCCGCCTGGACGCGCGGATCACGCTGCTGCACGTCGCCGACCTGGTCGCCGCGATCGGCTGCTGGCTCGCCCGGCCACAGCCCGTGCGCGGGCTGTTCGAGCTGCACGACGGCACCGCTGACGGCTACGGCTGGGGCGACATCGCGCGGATCGCCGGCACTGCCCTGGGACACCGGGTCTGGCGGGTGCCGCTGCCGGGGTTCGCCCTGTACACGGTGGCATCGGTCAATCTGGCCCTCGCCCGGGCGTTCGGCTACGCGCCGATGCTCACGCCGGGCAAGGTCCAGGAGCTCCGCCACCCCGACTGGCGCTGCGACATCGCGCGCTATACCGAGGCCACCGGATGGCGCCCGAGCATCCGTCTGGCCGATGCCCTGCGCCCGGGCACCGATACGTGCCTGGCGCACCACGACTGCTGAAGGTCCCCATGAACCACAGCTATCAACAGATACTGGAAACCCTGACCGGGCAGATCCGTACGCTCGCCGAGGAGGACGTCACTATCGGGGAGGACACCGATCTGCTCAGTCACGCCGGCCTCGATTCCGTCAACGTCATGGACCTGGTGATGCAGATCGAGGACGAGTTCGACGTCGTCGTCCCGGTCAACGCCCTGGCCGACATCCGCACCCCCGGCCAGCTCGCCGCCCTGATCCAGACCCTTGAGGAGGACGCCTGAATGGCCCTGCTGGACAAGTTCGACACGCTGCGCCGCGAGCGCGAGGCGCTGCTGTCCACCGGCATCGATCCATTCGACACCCCGATCGAGTCGGTGCTCTCCCCCACCGAGGCCCGTATCGACGGCCGCCGGGTCATCCTCGCCGGGACCAACAACTACCTGGGCCTCACCTTCGAGCCGGAGTGTGTCAGTGCCGCCGAGACGGCGCTGCGGGAGCCGGCACGGGGACCACGGGCTCACGCATGGCCAACGGCAGCTACGACGGTCACCGGCTCCTCGAGGAGGAGCTCGCGGACTTCTACGGCAAGGCCCACGGGATGGTGTTCTCCACCGGCTACCAGGCCAACCTGGGCATGCTCTCCAGCCTTGCCGGGCCCGGTGATGTGATCCTCATCGACGCGGACTGCCACGCCAGCATCTACGACGGCTGCCGCCTGAGCGGCGCCGACATGGTGCGCTTCCGCCACAACGACACGGCAAGCCTGGAGAAACGCCTCAAGCGCCTCGGTGAGCGCGCCTCGCGCACGCTGATCGTGGTCGAAGGGCTCTACAGCATGCTCGGCGACACCGCGCCGCTCGCCGAGATCGCCGCGCTCAAGCACGCCTACGGCGCCTACCTGATGGTGGACGAAGCGCACTCCCTCGGCGTCTACGGCCCTCAGGGCGAGGGCGTGACCGCCTACGCCGACGTCGGCGGGGACGTCGACTTCATCGTCGGCACCTTCAGCAAGAGCCTCGCCGGCATCGGCGGGTTCTGCGTCAGCGACCACGAGGCCCTGGAGCAGGTACGCTACGCGAGCCGCCCCTATATCTTCACCGCATCGCCGTCGCCGTCGGTGATCGCCTCCACCCGCGCCGCGCTGCGCCAGCTGCGCGATCGCCCGGAGCTGCGCGAGCGCCTGTGGGACAACGCGGACGCACTCTACCGGAGCCTCACCGATACCGGCTACCGGGTCGGCCCGGAACTCAGCCCGGTGGTGGCGGTGCTGCTCGACACCCGCGAGGAGGCGCTGGCACTGTGGCACGGCCTGCTCGAGAACGGCGTCTACGTGAACCTCGTGTTCCCACCGGCCACCCCGGACGGCAAGTCCCTCGTGCGCTGCAGCGTCAGTGCCGCGCACACCCCGGAGCAGATCGAGTGGATCGGCGAGGCATTCGCCTCGCTCGCCGAGGACGGGAGCGCACAGCGCGCCGGCGGACGGGGCTGACCCCGCCATGACCGTGGCCGCAGAGGGGGGCGACGCGCTCGAGACGCTGGTCGCCGGTCGGCTGGAGCGCCCCCCGCCGGCGGCGGTGGCAGCCGTCGCGGACGCGCTCGCGGAACGCCTCGGCGACAACCTCCTGGCCGTGATCGCCTACGGCTCCTGCCTGCGCGACGTCGACCCGGCGGACGGGCTGATCGACCTCTACGCCATCGTGGACGGCTACCGCGGCGCCTTCGGGCGCCGCTGGCTGGCCCCGGTCACCGCCGCGCTGCCGCCGAGCGTGTTCTACCTGGAGCAACGCCACGAGGGGCGCACGCTTCGTGCCAAATACGCCGTACTCTCCCGCCGTCAGCTCGCCCGCGGCATCGGGCGCTGGTTCCACCCCTACGTCTGGGGCCGCTTCGCCCAGCCGGCGGTGCTCGCCTACCGGCGCGACCGGGCGGCCGCCGGCGCGATCACCGCGCTGCTCGCCCGGGCCGTGCCACGCCTCATCGACGAGACCGCCCCGATGCTCCCCGGCACCTTCGACGCGGAGAGGCTATGGGCCCGCGGGCTCGCGCTGAGCTACGCCACCGAGCTCCGCCCCGAGCGCCCGGACCGCGTCCGCGGGCTCGTTGACCACGACCGCGACCATTACCGGGCGCTGACCGAGGCGGCCCTGCCCCGGCTCGACGGCCGGCTGCGCCGCGACCCGTCCGGCAGCGGCTACCACTGCACCGCCGGGCCCTGGCGCCGGCTCCGCGCCCGCACGGCCTGGCGCGCACGCCGCCTCCAGGGGGCGGCCCTGTCGATACTGCGCCTCGCCAAGGCCAGCGCCACCTTCGACGGTGGCCTGGATTACGCCGCCTGGAAGCTCGAACGCCACACCGGCGAGGGCGTCGAGCTCTCCCCCCGGGTACGGCGCCACCCCCTGATCTTCGGCTGGGGCGTGCTCTGGCGACTGCTGCGCCGGGGCGTGCTACGCTGACGGCGTTTCACGGGATCGCGCCCATGCACGCGCTGGACATCGACACCTTTCCCCTGTCCGGGCTGCGGCTGATCGAGGCGAGCGCCGGGACGGGCAAGACCTTCACCATCGCCGCGCTCTACCTGCGCCTGCTGCTCGACGCCGAGCCGGCGCTCGGTCGCGACCTCGACCTCCGCGACATCCTGGTGGTCACCTTTACCGAGGCCGCCACCGAAGAGCTGCGCGAGCGCATCCGCCGCCGCCTGCGCGGGGCCGCGGACGCCTTCGCGGCGGGTGAGGCGCCCGGAGACGACCCGGTGCTGCAGGGGCTGCTTGCCCGCCGCGACGACCACGCCGACTGCGCCCGGCGGCTCTCGGAAATGCTCACACGCATGGACGAGGCCCCGATCCACACCATCCACGGCTTCTGCCACCGCACCCTGCGCGAGAACGCCTTCGAGAGCGGCTCGCTGTTCCGGGCCGAGTTCATCGCCGACGAGCACCACCTGCGCCGCGCCCTCGCCGAGGACTTCTGGCGCCGCCGCTTCTACGGCTGCTCCGAGGCCTACGCCCGCTGGGTGCGTTCCGAGTGGGCCACGCCCGAGGCGCTGCTCGCCGCGGTGAAGGGCTATCTCGACCGCCACCGCCTGCGCGTGATCCCGGAGCCGGACGACGACGCCCTGGCCGCGCTGGAGCAACGCTTCGAGGCGACCGCGACGCGCGCGGCAGGGCTGTGGCGGGAGGCCGGCGACGAGGCCGTGGCCCGGCTCCACGAGGCCGCCGCATCGAAGGTCCTGAGCGCCTCGGCCAGCGCCTACCGGGCCGACCGGCTGGCCGCCCTCCGGCCGCTGTGGGCGACGTGGTTCGACGCCCCGCACCTGCCGCTGCCCGCGGGGTTCGAGCTGCTCACCCCGCAGACCCAGGCCGGCCACGTGCTCAAGGCCGCGGCCCGCCGCGGCACCGAACCGCCGGCCCACCCCCTGTTCGACGCCTGCGGCGAGCTGGCCGCGCTCGCCGCCGAGCTCGCCGGGGCCCGGCGCATCCAGGTGCTCCACGACGCCCTCGACTGCCTGCGCGAGGGGCTGCGCGAGCGCAAGCGCGCGGAGCAGGTGCTCTCCTTCGACGACCTGCTCACCACCCTGGCGGACGCGCTGCGCGGGCCCCACGGCAGCGCCCTTGCCGACGCCGTGGCCCGGCGCCATCCGGTGGCGCTCATCGACGAGTTCCAGGACACCGACCCGGAGCAGTACACGATCTTCCAGCGCATCTACGCCGGCCGCGAGGGCTGCGGGCTGTTCATGATCGGCGACCCCAAGCAGGCCATCTACAGCTTCCGCGGCGCCGACATCTTCACCTACCTGCGCGCGCGCCGGGGCACCGAGGCGGACGGCGGCCGCTTCACCCTGGCCACCAACTGGCGCTCCACCGACAGCCTGGTCCGCGGCATCGACGCCCTGTTCCGGCGCAACCCGCGGCGCTTCATCTTCGACCAGGGCATCGACCTGCCGGCGGTCACCGCCGCCGGCCGCGCCGACGAGCGCCCGCTGACCATCGACGGCGCCACGCCCACCGGCCTGCGGGTGTGGTTCCACGAGCGCGGCGAGAAGGAACGCACCATCGCCAAGGGCCGCGCCCGGGAACGCCTCGCCGGGGCCTGCGCGGCGCGTATCGCCGGGATGCTCGCCAGCGCCGACGCGGGCCGCGCCCGGCTCGGCGACGAGCCCCTGCGCGCCCGGGACATCGCCGTGCTGGTGCGCAGCCACAGCGAGGCGGAGGCGGTGAAGAGCGCCCTCGACGCCCGCGGCGTGGCCAGCGTCCACCACAGCCGCGAGAGCGTATTCGCCACCGAGGAGGCCCGGGAGCTCGGCCACATCCTCCACGCTGTCGCCGAGCCCGAGGACGAGGGCCTGCTGCGCGCGGCGGTGTGCACGCGCCTGATCGGGCTCTCCGCCGCGGGTTTCCACGAGGCACTGCGCCTCGGCCCGCCCTGGGAGGCACGCCTGGAGCGCTTCGCCGGCTACCGCGAGCGCTGGGACCGGCGCGGCGTGCTGCCCATGCTGCACACGCTCATGCACCAGGAGGGGATGATCCGCCGGGTGTTCGCGCTGCCGGACGGCGAACGGCGCATGACCAACCTCCTCCATCTCGGCGAGCTGCTCCAGGAGGCCGCCGCCGAGCACTACGGCGTGACCGCCCTGCTGCGCTGGTTCCAGGAACAGCTCGACGACCCTGGCGCCGCCGGCGAGGCCGCGGAACTGCGGCTCGAGAGCGATGCCGAGCTGGTGAAGATCGTCACCATCCACAAGAGCAAGGGGCTGCAGTATCCGGTCGTCCTCCTGCCCTTCATCGCCCTCGGGCGCGCCCCGGACGACGCCACGGCGCCGCTGTTCCACCCCGGCGACGACGAGCTCGTGCTCGACCTCGGCTCCGCCGAGCTCGACGCGCACCGGGCCCAGGCCTACCGCGAGGCCATGGCCGAGGAGCTGCGGCTGCTCTACGTCGCCCTCACCCGTGCCTCGCACTGCTGCGAGCTCGCCTGGGGCCGTTACAACGACGGCGAGCATGCCGGCCTCGCCTACCTGCTGTTTCCGCCGCCGGACCCGGACGGCGCGCCCCCGGTGGCCGAGCTCCCCGACGACGACGCCGCCCTGCGCGCCCCGTGGGAGGCCCTGGAGGCGGAGCACGGCGGCATCGTCACGGTGTCCGCCCTGGACAACGGCGGCGGCACCGGCACGCCCGCCACCGTGGGCGCGCCCGGGCGCGGACGCGCCCTGGCGCTGGACGGCCACGTCCGCCAGGGCTGGCGGCTGAGCAGCTACAGCGGCCTGCTCACCAGCCATGCCGGCCAGCTCATCGAGCAGCCGGACCATGACGCCGGCGACGAGGTGGAACCGGCGGCGCCCGACACCCCCGGTGAGGGCATCCACGCCTTCCCCCGCGGCGCCCGGGCGGGCACCTTCTTCCACCGGGTGCTGGAGCTCGCGGACTTTACCGACCCGGACGACCTTGCCGGCCACGTCACCCGGCTGCTGCCCGCCTACGGCTTCGACCGCGACTGGGCCGCCACGGTCACCGACCACCTCAGCGGCGTGCTGGCCACGCCGCTGGACGACAGCGGCGTGACCCTCGGCGCCCTCGACCGCGGCCGGCGCCTGGACGAGCTGGCGTTCTTCTTCCCGGTCCGGGACGTGGGCGCCGCAGAGCTCGACGAGGCGCTCCCGGAGGTCGGCGACGGGCGCCGCCCGGCGCTCACCTTCGGGCGGCTGCAGGGCATGCTCAAGGGCTACATCGACCTGGTCTTCGAGCATGACGGGCGTTACTTCGTGGTGGACTACAAGTCCAACCACCTGGGCGGCGACGCCGCGGCCTACACCCCGGAACGCCTGGCCCGCGCCGTCGCCGCCAGCCGCTACGACCTCCAGTACGCCCTCTACGCCCTGGCGGTGCACCGCTTCCTGCGCAGCCGGCTGCCGGACTACGACTACGACCGCCACTTCGGCGGGGTGCGCTACCTCTTCCTCCGCGGCATGACGCCGGCACAGGGCCCGGCCACCGGCGTGTACCGCGAACGCCCACCGCGTGCGCTCATCGAGCGGCTGGACGCCCTGTTCAGCGGCGACACGGAGGCCGCCTGATGGACCCGCGCCTGCGCGCCGCCGTCGACGCCCGGACACTGCGCCGGCTGGACGCTCATTTCGCCGGCTTCGTCGCCGGGCTCGCCGGCGGGGCCGCCGACGACGCCCTGCTCGCCGCCGCCGCCCTCGCCAGCCAGCAGCTCGGCGAGGGCCACATCTGCGTGGACCTCGCCCGCCATGCCGGGCGCACACTGTTCGCGGACGCGGCCGCGGAGGGCACGGGCATCGCCGCACCGGGACTGGCGGCGTGGCGCGACGCCCTGCAGGCCTCGCCGGCGGTGCAGCCCCCGGGCGGCCTCGCACCCCTGGTGCTCGACGGCGACCGGCTCTACCTGCGCCGCTACTGGTGCTTCGAGCAGGACCTCGCCCGCGGGCTCGTGGCCCTCGCCGGCCACGACCACCCGGTGGACGACGCCCTGCTCCGGGACGGGCTGGAGCGCCTGTTCCCGCGGCCCGACGACGGCGTGGACTGGCAGCGGGTGGCCGCCGCCGTCGCCGTCCGGCGCGGCGTGACGGTGATCTCCGGCGGCCCGGGCACCGGCAAGACCCGCACGGTCAGCCGGGTGCTCGCGCTGCTCGCCGAGCAGGGCCTGGCCGGTGGCTCGGCGCCGCGCATCCGCCTCGCCGCACCCACCGGCAAGGCCGCGGCACGGCTGACCGAGTCCATCACCGCGAGCCTGCCCGGGGACGCGGCGCTGCAGTCGCCAACGGTGCTGGAGGCCATCCCCCGGGAAGCGGTCACCCTGCACCGGCTCCTGCGGGCCCGCCCGGGCCGCGCCCGCTTCGGCCACGACGCCGACAACCCGCTGCACCTGGACGTGCTGCTGGTCGACGAGGCCTCCATGGTGGACCTGCCCCTGATGGCACGGCTGGTGGACGCCCTGCCCCCGGGCGCCCGGCTGGTACTGCTCGGCGACCGCGACCAGCTCGCCTCCGTGGAGGCGGGCGCCGTGCTCGGCGACCTGTGCAGCGGAGCGGAGGGCTACTCGCCGGGGATGCGGGACTGGTTGGCGGCAGTCACCGGCGAGGCCCTGCCCGCCGGCACCGCGACCGCCTCACCCCTCGCCGACGGCGTCGCCTTCCTCTACCGGAGCTGGCGCTTCCGCGACACCGCCGATGGCCCGCCGGGCATCGGCACCCTCGCCCGGGCGGTACGCGACGGCGAGGGGGAGACCGCGGCGGCGCTGCTCACCGCTGCCGACGACATCGGGGACGGCGAGCTCGCCCACCGCCACGTGGACGCCGCCACCCTGCCCGCCGCGCTGGCGGAGACCGCGGTGCCCTTCTTCCGGGGGATCGCCGGCGAGGCGACACCGGCGGACGCGCTGAGCGCACTGGGGGCGCTGCGCGTGCTCTGCGCCCTGCGCGACGGGCCCTTCGGGGTCAACGCGGTCAACCACGCGATACGCGAGGCCCTTGGGCCGACGGCGCTGGAGCGCTGGTACCACGGTCAGCCGGTGATGGTCACCAGCAACGACTACGCCCTCGGCCTCGCCAACGGGGACGTCGGCGTGGTCTGGCGCACGCCGGAGGGGCTGCGGGCGCACTTCCCCGACCCCGCCGGGGGCGTGCGCGACTTCGCGCCCCAGCGCCTGCCCGCCCACGAGTGCGTCTACGCCATGACGGTGCACAAGAGCCAGGGCTCGGAGTTCGAGCGGGTACTGATGATCCTGCCGGACGAGCCCACGCCGGTGCTCACCCGCGAGCTGATCTACACCGGCCTGACGCGGGCGCGCCGGCACGCCACGGTCTGGGGCGATCCCGCGGTGCTGCAGGAGGCGGTCAGCCACCGCCCGACCCGGCGGGCCTCCGGCCTGGCGGCCGCGCTGCGTGCCCACGCGCCGGACGCCGCCGGCCCGGGCGGGGCATAGACTGCCCCGGCGCTCAGTCCATCAGCTCGGCGGCGTCGCGCACGGTGAGCGCGATCTCCCGGGGCGTGATCACACCGAGCAGGTCCCGGCTGGCGCGCCCGCGGGCGACCAGCACGACCTCGTGGCCGCCCTCCTTGATCGCGCGCATGAGCACCGGCCAGCGGGTGGTGGGCGGGACCACGATGAAGCGCGTGTCCACCAGCTCGGAGAGCTCGCGGTCGCGCATGACGTAGCGCAGGTCCTCGCGGGCGAGGCCGTAGAGCTGGCCCTCCTTCGCCACCACGGTGTAGCGCGGACCCTCGCCGGGCACGTGCTCCTCCTGCCACTGGCGCAGGTCATCGAGGTCGATGACCTGGAAGTCCGGATTCATCACCCGGCGCGCCTTGCGCGAGAGCGAGACCGCCGCCTGCAGCCCCTGGGGGATACCCAGGCCGCGGCGGGCGAGCTTGAGGGTGTAGATGCTCTCCGCGGTAATGCGGGTGCGCACCACGTAGGCCAGGGCCACGACGGTGATGATCGGCAGCATCGCCGAGTAGTCCCGGGTCTGTTCGAAGATCATCACGATGGCGGTGACCACCGCGGAGGTGGTCGCCCCCACCATGCCGGCCATGCCCGCGATCGCGAAGACCACCGGATCGATCTGCAGCCCCGGCACCAGCCACTGGAGACCGTCGGCGAACGACGCCCCCAGGGTGGCCCCCAGGAACAGCGACGGCGAGAACACGCCGCCGGACGCCCCGGAGCCCAGGGTCAGCCCGGTGGCGACGAGCTTGCCGGCGAACAGCAGCAGCAACAGCAGCGGGTTGGTGAGCACCTCGCGGAGGACGTCGAGGATGGTCGCGTAGCCGACGCCGGCGATGTAGTACTCGTCGAGATACCACAGGAAGCCGTACATCATCAGCCCGAGCACGAACATGCCCGACATGTGCCGCAGGTAGTCGTTGTGGAACAGCGACTCGAAGCGGTCCTCGAACCAGTAGATGGAGTGCACGAAGCCCGCCGCGGCCAGCCCCACCAGCAGCCCGAAGGGCACGCACAGCAGGAGCTGGTAGGAGCCGATGGCGTGGTCGGCGAACAGCTCCACGCTGGGGATCTCGAACGACGGCCCGATACCGGAATACAGCCGCCCGATGTAGGTCGCCGCGACCGTGGCGCTCGCCACCAGGGCCACGTTGAGCGCGGTCACCGAGATCAGCATCAGCTCCACGGCGAACGCCAGCCCGCCGAGCGGCGCGTTGAAAGTCGCCGCGATGCCCGCCGCCGCGCCCGCGCCGACCAGCACGATGCGCTGGCGCGCCGGCATGTTGCGGAACCGCCCCAGGGTCGAGCCGAAGGCCGAGCCGATCTGGATGATCGGGCCCTCGCGGCCCACCGAGCCGCCGGTGCCAATGGACACGGACGAGGCGATGGCCTTGGCGACCACGGTAATGGGGCGCATCTCGCCGCCGTGGTAGTAGATGGCGTGCATCACCTCCGGCACCCCGTGACCCCGCGCCTCCGGCGCCAGGGTGCGGATGATCCAGGTCACGATGACCGCCCCGACCACGGGCACGAAGATCACGCCCCAGCCCCAGATGCTCGGGTCGATATGGGTGTCCGGCTGGAGATGGACGTCGAAGCGGCCGAGGAAGAAGAGGTTCTGGAAGAAGGCGATCGCGCCCTTGAAGACGATGGAGCCGAATCCCCCGAAGGCCCCCACCACCAGGGCCAGCACGAACATCCATCCCCCGGAGAGCGGGCGCTGCCCGGCCACCGGGCCGGCTGACGGGGCGGGGGTGTCGTCGTTCATGGTCGCGCTGCTCCTCCCGGGGACCTGACCGCGGGTGCAACGCGGATACACCGCCCGCGCCGCACACACCGCGGCGTGCATGTGCCCTCATCATTGCATATCGCGACCGCGGATTCAGGCGGCATGCTGCAGCGAGGCGAGCACCGCGTCGCGCCCCGGCACGGCATGCCCGCGGCGCCAGACGGCCCACAGCGGCTTGCTCAGCCCCGGCCCGGCCAGCGGTATGGCGGCCAGCCGGCCGGCGGTGACCTCCTCGTCTACCGTGCCCGCGAGCACCAGTGAGATCCCCTCGCCGTGGGCCACCGCGCGCTTGACGGCCTCGGTGCTGCCGAGCTCGCCGGCGATCGCCGGTCCGCCCTCGCAGCGCGCCAGGAACGCCCGCAGCAGACGCCCCGTACCGGTGCCCGGCTCCCCCGCCAGCAGCCGGCTGCCGGCCAGCTCGTCGGCGGTGATGCGCTGCCGCAGCGCCCACGGGTGTCCCGGCGGGACGATGACCACCAGCGGCTCGTCGCGCCAGCACACGGCGTCGAAACCGGCACGCTCCTGCCAGGTCTCCAGCAGGGCCAGGTCCACCGCCCCCTCCTCCAGGCGCTCGGTGACGGTGGCGTTGTCCGCCACGCTGACCGCGCACGCCGGAACCGCCCCGCCCTGGCGCAGGCGGCGCAGCACCGGGGGCAGCAGGTAGATGCCGATGTTGGAGGCCGCACCCAGGTGGAGCTGCGGGTCGGCGACCGCCGCCATCGCGCGGGCGTTGACCCGCAGCAGGGACTCCGCGTGGGGCAGCAGCCGCGCCCCCACCGGGCTCGGCCGGCAGCGCGCGCCACGCAGCAGCACCGGGGCGCCGATATCCGCCTCCAGCCGCTGGATCTGGTGGGAGACGGTCGCCGGCGAGAGCCCCCGTTCCGCGGCGGCGCCGCGGAGGCTGCCGGTGCGCACCACCACCAGGAAGGTCGCCAGGTAGCGCAGGTTCAGCATCCATGCCCCCTCGGGTCGTTGATCGCGTCCGCCGGCACATGGCCGGCGAGCACGCGGCGGACGTTGTCGGCGGCGTGGGCCTCGATGGCACGCCGGGTCCCGGTGACCGCCGAGCCCAGGTGCGGC
Organism: Arhodomonas aquaeolei DSM 8974; assembly: GCF_000374645.1. Lineage (GTDB taxonomy): Bacteria > Pseudomonadota > Gammaproteobacteria > Nitrococcales > Nitrococcaceae > Arhodomonas > Arhodomonas aquaeolei. Next base: position 516,436 of record NZ_KB894800.1, read on the forward strand.
GCGAACAGCGTCCGCGGGTGGCGCAGCAGTGCCCCGGGGATGGCCGCCGGACGGTCGGCGCGGGAGAGGTCCTCCATCTCGAAGACGTCCGCGGCGTAGCCCCCGAGCCGGCCGGTATCGAGGGCCTCCGCCACCGCCGCCTCGTCGACGACCGAGCCGCGGCCGGGATTGACCAGCAGTGCGTCCGGGCGCATCAACGCGAGCCGTTCCCGGTCAATGAGGTGGAGGGTGGCCGCGGTGAGCGGTGCGGCCAGGACCACGAAGCGGCTGCGGTGCAGCAGCTCGTCCAGGGGCAGGCGCTCGCACCCCGGTGTCAGGGGATCCGCGGCGTCGAGGGGCTGCGGGTCGGCGTAGACGACCTCGGCATCGAAGGCGCGCACCCGGCGGGCGATCGCCCGGCCGATGGCGCCCATGCCGATGATCCCCACCACGCTGCCCGCCAGCCCGGTGCCGTAGAGCCGCGGCCCCCAGCCGGTGAAGGCGCCGCTGCGCACGTGGGCGTCCGCCTCGCGGAGGTGGCGGCCGAGCCCGATCATCAGTCCCAGGGCCAGCTCGGCGGTGGGCACGGTGAGCAGGTCCGGCACGGTGGTCACCCAGACCCCGCGGGCGGTGCAGGCGTCGACGTCGAGGTTGTCGTAGCCCTTGAGGGCACCGGCGACGATACGCAGCCGCGGACAGGCGTCGAGGAGCGCGGCGTCGACGCGCTCGGTCATGAAGGCGACCAGGGCGTCCGCCCCGGCGGCCGCCTCGCGCAGCCGCTCCGGGGGCCAGGCGGCATCGGTGGTGTTGCAGCGCACGGCGATGCCGTCGCCGAGGCGCTGCACGGTCTCGGGCATGGGGCGCTGGGCGAATACGGCGAGGGGTCGGTCGGTCACTGGATCCTCCGGCGCAGGGCCGAGCCGATGCCGTCGACGACGATCACGGTGGCCAGGATGACGAGCAGGATGGCGAAGACCTCGCGGTAGGCCAGGATGCGGAGGCTGCCGATCAGCTCGAAGCCGATGCCGCCGGCCCCCACCAGACCCATGACCGTCGAGGCGCGGAAGTTGTACTCCCAGCGGTAGACGGAGACATCCAGGAACCGGGGCAGCACCTGGGGCAGGACACCGTGCCAGATCACCTGCGCCGGGCCGGCGCCGGTGGCACGGACCGCCTCGATCGGCGCCGGGTCGGCGTGCTCCACGGTCTCGGCGAAGAACTTGCCCACCATGCCGATGGAGTGCAGTCCCACCGCCAGCACGCCGGCCAGCGGGCCGAAGCCCACCGCGGCCACGAACAGGATGCCCATGATCAGCTCGGGCACGGTGCGCAGGAAGTTCAGCAGATTGCGCGTGCCGTGGTAGAGCGCGGCCGACGGCGTGGTGTTGCGCGCCGCGCAGAAGGCCAGCGGCACCGAGGCGATCACGGCGATGGCGGTGCCGGCGACGCTCATGGCCAGGGTGTCGATCAGGGGCGCGATCCAGTCCTGCCAGCCGGTGAAATCCGGCGGGAGCATGTTGCCCATGAGCTCGAGCAGCGCCGGGACCCCCTGCGCGAGCCGGGCACCGTCGAAGACCCCGACGTAGTGGCCGGCGGCCGCGATCACCGCCAGGAGGGCGAGGAGCGCCCCGCCGGCACGGTACCGGCGGGCGCGCTCCGTCGCGAGGATGGCGTCGTGGGAACGCTCGCTCATGGCTACTTCTTGAGCAGCGGCAGCAGGTCACGGACCACGTCGTAGTCCGAATCGCTGATCGCGGCGAACCCCTCGGCGCCCAGCGGACGGAGAATCTCCGGGTCGTCCACCTCCAGGAAGGCGGTGCGGATGCGCGCCTTGAGGTCGTCGTCCAGCGAGGTCTGCATCACCCAGGGATACTGCGGGTAGGGCTTGGAGTAGGTGATCACCTGCACGCGGTCCCTGGAGATCACGCCGCGCTCCACCAGCGACTCGAAGATCGGCCTGGACAGCCCGCCGGCCTGGGCGTGGCCGTTCTGCACCGCGGTGGCCACGGCATCGTGGGAGCCGGTGAAGTTGCCGCTGTAGTCGTCCGGGGTCACGCCGGCGTCGATGAGCACCTTCTTGGGGATGAGGTGGCTGGAGGTGGAGGCCGGGTCACCGAAGGCCACCTGCCTGCCGGCGACGTCGTCGAGCTCGCTCACGCCGGCCTCGACGTTGCCGATCAGCACCGAGCGGTAGGTGGTCTCGCCGTTTTTGCGCTTGGCGGCGAACGGCTCCAGGTCCGCGCCGTGCTGGCGGGCGAGGACGTAGGACAGGGGCCCGAAATAGGCGAGGTCGATGCGGCCGAAGCGGGCCGCCTCGATCATCGACGAGTAGTCCGTGGTCACCACCAGCTCGATGTCCTTGTCGAGGCGCTCGGCGAGGTAGTCCCGGAAGCGCTCGTTCTCCTTGATGATGGTCTGGGGCGACTCGTCCGGCAGCAGCGCGACGCGCAGCGTATCCGGGTTGGAGCCGGCCGCATGGGCCGAGCCGGCGAGCACGAGGCCGGCGAGCAGGGCGGAAAGTCGGCGGATCATGGCGGTATCTCCCTGGGTTACGGTAGGAATCAGGCCGCGGCACCGGCGGCGTCGCGCCGCAGGTCCGCGACCGCACCGGGCCCGTAGACCCGGCAGAGGACATCGTCGTCGAGCGCCGACGGCGGGCCGTCGAAGACCACCCCACCGTCGGCAAGGGCGATCACCCGGTCGGCGAACTCGCGGGTGTACTCGACCTGGTGGAGACTGATGACGGCGGTGAGCCCGCGCTCGGTGCAGACGTCGCGCAGCAGCGAGAGCACCTGGCGGGAAGCACCGGGATCGAGGCTCGCCACCGGCTCGTCGGCGAGCACCAGCTCGGCCTGCTGGGTCAGCGCGCGGGCGATGCCCACCCGCTGCTGCTGGCCGCCGGAGAGCTGGTCGGCCCGCACCAGGGCCTTGTCCAGCAGACCCACGCGCTCGAGGCTGTCCAGCGCCAGCCGGCGCTCTCCGGCGGGCAGGGGCAGCGTACTGCGCCAGAAACCGTGGTGGCCGAGGCGGCCGATCAGGGTGTTGCGCAGCACGCTCACCCGGGGCAGGAGCTGGTGCTGCTGGAAGATCATGGCGGTGCGCCGGCGATGCCGGCGGATGGCCGCCGCGTCCTCGAGCGGCCCGACCCCGTCGGCGACCACGCGCCCTGCGGTGGGCGCGCGCAGCCGATTGAGGCAGTGCAGCAGGGTGGACTTGCCGGCCCCGGAGGGCCCGAGCAGGACGGTCACCGCCCCGCGCTCGAAACGCACCGAGGTCGGGGTCAGCGCGGTCACCCCGCCCGGATAGGTCATCGCCAGCGATTCGGTGTGGATCATCGCCGCCTCCGTGTTCGAAAAACCCGATCGCGATGGCGCGATCAACGAAAACGTCGAACAGGCTGGACGTCCGGGGTGACGGCGTGCTTAAGCGCGGATGATGTTTCCGTGACGGTGGGACGCGAAGGGGTCAGCCGGCGGGGCGCGGCAGCGCGGGGATCTCCAGGTGGCAGTGGACGCCGTGACCGGCATGGGGCTCGCGCCGCGGCGGCGCCTCGGTGCGGCAGATGTCCATGACGTGGGGGCAGCGGGTATGGAAGGGGCAGCCGGCGGGCCGCGCCGCCGGGCCCGGGTTGGTGCCGGTCAGGCGCGGGCGCGAGGGACGGCGGCGGCCGCGGGGTACCGCGGCGATCAGGGCCTCGGTGTAGGGATGGCAGGGGCCGCCGAGGACCGCGTCCGCCGGGCCCTCCTCGACGATCACGCCCAGGTACATCACCGCCACCCGGTCGGCCAGGTGACGGACCACGGCGAGGTCGTGGGTGATGAACAGATAGGCCACGCCCTGACGGTCACGCAGGCCGCGGAGCAGCTCCAGGATCGCCGCCTGCACCGAGACGTCCAGCGCCGAGGTGGGCTCATCCAGGACCACCGCGTCCGGCGTGCCGGCAAATGCCCGGGCGATGGCGACCCGCTGGCGCTGGCCGCCGGAGAGCTGGCCGCCCCGCCGCCGGGCGAGGGCCGGGTCCAGGGCCGCCGCGCGCATCAGCCCGGGCACGCGCTCGCGGGCGGCGCGGCGCCCGAGGCCGGCGAGCCGGCGGATGGCACGGGCGAGGATGAAGCCGATGCGGTGGCTCGGGTTGAGGGTGCCATCCGGCGACTGGAAGACCATCTGCAGCGGCTGCACCGCCGCGCCGCCGCGCCCGCTGCGGCTCACGGTACCGGCACGGGGCCGTGCCAGGCCGGTGAGCACCCGGGCCAGCGAGGTCTTGCCGCTGCCGGACTCGCCCACCAGCGCGAGGGTCTCGCCGCGGCGCAGGGTCACGTCGACGTCCCGAAGGATGGGCACGCCACCGAGGGTGAGGTGCAGCCCCTCGGCCCGGAGCACGGCGTCGCCGGTGCCCCCGCCGGCGTGGGTCCCCGTGGCCGCCCCGGCGCCCCGGTCCACCGCCGGGGTGTCGTCCGGGTACAGGCAGCGGCTGGCGCGCCCCGGTCCGGTCGCGGCCAGCGGCGGGCGCGTGCCCCGGCAGTCGTCCCGCGCCACCGGGCAGCGGGGCGCGAACACGCAGCCCGCCGGCCGCTCGCCGGGCTCCGGCGGTGCGCCGGGGATGGGCCGCAGCGGCCGCCCGGCGGCGTCGAAGTCCGGGATGCAGGCAATCAGCCCGGCGGTGTAGGGATGGCGCGGGTCGTGGAATAGCGTCTCCGCCGGCCCCTCCTCCACCAGCTCACCGGCGTACATCACCCCGACCCGGTCACACACCGCCTGGACCACGCCCAGGTTGTGGCTGATGAACAGCAGCGCCACGTCGAGCTCGGCACGCAGGCCCTCGAACAGGGCCAGGATCTCCGCCTGCACGGTGGTGTCCAGCGCGGTGGTGGGCTCGTCGAGCACGAGGAGGTCCGGATCGCCGGCGAGGCCCATGGCGATCACCACCCGCTGCTGCATACCGCCGGAGAGCTGGTAGGGGTAGTTGTTGCGCACGCGGTGACCGTCGGGGATCTGCACGCGCTCGAGCATGGCCGCGGCGGCGTCCCACGCCGCGCGGTGGCCGAACCCGCGGTGCAGGCGGTAGACCTCGGCGATCTGCTCGCCGACGGTGAGCGCGGGGTTCAGCGCCGTCCCCGGGCTCTGGTAGACCGCCGCCACGGTGCCGCCGCGCAGCCGGCGCAGACCTTCGGCATCCAGCGCGGCGAGGTCCTCGCCGGCGATGCGGATGCCGCCGGCACTGACCCGGGCGTTGTCCGGGAGATAGCCCATCGCCGCCATCGCGAGCGTCGACTTGCCGCAGCCGGATTCGCCGACCAGGCCGTAGGCCTCGCCCGGCGCGATGGCCAGGTCCACGTCCGAGACCGCCTCGTGCCAGCGCCCGCGGCGCCGGTAGGCGATGGACAGGCCGTCGAAGGCGAGGACGGGCGCGCTCACCGGCCCTCCAGGTCACGCAGGCCGTCGGCCATGAGCGAGAAGCCCACCACCACGAAGGCGATGGCCCCGGCGGGAAACAGCACCGTCCACGGCGCGCTGGTCAGCAGCGCCCGGTTCTCCGCGACCATCAGGCCCCAGTCCGGCGCCGGCGGCTGCACGCCGAGGCCGAGGAAGCCCAGGGTCGCCGAGGTGAACACCGCGTAGCCGAGGCGGATGGTGCCCTCCACCACCAGCGGGCCGCGGATATTGGGCAGGACCTCCACGGCGAGCACGTACAGCGGCCCCTCGCGACGGATCCGCGCGGCCTGGACATACTCCCGGCGCACCTCCACCAGCGCCGCGGCCCGCGCGGTGCGCGCGATCAGCGGCGCGAACACCAGCCCGATCACCAGCACCACGTTGCCGGTGGAGCCGCCGAGCATGGTCAGCGCCAGCAGCGCGAGGATGACGATGGGGAAGGCCATCACCGCATCCAGCAGCCGCATGATGACCTCGTCCACCCAGCGCCCGAAGTAGGCCGCGCTCATGCCGATGGCCGCCCCCAGGACGAGGCCGATGAGGGTCGCCGCCGGCGCGATGAGCAGCACGTAGCGCCCGCCGAAGAGCACCCGCGAGAGCACGTCGCGGCCGTACTCGTCGGTGCCGAACCAGTGCGCCGCCGACGGCGCCTGGCTGAGCGCGCCGTAGTCGCTCACCGTCGGCCCGCTCGGCGCGAGCCACGGCGCCGCCGCGGCGGTGACCAGCCACGCCGCGACCATCGCCAGCCCGACCGCCAGCGCCGGCGAGCGGCGCAGGGGCTCAAGCACCCGCCAGGGCATGGCGCACCCTCGGGTTGAGCCAGGCATAGACGACGTCCGCGGCCAGATTGGCGAGGCCGAACACACCGGTGATGAGCAGCGCGCAGCCCGCGAGCAGGGGGACGTCCTTGTTGGAGGCGGCGTACTCCATGAGGCTGCCGATGCCCGGGTAGCGGAACAGCGTCTCCACCACCACGAGCCCGCCGACCAGCCAGCCGAGCTGCGCGCCGATGACGGTGATCGTCGGCAGCAGCGCATTGCGCAGCACGTGGTGGCGGATCACCCGCCGCCGGGGCAGGCCCTTGAGCACGGCGGTGCGGGTGTAGTCCGCCGCCAGCTCGGAGCGCATGCCGGTGCGCACCATGCGGAAGAGATAGGCGAACAGCAGCAGCACCAGCGACAGCGCCGGCATCAGGAGGTGGCGCAGCCACGTCACCAGCCCGGCCCCCTCGTCCGGCAACGCCTGCACCGGCAGCCAGCCGAGCCCCACGCCCAGCCCCACGATCAGGAACACGCCGGTGACGAACTCGGGCATCGCGCCGAAGGTGAGCCCGACCACCGAGGCGAGGCGGTCGAACCAGCCGCCGGGCCGGCGCCCCGCGGCCACGCCGGCGGCGATGGCCACCGGCACCAGCAGCACCAGGGCGTAGCCGGCAAGCAGCAGCGAGCGCCCGAGCCGGGCCAGCGCAAGGGGGAGCACGTCGGTATCCAGGGTCAGCGAACGGCCCCAGTCGCCGGTGAGCACGCCGCCGAGCCACTGCAGGTAGCGCAGCGCCGCCGGCTGGTCGAGGCCGAGCTGGCGGTTGAGCTCGGCGACCGAGGCGTCGCTGGCGAACGGGCCGAGCACGATGCGCCCGACGTTGCCGGGCATCACCGAGGTCATCAGGAAGATCAGCACCGAGGCGACGAGCAGCGTCACCCCGAGCAGCAGCAGCCGCCGGAGGACGAACCGCGTCACCCGCGCCTCCCCGGCGCGGTATCGGGCGTGCGTATCACGGTATGTCCCGGCGCCCTATCCCGCCAGCCAGGCCCCGCGCAGGTCCAGGTAGTTGGACATGTGCGCGCTCACGCCGCGGACGCGGCTGCGCACCGGGCGCAGGCCGTTGGGGAAGTAGGTGATCACCGCCGGCACCTCGTCGTGGAGGATCTGCGCGAGGCGCGTGGCCAGATCGTCGCGCTCGGCCTCGTCCGTGCTCGCCTCGAACGCGTCGAGCAGCCGGTCGAACTCGTCGTTCCGCCAGTGCGGGGCGTTCCACTCGGCATCGCTGCGGAAGGCGGCGGCGAGGATCTGCCCGGCGGTGGGCCGGGCCGTCCAGTCCGTGAGGCCGAGGGGGACCTCCGTCCAGTGACCGTAGTACACGTTGAGGGGCTCGACGCTGATCTTCACGCGGATGCCCACCTCGGCGAGCATCTGCTGGGCGAGCACGGCGTACTGGGGCAGCTCCACGAACCGGCCGGTGTACAGGTCGATCTCGAAGCCGTCCGCATGACCCGCCTCGGCGAGCAGCCGCCGGGCCTCGGCCACGTCGCGCTCGCGCTGCGCCACCGACACCTTCTCCGGGTAGATCGGGGCGACGGGGTGGTCGTTGCCGATGTCCGCCCGCCCGCCGAGCAGGGTCTCCACCATGGTCGGACGGTCGATGGCCAGCGCCACCGCGCGGCGCACGCGCACGTCGTCGAAGGGCGGCTGGTCGGTGCGCATGGTGAGCTGGCGGGTCATCGCCGACGGTGTCGTCAGCACCTCGACGCCGTCCGTGTCGAACAGCGGCTTGGCGTCCACCGGGCCGGCGAGGAGCATCATGTCCACCTCGTCGCCGCGCAGCGCGAGGATCTGCGGCTGGGCGGCGCCGTAGATGTCGCACTCGACGCGGTCGACGTACGGCCGCGGGGCGTCCCAGTAGTCCGGGTTGCGCTCGAAGACCACGGACTCCTGGGGGGTGTAGTCCACCAGGCGGAACGGGCCGGTGCCCACCGGGTTGGCGGCGAAATCGCCGTCGAAGTCCGCCGGCAGGATGATGGCGTTGTAAGTCTGGGTGTAATAGGGGAAGCGCCCCACCGGCTGGTCCAGCTCGAAGACCACGCGGTAGTCGCCGTCCGCCGACACCCCTTCCGGTCGCAGGAACGGCAGCTGCGAGGCGGCGGCGGTGGGGTTGTCCGGATCGACCAGGCGGCGGAAGGTGGCGACCACGTCCGCGCTGGTCATCTCGCGGCCGTCGTGGAAGCGCACGCCCCGGCGCAGCTCGAACGTCCAGCGGCGGCCGCCGTCGGCGGCCTGCCAGTCGGTGGCGAGGACCGGGCGCAGGGACAGGTCGTCCTCGGCCCAGACGAGGTACTCGCCCACCTGCTGGATCGCGGCGATGCCGCCGCCGCTGCTCACCTTCAGGGGGTCGATGGTCTTCACCGAGGGCAGCGCCACCCGCAGCGTGCCGCCGCGCCGGGGCTCGCCGTCCGCCGCGGCCCTCAGGGCGCCGGGCCACAGCCCCATGGTGCCGGCCCCGAGACCGGCCAGCCCCATGGCCTGGATGAGTCGCCGGCGCCGCCGGTCGATGAGGGGCGCGCCTCCCGTGCTGTCGCGATCCGCCACGGCATCCTCTCCCCGGTGGGTGTGTTCCGCCCGACTCTAACGGATCGCCGGAACGGATTCACCCGTGCCGGCGCGCCCCGGAGGTGGTGGCGTCGCCGACGCGAAGGTTAGTAACCTTCCCGCTCGCCACTCACCCAGCCGCCCGGGGAATGCCTGATGAAGATCGCCTCCTGGAACGTCAACTCGCTCAAGGTCCGCCTGCCCCAGGTGCTGGAATGGCTGGGTCAGGCCCGGCCGGACATCCTCGGGCTGCAGGAGACGAAGCTCACCGACGAGAACTTCCCGGCCGCCGAGATCGAGGCCGCGGGCTACCACGTCGCCTACGCCGGGCAGAAGACGTACAACGGCGTCGCCGTACTCGCCCGTGAACCGGTAACGGAGGTGGTCACCGACATCCCCGGCTTCGAGGACCACCAGCGCCGTGTGCTCGCCGCCACCGTGGGCACCACGCGCTTCGTCAACCTCTACGTGCCCAACGGAAAGGCCGTGGGCGACGAAAAGTACGACTACAAGCTCGCCTGGCTGGCGCACCTGCGCGAGTGGCTCGCCGCCGAGCTGGAGACCCACGGCGAACTGGCGGTGGTGGGGGACTTCAACATCGCCCCGGAGGACCGCGACGTCCACGACCCGGCGTCGTGGCACGAGCAGGTGCTCTGCTCCACCCCGGAGCGCGAGGCCCTGGCGGCGCTCACCGCGCTGGGACTGAGCGACAGCTTCCGCCGCTTCGACCACCCCGAGGCGACCTTCTCGTGGTGGGACTACCGGATGAACAACTTCCGCCGCAACCGGGGCCTGCGCATCGACCTCATCCTCACCGCCCCCCGGCTGACCGAACGCCTGAGCGCGAGCTACGTGGATCGCGACCCCCGCGGCTGGGAACGTCCATCGGATCACGCCCCGGTCGTGGCCGAGTTCACACCCTGACGAATCAATAACCTGCCACCCATCGGGGTTCCGAAAACCGGGGCACGCTAGTGTGACACAGGTCCTCGCCCGGACCCCGGCGGTGCTGGCCTAATCCGGGCATCCAAGCGGCAGCGCTCCCCGGGGGTGGGGGAGGGAGCGTTCCGCCGCGACTACCCCAGCGATGACTGCACCCGGCGTGAGCCGGCGTGCTGGAGGACCGACTATGTCCCGCACCTTACGCGTGTGCCGGTCGGCGGCACTCGTCCTCGGTGTTTCCCTGTTCCTGACCGCCTGCGGGGGCGGCGGCGGAGGCGGCAGCTCGAGTAGCAGCGACAGTCCGCCGGCGGCACCGGTAACCGGAGATGCCGCCATTACCATCTCCTGGCAGGCCCCGACGGAGCGGGAGGACGGCTCCGCGCTGTCGATGTCGCAGCTCGCCGGCTATCGTGTCTACTATGGCACCAGCCCGGGCGACTACAGCCAGGAAGTGGACATCAGCGATCCCTACCAGCAGTCCTACACCATCGAGGGACTGTCGTCGGGCAGCTACTACATCGCGCTGCAGGCCTACGACGACAGCAACCGCCTCAGCGCGATGTCCGACCCGGTCAGCGTCCAGATCAACTGACCGGCTCGCGCCGGCACGCCGGGCGGCGTGCCGGCCGGGCTCAGCCGAACCACCAGTCGGTGGGTGCCGGCACCGCCTCACGGCGCTCCAGCCACTGCATCCCCTTCACACAGCGCACGATCAGCCAGATCACGGTGAACAGCAGCACCAGCCAGCCGATGAGGATCAACGAGGTGATCATGCCGATGAACGACAGCCCCAGGCCGATCCAGAAGGTCCGGATCTGCCACGTGTAGTGGCTGCGCAGCCACTCCGGGGCTCCGTCGCGATAGATATAGGCCATGACCACGCCGATCAGCCCGGTCACACCGAGCACCAGCGCCACCAGGTAGAGGATGTAGATCACCCGGACCTTGCCGGTATCCCCCTCCGGCACGAGCGGCTCCGCGCCCCCGCGGTCGGGCTGCGTGGTGTCTTCTTCTGTCATTGTCTCTCCCGCGTTCCTTGTGCCTGATCCCTGCCCCAGTATGGTCAAGCAACGGTGACAGGCAATAGCGCGAGCAGGCAGTATCGTGACTCTCGCGCACGGCAGGGGACGACGACGTTGCAGTATCACGACCTTCGGGAGTTCATCGA
>NZ_KB894801.1 GCF_000374645.1 Arhodomonas aquaeolei DSM 8974
GAGATCCTTGATCCGCTTCAAATCCGACGCCTCAAGGCCGCCGTACTTCGAGCGCCACTGGTAGAACGTCGCCGTGCTGATACCCAGCTCCCGGCAGATATCCTTCACCGCCACGCCCTCTTCGGCGCGCTTCAGGGCGCTGACGATCTGGTGTTCGCTGTACCGGCTCTTACGCATGATGACCTCCAGGTCGAGACCGCCATCATGCCGGAAGTTCTACTAATCCGTGGACCTAATCTACGGGAAGGGGACACCAGATCGTCGCATTGACTATTTAACATAATATACATTACACGCAATTATGGATGCGTTAGGCGCGTGTGGAGCCGTCCGCCGGTCAAGGTAATCTGCCCTGGGCCTTCTGATCTTCCCGTGGGCCTATTCCGGCAACGGGATGTAGTCGTACTCGTCGCCGACGACCTTGGGAAAGGTCTGCGCTCTCCACTCGGCCTTGGCCTGTTCGATGCGTGCCTTCCGGCTGGATACGAAGTTCCACTCGATATGGCGTTGTCCCAGAGGCTCTCCGCCGACGATTGCGATGCGTGCGTCGCGAGTGGCCTCGAGGATGATCCCTGGCGCGTCGGTGAATACCGCCATGGTGTGCTCCGGGATTGTCGTGCCCCTGGCGGTCAGCCCGCCTTCCACGACATAGACGGCGCGTTCGTGCGCTTCCGGTACCGCCAGGCGCTGGCCTGCGCGCAGGCGGGCCTCGACGTAAAGCGTCTGTGCGTACGTCCGCACCGGTGAGCTGACGCCGAATGCGTGGCCCATCATCACCCGGACCGGGACGCCGTCGACCTCCACGCGGGGTATCGTGGTGTCCGGATAGTGATGGAATGCAGGCGCCGTCTCCTCGTCGGCCTCCGGCAGAGCGAGCCAGAGCTGGAGGCCATTGAGACGATGAGGCGCGGCGGTCACCTCCGGGCGCTCGCGCTCGGAATGCGTGATCCCTTTGCCCGCCACCATGAGATTGATGTCGCCGGGCCGAATGGGCTGATAGCTGCCGAGCGAGTCACGGTGCAGGATCTCCCCCTCGAAGAGATACGTCACGGTCGCCAGGTTTATGTGCGGATGCGGCCTTACGTTGATGCCGTCGCCTGGTGGGAAGTCCGTGGGACCCATGTGGTCAAAGAAGATCCACGGCCCGACCAGCTTGCGCTCGCGGGTCGGCAGCACGCGCCGGACGGAGAAGCCGCCGAGGTCGCGCTTGCGGGGCTCGATCAGCAGCTCGATGGCGTCGCAGCTCCGGGGGGCACTGCAGTCCTGCTCGTAGGTTTCACTGGATTCCGGGGCCAGGTTGCTCATCATTCCCTCCGGCGGCGGCGATTTTCCGTCGCGACGTGGTAATGGTAGATCGCACGGCACGGCGATGCCTGTGCCGGGGAAATGCGTCTGCCCCTCTGTCGGATCGTTATCGTTGCCCGTTCGTCGAACTGATTTCTCTTAAAACAATTCTTTATCGACAAAGTCTAGAGAAGGTTCAAGCGTTCCCCGATCACCGCGGCGCGCTCGGCGGTGGTGTTCGCGAACGCGACACGCAGGTAACGCGCCTGGTCCGGGCCGAAGAAGTCTCCCGGCACGGTCACCACGCCGGCGTCCCTCGCCAGCCGCTCGGCGACCCCGCTCGAGGTCTCGTCCGGAAAAGGATGCCGGATGTAGGCGAAGTACGCGCCCATCGAACTCACCGGCCAGTCGGGCACGCCGGTCATCGCGTCGCGGAACGCCTCGGCACGCCGTGCCATTTCGCGGCGGTTGTCCTCGCGCCACGCTGCGAGCGCCGGCAGGGCCCGCGCCACGGCGAACTGCGGGACGCGCGGGGCGCAGATCTGGAGGTTGTCCATGACCTTGGCGATCTCGGTGATGACGTCCGCGCCGGCGGTGACGGCGCCGAGCCGGTGCCCCGGGATGCAGAAGGACTTCGAGAAGCTGTAGAGCTGGATGACGTCGTGCGTCCAGTCCGGCTCGCCGAACAACCCATGGGGCATCTGGTCCTGCGCCGGGAGGAAGTCGCGGTAGGTCTCGTCGACGATGAGCCAGAGCCCACGCCGCCGGCAGACGGTGTGGATGGCCGCGACGGTCGCCGGCGGATAGATCGCCCCGGTCGGGTTGTTCGGCGTGACCAGTACCACCGCGCGGGTCCGTGGGCCGATGGCGGCCTCTACCCCGGTGGGATCGGGTACGAAACCGTATTCCGCGAGGCTTTCCAGGTGCTCCGTGCCGATGCCGAGCATCGACAGCGAGCTCTCATGGTTGAAGTAGAACGGATTGACGAGCAGCACGTTGTCGCCGGCCCCCGCCACGGCCATGACCGCGGCCAGAAACGCCTGATTGCAGCCGGCGGTGATGTGCACGTTCTCCGGGCGGATGTCGCCCTTGTAGAGCGCGCTGACATGTTCGGCGTAGGCACTGCGCAGCGCGGCCTCGCCTTCGATGGGGCCGTAACCGGCGAATTCCGCGCTCCCGGCGGCCTCTGCGAGCCAGCCCAGGATGTCGGGGTGCGGCGGGTAGCCCGGCACGGCCTGGGCCAGGTCCACAAGGGGGCCGTGATCGCCGCTGTATGCCCTCGCCCACTGCTGGACGGCGGCGATGGGGGGCGGCGCGAGGCCGTGCACGGCGGGGTTGAATCCGGCGGTGTCGGTCATGGGTTTCCGGCTGTGTCGCTGTCTCGTGTGTCGTGTCGGGGGCGAAATGCCTGCTGCGTCAGTGATCTGTACCGTCGCGGGGTGCGCCCGCCCCGGTCGCCGCCGCGGCATCGTCATGCCCGGCCCCGGAGGGGACATTACCACTACTGCGCCGCCGCCCGCTCCTGCGTGTGCCGGACTGTGGCTCCGCCAACGCGTTGCTGCCGTCGCGGGCGGCGTAGAGCCAGTCTATGAACACCTTCACGATGGGCGCCGCCCTCGCCTCGCTGCGGCAGGCGACGTAGAAGCTGTCCACGGCCGGCACGGAGCGGTCGAAGGGGCGGACGAGCACGCCCCGGGAGAGCAGTCCGCTGGCGGTCATGGTATCGCCCAGGGCCACGCCGTGGCCGAGCACCGCCGCCTCCAGGCCAAGGCGCGCGTCGCTGAGGAAATGATGGGTGCAGCGCCCGGCGAGGTCCGGGGCATCCAGCGCGCAGAGCCAGGCGTGCCATTCCCGGTGATCGGCGATGTGGAGCATTACGTGCTGTTCGAGGTCCCGGGGCGTGCGTAGCGGTCGGCTGTTCAGCAGCGTCGGGCTGACCACCGGGAAGAGCTCGAGGTTCGACCACAGCCGCACCCAGCAGTCCGTCAGGTTGCCGTCGCCGTAGAGGATGCAGACGTCGTGCTCCGGCGAGTGCACGTTCTGCGGATCGTTGGATGAGGTCAGTGTCAGGCGGACGTCCGGAAACTGCTCGTTGAACTCCCGAATCCGCGGCAGCAGCCAGAACGAGAGCAGCGCCGGCGTGCAGCTCACCGACAGGTCTCCACGCGTGGAAGGCCGCCGGATCTCCGCCATCGCGGTGGCGATCTCCTCGAACGCCGAGGATACCGAAGGCAGCAGCCGTGCCCCCTGCGCGGTGAGCTTGAGGCGCTGCGCCTTGCGCTCGAAGAGCTGCACGTCGAGGGATGATTCCAGGGCGCGGAGCTGGTGACTGACGGCGCCGTGGGTCACGTTGAGCTCCCGCGCGGCCTCGGAGACCGAGCCCCTCCGGGCAGTGGCCTCGAAGGCGCGGAGCGGATTCAGCGGGGGTAACCTGGAAGGCATTGTCAGGCCTCTCTTCGTGAGAAAAACTCACAAACAACAGAATAACATTGTCAATTGAACTTTCATGTCGCGTTGCAATACTTCAGTAATAGCCAAACGGGCAGTTCTGGAACAGCGGGCCGGCACCGATAGCCTCGGTGGCCCGCACAACATTGAGTGGACGTAACATGGCCTGGGATCAGGACAAGCTCGAAGCACTGCGGCAGCGCTACTCGTCCAGCGGCGGTGACGATTTCCACGACCCGCGCTTCAAGCGCGTGGCGGCACAGGTGTTCGAGGGCGGAAACCGCTCCGCGCCCTATGCCGGGGTGCCCACCTTCCTGGATGCGCCCTACTCGCCCGTCGATCCCGCCAATCCGGACTTCGGCGACCTGCAGGTGGGCATCGTCGGCGTGCCCATGGATCTGGGTGTGACCAACCGTCCCGGGGCGCGTTTCGGGCCACGGGCGCTGCGCGCCATGGAGCGTATCGGCCCCTACAACCACGCGCTGGACTGCGCGCCGGTCATGGATCTCCGCGTCGCGGACATCGGCGACGTGCCCATGCGCAGCCGGTACCGCCTGGAGCAGAGCCTGGAGGATATCGAGGCCTTCCTGGCGAGGCTCGTGGATGCCGGCGTGGTGCCGCTCTCAGCCGGCGGTGACCACTCGATCACGCACCCCATTCTCAAGGCCGTGGCGCGGCGCCATGGGCCCGTGGGCCTGGTCCATATCGACGCCCACTGCGACACCGGCGGGCCGTTTGACGACACCAAGTTCCACCACGGTGGACCGTTCCGCAACGCGGTGCTGGACGGCGTCCTCGACCCGACACGCACGATCCAGGTCGGCATCAGAGGTTCCGCGGAATACCTCTGGGAGTTCTCCTACGATGCGGGTATGACCGTCATCCACGCCGAGGAGGTGCCGGGCATGGGCATCCCCGCGGTGATCGAGCGCGCCCGCGAGGTGGTCGGCGGCGGGCCGGTGTACGTCTCCTTCGACGTCGACGGCATCGATCCCTCCTTCGCGCCGGGCACCGGCACGCCGGAGGTCGGCGGCCTGAGCTCCCGCGAGGTGCTGGAACTGCTGCGCGGGCTCAAGGGACTTGAAATCGTGGGCGGCGACGTCGTCGAGGTCGCCCCCGAGTACGACACGACGACCAACACCGCCCACGTCGGTGCCCAGGTGCTCTTCGAGATCCTGAGCCTGATGGTCTACAGCCCGTCGATGGCGCGTCCGTCGCGGGAATGAACCGAAGCAAACGTCCAAAGAAGCCGGGGAGATACATATGAGCGACGAAACCAAGAACGGCATCACGCGCCGGGAATTCATCGGCGCCGGTCTGGCGGGGGCGGCGATGCTGTCCATGCCGCCGATCCTGCGGGCACAGAACCGGACCCTGAAGGTCGGCGTCTACGGCGGCTACTTCAAGGATTCCTTCGACAAGCACATCTTCCCGGACTTCACCAAGGAGACCGGCATCGAGGTCCAGTCCGTCGCCGAGCCCACCGGCGAGGCCTGGCTGGTTCAGCTCCAGAACGCCGCCCGTGCCGGCCAGGCCCCGGCGGACGTCTCGATGATGGCCCAGGTGCCGCGGCTCAAGGGGGCCAATGCGAAGCTCTGGGCACCCCTTGATGCGGCGAAGCTCGACAACCGCAAGTACCTGCTGGATAACTTCGTCCATACCTATGACGACGGCAGCATCTCCGGTCTGGGGGCGGTGAGCTGGTACATCACCCTGGTGACCAATACCGATACCTACCCCGAGCCGCCGGAGAGCTGGGCCGCCTTCTGGGACCCGGCGAACCGCGACAAGCTCGGCCTGCTTGCCCTGGTGAGCAATTCGTTCCTCCTTGAGATCACCGCGAAGACCTTCTTCAACGGCCACGACAGCCTCAAGAGCGAGGACGACATCCTCAAGGTCCTCGACAAGCTCGCCGAGGTGAAGCCGAACGTGCGTCTGTGGTACCGCGATGAGGGGCAGTTCCAGCAGGCGCTGCAGAGCGGCGAGATCCCCATGGGCCAGTACTACCACGACGTCACCGGTCTCGCCGCGGCGGACGGCTTCCCGGTGCGCTCGACCTTCCCGAAGGAAGGCGGCGTGCTCGATTCCGGCTCCTGGTGCGTGTCCAAGGCCTCCAACCGGCTCGAGGAGGCGCACCTGTTCATGAATTACATGTGCCGGCCGGATATCCAGGCCAAGCTCGCCCGCCGGGTGGGCACAGCGCCGACGGTCAAGCGCGAGCACCTGGACCTCAGCGACGAGGAGTTCGCCGCGGTGGCCAGCGACAAGCCCCCGATCCTGCCGTACTACCAGATGTATCTGGATCGTGGCGACTGGCTCTCGGACCGCTGGACGGCGATGATCACCGGATAACCCGGAACCGTGGGCGGTGCCGTAACGGCACCGCCCTCCTCGCCCACTTGAAAAATCATCATTAACCACCTGGAATCCCAATGAATGCAGACAGCCACGACGCGCTGACGCTGCAGGGCGTCAGCCGGCATTTCGGTGACGTCGCCGCCGTCTCCGAGGTGGACCTCACCGTGCCCCGCGGGAAGCTGGTCTGCTTTCTCGGCCCCTCCGGCTGCGGCAAGACCACGCTGCTCCGGCTCATCGCCGGGCTGGACATGCCCACCGGCGGGCGCATCGAGTTCGCCGGCCGGGACGTGACCGCCCTGCCCGCGCACAAGCGCAACCTGGGCATGGTGTTCCAGTCGCTGGCGCTGTTCCCGCACCTGAGCGTCGCCGAGAACATCGCCTATTCACTGCGTATCCGCGGGCAGGACAAGGCCGCCCAGCGCCAGCGCGCCGAGGAGCTGTTGGACCTGGTGCGCCTGCCAGGGGTCGGTGACCGCCACGTCTCCCAGCTCTCCGGCGGCCAGCGCCAACGCGTCGCGATCGCCCGGGCGCTGGCCCTGGAGCCCGAGCTGTTCCTGCTCGACGAGCCGCTCTCCGCTCTGGACGCCAAGCTCCGCGAGGAGATGCAGGTGGAGCTCAAGCTGCTGCAGCAGCGCGTCGGCGTGACCACCATCCTGGTCACCCACGACCAGCGCGAGGCCATGACTATGGCGGACATGGTGGTGGTCATGCGTGACGGCGAGGTGCAGCAGATCGGCACGCCACTGGAGGTCTACCGGGACCCGGCGAATGCCTTCGTCGCCGAGTTCATCGGTACCAGCAACCTGCTCCAGGGCGAGGTGGTGGACGACACCAGCGTGCGCGTCGACGGCCATGTGCTCCAGGCCGCGCGGCTGCCCGCCGGCGCTGCGGCGGGCACCGCCGTCACCGTCTCGGTCCGCCCCGAG
The DNA here is from genome assembly GCF_000374645.1 of Arhodomonas aquaeolei DSM 8974. Lineage (GTDB taxonomy): Bacteria > Pseudomonadota > Gammaproteobacteria > Nitrococcales > Nitrococcaceae > Arhodomonas > Arhodomonas aquaeolei. The sequence goes on from NZ_KB894801.1 coordinate 7,017, forward strand.
GACGTGCACCTCTATGCCGGCGACGAGGATGGTCCGAACCGCCTCTCGGGAACCGTGGCGTTCGTGCGCGACGTGGGTCAGAGCGTCGAACTCTATGTGGACTGCGGCGGCACGCGTATCACCAGTCACGTCCAGCCCCGCGATAAGCCGGATGTCCACCAGGGCCAGACCGTGACGGTGGAGCTTCCCCCCGAGGCCTGCGTGGTACTGAAGCGATGAGCACGACTGCGACCGAAGGCACGACGGCCCGCAAGTGGCTTTTGAGCTATCCGACCCTGATGCTGGGCGTGTTCTTCGTGGGCCCGTTCGGAATCATGCTCGCGGTGAGCTTCTTCCAGCGCGTGGAGAGCGCGTTCTACAAGCCGGCGTTCGTATTCTCGAACTACGCGCGGCTGTTCTCCTCGCTGTTCCTGGACAACCTCGCGTTCTCGCTCTATCTGGGCATGCTGGTCGCCGTGATCAGTGTCTCCGTGGCGTTCCCGTTTACCTACCTGCTCTCGCGCATGCGCATGCGCACGCAGACGATCTGGTTGGTGTTCCTGCTCTCGGTGCTCTCGCTCTCCGAGGTGATCATCGCGTTCAGCTGGTCGATCCTGCTCTCGCGCACCGCGGGGGTGTCCAACCTGCTGGTATGGCTCGGGCTGATGGATCACCCGGTGGGGCTCGCGCCCGGGTTCACCGCGGAGGTGCTGGGCTACTGCTACCTCACCCTGCCCTACACCGTGCTCATGCTCTACCCGTCCATGTCGCGGCTGGACCCGGAGCTCACCGAGGCCGCGCGCACCCTCGGGGCCTCGCCGCAGCGGGCGTTCTTCAACGTGGTGATCCCGGCGATGCGCCAGCCGATCGTGGCCTCGCTGATCCTGGTGTTCGTGTTCACGCTGGGCGTCTACCTGATCCCGCAGATACTGGGCAATCCGGAGCACTGGACCCTGTCGGTGCTGATCACCGACCAGGCGGTCTACCAGTCCAACGTGCCGTTCGCGGCGGCGCTGGCGGTGTTCCTGCTGCTGACCAGCCTGGCGCTCATTCTGCTGACCTTCGTGCTGGGTGCGCGTGAGCGTATCCACACCGCGAGCTGAGGGCCGCTGCCATGACCCGCACCGTCCGCAATCTCTATTTCGCCGCGGTGGCCGTGTTCCTGGCCTCGCCCATCGTGGTGGTCCTCGGCGTCTCGCTGAACGCCAAGAAGCGTCTGTTCTTCCCGCCGGATGGGGTGTCGCTGCGCTGGTACGCCGACATGCTCACCGACGCCGCCTGGCGCGGGCCCATCGAGAACAGCCTGATCATCGCCACGGTGGCCGGCCTGGTCGCGACCTCCATCGCCCTGCCCCTGGCCTACGTGCTCTGGCGCCATCGCCTGCTCTACGCGAAGATCCTCTACGGTCTCGGCATCGCGCCGTTCATGCTGCCGCCGGTGATCACCGCGGTGGGCTTCATGGTCTTCTGGGCGGCGCTGGGCCACTACGGGCAGTTCGAGAATGTCGTGATCGCCCACGGGATCTTCCTGGTGACCCTGCCGCTGATGACGATCTCCCTCGGCCTGGAGGCGCTGGACCGGGAGATGCTGGAGGCCGCACGCACCATGGGCGCGGATGAGAAGACGACCTTCCTGACCGTGGTCCTGCCGCTGGTCCGCCCTTACATCATATCGGGTTACGCGTTCACCTTCGTGCTCTCCATGAACGAGTACATCATCGCGTACATGGTTGCCGGCTTCACGGTCGAGACCCTCCCGATCAAGATCTTCAACGCCCTGCGCTACGGCTACTCGCCGGTGATGGCCGCGGTGGCGGTGATGTTCGTGATGATCGCCATCCTCGTGTTTGGACTGATCGGTCGCTTCGGGAACCTCCCGCGCCTGCTCGGGCGCTGGGAGCCGATGGACCGGTAATGGCCGCGGGAGCCGCCACATGAAGCTCGCGATACACCAGACCGCCGGCAACGCCGGCGACCCCGCGGCGAACATCGCCGATCTGGAGCGCACCGCGGCGCGCGCGGCGGCGGAGGGCGTGGCGCTGCTCGTGCTCCCGGAGATGTGGCTGAGCGGCTACAACATCGGCACCGACGCCTGGTCCCTGGCGGAACCGGCGGACGGCCCGTCCGCCGAGCGCATCGCGGCGATCGCCCGCGAGGCGGGGCTCGCCATCCTCTACGGCTACCCGGAGCGCTCCGCCGCCGGCGTGTACAACGCGGCCCAGCTCATCGACGCGACGGGCGGGCGCGTCGCCGGGATGCGCAAGGCACACCTGTTCGGTGACGGGGAGCGGCGATTGTTCCTGCCCGGCGACACTGGCCTGCCCGTGGTGGACTGCGCCGGGCTGCGCTTCGGCATCCTGATCTGCTATGACGTGGAATTCCCGGAGGCGGTGCGTCACGCCGCGATCCACGGCGCGGACGCCGTGCTCGTGCCCACCGCCCTATTCCATCCCTTCAGTTACGTCGCCACTCATGTAGTGCCCGTAAGGGCCTGGGAAAATGGCCTTTTCGTCGCCTACGCGAACCGCTGCGGTGCCGAGGACGGGGTGCGCTATACCGGTCGCAGCTCGATCTGCTCGCCGAACGGCGAGCCCATCGCCGCCGCCGGGGCGGATGAGGCGCTGCTCGTCGCCGAGGTCGATCCCGCCGCCTTCCGCCGGGACGACCCGGTCGGCAACACCTACCTGCAGGATCGCCGCCCGGAGCTCTATGCCGACCTGAGCGCCCCCGCCGTCCGCCGCTGAGTCCCCGTGACCGGCCCCCGGTGGCCGCGCCAGTCCCCCCGACTCGACGTTGGATGACCAGCGTCAATAATCCAGTCAGCGGAGCGGACTAGATTGGCAGTGGGCATTGGAGCATTCCACAGGGAGGCCGCCATTGGCGACGTCGGGCATCGACGTGCAGGGACTGCCGCTTGCCGGCATCGTCTCGGAGGTACAGGGACCGGTGGTGGTCATCCGCTGTGAGCGGCTGCCGCCGCTGCGCCAGTCCCTGTGTACCGTGCTCGACGGCGAGCACTATGTCTTCGAGGTCCATCAGCATCTCGACCGGCATCATCTGCGTGCGGTAACGCTCCACACCACGCGTGGGCTGAGCCGCGGAATGCCGGTCTACGACCTCGGCACGCCGCTGCACGTGCCGGTCAGCCGCGGCTGCCTCGGCCGTGTGCTCAACGTCTTCGGCGAGCCGGTGGACGACGGCCCGCCGGTCGAGGCGGAGGAGTATCGCAACGTTCACGCACCGCCACCGCCGCTGGAGCAGTCCTACGGCACGAGCACGGTGCTGGAGACGGGCATCAAGGTCATCGATCTGCTCTGCCCCTTCGCCCGGGGCGGCAAGACCGGCCTGTTCGGCGGCGCCGGTGTGGGCAAGACGGTACTCATCATGGAATTCATGCACGCGGTGACGGCGCTGCACCGGGGCGTGTCCGTGTTCGGGGGCGTGGGCGAGCGCCTGCGCGAGGGTCACGAGATCTGGCACGAGCTGGACCGCACCGGTGTGCTGCCGGACGCCACCCTGGTGTTCGGCCAGATGGACGAATCCCCCGGTGTGCGTTTCCGCGTCGGTCTCACCGCGCTGACCTACGCGGAGTACCTGCGAGACACGCTGCACACCGAGGTCCTGCTGCTGCTCGACAACGTCTTCCGCTTCGTGCAGGCGGGCAGCGAGGTCTCCAGCCTGCTCGGGCGCATGCCCGCGACGGTGGGCTACCAGCCGACCCTGGGCACGGAGGTGGCGGAGCTGGAGGACCGCATCAGCTCCACCGCCGCCGGCGCGGTGACCTCGGTACAGGCGGTCTACGTCCCCGCCGACGACATGACCGACCCGGCGGTCTCGACCATCCTCAGCCACCTGGACACGACCGTGATCCTCTCCCGGTCGCAGGCCGGCCAGGGCATCTATCCCGCGGTGGATCCGCTGGCTTCCGGCAGCAAGCTCATGGACCGCCATGTGCTCGGCGACCGCCACTACGCCGTCGCCGAGGGGGTGCGGGAGCACCTGGCCCGCTACCACGAGCTGGAGGACATCATCAGCATGGTCGGCCTGGAGGAGCTCTCCGCCGCCGACCGCCAGGTGGTGCTGCGCGCGCGCAAGCTCCAGCGCTACCTCAGCCAGCCGTTCCACGTCACCGCCGGGCATTCGGGCATCGCCGGGGTGTCGGTGCCGCTGACTGACACCCTCGCCGACTGCGACGCCTTTCTGGCCGGCCGTTTCGACGACGTTCCGGAGGACCAGTGCTATATGCGCGCGAGCATGAACCGGACGACGCAGTGAACACCTTCGAGATGGCGCTGCGCTCGCCCATCGCGGAGGAGACGGTCACCGGGGTGAGCGATTTCATCGGTGAGGACGCCACCGGTAGCTTCGGCCTGCGCGCCCGCCACGAGGCGTTCATGACCGTGCTCGTGTTCGGCCTCGCGCGCTTTCGCGTCGGCGAGGGGGCGTGGGAATACCTGGCGCTGCCCGGCGCCCTGCTCCATTTCAGCGACAACCGCCTGTGGCTGACGACCCGGCGTTATCAGCGCGACACGGACTACGAGCGCATCACCGCGGCGCTGTCGAGCACGCTGGTCGCCGAGGAGGAACGGATGCAGGCGGGCCGGGAGAGCCTGCGGCGCCTGGAGGAGGCGATGCTGCGCCGGCTCTGGGAGATGGGGCGCGGGCGATGAGGATGAACGACACCGAGCGGCTCAAGCGCGAGGTCCGGCGCCAGGCGGCGCGGATGCGCCGCGCCGAGCGCGACCGTCCCACGCTGATGGCGCAGACCGTCTACCTCACCACCCTGGGGCTGCTGCTGGTCATCCCCGTGGTGGCGGGGGCGTATCTGGGCCTGTGGCTGGACGGTCGTGACCCGGGCTACTCGGTGTACTGGACGCCGGTCTGCCTGGTCGGCGGCGTCGTGCTGGGGGCCAGCAATGTCTATCTGTTCATACGGGGGCGGGACCGGTGAACGGCGGCGGACTGCTCGACGGCGGCGGCGTGGCCCTTGGTCCGGTCACGCTCAGCGACACGGTGCTCTACACGTGGCTGATCATGGCCGTGCTGGCGCTCGCCTGCCGGCTGCTCACCCGTCGCCTGGGCGACGACCCGGGCATGGTCCAGGCGGCGCTTGAGGGCATCGTCGAGGCCATCGAGGGCGCCGTGGCGCAGGTCATGCCGGATCATCCGGAACGGGTGGTGCCGCTGGTGGGGACCCTGTGGGTGTTCCTGGTGGTGGCCAACCTGCTCGGTATCGTGCCGGGGCTGCACTCGCCCACCGGTGATCTATCCGCCACCGCCGCGCTCGCGTTCGTGGTGTTCGTCTCGGTGCACGTCTTCGGTGTGCGCTACCAGGGCCTGCGCGGCTATCTCCGGCACTACCTCTCGCCGAGCCCGATCCTGCTGCCGTTCAACGTCATCGGCGAGATCACGCGCACGGTGGCACTTGCGGTGCGGCTGTTCGGCAACATCATGAGCTTGGAGCTCACGGCACTGCTGGTGCTCGTGGTGGCCGGATTCCTCGCGCCGGTGCCGATCCTGATGCTGCACGTCATCGAGGCCCTGGTGCAGGCCTACATCTTCGGCATGCTCGCGCTGGTGTACATCGCCGGCGGCATCGCCTCCCAGCGACTCACCCAGCAAGGAGAGTGACCGATGTCCGATCTCAGCGTCCTGATCATCGCCTCCACCGCCGTGGCGCTGATCGCCATCGCCCTGGGTGTGATGCTGCCCGCCTGGGCCATGGGCAAGGCGATCAGCAAGGCCCTGGACGCCCTCGCCCGCCAGCCCGAGTCCGAGCGCGCGATCACCCGCACGCTGTTCATCGGCCTGGCGATGATCGAGTCCCTGGCCATCTACGTGCTGGTGGTGGTGCTCATCGTGCTCTTCCGCAACCCCCTGCTCGGCTACCTTCTCGGGCAGTAGGAGCCGGTCATGGAACTGAGCTGGACCACGTTCGCGCTGGAGGTCGTCAACTTCCTGATCCTCGTGTGGATCCTGCAGCGCTTCCTCTACCGGCCGGTGCAGGCCGCCATTGCACGCCGGCGCGAGGGTGTGCGCGCTGCGCTCGAGGCGGCGCGCTCCGAGCGGGAGGCGGCCGAGACCCTGCGGCAGGACTACGAGGCCCGCCAGGCGGAATGGGCCGCCGAGCGGGAGCGCGCACGGGCGGCGCTGGACGAGGAGATCGCCGCGGAGCGGCGCCGGGCCATGACGGCCCTGGAGGACGAACTCGACGCCGAGCGCCGCAAGGTTGCCGCGCTCGCCGAGCGGGGGGTGGAACGCGAGGCCGAGCGTCACGAGGCGGAGGTCCGTTCCCTTGCCGCCGGGCTCGCCGCACGGCTGCTGGAGCGTGCCGCCTCCCCCGCGCTGGAGCGCAGTCTCATCGACATGGCCGTCGAGGACCTGGCCGGCCTGGACGAGGCGCAGCTCGCGCGCATGCGCGAGGCCGAGGGGCCCATGGAGGTGGTGAGTGCCTACACACTGGCGGCGACGGACCGCGATGCCCTGCGTGAGGCGGTGGAAGCGCGGCTGGGCGCCGGCCGCGAGTGGCGTTTCAGCGAGGATCCGGCGCTGATCGCGGGTGTGCGCCTGCGTGTCGGTGCCTGGGTGCTCAAGGCCGATGTCGCCGACGAGCTGGCGTTCTTCGCCGGGGAGACCGCATGAGCCGGGGCGCGACCACCGCCGGGCGTCTTGCCGGCTACCGCCCCGGTCTGCGGGTGCGCGAACAGGGCACGGTGATCTCCGTGGGCGACGGCATCGCCTGGGTGGACGGCCTGCCCTCGGCGGGCATGGACGACGTGCTGCGTTTCGAGGACGGCAGCCGCGGGCTCGTCTTCGAGCTCACCGAGGGACGGCTCGGTGCCATCCTGCTGGAGGAGACGGACCGGCTGGAGGCGGGCACCCGCGCCATGCCCCTGCGCGGCGGTCTCGCCATCGGCGCGGGGGACGCCCTGCTCGGCCGCGTGGTCGACCCGCTGGGGCGCCCCCTGGACGGTGATCCGCCGCCGCAGACGCGCGCCCGCCGCCCCCTGGAGGCGCCGTCACCGCCGATCACCGCCCGCGCGTTCGTCGACCGGCCGCTTTACACCGGCACGCGGATTATCGACACGCTGGTGCCTGTGGGCCGTGGCCAGCGCCAGCTGCTCATCGGTGACGAGGGCACCGGCCGCTCCGCCATCGCCATGGACGCGGTGATCAACCAGCGCGACCAGGGCGTGCTCTGCGTGTACTGCCTGATCGGGCAGAAGCGTTCCACCACCCTGTCCACGGTGGAGACCCTGCGCCAGAACGGCGCGCTGGCGCATACGGTGGTGCTGGTGGCCGAGGCGGTAAGCCTGCCGGGCATGAAATACCTCGCCCCGTTCGCCGCCTGCGCCCTGGCCGAGGAGTGGATGTACCGCGGCCACGACACCCTGGTCGTCTACGACGACCTGTCCACCCACGCCCGCGCCTACCGCGAGCTCTCGCTGCTGCTGCGCCGCCCGCCGGGGCGCGAGGCCTATCCCGGCGATATCTTCTACCTTCACGCCCGGTTGCTGGAACGCTCCACCGCCCTGGCGCCGTCGGAGGGCGGCGGCTCGATGACCACCCTGCCGGTGGTGGAGACCCAGCAGGGCGAGATCGCCGCGTACATCCCCACCAACCTGATCTCCATCACCGATGGCCAGGTGTATCTCGACCGCGACCTCTTCGCCGGGGGGTTCCGCCCGGCGATCGACGTCGCCCGCTCGGTCTCGCGCATCGGCGGCCAGGCCCAGCACCCGGCGGTGCGCGCGGCGGCCGCCCACCTGCGGCTGGACTACCTCCAGTTCCTGGAGATGGAGGTGTTCACCCGCTTTGGTGCCCGTCTGGAGGCGAGCATGGAGCGGCGCCTTGAACGCGGGCGGCTGCTGCGGGAGCTGTTGAAGCAGGACCGGCTGGCGCCGGTGCCGGTGGTGTTCGACCTCGCCTGGATGATCGCCTACCAGGCGGGGCTGCTCGATGACCTGGGTCCGGAACAGGCGGCGGCCCGGCTGAATGACCTGCTCCTGCACGTGGGTGCCAGCGGGTTGACCCTGGATTCGCCGCGGGACGCCTGGCTGGAGGCCCTGCGTGGCTGGCTCGGGGGCGGGCCGTGAGTGGCCGGGCCCGGGTGGAGGCCCGGATCGCGACGCTTGGCGAGCTCGGCGAGATACTCGGGAGCATGAAGACCCTCGCGGCCGTCGAGGCACGTACGCTGGCCAGGCTTCAGACCCATCAGGCCGGTGTGAGTGCGGTCATCGACACGGCTTCCCGGGCCTTCTGGCAGCACTATGGCGGGACGCTCCTGCCGGATGCCGGCACGCCGGTAACCCTGGCCGTGGGCAGCGAGCGCGGATTCGTGGGGGACTTCAACCGCCGGGTCGCGGCGGCGGTCCCCGCGGGCGCGCCCTGCCTGACCGTGGGCCGGCGCCTGCCCGGCCGGCTGCCGGCGGGTGTGCCGATGGTCGGGACGCTGGATGGGCCGGTGGTCGCCGACGAGGTGGAGCCCGTGCTCACGGCCACGCTGGCGGCGTTTGCACGGTTCATCGAGGGCCTCGGGCCACCGCGGATCACCGCCGTCTATCAGGTCCCCGGCGGCGTCGGAGTCCGCCAGCGGCAGATCTTTCCGCCGTCCCCAGAGCCGCCGGCGGTGCACGGTGCCGGCAATCCGCCGTTGCTCAACCTCTCCCCCGGGGACTTCCTGCGTGAGCTGCTGGACTACCACCTCACGGCCGCACTCCGGGACGTCGTCCTGTCCTCGCTCACCGCGGAGAACGAGCAGAGAACCCAGCACCTCGACGCCGCCGTGCGCCGGCTCGATGAACGCCGTGCGGCACTCAGGCGGCGCGGCCAGGCGCTGCGCCAGGAGGAGATCACCGAGGAGATCGAGGTGATCCTGCTCGGTGAGACGGCACTGGCGCCCCTGCACCGCGAGTGACGGCTCGGCGGCTCAGCTGATCCCCTCCCGGTGCAGCTCGCGGGCGATGGTGCCGAGCCGGGCGACGGCGTCCGCCACCGTGTCTGTCCACGGGTGCGCGCAGTTCAGGCGCAGGCAGTCGCGGTAGCGTCCGCTCGAGGAGAAGATCGGGCCCGCGGCGATGCTGATCCCCACCGCCCGGGCACGCTGCTGGAGGATGACGGCGTCGGTGCTCCGCGGCAGCTGCACCCAGATCACGAATCCGCCGCGCGGGCGCGTCACCCGTGTGCCTTCCGGGAAGTGGCGGCCGATGGCATCCACGAAGCGCCGCACCTGGCGTTCGTAGCGCCGGCGGGCGCGTCGGAGGTGCCGCTCGTAGCCGCCCTGCTCCAGGTAGTCCGCTACCGCGAGGGTGGTGACCGTGGGGCTCGCCTGGCTGCCGGCGTACTTGAGATACATTACCCGGTCGCGGTAGCGCCCCGGTGCCACCCAGCCCACCCTGAGCCCCGCGCCCAGGGTTTTCGAGAAGGAGCTGCAGTAGAGGACGTCGCCGTCCTCGTCGTAGGCCTTGGCGGCCCACGGACGCACGCTGTTGAAGGCGAGCTCGCCGTAGACGTCGTCCTCGATCAGCGGCACGCCATGCTCGCGCAGAAGCGCCACCAGCGCGGCCTTGCGCGCCGGCGGGGCCAGGTGGCCCAGCGGGTTGCCGAAGCTCGGCATCATCACGCAGGCGCGGATCGGCCAGGTCCTGAGGGCGTGGGCGAGCGCGTCCGGGATCATGCCGTCGGCGGGGTCCGTGGCGATCTCCAGTGCACGCATGCCCAGGGACTCGATTGCCTGGAGGATGCCGTAGAAGGTCGGCGACTCGATGGCCACCACCTCCCCCGGGTTTGCCACCGCCCGCAGGCTCAGCACCAGCGCCTCCTGGCAACCGGAGGTCACGACCAGCTCGTCCGGGCCGGTGCTGCAGCCGGCATCGGCCATGCGCCGGGCGACCTGCACGCGCAGCTCCGAGCTGCCCGGCGGGAAGTCGTAGCCGGCGATGCGCCGGCGTGCGCGCCGGCGTACCCGCGCAAAGGATCGGTCCAGTGCCGCCCCGGGCAGAAACCCGGCATCCGGTACCGCGGCGCCCAGGGACATCAGGTCCGGATCGTGATGGGCCTGTACGAGCTCGAGAACCCGCTCCTGGCCGGAGACCAGGGACGGCCCCGGTGTCTCCTCGGCACTGACCTCCGGTGGCGCCGTGGCGTGGCGTGCACGGCCGCGCACGTAGAAGCCCGAGCGGGGCCGCGCCTCCAGGATCTCGCGCTGCTCCAGCAGCTCGCAGGCGGCCACCGCCGTGGCGACACTGACGCCGTACTGGCGGCGGAGCTTGCGCACGCCGGGCAGGCGCTCGCCCGGGGCGTAGGTGCCCTGTTCGATCTGTGCCTGTATTCCTGCCGCGACGCGTTCGTAGAGGTAATCACTCATCGCGGCCCATGATAGGCCAAACTGTACCGGTCAGCATTGCCCGCAACTGAATCTGTGTCTGCCGCCAGCCTTTCCCTAAGGTAAGCAGCGGTCGTGGTCGGGCCCCACCGGGACCTCCCCGGTGTCGCGGGGCCCGCCGCTCCCATCGCTGACCACCCGTGCCCGGCACGGGCGACGGCACAGCCGTCTACCGATGGGTGAGCGGGCCCGGCCGTCGATTGCGGCCGGGTCATCTGTGACCACGCAATTTCATGAGGAACGACCGATGTCAGCCGTTCTGAATTCCGACAAGGGCAACGAGTACCATCAGTACACCCCGACCTTCGCCGACTACTGGGACGACCTGGTCGGCTGGGAATCCCGCCTCGAGCGCGAGGGCCACTTCTACAACCGTCTGATCGGGTCCCAGGGCGCGAAGGACGTCCTCGACATCGCCTCGGGCACGGGCGTGAACGCCGTCTCGTTGGCCCGCGCGGGCTTCAACGTCACCGCCGTGGACGGCTCCGAGAACATGATCGCGAAGACGCGGGAGAACGCGAAGAAGTATGGCGTTTCCTTCGTCGATTCGAAGGCCGTGGACTGGCTGTCGCTCGACAAGGTCCTGGGCACGGAGCGCTATGACGCCGTCGTCTGCCTCGGCAACTCCTTCACCCACCTGTTCGACCACGAGCAGCGGCGTGATGCCCTGCAGGCGATCCTCGCCGTGCTCCGTCCGGGCGGGATGCTGGTGATGGACCAGCGCAACTACGACACCATGCTCGACGAAGGCTACAGCTCGAAGCACGAGTTCTGCTATACGGGTGCGGGCGTGGATGTCGGCCCGGCCGAGCTCAACCGCCGGCTCGCGAAGTTCGAGTACCGTTTTCCGGACGGCGCGACGTTCCAGCTGAACATGTACCCGCTGCGCCAGGATTACCTGACGCACCTCCTCGAGGATGCGGGCTTCATCAACGTGGAGCGTTTCGGCGACCTGCAGCGGCCCTACGATCGCCGCAACGTGGACTTCGTCCAGCAGGTGGCCTTCCGCCCGCGCTAAAACACGCCCACCGCGGCCGGGGCCCGTCAACGCCCGGCCGCCCACGGGTCGGTTGCGCGGCGGCGAACGTCGCCGTCGCGCGACATCCCCCTCGCGCGGCCCTGAACCCCATTCGACACCTTTGCGGCAGCGCGTAGGCTTCGGCGATAATGCGCCCTTTACTGGCCGCCATCGGATCACCCCCTCCCCATGTCAGAGACCCCCGCGGATCACCTGGTGCGAACGGTCGAGGTCGGCGCGACCACCTTCACGTTGCTGGGCACCGCCCATGTCTCCCCGGAGAGCGTGGCCGACGTGCGCCGCGAGATCGATACGGGGCGCTACGACGCCGTCGCTGTCGAGCTTTGCGAGAGCCGTCACAACGCCCTCATGAATCCCCGCGCGCTTGAGGAGATGGATCTCTTCCATGTCATCCGGACCGGCAAGGCCGGGATGGTGGCGGCGAGCCTGGCGCTGGGCGCCTATCAGCAGCGGCTCGCGGAGCAGTTCCAGATCCGCCCGGGTGCCGAGATGGAGGCGGCGATCCAGCGCGCCCGCGACGGCGGGCTGCCGCTGTATCTCGTGGACCGCGAGATCGGTGTCACCCTCAAGCGCATCTACCGGCGCACGCCCTGGTGGCAGCGGCTGATGCTGGTCTCGGGGCTGTTCGCGAGCCTGTTCTCCCGCGAGCGCATCGACGCGGAGGAGATCGAGCGGCTCAAGGAGGGGGATATCCTGGAATCCACCTTCTCGGAGTTCGCCGACCGCTCCCGGGTGCTCTACGACACCCTGATCCACGAACGGGACCGCTTCATGGCGGCGCGCCTGCTGAGCGAGGCGGCGGAGCACCGGCCGCGCCACGTGCTCGCCGTCGTCGGCGCGGGGCACCTCGCCGGCCTGGAGGCGGCGCTGCGCGAGGGGATCGCGGAACCCGAGGCGGAGGTCCAGCGGCTGAGCTACACGCCGCCGCGGGCGCGCTGGGTCCGCGCGATTCCGTGGCTGGTGGTGGCCCTGGTGCTCACCGGCTTCATCATCGGTTTCAACCGCAGCACCTCGCTGGGCATCGAGCTGGTGCTCGAATGGGTGCTGATCAACGGTGCGCTCTCGGCGCTGGGCGCGGCCGTGGCCCTCGCCCATCCGCTCACCGTGATCACCGCCTTCGTGGCCGCACCGTTGACCTCGCTGAACCCCACGGTCGGGGCCGGGATGGTCACCGCGGCGGCGGAGATGGCCCTGCGCAAGCCCCAGGTGCGCGATTTCCGTGCCCTGCGCCGCGATGTCACCCGCCTGCGCGGGTGGTGGCGTAACCGGGTCGCGCGTACGCTGCTGATCTTCCTGCTGAGCACCCTGGGCTCCGCGGTGGGGACCTACCTCGCCGGATTCCGTATCGCCGGCAAGCTCTTCGGCTGACCTGCCGCCGTCGCGGGCACGCGACGGCGGTGACACACACGGCCTGAGGGCGATCAGGAGATAGCCATGCACGACGAATTCCCCCAGGACGAGTCGCTCATCTACCTCAACCACGCCGGCGTGAGTCCGTGGCCGAAGCGCACGGCGGATGCCGTGGCCGCCTTCGCCGGAGTGAACGCCCGCCGCGGCGCGGCGGACTACCCCGCGTGGCTCCGCACGGAGGCCCGGCTCCGCGAGCAGCTCGCCTGGCTTGTGGGGGCGGAGGGCAGCGACGACATTACCCTGGTGGCGAACACCTCCGAGGGCCTGTCCATGGTGGCCCACGGCCTGCGCTGGCGTGCCGGCGACAACGTGGTGATCAACGACCAGGAGTTCCCCTCCAACCGGATGGTCTGGGAGTCGCTGGCGGAGCGCCACGAGGTGGAGATCCGCGAGGTGACGCTGACCGGGGCGGAGGATCCCGAGGGCGCGCTCATCGACGCCATGGACGAGTACACCCGGGTCCTGCCGGTGAGCGCGGTGCAGTACGGCAGCGGCCTGCGCATCGACCTGGAGCGCCTCGGCAGTGCCTGTTCCGAGGCGGGCGCACTCTTCTGTGTGGACGCGATCCAGCAGCTGGGCGCCTTGCCCTTCGACGCCACCGCCGTCGGGGCGGACTTCGTGGTCGCCGACGGCCACAAGTGGATGATGGGCCCGGAGGGGCTGGGCGTGCTCTACACCACGCCGGCGGCGCGGGAGGCGCTGGAGCTGAACCGCTTCGGCTGGCACATGGCGGAGGCGCTGGGGGACTTCGACCGCCGTGACTGGGCGCCGGCGGCCTCCGGCCGGCGCTTCGAGGCGGGCAGCCCGAACATGCTCGGCATCCACGCCCTGTCCGCGAGCCTGTCACTTTTCGAGGACGAGGGTATCCAGGCCATCGGCGATTTGGTGATGACCAACGCCCGAACGCTGCTGGAACGCATCGCCGATGAGCCGGCGCTGAGTGCGGTCACGCCGGTGGCGCCCGAGCGGCACGCCGGCATCGTAACCTTCCGCGTGGCCGGGGTGGCGGACCCCGGGGACCTGCTCGGGCGTCTGCGCGGCGCCGGCATCCCCTGCGCGGCGCGTGCCGGCGGCATCCGCTTCTCGCCGCACTTCTACAACACCGGCGAGCAGCTCCACGCCGCGGTGGACCGCGTTCTCGCCCTCGCGGGCGGCTGACGGGCTCAGGCGCTGGCGTGCGCCGGGCGGGTCTGCGGGAAGAGCCGGTAGAAGTTCTCGCTGGTCACCGCCGCCACCTCCTCGACGGACTCCCCGCGTACCTCTGCGAGGCACTCGGCGACGTGGCGGACGTAGGCGGGCTGGTTTTCGCGGCCGCGGTGCGGTACCGGGGCGAGATACGGGCAGTCGGTCTCGATGAGCAGCCGGTCCCCGGGGATGTGCGCCGCGGTCCCACGCAGTGCGTCGGCGTTGCGGAAGGTCACGATCCCGGACAGCGAGATGTGGAAGCCCTCGTCGAGCATGGCCCGGGCGGTGGGCCAGTCCTCGGTGAAGCAGTGGATGATGCCGCCGACCTCGCGGGCGCCCTCCTCGCGCAGGATCGCGAGCGTGTCCTGCGGTGCGGCCCGGGTATGCACGATCACCGGCTTGCCGATGAGCCGTGCCGCGCGCACATGCCGGCGGAAGCGCTCGCGCTGCCACTCCGGCCGGTCCTCGTTGTACGCGTAGTCGAGCCCGGTCTCGCCAACGGCGACGATGAGCGGGTGGTCGGCCAGCGCCGCCAGGGTCTCCTCGTCCGGGTCCTCGCCGGTGCCGCTGGGATGCACGCCGATGGAGGTGGAGATCTCGGTGTGGCGCTCGGCCAGCGCGATCAGCGCGTCACGGCTCTCCACGTCGATGGCGACGTTGAGGAAGTGCTCCACGCCCTCGTCGAGCGCGGCGGCCAGGGCACGGTCGGTGTCGGCGTTGTCTTCGAGCAGGTGGAAGTGGCAGTGGGAGTCGACGAACAAGGGCGTCCTCGCGGTCGTGAGTCTACATGGTATGGGTGGGACGCTCGGATTCCAGCGTGCCGGCGAGATAGGTCTCGATCTTGTTGCGCGCGGGGCCGCCGTCCTTCTCGGTGAACTGCACGCCGATGCCCGCGGTGCGGTTGCCCTGGGCGCCCTGGGGGGTGATCCACACGACCCGTCCCACCACCGGGATCTTCTCGCTCTCCTCCATCAGGGTGAGCAGGATGAAGACCTCGTCGCCGATCTCGTAGCGCTTGGTGGTGGGCACGAACAGTCCGCCGTTGCGGATGAAGCCCATGTAGGCGGCATACAGCGCGTTCTTGTCGCGAATGGACAGCGACAGGATCCCCTGGCGCCCTCCGCCCCGGTTACTCTGGGTCATGGTACCCCCACTGACGGTCCCGCGCGTGCGCGCTCCATTCGGCGAACAGCGCCTCCGCCATCAGCTGGCCGTGCAGCGGCTGTTCGGCGGCGGCGCGATACTGCGACAGGCGCCGGTAGAACGCCTGTACGGCCTCACAGTCTACCGTTGCCGCCAGTCGCGACAACCCCTCGACGTCCGGTCCGCGGCCCGCCCCGGACGCGCCCCGGCGCGCGATCTCGCCGACCGCCATCTGCATGAGCTCGACGAAGCCGGCCCGGTCGCCCCCCTGCCAGTGGGCCGCAGCGGCGGTGGGCGTGGTCTCCCCGGCGGCGACGGCGGCGAGCTGGCGCACCACGGTGTCGTAGGCGTCACCGCCCTCGGCGTCGGCCAGCGCCATGGCGCGCAGCGGCGCGCCCCCGGCAAGGCCGAGCAGGCGCCCGGCCTGTGGGGCGTGTTGGCCGAGCCACTCCGCGCCGGCCTCCGGAGACGGTACCGGCACGGCGATCTGGTGGCAGCGGCTGCGGATCGTCGCCGGCAGGGCCGCCGGGCGCTCGCTGACGAGCACGAGCACCGCCCGTGCCGGCGGCTCCTCGAGGGTCTTGAGCAGGGCGTTGGCGGCCTGCGGGTTCATGGCGTCGGCGTCGGGCAGGACCGCGACACGGAAGTCGCCGTACTGGCTGGACAGGGTCACGAATTCGCTGACGGCCCGTATCTGGTCCACCCGCAGCCGGCTGCGCCCCTTCTCCACCGTGGCGATGAACAGGTCCGGGTGGGCGCCGGCGAGACGCATGCGGCAGCCGTGGCACGCGTCGCAGGCCTCGTCGTCCGCCGTGGGGTTGACACACAGCAGCCGGGCCCCAAGGCGGTGCGCCAGTGCCGTCTTTCCCACCCCCCGGGGGCCGTGGACGAGCACGGCATGGGGCATGGTGCCGGCGGCGATGCGACCGATAAGCCGCTGCCACGCCGCCTGGTGCCAGGGCATGCCCCGGGATTCGGCGGCCCCGCTCATTCGGACTCCCCGAAGGCCACGGCCAGCGCGGCGCGGATGCGCCGCTGGACGGTGTCGGTGTCGGCGGAGGCGTCGATCAGCCGCATCCGTTCCGGGTGCTCGGCGCAGCGGCGCCGGTAGACGGCGCGGGCGCGCTCGAAGAAGGTCCCGCCCTCGCTCTCGAATCGGTCCGGGGCACTGCGCGCGGAGGCGCGCTCACGGCCCTGCTCCACGGGTAGGTCCAGGTAGAGGGTGAGATCCGGGCGCAGCCCCTGCTGCACCCAGCGCTCCAGCTCGGCGATGCGTGCCTCGCCGAGGCCGCGCCCGCCGCCCTGGTAGGCGTAGCTCGCGTCGGTAAAGCGGTCGGAGACCACCCACTGGCCCTCGGCCAGCGCCGGGCGGATGACCCGGGCGACGTGCTCGGCGCGGGCGGCGAAGACCAGCAGCGCCTCGGTCTCGGCGGTCATGCCGTGGTAGTCGTGGTTCAGGAGCAGGCCGCGGACGGCTTCGCCCACCGGTGTACCGCCGGGCTCGCGGGTCATCACCGGCTCCAGTCCGCGCTCGATGAGCCAGTCGCGCACGGTGTCCATGGCGGTGGTCTTGCCCGCGCCCTCGAGCCCCTCGATGGTGATGAAGCGCCCCGCGGTCATGTCACTGTCCCCCATTGAGCTGATAGCGGCGTACCGCGCGGTTGTGGGCCTCCAGGGTCGAGGAGAACACGTGCCCGCCCTTGCCGTCGGCCACGAAGTACAGTGCGTCGCCGTCGGCGGGATGGACAGCCGCATGGAGGCTGTCCCGCCCCGGTAGCGCGATGGGCGTCGGCGGCAGGCCCGCGCGGGTATAGGTGTTGTAGGGATTGTCCCGGCGCAGGTCGGCGCGGGTGAGATTGCCGTCGAAGCCCTCGCCCAGGCCGTAGATGACGGTGGGATCGGTCTGCAGTCGCATTCCGCGACGCAGCCGGCGCGCGAACACGCCGGCAATGCGGGCGCGCTCGCCGGCCACACCGGTCTCCTTTTCGATGATCGACGCCAGGATGAGCGCGTCATCGGGGTTTTCCAGCGGGAGATCGTCCGCACGGCCCTCCCAGGCGTCCGCCAGGGCGCTGTTCATGGCGCGGTAGGCGCGCTGGAGGAAATCGCGGTCGCTGGTGCCCCTTGGGAAATGGTATGTCTCCGGCAGGAACCGGCCCTCCGCCTTCTGGTCGGGATGGCCGAGGGCGGC
The DNA here is from genome assembly GCF_000374645.1 of Arhodomonas aquaeolei DSM 8974. Taxonomy (GTDB): domain Bacteria; phylum Pseudomonadota; class Gammaproteobacteria; order Nitrococcales; family Nitrococcaceae; genus Arhodomonas; species Arhodomonas aquaeolei. Next base: position 24,348 of record NZ_KB894801.1, read on the forward strand.
CATCACGGCCTGCGGATCGTCGAGCGCAAGGGTGTGTTCGAGGGCGTCGTGATTGGCGACGGCGTCGAAGAGCTGGCGTGCGGTCCAGCCCTCGACGATGGTCAGCTCGTGCTGGATTACGTCGCCGGTGACCATCGCCCGAAGCAGGCCGGTCGCACTGGCGCCGGGGGCGATGCGGTACTCCCCCGCCTTGATCCGCGCGGCATCGCCGGTGTAGCGGCCGTACAGCCGCAGCGGCCAGGCGGCCTTCAGGCGCTCCTCACGGACGAGCCGCCGGGCGATGCCCGCCAGCGTGTCGCCCCGCGCCACCGTGATTTGTGCCGGCTCGGACCCGGCCGCGACGAGGGGCCGGCTCATGGTGGTCTCGTAGGTCTGCCACGCCCAGGCCGCGGTTGCGGCGGCGGCGAACACGGCGGCCATGCAGAGAGCGGTCAGCCATCGCTTCATGGCGAATGCCATCCCTTCGGGGTGATGATCGCCCCGGCGGCGGCGAGTGCATCGATGCAGGCCCGCGCACCGGCGGCCTCCGGCCAGGCCCGTCGCTCCAGGCGCGCCACCGGCCAGACGCCGACGAGGCTGTTGCTCAGCCACAGCTCGTCCGCCCGGGCGAGCCCGTCCCATGTCAGCCGCCGCACCCGGGGGCGCAGGCCGAGGCGGGGCGCCAGCGCGATGATCCGCCGCCGCATGACCCCGGCGATGCCGCAGTCGGCGACCGGTGGTGTGCACAGGATGTCGTCGAAGCGGGCGAACACATTGCTCATGGTACCGGCCACAACGTTACCACGGGTGTCGGCCATGAGCCCCTCGGCGATCCCGGGGTCGTCCCATTCCCGCCGGGCGAGAACCTGCTCCAGGCGGTTGAGGTGCTTGATGCCCGCGAGCGCGGGCTGTACGGCGAGTGCTGTCACGCAGCGGTGAACGGTGATGCCCTCCCGCCACCAGTGCACCGGGCGTTCGGGTACGCCGCCCCGGTGGGTGAGCACGCGGGGCCCGGCATCCGTGGGCGGGGTGTAGCCGCGCCCGCCGCTGCCGCGGGTGACGATAAGCTTGATGACGCCGTCGCCCTGCCCTGCCAGTGCCGCGACCTCGGCGTCGACCCGTTCCAGCGGCGCGGCGAAGCCGAGGCGGGTACAGCCGCGTGCGAGCCGTGCCCGGTGATCCGGCCACAGCGCAGGGTGGCCGCCGACGACGGCCACCGTCTCGAACACCCCATCGCCGTAAGCCAGCCCGCGGTCGTCCGCCGGGGGGGCGGCGCCGGGTCGACCGTCGACGCGCCACATCGCCGCTGCCGCCGGATCAGTCGATCCGGCGGAAGATCACGGTGCCGTTGGTGCCGCCGAAGCCAAAGGAATTGGACAGCACGCCGCGGACGTCGCGCTCGCGGGCGCCACCGCTGACGATATCGATGCCCAGGTCTTCCTCCGGGTCGTCCAGGTTGATGGTGGGCGGGATCACGCCGTCGCGCAGCGTGAGCACGCTGAACACCGCCTCCACGCCGCCCGCGGCGCCGAGGAGATGGCCGGTCATGGACTTCGTGGAGGTGACCGCCACCTTCGGGGTGTGCTCGCCGAACGTGCCGCGCATCGCGATCGCCTCGGCGCGGTCGCCCAGCGGCGTCGAGGTGCCGTGGGCGTTGACGTAATCGATCTCGTCCGGGTTCATGCCCGCGTCCCGCAGGGCGTTGGTCATGCACCGGCGCGCGCCCTCGCCGTCCGCCGGCGGCTGGGTCATGTGGTGGGCGTCGCCGCTCATGCCGAAGCCGGCGACCTCGGCGTAGATGCGCGCGCCACGGGCCACGGCGTGCTCGTAGTCCTCGAGCACCAGCACCCCTGCGCCGTCGCCGAGCACGAAGCCGTCACGGCCGCGGTCCCACGGGCGGCTCGCCGCCTGCGGGTCGTCGTTGCGTGTCGACAGTGCCTTGGCCGCGGCGAAGCCGCCGAGCCCGGTGGGCGTCGTGGCGAACTCGGCACCGCCGGCGATCATCACGTCGGCGTCGCCGTAGGCGATGATGCGCGCGGCCTGGCCGATGTTGTGGGTCCCCGTGGTGCAGGCCGTCACCGTGGCCACGTTGGGCCCCTTGAGCCCGAGCAGCACGGAGAGGTTGCCCGAGATCATGTTGATGATGGCGCTCGGGATGAAGAACGGCGAGATCTTGCGCGGACCGCCGCCGAGGTAGGCCTCATGGCCCTTCTCGATGGCACTGATGCCGCCGATGCCGGAGCCGACGGACACGCCCACGCGTTCCGCGTTGGACTCGTTGATCTCCAGGCCGGAATCCCGGACCGCGTCGACGGAAGCGGCGATGCCGTAGTGGATGAAGGGGTCCATCTTGCGGGCCTCCTTGCGCGAGAGGTAGTCGGAGACCTCGAAGTCCCGCACCTCACCGCCGAAGCGCACCGAGAACGCGGATGCGTCGAAGCCCTCGACCGGACCGATCCCGGAACGACCCGCGAGCACGTTCTCCCAGGCCCCTTCCAGGGTGTTGCCGACCGGGGAGATGATCCCCAGCCCGGTAACCACTACGCGGCGTCTGCTCACGCCCCACCTCCGTAAATGCCAACCACCCGAAACAGCACAGGGCCGGCGACGACCGGCCCTGTGTCAGCGTATCGATCCGACGGGGACCGTTACTCGAGGTTGGCGTTGATGTAATCGACCGCCTGCTGGACGGTGGTGATCTTCTCGGCTTCCTCGTCGGGGATCTCGCACTCGAACTCTTCCTCAAGGGCCATCACGAGCTCGACGGTGTCGAGGGAGTCTGCGCCGAGATCGTCGACGAAGGAGGCCTCGGAATTCACCTCTTCCTCCTTCACCCCCAGTTGCTCCACGACGATCTTCTTAACGCGCTCTTCGATACTGCTCATCTTGATCCTTCCTCCGGAGTGTAGAAAGTTCCGACCCGCCTACGCGGCCCCCAGCGTCAGACCCCGGGCCGAATCCGGCCGTATTTTAGGTGAACCGTCCCGGGCATGCCAGCGACTCGCGTACGACCGGTTCAGGCCATGTACAGGCCGCCGTTGACGTTGAGCGTCTCACCGGTGACGAAACCCGCCGCCGGCGAGGCGAGATAGCACACCGCCGCCGCGATGTCCTCCGCCCGGCCCAGCCGGGCCAGGGGTGTCTGGCCGACAAGGGCCTCGCGTTGCGCCTCGTTGAGCTCGTCGGTCATGTCCGTCTCGATAAAGCCCGGGGCGACGGCGTTCACGGTGATGCCGCGGGTGCCGACCTCGCGTGCCAGCGAGCGGGTCATGCCCATGACCCCGGCCTTCGCCGCAGCATAGTTCGTCTGACCGCTGTTGCCCATCAGGCCGACCACCGAGGCGATGTTGATGATGCGTCCGCGCCGCGCCTTCATCATGCCCCGTAGCACCGCCTTGCTCATGCGGTACACCGAGCTCAGGTCCGTGTCGATGATGTCGTCCCACTCATCGTCCTTCATGCGCATGAGCAGGTTGTCGCGGGTGATACCCGCGTTGTTCACCAGCACCGTCGGGGCGCCGTAAGCCTCGGTCACGGCAGCCACCGCCGCACTCACGCTGTCGGCGTCGGTCACGTTGAGGGTGACGCCGAAGCCTTTGATACCGGCCTCTTCGAGGTGGGCGGTGATGCGTTCCGCGCCCGCCCCGGAGGTCGCGGTGCCGACCACCCGGGCGCCGGCCTGGCCGAGCCCGGTCGCGATCGCGCGCCCGATGCCGCGGCTCGCGCCGGTGACGAGTGCCGTTTCGTTTTCGAGTGAGAACATCACGTTGCGCCTTATTCCTGAAGTGCCTTTTCAAGCGTGTCCGGGTCGAACACCGGCAGCGCCGGCATGCGGCGCTCGATACGGCGGTTCAGCCCGGCGAGAACCTTGCCCGGCCCGGCCTCGACCAGGCGGGTGACGCCCCGTGCCTGCATGGTGCGGATCGTGTCGACCCAGCGGACCGGGCTGTGGAGCTGGGCGACGAGTCGCTCGCGGATCGCCCCGGCGTCCGCCGCCGGCTCGGCGTCGACGTTGTGGATCACCGGCACGGTGGGCTCGCCGATGGTGACCGAGGCGAGCCGTTCCTCCAGGCGTTCCGCGGCCGGGCGCATCAGCGCGCAGTGGGACGGCACGCTCACCGGCAGGGCCACCGCCTTCTTGGCGCCCGCCTCCCGGGCGGCCTCGATGGCCCGGTCCACGGCGGACCGGTCCCCGGCGATCACCACCTGTCCGGGGGCGTTGTAGTTCACCGCCTCGACGATCTCGCCCTGGGCGGCCGACTCACAGGCTGCGCGCACGGCGTCGTCGTCCAGGCCCAGGATCGCGGCCATGGCGCCCTGCCCCTCCGGCACGGCGCTCTGCATGAACCGGCCGCGATCGTGAACGACCGCGACCGCGTCGGCGAACTCCATGGCCCCGGCACACACCAGCGCGGTGTACTCGCCGAGGCTGTGCCCCGCCATGATCCCCGGAGCGGCGCCGCCGCGTGCCTGCCAGACGCGCCATACGGCGACGCCCGCGGCGAGCAGCGCGGGCTGGGTGATTTCGGTACGGTTGAGGCTGTCCTCCGGGCCGTTGACGGCGATGTCCCAGAGGTCGGTGTCGAGGATCGCGCCGGCTTCCTCGAAGGTCTCACGTACCGCCGGATAGGTCCCGGCGAGCGCATCGAGCATGCCCACCGACTGCGAACCCTGGCCGGGGAAGACGAATCCGAGGGTGTTGTCTGTCGTCATGATCGTCTGTGCTCCACTCGTGCGCGTCAGAAGCGGACCAGTGCCGAGCCCCAGGTGAAGCCGGCGCCGAAGGCCTCGAGCAGCAGAAGCTGCCCCGGCTGTATGCGCCCGTCGCGGACGGCGACGTCCAGCGCGAGGGGGATGGACGCCGCGGAGGTGTTGCCGTGGCGGTCCACGGTCACCACCACGCGGTCCATGGGCAGCTCCAGCTTGCGTGCCGTCGCCGCCATGATCCGGATGTTTGCCTGATGGGGGACGAGCCAGTCGATGTCGCCGCGCTCCAGGCCGTTGGCGGCGAGGGTCTCCTCCACCACGGCGCCCAGGGTGCGCACGGCGATCTTGAAGACCTCGTTGCCGCGCATGGTGACCTTGCCGGAGGCCGGGTCGGTCATGAGGGCCTCGACGCCCTTGGAGACGCCCCAGGGCACGTTGAGCAGCGGTTCCTGGCGGCCGTCGGAGTGCAGGTGCGTCGACAGCACCCCGGGGGTCTCGTCCGCTTCCAGGATGACCGCGCCGGCACCGTCGCCGAACAGCACGCAGGTCCCGCGATCCTCCCAGTTGAGGATGCGCGAGAAGGTCTCCGCGCCGATGACCAGGGCGCGCCGGGCGCCGCCGGTGCGGATGAAACGGTCGGCTGCATCGAGGGCGTAGATGAACCCCGAGCAGGCGGCGGCAATATCGAAGGCGATGGCGCCGCCCGGGATGCCCAGCCGGTGCTGGATGAGGCAGGCGGTGCTGGGGAAGACCTGGTCCGGCGTGGACGTCGCGAGGATGAGCAGGTCGATGTCGCCGGGGCCGACGCCGGCGGCCTCCATCGCGGCCTCGGCGGCACGCGTGGCGATATCGCCGCAGGTCTCACCGTCGGCAACGACGTGCCGCTGGGCGATGCCGGTGCGTTCGCGGATCCAGCGGTCCGAGGTCTCGACAAGACGTTCCAGCTCTTCGTTGGTGACCACCCGCTCGGGCAGGTGGCTCCCCGTCCCCCGGATCCTGGCGTATACGCTCACGACGTCTGCAATCCTCTCGTCAGGGTCTCGCCGAGGCGCTGGTCGATGAGCGTCGGCACGGCGTTACGCGCCTCCAGGACGCCCACGTCGATGGCGTGCTCGAAGGCGACGGCATCCGCGCCACCGTGACTCTTGACCACCACGCCGCGCAAGCCGAGGAGGCTCGCGCCGTTGTAGCGCCGGGTGTCCAGCCGCCGGCGCAGCGAGCGCAGCACCGGCATCGCGACCAGGCCGGCGAGCCGAGTGAGCAGGTTACGGCAGAATTCCTCGCGCATGTAGTGCGAGATCATGCCGGCGACGCCCTCGCTGGTCTTGAGCGCGACGTTGCCGGTGAAGCCGTCGCAGACCACCACGTCCGCGGCCCCACGGAACATCGAGTCGCCCTCGACGTAGCCGACGTAGTGCAGGCTGCTGTCCTGCAGGAGCTGGCCGGCCTGCTTGACCTCGTCGTTGCCCTTGATCTCCTCCTCGCCCAGGTTGAGGAGGCCGACCCGTGGGGCCTCCAGTCCGCCTACGGTCTCGGCGAGCACCGAGCCCATGACGGCGAACTGGAAGAGGTGTTCGGCGGTGCAGTCCACGTTGGCACCGAGGTCGAGCATCTGGAAGGCGCCACCCTCGCAGGGGATGGTGGTGCAGATCGCCGGCCGGTCGATACCCGGCAGGGTCTTGAGCACGTAGCGGGCGGTTGCCATCAGTGCGCCGGTGTTGCCCGCGCTCACGCAGGCGTCGGCCTCGCCGGACTTCACGAGGTCGACGGCGACCCGCATGGACGAGTCCTTTTTCGCGCGCAGTGCCTGTGAGGGCAGCTCGTCCATGCCGACGAGCTGACTGGCGTGGTGCACGCGCAGCTGCCCGCCCTCGTCCGCGCCGTGGCGGGACAGCGCGTCGCGCAGGGCATCCTCCTGGCCCACGAGGATCAGGCTGACCGTATCCCCGTGGCGGCGGCAGGCGGCGAGTGCCGCCGGTACGACCACGTCCGGACCGTGGTCGCCGCCCATGGCATCGACCGCGATGGTTTGACGCCGTGTCATGCTGCTCTCTCGAACTGCCTCGGGCGCAACGCGAACGGCCGCCGCGCCCGGTCCGGGCGGCCGCGCGGCCGGGGGCCGCTCGTTCAGTCTTCCTGGCCCTTGGCGACCTTGCGGCCGCGATAGTAGCCGTCGGCCGAGATGTGGTGGCGGCGGTGGGTCTCGCCGGTGGTCTGCTCGGTGGACAGCGTGGGCTTGCCCAGCGCGTCGTGGGACCGGCGCATGCCGCGCTTGGACGGGGTCTTGCGGTTCTGTTGGACTGCCATGGAGGCTACTCCTGTATCGGATCCAGCGACTCAGTGATCGTCCCGCCGCTTGAGCTCGGCGAGGACGGCAAACGGATTCTCGCGCTCGGGCTCCGGTTCGCCCGGCGGGCCGAAGTGCTGCTTTGAGTCCGCGCAGCCACTGTCGGCGTCGTGTAGCGCCACTACCGGCAGCTCGAGGATCAGCTCGTCCTCGAGCAGCGCGAATACGTCGAGGCGATCGTCCAGCGCGACGACCGCCTCGTCATGACCCTCGGTGTCGGCCTCGGTGGCGACCACCACCACGCGGAAGTCCGCGTGCCTCGGCACGGTCACCGTGCCGAGGCAGCGCTGACACTGCAGTGCCAGCCCGGCATCGACCTGCCCTTCAGCGATGACGAGCCCGCCGGGCTCACGGCTCACGCGGATGTCGGCGCTGGCCGTGCCGGTCGACTCGACGAGGCTCCCTGCCAGCCGTTCCCGGCCTGCCAGAGGCATGCTGCCGGTGAGACTCGCGCCGTCGTCGCCGAGCCGGCGGAGGTCGACAAACTGCGGCAAGGTTTCCTCGTGCATAAGGCAGCCCATATTATCCACGGCACGGGACGGTGTCAAAACGCTGTCAGACGACCATCAACCCCCCGCCAGCGCGCGGGCGCAGGAGGTGACGACGTGACGGAACCCCGGCGGCTCGTTCTCGGCTCCGGCTCGCCCTACCGTGCGGCGCTCCTCGAGCGCCTGGGTCTCTCCTTCGAGCAGAGGAGCCCCGAGATCGATGAAGTCCGGCACGGCGACGAGTCCCCGTCCGCACTGGTTGTACGCCTGGCGGCGGAGAAGGCCCGTGCGGCGGGCGCCGGCCTGGATGACGCACTGGTCATCGGCTGCGATCAGGTGGCCTGTCTCGACGACGGTCACGTCCTTGGTAAGCCTGGGGATCGCGCCGGCGCGATCGCGCAGCTGCGGGCGGGCAGCGGCCGCCGGGTGGGTTTCCTGGTCGGTCTCGCCCTGCTCGACACCCGCACCGGGGCGCTCGCCGAGCGCCTGGAGACCGTCGACGTCGTCTTCCGCGATCTCTCCGCCGCCGAGATCGAACGCTACGTCGACCGGGACCGGCCCTGGGACTGTGCGGGGGCGTTCCGCGCCGAGGGCCTCGGGATCGCGCTGTTCGAGGCGATCGAGGGCCGGGACCCGAACACCCTCGTCGGCCTGCCCCTGATCGCCCTCGCAGAACTGCTGCGCGAGGCGGGGGTACCCCTGCCCTGACCCGGCACGGAACCGTCTAGCGCACGGCACCGGTGAACGGCCCGCCGAACCGCTGGGCGAGACGCACCGCGGTCACGCCCAGGCGGTTCATGACCCGCTCCAGGAAGCCGCCCCGCGGGGTGTAGTCCACCGTGCGGGCCACGCCGACGACGTCCCGTGCGACCTCGTCCGGGGTGGCCAGTGCGTCCGCCAGGCCCAGGTCCACCGCGCGGGCACCGGTCCAGACCAGCCCGGAGAAGATGTCGTCGCGGTCGCTGGCGAGCCGGTCGCCCCGGCCCTGCTTTACCGCGTCGATGAACTGCTGGTGGATCTCCTCGAGCATCGACTGCACATGCTCCTCCACCGCCGGGTTTGTCTCGCTGAACGGATCGAGCATCGCCTTGTTGCGTCCGGCCGTGTAGAGCCGGCGCTCGATGCCGAGCTTCTCCATGGCCCCGGTGTAGCCGAATCCGCCCATGATCACGCCGATGGAGCCGACCAGCGATGCGGGGTCGGCGTAGATGCGGTCAGCCGCGGCGGCGACGTAGTACGCCCCGGACGCCGCGATGTCGCCGGTGACGGCGTACAGGGGTTTGTCCGGATGGGCGGCACGGAGCCGCTGGATCGCGGCGTAGATCCGGCGTGCCTGCACCGGGCTGCCGCCGGGGCTGTTGATGCGGAGCATGACCGCCCGCGCCCCGGAGGCGGAGAAGGCCTCCTCCAGGCCGTTGATGACGCGGTCGGCGCTGGCCGGGGTGTCGGCCGCGATGGTGCCGTCCAGGTCGACCACGGCCGTATGCGGCGCCGTGCCGGGCATCTGGGCTTCGCCCTGCAGCGACGGCAGGGTGAGCAGGAGGATCGCCACCAGGTAGGCCAGCAGCAGGAATTTGAACAGCAGGCCCCAGCGGCGCGCCCGCCGGCGCTCGCGGATGCCCTCCAGGGCGATGTCGCGCAGGGTCGCCTGCGCCCAGTCGTCGCGCTCGTCCGTGGCCATCTGCTAGCTCTCCTTGTCCTGGTGGTGTTCGGAAAGGCGGTCGAGAAATCCGGTGAGTTCCGTGGGCAGCGGCGCCTCCACGGTCAGCCGCGTGCCGTCCGCTGCGGGCAGCGACAGCCGGGCGGCATGGAGGAACATCCGCCGCAGTCCGAGGCGGCGGGCCTCGCGGTTGCGTTCGTGCTCGCCGTAGCGGTCGTCGCCGGCGAGCGGCGTGCCCAGGTGGGCGGCATGGACACGGATCTGGTGCATCCGCCCGGTTTCGAGGTCGACGTCCACGAGGGTCCAGCCGGTATAGCGCCGGCGACGGTGAAAAACGCTGCGTGCCGGCCGCCCGGCCGCGCTCACCCGGACCATGGATTCCCCGCCCGGTCCGCTCTGGCGCTCCAGTCGTGCCTCCACGGGTATCGTCGCCGCGCTCATCCCGCCGGCGAGCAGCGCGGTGTAGCGCTTGTCCAGCCCGCCCTCGCGCAGCGCCGCGTGCAGACGTTTCAGGGCGGCCCGGCGCTTGGCGACGACCAGGCAGCCGCTGGTGTCGCGGTCCAGGCGGTGGACCAGATCCAGGAAGCGGCAGTCGGTGCGCAGCTGGCGCAGCGCCTCGATAACGCCGTAGCCGATGCCGCTGCCGCCGTGCACTGCCATGCCGGAGGGTTTGTCCACGACGATGATGTCGTCGTCCTCGTGGAGGATGCGGCTGCGCAGCCGCTCCAGCACCCGTGTCGAGGCCTCCTGCTGACTGCCCCGGCCTTCCCGCACGGGCGGCAGGCGCAGGCGGTCACCGGCACGCAGGCGATACGTCGGTTTGGTGCGTGAGCCGTTGACACGGACCTCGCCGCGGCGCAACAGCCGGTAGACCAGGCTTTTCGGTACGCCACGCAACTCACGGCTGATGTAGTTGTCTACCCGCTGGCCGTCGTATTCGGGGTCGATCTCGATGTGGCGGACCTGACTGCCCATGCGCGCTCCGCGGCGTGAGAAAGGGAGGTTTATGGCGGAAGCTCATCATACTAACCCGGCCACGGCCGGTGTCACCCCCTCGCAGTGTCCGAACGCCCGGCCGAAGCCGCCGGCCGGCCCGCCGGAGGGCGGTGCTGGCGGTGGCCGCAGGGGTGACAATGCATTCATTGCTTGGAAGGCAACTGTCAACGTTGGTATATTTGCAACGCTGTTACACGGCCCAAAAGCGCGTGATCAAAGCGCCGGCCGGTAGCCGCATGGATAAAGATTGCAGGCTGCGCGCGGCATCTTCACCGGCGCGCGGCCAAACTGCAGTTGCCCGTTACTGTCAATCACCCGCGCGGACGCATGTTCCGTGTGGCCAATGCGCCCCCCGGCGCCGGCGTCTTATCCGCGAAATGTCTGGATTCATCGTGTCCCGAATGATTGCTGCGCTTCTCGGCCCCTGGCTGGCCGAAGGGGCTGCGGCGCTGGCCGGAGACGGTCGTGGCGCGCACGCGCCACGGCTGGCGGCACGATCGCTTCCCAACGGATTTGGCGAGGCGGCTGACCGGGTCGAGCGCCGGAGACCCCCCCGTTATGAAACGAATGCTGATCAACGCCACGCAGCCGGAAGAGCTGCGTGTCGCCCTCGTGGACGGCCAGTCCCTCTACGACCTGGACATCGAGACCCCTTCCCGGGAGCGCAAGAAGGCGAACGTCTACAAGGGTAAGATCACCCGCGTCGAGCCCAGCCTCGAGGCCGCGTTCGTCCAGTACGGCGCGGAGCGCCACGGCTTCCTGCCGTTCAAGGAGATCGCACGCAGCTATTTCCAGGGCGGCGACGACGCCGACCCCGGCAAAGTCAGCATCCAGGACGTCATCAAGGAAGGCCAGGAGGTCGTCGTCCAGGTCGAGAAGGAGGAGCGCGGCAACAAGGGCGCGGCGCTCACCACCTTCGTCAGCCTCGCCGGGCGCTATCTCGTCCTGATGCCGAACAATCCCCGTGCCGGCGGCGTCTCCCGCCGCATCGAGGGTGCCGACCGCACGGAGATCCGCGACGCCCTGCGCGAGCTCGAGGTGCCGGAAGGCATGGGCCTGATCGTGCGTACCGCGGGCGTCGGCCGTACCGTCGAGGAGCTTCAGTGGGACCTCGACTATCTCCTCAATCTCTGGAAGGCCATCCAGAAGGCTGCTCATGAGCGTTCCGCCCCTTTCCTGATCTATCAGGAGAGCAACGTCATCATCCGTGCGCTGCGCGACTACCTGCGCTCGGATATCGGCGAGGTCCTGATCGACGACGAGGAGGTCTACGGCCAGGCCCGTGAGTTCATGCAGCAGGTGATGCCGCAGAACCTCTCGCGGCTCAAGCGCTACGACGACGAGGTCCCGCTGTTCACCCGCTACCAGATCGAGAGCCAGATCGAGTCCGCGTTCCAGCGCGAGGTCCGGCTCCCGAGCGGCGGCGCCATCGTGATCGATCACACCGAGGCGCTGATCTCCATCGACATCAACTCCTCGCGTGCCACCAAGGGCGCCGATATCGAGGAGACCGCCTTCAACACCAATCTCGAGGCCGCCGATGAGATCGCGCGCCAGCTGCGCCTGCGTGACCTCGGCGGCCTGATCGTCATCGACTTCATCGACATGGGGCCCAACCGCAATCAGCGCGAGGTGGAAAACCGCCTGCGCGAGGCGGTGAAGCAGGACCGTGCCCGTGTCCAGGTCAGCCGCATCTCGCGCTTCGGCTTGCTGGAGATGTCGCGCCAGCGCCTGCGTTCCTCGCTGGGCGAGTCCAGCCAGGAGATCTGCAGCCGTTGCGGGGGCCAGGGTACGATCCGCAGCGTCGAGTCGCTGGCACTGTCGATCCTGCGCATCGTCGAAGAGGAGGCGATGAAGGACAAGACGGGCAAGGTGCTCGCCCAGCTGCCCGTCGACGTAGGCACCTTCCTCCTCAACGAGAAGCGCTCGGCGATCAGCGAAATCGAGCAGCGCAACAGCGTCGACATCATCCTGATCCCGAATCGCAACCTGGAGACGCCGCACTACGAGGTCCATCGGATCCGCAGTGACGACAGCTCCCACGACGACGCCAGCTATCAGCTCGCCTCCTCCGACGAGGGCCAGAGCGAGGCGGAGCGGCTCATGACCTCGGAGCGGCCGAAGGCCGAGCAGCCCGCGGTGAAATCGGTGCGCCCGAGCAAGCCGGCACCCGCGTCCAGGCCCGCTGCCAGCCGTTCCGAGGGCGAGGCGGAGGACAAGACCGTGTCCGAGCCGGCCCAGACCCGTAACGAGGCGCAACGCCCGGCTGCGGCGCTCCCGGCGGAGCCGGCCCGTGCGCTGGGTGGCTTTTTCGGCTGGCTGCGCAAGATCGTCGTCGGCGACGGCGAGGATGAGAGCGCCCGCCGTCAGGCGATGGCGACCCCGGCCGAGGATGGTTCCCGCAAGGAGGATCGCTCCCGCAAGGAAGAACAACCGAAGGCCGCCCCCGCGGCCTCCGGCAAGAGTGGCTCCGGCAGCAAGGGCAACGCGCAGGCGGCCCAGGAGGCCCGGTCCGGCGGCGGCGAAGGGAAAGGCAAGGCAGGCGGTCGCGGCGGCCAGCGGGACGAGCGCTCCGGCAAGGGCCGCAAGGACGGCGAGAGTCGCAAGGACGACGGTGGTGGCGACCGCCGGCGCGGTGGCGATGACGAGTCCGCCCCGCGCAAGCGCAATGGTAACGGCGGCCGCAAGCCCGCCTCTGCGGATGAGCGCGGTCGCAGTGCCGGAGCGGAGACAAACGAGACCAAGGTGGCGGACGAGACGAAAACGGCCGAGGCCGCCGAGGCCGGCAAGTCCGAGAGTGGCGGTGAGACAGCCCGCAGCGATGACGGGCGCGGCGGCAGCCAGCGCAGCTCCGGCCGCAGCCGCCGGGGACGCCGGGGTGGCCGTCGTCGCCGCCGTTCCAGCCGTCCGGGCCAGGAAGGTAACGGCAGCGAGACCGCCGAGGCCGGCACCGATGGTGACGCTGACACGGATACCGCTGCAGCGCCGTCCCCGCAGTCCGGGAAGGATGCCGGCAGCGGGAAGCCGTCGAAGCAGCCGGCGGGTGGCGAGTCCGGGCAGGAAAGTGCCGTGGCGGCTGACGGGGACGACAAGCCGGTGAAGGAGACCGCGGCGAAGGCGGCCCGTGACAAGGACGGGACCCGCTCCGGCAAGGACAGGAAATCCGACCGGTCCGGGGCCGACGAACCGGAGAAGTCCGGCGAGGGCCGCAAGGGCGGCAAACGCCGCGACGAGGCGGCCAATGATCCCCGCCGCTGGTCGGGGCGGCCGCGCATCCCGGCCGACGGCGGACAGCCCCGGGGCGCCGGAACTGATACCACGGGATCGGACAGGACCGGTACGGCGGCTTCTGCCGCGACGGATGGGGCCGCGGCCGGGGCGCCGGTGCAGGATACGGCCGCGGGTACAGAGCCCGCGGTGCCGGAGAAGCCGCAGCGCGCGGCGGAGGACGCCGGTACGTCGGGGGATACCGCCGGCGAGGCGTCCGGCGACCGCCCTGCCCCGGACGCGGCTGCGCCGGCGGCCGGGACTCGGGCCGCATCCCCGGCAGCGGGTGACACCGTTGAGGAGAAGGCACCTGCGGGCCAGCCGGAGGCGCCGTCGGTGAGCGACGCCCCGGAGACGGCGGCGGGAGCGGCTGACCGGGAGCCGGAGTCGGGTGCCTCGACGGCGGCGAGCACCGGGAGCGGGGTCGGCGGCGAGGACGAGGCGCACGACACGTCCTCGACGAAGGCTACCGGTAACCCCGAGGCGGAGGAGCCTGCGGCGTCGGACGGCGATGATGATCACCGGCGTCACGAGTCCGGGTCGCCCGCCACGGAGGAGTCTTCGGACGAGTCGGACCCCGGCTCGGACTCCGACGGCGGACCGGTCCATCACGGCTCCGGATCGTCCGTGACCTGACTGCGGACGATGCCGTCGGGGCGGTCGGCCCCGGCACGGGCATACCGGGCGGCATCATGCCGCCCGGTATGTTACCCGCCTTCCTGCCGGCGCGACCGGCTCTTGAGAATTCCCTTGTATATAATGACTTGCGGCATATTTGCGATGCCGCCGTGAAGGCCGTTCGTCCGGTTCAGAGGCCGTGATCGCGCCGGATGGCCGTCAGCAGTCCGGCGGACGCCTCGTCCACGAGGTCGAAAACGTGCTCGAAGCCGTCCCCGCCGCCGTAGTAGGGGTCCGGTACTTCGCTTTCCGGACGGTCCGCGGCGAAGCTCAGGAAACGGTGGATATGCTCCCGCGCGGACGGCGGTGCGTCGGCGACGAGGATGCCGTAGTTCGCCTCGTCCATGGCAAGGATGTAGTCGAAGGCCTCGAAGTCGTAGCTGTCCACCTGGCGGGCTCTCAGCCCGGAAATATCGATCCCCCGGGCCGTGGCCGCTTCCTGCGCACGCCGGTCCGGGGCGCGGCCGATGTGGAATCCGTGAGTGCCTGCGGAGTCGACGTCGATGATGTCACCGAGACCGGCGGCCTCCACGTGGGCGCGGAACACACCCTCCGCCGTCGGTGAGCGGCAGATGTTGCCCATGCACACCATCAGGACCCGGATAAACCGCTTTTCAGTCATAGGCTTGCTCTGTCTCCATCGTGTCGGTAACAGTGGGCCCGCACCCGCGCGTGGTGTGGGCCGGCCCCGGGGCGTGAGGTTGCCGCCGGATCATTCCGGGGACCCGTCGCGCAGCGCCGCCGTGACCCGGGAGACGTCCTCCGGCGTGTCCACGCCGTGCCCGGGTACCGCCGGCGCGGGCGCGACATGAATGCGGTAGCCGTGCCACAGGGCGCGTAGCTGCTCGAGCTTTTCGGCCTCTTCCAGCGGGCTGGGTTCCAGTGAGGCAAAGGCACGGAGGAACCCGGCGCGGTATCCGTAGACGCCGAGATGGCGGTGGTGCAGCCCCGGGTGCGGGGCGCCGTCGCGCACGTAGGGGATCGGCGCGCGGCTGAAATACAGGGCGTAGCCGTGACGGTCGGTGACGACCTTCACCACGTCCGGCCGCGCCGCCATGTCGGCGTCCAGCGGCGTGGACAGGGTCGCGATGTCGGCGTCGCGGTGATGCTCCAGGGCATCGGCGACCCCCTGCAGTAGTGCGGGCGGCATCAACGGCTCGTCGCCCTGGAGGTTGACCACGATGGCGTCGTCCGCCAGTCCGCAGTGCCGGACCACCTCGCCGAGGCGGTCGGTGCCGGTGGGGTGTGCCGGGTCCGTGTGCACCACCTCGCTCCCGATGGCGCTGCAGGCGCCCGCTATCCGGGCGTCGTCGGTGGCGACGATCACCCGGGCGGCACCGCTCTCGCGGGCGCGGCGGATGACGTGGGCGATCATCGGCTCGCCGGCGAGCTCGATCAGCGGCTTGCCGGGCAGGCGCGTCGAGGCGTAACGCGCCGGGATGACAACGGTGAATGCCTGCATCAGCTCGCTTGCCCTCCTTGTGTGAGGCGGTCCAGGAGACGGTCTATCGCGGCCGCCGCTGCCGGGTCCGGAACAGCGGTCACCGGCAGGAACCACGCCTGCGAGGCCCCGGGGCATTTCACGGCGTCCTTCTCGGTCATGATCACCGGCAGGCCGTCGCCGAAGTCGAGCTCTCCAGGCACAAAGGCATGGTGGTCGGCGAAGGCATGGGGGATCACCTCGTAGCCCATCGTGCGTAGTGTGGCGAAAAAGCGCCCGGGATGCCCGATCCCGGCGACGGCGTGCACCCGCTGCCCGGCATGCGGCGTCGGCCCGGTGTCACCGGACAGCGGCCGGAGCTCGCCGGGCGCCAGTGCGTAATGGCCCCTGGCCCCGGGCCATGCCGCGCCCTGGGCGATGACGATATCCACGTCCGCGAGCCGGTCCGGCGGCTCCCGCAGCGGCCCGGCAGGCAGGCAGCGACGGTTGCCGAGCCCCCGCGCGGCATCCACCACGGCGATTTCCGCGTCCCGGTGCAGGCGGTAGTGCTGCATGCCGTCGTCGCTCACGATCAGATCGCATCCCGCCTCCACCAGCAGCCGGGCCGCGGCGACGCGGTCGGGACCGGCAGCGACCGGGCAGCCCGTGCGCCGTGCGATCAGCACCGCCTCGTCACCCACTGCCGCGGGGTCGCTGTCCGGGGCGACGCGCTGCGGCCAGTGCCGGGCACCGCCGCCGTAGCCCCGGAGCACGACGCCGCAGCGCCGGCCACGGTTCCGGAGGTGCTCCGCGAGGTGAATGACCAGCGGTGTCTTGCCGCTGCCGCCCACGAACAGGTTGCCCACCACGAGCACCGGCACCGGCAGGCGTACCGCCCGTGATTGCCAGTAGCGACGGCGGGCCCGTCCGGCAGCGGCGTAGAGTGCGCCCAGTGGTGACAGCAGCCGGTCCGTCAGGCGGCGGTGTAGCCACCAGCCCGGGATGCCCGTCATTCGCCGGCGCCCTGACGTTCCGGTTGCTGATTACGGAACTGCATGCGGTGCAGCGCGGCGTACGCCCCGCCCCGTTCGATGAGCGTATCGTGGTCGCCGCTCTCGATGATGCGGCCGCCATCGAGCACGAGGATCCGGTCCGCGGCCTCGATCGTGGACAGCCGGTGCGCGATGACGAAGGTCGTGCGCCCGCGCATCAGCGTCTCCAGCGCCCGCTGGATGTGGTACTCGGATTCCGTGTCCAGCGCCGAGGTGGCCTCGTCCAGGACCAGGATCGGGGCATCCTTGAGCAGGGCCCGGGCAATGGCGATGCGCTGGCGCTGACCGCCGGAGAGCATCACGCCGTTCTCCCCCACCACGGTGTCGAAGCCCCGGGGCAGCGCCTCGATGAACTCGCGGGCGTTCGCCAGCGCCGCCGCGCGTTCCACGTCGGCGCGGTCGGCTTCGCCGGCGGCGCCGAAGGCGATATTGGCGGCGATGGTGTCGTTGAACAGCACGACCTGCTGGCCGACGAGCGCGATCTGGCGGCGCAGGTCATGGAGCCGGTAGTCGGTGAGCGGGATGCCGTCCAGGCGGATGGTACCGCTGACGGGCTCGTAGAAGCGCGGCAGGAGGTTGACCAGGGTGGTCTTGCCGCTGCCCGAGCGGCCTACCACCGCGACGGTCTCGCCGGCCGGCACGTCCATGTGGATGTCGGTGAGGACCGCGGGGCCGGCGGGGTCGTAGGCAAAGCCGACGTCCTCGAAGCTGACCCGTCCCTCGGCGCGGTCCAGGGTGAGCGTGCCGTTGTCGGTCTCCGGCGTCTCGTCGATGACCTCGAAGATGCTCTCGCCGGCGGCGATGCCGCGCTGGATCGTCGAGTTCACGTTGGTCAGACGCTTGAGCGGTTGCATGAGCAGCAGCATGGCGGTGATGAACGACACGAACCCGCCCACCGTGACCTCGGCGATCATCTCCTGGCGGGTCGCCAGGTAGATCACGAATGACAGCGCGGCGGCGGAGACGAACTGCACCACCGGCGTGCTCAGCGCCTTGGTGGCGGAGAACTTGATGTACTGGCGCATGTTGAGGTCGTTGACGCTGCCGAAACGCCGGCGCTCGTGAGCCTGTGCGCCGAAGACCTTGATCACCTCGTGGCCCTCTATGGCCTCCTCGGCCACGTAGGCGACGCTGCCGACACTGCCCTGGATACGGCGGCTCAGGCGCCGGAAGCGCTTGCTGATGTAGACCACCAGCACTGCCAGTATCGGGCCGAGGCCGAGGAAGATCAGCGCCAGACGCCAGCTCACGAAGAACATGTAGCCGAGCAGAGCGACGGCGGTGGCGCTGTCACGCACCAGCACGATGAGCGCGTCCGTGCCCGCCTGTGCCACCTGCTCCACGTTGTAGGTCAGCCGCGAGAGCAGCCGCGCTGAGGAGCTGTTGTCGAAGTAGCGCTTGGGCAGCGTGAGCAGCCGCTCGAAAACCTGGCTGCGCAGCTCGTGGATCACCCGCCGGCTCACCCACATCATCCCGAAGCTCGCGCCGAAGCTCGCCACGCCACGGAGCAGGAAGATGCCCATGAGGGCGAACGGGATCAGCCGGATCATCTCCGGGTCCCGCTCGACGAAGCCACGGTCCAGCATGGGCTTCATCAGCCAGGCGAACACGCTCTCCATGCCGCCGCTGACCACCATGCCGATCACCGCGACCAGCGCTATGCCCCAGTAGGGGCGCACGTAACCGAGAAGGCGGCGGTACACGCCGCCGTCGCCCGGGCGGGCGACGGCGTTCAGCCCCGGATCCGTCATGGCTGTGCGCCGGCCGCCGCGGCCATGCCGACGTGGGTGAGCCCCGCTTGGCCGGCCGCGTCGAGGGCGCGTACCACCACCTGGTGGCGTGCGTTGGCGTCAGCGTCCACCACGACCGGCACATCGGCGGCGTCACGGTCGCCGAGCGCGTCCTCCAGGGCCTGGCGGATGGTGGCGACCTTGCCGTTGGCGAGCGTGCGTCCGTCCACGCTGATTCGTCCGTCCGGGGAAATAGTCACGTGCAGCGTCTCGCGCTCCGGGGTCGTGGCGGACTGTTCCGCGCTGGGCAGGGTCACGTCCAGGCGTGTCTGCTGAACGAACGTGGTGCTGACCATGAAGAAGATCAACATCAGGAAGACCACGTCGATCAGCGGGGTCAGGTTGATCTCGGGCTCGTCACGGCGTCGCGGGCTCAGGTTCACGCCGCCCTCCCCTCGTTCGCCGGCCGCTGGCCGTGGATGGCCTCGACGAGCTTGAGGGCCTGCTGCTCCATGTCCACGATCAGCTCATCGACGCGGCCGCGCAGGTAGCGGTATGCCATCAGTGCGGGGATCGCCACCACGAGCCCGGCGGCGGTGGTGATCAGCGCCTGGGAAATGCCGCCGGCGAGCGCCGGCGCGTTGCCGACGCCGTGGCTGGAGATGGTGCTGAACACGTCGATCATGCCGACCACCGTGCCGAGCAGGCCCAGTAGCGGGCTGATCGCGGCGATGGTGCCGAGGGTGTTGAGGTAGCGCTCGAGGTTGTGGGCCTCGTGGCGACCGGTATCCTCGATGCTCTCCATCATCACCTCGCGGCTGAGGTGCCGGTTGATCACACCGGCGGCGAGTACGCGCCCGAGCGGGGAGTGCCGTCGCAGGTTGCGGATGGCGTCGCCGTCCATCGCGTCCACCTTGAGCTTGTTCCAGACCTCCGCGACCAGGTGCCTGGGCAGGACGCGGTTACGCTGCAGCGACCACAGCCGCTCGATGACGATGGCCAGCGCCAGCACCGAGCACACGATGATGGGCAGCATCAGCCAGCCGCCGGCCTTGACCAGTTCCCACACGTCTTGCCACCTCCGTTGTCGGGGCGATCGCCTAGTCGCCCGGAATCATACCGATTTTGCCGGCCCGCCTGAACTCCGTGCGGGCGTTCGTGGTAGAGGCGCCGGCGTGCAGGGCGTTCCCGCCGCACCCACCAGGCGCCGGCGCCGGTCTCGCGCACGGTCACTGCGCCGCTCTCGGCGAGGTTGACCACACGGGCGCCGCAGCGCGCGAGCCGCGCGACCACGGCGGGGGCCGGCAGGCCATAACGGTTGTCGTAGCCGGCGGATATCACTGCGAGCCGGGGCCGGGCCGCCCGCAGCAGGCCCGGCGTGGTGGACGTCGCACTGCCGTGGTGGCCCACCTGCAGAACGTCTACCGGGCTCCGGATTCGGGCGGCCACCGCGGGTTCGTCGGCGGCGACCAGGTCGCCGGTGAGAAGAACGCGGTGCCTGCCGGTGTCCACCACGAGCACACAGGAGGCGGCGTTACCGCTTCGACCGGTCTCCACCGGCGCGAGCATCCGGAATGTGACGCCGTCCCAGCGCCACGACTGGCCGGCACGACAGGGCGAGCCCCCCGTCTCGCCGGGTTCGCCGCTGACCAGCCGGTCCACAGCGACGGCGCGGCGCACTGCCGCCAGCCCGCCAGCGTGGTCTGCGTCCGCGTGGCTGACCACCAGACGGTCGATGGTACTCACCCCGTGCCCGCGGAGATAGGGCACCAGGCTGTAACGTGCGGCACTGGCGCCGGCGCCCCAGCGCGGCCCGGTGTCGAAGACAAGCACGTGCCGCCGGGTTTCGACGACGGTGGCCGCACCCTGCCCCACCTCCACGAAGGTGACCTTCAGGGCTGGCCGGGGCGGTGACGGTGCGGTCAGCGCCAGCCCGGCGAGGGCGAGCGTGAGCCATCGCCCGGGGAAACCGCGGGGTAGCAGCGCGATGCCGCCGGCGGCGCCGAGCAGCGGCCAGAACGCGGGTGCCAGCGGCCCTGGCCGAACCATCGTGATCCGCTCGGCGAGCCATGCGGCGGCCGTCAGCACGGTGTCCAACACTGCCGCGAAGGCCGTCAGGACGTGGCCGGCCGGCCATACGGCGTCCGCGGCCGCGGCGAGGAACGCGCCCGGGACAATGAGCAGCCCGGTCAGTGGTACCGCGATCAGATTGACCGGGGCGCTGACCCAGGAGAACGCACCGAAGCTGTGCAGCAGCAGCGGCGTGAGCCCGGCGGTCACGGCGATCTGGACGCGCAGTGCGCCGCCGAGTCTGCGCCGCCCTGGCCGCCATGCCAGGAGGATTAGGGCGACAGCACCGAACGACAGCCAGAAGCCGGGGGACAGCGACGCCCAGGGGTCGGGCGTGAGTACCGCGGTGGCGGCCAGCGTCAGTCCGCGCCAGCGTGACGGCCGGCGGCGCCATAACAGCGCGCCGGCGACAACCGCGGCCATCACCAGTGCCCGGCGGGTCGGCAGCGAAAAGCCGGCGGCGGCCGCATACGCGAGCGCCGCCGACATGCCACATAGGGCGCCGGCGACGCTGGCCGGCCAGCGCCGCGCGAACGCCGGCACCCGCCGCCACAATGCCGCCGAAAGAAGACCGGCAAGTCCGGCGACGAGGCCGATGTGCAGCCCGGAGATCGCCACGAGGTGCGTGACGCCGAGGGTGCGCAGGGTCTTCCAGAGGTCGCCGGAGATCCCTCGGCGGTCGCCCACCAGCAGGGCCCGGACGACGGCGGCGCCGTCGCCGCCGCCGCCCAGCCGTGTTGCCAGCGTTCCGGCGAGGCGGCCGCGCCAGCCGGCCACCCCGGCCGCTGCGGCGAGCCGTTCGCCACCGTGGATGTAGCCGGTGGCGCTGATGCCCCGGCGGGTCAGCCAGGCCTCGTAGTCAAAGCGAACCGGATTCATGAAGCCCCGGGGGCGCTTGAGACGGACGCGAAGTCGCCAGCGCTCGCCGGCGCGGACCACCGGGGCCTCGCCGTACCAGCTCAGGCGCATCCGCTCCGGCCGCCGCGGCAGCGCCGGATCGATGGTGTCGACATCCAGGACGAGCCGGGTGAGCCGGCCGTTGTCCTCCGGCAGCGCGGCGACCTCGCCGGTCACGGTAAAATCGTCGCCGGAGCGGGCCTCCGGCAGGCGCGCTTCGAGGTCCAGTGCCATCACGGTTGCGGCCCAGGCGACCGCGGCGCCGAACAGCGCCAGTCGCCGTGCGAGCGGGTGCCGCGCCGGGGCAAGCAGCACCAGTGCGAACGCCGTCGACAGCGCCCATGCCGCCGACGCCGCCGGCACGTGTACCGGCACCAGCAGACCCAAGACCCATGCCACCATCCCTGTGGCCCTCCTGTCGTCAGCCGTTCACCCCGCCGTCGCGGCGGACACCGCCCGGTCACCGGCACGGCCGCCGTGGCCGATTCGGCGACGGCTACCGCGCTCCCCCGGCGTCCCCACGGCCGGACGGACAAGCGCGCCGAGGGGTGACAATGCCAATGAGCGGGTTAGTATGTGCGCCAGCGACAGGGGGGTACCATGCCGAGGCGGTTTCTCAAGCGATACCTACCCGAACCGCATCGGGTCACCGGGCGGCGGGAACTGCGGTGGCTCGGCCGTCTCCTGGAGGACCCCTTCCTGCTCCACCTCAACCGCCGCTCCGTTGCCGGCGGTGTCGCCGTGGGGCTGTTCACGGCGTTCCTGCCGATACCGTTCCAGATGATCCTCGCCGCGGCACTCGCGATCTTCTTCCGTGTGAATATCGTGCTGTCGGTGGCGCTGGTCTGGGTCAGCAACCCGCTGACCATGCCCGCGCTGTTCTACTTCACCTACATGGTAGGGACGTGGTTCCTGGGCACGCCCGTCTTCCCCGCGGCCTTCGAGCCCAACCTCGCGTGGTTCTGGCACGAGCTGGGCGCCATCTGGCGCCCGCTGCTGCTGGGCTCGGTGGTCACCGGCCTGCTCGTGTCCCTGGCCGGCTACGGCAGCGTCCACCTGCTCTGGCGGTTCTATATCATCGCCCATCTGCGCCAGCGCCGGCGTCGTCGCCAGCGTCGCGCAGCCGGCCGTCCTCGAGGGTAACGGTTCGGTCCAGCCGTGCGGCGAGCGCGCGGTCGTGGGTGACCACCACCACGCTGGTGCCGTGATCCCGGTTTACCGCCTGGAACAGTTCGAACACCGACTCCGCGGTCTGCCAGTCGAGATTGCCCGTGGGCTCGTCGGCGAGCACGCAGGCGGGCTCGGTCACCAGCGCCCGGGCGATCGCTACGCGCTGGCGCTCGCCACCGGACAGCTCTCCCGGCTTGTGACGGTGGCGCGCCGTGAGCCCGACACGCTCCAGCATCGAGGCCGCGGCCTCACGGGCGCTGCGGGTGCTGCTGCCGCCGATGAGCAACGGCATCGCCACGTTCTCCAGCGCGGTGAACTCCGGCAACAGATGATGAAACTGGTAGATGAAACCGAGGGCGCGGTTGCGCAGGCGTCCCCGGGGCACGGGGCCGAGCTCGGTGAGGCACTGGCCGTCCACCCAGACCCGCCCGCGTTCGGCGCTCTCGAGCCCGCCGAGGAGGTGCAGCAGCGTGCTCTTGCCGGAGCCGGAGCGACCGACGACGGCGAGCTGCTCGCCCCGGCGGACCTGCAGGGAGACGCCGTCGAGAACCTGCAGGCGGTCGTTGCCCTCGCGGAAGCTCAGTGCCAGATCCTCGCAGGCGAGCACGGTATCGGTCTCACTCATAGCGCAGGGCCTCCGCGGGGGCGACGCGCGAGGCGCGCCACGCCGGGTATAGGGTCGCGAGCAGCGACAGACCGAGGGCGGCGAGGGTTATGTGCACTACATCCCCCTGATGAAGTTCCGAAGGTAAGGTGCTGATCAGATAGACATCCGCCGGTAGGAACTTGGTGTGAAAGAGCTGCTCGATGGCCGGCACGATGGTCTCGACGTTGAGCGCCAGCGCGACGCCGCCGAGCACGCCGATGAGTGTACCGGCGATGCCCAGGACCGCGCCCTGTACGATGAATATCCCCATGATGCTGCGCGGGCTGGCACCGAGGGTGCGCAGTATCGCGATGTCCGAACGCTTGTCGGTCACCACCATCACCAGGGTGGAGACGATATTGAACGCCGCCACGCCCACGATCAGCAGCAGGATGACGAACATCACCGTCTTCTCGGTCTGCACGGCGCGGAAGAAGTTGCGGTTCTGCATGGTCCAGTCGGAGATCCGGTAGAGCCCCGGCAGGTCCTGCGCGATCTGGCGCACGAGCCGCGGTGCATCGAACAGGTTGTCGAACTCCAGGCGTATCCCGGTAACGGCGTCCCCGGTGCGGAACAGCGTCTGCGCGTCCTTGAGCTGGATGAGCGCCAGCGAGTTGTCGTACTGGGACATGTCCACCGAGAACACGCCGACCACGTGGAAGCGACGCAGCCGTGGCAGCACACCGGCGACGGAGACCCGGGCCTCCGGGGCGACCACGGTGACGGTGTCGCCACGGCCGACGCCCAGCCGGTCGGCGAGCCCCTGGCCGAGGACGATGCCGTAATCCCCCGGAGTGAGTGCGGAGAGGCTGCCGGTGACCATGTTGTCGTCGACGCTGGATACGCCGCGCTCCTTGTCCGGGAGCACGCCGCGTATCAGCGCGCCGGTGACCTCTTTGCCCCGGGTGATCATGACCTCGCCGCGCACGTAAGGGGCGGCCCCCTTGACCTCGGGGCGCTGGCCGAGGCGTTCGGTGAGGCCGGCCCAGTCCTCCAGCGGCTGCTGGTAGCCGCTGACGGTGCCGTGGGCAACCATCCCGAGGATGCGGTCGCGCAGCTCCGACTCGAAGCCGTTCATCACCGAGAGCACGGTGATGAGCGCGGTAACGCCCACGGCGATGCCGAGCATCGAGGAGGCCGAGATGAACGAGACGAAGTGGTTGCGGCGTCTCGCACGGGTGTAGCGCAGTCCGATATACAGCTGTAACGGCTTGAACATGCCGGGCCCTTTGCTGGGTCAGGGACAGATGACGGGCACCCGCCGGGCGGGCTCGATGGCGTGGTCGCCCGGCGCGGCGGTGAAGGCGTAGACGCCGACGCCGTCGGCGATCGCCGCACGCAGTGCCCGTCCGTAGTCGGGATCGATGTCGTCGGCCGGACGGACCTCGGTCACATCCGTACGCTGGACGCAGAATATCAGGCTCGGGCGCAATCCCGCGCGGGCGAGGCGCGAGAGCACCTCCAGGTGGCGGGTACCGCGCGTGCTCACCGCGTCCGGGAACAGCGCGACGCCGTCCGTGACCGCGGCGGTGACGTTCTTCGCCTCCACGAACCGCTCCGTGCCGTCGCTGTCGGTCACCAGGAAGTCGGCACGCATGGGCTCGTCCGGCACCCCGACCTCACGCCGGAGCCGGGCGGTGTCGCCGAGCTCCGGGAACCAGCCCGCGGCCAGGGCGTCGGCGACCACGTCGTTGGTGCGCCCGGTGTGGATGCCCACGCGCACGCCGTCGGCCACGGCGACCTGCTCCCAGGTCCACGCGTACTTGCGTCCGGGGCGGGTGGAGTGGCTCAACCACACCGCCTGCCCCGGCTCGGCGCAGCCGAGCATCGAGCCGGTGTTCGGGCAGTGGGCCGTCAGGTGCTCGCCATCGTCGCACTCGACGTCGGCGAGGAAACGTTTGTAGCGGCGCAGCAGTCGTCCCCTGCGCAGCTCCCCCGGATACTCCAAGATCACCTCCCGGTGTGGCGCGGCGGCCCGCGGCGTCAGTTTTGCCGTGTCGGGGCCGGTGCTATAGTGGACGCGGTCAACAGGGAGTAAGTTCTATGCCACGCGTGTTTCTCGCCGTCCTGCTCCTCGCCTCGGTCGTCGTCCCGGCGTCGGCGGAGACGCTGCTGCTCGACCAGGTCGAGGCGACCAAGGGCGTCGGTCCGCACAACGGCGTGACCATGGAGACGGTGCGCGAGCGATACGGCGAGCCGCAGACCCGCGAGGGCCCGGTCGGCGAGCCACCGATCACGCGCTGGCAGTACGACGGCTTCGCCGTATACTTCGAGCGCAACCTGGTGATTCATACCGTCGTCCGCCGCTGATCCGGCGCGGGGCCGAGCCCGCGGGCGAAGGCCTCCGCGTAGCCGGCGAGCCCGGCGACGTCGTACCCCCCTTCCAGCAGGACGAGCACCGGCAGCTCGGTCGCGGCCAGCCGCACGCCGATCGCCTCGAAGTCTGCCGCCGTCAGCCCTACCGCGGCATCCTGGATGGTGTCCGTCGCCGCGGTATCGAATCCCAGCGACAGGACCACTGCGTCCGGCCGTGTCGCCGTCAGTGCGGTCAGGGCGTCGTCGAGCTGCGCCAGATAGGCCTCGCCGTCGGTGCCCTCTGCGAGCGTGGCCAGGTGCACGTGTGTCCGCCCGGCGCCGTCCCAGCCGGCGTCCAGGTGCGGGTAGTTCCGCCACGGGTCGGCGTGCAGCGAGAAGTACGGTGCGGCCTGGTCGGCGAACTCCACGCTGCCGTCGCCGAGGTGGTAGTCCACGTCCAGCACCGGGCAGTGCCGGCCGGCGGCGGTGAGGGTACGCGCGGCGACGTAGGCATTGTTGTAGAAGCAGTACCCGCCATAGCGCCGGTAGCCCGCATGATGGCCCGGCGGGCGGCACAGCGCGACGACATGGCCGCCGTGCTCGGCGAGGTGCGCCGCCGCCCGGCGCGCGGTCTCGGCGGAGTCCAGGGCCGCCTGGCGCGTCGCCCGGGTGATGGGGGTGCCGATCTCGGCGGTGAACATGCCGCCGCGGAAGCGCAGCGGTCCGGCGCTCAGGTCCCCATGGAAGATCGAGGGGACGTATTCTTCCCCCTCCTCCAGGGTCTCGCCGATCCCGCGGAGGAAGGCGAGGTATTCCGGGGCATGCAGCGCGGCGACGGTTTCCTCGCGGCCGCCTTCCACGGGATGTTCCGCGAGCGGCCAGGTACGGCCGAAACCGGTCAGGACCTCGCCGATACGCTCGGCCACCTCCGGGTATGGCACCGGCGGGTAGCCGTCGGAGAAGTCCCAGCGGGGCTGGTGGGCGGCGTGGCGGGCCGGGCGGAAGACCGGTACCGGGGTAACAGGTTCAGTCATAGCTCACCTCGGACTGGCTGCCCGTGGCGGGCGCCTCGTGGAAGCCCTGCCGGCGGCCCCAGCAGGAGATCATGCGCTGGCTGAGCTTGGCGGCGACCATCTCGGAGACGCAGCTCGGCTCGGGGACCAGCTCGACAATGTCGCAGCCGCGCAGATCGATGCGCGGGTTGGCGATCAGCGTCTCGACCAGCTCGACGACGTCGTACCAGCCGAGCCCGCCGGGCTGCGGCGTGCCCACGCCGGGCACCTCCGCCGGACTGAACACGTCCATGTCCACCGTGAGCCATACCGGGCCGTCCAGGCCGGCGAGGCGTTCGAGCAGCGCCTGCCAGGCGGCCGGACGGTGGAGTGCGCGGTCCCGGTGGCACTCGATGGCGTCGTCGTCGCGCACCCGTGCGGCCTCCTCGTCCATCAGCGAGCGAACGCCGGCGAGGAGGACGCCGTGCCCGGCCGCGCGGATGTGATGCATCGGGCACGCATGGCTGAGCTCGGTGCCCTCGAAGTGCCGGCGCAGGTCGGCATGGGCATCCAGGCAGACCACGGTGCCCGGCTCCGGCATGCGTGCCTGCACCAGTGCCGGAGTGATCGAGTGTTCGCCGCCGAGGGCAAGTATCAGCGGTCCGTCCGGCAACGCGGCCGCCGATCGGGCCAGCCGCCGGTGGTAGTCGACGGCGCGCTCGTAGAGCTGCTTGCCGAGCGGTGGTACCACGCAGATGCCCATGTGCATGAGCGGTGACCAGTTGCCGTCCTCCTCGAAGTACTCGAGCTGGGCGGTTGCGTCGAGGATCGCCTCGGGGCCGTTACGGGTCCCGGGCTTGTAGGAGACGGTCTGCTCGTGCGGCACCGGCAGCACGAGGATATCGGCCGTGTCGACCGGGCGGTTCGGGAGGAGCTGGTAACGAAGGTTCGACATCAGGTTATATTTTCAGGTTGCGGGTTTTTGGAGCTTTTCGTAGATGGAGACCGGCAACGCGAAGGTCGCCGCCAGGCTCGCCGGGCCGGTGGCCGGCAGGGCCAGCCGGCGGGCGGTGGCGCGCTGCGCGAAGCGCTCCATCGGCAGGGCATCGACATCGGGGAGACGCTCGTCGGAGGCCAGGACGTAGCTCCAGAGGTGGTAGAAGCTCGGCACCACGATGCCGTAGCTGGAGACGTTGGTGAAGGCGGCGTCGAGCGTCGCGCGCACATGGGCATGGGCCGCGGTGCGGCCGGTGGTCAGCCCACCGGCCTGGGTCGCGGTGATGGCCCCGGGGTTGAGCCGGCGGCGCAGGCGCTCGTAGAGCTGCCGGCTGTAGAGGGCTGCGGCGGGGTCGTCCGGATCGTTGAAGTCGACCAGGTCCCCGATGACGACGTCGAAGCCCTCGCCGGGTTCGTCCAGGAATTCATTGATGTCGCGGCATTGCACGTCGAGCCGCGGGTCCGCGAATGCGCCGGCGTTCCACCCCGCCAGGTGGGTGCGGCAGAGCTCGACGAACTCGGCATCCATGTCGACCATCACGACCCGGGTGACCCCGGGGTGGCGCAGCACCTCGCGTGCGGTCGCGCCCTCGCCGCCGCCCATGATCAGGACCCGGCGGGGGTCCGGGTGGACCAGCATCGCGGGATGCACCAGGGCCTCGTGATAGATCGCCTCGTCCGCCTCGCAGGACTGGATGTCGCCGTCGAGCGCCACGCACACGCCGTGGACCGGCGAACGGAAGAACAGATAGGACTGGAACGTGGTGCGGCCGGCGGCGATCACCGACTCTGCGGTGTGCTCCACCCAGTCGCCGTCCTCGCTATATTGACCGAAGCTCAGCATCCTCAATCCTCACCCTCTCCGGTATCCGCTCCAGCTGCCCGGTCAGCCGTGGATCCCCGGCCGCCAGACCGTAGCCGTCGATGAAGGCCTGCCGTACCCAGCGGGCGACCGTCGCACCCGGTATCGCCGTCGCCCACTGCTGGCGTGGGTGGACCATCAGCGCCATCGCCTGGGTGGCCGCCGGATCATCGTAGTGCGGCACGCGGTAGTCCAGCGCCAGCCGCCGGAAGCCGCAGCGCGCATACAGCCGCGCCGGGCGCGGCTCCGCCTCGACCACTAGCCACGCCCCGGGACCCTCGGTGGCGAACCGCCGGGCCGCCGCCGTGGCCAGTCGTACGCCGAGCCCCCCGCCGCGCCACCCCGGCGCAATGGCCAGGAACGTCAAGACTGTGCAGCCAAGCCCCGGCGGTACGTCCGCGACATAGAATCCGGCGATCCGCCCTTCCGGGTCCGTGAGCCGCTCGCCGCGGTAGCGCCCGGCATCCAGTCGTGCCAGCACCCGGGGCGTGGGCTCGCGCTCCCACGCCGGGAAGGTCGCCTCGTAGAGCGCCACGAAAGCGTCATCGTGCGGAGCGATCGGTTCCAGGGACGGTTCGGGGGTCATGGGCTCCGGGTCGGTCTCGACGAGTGCGTGCCCATCCGCGGGCGACTCCGCCCGGGGACCGGGCGTATGATGCCAGATTCCATCCGCCCCCATAAGGTCCGGCACGGCGTTACGGCTGGTCTGGTCCGGGCCCATTGAGTACACTCACCGGCCGGTGCCACTCTCGGCAAGCCGCCCAACCGCCAGCGTCCTCGAAGCTCGTCATGGCCACCACCGACAACGATCCCCTCGTCCCGCGCCTGCCCAAGGGCCCGGGCGACCGTCTCCACTGGTACGACCTGGCCGGTGACAGTGCCGCACTGGCGGTCGTCGCCGCCGCGCGGCAGCACCCCGAGCCGACCCTCGTGGTGACGGCGACACCACAGCAGGCCCAATCGCTGGAGGCGGCGCTGGGGTTCTTCGCCGGCGGGGAACTGCCCGTGCGTGTCCTGCCGGACTGGGAGACGCTGCCCTACGACGTCTTTTCCCCGCACCAGGACATCATCTCCCAGCGCCTGCGCGCCCTGCACGGCCTACCCTCGATGGGCCGCGGCGTGCTCATCGTGCCGGGGGCGACGCTGATGCAGCGCATCGCGCCGCCGAGCTTCCTGGAGGCCACCACGCTCTTCCTTGCGGAGGGGGACCGGCTCGCGCTGGAGCCGATGCGCGAGCGCCTGGAGCGGGCGGGCTACCGCTGCGTCTCCGAGGTCATGGAGCACGGCGAGTTCGCGGTGCGCGGCTCGATACTCGATCTCTTCCCGATGGGCGCGGACAGCCCGCTGCGCGTGGACCTCTTCGACGACGAGATCGAGACCATCCGGCGCTTCGACCCGGAGTCCCAGCGCAGCAGCGAGCGCGTGCCCGAGGTGGCGCTGCTGCCGGCGCGGGAGTTCCCCACCGGCGAGGAGGGTATCCGGCGCTTCCGGGGCAACTGGCGCGCCCGTTTCGCCGGCGATCCCACCGACAGTGTGGTCTACCGGGAGGTCAGCGAAGGCCACCTGCCCAACGGCATGGAGTACTACCTGCCGCTGTTCTTCGAGGAGACCGCGACGCTGTTCGATTACCTCCCCGAGGGCAGCCTCGCGGTCCGGGTGGCCGGACTGGACGAGGCCCTGGACGGCGACTGGGCGCAGATCGGCGAGCGTTACGAGCAGCGTCGCCACGACCGCGAGCGCCCGCTGCTGACGCCGGAGTCGCTTTACCTGCGCCCGGACGAGCTGCGCGAGCGGCTCAACGCCCTGCCCCAGGTCTATCTGCACGAGGAGGCGCCGGAGGGGGCGCACGGCGGCAGCATCCGTCACCCGGTGACGGGACTGCCGGACCTGCGCGCCGAGCCGGCGGCGGCCCGGCCGCTGGCGGCGCTGGAGTCGCTGCTCGCCGATGAGGCGGGGCGCGTGCTGTTCCTCGCCGAGACCGCGGGCCGGCGGGAGCGCCTCATGGAGCGCCTGGAGCAGGCCGACCTGCGCGTGCCGGCGGTCGCGGACTGGACGGCGTTCGTGGCCGGAGATGCCCCCCGCGCGATCACCACCGGTCCGCTGGAGCGCGGCTTCCGCCTGACGGAGGCGGGGATCACCCTGATCCCGGAGGCGGCGCTGTTCGCCGAGCGGGCCAGCCAGCGGCGCCGACGCGAGCGTCCGGAGCGGGACCCGGACACGATCATCCGCGACCTCACCGATCTCAGTGTCGGTGCGCCGGTGGTCCACGAGGATCACGGCGTCGGCCGCTATATTGGGCTGCAGACGCTCAACGTCGGTGGCGTGGACACCGAGTTCCTCACCCTGGAGTACGCCGGCGGGGACAAGCTCTACGTCCCGGTGGCCTCGCTGCACCTGGTCTCGCGCTACACGGGACTGGATACCGAGCACGCCCCGCTCCACCGGCTCGGCAGCGAGCAGTGGGACCGCGCCCGGCGCAAGGCCGCGGAGCGTGCCCGCGATGTCGCCGCCGAGCTCCTCGATATCTACGCCCGGCGCGCCGCCCGCGGCGGCCACGCCTATCACTACGATCCGGAGGATTACCGGCGTTTCGCCGAGCAGTTCCCCTTCGAGGAGACCCCGGACCAGGAGCGCGCGATCGCGTCCGTGGTCAATGACCTCGCCTCGGAGCAGCCGATGGACCGGGTCGTGTGCGGCGATGTCGGCTTCGGCAAGACCGAGGTCGCGATGCGCGCGGCCTTCATCGGCGTCCAGGAGGGCCACCAGGTGGCGGTGATGGTGCCCACCACCCTCCTCGCCCAGCAGCACTACCAGAACTTCAGCGATCGTTTCGCCGACTGGCCCGTGCGTGTCGAGCTGCTCTCGCGTTTCCGCTCGAAGAAGGAGCAGAACGCCGTGCTCGCCGATCTCGCCGCCGGCAAGGTGGACATCGTCATCGGCACCCACAAGCTGCTCCAGTCCTCGGTGAGCTATCACAACCTCGGGCTGGTGATCCTCGACGAGGAGCACCGCTTCGGCGTGCGCCAGAAGGAGCAGCTCAAGGGCCTGCGCGCCAGCGTCGACGTTCTCACCCTCACCGCGACGCCGATCCCGCGCACCCTGAACATGGCCCTGTCGGGCATGCGCGACCTGTCCATTATCGCCACGCCACCGGCACGGCGGCTGGCGGTAAAGACCTTCGTCAGCGAGTGGAACGACGCCCTGATCCAGGAGGCCTGCCTGCGTGAGCTCCACCGCGGCGGCCAGGTCTACTTCCTGCACAACGACGTGGACAGCATCGAGCGCGTGGCACGGGAGCTCACGGAGCTGCTGCCGGATGCGCGGGTGCGCATCGCCCACGGCCAGATGCCGGAGCGCGAGCTCGAGCGCGTGATGCTCGACTTCTATCACCAGCGCTTCAACATCCTGGTGTGCACCACCATCATCGAGAGCGGTATCGACGTACCCTCGGCGAACACCATCGTCATCAACCGCGCCGACCGCCTCGGCCTTGCCCAGCTCCATCAGCTCCGCGGCCGCGTCGGGCGTTCCCACCACCGGGCCTATGCCTACCTGCTCGCACCGCCGCGCCGGAGCATGACGGCGGATGCGTCCAAGCGCCTGGAGGCCATCGCGGCCCACGAGGACCTGGGTATCGGATTCACCCTGGCGAGCCACGACCTCGAGATCCGCGGCGCCGGCGAGCTCCTCGGCGAGGATCAGAGCGGGCAGATGCAGGAGGTCGGGTTCTCGCTGTACACGGAGCTGCTCGAGCGCGCGGTGCGCGACATCCGCGCCGGCCGCGAGCCGGCGCTGGACCGGCCGCTGAACCAGGGTACGGAGGTTGACCTGCGTATTGCTGCCCTGCTGCCGGAGGACTATCTGCCGGACGTGCACACCCGGCTGGTGCAGTACAAGCGCATCGCCAACGCCTCGGATACGGAACAGCTCCGCGAGCTGCAGGTGGAGATGATCGACCGCTTCGGCCTGCTGCCGCAGCCGGCGAAGAACCTCTTCCGGGTGACCGAGCTCAAGCTTGCTGCCGAGGGGCTGGGCATCCAGCGCATCGAGGCCGGTCCGGGCGGTGGCAAGATCGAGTTCGGCGACCGGCCGGCAGTCGACCCGGCGGCACTGGTGCGTCTGGTCCAGGAGCAGCCCGCCGTGTATCGTCTGGAGGGTCAGGAGCGGCTGCGCTTCAACCGCGAGACCGAGGACGCGGACAGCCGCATCCGCGAGGTGGAGGCGCTGCTTCAGACCCTCGGTGCCGGGAAGCCGTCCCCGTCGGACGACAGGGGCGCGGTGGAGCGCCCCGCCCGCGTGGAGTCGTAATGATCGTGGAGAACGCCATGCCGCGCCGGATCGCCGTCGCCGCGACCGCCGTCGTCCTCGCCCTCAGCGGGCTGGCCGTCAGCGGCGCCGCCCTCGCCCGGGACTATGCCGTGGAGGTCGTGGTCTTCCGCCAGTGGGAGGCGAGCGGCGCCGACGGCGAGAGCTGGCCGGACGTGCCGCCCGCGCTGCCGCAGGACGTGCGCGTCTCCCGCCCCGGCGGCGGCCCGTTCCGGCGCCTCGCGGCCAGCGCCTATCAGCTCTCGGGCATCCGTCAGCGCCTGGCGTCCGCGGACCAGTACGTGGTGCTCGGTCATTTCGGCTGGATCCAGCCGGATCTCGCCAAGGGGCGGAACCAGTGGGTGGCCGTCGGCGACGGTGTCCCGGCCGGCGAACGCATTCCGGAGACACCCGGGCTCTACGGGATGATGCGTGTCTACGTCAGCCGCTACCTCCATGCCCAGGTCGATCTGCGCTACCGCCGCGAGACCGGCGGTACCGTCTATCCCATGACCCAGAGCCGGCGCATGCGCAGCGACGAGATTCACTACCTCGACCATCCCTTGCTGGGTGTGATCGTCCAGGCGCGGCCCCTGGGGGACGGTGACGGCTAGCGCCGATGCGGCGGCACCCCTACCCGAACCGGTCCCGGTCGGGGGATGCCCGCCGGCGTGAGCCGCGCGTCATCCGACGATGAAGCCCGCCGCCCGCAGCCGGCTCTACGTGCCCGACTGGCGTCCCGGGGTTCACCTGCTCGACGCGACGGTCAGCGGTCAGCCCTTCGGCCGACACAGTCACGATGCCTTCGCTATCGGCGTGATCGAGCACGGTGTCGGCGGCTATCGCAGCCGGGGCACGCGCTACGTCTTCCCCCGGCGGACGCTGTCGCTGATGAATCCCGGTCAGCCGCATGACGGCTACGCTGTCGATGGTCGCATGGCATACCGCACGCTGTACGTGGGCGAGCAGGCGCTGGCGGAGATGCTGCCGTCGCGGCCGCGACGCGGTTTCCCCTCGCCGTATGCCCTGGATACCGGCCGATTCGTCAGCCGGCGTTTCGCGGCGCTCGCGCGGCGTATGGCGCTGCGGGGGCATGCGGGCTGGCGGCTGGCCGTCGATTCGCTGCTTCTGGACACCCTCGACGGCGTCTTCGTGCGACATGGGCGTGAGACGCCCACGACTCCCGGGCGGGAACCGGCGGCGGTGCGCCGCGTGCGGGACTACCTGGATACCCTCGCGCGTGATTACGCGGCGGCCGGACGAGCGCGGGAGCCGGAACGGTTGAGCCTGGGCGACCTCGCCACGCTCGTGGACCTGCATCCCCACTACCTCCTCGACGTCTTCCGCGAGGCGGTGGGTGTCCCGCCCTACGCCTACTGGCTGCAACGCCGCATCGGCGAGGCTGTGCCGCTGCTTGCCCGCGGTGATCAGCCCAGCGACGTCGCGCTCCGTCTCGGCTTCTACGATCAGCCGCACTTCGCGCGTTGCTTCCGACGCATCACCGGCGTGACGCCGGGCAGCGTCGAACCGGTCCGGCAGGTGTCCTGACCTCACTCCTGCGACCGGGGTGACCGGTAGCCCGTATATCGTGCAATCCATTCGCCCCGCGACGGGATACGCTCGCCCCGGAATGGTCACGGCCGCCGCCCGTGCCCTGCGCAGGCGTGTCGGTGGCTCGTGTCAACGGCGTGTTCCGAATAGCGAGGGCAAACAGTCATGAGCACGAAGAGCGTCATTATCGTGGACGGTTCGCTGCCGACCGGACTGAAAGCCAACACCGCGGCAGTGCTGGCCTTCAGTCTGGGCAAGGCTTGTCCGGAGCTCGTCGGTCCGCCCGTGCGCTGCGTGGACGGCACCGAGCTCCCCGGGATCACGACGACGCCCCTGCCGATCCTCGAGTCGGCGTCACCGGCGCTGGCGGCCCTCCATGGCGAGGCGGCCGCGGGCGGTCTGACGGTGTTCTGTTTCACGGACTCGGCACTGAATAGCCGGCATTACGACGACTACATCGCGACCTGTGCGGAGACGGCGAGCGCGGAAATGACGTTCCACGGCGTCCTCGTTCACGGCCCGAGGAAGGCGGTCAACCGCCTGTGCGGCGGCTTCCCTCTCCTGCGCTGACAAACCGGACGTCGGCGTGCCGCCCCGGATCCGCGTCAGGCGAGCGCGGCCGGCGGGTGTCCGGCGACGCGCTACGCGACGGTGCGGTCCGGGCTTCTAGGGCATGGCGGGGCGCTCAACGGGCATCAGGCGGTCCACGGCCTCCTGGACGAAGACGAAGGCGGCACGGGCGCCGGTGACGGCGCGATCCGCCTCCAGCGGTGTCAGTGCGATCGCGTCCAGGGTGGTCTTGAAGTCCCGCCAGTGCGGGGCGCGGCCGTCGGTGTGGGCGGCCATGTGCCGGGCGCCGTAGGTCTCGGAAAGCGCCAGCCCCTGACGTGCCTCCCGGAGCAGGACCGCGGCCCCCATGCGCGAGCCCTCGTGGGTGTAGATCCAGCCCAGGGCCTCGGGGCGGCCGGGGATGGTGACCGCCGCTGCCGCGCGGCGATCCCGCTCCAGGGCGTCCTCCGGGATGCCGAGGTCGATGCAGTCGGCCTTCACCGCCTCAAGGCGGTCGAGCGCCGCCAGCCCGGGCAGATCGGCCTGCAGCCGTGGATCGCGGTACAGCGGCGCGGTGACGTGGTGCAGCCGGAGCTGAACGCGCAGGAACCGGCTGTAACGTTGCCGGTCCGCGAACGGGGCGGCGCCGGTGATGCGCCGGTCGAGTGCCTCGTGGACGGCCTGGGTCCCGACCTTGAGCCGCCGGGACAGCAGGGATTCCGGATAGGCAGCCTCGGGCATGGGTCGGCTTCTCCCCGTCATTGCCGTGGTAGGCATGAACGCCGGCGTGGCGTAACCTGCCGCGTCACCCTGACGCAGCACTGGGGTCCCGGACGTACCGTGACCGGCACAGCATGCCACATGTGCCGGGGCTGCCCGTCGATCCGTCCCGGTGGATGCGGGCGCGACGGCGACCTGCCCCACCGCCGCGGGCACGACAGGGGGCCTTCCGCCGCAGGGCGGTGCCGTTGCACCGGGATCGGCGTCCGGCCCTAGCGCGTCGCCAGCCAGGCGCCCAGGAGGACGACGGGGATGGCGCAGAGGGTGGCGACGGAGAGGGTCTCGCCGATGATCAGCCAGGCGAGGACCGCAGTGGTCACGGGGATGAGGTAGTAAAGGCCCGCCGCCCGGCCCGCGCCGAGGGTGCTGATGGCCTTGTTCCAGCAGAAAAAGGCGACGATCGAGGCACCGACCCCCACGTACAGCAGTACCGCGTAACCCTGCCAGTCCAGACCGTAGAGATGAGCGGGGTCGGAGAGGGTCAGCCAAGCGGGGGCGAGCACGAATGCGCCGAGGATGATGGTGATGGCGAGATTGGCCTGCACCGGGATCTCCCGCGTGAGCAGCCGGACCGTCACCGCGTAGCCGGAGAAGCAGACGACGGCGCCGGCCATGAGCAGCAGGGCCGGGACGATGCGTGTCTCCCCGCCGCCCCCCTCACCGGCGTGTCCGAGCGTGATGACGGCGACGCCCGCGAGCGCGATCAGCCCGCCGGTACCGGCGTGCCTGGGCAGACGCTCACGCAGGAAGACAGCGGCGAGAAAGGCGATTACCAGGGGCGAGAGGGTGTTGAGCAGCGCCAGTACGGCGGCGCCCGCGTAATGGCCGGCGCCGTAGACGAGCGTGTTGAACGACGCGATGCCCAGCACCGCGCTCAGCACGACCATGGCGAAGCGGCGCCGGATCGCGGGCAGCTCGGCGACGATGGTGCGTCCGAACACCAGGGCCGCGATGACGGCGGCGATGCTCCAGCGGGCGAAGGACAGGTCGAGCGGCGTAAGGGTCGCCCCCATGCCGCGCGCGACCACGAAATTGCCAGACCACAGGGTGATCGCCAGCAACGCCCAGGCCGCCCCGGCCAGGAGGCTGCGGGTATCGTTTTCCGTGTTCACTGACAGCCGCTCTCGTCTCCGGTCCACCAGGTCCGGAGGTTACGGCAGCACCGCTGCCGTAACGTCTCTCAGAAGCCGTTGATCATCGATCCGAGCACGCAGCGGACATTGGCCATGCCCGTCTTGAGGATGCGCTCGATCTCGCTCATGGCGATCGGCGTGTCGCCGTGCACGCCGGCGGCCCAGTTGGCGACCACAGCGCAGGTCGTGTAGGGCAGCTCGAGCTCGCGGGCGAGTACCGCCTCGGGCATGCCGGTCATGCCAACCATGTCGCAGCCGTCGCGCTGCAGGCGCCGGATTTCCGCGGCGGTCTCCAGCCGTGGTCCCTGGGTGGCGCCGTAGCAGCCGCCGTCGACCATCGCCACGTCGCACTCGCCTGCCGCCGAGAGCAGCCGGCCCCGGAGGGTGGCATCGTAGGGCTGCGTGAAGTCCACGTGCGTGACGCGGTCGAGATCCTGCTCGAAGAAGGTATTCGCCCGTCCCCACGTGTAGTCGATGATCTGGTCCGGTGCTGCCAGCGTGCCGGGCGCGAGCTCGGCGCTGATGCCGCCCACCGCGGCCACCGCCAGCACGCAGGTTGCACCGGCCTGCTGCATCGCCCAGATGTTGGCGCGGTAATTGATGCCGTGGGGCGGGATGGTGTGCCCGTAGCCGTGGCGCGCGAGGAAGATCACGCGCTGCTCATTGAGGTGGCCGTGGGTCAGCGGCCCGGAGGGCTCGCCGAACGGCGTGTGCACCATCTCGCGGCGGTCGATCTCAAGGCCCGGCAGCGATGTCAGGCCGGTGCCGCCGATAATCGCCAGTGTCATACCCCTCCCCCTGGTTGATGGTCGGGAAGCGCCGTGTGTGGGGCGGCGGTTACTCGCCCTCGTGATCCGGGTGGACCGCGTAGACGCCGCCGAGGTTGCGGAAGTAGCCCTTGTAGTCCATGCCGGAGCCGAACACGTAGCGGTCGGTCACGGAGAGCCCGGTGAAGTCGGCCTGGAGGCCGTGGTAGCGCCGGTCGTGCTGTTTGTCGAACAGCATCGCCGTGTACACGGCCTTGGCGCCCTCGTCACGGCACTCGTCGATGATGCCCGCGAGGGTGTGGCCCTCGTCGAGGATGTCGTCGACGATGAGCACGGTGCGTCCCTTGAGCGGGGTCTGCGGGCGCGCGAGCCAGATCACGTCGCGGCCGACGGTGGAACCGTGGTAGCGCGTGGCATGGATGTAGTCGACCTCCAGGGGGAACTGCAGCCGCGGCAGCAGCCGGCCCAGGGGGACGATGGCCCCCGTCATGACGCCCAAGACGACGGGCATGGTACCGCCGAGGCGGGTCTCGATGCGCCGGGCCATGTCGTCCAGCGCGCTCTCCACGGCGGCCTCCGTGTGCAGGATCTCCGCGGTGCTCAGGATCTCGTCCAGCTGCTGTGGCGTCACCGGGTTGTAATCACTCATCGGCGGTCCCTTCTGTCTCCACCGGGTATTGGGGCGTCGAGGCGCGCGATTATAGGCGCCTCGGCGCTACGGGGCCACTCGGGGGCTCACCGCTCGAGCAGCGCGGCCGCCTCGCGGGCGCGGCGCCAGTCACGGCTGGCGTGCAGGTCCTTCAGCGCGGGGGCGTGCCGGCCGTGTAGCCGGGCACGGCGCAGTGCGGCAGCGGCATCGGCACCGCCGTGCCAGTCCGGGAGCACGGCGTCCACCGCCCTGCCCTCGTTACCGATGATGACCATGTCGCTGCCGGCGCCGAGGGCGGTGCGGACGCGCTCGCGCAGGCCGCCGGCGACCGCGGCGCCCGCCATGGAGAGGTCGTCGCTGATCACGGCGCCCTGAAAGCCGAGCCGGCCGCGCAGGATGGTGCCGATCCAGTGGCGCGAGAGGCTGGCGGGCAGGCGGTCCTCCGCGGGGAAGACGATGTGCGCCATCATCACCGCCTCCAGCCCGTTCATGATCAGCCGCCGGAACGGCACGAGGTCCGCGTCGTGCAGATCCCGGCTATCCCGCGGATCCTCCGGCAGGGCCTCGTGGGAGTCCAGGCGCACGCCGCCGTGACCGGGAAAGTGCTTTGCCACCGCGGCCATGCCGGCGCGGCGCATGCCCCGGACGAGTGCCGCGGACAGAGCGGTGACGGCCCGGGGGGTGTCCGCCAGGGCGCGATCGCCGATCACCGTGCTCATGCCGTGATCGATGTCGACCACCGGTCCGAGGCCGAGGTCCACGCCCACGCCGAGCAGCTCTGCCGCGCCGAGCCAGCCAAGCTGCTCGGCGATGGCCTCCGCCTCCGCGGGTTCGCGCTGCCATAGCCGGCCGAGGCCGCGCTGGGCCGGAAGCCGGGTGAAGCCGTCGGTGAAACGCTGCACCCGCCCGCCCTCGTGGTCCGTGGCGACGAGCAGCGGCGGCGCGCGCAGCGAGCGGATATCGGCGGTGAGCGCGGCGAGCTGGTCGGCGTCGGCGAAGTTGCGACGGAACAGGATCACACCGCCCACGGCGGGATCGCGCAGGCGGCGGCGCTCCTCGCCGGTGAGCGTGAGTCCCTCGATGCCGATCATCAGCGGTCCGAGCGACATGGGCTTACTCGATCACCACCGGCGTGCCCGCGGGCACGCGGTCGAACAGCTCCACCACCGCGTCCGGGTGCATGCGGATGCAGCCGTGGGAGACCGGTTGCCCGAGCGGGGACTCCGGCGGGCCGCCGTGGATGTAGATGAACCGGCGCATTGTGTCGCACCGGCCGAGGCGGTTGTGGCCCGGCTCGGTGCCGCTCAGCCAGAGGATGCGCCCGAGGATCCAGTCCCGCCCGGGATGGGCGTCGGCGAGCGCCCGGGTATAGCGCTCCCCCGTCGGACGCCGGCCCACGAATACCGCGTCCGCCGGCTCGCCGGCGCCGATGCGCGCACGCACGATGTGCCGGCCCCGCGGCGTGCAGCCGCTGCCGTCCAGCTCGCCGGCACCATTGGCGCCGGTAGCCACCGGCCAGTCCGCGAGGACGGCGCCGTCGCTGCCGTACAGGCGGAGCCGCTGCGCCGCGAGGTTCACATGGATCCAGGGGGTGTGCTCAGTCACCGGTGCGCTCCGCGGCGGTCCACTCGCTGTAGGGGTAACGCACCAGCGAGACGTTGTAGTAGCGCGGCAGGTGGGAGACTTCCCGTCCCGCCCATTCGGGCCTCGTGAAGGCCTCTTCGGCGCTCGCGAGCTCGACCTCCGCGACCACCAGCCCGGCGTTGTCGCCCTCGAAGACGTCCACCTCCCAGGTGTGACCGTCCACCGGGACGTGGTAGCGGGTCTTCTCGATCAGTGGCCGGTGGCAGAGGTGGTCGAGCATCTCCTGTGCCTCATCGGCGGGGATCGCGTACTCGTACTCGCGGCGCTGCACGCCGAGGGTTGCGCCCTTGATGTTGAGCCACGCGCGGGCACCGGCGAGGCGCACGCGCACGCTGGCGTGGATGTCGCGGCCGAGGTAGCCCTGGCGCATGGGCTGGCCGGCGTCCGCGGCGTCGCGCCAGGCGTCGCCGGTCACCAGGAATTTGCGTTCGATCTCTTCGGCCATGGCTGTATCCGGTCCGTCGTGCGGGCAATGGTATCCTACAGCGGTGTCTCACCCCAGGGAGATCCGCATGCTTACCGCCTCGGCGCTGCAGGCGCGGTTCAATAACCTGATCCCGCTGAGCCGGGCCATGGAGGTGCTGGTCACCCGGCTCGACGAGGCGGGACTCGAGCTCACCGCGCCGCTCTACGCCAACCACAACCATACGGGAACGGGCTTCGCGGGAAGCCTCTACAGTCTGGCCTGCCTAGCGGGCTGGGGGTGGCTCTACGCGCTCACCCGCGGCGCCGGCATCGAGCCGCAGCTGGTACTCGCGGACGGGCAGATTCACTACCACCGGCCCTGCGACGACGAGCTCCACGCCGTCCTCGACGTGCCGGCGGATCTGGCCGATACGGTGATGGCTACCCTGGGGCGGCGTCGTCGGGCCCGTGCGGAGCTCACGGTATACCTGCCCGGTGCCGAACGTCCGGCGGCGACCTTCAGCGGCCGGTTCGTCGCCCTGC
The DNA here is from genome assembly GCF_000374645.1 of Arhodomonas aquaeolei DSM 8974. Classification (GTDB taxonomy): domain Bacteria; phylum Pseudomonadota; class Gammaproteobacteria; order Nitrococcales; family Nitrococcaceae; genus Arhodomonas; species Arhodomonas aquaeolei. The sequence continues at coordinate 64,926 of NZ_KB894801.1, forward strand.
CCTGATCGCGACCCCGGCTCTGGTACACTGCGCGGTCCCGGCGGCCGCGTTCCGCTGATCCGCGGTCGTCCGCCCAATCAGCCATGACACAGGGGGGAAAGCATGAAGCGTCTCGTGCTGCTGCGCCACGGGCAGAGCGTCTGGAACCTGGAGAACCGCTTTACCGGCTGGAAGGACGTCGACCTCAGCGAGCGCGGCCGCGATGAGGCGGCCGGCGCCGGCCGTCTGCTTCGCGAGCACGGCTACTCGTTCGACTACGCCTTCACCTCGGTGCTTACCCGGGCGATCCGCACGGGCTGGATGGTCCTCGACGAGCTCGACGAGCTCTGGATCCCGATGACCAAGGACTGGCGCCTCAACGAGCGCCACTACGGTGCGCTTACCGGCCTGAACAAGGCCGAGACCGCCGAGGAGTACGGCGACGAGCAGGTCCACGTGTGGCGGCGCAGCTACGCAACCCCGCCGCCGGCGCTGGCGGAGGACGACGAGCGTCATCCACGCTTCGATCCGCGCTACCGGCACCTGTCCGCGGGTACCCTGCCGGCGACGGAATCCCTGAAGAGCACCCTGGAGCGGGTGCTACCCTACTGGGAGAGCGACATCCTGCCGGTACTCCGCGAGGTGGAGACCATGCTGATCGCCGCCCACGGCAACAGCCTTAGGGCCCTGATCAAGCACCTCGACGGTGTCTCCGACGAGGCGATTACCGGCGTCGAGGTGCCCACCGGCAAACCGCTGGTCTACGAACTCGAGGACGACTGCAGCGTGCGCCGGAGCTTCTACCTGCACGAGCAGTGACCCTGGAGGGGCCATGAGCGAGCCCGAACGCGTAGCGTTAATCACCGGCGGCAACCGCGGTATCGGCTTCGAGACCGCACGGCAGCTCGCCCGCGCCGGGATCAAACCGGTGCTCACCAGCCGCGACGGCCTGCTGGGCAAGGCGGCGGCGGACAAGCTCCAGAGCGAGGGACTGGACGTCGCCTATCATCCCCTGGACGTGACTCGCGAGACGAGCATTCAGGGGCTGATGGACTTCATCGCCAATGCCTTCGACCGGGTCGACGTGCTGGTCAACAACGCCGGGATCTTCCCCGAGCATGCGCCCTCGGACGGCACCCCTGCGCCGGGGATCCTGGAGGTGGATCGCGCCACCCTGGACGAACACCTCGCCGTTAACGCGTACGGGCCGCTGCGTCTCGCCCAGGCCATCGTACCGATCATGCGCCGGCACGGTTACGGTCGCATCGTGAACGTCACCAGCGGCTACGCCCAGTTTTCGCGCATGGGCCGGGGCTACCCTGCATACCGCTTCTCGAAGTCCGGGCTCAACGCCATCACCCGGCTTCTTGCCGCCGAGACCGACGGCGAGAACATCCTCGTCAACGCCGTGGACCCGGGCTGGGTGCGTACGCGGATGGGCGGCGGCCAGGCCAACACCTCGCCCCAGGAGGCGGCGGCCCGGGTCGTCGAGGCGGCCTGCCTGCCGGACGGCTCGCCCACCGGCGCCCTGTTGCGTCACGGCGAGGCGGTGGCGTGGTAGCAGGCCATCACCCCGGTGCGTCCGCGCCGCGACGACGCGAAACGCGCCGTGTGACCGGCCTGTGCCGCGTTGCGCGGCACAGGCCCGGGGCCGGTGTGTCATGACCCGTTTTCTCGGAAAGGCGCTGCTGGTCCTGGTGGTGCTGGCGGTAATCGCCCCGGCGGCGGCGATCGTCTACAGCGGCGCACCGCTCACCGCCCCGCCAGGCATCGTCACGCGCGTGGTGTTCTACCTCACGGACAACCGCGTGAGCACCGTGTCCGGCTCCGCCTGGCCGGAGCGACAGCCCATGGAGGTGTCATCGCCGCCGGACCAGACGTTTGCCGCGGCGCGCCGGACCGTGCGTGCCCTCGGATGGCAGGTCATCTCGATGAGTCACGGCGGGCACCGACTGTCCGCCGTGGACCGCACACCGCTGCTCGGTTTCGAGGACGACGTGAGCCTCCGTGTGGAGGCGGAAGACGAATCCGGCCGGAGCGTCGTGCACCTGCGCTCGGCCTCGCGCGTCGGCCAGGCCGATTTCGGCCGCAATACCGCACGGATCGTCGCTTTTCGTCAGGCCCTCCGGAAGCGGCTGGACACCGGCGGCTGACCGTCACCAATGATGCGGGAACGCGCGGAACGTGCATGGAGCCGGCGTTTTAGTCGGGCACGATCGACGCGGAAGCCATTTCAGCAGCAGGTACCGCCCTGGCCCTGAACCTGCCAGAGGCAGATCGGGCGCCGCCGTCAGACCGTAAGTGGCATCCCGCGGGACCACGGGGACGTCGCGCACCGCACGGTGCACGACCTGCACGGGATCACGGAGTTCAGGGGCAGGTCGGCTGCTCCCGGCAGCCGACGTTGCCGGCACCGCAGGACGGGATGTTGGCTGCCAGGAGGGGCCAACCTTGGGGTGGCTCCATCCTGGATGACGGTTCCACAGGACCCGCCGGTCCCGGGAGCACCCCTCTCCCCCGGCCCCTCTCCCGCAAGGGGAGAGGGGGGCGCGGCCGCAGGTCGGCTGCTCTGGGCAGCCGACATCCTCGCCACACCGGAAATGGACCGGTCGCCCGACCGCAGCCGACATTCGCCGGACGTGGGGGTGCTTCCGCACCGTGGGACAGGCGCCGCAGTCGTGTGACCTCTCGCGCCATCTGCGACGGCATGTCGCACACGGGCCCACGACCGTGCACGACCGACCGGATGGTGTCGCGTCCGCTACTGTGCGGTCCAGCCGCCGTCCACCGGCATGGACGCGCCGGTGATCTGGGACGCCGCGTCGGTGCACAGGAACGCCGCCAGCGCCCCGATCTGCTCGGGCTGGACGAACTGCTTGGACGGCTGCTTGTGGCGGACAAGCTCGATCTTGGCGTCGTCGATGGACAGGCCCTGCTCGTCGGCGATCTTCTGGATCTGCGCCTGGATGAGCGGGGTCTCCACCCACCCGGGGCAGATCGCGTTGCAGGTGATGCCGCGGTCGGCGTTTTCCAGGGCGATGACCTTGGTCAGGCCGACGATGCCGTGCTTGGCGGAGACGTAGGCGGCCTTGTTGACCGAGGCCACCAGGCCGTGGGCGGAGGCGGTGTTGATGATGCGGCCCCAGCCCTGGCGCTGCATGTGCGGCAGCGCGGCGTGGGCGGCGTGAAAGGCCGAGGAAAGGTTGATCGCGATGATAGCGTCCCATTTCTCCCGGGGGAATTCCTCGGTGGGGGCGGTGAACTGGATGCCGGCGTTGTTGACCAGGACGTCGATGCGGCCGAAGGCCTCGACACAGTCGGCGATCAGCGCCTCGACCTCCTCCGGCCTGCTCATGTCCGCGGGGTTGTAGCGCACGGTCACGCCGTGCTCCGAGGCGATGGCATCGGCGATCGCCCCGCCCTCCTCCCGCGGTTCGATACCGTTGATGACGACGTTCGCCCCGGCACCCGCCAGGCTTTCTGCGACCGCGCGGCCGATGCCGCTGGTGGAACCGGTGACCACTGCTGCCTTGTCTTTCAGAGTCATGATCCAGATGCTCCCGTCGTCTGATGAGGTGGGGACCGGCGCCCGATCCGGTGCTCATTATCGCAGTCTCCGCGCGCGCACTTGCAAGCGCCGCCGCTCGCCGGCTCCGCAGGCCGGCCCCTCCACTCGCATCGCCCGATCGGTTACGATCCCGGGTCGAGGCAGGAGCCGCCGCGAGCGCGGCGGGAAGACAGACAGATCAAGGATCACAAGCAATGAGCGCCGACTTCCCCATCGTACGAGAGCCCTCCGACTACGAGCTCCATAACAGCAGCATGGCGCATTACATTCGCTGGCTGGAGGAGCGTGGTTACGGGCCGTTCCCGGACTATCACGCACTGCACCGCTGGTCGGTGGCGGACATCGAGGCCTTCTGGGCGACGATCTGGGAGTACACCGGGGTGATCGCCTCGGCACCGTACGAGCAGGTGCTCGGCGCCCGGGAGATGCCCGGCGCGGAGTGGTTCCCCGGGGCGCGGCTGAACTTCGCAGAGAACCTGCTCCGCGAGGCGTTGCACGGTGACCCGTCGAAGGTCGCGATCACGGAGATCTCGGAGACCCGGCCGCGCCAGCAGCTCACCTACGGCGAGCTCCTCGGCGAGGTCGCGGGCCTGCAGCGCTTCCTCCGCGAGCAGGGCGTCGGCCCCGGCGATCGGGTCGCGGGCATCGTCGCCAATACCTCCGAGGCGGTGATCGGGATGCTGGCCACCACCGCGCTCGGCGCGATCTGGTCCTCCGCCTCGCCGGACTTCGGCGCCAACGGCATCCACGACCGCTTCGGCCAGATCGAGCCCAAGGTACTGATCGCCGTCAACGGCTACGGCTATAACGGCAAGACCTTCTCGCGTCTGGAGCAGATCGCGGAGCTGCGCGAGCGTATCCCCTCGATCCAGTGCGCGGTGGTGATCTCCAACCTGCCAGAGGAGCCGATCCCGGATGACGCCGGCGTGGTCTCCTGGGACGCGGCGCTCAGCGAGGGCCGCGGCGGCGAGGTGCACTTCGAGCAGGTGCCTTTCGATCACCCCATCGTGATCGTCTATTCCTCCGGGACCACCGGCGCGCCGAAGTGCATCGTCCACGGCGGCGGTGGCGTGCTGCTCCAGCACAGCAAGGAGCTGATGCTCCACGGCGACGTCAAGCGTGACGACACGTTCTTCTACTTCACCACCACCGGCTGGATGATGTGGAACTGGCTGGTCTCCGGCCTGATCACCGGTGCCGAGGTGGTGTTCTTCGACGGCTCGCCGGGCTATCCCAACCTGGACGTCCTCTGGGAGATGGCCGAGCGCGAGGGGCTGACCCACTTCGGTACCAGCGCCAAGTTCCTCGGTGGCTGCCGCAACAAGGGCCTGCACCCGGGTGAGGACCACGACCTCTCCAACCTGCGGGTCGTCTTCTCCACGGGCTCGCCGCTGCTGCCGGAGGACTACGACTACGTCTACGAGCACATCAGCCCGGACGTCCTCCTCGGTTCCATCTCCGGCGGCACGGACATCCTTTCCTGCTTCGTCGGCGCCTGCCCGATCCTCCCGGTCCGCCGCGGCGAGATCCAGTGCGCGATGCTCGGCATGGACGTCAAGGCGTTCAACGAGGACGGCGAGGAGGTCATCGACGAGCGCGGCGAGCTGGTCTGCACCCAGCCGGCACCGAGTATGCCGGTACAGTTCTGGAACGACCCGGACTTCGCCCGCTACCGCGGTGCGTACTTCGAGACGTTCCCCGGTGTCTGGGCTCACGGTGACTTCATCAGCTTCAGCGAGACCGGCGGCTGCGTCATCCACGGCCGCTCGGACGCCACGCTCAACCCGGGCGGCGTGCGCATCGGCACCGCGGAGATCTACCGCCAGGTGGAGACCATCGACGAGATCGCGGACAGCATCGTCGTCGGCCAGCCGTGGAACGGCGATGTCCGCGTGGTGCTCATGGTGGTCATGAACGAGGGCGAGGCGCTCACCGACGAGCTCCGGCGCAAGATCCGCAGCCGTGTCCGCGAGGGGGCGAGCCCGCGTCATGTGCCGGCGAAGATCGTCGCCGTCGACCAGATCCCCTACACCCGCAGCGGCAAGAAGGTGGAGCTGGCGGTGACCAAGATCCTCCGCGGCGACACCGTCAACAACCGCGAGGCGCTGGCGAATCCGGAGTCCCTGGACGAGATCGCCGCGATCGACGAGCTCTTCGGCTGACGCCCGGACCACGGCAGACCGGGCGGCGCATCCCCCGCGCCGCCCGGCCCTTTTCCCCTTTCTCTCCCCGAACGTTTCACCGGCGAGGCGACCGCCGACCTCCCTCGCCGCCCCGCCTGACTTCCGCGTGGTCTAGGGCAGCGCGAAGTAGAGAGCGGCGGGGATGATGCCCAGCGACATCAGGTTGCCCAGCGCGACGATGGATGCCACCGCCTGCGGTTCCTGGTCGTAGTGCTCCGAGAGCATGTAGTTGAGCACCGCCGGCGGCAGCGCCCCGAAGACCAGCAACAGCCCGGCCACCGGCTGCGGGGGCTGGAAGATCAGCACCCACGGCACCGCGATGATCAGCCCGGTGACGGGGGCCATCAGCGCGCCACCGATGCCGATCCGCCAGTACGAGAGATCCACCTCCGTGAGGCGGATTCCCAGCGCGACCAGCATCAGCGGGATCGCCACGTTGCCGAGCATCTCCACGCCGGGCAGGACCAGTCCCGGCAGATGCCAGCCGAACGCCATGCACACGAGCCCGGCGGCGGTGGCCACCACCATCGGGTTGCCCGCGAGTTCGCGTGCGCCGATTCGCCGGGTGAGCAGCCACAGCCCGACGGTGAAGTGCAGTGAGTTCTCCACCACGAACATCACCACGGCAACGGGCAGTGCCTTCTCGCCGAAGCCGAAGACCGCCAGCGGCAGTCCGAAGTTGCCCGCGTTGTTGAACATCGCCGGCGGCACGACAGTGCGTACGTCCCAGCCGGTGCGCCGGGCAATGAGCCAGGCGATCGGTCCGGAGCCGAGGATCACCGCGGCGGCGCCGAGCGCCGCGCCGCCCAGAGACAGGTCGGCACTCATGCGCTCGGAGAGCACGTAGAAGATCAGCGCCGGCACGAAGACGTTGACGTTCAACCGGTTGGCGCTGGACATGTCCGCCGGGCGCAGTCGGCCGTAGACGTAGCCCACCAGCACCAGGCCGAAGACCGGGACGATGATCTCCAGGATACGGAGCAGCACCGCTTACGCCCCCGGTTCCGCCGTCATCTCCTCGAGCACCCGCCGGGCGTGGCGGAAACCCTCCATCCCCGCCGGCATGCCCGCGTAGACCGCCACCTGGAAGAGTACCTCGCGGATCTCCTCCACACTGCACCCCTGATTGACCGCACCGCGCACGTGCACGCGGAACTCGTCCATGCGGCCGAGGGCGGCCAGCATGCCCAGGTTGATCAGGCTGCGGGTCGGCGTGGCGAGGCCCTCGCGATTCCAGATATCACCCCAGGCCGTGCGCATCACGAACTCCTGGAACTCGCGGTCGAAGTCGCTGGCATTCGCCAGCGAGCGGTCGACGTGCGCATCGCCGAGCACACGGCGGCGCATCGCCTCGCCGCGCTGAAGGCGGTCGTCGGACATGGTGGGTTCCTCCGTCGGTGTTGCCCCGCCGGGGACGGCGGGTTAGCGTGCCGCAATACTACTAACCCGGTCATTGCCAATGCCAGCTCGCCGGGCATCGCCGTGCGTCACCGGGCGCAGGGCGGCCTTGCCGGCATGTCCGGCGATCGGGCGCAATACGGGTCGACGACAGACACGCATCCGCCTGGAAGGCGCCGGAACCAGTCATGAGCGAACTGACCCATATCAACGAGCGCGGCGAGGCCCACATGGTCGACGTCGGCGAGAAGGACCGCAGCCACCGGGTTGCCGTGGCCGAGGGGCGGATCCGAATGGACGCGGCGACCCTCGAGGCGCTGGTCGCCGGTGATCTGAAAAAGGGCGACGCCCTGGCCACCGCCCGCATCGCCGGGATCATGGCCGCGAAGCGCACCGCCGACGTGGTGCCGCTGTGTCATCCCCTCGCGCTGACCCATGTCGAGGTCAAGCTGACCCCCGAACCGGAGGCAGGGGCCGTGCACTGCAGCGTGCGGGCGGAGACCCGCGAGCGCACCGGCGTGGAGATGGAGGCGCTGAACGCGGTCCAGGCGGCGCTGCTCACGGTCTACGACATGTGCAAGGCGCTTGACCGCGGCATGACCATCGACGGCGTCGGGCTCGTCTACAAGGCCGGCGGGCGCTCCGGGGAGTGGCGCCGGCAATAGGCGAGCGGCGCCGGTCTCAGCCGCCGGCGCGCTCGCGGATGCGGTCACCGTCCGCCAGTGTGGCGTCCGGGTGGATCACCACGCGTTCGCCGGCCTCTAGCCCCGAGCGGATCTGCACCTGCAGCCCGCTGCGCCGGCCGGTCCCGACCTCGCGCAGATGCGCCCTGCCCCCGCTGGCGACGAACACGGCCTCACCGCCACCGTGGGGGAATACGGCGCTGTCGGGTACCTGGAGGACGCCCTCGCCGGACCAGAGCACGAACGCGCAGTCGACCCGGTAGCCGTCCCCCAGGCGGTTCCACTGCGCATGTGGCGAGGCCAGCTGCGAGGTGACCCAGACGCGCTGTTCGTCCACGCCCAGGGCCGAGACCTTGGTGAACGCCGCGGGCTCCACGCGGCTCACACGGGCTTCGAGCGTGGTGTCCCCGCCCCACCCCGTCAGGTCCACGCGCATGCCGGGATGGATGCGCACGGCGTCCACGGACAGCACATCGGTGCGCACCTCCAGCGAGGCCGGGTCGCCAATTTCCACCAGCGGCGCGCCCCGCTCCACCGGACCGGCGCTCTCGCGGGGCAGCGCGAGCACCCGGCCCGCCACCGGTGCGCGCACGGCGATGCCCTCGCTGCTTCTGTCGCCCTCGCCATAGTGCAGTACCGCGCGCGCCGAGGCGAGCTCGGCGGCGGCGACCTGGACGCGGAAGCGTGCCGAGCGCAGCGTGGCTTTGGCGCGGCGATCGGTGGCCCGGACGATATCCAGGTTCTGCGCCGGAGCGTAGCCCTGCTCGTGCAGCCGGCTCACCCGGGCCAGCTCGGTGGCGGCCCGCTCTGCCTCCGCCTCCGCCGCACCGACGTCGGCGGCGGCCGCGTGCAGGGCCGCCTCCGCGCTCGCCACGTCGGCCCGAGCCCGGGCCTCGTAGCGCGGATCGAGCAGCTCCGGCTCCTGGGGGTCGATCCGGGTGAGTACCGTGCCCGGGCCCACTGCGTCCCCCACGTCCAGGTCGATGCGGCGCAGGGCGCCGGATACCGGCGCGGCCACGACATAGCGGTCGCGCACCCGGGTCTGGCCTTCACGTTCGACGGTCACCGCCAGCGGTCCCCGGGCCACCACAGCCAGGCTGACCGGCGCCGGGGCCGGCAGGAACGCGTATACGAGGCCGCCGAGGACAGCCACCGCGAGCACGGCGCCGGCGATGCGTCTGGACCAGGTCACGTGTCTTACTCCCTTGTCTTGAGTGCGGCCACCAGGCTCAACCGGTTGAGGCGGAACAGGATGAGCACCGCCGACAGGGCCGCGGCGGCGAGTACCGTTGCCGCCGCGAGGCCGTACGTGACCGGCCCGATGACCAGCGGGATACGGTAGAGGTCCGAATTGAAGCCCCGCGCGAGCAGCCAGCACAGGCCCGCCCCCATCAGGAACCCCGGCGGGATGGCGGCGAGCGTCAGGACGATCAGCTCGGCGAGTATGATATAGGCCACTTCGCCGCGGCTGTAGCCGAGCACCCGCAGGCTCGCAAGCTCCCGGGACCGCTCGGACAGCGCGATCCGGGCGCTGTTGTAGACCACCCCGAAGGCAATGCTGCCGGCCAGTGCGGAGCTGATCAGGGTGAACACGGCCATGATCCGGCCCATGCTCTCGTCGAAGCTCTCGATACTGCGACGTCGGAGTCCGACACCGGCGACCCTCGGCATGAGCTGAAGTCTGCGGGCGAGTGCCGTCGCCGTCTCCGGACCGGTGGCCAGGTAGGCGCCGGAGACTGCCCGGCCCTCGTCGAGACGGCGGTTGAGCGCGTCCAGGCGCATGTAGCCCTGTGCACCTAGGTACTCGCGGGCGAATTCGGCCACTGGGATATCCAGTACCGGCCGGGCCCCTTCGAGCACCCGCACGCGCACGCTCCCACCGGTGCTCAGTGCGAGGTGCTCGCGCAGGTAGTCGGTGAGGATCACGCCGTCCCGGGGCAGCCGCAGGGGATGGAGCGTGTCGTCCAGCACGCGGTGCAGCCGGCTTCCCGGTGTCAGGCCCAGGATGCTGGTGCGATAACGGTGCCGGCCGTTGACCAGCTCCACGGATATCGCACGGAACGGCTCCACGAAGCCCACCGCCGGGTCCGCGGCGAGGCTGTAGAGGGCGTCGTGATCGGTGGGCTCGGTGAAGGTGGCGGTGACGTCCTCCCGCTGGGCGAGGCCGAACTGGATATCCAGCATGTAATCGATGGCGTCCGTGCCGAACCGGGAGAGCATCATGATGCCCACCGCCGCGGCGATACCGAGCACGGACAGCGCCGATTTGCCGCCGTTGCGCGCGAGGTGGCGCACCACCATGCGCGTGGGCTGATCAAGCAGCCGGCGCAGGCCGCTGCGCTCCAGCAGGCTTGCCCGATAGGTGGGGGGCGGTTCGGGACGCATCGCCTCGGCGGGCGGCAGGCGCGCGGCGGCGCGCACCGCGCCGAGGGCCCCCGCGAGCGCCGCACCCGCGGTGGCGGCAACGGCGATCACCGCGGTAGCCGGGTCGAGGCGGTGGATGAAGAACGGGAAGCGGAAGATACCCTGGTAGGCCGTGCTCATCCCGTGGCTCATCCAGCCGCCCAGGGCGATGCCGAGGGCCGCGGCCACCATCGCCACGGCCAGGATCATCGAGGCGTAGTGCATAGCGATGGTGACGTCGCGATAGCCGAAGGCCTTGAGGATGCCGATCTGCTCGCGCTGGTTCCGTACCAGCCGGTGAACGACGACGTTGAGCAGGAATGCCGCCACGGCGAGGAACACCAGCGGTATCGTGCGGGTGAGGACGCCGAGCTCGTGCATCTCGTTGGCGAGGTAGCGGTTGGAGATCTGGTCCGCACGGGGGTGGGCGCCCAGACCGCCGTATCGGTCCACAACGGCGTCGACCCGGTCCACCACGGCCGCGGCTTCGGCGCCGGCGGTCAGGGTGAACACGGCGCTGTTGAAGGCGCCGTCCATGTCGTAGGCGGTCGCGAGCGGTGTGCGGTTCATCCACATCACCGCGTAGCGCTCGAAGTCCGGGAGGATGTCGCCGGGGCGGATCTGGTAGATGTGCTCCGGCGAGAGACCGATGCCCACCACCCGGAGGCTCTGCCGGCGTCCATTGATGATGGCGCCGAGCGCCGCCCCCGGGGACAGGCCGTGCGCCTCGGCGAATGACTGCGAGACCACCACCTCGTCGGTGGCCGCGGTCCGCGGCAGCCGCCCCTGGCTCAGGTAGAGACGGTTCAGCCCGGGCCGGCGGCCGTCGGGGATGCTCACCAGCTGTGCGGTGGCCGGCTCCGGGAAACCGGGCACGTCCAGGTTGGCCCGGGCGACGACCCGTGTGCGTGCCGAGGCGACGCCGGGAATGGCGGCAAGGCGCGAGGTGGCCGTCTCCGGGGCCCGCTTGAGGGAGACGAACACGTCAGCGAACCGGTAGTCCCGGTAGAAGGCGTCCCGGGTGCGCTCCAGCCCGGTGTGGGTGGTGTTGAGCCCCACGTAGGCGGCAACCCCGCTGGCGAGGACGAGGGCGATCGCAAGCATCGGCCCGCGCAGGTTCCAGAGATCGCGCAGGGCCTTGCGCCGGAGTGCGGACGCCCCTCTCACCAGCTCAGGCTCTCCAGTGGCCGGCGCTCCGCGTTCACCTCCACGCCCGTGATGCGGCCGTCGCTCATGTGCACGACGCGGTCGGCGATCCCGGCGATGACCGCGTTATGGGTGATCACCGCGGTGGTGGCGCCGACCTCCTCGTTGGCGCGCAGCAGCACCTCCAGTACCCGGATCCCCGTCTGCGAGTCGAGCGCACCGGTAGGCTCGTCACACAGCAGCACCGCCGGGCGCTTCGCCACCGCCCGTGCGATGGCCACCCGTTGCTGCTCACCGCCGGAGAGCTGCGCGGGGAAATGATGGAGCCGGGCACTCAGGCCGACCAGTGCCAGCGCGTCCTCCGCGGGCATGGGGTCGTCGGCGATTTCGGTGACGACCTGGACGTTCTCGCGTGCCGTCAGGCTCGGGATGAGGTTGTAGAACTGAAAGACGAAGCCGACGTGATGGCGGCGGTAGGCGGTGAGCTCACGTTCACCGGCGTGGGTAATGTCGCGGCCGCGATACAGGACCCGGCCGCCGGAGGGGACGTCGAGGCCACCGAGGATATTGAGCAGCGTGGATTTGCCGCTGCCCGAGGCGCCGAGTATCACCGCGAACTCGCCGGCGTACAGCTGCGTTGTGACGCCGCGCAGGGCGACGACGTCGATCTCGCCCACCCGATAGGTCTTGGTGACCGATTCCGTGCGGAATACGGCCTCGCCCTGCTCCGTCGGCGCGTTGTTTCCGCCCTGCGGCATCGTCCCTGCTCCCCGCCGCGCCCCCGGCCGGCACGGCTGCAGAAAGTATACCGCAGTGTACGGGATCGCCAGCGCGTCTCCCGGGTCAGGACACTAAATCAGCCGATCGATCTTGGCGGCGAGGATGAAGTCGTTCTCATGCAGACCCTGGATCTTGTGCGTCCAGATCTCGACCTCCACGTGCCCCCAGCCGAAGTGGATCTCCGGGTGGTGCTGCTCCCCCTCGGCAAGCTCGCTGACCTGGTTGACGAACGCCAGCGCGGAGGCGAAGTCGCCGAACCGGAACGCGCGGATGATCCGCATGGGATCCTCTTCCAGCCGCCATTCCGGGAGCTGGCCGAGATGGCGTTCCGCCTCGTCGCGGGACATCGGCGGGGTGCCGCCGCGGCACGGGGTGCAGCTCTGCTCGCTGAGTGCCATGGTGCGTCCTCCCTGGTCACGGATGGAAAGCGGTAACCTGCGTTACCGTCGTCATGGACGACGTGGGGTGTTGGTGGCGTTTTTCAAACCGCCGCCGGCCGGTTGAGCTTTCGGGCCCCCGCGGGTAACGTGGTCAGACCAATAACGAAGGCCCCGGTTGTGACAACATGACTGAAGCGACGACAAGCGGCCAGCCCCGGGTCGGGCTGTTCGTCACCTGCCTCGTGGACCTGTTCCGCCCCCGCGTCGGTTTCGCCTCGGTCCGGCTGCTCGAGCAGGCCGGCTGCACCGTGGAGGTGCCCGAGGGCCAGACCTGCTGCGGCCAGCCGGCCTACAATAGCGGCGATCTCCCCGATACCCGGGCCCTTGCGCGCCAGACCATCGAGGCATTCGAAGAGTGCGACTACGTGGTTGGCCCCTCGGGCTCGTGCATCGGCCAGCTCCGCAAGTATCCCGAGCTCTTCGAGGACGGCGACCCATGGCGCGAGCGCGCGGAGGCGCTGGCGGCGCGCAGCTGGGAGCTGTTCGCGTTCCTCGTCGACGTGCGCGGCATGAGCCGGGTGACGGCGCGCTTTCCGGCGAACGCCACCTATCACGACAGCTGCTCCGGGCTGCGCCAGCTCGGTGTGAAGGCCCAGCCGCGGACGCTGCTCGGCAGCGTGGAGGGACTCACGATCACCGAGATGACGGACACCGAGGTCTGCTGCGGCTTCGGCGGGACGTTCTGCGTGAAATACCCGGAGATCTCCGAGCGCCTGGTGGACGACAAGAGCACGCGGATCGAGGAGAGCGGCGCGGAGACAGTGCTCGCCGGCGATCTCGGCTGCCTGATGAACATCGCCGGCCGGCTACGGCGGCGCGGTTCCGGCGTGCGCGCCTACCACGCCGCCGAGGTCCTCGCGGACATGGGCGACGCGCCGGCGATCGGCGAGGAGGACGCCTGATGGAGGCCCGGACCCACACGTTCAAGGCGAATGCGCGCGCGGCCCTCGCCGATGACAACCTGCGCACGGCGCTGGCCTCGGCCAAGGGCGGATTCGTCGCCAAGCGTGCCGGGGCGGTGGAGGCCTTCCCGGACTTCGAGGCGCTGCGCGAGCGCGGGGCGGCGATCAAGGACCACACCCTGGCCAACCTGGACCACTACCTCGCCCGCTTCACCGCGAACGTCAGCGAGCGCGGCGGCCAGGTGCACTACGCCGGCGACGACGCGGCGGCCCGTGAGATCATCCTCGGCATCTGCCGTGATGCCGGGGCGCGGCGGGTGATCAAGTCCAAGACCATGGCCGGCGAGGAGATCTCGCTCAACGAGGCCCTGGAGCGCGAGCACGAGCTGGTGGAGACGGACCTCGGCGAGTACATCATCCAGCTTGCCAAGGAGCCGCCGAGTCACATCATCGCACCGGCGGTGCACAAGACCCGCGCGGACATCACACGGCTGTTCGACGAGCATCACCACCACCGCATCGACGGTCCGCTGCGCCCTGCCCCGGAGCTGGTGGCCGAGGCGCGGCAGGTGCTGCGCGAACGTTTCCTGGAGGCGGACGTCGACATCAGCGGCGCAAACTTCCTGATCGCCGACACCGGCACGGTCACGCTGGTCACCAACGAGGGCAACGCCGATCTCGGCACCACCCTGCCCCGGGTGCACATTGTCATCGCGGGCATCGAGAAGCTCGTGCCCGGTACCGAGGAGGCATCGACGATGCTGCGCCTGCTCGGGCGCAGCGCCACCGGGCAGGACATGAGCGCGTATACCACCTTCCTCACGGGCGCACGACGCCCGGACGACCCCGACGGCCCGGACGAGTACCACGTGGTGCTGCTCGATAACGGCCGTACGGGCATGCTGGGTAACGAGTTCCGCTCCATGCTCCGCTGCATCCGCTGCGGCGCGTGCATGAACCACTGCCCGGTGTACGGCGCCGTGGGCGGGCACACCTACGGCTGGGTCTACCCCGGCCCCATGGGCCAGGTGCTCACGCCGATGTTCCGCGGCCTGGACGGCACTGTGGATCTGCCCAACGCCTGTACCCTGAACGGGCGCTGCGGCAGCGTCTGTCCGGTGAAGATCCCCCTGCCCGACCTCATCCGCCACCTGCGGGACTGGCAGTTCGACGCCCACCTGGGGCATCGCACGACCCGCTGGGCGCTGCATGCCTGGGGCTGGGTGGCCCGGCGTCCGCGCCTGTATCACCCCCTCGCGCGGATCGGCACCCGGGTGCTGCGCTGGATCGGCGGCCGCCGCGGCGGCGCGGCGCGGCGCATGCCCCTGGCCGGCGGCTGGACGGACGCGCGTGACCTGCCCCTGCCCTCGGGCACAACGTTCCAGGCGGCCTGGCGGGCGAAGCGCAAGGAGGACGCATGAGCGACACGGCACAGCGCTTCTTCAGCACCATCCGCCGCGCCCTCGGTCGCGAGGCCGCGCCAGACCCCGAGGCCATCGAGGCGGAGCGCCGGGCGCTGATGGCGGCGCCCGCGCCGCGCCCGAAATGGAGCGGCGACGACGTCACGCGGCTGCTCACGCGCCTGGAGGCCGCGGCTGCCACCTCGGAGCGGATCGCCTCCCGCGCAGATATCCCCGCGGCGGTGGCCCGGGTGCTGCTCGATGCCGGGGCCCCCGGCGGGCCGGTGCAGATCGGTGCCGATCCGCTCCTCGCCGGGCTGGAATGGACGCAGGAAGTGACCGTGGCCAAGGGGATCGATGGCGTGCGCACGGCACCGGCGTCGGTGACGGTGGCCGTGGCGGGCATCGCGGAGACCGGAACGCTGGTGCTCCGCTCCGGGCCGGATAACCCCACCAGCCTGAATTTCCTGCCCGAACACCACGTCGTGGTGCTACGGGCCGGCGACGTCGTGGACTACATGGAGACTGCCTGGGCGCGGCTGCACGCCGACGGCGATCTGCCCCGGACGGTGAACTTCATCACCGGGCCGTCGCGCACCGGGGATGTGGAGCAGACCATTGAGCTCGGGGCGCATGGACCACGGCGGCTGCACGTGCTGCTGCTGGAAGATCACGACCAGCTGTGACCTTCCGGCAGGTTGTTCACTCGCCACCTCCCCGGGAGAGCGGAGGGACAACCCGGACGACGCTGCCAGCAGGTCCGTGTGAACAACCCTGGACGTTGATCCTGGTCCGGGGGGCGGATGGACGTTCGGGCAGGTCGTGCACCGCAGGCGTGTGACATCCCGGACGGGTCCCGACAGCGTCGCACACGGCCCGCGGCCGTGTGCGACCTACCCGAGCTACTCCGGGATAGAGGATGGACGTTCGGGTAGCTCGTGCGCCATAAGGCGTGCGACATTCCGGGCCGGTCCCAGCGGCGTCGCACACGGCCTGCGGTCGTGCACGACCTACCCCCCCCCCGGTGCCCGTCCGCGACGATCTCGTCTGCCGGGCGCAGCCGATCTCGTATGTCTCGGGGTTGCACGGCCAGGCGACAGATCCCGTAGGTTGGCTGCTCCTGGCAGCCAACATCCCCTCCTGCGGTGCCGGCAATGTCGACTACCCCGGGCAGCGGCCGACCTTGCATTTCCCGGTGTTGAGGGGGTGAACGGCCAGACGGCTGCACCGCGGTTACGGCGTCGGCCGGATCAATCCCCGCCGGCGGCCGTCTTGTCCCGCGCCTTGGCCTGCTGGTAGGCGGCCTCCAGGGTGTCGAAATCGCACTCCCCCGGCTGCCGGCCCGTCTCGGCGAGCACGGTCTCCAGGCCCCGGAAACGGCGCTCGAACTTTCCGTTGGCGGCCCGCAGCGCCTGCTCAGGGTCGCTGCCGAGGTGGCGGCCGAGATTGGCGCAGGCGAACAGCAGATCACCGTATTCCTCGTGGATGTGGTCACCGTCGCCGCTCGCCATAGCGTCCTCCAGCTCCGCGAGCTCCTCGCGGAGCTTGGCAATCACCGGCCGTGGCTCGTTCCAGTCGAAGCCGACCCGCGCGGCACGTTTCTGGAGCTTGACGCTTCGACTGAGCGCCGGGAGCGTGCGCGGGACGTCGTCCAGCAGCCCCGGTTTACGGCCCTCGCCGTCGGCGCGCTGCGCGCGCTCCGCCGCCTTGATCGACTCCCAGGCGCGGGTCTGGCTTTCCGCGTCGCGTTCCTCCGCCTCGCCGAAGACGTGGGGGTGGCGGCGCACGATCTTGTCCGCGATGGCGTTGGCGACGTCGTGGAAATCGAAACGCCCCTCCTCCGCGGCGAAGCGGGCGTAGTAGACCACCTGGAAGAGCAGATCCCCGAGCTCGTCGCGGAGGTGATCGTAGTCGCCCCGCTCGATGGTGTCGGCCACCTCGTAGGCCTCCTCGAGGGTGTGCGGCACGATGCTCCGCCAGTCCTGTTCCAGATCCCACGGACAGCCGCCATCGGGGTTGCGCAGGGCGGCCATGATCTCGATCAAACGGTCTACGGGGTGTTGAGGCATTCTGATCTTCCTGCTCTGCGAGGGGCGAGTATGGACGCCCCCGGCCGCCAGCGCCAGAATACGGCCGGGGATGCCGGCTACGGATCATCCACGCGATGGACCGGCCGCCGGGGATATGACGCTACCGGCGCCGGCACCGAGGCAGGGCCGCCGCGCCCTGTCGGGGCGCGGGACGCCGCCCGACGGGCATCCCGCAGTCGGCCAGTGAGGCACAAGAAGGAGAGGCAGTTCGTGGCAAAACCGGTTACACCCGCCACCGCCCGAGGGGAGCGCACCCGCCAGAAGCTGCTCGATGCAGCGGAGGAGGAATTCGGCGAGAAGGGGTTTCACAGCGCCTCTATCAGCAATATCACCCGCCGCGCCGGTGTCGCCCAGGGCACGTTCTATATCTACTTCTCATCCAAGGAGGCCATCCTCCGGGCCCTGGTGGAGCACATGAGCCGCGAGCTCCGTCGCTCCCAGAGCGAGGCGGTGCGCGGCTGCAACGACCGTATCGAGGTCGAGCGCACCGGCTTCCGGCAGTTCCTGCGCTTCGCGCTTGCGCACAAGAACCTCTACCGCATCGTCATGCAGTCCCAGTTCGTGGACCCGGACGTGCATCAGCGCTACTACGAGACGCTGCTTGCCGGCTACGAGCGCGGCATCGCCGAGGCACAGGCACGCGGCGAGGTCCGCCAGGGCGACCCCCGCGCCCTCGCCTGGGCGCTGATCGGCATGACCTACTTCTTCGGTAAGCGCTACGCCACCTGGGAGGGCGAGATGCCGGAGGAGCCGGCGATCGAGACCGTCCTCGACTTCATCGAGGCAGGTCTGCGACCGCCGTCATCCGGCAGTGCCCCCTGAGGTGACCCGGCTCAGCGGCGCTGGTACTGCCCGGCACCGAAGAGCAGCCGTTTGGCCTCCTCGTCGAAACCGTTCTGGCGGGAATCGGCGAGCACGGACACGCCGCGCTGCACGGCCGGGCGGGCCTCTATGGTGTCGTACCAGCGCTTGAGATTCGGGTAGTCGGCGAGGTCCTGGCCCTGGTTCGCGTGAGGGCGGATCCAGGGGTAGGCGGCGATGTCGGCGATACTGTAGTCCCCGCCGGCCAGCCACTCGCACTCGCCCAGACGACGGTCCATGACCCGGTACAGCCGGGACGTCTCGTTGGTATAGCGGTCGTAGGCGTACTGGATGTGCTTGGGCGCGTAATTGCGGAAGTGGTGCGCCTGGCCGAGCATCGGGCCGAGCCCGCCCATCTGGAACATCAGCCACTCCATGACGCGGTAGCGGGCCTCGCCGTTCGCCGGCAGGAAGCGCCCGGTCTTCTCGGCGAGGTAGAACAGGATCGCGCCGGACTCGAAGACGCTGATCGGCCGGCCTTCCGGGCCGTCCTCGTCCACGATGGCCGGGATCTTGTTGTTCGGGCTGATGCGCAGGAACTCCGGCTCGAACTGGTCGCCCTTGCCGATGTTCACGCCGTGGACGCGATAGTCCAGGCCCATTTCCTCCAGTGCGATATGCACCTTGTGGCCGTTGGGCGTCGGCCAGCTGTAGCAGTCGATCATGGCTTGTCCTCGGTCTCAGTGCGTTGCGGACAGTGCCCGGCCCCCTGCCAGGTCTGCAGCCCCCGAAGGAGGCAGGCGGCGAGTGCCGTGGTTCGCTCGTCCCGTGCGGCATCCGCGGGCAGACCTGAATGCGCCTCGACGAGGGAGCGCCACGCGAGCCGGAGCTGCACCAGTCCCAGGTTGTGGCGGGCCCGGGCCATTGCCGGGTCGGCATCAAGCGCTTGGTAGAAGGCGGCCTCCGCCGCCCGGAGCCGGTCGAGCTCCACCCGCGCGTTACCGAGCCGGTACCAGGCATGCGGGTCTCTGGGTGCTGTTTCAAGGTAGCGCTCGTAACGCGTGGCGGCGAGCCGGTAGTGACCGGCCTCGTAGGCACGATCCGCCGCGGCCTTGTCGTCGCCCTGCCCCATGGGAAACGCCGCGCACCCGCTTGTCACGGCCGCGATGAGCACGAGGAGAACACCGAGTCGGTGTCCCGGCAGCGATTGCATGACGGAGGCGGACATAGCTAACGCCACTCTTCAGCTCCGGATGGTGTGCCCGTGGACACGAGGCGTGCAGTGTAGCAGCGCAGGCATGCCCGCCGTGCACCGACGGGCCCCGGTATCGCAGCCCCCTCGCCGTGTGGGCCGGCACCCCGCGCGCATCGCGTATCCGTTCGGGGAGAGGTGGTATTACCCGTAAGCGGGTTAGTATCATGAGCGGACTACACCCGCTGCATGCGTGAACACCCAGGTCCATGTCCGAATCCGTGATTAACCGGCGCCACAGCGTGCCCGTCGACGTCGGCGGCGTCACCGTCGGCGGCGATGCCCCCGTCGTCGTGCAGTCCATGACCAACACCGATACCGCCGACGAGGTCGGCACGGCGGTCCAGGTCGCGGACCTGGCGCGGGCCGGCTCGGAGCTGGTGCGCATCACCGTCAACAACGAGGCCGCGGCCGCGGCGGTGCCGGCGATCCGCCGCCGGCTCGACGACATGGGCGTGGACGTGCCCCTGGTCGGGGACTTCCACTTCAACGGTCACCGTCTGCTCACCGCCTACCCGGACTGCGCGGCGGCACTGGCGAAGCTGCGCATAAACCCCGGCAATGTGGGCAAGGGCCGCCGGCGCGACCCGCAGTTCGCGACCATGATCGACATCGCCCGGGACTTCGACAAACCGGTGCGTATCGGCGTGAACTGGGGCAGCCTGGACCAGGACCTGCTGGCCCGGATGATGGACGAGAACGCCCGCCTGTCCGAGCCCGCCCCACCGGCGAGCGTGATGAAGCAGGCAGTGGTGCGCTCGGCGCTGGACTCCGCCGAGAAGGCCGAGGCCCTGGGGCTGCCCCACGACCGCATCATCCTCTCCTGCAAGATGAGCGTGGTGCAGGACCTCATCACGGTCTACCGCGATCTCGCCACGCGCTGCGACTACCCGCTGCATCTCGGCCTGACCGAGGCGGGCATGGGCTCCAAGGGCATCGTGGCCTCGTCGGCGGCGCTGGCGGTGCTCCTGCAGGAGGGTATCGGCGACACCATCCGCATCTCGCTCACCCCGGAGCCCGGCGAGTCCCGGACCCGGGAGGTGGTGGTCGCCCAGGAGCTGCTCCAGACCATGGGCATGCGGGCATTCACGCCGCTGGTCACCGCCTGCCCCGGTTGCGGGCGGACCACGAGCACCTTCTTCCAGGAGCTCGCCGAGCAGATCCAGAATCACGTCCGCGAGCGCATGCCGGAGTGGCGGAACCACTACCCCGGTGTCGAGAATATGACCCTCGCGGTGATGGGCTGCGTGGTCAATGGCCCCGGCGAGAGCCGCAATGCCAATCTCGGTATCAGCCTGCCGGGCACCGGCGAGAAGCCCGTGGCCCCGGTCTACGAGGACGGCGAGAAGACCGTCACGCTCAAGGGCGAGCGCATCGGCGAGGAGTTCGTGGAGCTGGTCGAGGACTACGTCGCCCGGCGCTACGGGCGCGGTGCTCACTCCTCGAGCTGATCGAGCTTGGCGGTGACCGCCGCCCAGTCGTCGGCGTCCGCCGGCGGCGCCTTCATCGACGTGATCACCGGCCACTGTCCGGCGAGCCGGGCGTTGATCTCCAGGAAGTATTCCTGGCCTGCCGGCACGCGGTCGTCCGCATGGATCGCGTCCACCGGGCACTCGAACTCGCATAACGCGCAGTCGATGCACTCCTGCGGGTCGATCACGAGGAAGTTCGGCCCCTCGTGGAAGCAGTCCACGGGGCAGACCTCGACGCAGTCCGTGTACTTGCAGCGGATGCAGGGCTCGGTGACGACGTAGGTCACGCCCGGTGGCCCTCCGCCGCCGGCGCGCTGCGGTGCGCCAGCGCGCCGCAGACGTCGCAGCGCCAGTGCCCGCCGGCGTACTGCCGGGCCAGGGCCTCGCGGATCTGCGGGCGCTGGACGAAGTCGGCGAGGCGGATGTCGTCCAGGTAGGCGTCCAGGCGTCGGGAGAGGTTGTCCCACAGCGCGCGGGTGAGCGCACTGCCGCCGCGGGGGCCGCCGCGGCCGTCCGCCTCCATCACCCGGATGATCTCGCCGACGCCGAGCTCCGCCGGGTCGCGGGTCAGGCGGTAGCCGCCCCCGGGCCCGGGCACGCCCTGCACCAGGCCGGCGTGACGCAGGCGAGTGAAGATCTGGTCCACGTAGGACACGGAGATCCCCTGGCACACCGAGATCTCCGCCAGCGGCACCGGCGTGTCGCCGCCGTGGATCGCCAGGTGCATCAGCGCGCTCACCGCATAGCGGCTCTTGGTGGACAGCCGGATCATGCGCTCTTCCCGTCGAACTCCGAAACCGTGTGGATGTGGTTCACCGGCCCGTGCCCGCCGCCCAGAGGCGTCGCCGTGGCCAGCGCGCGCTGCAGGTAGCATCGCGCGCGCTCGGTGGCGCCCGCGAGCTCCATGCCCCGGGCGATCCCGGCGGCGATTGCGGAGGCCAGCGTGCAGCCGGTGCCGTGGGTGCACTCCGTCGCTATCCGCGGCTGGCGCAGGCACTCGGTGCCTGCCGGCGTCGCGAGGACGTCGGTGATGGTCTCGCCGGCGGCGTGGCCCCCCTTCACGAGCACGGCGCCGCAGCCGAGCGCCAGCAGGGCCTCGGCGGCGGCGATCTGGTCGGCTTCGTCGTGTATCCGCCGCTCGAGCAGCACCTCGGCCTCCGGGATGTTGGGCGTGACGAGGCTCGCTCGCGGTACCAGTCGCGTGCGCAGTGCCTCCACCGCCGCGGTCCGCAGCAGGCGGTCCCCGCTCTGGGCGACCATCACCGGGTCGACCACCAGGGGCACCGTCGGTGCCATCAATTCTAGCATCTCCGCTACTGTTTCTATTACCGGGGCGTCGTGGAGCATGCCCGTCTTGACGCAGTCGGCACCGATGTCGCCGAGCACGGAGCGCATCTGCTCGGCGATGAACGCCGGCGGTACCGGGAAGACGTCCTGGACGCCGAGAGTGTTCTGCGCCGTCAGTGCGGTGATCGCCGTCATGGCATACCCGCGCAGGGCGGTGACGGCCTTGATGTCGGCCTGGATGCCGGCGCCGCCGCCGGAGTCGGAACCGGCGACGATGAGTACGCGTGCGTGAGTCATGGTCCATCCGTCGGTTGTCGGCCCGCCATGGCGGGCGGTGAGGCGATCAGGCACCGCCGGTGCGGGCCAGGGCGTCGCGGTCGACTTTGCCCGCACCGGTGCGCGGCAGCGACTGTGCGCGGATATAGCGTCTCGGGTGCTTGAACCGGGCGAGCCTCGTGGACAGCCACTCCCCTAGTGACTCGGCGTCCGGCAGGTTCGCCCCTGCCGCGGGCACGAGCACCGCCACCGGTACCGCCCCCCAGTGCGGATCCGCGGCCGGAAAGACCCCCGCCTCCGCGATGGCCTCGTGGCCAAGGAGCACGGTCTCGATCTCCTCCGGGGCGATATTCTCGCCGCCGCTCACGAACACATTATCCACGCGGCCGACGATGCTGACACGCCCGCTCTCGTCCTCGCGGGCGAGATCGCCGGTGTGGACCCAGCCGTCGGCGTCGAGGACGGCGGCGGTACGCTCCGGATCGTCGACGTAGCCGTCGAAGGCATGGGGGCTGCGCAGCCACAGCTCCCCCGCCCCGCCCCGCGGCGCCGGGGCGCCGTCGTCGGCGACGATGCGGTAGTCGCAGTGCGGGAAGGCGGTGCCCACGCTCCCCGAGTGACGGACCAGCGCCGCCGGGTCGTCGCCGCGGCCGAGGTGGATGAAGTTCGACGGCCCGGCCTCGGTCTGGCCGTAGCTCTGGCCCACCGCAATCCCGCGCTCGCGGAACGGCACCATCGCCGCGTCGCTGCAGGGTGCCCCCGCGGTGGTGATTCCGGCCAGCGACGACAGATCGGTATCGGCGAACCCCGGTGCCGCGCTGATCGCGCGGAGCATCGCCTCCACGGCGCCGAAGTGGTTCACGCGGTGCGCCGCGACCGCGCCGAGCACCGCCACCGGATCGAAGCCAGGCAGCAGCACCACGCAGCCGCCGGCATGGAGGATCGGTGTCACCGTGTTCCAGCCGCCGATGTGATAGAGCGGGAACAGCAGGAGCTCGCGGCGCTCGCCCAGGCCGGCCGGGCTGGCGGCGATGAGCTCCAGGGTGTTCCAGGTCATCTGCCGGTGGGAGACGATGCAGAGCTTGGGCACGCCGGTGCTGCCCCCGGTGTGCACGTAGAGGAACGGCTCGTTGAGCGCGAGGGCGGTATTCCCGGAGGGCGACGCGGGCATGGCGTCCTGGGCCGCAATGGCGTCCGCGTCCAGCCGGTGCCAGTCGCCGGCGTCCGTGCCGACCCCGGCGACGGCGTCCTCCAGGGCCGGATCGACGAGCACTGTTCGGGCACCGCTGCGGTGGACGAGCGCCGCCATCTCAGCCGCGGCAAGGCGGTGGCTCAGGGGCACGAGCACGATGCCGGTGCGTCCGCAGGCGAGATAGACCCGCACGGCCTCCACCGTATTGCGGGTCACCAGCCCCAGGCGGTCGCCACGGCCGATACCGAGGGTATCCGTGAGCCAGTGCGCGGTGCGGGCCACGGCGGCGTCGAGCTCGTCGTAGCGCCAGTGCCGGCCGGTCTCCGCCTCAATCAGCGCGCACCGGTCCGGGGTGAGCGCGGCCCGCCGGCCGACATAGTCGCCGACCCAGTCCATGGGAATCGCGTTCCAGTCCAGCGGCTCGTTCATCGCTCCCTCCACAGGGGTGACACGGGCCGCGGCGACACCGCCGGTGCCGCCGCGTTACCATCCGGGCCATCATTTGAAACGGGAGCGCGCCATGGATCAACTCCGCCCCCTGGTGGACATCGGGGTCAACCTTACCCACCGACGCTTCGCCGCGGACCGCGATGCGGTGATGGAACGGGCCCGCGCCGCCGGGGTGGAGACCATGGTGCTGACCGGTGTCGACGTGGCGGGCTCGCAGTCCGCCGCGGCGCTGGCCGCGGACGCGGCGGACTGCGTGAATACCGCCGGCGTCCATCCCCATCACGCCTCGGACTGGGACGCGGACACCGCGGCAGCGGTCCGCGCCCTCGCCGGCCGGGCGAAGACCGTGGCCATCGGCGAGACCGGGCTCGACTTCAACCGGGACTTCTCGCCACGCCGGGCGCAGGAAAATGCCTTCGCCGCGCAGCTGGAGCTCGCCGCCGAGCTCGGGCTTCCGGTCTTCCTCCATCAGCGCGACGCGGCCGAGCGTTTCACTGCGATCCTTGCGGACTATCGTGACGCCCTCCCCGGGGCGGTGGTGCACTGCTTTACCGACGGCCGCGACGTGCTCCATCCCCTGCTCGACCTGGACTGCCACATCGGGGTCACCGGCTGGGTCTGCGACGAACGTCGCGGAAGCGCGCTGCGGGAATGCCTCGGCGATATCCCGGGGGACCGGCTGATGGTGGAGACGGATGCCCCTTTTCTGCCGCCCCGGGACATGCGGCCGAAACCGCCCCACGGACGCAACGAGCCGGCGTTTCTCGTCCACGTCGCCCGGCGCGTCGCCGATCTGCGCGGCGAGAGCGCGGAGGCGCTGGCCGAGGCGACGACGCGCAACGCCCGCGCGTTCTTCCGCCTCGAGGGCTGAATCAGGCAGCGGCGCCGGCGACGTGCTCCAGGGCGTCGGCGATCACGGCGGCGTCGGCGTCGCGCCGCGGCCCGTGTTCGCTGAGGTGGCGACGCCAGGCGCGGGCACCGGGCAGGCCCTGGAACAGCCCGACCAGGTGGCGGGTCATCCGCGAGAGGCGCTCACCCGCGGCGATCTCGCGGGCGACGTAGTCCATGTAGGCCTCGGCCACGGCGACCCGGTCCGGAACCGGCGTCGTCGCGCCGAAGACCCGGCGGTCCGCCTCGGCGAGCACGAAGGGGGTCTGGTAGGCGGCTCGGCCGATCATCACCCCGTCGAAGCGCGCCAGCAGTGCCTCGGCCTCGTCCAGGTCCATGACCCCGCCGTTCAGCACGACCTCCAGCCCCGGAAAGGCCGCGCGCAGCCGCTCGACCCGGTCATAGTCCAGCGGCGGGATATTGCGGTTTTCCTTGGGGCTGAGTCCGTTCAGCCAGGCCTTTCGGGCGTGGATCGTGAATGAGGTGCAGCCGGCGCCCGCAACGGTCTCGACGAAACGGGCCAGGAAGGCCTCGCTGTCCTGGTGGTCGATACCGATGCGTGTCTTCACCGTCACCGGCAGCCGCGTGGCCGCACGCATGGCCGCGACCATCTCGGCGACCAGTGCCGGCTCGGCCATCAGGCAGGCCCCGAAGCGCCCGGACTGGACGCGGTCGCTGGGGCAGCCGCAGTTGAGGTCGACCTGGTCGTAGCCCCACCGTTCGGCAAGCGCTGCGGCATGGGCGAGCTGCTCCGGGTCGGCACCGCCCACCTGCAGGGCGACCGGGTGCTCGCATGCGTCGAAGTGCAGGAAGCGCCCGGCGCGGCCGTGCCATAACGCCTGCGCCGGCACCATCTCGGTGTACAGGAGGGTCCGGCCGGTGATCAGCCGCATGAGGTAACGGTAATGCCGGTCAGTCCAGTCCATCATCGGCGCCACGGACAGGCGCCGGTCGGGATCCGGCCGGCGGCCCGTCGCCGCTGCGCTGCGGTGGGTATCGGTCTCGTGCTCGTTCGCCATCGGCTCCTGCGGGCTTCGCGGCTGGCGTGGCGGGCGATTGTACACCGGCCGGGCCTGTCGCTTCAGTAGGTGGCCTCCGTCGACGGCGCCGACGCAGTCCCGATCCCGTGGGCGCGGTTGCCGCGGTTATCGGCAGACGATGGTCCCCGCAGGCCGCCGGCTGTGGCAGACTGCGCCGCTAATCCGGCAAGAACCAGATCCATCATGTCCTTTACCGGTCCAGTCGAGTTCTATACCACCGAGGGATGCGGTCTCTGCGAGGAGGCCATGGAGATGCTGCATCCGATCGCGCAACGGCTCGCCATCGATATCCAGGTCCGTGAGATCCTCGACGATGACGACTGGGAGGCACGCTACGGTATCCGCATCCCGGTGTTGCGCCGTGGCGACACCGGCGCCGAGCTCGGCTGGCCGTTCGACGAGGCGGCGCTGTACCGGTTCCTCCTGTGAGCCCGCGCGGTGTGCTGCTCGCGCTGCTGTTCCTGGTGCTGGCGCCCGCGGCAGCGGCGGCCCCGTGGGTCCTCGTCGATACGGACCGTGACCTCGTGGAGGTGCGCGACGGCGGGCGTGTCGTCGATGTCTTCGAGGACATCTCCTGGGGCCGCGGCGGCGTCGCCGACCTCCACCTGAACGGTGACGACACCACGCCGACCGGGGATTACCGGGTCACGCGGATCGACCGTTCCAGCCGTTTCCACGTCTTCATCGGTCTTGATTATCCAACCCTGGAACACCTCTCGCGCGCCTATCAGCGCGGTGTGATTGATAATGCGCGCTACCGCGAGCTGCGCGAGATCGCCTACGATGGCCGTCCACTGCCCCAGGACACGGTGCTCGGCGGCTACATCGGGCTGCACGGTCTTGGCCGCGCCGACCCCGAGTGGCATGAGCGCTTCCACTGGACCGAAGGGTGCATTGCGCTTACCGACGCACAGATCGACCGCCTTCTGGGCTATATTCACGAAGGCAGCCGTGTCGTCATTCGCTGACGGTAGCGCCGACACGACTGCCGGCCGCGGACAGGCTTGCAACGGCCGCGGTGAACAGTGATGATTGGGCCACATAAACCGTCCGTCGGGCGGTTGAGCGACATTCGACCAAACCCTATGCACGACAAGGCAAGGAGTTGCTCCATGACTACCACGCTCAGCACTGCGCTCAAGATTTCCGCCGCTGCGGCCTCCATGGCCCTGCTCGTCGGCTGTGCCTCCCAGGCGCGTGAGGACATGAACGCGCGCATCGACGAGGCGATGATGACCGCCGAGGACGCCCAGTCCACCGCCAACGAGGCCCAGTCCACGGCCAACGCCGCCATGGCCGCCGCCGAGGATGCACAGGCGACCGCCGACGATGCCATGAGCGCAGCCCAGGCCGCGCAGTCGACGGCGGACCAGAACGCCCAGAAGATCGATCGCATGTTCAAGAAGGCGATGTACAAGTAAACACGCCTTCCCGGCCGATCCAGGACCCGCGCCCCTCTGGGCGCGGGTTTTTTCGTCCGGGCCGACGGTCTCGACGCACAGGAACGCCCCATGTCGCTGTTTCAACGCCTTCGCAACCGCTCCACCACGCGCCGCGCCGGTGGTACCGGATATCGCCGGGGGATCGGGCTGGTCGGCGCGCTGATCGTCGTCGCCATCCTGGCGGTGGCCGGCCTCGGCTGGTACTGGAGCCAGTCGCCGGCGGCCTTTGACGTGGTCGCGGCCACGGCGCAGCGCATGCCCGAGGGGCGCGATCCCCAGTCGGTACCCGGCAGCGTTACCACCGCCACGCTCATGAACGTCGCCGGCCGGCTGCTCGACAAGCCGGGCGGCTATATCGGCAACGACGTCATGCCCCCGGGCGTGATCATGGACAACATGCCGAACTGGGAATTCGGTGTAATCGTGCAGGTCCGCGATCTGGCCCAGGCCCTGCGCAACGACATGAGCCGTTCACGCTCGCAGTCCACCGAGGACACGGACCTCGCCATCGCCGAGCCGCAGTTCAATTTTCCCTCGGACTCCTGGTGGTTCCCCGCCTCGGAGAAGGAGTACCGCAAGGGCATCGACGCGGTGGACCGGTACTTCACGCGCCTCATCGACAAGGACAATGCGGACACCCAGTTCTACGCCCGTGCCGACAATCTCAACGCATGGCTGGGACTGGTCAACAAGCGTCTGGGCAGCCTCGCGCAGCGCCTGAGTGCCAGCGTCGGGGAATACCGCTACAACACCGATCTCGCCGGAGACCGGGCCGCCCGCCAGGCGACCCCGGGTCGCGGCGCTTCGGTGGTGGCGGAGACACCATGGCTGCAGATCGACGATGTCTTCTACGAGGCGCGGGGCAGCACCTGGGCGCTGATGCACTTTCTGCGCGCGGTACGCGTCGATTTCGCCGGGGTGCTCGAGGACAAGAACGCGGAGGCGAGCATGGATCAGATCATCCGCTCGCTGGAGCAGTCGCAGCGCCCGGTCTGGAGCCCGGTAGTGCTCAACGGCGATGGCTTCGGGCTGCTTGCCAACCATTCTCTCACTATGGCCTCCTACATCGCCCGGGCCAATGCAGCCATTATCGAGCTGCGCCGGCTCCTGAGCGAGGGCTGACGACAGGCCCTACCGGGTCACGCCACCGTGGCGGGGATGATGCAGCGGCAGCGGGGTGATCGCCCCGCGCGCCCCCGGCTCCACCCGCCGCGGCCGTCCTCCCTCGAAGACGATCATCTCCCCGGCCCGGATCGGGCTCCAGACCTCGTTGTCCGTGAGTGGCTGGGTCGCGATGACCGTCACCACATCGTCCGGCGTGGTGACCTCGGCGAAATCCACGCACACCTCGGCGTCCCGCAGCCGCGCCTCGCCGAACGGCGCGCAGCGCGTCAGCCAATGCAGATGTGTCGAGCAGTAGGTGTGGAGCACCTGGCCGTCCGAGAGCAGCATATTGAATGTGCCCTGCTCCTGCAGGCGTGCACACAGCTGGCGCAGGTAGCGCCAGGCCGTCTCCCGCCGCCGCGGCGGCCGCGGGAACCGCTCCCTGAGCTCGCCGAGCAGCCAGCAGAAGGCGTACTCGCTGTCCGTGTTGCCAATGGGCCGGTAGTGACGCATGGGCCAGCGACGCACGCCCCGCAGGCGCCCGTTGTGGGCGAATGCCCAGGGCCGGCCCCAGAGCTCACGCTGGAATGGATGGGTGTTCTCCAGCGTGACCGGGCCATGGGTGCCCTGGCGGATGTGGCAGATGACGTTGCGGCTCTTGATGGAGTAACGCTGGATCAGCCTCGCCACCTCGGAGTCCGCGCTCGGTGCCGGGTCGTGGAAGATGCGGCAGCCGCGATCCTCGTAAAAGGCGATCCCCCAGCCGTCCCGGTGGGGCCCGGTGAGGCCGCCACGCTGCATCAGTCCGGTGAAGCTGAAGCAGATATCGGTGGGGACGTTCGCGCTCATGCCCAGCAGCTCGCACATGGTATCGCGGCGCCTCAGGGGGTCTCGGGGGCTTCGGGGCAATCGGCAAGCAGGCGG
Organism: Arhodomonas aquaeolei DSM 8974; assembly: GCF_000374645.1. GTDB lineage: Bacteria > Pseudomonadota > Gammaproteobacteria > Nitrococcales > Nitrococcaceae > Arhodomonas > Arhodomonas aquaeolei. The sequence continues at coordinate 94,026 of NZ_KB894801.1, forward strand.
TACAGGTCGCGGAGGATCGCCGCGGTCGCGCCCCAGATGTAGTAGTCCCGGTACGGGATCGCGCACAGGCGGTAGCGACGTCCGCCGTGGCTGACCGGGTGTGGGCGGTGGTTGGTCACGTCGAGCACATACTGGAGCGGCACCTCGAAGATCTCGTCCACCTCCACCGGGTCCGGTACCAGGTGCGCCTGCGGATCCACCAGTCCTACCCAGGGCTGGATGCGGAAACCGGTGCCGGTGGGATACTCGGGCAGCGATCCGAGCAGCTCGACCGACGTCTGCGACAGACCGATCTCTTCCTCCGCCTCGCGCAGGGCGGCGGCCAGACTGGACGGGTCGTGCGGTTCGATGCGTCCGCCCGGAAAACTGATCTGCCCCGCATGGGCACGGAGGTGGGGCGTGCGGCGTGTGAGGATCAGGTGCAGGCCCTCGGGGCGCTCGACCAGTGGCACGAGCACGGCGGCGGGATGCAGCGGGGCGTCCTCCGGGATCGCGGCGCGGACCGGCATGCGAGCCGCGGCGAAGCGCTCTCTCACCCAGCAGGACTGAACCGGAACGGTCATGGGTACCTTCATGCAAACGTAATACGAGGATTATAAGGCTTCGTCGCGCCGACGACAGGACCGTTCGCTCCCGTGGGGAGGACGTGCCTCGGGGGACAAATTCAGTCATAATGGGGTCGGATTCCGAGGACTAACGGCCCGGCCATGCGTTATCTCAACGGTATACTGGGGACATTGGCGATTCTGGCGGCTACCACCGGGCCGGCGGCGGCCGGTGACGTGTGGCACAGCCCCATGCGCCCGCAGCTCGAGCTCACCACCGAGCTGAGCGAGGCGCTGGATGTCCGTTTCGGAATCAGCACGGACACGGATCCAACGGTGGGCAGCGGCTGGCGGGGCTATGTCCCCACCGGGCGGCAGGGGCTCGGGGCATCGGCGATGGTGGACTGGGAATTCCCCGCCGCCTCCGGCGTACGCCTCACTGGCGGCGCCTTCTACGGCAATTCCGACTGGGGCTGGCAGGAGAGCCGCGCGCGCATGGACGACGGTCATGACGCGACCAGCTACGGATTCGACAGCAGCGGTGACTGGACGCCCTACCTCGGTCTGGGCTGGGACCAGCACTTCGGCGAGGACAGCCGGCTGGGGCTGCAGCTCGACATGGGCGTGAAGTTCGAGGGCGTCACGGACCTCGACCGCAACGATCAGCTCGATCGTATGCGCGAGGAGGCGGCACTGAGCACGCAGTTCGAAAGCTTCCGCTACGTCCCGATGTTCTCCGCCGGGGTCGAGTACCGGTTCTGATCGCGGGCGTCGTCAGCCGGCGACGCCCTCGCCCTCCTCCAGCATCGCGTTCACGTAACGGCCCAGCTCGCTGGCGTCGAACTTCGCCAGGAAGTCGTCCGCACCAACCTTCTCGACCATCGCCCGGTTGAATACGCCGGACAGCGAGCTGTGGAGCAGGATCTTCAGACCGCGCAGGCGTTCGTCGGATCGGATCCGGCTGGTCAGGGTGTAACCGTCCATGCGGGGCATCTCGATATCGGAGATCACGAGCGCGACCGAGGCCAGTGTTTCCTCGTCCGTGTCGTGCAGCCACTCCAGGGCCTCCTCGCCGTTCTTGGCCACGGTCACGTCCCAGCCCGAGGGCTCGAGCGTGCGCCGGATCTGGTTGCGGGCGACGCTGGAGTCGTCCACCACCAGCAAGCGGTTGCGCTGGGCGGGCGCGGTGCTGTGCTGGAAGTCCACATCCAGGGGCACCGGATCGCCCATGACCTCCGCCAGGACCTTTTCCACGTCGAGGATCTGCACGAGGACACCGTCGACGCGGGTTACCGCGGTAACGTAGCCGCGGTCGGCAATGTGCTGGGGAGGCGGGAGGACATCCTCCCAGCTGACGTTGACGATGCGGTCCACCTCGTCGACGAGGAAGCCCTGTACCGCCCGGTTGTACTCCGTGATCACCACCGAGCTGGCGTCCCCGTGCTCCGTGGAGCGGATCGCCTGGGCGAGATCGATGATCGGGATGGTCTGCCCCCGCAGGTGCGCGATACCGCGCACGCCTGGGCGGGAGTCCGGCATGACCGTCACGCGGGGTGAGCGTATCACCTCGCGGATCTTGAACACGTTGATCCCGAAGTGTCGCCGCCCGATCTTGAACAGCAGCATCTCGAAGCGGTTGTGTCCCGCCAGCTGAGTGCGCTGATCGATGCTGCCCATAGCCTTGGCCATATGATTGCCCCCGTCCCGTCCAGTTGATCCCCGACGACCATTATATCGGCCGTGGATCGATGGGCTATAGCCCTTCCGGCTCACGGAAGGCCGTATCCGGAAAGCCGCCCCCGCGGTGGCCGTCCACGAACGGACATAACCCGTGCCGCACACGCCGGGCGGTGTCACATGCCGTTTGCGTTCTCCAGCCGGGACCGGTACATGTGCAGTGAAGGGGGGTGGCGCACGGATATTCGCCACTCTGTGATACGCGCTGACGAAGCGCTTCGCTCCAGGGGTGCGAGTCCGTGAGCCTGAAGACCCGTTTCCTGCTCCTTGCCGCGACGCTGATCGCGCTGGCCTCCGTTGCCGCCTGGGTCGCCTTCCAGCGCATCGCCGAGGGCATTATCGAGCAGTGGGGACAGCGGACCGCCGAGCTCCAGGTTCAATACGACAGCGCCCGGCTCCTGCAGCCGCTGGAGCGTGAGATAGCCCTCGCCCGCCAGCTGGCCGACTCGCTGGTGCTGAGGCGCTGGGCGCTCCAGCCGGACGAGCCCGCACTCAAGGAACAGGCCCTCCAGGAGATGGAGAGCTTTCGCCGTAACTTCCGCAGCAACAGCTACTTCGTCGCGCTGCGGGACTCCGGGGCCTACTATCACAACAACGCCGCGAACGAATTCGAGGGGCGGGAGCTGCGCTACCACCTGGATCCGGACGATCCGTCGGACGCCTGGTTCTACCGGCTCATCAAGGAGGGGCGGGACTTCCACCTCAACGTCAATCCGGACGAGGAGCTCGGCGTCACCAAACTCTGGATCGACGTCCTGCTGCGCGCCGACGACGGGCGCATCCTCGGAATCGTGGGCACGGGCATGGAGCTCGAGGGCTTCCTGCGGGACATCGTGGATCTCAGTCAGCCGGGTATCACGACCCTGTTTGTCGACTACAACGGCGCGATCCAGCTCTATCGTGATCAACGTCTTATCGATTTCGCGAGCATCGTCAAGTCGGAGGGCCAGAAGAACACGATCGACCTGCTCCTCGACACCCCGGCGGACGAGGCACGCTTCGAGGACATGATGGCCTCCCTGCGTGAAGGGGACGGCGGGCCGACCGCGATCCGTACCGACTTCGTCTCGGTCAGCGGTGAGCGTCACCTCGCCGGGATCGCCTATCTGCCCTCCATAGGCTGGTACGAGGTCACGCTGCTGGACCTGGACACGCTGATGCCGGTGAGCCGATTCGCGCCCGTGGCGGTGGTGTTTGCCGTCGCCCTGCTGCTGAGCCTGCTCGTCTTCCACTTCGCCGTTCAGAAACAGATCCTGGGACCGATCGGCGCCCTGGAGAGCGCGATGAAGCGTGTGCGTCAGGGGGACCTGGCCCCGGGCCCGCTACCCTCCGGGCCGGGTGAGATCGGCCGGCTCATCCAGCACTTCGACGGCATGGCCGGGGCCATCCGGTCCCAGACCGAAGAGCTGGAGCGCAAGGTCGCGGCGCGCACGGAGGCCCTGCATAACCTCGCGCGCATCGACCCGCTCACCGATCTCATCAACCGCCGGGGCATGACGGAGCTCCTCATCGAGGAGGTCGCACGTAGTGCGCGCCAGCACAGTCATTTCGGGTTGATCTGGCTCGACCTCGACCATTTCAAGACCCTCAACGACAGCCTCGGTCACTCCGCCGGCGATCACGCGCTCACCGAGGTCGCGCGACTGCTGCGGGCGAGCCTGCGTGACTACGATCACGCCGCGCGCTGGGGCGGCGACGAGTTCCTCGTTCTACTCTCGCCCTGTGACGCCCGGGTGCTCGGTCAGATCGCGGAACGCATCCGCGCGAGCATCGAGTCGGATGCCCGCGCCATCGGGCAGCCGCTGACCGTCAGTGTCGGCGCCTATCTGGCCCGTCCGGGCGAGGACATGGAGCGAGTGCTCCGGCGTGCCGACGAGGCCCTGTACGCCGCCAAGGCCGCCGGCCGCAACGGCCTGCGTATCGCCGGTCGCGGAGGAACCGCAAGACCATCGGTGTAGTGGCCCTCCCGAACGGCGGCGCCCGGCGCGCCGCCGTTTGCGCTTCGCTACATCGCATCCCCGATGTCGTCTCCAGCCGGCGTCCCCTGGTGAAAGATCATTCGCCAGCATCCGGATTCCCTGAGCCAGACAGAGGAACGAAACGCGTGCCGGCTCAGACGGCCATCCGGCGATACGTGAGCCGCGCGGTAGGTCACCAGTACGGCGTCCGGCGCGATCCTCTGGTAACGGAAACCCTCGGCATGAACACCGGGCGGTTCCCGGTCGCTCAGGTTTGCAAGGATGGAGTCGCGGCTATGCTCCCGTCCGGAGTAGCCGATCTCGCGGAATTCCGGATGCAACAGCACAAGCAGCCGGTCGCGGAACTGCCGCCGTACGCACCGGTGCAGCTCCCGCTCCAGTGCCTCCAGCTCCTCCATCACCCCGCGGAACGCGTCGCGCCGAGATGCAGCGCGAGCTCGTCGAGGTGATCGACGATAAGGTCGGCCTCGAGCGCGAAACGGCCGTTGCGCTCGTTGCGCAGCAGGCAGGCATGGGCGCCGGCGGCGCGGGCGGTCTGCAGATCGTAGACGAAATCGCCGACGTAGATCATGCGCGCCGTGGGCACGCCCAGTTGCGCGGCAATCCGGTGCAGGCCGTCGGGATCGGGCTTGGGCTGGCAGTCCTCCCGGGTTAGCACCAGGTTCACCGGGATATCCAGCGCCCGGTGCATGTGCTCGGTGGTGATGCGGGCATTGCGGGTGAGAATGGCCGTCGGCACACCGGCCGAATGCAGGCCGGCGAGCAACTCGCGGGCACCGGGGATCCAGGTCGCGGCCTCGGCACCGGCCATTTCATGCCGCTCGATCACTGCCCACGCCCGTTCCACCGCGGCCGCGTCGCCCAGCGTCTCCATGTGCTCGATAAGGCCGATTCCCTCAGGGAAGCCGAGCTCCCGGCGCATGGCCGTGAAGTCGAGGCGGGAATCGACCAGGGTGCCGTCCAGGTCGAATGCCACGGCGTCGATGCCCGTGCGGTAGTCCATACGTCCTCCCGACGGTCCGGCACCGTCGCGTCGTGGTAAAGGCCCGAGGGTGACTCAGTCTACGCGAATGCCGCCCGTGCCACATACCGGCCGCAGCGGTGGACCGACGGTCATTGCCCGTGCGGGGATGCCGCGCGCTCCGGATCGACCCCCAGATACCGTTTCAGCGCCTGTCGTCCCGCCGGTGTGACCTGTATGACCCGCGGCTCGCGGGAACGCCGGAGCCATCCGCGGTCACACAGTGACTCGAGCAGCCGTCGGCCTAGAGGCCCCGCCAGGTGATGCTCGCGTTCGGTGGAGTCCAGACACTGACGGGCGATCCCGCGGCGCGTGGGCCGGAGCGTGTCGACGTCAATTCCAAGCGCAGAGAACCAGGTCGCTCCGCTCCGGCTCACCTCGAAACGCTTGTCCGCCACCGCGACGAGGAAGCCCTGGTACACCAGGGCACGTGTGACGAGCACGCCGACCCGGCCGGCCAGATGGTCGTAGCAGGTGCGGCAGTGGCGCAGCAGCCGGCCCTTCCGACCCACGACAGTGCGTGCCGGTTGCGGCAGCGGACGTATCGCGGCGAGCTGCTCGACCGCCTGGGCGACGTGATCCCCCGCCATGCGGTAGTAGCGGTGTCGTCCCTGTGTTTCCATCGCCAGGAGTCCGCCGGCATGCAGCCGTGCCAGATGGACGCTCGCGGTCTGCGGCGTAATACCCGCGGCGCGGGCAAGCTCTCCCGCGGGACGGGCACGGCCATCGGTCAGGGCCATGAGCATCATGGCCCGGGCCGGGTCGGCCATCAGCCAGGCGGCGTGGGCGAAGCCGGGTGACTCGGGCATCGGTGTTCCTCCCTCTGCAGGGGACAGCGTACCGCGTCACCGGAATCGATGCTTCGTCCCGCGGCGAACCATCACCGGCACCATCACCGCGACACTGTCCGCCTCCGTTCAACCGAGGTCAGCTGTTTATGGTGGACTCCATCGAAGCCCCGGGGCCGGGTGCTCATCCCGCCGTGCCGGTCCGGCGCCGGCGGGTGCTCGTCACACTCTGTCTGGCTGTGCTCGCGGCACAGGTCGACACGGCGGTGGTCAACCTGGCCGTCCGCCCTATCGGCGTGTATTTCTCGGCCGGGGTAGATACGTTGCAGTGGGTCGTCGACAGCTACAATGTCGTCTATGCGGCGCTACTGCTCTCCGGCGGTCTGCTCGGCGATCTCAAGGGGCGCCGGCGTATCTTCCTCGCGGGTGCCGTGGTTCTGACTGCGGCGTCTCTCGCCTGTGCCCTCGCCCCGTCCCTGGGCATCCTGATCGCCGCGCGCGCCACCGCCGGACTGGGGGCGGCGTTGCTCGTCCCGGCATCACTGGCGATCATCCGGGTGGTTTGGCCGGAGCCCGCCGGTCGGGCCCGTGCGCTCGGCATCTGGGCTGCCTGCAACGGGCTCGCCATGGCCCTGGGCCCCACCGCCGGCGGTGTCGTCATAGATAGCCTGGGCTGGCCGGCGGTCTTCATGGTGGTCGTACCGCTTACGGCGGCGTCTGTGCTCCTCGCCCTGCCCTCGCTGCCGGAGTTCGCCGATGCCGCCGGCCGGTCGCTCGACACCGCCGCCCAGGTTGCCGGCGCGTGTGGTCTGGCCGCACTGGTCTTCGCGACCGTCGAGGCGCAGGGGCGGCCCGCAGCCGCCGCCGTGTCGGCCGTCGGGGCCGTCGCCGCCCTGGCGATCTTCGTGCGCATCGAGCGCTCGCGCGGTCATGCCGCCATGGTGCCGCTGGACCTGTTCAGCAACGGAACCTTTAGCGGCGCCATGACGGCAACGGCCGGCATGACGTTCGGGATGTACGGTGTGCTCTTCCTGCTGCCGTTGACCTGGCAGAGCACCGGACGTCTGGATGCCGCCGCCGCGGGCATAGCGCTGATGCCGATGGCGCTGTTGTTCGTTCTGGTCTCACCACTGTCCGCGCGGGTGGTGCGGCGTATGGGGACGCGGCTTGCCATCAGCTCCGGGATCGCTCTCATCGCCGGGGCACTGCCCGGCATCGGATACGGTGCGCCCCTCGGCAACCTCGTTCCGGCCGAACTCGCCCTGGCCCTGACCGGCGTCGGCATGGGCCTTGCGACCGGACCACTGATGGGCGTCGCGGTCGGCGCGGTGACGTCGGCCCGCGCCGGTACGGCCGCCTCCCTGATCAACGTTGCACGAATGGTGGGTGCAACCACTGGCGTCGCTGTGCTGGGGGCGGTGTATGCCGCGGCCGGCGGCGGCAGCTACGGACTGGCCGCCGCCATGCTCGCGGGCGGCGTGGTCCAGGCGGGGTGCGCGGGCATCGCCTGGTTTTCACTCCCCGCTTTATGAGCCCCTTGATCCACACGCGCGCCAAGCCGCCGCGTACTCACGGGACGGCGGGTGCGGTGGCACGGACAGCGGACCATCGCGGCCAGTGACGCCCGGGACTGCGGCGCGGGCGTCTCCGGGCACCGCCGGTGCATGAAGCCGTCTCCGCCCTCTGCTACCGTTGCGTTCATCCATGGATCGTTCCGTGACCACCGCGGTCAGGCCTCGCCGGCAGGGACCACAATGAAGAACGCCTCGCTCTGCTACCGCTCGTTCGGGCCGCCGCTGGACAACCTGGAGCTCGTCGAGTCGGACGCGGTATCCCGCCCCGAAGGAGCCCTGCGTGTGGCCATGTCGCTCGTGCCGGTCAACCCCTCCGATCTGATCCCGGTCACCGGCGCGTACGCGCACCGGATCGCACTGCCCGCGGTCGCCGGCTACGAGGGGGTGGGCGTGGTGGTCGACGCGTCGCCGGCGTACTCCGGGCTGATCGGACGGCGCGTCCTGCCCTTGCGGGGGGCCGGGACCTGGCAGCGGTTCGTGGACTGCGATCCCCGGCTCGCGGTCCCGGTACCGGAGGACGTCGGCGACGTCGTCGCCGCGCGCGGCTACATCAATCCCTTGGCGGCAACCATGTTGTTGCGGCGCTGGCCGGTCCGGGGCAAACGCGTGCTGCTGACCGCTGCCGGATCGACGTGTGCCGGGCTTCTCGGCACCTGGGCCCGGCAGGACGGTGCCGCGGAGGTGAACGGTATCCTCCGCTCCCCCGGTGGCGCGGCCCGGCTGTCGGCCCTTGGGATCGCGCCCGTGTCCCAGAACGATAATCGCGCGATCGATCGTCTCGCGGACGGGGCCGACCTCACCTTCGATGCCCTCGGCGGCTCGCTCGCCACCCGGATACTGGCACGCATGAAGCCCGGCAGCTCGTTCGTCGGTTATGGACTGCTGAGCGGTCGGCCGGTCGTTCCCTCACGTTCAAACCGTGCCGGACTGTACCGGTTTCACCTCCGCGACGAGATCGCGCCGATGGCGCCGGCCGCATGGCAGCAGGCCTTTCGTGTGCTGTGGCCCCGTTTGCTGCGCACGGCACTGCCGGAGGTCGCCACCTTTCCGCTCGCGCAGTGGCGCGCCGCGATCAGGCATTTCTCGACACCGGGGACGGGGAAACCGTTGATTGGTTTCGGTGCCGCAGACAGGGGGTCGGCCATTTAGCCGGGCACGTCAGCGGGTGACACGCAGCACAGTCGCCGTGTATGACGGGCGACGGGGTTGTGTGCACGTGGTCTCATCTCACGGTCGTGCGTGGATGCGGTCAGGCCGGGCGGCGGGTGTGTACCGTCCACGTCGCTGGCCGTCGCGGGATCAGCTCGGCCCGTGCCCGTAACAGGTGGGGAGATGGCGGAGGAGGAGGGATTCGAACCCCCGGACCCTTGCGGGTCTGCGGTTTTCAAGACCGCCGCCTTCGACCGCTCGGCCACTCCTCCGTGAGCGCGCTATTCTCGCCCGGGGCGTGTCCCGACTCAAGCGTCGGGGACGAGGTCACCGCAGCAGCGCCGCTGTCTCCGCATAAGCGTTCTCGATCTCGTCTACGAGGCCCTCGCAGTTCTGGGGCGTCAGCCCCGCGAGCGCCCATGCCGGCGATGTCTCCGGTACGATCCCGCCAGCATCGGTGATACCCTCGCTGAAGCCGATGGACAGGCGGCTGCCGAGATGCACGATCGCCGCCGGGCCACCGTGGATCTCCGCCCCCTCGGGATGCACGTGCCAGCGCACGGCCGCCGAGACGGCCTCCGGGAGCCGCCACGACGTCAGCAGCTCACCCCCGACCACCGCCTCGTCGCTCTCCATGACCGCGCGCTCGATAGTAAGCAGCGGGTCGCTGCTGTCATGGAGCTCGTGGAGGAGTGCGCTGCGCGCCGCCTCGGGTAGCATCAGGCATACGACGATACTGCCGACGTCGTGCAGCAGCCCGCCGAGGAACGCCCGCGCCGGGTCCATGCGTGCGGTTGCGCGCACGGCGACGCGGGCGCAGGTCACCGCCGCGTGGGCCGAGCGCCGGAAAAAGTCGTCCATGTTGACCAGTTCCGGCGGCACGCCGCGGAAGCTCTCGACCACCGACGTGGCCAGCACGAGGCCGCGGACCTCCTCCGCACCGAGGAGCATCACGGCCTCCTCCACCGTGGCCACCTCGCGGCCGACGCCGTAGTACGGGCTGTTGACCATGCGCAGCACGCGAGCGGTCACGCCGGCGTCGACGCCGATGATCCGGGCGATGCGTGCCGGCGTCCATTCCGGCCGCTCGAGCTCGACGGTCAGCTGACCGTAGACCTCCGGCGGGGATGGCAACTCCCCGAGGGTGCGGACGAGGTCGTGTGCGGCAGGCCCCGCACTCATCCCGTCTCCCCCCGTCGCGCCCCGCTGCCCGGCGGCGCCGGCCGCTCTCCGGCGGTGTCCGGTGGCATGAGCCCGGCATAGCCCGGCAGCTCGACGCGGGCGATGGGGGTCTCGCGGGCCTCGCCGAGATAATGGCCCTGGACGTAATCGACGCCGAGCTTGCGCACGGCCTCGAATGCGGCCTCGGTCTCGACGAATTCGGCAATGGTTTCCTTACCGAGACTGCGCGCGATGGAGATCATGTGGCGCACCAGGGCCTGATCCACCGGATCGTTGGCCACATTAACGATGAAGCTGCCGTCGAGTTTCAGGTAGTCCACGGGGAAGTGCTTGATATAGTTGAAGGTACTGAACCCCGAGCCGAAGTCGTCGAGCGCGAAACGGCAACCCAGGGCCCGCAGCCGGGCGATCAGCTCGCGGCTGCGCGCCATGTTCTCGATCGCCGCGGTCTCGGTGATCTCGAAGAGCAGGCGGTCCGAAGGCACGCGGCTCATCTCCAGCCGCCGGGCCAGGAGGTCGAAGAGCTCGCGGTTGAGGAATGCGTGGGCGGAGAGGTTCACCGAGACACGGACGTCGCGTTCGCCGCGCGGCTGGGCGGCAAGAAAATCCAGCGCCCGGTCGACCACCCACATGTCGAGGCGGTGTATGAGGCCGGTGCGCTCCGCCACGGGGATGAACTCCCCGGGCATGCACACATTGCCGTCGCGGTCGCGCATGCGTAGCAGGCATTCGTAGTGCGTGATGCGCCCGTCGCGGGTACGCACGATCGGCTGGAAGCACAGGAACAGCCGGTCGCGCTCGATCGCCTCGCGGATCAGCGGTGCCCAGGTGTGGTCGCGCCGGAGGTAGTCCAGCTCGGGGTCACCCTCACTGTAGGCGTGCACGCGATTGCGGCCGTGCTGCTTGGCCACGAAACAGGCCTGATCGGCCCTTGCCATCAGCTCGCTGACCGTCGCCCCACCGCTGCCCGACTCGACCCCGGCGACACCGATACTCGCGCAGGTGCGGTACTGGCGACCGCCATGCTGGAAGCCATGGCCTTCAAGCTCGCCCCGTATGACCTCTGCCCGCTCGAGGGCCTGCTCGGCGGTGAGGTTCTCCAGGAGGACGGCAAACTCGTCGGAACCGATCCGGGCGACGGTATCGGTACGGCTTGCGTGCCGGCGCAGCAGACGCGAGACCTGGACGAGAAAGCGATCGCCGGCTTCATGCCCTTCCAGGTCATTGACCAGCTTGAACCGGTCCATGTCGATGAGCAACAGCGAGCACGGGCGATCGAGGCTGGTGGCGCGAAAGATCGCGAGCTCGATAGCCTCCTTGAGACGACGGCGGTTCCAGAGACCGGTGAGATCGTCGTGATAGACGAGGTGCTCGAGCCGCGACTCCATGACCCGCAGCTCCGAGACCTCGGACTCCAGTGCCCGTTCGCGCAGGCGCAACGCACGGTGTTCGGCCTGGGTCCAGAGCAGCAGCGAGAAACGGTGGGCCATGCCCTCCTGCGCCTCACCGGTGGTGAGCACGTCGAGAAGCCCCCGCTCCCGGGCAGCCGCCAGATCGCCGGGACGCACGCCGGCGCGGGAGCGGCGCAGCAGGACCAGGCCGACCCCCGCCTCCTGCGCCAGCGCCAGCAGATCCCGGCCTGGACGGCTGTCCGCCTCGCCCAGCAGTGTCTCGCCCACGACGGCGAGGAGCATGTTGCTACGGGGATCATTGATGCATGCCCGCAGATGCTCACGCACGCCCTCCAGACTGTGGACCACGCCACGGACGCTGAGACCGGCGGTCTGGAGGTTGCTGGATGTCGCCATGGCCACGGCGGGCTCGCCGTCGGCGATCAGAATCGAGCCCTCTCCGCCGTGCTCAACAGCAGCCATGAATTAGTGCCCCTTGGTTTCTTTTTTCAGGGCAGGATCACCCCGTTGGGGCCGTTAGTGGTCGGGGCCCCGTTTCGAGCGCATTCACGCTTTGTCCCCCAAGCAGCTGTTACTAAAGCATATCGGATGCGCTTTCACAAATGACGCCGTTATCGGCGACCCGCCACCGCCTTCGGAATCACGGGCGCCGCCCCCATACTGAACGCATCGTCCGCCAAGGAACCGGGATGCCCTCAATGACTGTGACCCTGCTGATCATCGGCGTGACCGTCGCCGTCTCCCTCGCCGCCTGGCAGCGCCCCACGCTGTTCGACGCGCTGATCTACTGGCCTCCGGGCGTGGCGCGGGGCGAGTGGTGGCGGCTGCTCACCCACGGCTTCATTCACGCCGACGGCGCTCACCTGCTGTTCAACATGGTGACGTTCTACTTTTTCGGCCGGGTCATGGAGCAGGTGCTGGTGCCCTACATCGGCGCGCCGGGCTACGCGCTGTTCTACCTCGCGGGGATCGTGGTCGCCATCGTGCCGACGCACATGCGTCACCGCCACGACCGCCTGTACCGCAGCCTGGGTGCCTCCGGTGCGGTATCCGCGGTCCTGTTCGCCTATATCCTGCTGCAGCCGTGGTCGACCCTGCTGGTGTTTTTCCTGCCGGTACCCGCGATCATCTTCGCCGTCGCGTATGTGGGCTACTCGGTCTGGGCCGACCGCCAGGCATCGGATAACATCAACCATGGTGCCCATCTCGCCGGGGCCGCTTGGGGCGTGGTGTTCATGCTCGTGCTGGAGCCGCGGCTGGCGGGCCACTTCCTCCATGCACTGCTGACCCCGCTGGGCTAGCCGGCCGCATCGGCCGTGACGCCGCCCTTTCATTGGTCGACCGGGGGCTCCTGCTGCGTTAGCTTTGTCGCAGAGGAACGGATTCAGTGACGAACCGACCATGTTCCATGCATGAGTGAACAGCGCCTCCCCTGGGACGACCTCCGGCTGGTCCTGGCGATTGCGCGTACGGGTTCCCTGTCCGGGGCGGCACGCCGGCTCCGGGTCAGTCACGCCACCGTCTATCGCCGCCTCGGTGACCTGGAGCGGCGTCTCGGCGTGCGCCTGTTCGAACGCCAGCGAAGCGGCTACACGCCGACGCCCGCCGGCGAGGAGGCCGCCGCGGCGGGCAAAAGGGTCGAGGACGAGGTCCTCGCGGTGGAGCGCCGGGTCGTCGGTCAGGACCTGCGGCCGTCCGGTACCGTTCGGGTGACCACCACGGACAGCCTGCTTCTCGGTCTGCTCTCGCCGCTGTTCGCCCGTTTCCGCCGCCTCGAACCCGACATCGCCCTGGAAGTCTCGGTGTCGGACGTGCTGTTCAGCCTGCCCCGGCGCGAGGCGGATGTCGCCCTGCGGGTGACCAGGCGGCCGCCGGAGCACCTCGTCGGCCAGTGTATCGGCACCCTGGCCCAGGCGGCGTATGTCTCGCGGGATCTCGTGACCGATCCGTCCTCGTCCCCGGATCCGGAAGAGCTGGACTGGATCGGGCCGGACGAGAGCTGGAGTCAGCGGGAGCTGATCCGGTGGATGGACGCGAGTGGCCACGATGGGCGCTGCCGGTTCCGGGCGGACACCCTGGTCGGCATGTACGCGGCGGTGCGGGAGGGGATCGGCGCGGGGGTGCTGCCCTGCTATCTCGGCGACGCCGAGCCGCGCCTCACTCGTCTGACTGCACCGGTGCCGGAGCTTGCCATGGACCTGTGGATCCTGATGCATCCGGATCTTCGCGGGGTGGCGCGCATCCGGGCCTTTGCCACGTTCATGCGCGAGGCGGTGCGCGCCCTGCAGGACCGTCTCTCCGGCCACGGCTGATCCGGCACCGCGGTTCGCCCCGGGATCATGGTTGTACGGGCATTACGATGCCCCGCCCGCCTGCACCGGCCACTCCCCTACGGAGTGCCGCGGCACCGCTGCGGTAAGGCCGCCGCCCCGCCGTCCCGGCGGCGGGCCCGCCGTCGGAGCGCGCGCGCGGCGCGAAACAAGGCCCGCAACGCTGCGCTGATCAGGTACAGCGTGACGGCACCGCGAGCGGCAGCCTGCATCTCCAGGCTCTGGTGCATCAACGTGCCGGTACGCAAATCGTTGTCAGGTGTGGGCACCTTCCGGTTTTCCGCATTCATGGCGACCTCCCTTGATGTCGCGATCCCGCGTCCGCCCGCTACCGATTGCCGGGTCGAACCGCACTACGCCGTGATCAGCGTGTTCCGGGAAGCGTAAGCCTGTTCCTGAATGCAAAAAATTCCATATAGGCGGGGATTGAGTTTGCATTAGTGCAAACTCTTGGGCGTGATCGTCGAGGGTGCGCAACGCGCACCGAGCGGACAAGGCAGCGGGTCGGGATCACCGGATGTCTTTACGCACGGCAGGCCCCCCACCGTGATCCGTGGGGGTGGGAAGTGTCCTGCCGCTACGTCTCGGCCGGCGACGGTCGCAGCGACTCGTCCCGGAGCGCCCTGGCGCACTCGCCAATCAGGCCCGGCCCCCGGTAAATCAGGCCGGTATAGAGCTGGATCAGCGCCGCCCCGGCCCGGCGCCGTGCCGCCGCGTCATCGTCGCAGGTGATACCCCCGACACCGATCAGCGGGACCCGGCCATCGAGCGCCCCGGCGAGTTGCGTGAGCGTGCGGCCGGCGCGGTCACGCAGCGGGGCGCCGCTCAGTCCCCCGGTCTCGGCGGCCATGCGGCTATCGGTAAGGCCGTCCCGGGACAGCGTGGTGTTGGTCGCGGTAACGCCGTCGATGCCGCAGGCGAGCACGCGCTCGGCCATGACCGCGACCTCGCCCGCGGCCATGTCGGGCGAAATCTTGATCACCAGCGGGACGCGTCGGCCGTGCCGGCCGGTGAGACGTTCCCGGGTCTCGCACACCGCCTCGAGCAGCGCGCCCAGGTGATCGCCGCCCTGGAGCTCGCGCAGGCCGGGGGTGTTCGGTGACGACACGTTCACCACGACGTAGTCCGCGTGGGCGTAGACCCGTTCCAGGCAGTGCCGGTAGTCGTCCACCGCGGCGGTCAGCGGGGTGTCCCGGTTTTTGCCGATGTTGACCCCCACGACGCCCTCGAACCGCCGTGCCTGGAGGCGCCCGACCAGATGGTCCACGCCTTTGTTGTTGAAGCCGAAACGGTTGATCAGGGCGGTATCGCCGGGCAGGCGGAACAGTCGTGGGCGCGGGTTCCCCGGCTGCGGGCGCGGCGTCACCGTGCCCACCTCGACGAAGCCGAAGCCCAGCGCACCCAGGGCGTCGACGTGGTCGCCGTTTTTGTCGAGGCCGGCCGCCAGTCCCACCGGGTTGGGGAAACGCAGGCCCATGACCGTGACCGGGTCACCGGCGGGCGGCCGCGCGGCCAGCCCGTTCAGCCCCAGGGCATGGAGCCGGTCGAGGCCGGCAAGGGTCAGCTCGTGGGCACGTTCGGCATCCAGTGAGAACAGCAGCGGACGGATCAGGCGGTACAACGGCGCACTCCAGGCCGGCGGTGGCCGCCCCGGCGGCGTGCGGGGCGGGTTGAGGGCGATCAGTCGTCGCGGCGCAGGCGGCCGCTGACGCGGAAGCGGTTGCCGGGGCGGACGTCGACCTGTTCCACCTCCATGACCGCTTCCAGCGGATGGGGCTCGTCGGGGCGCTCCGGCACGCGCAGGCGCAGGCCCGCGCCGGGGACCACGGCGGCGTCCGTCTCGAAGGTGACCCGCTCGGCGGCGATCTGCAGGTCGGCCCCCTGCTGGATCCGCCGGCTGCCCTGCTCGCGGAAGGTTACCTCCGCCGCGGAGAATTCACTGCGGAAGCGGTTACGCGGTTCGGTATCGGTGGATATGCTCATCGTCGTCACCCCCAGCTCGGAAAACGGCGCGGGATTATCCCATCCCGACCCCGTCGCTGCCATACGATGGTGTCGTCATGGACGCGGGCACACAGGCCCGCGGACCTGCCCGCGAGTCGCGACCCCCGGCCGCCCTCCGCTGGCGACCTGCCAAGCATGGTCGCTCGCGGCACGTTTTGCCAGCCGGCCGCCCCGGCCACCGTGTTACGCTTGCCGTCACCCATGTGTAACGGGACTACCATGAGCGACACCCTGCCCGAGCTCGCACCGCGGCTGAGCGCCATCATCGAGGCGCTGACGCCGGCGTCCATCGTTGCCGTCGGAGGCGGACTGGCGCCGGAAGAGCGCTGGCACGCGATCACTACGACGCTCGCCGCCGACGATGCGCTGGGACATCTGCAGCCGGGCGTGCGCTTCGATCTGGCTCTGGCGGACGCCGCCACCGGGCCCGCTGGAGAAGACGCCGCCGTGATCCTGGCCCGCCTGCGCGACCTGTGCGCGAGGCACGTGCTGGTGGCTACCCATGATGGCGCCGCCGCGCCCTGGCGGCGGCGTGACCTCGTCGGTCTCGGTTATGTCCATCTCGGCGACTGCGTCGAAGGCCGACGCGAGGTGCGGTTGTTCGAATTCGATATCTCCACCTACAAGACGACGCCGGACTGGTTGAGCCCACGCAACTGGGCCAATCCGGAAATGTGGGACCGCTACCGCTGGTAGACGCCGGCCGCGCGGAGCCAGTGCAGGACCCTGTCGGCCACCGGCTGCCAGTGCGGCTCCAGCATCATGCCGTGTCCCACCCGGCCGGCGAGTTCGTAGTCCGCGCCGATCTGCTGCGCCGCGGAGCGCAGCTCTTCCGGTGCGAACAGCGCGTCCTCCGCGGCGGCCACCAGCAGTGTCGGCACCCCGGCCCGGCGCAGCGCCGCGGCACTCGGCAACGGTCCGAACGTCATCTCCCACAACGCCCGGGGCGATTCCCGCTGCATCAGCGGCGCGAAACGCTCGACCACTGCGTCCGGGACCCGCGGTGAGAACAGGGCGCGGCGGGCCACGTCGATATCCACCAGCGCCGGACCGGCCCCCTGAAGCATCGAGAGCTGGCCGGCGAGCATCGGGTCGCGCCCCATCAGGCGCAGGCCGGAGCCCAGCAGCCCGGTGGGCGGGACCGGTGCCAGCAGCACCGCTGCCGCAACCTCGTGCCGCGCGCGCTCGATCAGGCGCTGCACGACGAACCCGCCCATGGAGTGGCCGACGAGGATGCAGGGTTCCCCGGTCCGGGCCATTACCGACTCGACGTCCGCCACGTAGGCGGCGATGCCGGCGGTATCCAGGCGTCCGCCGCTGTCGCCGTGGCCGCGCAGGCTCACTGCGAGGCCGGGCACGCCGGCCGAGGCCAGGTGGTCCAGCCAGTGGGCCTGCCAGCACCAGGCGGCCGCATACGCACCGTGGACGAGGATCACCGGCGGTGAGCGGCGCCGGTGCACAGGCAGACCCGGGTGACGCACCTCCAGCGACGGCACCGGCCCTGCCGCCATGGCGTCCAGCCAGTCCGTCCAGGTACCGAACATCAGGCCTGTCCCCGCCGGCCGAGGACAAACCAGACCAGGCCGGCGGACTGCAACAGCGCCAGCGTCCCGAGGCAGACCGTGTAACCGGTAGCGCCGTAAGTGCTGGTCGCCGGATCCTCCCAGAGGTGAAGTACGCCGCCCATGCCCCACTGCACCGCGAACGCGCCAACGAACACCAGCAGATTCAGCGCGGTATTCGCGCGTCCGGCCAGCTGGCCGTGGAAGTGCTGCGAGAGCGCGGCGTACGGCACAGTGCCGGAGGTGCCGAGGAGACCGAAGGCCATCCACAGCATCAGCGGGAAGGCGCCGCCGGAGAGGATCAGCGCGATCTCGACGAGCAGGAAGCCCGTCATGCCGCACACGGCGACGGTCCCCGGTGCCACCCCGCGCCGCGCGAACCGGGTCGCCACGGTGCCGGAGAGCAGGAAGCCGGCCACCACCGCCAGGCTCAGCCCGGTGAGATGCAGGGCCACGCCGCCGCGGTCCAGCCCGGCCACGTCCCGTAGCCACGGCCCCGCCCACAGCCCCTGTATGGCGAGGAACGCCGCCTGCGAGGCAACCGTGAACGGTGCCAACCGCCAGAAATAGCGGTCGCGGAAGACCTTGGCAATCCCACCGAGCTGCTGTCCCAGGCCCAGATGCGCCGGGGCCTCCTCGTGTTCCGGCGCAACCTGGAGCAGTGTCAGCGAGATGAGCACGGAAAAACCCGCGAGACCGATGAACAGCATCTCCCAGCTCGTAAAGCCGAGCAGCCACTCCACCGGGGCGGTTGCGGCGAGGGCGCCCGTGCTGCCCACCGCCATCAGGCAGCCGTTGATGAACGGCAGCCGGCGCGCCGGGAACCACTGCACGAAGGCCTTGAACGCGGCCATCATGCAGCCGGATACGCCGAGACCGATAAACGCGCGCCCGACGGTCAGGCTGACCAGCGAGTCCCCCTGGGCGAACAGCCACGCGCCGAGCCCTGCGATCAGCAGCAATGCGGCCTCGACCCGCCGCGGGCCGAAACGGTCAAGCAGCATCCCCAGCGGCAGCTGGGCAACGGCGAACGCCAGGAAGAACGCGCTGGTGAGCAGCCCCAGGTCGGCGGCATTGATACCCGTGTCCGCCACCAGGTTGGGGGCGATCACGGAATTGACCGTTCGGTAGATGTAGGACAGGAAATAGCCGAGGGCGAACGGCACGAACACGCAGAGCGCCGTTGCCACGCCTGGCCTTGTCGATGTCTGTCCCGCCATGTCGCCGGAGGAGCTCATGCCCTGCCCCCTGTGCCCGAAAGCGATGCAGTCTAACAGAGGCCCCGGGGGGCGGCATGGCGCGGTGCGGAACGGCGGTGGCCGTCACCGGTCAATCGTGCAAGGCGTCCCTAGGCCATACCGGTCTGGGGCGATACCCTAGTGTCCTGGTCCAGGACATCGGGGATCCGTCGCCGCGGACCCGAAACCGGAATTGGGAGAATCGATGAGCACCGAGCCCGCCACCGTTTACCTCAGTGACTACACGTCCCCGGCCTACCTTGTCGACGAGGTGGCCCTGGACTTCGAGCTCGGCGACGAGGAGACCCTCGTCTATTCACGGCTGCAAGTGCACCGCGCGGGGCATACGGCACCCGGCTCGCCGCTGGTGCTGGACGGCGAGGACCTCGCGCTGGAGGCGCTGGCCATCGACGACCGCCCCCTGGACGCCACCGAGTTCGACGTCGACGAGCGCTCGCTGACGCTCGCCGGCGTGCCGGAGCGCTTTACCCTGTCCGTCACCACGCGGCTGCGGCCCCAGGACAATACCCGGCTGGAGGGGCTGTACCGTTCCGGCGGGATGTTCTGCACCCAGTGCGAGGCCGAGGGCTTCCGCCGGATCACCTATTTCCCGGACCGTCCCGACGTGATGGCACGGTATACCGTGACCATCACCGCCGATCGCGGCGCCTGTCCGATACTGCTGTCCAACGGCAACCCGGTGGGTAGCGGCGAGCTCGACGACGGCCGTCACTGGGTGCGCTGGCACGACCCCTTCCCCAAGCCGAGCTACCTGTTCGCGCTGGTCGCCGGCGACCTGCACTGCCACGAGGACCGGCACACGACCCCCTCCGGGCGTGATATCCGCCTGGCGATCTACACCGAGCACGCCAACGCCGGGCGCACGGCCCACGCCATGCGTTCGCTCAAGGCGGCGATGGCCTGGGACGAACGGACCTACGGGCTCGAGTGCGACCTCGACAACTACCTCGTCGTAGCGGTCGGCGACTTCAACATGGGGGCGATGGAGAACAAGGGGCTGAACATCTTCAACACCCAGTACATCCTCGCACGGCCCGACGTCGCCACGGACGCCGACTACACCAATATCGAGGCGGTGATCGGCCACGAATACTTCCACAACTGGACCGGCAACCGCGTCACCCTGCGCGACTGGTTCCAGCTCAGCCTCAAGGAGGGGCTGACGGTCTTCCGCGAGCAGCAATTCAGCGCCGACCGCGGCGCGCCGGCGGTGCGCCGCATCCAGGAGGTACGTACCCTGCGTGCCGCCCAGTTTCCCGAGGACGCCAGCCCCATGGCGCACCCCGTGCGCCCGGGCGCGTACGCCGAGATCAATAATTTCTACACCGCGACGGTGTATATGAAGGGCGCCGAGGTCATCCGCATGTACCACACCCTCCTGGGCCAGGAGGGGTTCCGCCGCGGACTGGACCTGTATTTCCGGCGTCACGACGGCCAGGCGGTGACCTGCGAGGACTTCCTTGCGGCGATGGCGGACGCCAATGACGTCGACCTCGGCCAGTTCGCCCGCTGGTATAACCAGTCGGGCACCCCGGTGATGCGTGTCAGCGACGAGTACGACCCGGCAGACGGCCGCCTCACGCTGACCGTCACCCAGGAGACCGCACCGACGGCGGACCAGCCGGATAAGGCGCCGCTGCACATCCCGCTCGCGATCGGCCTGGTCGGGGCGGACGGCGCCGACCTGCCGGTCCGTCTCGCCGGCGAGACGGATGCCCCGGCGCCGGGCACCCGTGTGCTGGACGTGCGCGAGCCGGAACAGCGTTTCGTGGTGGAGGGACTGACGGAACGGCCGGTACCGTCTCTGCTCCGCGGCTTCTCCGCACCGGTGCGTCTGGACTATGACTACACCGACGAGCAGCTGGCCTTCCTGTTCGCCAACGACAGCGACGCCTTCAACCGCTGGGAGGCCGGCCAGCGCCTGGCGACGCGCATCCTGCTGCGCTGGGTGGAGAATGGTGTCGGCGAGGTCCCTGCGACGTTCGTCGATGCGTTCCGCGAGACACTCAACGACACGGCGGCGGACCCCGCGCTCGTCGCCGAGGCCCTCACCCTGCCCGGCGAGGGCTTCATCGCCGAGCAGATGGCGGTCATCGAGGTCGACGCGATCCACGAGGCGCGCGAACACCTCCGCGCCGCCCTCGCCCGCGCCCTCGCCGCGGACCTCCGCACGGTCTATACCCGCAATGCGGTCGATGGCCCCTACCGGCCCGAGGCGGAGGACATGGGCCGTCGGCGGCTGCGCAACGTCGCCCTCGACTACCTCGCCACGGTGGAGGACGACGCGCTGGCACGCTGCCTGGCGCACTACCGCGAGGCGGACAACATGACCGACACCATGGCCGCCCTCGCCCTGCTCGCCGACCGCCCGGATGCGGAGGCCGAGGCCGCGCTGGAGGCGTTCGCGGAGCGCTGGCGCGACGATCCGCTAGTGCTGGACAAGTGGTTCCGCGTGCAGGCGCTCTCCCGCCGCGAGGACGCCTTCGAGCGCGTGCGCGCCCTCGCCGCGCACCCGGCATTCGATCCGCGCAACCCCAATCGCCTGCGTTCGCTGATCGGTGCGTTCTGCCAGGGCAACGCCGTGCGTTTCCACCGCGCGGACGGTGCGGGCTACACTTTCCTCGCGGACTGGGTCATCGAGCTGGACGGGATGAACCCGCAGGTCGCCGCGCGCCTGGCCAAGACGCTGAGCCGCTGGCGGCGCTACGATCCCCGGCGCAGTGAGGCCATGCGGGCCGCGCTCGAACGGATCGAAGCGCGTCCGGCGCTGTCCAAGGATGTTGGCGAGGTCGTGGCGCGCAGCCTCGAACGCTCAGAGGATCATCACAACGGGTAAGCCCATGAAACGTCTCTTCTCGGTCCTGGCCACCGCGATCCTCGCGGTGGCGCTGACGGGGGCGGCGACTGCCCAGTCGCTGCCCCGTCCCACGTCGCTGCAGCAGGGGGAGGCCCGGCTGATTGCCGAGCTGCTCAGCCAGTACCATATCCGTGACCAGGCGGTGAACGACGACCTCTCGCGGGCCGTCTACCGGGCGTACTTCGACGCCCTCGACCCGCAGCGCTACTACTTTCTTGCCAGTGACATCCAGTCGTTTTCGGGCTACCGCACCGAGCTCGACGAGATGGTGCGCAACGGCCGGCTCGACCCGGCGTGGGAGATCTTCAACCGCTACTACCAGCGGGTCCGCGAGCGCGTTGACTATGCCCTGTCGCTCCTCGACGGGGACTTCATCCGCAACGGCGAAGGGCGATTCCAGCTCGACCGGGACGACGCGGACTGGGCGGCCAGCAGCGACGAGCTGGACGCGCTCTGGCGCAAGCGCGTGCGTCACGACGCCCTCACCCTGCGGCTCAACGACACGCCCTGGTCGAAGGTCCGGGAGACCCTGCGCGGACGCTACGAGCGCATGGCACGGACGCTCGGTCAGTATCGCCCGGAAGACATCTTCCAGACGTTCATGAACGCCTGGGCCGGGCGTTATGACCCGCACACCAGCTACCTCTCACCGCGTCGCTCCGAGAACTTCGACATCAACATGAGTCTGTCGCTGGAGGGCATCGGCGCGCTGCTCAAGGGCGAAGGGGCGTACACCGAGATCGTCGAGCTCATCCCCGGCGGGCCCGCCTCGGGCAGCGGTGAGCTCTCCCCCGGCGACCGAATCATCGGCGTCGCCCAGGGCGACGGCCGGATGGTGGACGTAGTCGGCTGGCGGCTCTCGGACGTTGTCGAGCTGATCCGCGGTCCGCGCGAATCCGTCGTGCGCCTGCGCGTGCTCCCGAGCGAGGCCGGTGGCAGCGCCTCCCCCGAGGTGGTGAAGCTCACCCGCAACCGCATCGAGCTGGAGGAGCAGGCCGCGAGTTCGCGGGTCATCGATGTGGACGAGGGTCTCAACGCCCGGCGGATCGGCGTGATCACCATCCCCGCGTTCTACATGGACTTCCAGGCGGCCGAGGCCGGTAAGAAAGACTATCGCAGCACCTCACGGGACGTCGCCGACCTCATCGACGGTTTCGACGGCAAGGTCGACGGCATCGTGCTCGACCTGCGCGGCGATGCCGGCGGCTCCCTGGAGGAGGCGACCCGCGTGGCCGGTCTGTTCGTGCCCGAGGGGCCGATGGTCCAGGTCCGCCGCAGCAGCGGCGACCGCGAAGTCCTGCGTGACAAGGACGACGGCACCACCGCCTACGACGGGCCGCTCACGGTACTGGTCGACCGCTTCAGCGCCTCCGCCTCGGAGATCGTGGCCGGCGCACTGCAGGACTACGGCCGTGCGGTCATCGCCGGCGACCGCACCTTCGGTAAGGGAACGGTGCAGACCCTCGTCGACCTCGAGCGTTTCGGGCTGGACGGCGACGAGCCCACCGGCCGGCTCAAGATGACGGTGGCCAAGTTCTACCGGATTACCGGCCACAGCACCCAGCTTCGCGGTGTCGAGCCTGACATCGATCTGCCCATCGCCAGCCCGGACGAGACCGGTGAACGTGCCACGGACAACCCTCTGCCCTGGGACGAGATCGATGACGTGGCGTTCCACCATCGTGCTGCCCCGCTGCCTCTCGAGCGCCTGCGCGAGCGCCACGAGGAGCGGATGAAGACCGATCCGGCCCTGCAGGCGCTGGCCGGCGAGGTGGCCCGGCAGGAGGCGGCCCAGGCGGATACCACGGTATCCCTGGACGAGGCGGTGCGTCGTGACAGGGCCGACAAGGCCCGGGCCGCGAGGCTCAAAGCGGTCAACCGTGAGCTCGAGGCGCTGGGCCGTTCCCCGGTGGAGAGCCTGGATGACCTCTCCGACGACAATCGTCCGGATCTGGTGCTGCGTGAAGGGGCACGCATCACCGCCGATTTGGCCGAGCTGACCGGCTCGGATCCGGCACGTCATACGGCGGCGGCGGAGGAGTAACCCCCGCCGCGGGTCTTGCCCTCCTCGGCCCGGCATCGCAGAGTGTAGGGCCACCGGGCCAACGCGGGGATTTCTCTCGAATGCAGCGGCTTGTGCAGTTTCCGCTCGACAATCCGTGGCTGTCCGCCCTGTTCTGGGTGGTCGTGACCGTGGCCGTGCTCTACCTGGCGAGGCGACCGGCACGCCGGTGCATCCGGGTGGGCGGCACCGGCCTCGCCCGGGGCCTGCAGCGGGCCCATGCGCAGCTGTCGGCCGTCCGCCGGCGGCTCGGACGGACCTATCGCCGCCTGCTGGTGGCCTATGTCCGCGAGGGTGCGCGCGTGCGCACCGAACGTGAGCTTGCCCATCTCGAGCACACGATACAGCGGGACCTCTCCGGCTTTCCCCACCTCCAGCAGGTGCTCACCGGCCAGCTGCGGGACCTGGAAGCGGACTACCGCCAGACGGAGGAGACACCACCACGGCCGCCGGAGTGGGTTCGGGCGGTGGACTCCGTGGTCTCGCTGGAGCGCCCGGACGACCCGTCCGTGGCCCGTGTGCTGGACGACATGCACGCCACGCTGGAACGCGCCTGTCACAACACCCTGCAGAGCTACCGTTCGGCCAGTCATCGCCGGCACCGGGTGATCCGGCGCATGGTGCCGATCTGGCGGCGCATGAGCCGTACGCTGGAGACGATCCGCGGCGGTGTGGAGCGTGTCGAGGGCCGTGCGGCGGCGCTGGACCGGCGCATTGCGGTCTTCGAGCGCCTGAGCCAGCGGGAGAGCGATCCGGTCCGCCGCGCCGCCGGGCAGGCGCTGGTCCGCTGGATCGGAGCCCTGCTTGCCCTGGCGGTCACCGCGACCGCCGCCGTGACCCTGCACGCCCTGCTCGTGCGGCCGCTCAACGAGATCGGCGCGGCCACCGGTACCGGGCCTGCCGGAATACCGTTCTCCGCCTGGTTGTCAGCGACGTTCATCAGTGTCACCGCCCTCGCCGGCTTCGTGCTGGCGGAAACCACGCGGGTGACGCGTATGGTGCCGGCCCTGGGCAATGCGCGGACGGCGATACGTACGGGATTCGGAGTCCTCGCGGGCACGGTGCTCGCCTTGTTCGCGGTGATGGCCGGCGCGCTGGCGCTCACGCGCGACTATCTATTCGCCCTCGATGCCGCCGGGGATGCGCTGTTCGCCGGCGGCACCGCCTCGATCGCACCGCCCGTATTCATGTGGACGCCGGCACTGGTCGAGGCGGGTCTGGCCTTCACCCTGAGCCTGGTCGTGGCGCTCATCCCCATACCGCTCGAAAACACCCTGCGCCAGGGCCTGGTCGCGATTACGGCGGCCGCGGTCGCGCTCCTGCGGGTGCTGGACGCGGTCGTGCGTCTCGCCACGGCAACCTGCGTATTCCTGACCCGCCTCGTCCTGGCGCTCTACGACCTGATCGTCTTTCTGCCGCTGTTCGTTGAGCGTGCCGTACGCCGCCGCCGAACAGGGACCACCACGGAGGCCCCGGAGGGCGCCACGTGAGGGGATGTGGCATTACCCGCGCCACGGCACTGGCGGCGCTGCTGGCCACCGGCACCGGAATCGCGGCCCCCGGGACCGGGACGCGCCACTGCCTGCTGGTGGACCCGGCGGCCGCCGCCGCGGTCCCGCCCCAGGTCCTGTTCTCACAGATGGGCCGTCCCGACGCCGGGGACACGCTGCGCATCGTTGTCGGGGCCGACCGGGTGACGGATGTCACGCTCTCCCCGCGCCCGGGCCTGCGAACCGCGGAGCTGCTGGCCGGTGCCCGAGGGCTGGCGTCAGCGGGATCGGCAGCGGACGGCGGTACGGCCTGGCGGCCGTCGCCGGCCCGGTGCCTCGGTGACGGTATGCCCACGCGTGTGGTGGTGGCCGGACGTCTGACAGCGACGCCCGCCCCGGAGAAGGTGGCGGCGGGGACGCTCGCCGACGTCACCCTGCTGTCCCTGCCGGTCGGCGACGATGCCGGTGACGAGACCGGGCTGGATGCCTGGCGAAAGGCCTGGCCGGCGGCAACGCCGGTGCGGCTGATGCCCCTCGCGGGACCGGAGCTGCCGGCGACGGAGGAGTCGTCCGACGACGGCTGAACGGCCCCTGGCTCTGTCCGACCCGGCGATCCCGTCCGGCGGGCCGTTGCCGGCCGCGTGGGCCCGTGTGCCATGCCGGGATTCCGGATTCAGGGGGCTAGCTATGCCGGCTCCATGTGCACGACGACGAGCTGCAGGCGTTCACGGCCGCGGTAGGCGTTGACGTCCAGGCGGTAGGCCGCTCGCACCGCGCCGTCCAGATCATCCCAGCCGTGGTCCGCGCCGCCGAAGGCGATCGCGTCCACCACCGGCCCGCCCTCCACCGGCGAGAGCCGCAGCTTGAGATGGCTGCCCCCGACGATCCGGCGCTCACGCACGGCGAACGTCCCCTCGAAGACCGGCTCGGGAAACGCCTGGCCCCACGGGCCGCCGTTGCGCAGCCGTGCCGCGAGCTCCAGGGTGAGCTCATCCGGCGCCAGCGTGCCGTCGGTGAGTACCGTGGCGTCCAGGTCGGAGGCGCTGACCCAGGACTTTACCGTCTCCACGAAGGCCTCCCGGAATCGTTCCAGATGGGCCTCCGGCAGCGATAGTCCCGCCGCCATGGCGTGTCCGCCGAAACGCGGGATCAGCCCGGGATTGAGGGTGTCAATACGCTCGAGCACGTCCCGCATGTGCAATCCCGGAATGGACCGTGCGGAGCCCTTGAGCATGCCCTCCTCCCCTGCCGGGGCAAAGGCGATTACCGGGCGGTGGAAGCGCTCCTTTACCCGCGAAGCCACGATGCCGATGACGCCCTGGTGCCAGTCCGGATGTGCCAGGCACAGGCCCGGCGGGACACCGTCGTCGTCCATCTTCGCGACCAGCTCGTCCACGTGGGCCACGGCCTCGGCCTTCATCCGCCCCTCGATCTCGCGGCGCTCGCGGTTCAGTCCGTCAAGGCGCTCGGCGAGTCCGCGGGCGTGGGCGGGGTCGTCGCTCAGCAGGCACTCGATACCCACGGACATGTCGTCAAGGCGCCCGGCGGCGTTAAGCCTCGGCCCCAGGGCGAAGCCGAGGTCCGAGGCAACGACCCGGGCGGCGGTGCGCCCGGAGACGTCCAGCAGCGCCTGTATCCCAGGGCAGCCCTGCCCCGCGCGGATCCGTGCCAGGCCCTGCTGGACCAGGGTGCGGTTGGTGCGGTCGAGCGGCACGACGTCCGCGACGGTGCCCAGGGCGACCAGATCGAGAAACGCCGCGAGGTTGGGAGGTGCCATGCCGTTGGCGTCGAACCAGTCCGCGGCCGCCAGGCGGCGGCGCAGCGCGGCCATGACGTAGAACACCACCCCGACGCCGGCGAGCGCCTTGCTCGGGAACGGGTCGCCGTGGCAGTTGGGATTCACGATGGCATCAGCCGACGGCAGCGTCGGCCCGGGCAGATGGTGGTCGGTAACGATCACGCGAATGCCCGCGTCACGCGCCGCGGCGACACCATCGAGGCTCGATATGCCGTTGTCGACCGTAACGATGATATCCGGCGAGCGCTCGCGGGCGACCTCGACGATCTCCGGGCTCAGGCCGTAGCCGTACTCGAACCGATTGGGGACGAGGTAGTCGACATTCGTCGCGCCCATCGCCCGGAGGGCGCGTAGGCCCACCGCGCAGCTGGTCGCACCGTCAGCGTCGAAATCGCCCACGAAGAGCACCCGCTGATCGCCCTGTACCGCTTCGGCGAGCAACGCCGCGGCGGCGTCGGCGCCGCCGAGGGTGGCCGGGTTGGCGAGCGTCGCGAGTGCCGTGGAAAGATCGGCCGGGTCGTCGATACCCCGTGCCGCGTAGACCCGGCGGAGCACCGGGTGCCAGTCCGGCGGCATGCGGTCGGGATCGCCGGTGATCGCGCGACGCTCCAGACGTGCGGCCATCAGGCGCGCTCCAGGTGGTGGGCCAGTGCGCGGACCCGGCGCCAGATGCGGTGGCCGTCGCCGCGCCGGCACCGCCAGCCCGGAACGCCGCCGGTATGGATCCGGATCTCGCTGCGGCGGCCGGACGCCAGGGCCGCAGTGAATGCTGGGACCCAGTGGCTCTCGAAGCGCTGCAGCGCTGCGAGCCACCCCTCAAGGTCGCCACTGGTGATCGCGGCGTCCGGCGCCGCCCAGTGGACGATGTCGTGACCGTCCCCCTCGGGCAGGCGACCGTCGTCGACAAGCGGTTCGTGCGCCGCCCCGCCGCTGGCGAGCGCCAGTCCGGCAAGCACCGGGTCGCCGGTGAATGTGCGGCTGCCAGCGAGGACGCCGCCGGGCTCCGGGTGGGGGGCGTAGCCGCCCCCCCAGAACCAAAGTCCGTTCACCGTCAGACGGCCCGCGTCCTCACGGGCCGCGTTGAAGGCGAGCCCGTGAAGCAGCATCTGGGTCTCGTTGAGCAGCCCGCGCCAGGCACGGCCGTCCTCGCCCTCGGGCAGGAAGGCGTCGATGTAGCGGCCCGCCAGCTCACGGGTCGAGGCGACCTCGGGGCCAGGGCGAGCCGGCGTGACCAGGCGCAGGAACAGACGGGATCCGATCGCGGTCACGGTCAGCCCGTCCTCGCGGAACAGGCCGTTGAACGCGTCGGCGACGGCCTGCGCCTCCGCCGGCTCGAGGCTTGCCGCGTCACCGGCGAAGGCCAGAAGCCGGTCGCGGTCCGGGCGCAGATGGAGCGGGTCGGCGCAGTACCACAGGGCCTCGTCCGGGCTGCCGCCGGCGCCGGCGAGCCCCAGTGCGCCGGCGCCGGGGAAGGCGGACGGCCACGGGGCGATGCCTTCCGGGGCGGACACCCGCAGCCGGGACGCACGGGCCAGTAGTCGCTCCGTGGCGGGCACACGTCCCGTCTGCGCCAGGTGGTCCCGCAGCTGCGGCGGCAGCGGCCCAAGCAGCCCCGGTGCCAGGAAGTCGAGGCGCGGCGCCCTCACAGTGTTATCAGGACAGACGGCCGAGGATGGCGTCTTTCACCGCGCCGGTGGTCGCGTCCACGGTGCTCACTGCGCCGTCGGCATGCTGCTTCGCCACGTCCGGGTCCTTGAGGCCGTGGCCCGTGAGCGTGCACACGACGGTGCTGCCGGCCTCGATCCGCCCGGAGCGGACATCGCGCAGGGTGCCGGCGACCGATGCCGCCGAGGCCGGCTCGCAGAAGATGCCCTCATGGTCGGCGAGCATGCGCTGGGTGGCCAGGATCTCCTCGTCGGTGAGCTCGTCGAACCAGCCGCCGGACTCGCTGCTGGCCGCCCAGGCGTAGTCCCAGGACTGGGGATTGCCGATACGGATCGCCGTGGCCACCGTCTCCGGCTCGCTCACCGCGCCGCCGCGCAGGAACGGCGCGGAGCCGCTGGCCTGGTAGCCGACCATGCGCGGGCGCTCGCGGACCACACCGCTGTGGAACGGGCGGTGACCGCAGGGCAGGTACGCCGCCGTCGGCGGGTCGTGGGGTCCGAGGGCGAGCTCCGAGTAGCCCATCCAGTGCGCGGTAATGTTGCCTGCGTTGCCCACCGGCAGGCAGTGGTAGTCCGGCACCCGCTCGAGCTCCTCGACGATCTCGAACGCGGCGGTCTTCTGACCCTGAAGACGGTAAGGGTTGACGGAATTGACGATGCTCACCGGGGCCTGCTCGGCGAGCTCCTTGACGATGCGCATGCCGTCGTCGAAGTTGCCCCGGATCTGCAGCACCGTCGCACCGTGCATGATCGCCTGGGCGAGCTTGCCCAGCGCGATCTTGCCGTCCGGGATGAGCACGAAGGCCTTGATACCGGCCCGGGCGGCGTATGCCGCCGCCGAGGCCGACGTGTTGCCGGTGGACGCGCAGATGAGCGCCTCACTGCCCTCGGAGACGGCGTGGGTCACGGCCACGGTCATGCCGCGGTCCTTGAACGAGCCGGTCGGATTGAGCCCCTCGTACTTCACGTAAAGGTCAACGTTGCTGCCGAGCGTACGCGGGATGTTGTTGAGCCGGATCAACGGCGTGGCGCCCTCGCCGAGGCTCACGACGCGCACGTCGTCGGCCAGCGGAAGGCGGTCATGGTACTTGTTGACGAGGCCGGTGTAGCGGGTTCTGAACGGCATAGGTCCTTCCAAGTGACAACCAGCACGGGCGCGTGCAGGGAATGGACCGCGGTGCGGTCCGGCGCATTATTCCAGTGTTTCCACCCGGATGCGATGCACCTGGCCGCGGATCGCCTCCATCGCCTCGATGGCCTCGCAGGCCTGGTTCATCTGCATCTCCTCGACCCGGTGGGTGAGGATGATCACCGGCACGTCCTCGGCGCCCGGTGCCGGCTGTTTCTGGATGATGGCCTCGATGCTGATGCCGGAGGCGCCGAGCAGCCGTGCCACCTCGGCGAGCACACCGGGGCGGTCGAGCGCCTGCATGCGCAGGTAGTACGCCGTCTCCACGCGGTCCATGGGGACGACGGGGTCGTTCGAGAGCGCGTGGGAGTGGAAGGCGAGGTACGGCACCCGGTCCTCCGGGGCCAGGGTGAACTCGCGCACCACGTCCACCAGGTCGGCCACGACCGCGGACGCGGTTGGCTCGGCGCCCGCGCCCGGACCGTAGTAAAGGGTCGGCCCGAGGGCGTCTCCGTGGATCATGATGGCGTTCATCACGCCATCGACGCTCGCGAGCAGCTGGCGCTTGGGCAGCAGGGTCGGGTGCACCCGCAGCGCGATGCCGGTCTCGGTGCGGCTCGCGATGCCCAGGTGCTTGATGCGGAACCCGAGCTCGTCGGCGTAGGCGACGTCCTCCTGGCCCACGTGCGAGATGCCCTCGACGTGCACCTTCTCGTACTGCAGCGGGATACCGAAGGCGATGGACGCCAGGATCGTGAGCTTGTGCGCCGCGTCCACGCCCTCGACGTCGAAGGTCGGGTCCGCCTCCGCGTAACCCAGGCGCTGGGCTTCGGCGAGCACATCGCCGAATTCGCGATCGGCGTAGAACATCTCCGAGAGGATGAAGTTCGCGGTGCCGTTGATGATGCCGGCGAGCCACTCGATATGGTTGCCGACCAGACCCTCGCGGATCGCCTTGATCACCGGGATGCCGCCGGCCACCGCCGCCTCGAAGGCAATGGACACGCCCTGCTCCCGCGCCCGCTCGAAGATCTCGTTGCCGCTTGCCGCGATCAGCGCCTTGTTGGCGGTGACCACGTGCTTGCCGAGTTCGATGGCGCGGAGGGTGAGGTCCTTGGCCAGGGTCTCGCCGCCGATGAGCTCGACGATAATGTCGGTCTCCGGATCCTCCACCACCTCGAACGGGTCGGTGGTCAGACGGATGCCCTCGGTGGAGCAGGTGCGCGGGCGGTCGAGATGCCGCGCGGCAGCGTGCACGATCTCGATGTCGCGCCCCGCCCGGCGGCTGATCTCGTCGCGATTGCGCTGCAGCAGGTTAATCGTGCCGCCGCCGACCGTGCCCAGGCCCAGAAGGCCGACCTTCACCGGTTTCAAGAGCTCGCCTCCTTCAGGTAACCGTCTCTGCGAAACATCTGTTTGATCCCGCGAATCGCCTGCCGCGTGCGGTGTTCGTTCTCGATCAGGCCGAAGCGCACGTGGTCGTCGCCATAGTCACCGAAGCCGATGCCCGGCGACACCGCCACCTTTGCGTCGGCGAGGAGCTTTTTGGAGAATTCCAGCGAGCCCATGTCGCGGTAGGGCTCCGGGATGGGCGCCCACACGAACATGGTCGCCTTCGGCCGCTCCACCGCCCAGCCTGCCTGGTTGAGCCCGTCACAGAGGGCGTTGCGACGCCGCCGGTAGGTCTCGCGGATCTCCTCGACACAGTCCTGCGGGCCGTCCAGGGCGCTGATCGCGGCGACCTGGATGGGCGTGAACATGCCGTAGTCGAGATAGGACTTCATGCGCGCGAGCGCGGCGATCAGCTTGTCGTTGCCGCAGACGAAGCCGACGCGCCAGCCCGGCATGTTGTAGCTCTTCGACAGCGAGAAGCACTCGACCGCCACCTCCTTCGCCCCGGGCACCTGGAGGATCGAGGGGGCCTGGTAGCCATCAAAGACGATGTCCGCGTACGCGAGGTCGTGGACGACCCAGATGCCGTGCTCACGGCAGATGTCGACCACGCGCTCGAAGAACTCCAGGTCCGCGCAGTTGCCCGTCGGGTTGGAGGGGAAGTTGAGGATGAGCATCTTCGGCTTGGGCCAGGTGTCCTTGATCCCCTTCTCCAGCTCCTCGAAGAAGTCGACCCCGGGCACCAGCGGCACGTGGCGGAGGTCCGCGCCGGCGATGACCACGCCGTAGGGGTGGATCGGGTAGCTCGGGTTCGGTACCAGCACGTTGTCGCCCGGCCCAAGCGTGGCCAGGGCGAGGTGTGCCAGCCCCTCCTTGGACCCGATGGTGACGATGGCCTCGGACTCGCGGTCGAGCGTCACGTCATAACGCCGCGCGTACCAGTCGCAGATGGCCTTGCGCAGGCGCGGGATGCCGCGGGACATGGAGTAGCGATGGGTGTCCGGGCGCTGGGCGGCCTCGACCAGCTTGTCCACGATATGTCTCGGCGTGGGGCGGTCCGGATTGCCCATGCCGAAATCCACGATATCCTCGCCGCGGGCCCGTGCGGCGGCCTTGAGCTCGTTGACGATATTGAAGACGTAAGGCGGCAGCCGGCGTATGCGCTGGAATTCCTCGTTCACCTCAGGGCCCCTGCGTGATGGTTGCAATGTATCGAGCCCCGATTCGGCGCGCGGATCGGGGGGTATCGGTCACGAGCTCAGATAGAGGCCAAAAGCTACTCACGGTACGGAAGGCTGTCAATTGACCGACGGCGCGCCCTTGCCGCCGCGGCGCGCGCTTCGCTATCGTGACCGGTATGAAGCTGAGTGAAGAAAAGGGCGACGGCAGCTTCCGCATTCGAGGTTACGATGCGGGCCGGATCGTTGTAAACGAGACCGGTTACGAGCACAGCCTCGTGCTGGCACCCGAGCACCTGGACACGGACTGGCCGCCGCAGCGCTTCGACGACCTTCGTCGTGAGCACCTGGACGTCGTCCTTGAACTCGACCCGGAGGTTATCCTGCTCGGCACCGGCGGGCACCAGCGTTTCCCGGGCCGCGATCTCATGCTCTGCGTTCTCGAGCGCGGCATCGGTTTCGAGGTGATGGACACCGCCGCGGCCTGCCGCACCTACAACATCCTCATGGCCGAAGGGCGGCCGGTCGCCGCCGCCCTCCTCATCGACTGACTCCGGGGCCGCCCCCGGCTATCCGAATACCGTGTCCTGGGAAAAGCCGGCGCGTTCCATGACGTCCCGCAGCTTGCGCAGGGCGTCGATCTGGATCTGCCGGACCCGCTCACGGGTGACGCCGATCTCGTTACCCACCTCTTCCAGCGTGGCCTTCTCGTGGCCGCGCAGCCCGAAGCGCCGCATCACCACCGCCCGCTGCTTCTCCGAGAGCTGCTCCAGCCAGGCGTCAAGATGTGCCAGCACGTCGCTGTCCTCCAGCGCGGAGAACGGATCCGGGTTGGTATCGTCCGGGATCGCGTCGAGCAGCACCCTGTCCGCCTCCCGGCCGATGGGCACGTCCACGGAGGTCACACCCTCGTTGAGCCCCATCATGCGGCGAACGTCCTCCACCGGCCGGTCCATCGCCTCGGCGATCTCCTCGATGGTGGGCTCGTGGTCGAGCTTGTGGACGAGCTGGCGGGCAGTGCGGAGGTACTGGTTGATTTCCTTGATGACATGGATCGGCAGGCGGATCGTGCGGGTCTGGTTCATGATCGCCCGTTCGATGGTCTGGCGTATCCACCACGTGGCGTAGGTGGAGAAGCGGAACCCCCGTTCCGGGTCGAATTTCTCCACGGCACGGATCAGCCCGAGGTTGCCCTCCTCGATCAGGTCGAGGAAGGCGAGGCCGCGGTTCATGTAGCGCCGGGCGATCTTCACCACCAGGCGCAGGTTGCTCTCGATCATGCGCCGCCGCGACGCCTCGCAGCCGCGCTGGGCGCGACGCGCGTAATAGACCTCCTCGTCAGCGGTGAGCAGCGGCGAGAATCCGATCTCGTTGAGGTAGAGCTGGGTAGCGTCGACGGTGTGCTCGTGCCCCTCTCCGCGCCGGCTGCGCGATGGGGCGGGTTCTTCGGTAGCGCTCTCCCCGTCGTCGGCGATGCCTCCGGCAGCAGCCGGGGCAGCGGCGGGTTCCTCGAGCAGCAGCTCGTCCTCCTCAATACCGCCTACCGGGACTACGGCCTCGGGTTCAACCCTAAGAGCCTGCTTACTGGCCATGTTGCTCCTCCATGCCCGCCGGTACCGACACGCCGGCACCGGACATCTAGGGAACCGGTCGTTCCACGGGAAAACGGGCTTATCGTTATATGGGTCCCAATATATGCCTGCTCGGGAGGCGAAGCAACGGGGCGTGGGCGGGATTCGGAGCCGCCTTAGCGGGACGGGAGATATTTCAACGGATTCACCGGGTTACCGTTTCTCCTCAACTCGAAATGTATCCCGGTATGACCTTTCGGCGTCCGGCCGGCGTGCGCGAGTGGCGTCCCTGCGTCGACACGCGTGCCCTCGGTGACGAGCAGCTCCCGGTTGTAGGCGTAGGCAGTGAGGTAGGATTCATTGTGCTTGACGATGACGAGCCGTCCGTAACCACGCAGGCCGCTGCCACTGTAGACCACACGCCCCGAGGCGGCGGCACGGACGGTATCGTCGCCGCCGGTGCCGATCGTGATCCCGTGCTTGCCGCTGCCGCCCGCGCTGTAGCCCTCCAGCACCTTTCCTTTCAGCGGCCAGCGCCAGTCGCCCGGTGGCTTCGTTTCCGGCGCGGGGCTGCTGCTGCGGGTACCCGCACTGCGTGTGCTCCGGGAGGAGCTGCCGGAACCCGTCGAGGTGGCCGCCGAACGGCTGCCTCCGGACGACGGACGCAACGTCAGGCGCTGCCCCGGGTAGATGGTGTACGGCGCCCCGATGTGGTTCCAGCGGGCCACCTTCTTGTAGCTGAGCCCGTAACGCCAGGCGATGCGGTAAAGGGTGTCGCCGCGCTGGACGCGGTAGGTCGCCGGTGGATCGCCGGCGGAGCCGGCCGGCGGCAGCCGTGAGCGGCCGTAATCGAACTCGGCGCAGCCCGCGAGCACGAGTGCAAGCATCATCACCAGAGCCGGCGCGGCCAGCCGGATCACAGCCGGACGACGACCACCGCCAGGACGATCAGCGCCACGCTCGCCCAGCCGATCCGGTCGACATAGCGGCGCAGCCAGGGCTCCACGCGGGGACCGCCCCAGGCAACCACCGCCGCCACCAGCACGAAGCGCGCGCCACGCCCCACCGCGGAGGCGAGCACGAAGGGCGCGAGGGCCAGTGACATGGCACCCGCGGCGATGGTGAACACCTTGTAGGGGATGGGCGAGAAGCCTGCGGCGAGCACCACCCAGAACCCCCATGCCGCGAACCACGTCCGTGCGGTCTGGTAGGCGGACCAGTAGCCGAGGTCGTGGATCAACGGCTCGACGACCTGCAGTGCAAACGCACCGATGGCGTAACCGGCGAGCCCGCCCACCACCGAAGCGAGCGTGGTCACAACGGCAAGCCGCCACCACCGCTGCGGGCGCGCCAGCACCATCGGTGCCAGCATCACATCCGGCGGGATCGGAAAGAAGGACGACTCGGCAAAGCTCAGCGCCGCCAGCAGCCAGGCGGCGTGGCGGTGGGCGGCCCAGGCGAGCGTCCGGTCGTACAGCCACGAGAACACCCGCGTCACGCCAGGCCTGCCTGCATCGGCACGAAGCTCACGTCCGAGAGCCGCCGCACGGACACGCCCTCCCCGTCACGCTCGTAGACACACAACGATTGCCCGCCGGATTCGCCGATTGGCGCGACCAGGCGCCCGCCGGGGGCGAGCTGTTCGAGCAGGGTCTCCGGCAGATGGGATGGCGCCGCGGTCAGGAGGATGGCATCGAACGGCGCCTCACTGGGCCAGCCGGCGTAGCCGTCGCCGAGGCGCTGACGGACGTTGTGCACGCTGAGCTCGCGCAGATGGGCGTTGGCCTTGCCGTAGAGTGCCCGGATCCGTTCGATGGTGAACACCCGCGGCACCAGCGCGGCCAGGACGGCGGTCTGGTAGCCGCAGCCCGTGCCGATCTCGAGCACCGAGCGCGGCTGGGCACCGCTCGCGATCAGGGCCTCGGTCATGCGGGCCACGACGAACGGCTGGGAGATGGTCTGGCCGTGGCCGATGGGCAGCGCGGTGTCCTCGTAGGCTCGGCTGGCCAGGGCTTCGTCGACGAACAGGTGGCGCGGGATGTGACGCATGACGTTGAGTACCCGGGGGTCGCCGATACCGGCGTCGCCGAGGCGGCGCACCAACCGCTCGCGGGTACGTTGGGAGGTCATGCCGATGCCGCGGCGAAGCTGATCCGGGGTCATGACAGCCCCCCGAGCCAGCCGGCGATCTGTTCCAGTGCCGAGTATCGCGTGAGGTCGACCTGCAGCGGTGTGATCGACACGTAGCCACGGCGGACGGCGTCGAAGTCGGTTCCCGCGCCCACGTCCTCGGCATCCCCCGGCGGGCCGATCCAGTAGATGGGCCGGCCGCGGGGGTCGGTATCGCGGACCACGGGCTCGGCGCGGTGACGTTGGCCGAGCCGCGTCGCCTCGAAACCGGCGATGCGCTCCAGCGGCAGGTCGGGTACGTTGACGTTCAGGATCGTGTCCGCCGGCAGCGGGTCGCGGCGCAGCTGCTCGAGCAGTCTCTCGGCCACGGCAGCCGCCGTGTCGTAGTGGGTCGGCTCGTTGCCGGCGAGGGAGACGGCCACCGCGGGCAGCCCGAGGTGCCGGCCCTCCATCGCCGCCGCCACGGTGCCGCTGTAGAGGACGTCATCGCCGAGGTTCGCACCGGCGTTGATCCCGGAGACCACCATGTCCGGCTCCGGGTCGATCAACCCGGTCACCGCGAGGTGAACGCAGTCCGTCGGGGTCCCCTCGACCCGGAACACCCCCTCGCGGACCGGCCAGACCCGTACCGGCGTATCCAGTGTCAGGGAGTTCGAAGCGCCGCTGCGGTCGCGCTCGGGGGCGACGACCACCACTTCCGCATGCCGATCGAGCGCCGCGGCAAGGGCCCTCAGTCCCGGTGCGCGGTAGCCGTCGTCGTTGCTGACCAGAATGCGCATGCGCCTCCCCAGTGCCCGTCACAATGACGGCCAGTATACCGTGACTGCGAGCCGCATCCAGCAGTAGCGGTGCGTGTGCGCAGACAGGTAGCATGTCGTCGAGGCCGCCACCGGCGCACACCGGCGTCAGCCCAGAGGGAACGATGAGCGAGCATGATCGGGACAGCGACCCCACCCTCTTTCGCGAGGCCATGCGTGACGTCCGCCCCCTGAAGGACGACGGCCGGCACGACGCCGCGGCACCGCGTCCGCGGCCGGTCCCCCGCCAGCGCCTCGCGGACAACAGCCGGGTGATGGCGGAGCTGCTGCGCCCGCCGCAGGACGACACCGACCTCGGTCCGGAGCGCGGTGAGGCGCTGAGCTACCTCCGCGACGACATCGACCGCCGGGTGCTGCGCCGCCTGCGACGCGGACGCTTCGTGATTCAGGCCGAGCTCGACCTCCACGGGATGGTCGCCGCGGACGCCGTCGGCGCGCTGCGGGATTTCCTCCAGGAATGCCGGGAGCGGGACGTGCGCTGCGTGCGCATCATCCACGGCAAGGGCCGGCGCTCCGGCAACGACGGCCCGGTGCTCAAGGGCAAGGTCGACCGCTGGCTGCGCCAGCGTGACGACGTCCTCGCCTTCTGCTCGGCGCGCCGCGTGGACGGCGGCACCGGCGCGGTCTACGCGCTGCTCGGCGACTGACTCAGCTCAGGTATTCGGCGCCACCGAAGTACGGTCGCAGGACCTCCGGCAGGCGCACGCGGCCGTCCGCCTCCTGGTAGTTCTCCAGTACCGCGATCAGGCAGCGCCCGACGGCAAGACCCGAGCCGTTGAGCGTATGCACGGGCTCCGGCCGGCCGGTCTCCGGGTTGCGCCAGCGCGCCTGCATCCGCCGGGCCTGGAAGGCCTCGGTGTTGCTGCACGAGGAGATCTCCCGGTAGGCCTGCTGTCCCGGCAGCCACACCTCCAGGTCATAGGTCTTGGCCGCGGCGAAGCCCATGTCGCCGGTGCACAGCGTGACCACGCGATACGCGAGCCCGAGGTCTCGCAGGACGCGCTCGGCGTGGCCGGTGAGCTCCTCCAGCGCCTCGTACGAGCGCTCCGGATGGCTGATGTGCACCAGCTCCACCTTCTCGAACTGGTGCTGGCGGATCATGCCACGGGTGTCCTTGCCGTAGGAGCCGGCTTCCGAGCGGAAGCACGGGGTCTGTGCCACCATGCGCAGCGGGAGCGCGGCCGCCTCGATGATCTGCTGGCCCGCGAGGTTGGTCACCGGGACCTCGGCGGTGGGGATAAGGTACAGGGGGTGGTCGCCGGATACGGCGAACAGGTCCTCCTCGAACTTGGGCAGCTGGCCGGTGCCCTCCAGGGTCTGCGGGGCCACGAGATACGGGACGTAGACCTCCTCGTAGCCGTGCTCGCGGGTGTGCACGTCGAGCATGTAGCCGGCGAGCGCCCGGTGCAGCCGGGCCACCGGCCCGCGCAGGACCACGAAACGCGATGCCGCGATACGCGCCGCCGCCTCGAAGTCCATGCCGTTGGCGAGCGCGCCCAGGGCGACGTGGTCCCGGGGCGTGAAATCGAACGCCGCCGGCTCGCCCCAGTGGCGCAGGGGCACGTTGTCCGACTCGTCGTCGCCGTCGGGCACGTCGGGATGCGGCAGGTTAGGGAGCCCCAGATGGATCTCGTGGAGCTCGCGCTGAACCGCCGCCAGGCCCTCCTCCGCCTCGCTCACCCGGTCAGACAGTGCCGAGACCTCGTCGAGCAGCGGCTGGATGTCCTCGCCGGCGGCCTTCGCCTGGCCGATGGCCTTGGAGCGGGTCTTGCGCTCGTTCTGCAGCTCCTGGGTGCGCACCTGCAGCGTGCGGCGCTCCTCCTCCAGGGCCTGGTAGCGCTTCGTATCCAGCTCGTAGCCCCGGCGGCGCAGCTGGGCCGCCACACCGTCGAGGTCGCCCCGCAGGGTCTTTACATCCAGCATAGGTCTGTCCGTGTCTCCGGTTCTCTACAACACTCGGCCCGGGGGCGCCCGAACCGCGCCGCGGGTGGGCACGGGCCCGGCCGGCCAAGCCGTCGGCGGGCGCGTCATCGCCGCAGCACGGGATTGTAACCGCCCCGACCCGCCGGCGCGAAGCGACCGTGGCTCCGCGCGCGCGAACCGGCGCGATGACAGGTAGAATCGGCGTTCCCGAATCGGTGCGGGGCATACGGTCCCGGCCGGAACGGTTCAGGCAGAGTCATTGCGCCGGCACGGCGGCGCGGAACGAGGCGTTGATGGATCTTTTCGAGAGCAGCGCCGGCGGCGAGCACGAGCCGCTGGCCCACCGCATGCGGCCGCGGGATCTGACGGATTTCGCCGGGCAGCCCCATCTCGTCGCCGAGGGCAAGCCCCTGCGGCGCATGGTCGACTCGGGCGTGATCCGCTCGATGATCCTCTGGGGGCCGCCCGGCACCGGCAAGACCACCCTCGCCGAGGTCCTCGCGACCGCCTCCGGGGCGCGCTTCGAACGACTCTCCGCGGTGATGGCCGGCGTCCGCGAGCTCCGGGCGGCGGTGGACCGTGCCCGTGCCGCCACGGGCGAGGCCACGGTGCTGTTTCTCGACGAGATCCACCGCCTGAACAAGAGCCAGCAGGACGCGCTGCTCCCTCACGTCGAGTCCGGCCTGCTGACCCTGATCGGCGCCACCACGGAGAACCCGTCCTTCGAGGTCAACTCCGCCCTGCTCTCCCGGGCCCGCGTCTACGTCCTCAAGGCCTTGGACGAGGACGCGCTGGTCACGGTCATGGAGCGTGCCCTCGGCGACGCGGAACGGGGCCTGGGAAGGCGCGGCATCCGTGCCGACAGCGACGCCCTGAAGACCATCGCCCGCGCCGCCGGCGGCGACGCGCGCCGCGCCCTGGGGCTGCTGGAGACCGCGACCGACTTCACCACCCGGGACGGGACCGGCGAGCGCCTGACCATGGATGCCCTGGAGGACGTCCTCGGCCATCAGGGCACGGCCATGGACCGCCAGGGCGATGCCTATTACGACCTGCTCTCGGCGGTACACAAATCCATCCGTTCGTCGCGTCCGGATGCCGCCCTGCTCTACATCGCACGCTTCATCGACGGCGGCGGCGACCCCCTGGACGTCGCCCGGCGGCTCGCCGCCATCGCCTCCGAGGACGTCGGCAATACCGATCCCCGTGCCCTGCCCCTGGTCATCAGCGCCTGGGATGCCTACCTGCGCCTCGGGGACTACGAAGGGCAGCGCGCTCTGGCCCACGCGGCGATCCATCTCGCGGTCGCGCCCAAGAGCAACGCCATCGACCGGGCCTGGAAGACGGCGCAGGCGTATGTCCGCGCCCATCCGGACCTGGAGGTGCCGATGTACCTGCGCAACGCGCCGACAAAGCTCATGGAGGGGCTCGGCTACGGCAAGGGATACCGTTACGCGCACAACGAGCCGAACGGCTACCCGGCCGGCGGGAATCACGACTGCTGGCCGGAAACCCTGACCCCCGAGCCGTTCTTCCGGCCCACGGAGAACGGCCAGGAACGGCGCTTCCGCGAGCTCATGGAATGGCGCCGCCAGCTTGACGAGCAGGCCGACAGCGGCGGGCACGCCTAGTCCCGCGGAGAGGGGGAGGCGGCCCCGGCTCGCCGTGAAACGACGCGGACGGCCGGACGCTCAGCCGCCCTGCCCCGCCTCGTACTCCGGCGGCGCGATCAGGTCCGAGCCCTCGGGCACCTCCGTGGCGAAGACGTCGGCCGACAGGCTGACGTTGCGCTCCAGTGCCGACAGCTCCAGGCGGACCGTCTGGCCCAGCCCGTCCTCCAGCCGCAGGACATTGGGCACACCGTCGTTCATGTGCAGGCGCACACGCTGCACGCTCCAGTCGTCGCTGCGCGGCTGCAGATGGATCCAGCCGTCGTCGCCGACGCTCATGTCGAACTGCTCGCGCAGGTCGTCGTAGCTGCCGCTCAGCAGCAGCGCCGGCCCCACGCCGAGGACGTCGCCCACCGGGCGCACCGTTACCTGGCGCAGATCACGATCGTTCACCCACAGCCACTCGCCGGTGGCCACGATGCGCTGGGCGTACGGCGTCTCGTAGACCCAGTCGAACTCCCCGGGCCGGCGCAGGGCGAAGTGCCCGGTAGCGCGCTCGACCACGGCGCCGGATTCGTCCCGGGTGGTCTGCACGAACGCGCCGCGCAGGGTGTTCACGGACTCGAAATAGGACTGCAGCGCGTCCAGCGGTGCCGCGGCGGCGGTACCGGTGACGGCGGCCAGCGCGAGCACGAGGGTGTGGATGCATCGCTTCACGGGTAGCACTCCCCTGGGTCGGTGCGTTCAGTCGGCGGGCGGCGGCGGCGAGGCGAGGACCTCGCGGCCGCCGTTGGACTGCAGCGGCCCCACGATACCGGCACTCTCCATCTCCTCGACCAGCCGGGCCGCACGGTTGTAGCCGATCTTCAACCGGCGCTGCACGCCGGAGATGGAGGCCTTGCGGGTCTCCGTGACCACGCGCACGGCCTCGTCGTAGAGCGGATCGCTGTCCTCGCCGCCGCCGTCGGACGACAGGCCCGGGATGCTCGCGGCATCACTGCCCGGCTCCTCCAGGATCTCCTCGACGTAGTCCGGGCTGCCGCTGCGCTTGAGGTGTTCGGCGACCCGGTGGACCTCCGCGTCGGAGACGAAGGCGCCGTGCACGCGCTCCGGCATGCCGCGGCTGCTCGGGCCGAGATAGAGCATGTCGCCCTGACCGAGCAGCGACTCCGCACCCATCTGGTCGAGGATGGTACGGGAATCCACCCGTGAGGAGACCTGGAAGGCCATGCGCGTGGGGATGTTCGCCTTGATCAGGCCGGTGATGACGTCCACGGACGGCCGCTGGGTGGCGAGGATGAGGTGGATGCCGGCGGCGCGCGCCTTCTGCGCCAGCCGGGCGATGAGCTCCTCCACCTTTTTGCCCACCATCATCATCATGTCGGCGAACTCGTCCACCACCACCACGACGTAGGGCATGGGCTCGAGCCGCGGTGCCTCGGGCACAGCGTCCGGGTCGCCGGCGGACGAGGCGGGCATCTCCGGCGGCGTCCACAGCGGATCGGCAAGGGGCTCGCCGCGATCGGCGGCCTCGCGGATCTTGCGGTTGCAGCCGGAGATGTTGCGCACCCCGAGGGCGGCCATGAGCCGGTAGCGGCGCTCCATCTCGCCGACGCACCAGCGCAGGGCGTTAGCGGCCTCCTTCATGTCCGTGACCACCGGCGAGAGCAGGTGCGGGATGTCGTCGTAGACCGAGAGCTCCAGCATCTTCGGGTCGATCATGATCAGGCGCACGGCCTCCGGGGTATTCCGGTAGACCAGGCTGAGGATCATCGCGTTCACGCCGACCGACTTGCCGGAGCCGGTGGTGCCCGCCACCAGCAGGTGCGGCATCTTGCCGAGATCCACGGTCACCGGGGCACCGCCGATGTCCTTGCCGATCGCCAGCGTCAGGGGCGCATGGGCACGGGAGAAGGTATCCGACTGGATGATCTCGGAGAACGCGATCACCTGGCGGTGCTCGTTGGGGATCTCCAGCCCCACCACGGACTTGCCGGGGATCACCTCGACGACGCGCACGGAGGTTACCGACAGCGCCCGTGCCAGGTCCTTGGACAGGTTGGAGATCTGGCTGACCTTCACGCCCGCCGCCGGCTGGAGCTCGAAGCGCGTGATCACCGGGCCCGGGTGGACCGCGACCACCTCGACCTTCACGCCGAAGTCCGCGAGCTTCGTCTCGACCAGCTCGGACATCGTCCTGAGCGCCTCCTCGCCGTAACCGGCCTGCTCCGCCGGCGGCGGGTCGAGGAGATCGGTGCCCGGCAGCTCGCCCGGACCCACGTCCTCGAGCAGCCGCAGCTGGTCCCGGGTGCTCGCCGGCCGCTGTGAGGACGCCGGCGCCGGCTCGACCTGCGGCTCCTTTGCCACCTTCTTCGGCTTGTCCCTGCCACGGCTCTTCGGCCTCGCCTTCTCCGCCGGCGGCGGCGCGGGCGATTCCACCACCTTGGGCCGGCGGGCCCGTTCGGCACGCCGCTGACGCGCCGACTCGGCCCCCCGGTTGATCGCCTGGCGCACCGCCCGGGTCAGCGCAAACACGAACCGGCCAATCCGCTCGGCAAGCCGTATCCAGGACACACCCGTGCAGACGGTGAACCCGGCGGCGAAGGCGGCCATTGCCAGCAGGGTGGCACCGGTGAAACTGAACGCCTGCTCCAGCGCCCGCGCCGTGACCACGCCGAGGATGCCGCCGGAGCTGAGCGGCACGGTCCCCGGAACCGGCGCCACGTGGAGCGTCGCCACTGCGGTGCCGGCGACGAGGGTGACGACGAAGCCGGCAAGCCGCAGCCCGAAGACACCCCAGTGCATCGCACCGTGGAGACGCTGCCACTGCCAGACCAGCGCCGCGCCGAAGGCGATCATCGCCGGGATGAGGTAGGCCAGGTAGCCGAGCAGGAACAGGCTCAGGTCGGCAAAGAACGCCCCCACGCGGCCGCCGGCGTTATGGACGTCGGCGACCAGGGTGGTATAGCTCCAGCCTGGGTCCCTCGGGTCATAGGTGACCAGCGAGAGCAGCAGGAAGCCGGCGACGGCGAGCAGCAGCAGCAGGGCTGCCTCCCGCAGGCCGCGGCTGATATGTTGCCCCCATGGCAGGGCGGCGTTTTCGGTGGACTGTGCCTTGGCCACTACGTCGGCCCCATGCGTTCACAAACAGTCAGAAGTTTAGCGCGTAAGCGCCTATCATTGCGAGAAAATGATCAATGGATGAAGCGGTGCCAGAAGGCCCCGGCCCGGATACGTCCCTGACCCTGGAGCTCGTCGACGACATTCGCCGTGTCCCCGCGGCGGCGTGGAACGCCCTCGAGGGTAGCGGCAATCCGTTTCTCCGCCACGAGTTCCTCGCGACACTGGAGGCATACGACGCCGTCGGCGAGACGGTCGGCTGGCTGCCCCACCACCTCGTCCTCCGCGACCACCACGGGGATATCGTCGCCGCCGCGCCGGCCTATCTCAAGACCCATTCCTGGGGCGAGTTCGTGTTCGACTTCGCCTGGGCCGACGCCTACGCCCGGCACGGGCTCGATTACTATCCGAAACTGGTGGTTGCAGTGCCGTGGACGCCCGCCACCGGACCGCGGCTGCTGCTGTCGCCCGGCGGGGACGCCGAGCGCCTGTCGCGGGCACTGTTCGACGGCGCCCGGGAGTGGGCCGGCCGCAGCGGTGTGTCCTCCGTGCACTGGCTCTTCCTCACCGCCGTGGAGGCCGACCGTGCCGAGGCGGCGGGGTATGCGCACCGGCTGGGCTGTCAGTTCCACTGGCACAACAACGGTTACGGGGATTTCGACGACTTCCTGGCCGCGCTGACGTCCAAGCGGCGCAAGAACATCCGCCGCGAGCGACGGCTCGTGGCAGACGCAGGGCTGCGGATGCGCACCGTCCACGGCGACGAGGCGGACGCCGATCTCTGGCGTGCGATGCACCGGTTTTACTGTAACACCTTTCATGAACGCGGAAACGTGCCGGTACTCAGCGAGGCCTGCATGGCGGCGCTCGGGCGATCACTGGGGCGGCGGGTGGTGCTGTTCGTCGCCGAGCGCAACGACCGTCCGATCGCGGCGGCGATGTGCCTGCGTGACGGCGAGACCCTGTACGGCCGCTACTGGGGGTGCGACGAGGTGGTCGATGCCCTGCACTTCGAGACCTGCTATTACCAGGGTATCGACTACTGCATACGCGAGGGGCTGCGGTGTTTCGAGCCGGGCGCGCAGGGCGAGCACAAGGTGCCGCGCGGGTTCATGCCGACGCTGACCCACTCTGTACATCACCTGCATGAACCCGCATTCCGGCGGGCGGTCTCGGAATTCCTCGGCCGTGAGCGGCCCGCCGTGAAGGCCTACGCCGAGGAGCTTACACTGTCGGGACCGTATAGGCAGAGCGACTGAACGACGACGATGACGCAGGTTCCATGGATCGCACCCGGTGACAACGAGACACCGTTCCCGGACCCGGAGACGTTTGCGCTCGAAGAGCCGAACGGACTGCTCGCGATCGGTGGCTCGCTGACGCCGTCACGGCTGATCGAGGCCTACGCAGCGGGGATATTCCCGTGGTTCTCCGAGGACCAGCCGGTGCTGTGGTGGAGCCCCGACCCCCGCGCGGTCATTCCGCCGCACGCCATCCACGTCGGGCGCAGCCTGCGCAAGCGCCTGCGCCATTCCGGTCTGTCCGTGACCCTGGACCGGGCGTTCGAGGCCGTGATCCGGGCCTGCGCGGCACCGCGTGCCGATGAGGCCGGCACCTGGATCACACCGGCGATGG
Organism: Arhodomonas aquaeolei DSM 8974; assembly: GCF_000374645.1. Classification (GTDB taxonomy): domain Bacteria; phylum Pseudomonadota; class Gammaproteobacteria; order Nitrococcales; family Nitrococcaceae; genus Arhodomonas; species Arhodomonas aquaeolei. Next base: position 138,945 of record NZ_KB894801.1, read on the forward strand.
CCGATGCCTACACGGCCCTGCACCGGATGGGCATCGCCCACTCCGCGGAGGTCTGGGACGATGGGCGCCTCGTCGGCGGGCTCTATGGCGTCTCCCTGGGCGCGGCCTTCTTCGGCGAGTCCATGTTCAGCCTGGTCGCCGACGCGAGCAAGATCGCCCTTGCCCGGCTGGCCGGGCAGCTTGACGAGTGGGGTTTCGGGCTGATCGACTGCCAGCTCCCGACCCCACACCTGGAGCGCCTCGGTGCCCAGGCCTGGCCGCGGCCGCGCTTCCTGCGTGCGCTGCGCGAGACCCAGCAACGCGCACAGCGGCACGGTCCATGGGCCTTCGGGACAATTTCACCGCTGGAGGGGGCATCGCAGCCATGACCGAGGGTGCGCCCCGCCGTCTGGCCGCGTACCTCACCGGCGAGGAGCCGTGTCCCTACCTCCCGGACCGGCAGGCCCGGACGGCCTTCCTCGACCCGGAGGCAGCAATGTCCCCGGCGCTCTACGGACAGCTCCTCGCCATGGGGCTGCGCCGCAGCGGCGCCTACGTCTATCGGCCGCTGTGCCCCGGCTGCAGCGCCTGCGAGAGCCTGCGCATCCCCGTGGCGGCGTTCCGGCCGCGCCGACGCCAGCGACGCGCGCGCCGGGCTGCCGCCGGCTGGCGTGTCGAGGTCTCGCCGGCGCATTACGACCCCGCGCACTACGCCCTCTTCCGGCGCTACATCGACAGCCGCCACCCGGAGGGCGGGATGGCCGACACCGACGAGGCGGCCTACCGGCGTTTCCTGTTCGCGGACTGGTGTGACACGGAGCTGATCGAGCTCCACGATGGCGATCACCGCGTGGCCGTGGCCGTCACCGACCGGGTGCCGGACGCACTGTCCGCGGTGTATACCTTCTTCAATCCCGCCTACTCGTTTGCGAGCCCTGGCACGGTGGCGATCCTGCTCCAGCTCGAGCGGGCCGCCGCCCTCGGGCTGGATTGGCTGTACCTCGGCTACTGGATCGCGCAGGCACCGACCATGCGTTACAAGAGCGAGTTTACGCCCCATGAGCGTTTCGAGCCGGATGGGCAGTGGTACCGTATCGAGGCCAATGGCCGCCGCCGACTCGCGCCGAGTGAGCCGGTAACGCGATAAACACTTGGAGGGTAGGCCCCGGATTCGCTAGCATTAGGGGTTTAGATCAGCTCCGATGGCGCACGTCCGCCCGGGGCGTTGTCGGGCAACAAGAGTAGAGGCTGAATGGCGAAAGAAGACAACATCCGGATGAACGGCACGGTAATCGACGTGCTCCCGAACACCATGTTCCGCGTCGAACTGGAGAACGGTCATCAGGTTACCGCGCATATCTCCGGTAAGATGCGAAAACACTACATCCGGATCCTGCGCGGCGACAAGGTAACGGTGGAACTCACCCCCTACGACCTCAACAAGGGACGTATCGTCTACCGCGCCCGCTGACCCGCCATCTCGCCGATCACCGCGGTCGCCGCCGGACAGGCTCCGGCGGCGACACCCTGTAAGGCGACTCCCCGTCGCCTGATTACTCCTCGACCACCGCCTCGCTGATCTCGAAGAGCAGCTCGTCGGTACCCTCGTCTGCGTCGATGGCGACGTGGCCACCGTTGGTGAGCCGGCCGAAGAGCAGCTCGTCCGCCAGCGGCCGCTTGATCCGGTCCTGGATGAGGCGGGCCATCGGCCGCGCGCCCATCTTCGGATCGTAGCCCTGGGTCGCAAGCCATCGCCGCCCGTTGTCGGTAACGTCCACGGTGACCTTCTTCTCCGCGAGCTGGTGACGCAGCTCCCGGATGAACTTCTCCGCCACCTGCTCGACCACAGCCGGGGCCAGCGGATTGAACTGGATCATCGCGTCCAGGCGGTTGCGGAACTCCGGCGTGAACGTCCGGCGGATCGCCTCCACGCCGTCGCTGGCATGATCCTGCGTGGTAAACCCGATGGATCGACGGCTCTGCTCCTCGGCCCCGGCGTTGGTGGTCATCACCAGGATCACGTTGCGGAAATCGGCATGACGGCCGTTGTTATCCGTGAGCGTACCGTGGTCCATGACCTGCAGCAGGAGGTTGAATACGTCCGGATGGGCCTTCTCGATCTCATCGAGGAGCACCACCGCGTGGGGGTGCTTGATCACCTCCTCGGTGAGCAGCCCGCCCTGGTCGAAGCCGACGTAGCCCGGGGGGGCACCGATCAGCCGCGAGACCGCGTGACGCTCCATGTACTCCGACATGTCGAAGCGCACCATGTGGATACCCATCTGCTCGGCGAGCTGGCGGGTGACCTCGGTCTTGCCCACGCCCGTCGGACCGGCGAAGAGGAACGAGCCCACCGGCTTGCCGGTGTCCCGCAGCCCGGCGCGTGAGGTCTTGATCGTCGCCGCCAGGGTATCGATGGCCTCGTCCTGGCCGTAGATATTGCGCTTGAGGTCCCGCTCCAGGTGCTCGAGCATCCGCATGTCGGAGTTCGAGACCCGCTTCGGGGGGATTCGGGCGATCTTGGCGATGATCGTCTCCACATCCGACGCTCCCACCGTCTTCTTGCGCCGCGACGGCGGCAGCAGCCGCAGGTTCGCGCCCGCCTCGTCGATTACGTCGATGGCCTTGTCCGGCAGACGCCGGTCGGTGATGTAGCGTGCGGACAGCTCCGCCGCCGCCTCCAGGGCCGGCTGGGTGTACTTCACCCCGTGGTGTGACTCGAAGCGGTCCTTGAGTCCGCGCAGGATCTGCACCGTCTCCTGGACCGTCGGCTCGGATACGTCGATCTTCTGGAAACGCCGGGCCAGGGCCCGGTCCTTCTCGAAGATGCTGCGGTACTCCTGATAGGTGGTCGAGCCAATGCACTTGAGCTCGCCGCTGGCGAGCATCGGCTTGATCAGGTTGGAGGCGTCCATCACGCCCCCGGAGGCCGCACCGGCACCAATGATGGTGTGGATCTCGTCGATGAACAGGATCGCGTGCTGCTCCTTGTGCAGCTGCGCGAGCAGCCCCTTGAGGCGTTTCTCGAAGTCACCGCGATACTTGGTACCCGCCACCAGGGCGCCGAGGTCCAGGGCATAGATCTTGGCGTCCTCGAGCACGCTGGGCACGTCGCCCTCGACGATAAGACGCGCCAGGCCCTCCGCTATCGCGGTCTTGCCGACACCCGCCTCGCCCACGAACAGCGGGTTGTTCTTGCGCCGCCGGCACAGCACCTGAATCGTGCGCTCGATCTCGTGACGCCGCCCGATCAGCGGGTCGATCTTGCCGCGGCGGGCACGGGCGTTGAGGTCGGTGGCGAAGCTCTCGAGCGGGGTCTTCTGGGACGATTCCTGCACGGTCTCCTCTTCGTCCTCCTTCGGCGAATCCGGCTCGCCGGCACCCTCCTCGCCCGGCACCTTGGAGATACCGTGGGCAATGTAGTTCACGGCGTCGAGCCGCGAGATGTTCTGCTTGTGCAGCAGATAGAGGGCCTGGGACTCCTGCTCGCTGAAGATCGCCACGAGCACGTTCGCCCCGGTGACCTCCTTGCGCCCGGAGGACTGCACGTGAAGGATCGCGCGCTGGAGTACGCGCTGGAAGCCCAGCGTCGGCTGGGTCTCGCGGGTATCCTCCGGCGGCAGCAGCGGCGTGGTCTCGTCCAGGAAGGCCTCCAGCTCGTCGCGGAGCTGGTCGAGATCGGCACCACAGGCCCGCAGCACCTCGAGCGCCGCCGGGTTATCCGTCAGTGCCAGCAGCAGGTGCTCCACCGTAAGGAATTCGTGCCGCTTGTCCCTCGCCTCCTTGAAGGCGAGGTTCAGGGTAAACTCAAGTTCTTTGCTCAACATGCGCCCTCACCCGATTGCCCTCGTGCCAGGGCCTGGCTTTGCCGTGGCGAAAAAGCCGGTACTCGATCGGTTGGACCGGGCACTCGGCACGCGGTTCCCATTCAGGCCGGTTCCATGGTGCACATCAATGGGTGTTCGTGGGTCCGGGCATAGTCCATTACCTGCTCGACCTTGGTCTCCGCGATATCCCGACTGTACACCCCACAGATGCCTTTGCCCCGTGTATGTACGTGTAGCATGACCTGCGTGGCCTGACTGCGATCCATGCGGAAGAACGTCTGCAGCACCTCGACCACGAAGTCCATGGGGGTGTAGTCGTCGTTGAGGAGCACGACCCGGTAGAGGGGCGGCCGCTTGAGCTTCGGGCGCGCCTCCTCGACCGAGACGTCTCCTTCCTTGCGCGGATCGTTCGGCTCACTCATCGATATTCATGCCTGCCTTTCTGGTCGAGTGATATGGGCCCTGAGGGTCGATTTTAAAAGGTCCCGGCGGGGTAACCAACGCCGACGCAAGCCGCAGGTAGGCGCTGAGCCTATATTAACGCGATCAATGGGCGCGGCTGTCCCCGGCCGCCATGCACCTCGCAATGGCGCGACGGGCATTGGTCATACGATAACAGGGACGAAAAAAAGCCCGGTGCCTGACCGGCACCGGGCCCCGTTCGGGCAGCTCGCCGCCGCGGTCTACTTCGCCGCGGTCTTGAACTGCTCCTCCTCGGTCGATCCGGTCATGGCCGTCACGGAGGAGGTGCCGCCCTGGATCACCTGGGTGACCAGGTCGAAGTAGCCGGCACCCACCTCGCGCTGGTGGCGCGTGGCGGTGTAGCCGTCCTTCTCGGAGGCGAACTCCGCCTCCTGGAGCTCCGAATAGGCCTCCATCTGACGCTCCTTGTAGCCCTTGGCAAGGGTGAACATGGAGTAGTTCAGGCTGTGGAAGCCGGCCAGCGTGATGAACTGGAACTTGTAGCCCATCGCCGCGAGCTCGTTCTGGTACTTGCGGATGGTCGCCTCGTCGAGGTTGCCCCGCCAGTTGAACGACGGCGAGCAGTTGTACGCCAGCAGCTGGTCCGGGTACTCCTTGCGGATCGCCTCGGCGAAACGCTTGGCGAAGCCGAGGTCCGGCTTGCCGGTCTCGCACCAGATCAGGTCGGCGTACGGGGCGTACGCGAGACCGCGGGCGATCGCCTGTTCCTCGCCGGCGCGGGTGCGATAGAAGCCCTCCGCGGTACGCTCACCGGTGATGTAGGCGTGGTCGCGCTCATCGATGTCGGAGGTGATCAGGTCCGCCGCCAGGGCGTCGGTGCGGGCCACCACCAGGGTCGGCACGCCCATCACGTCCGCCGCGAAACGCGCGGCCACCAGCTTCTGCTCGGCCTCCTGGGTCGGCACGAGCACCTTCCCGCCCATGTGGCCGCACTTCTTGACCGCCGCGAGCTGGTCCTCGAAGTGCACACCGGCGGCGCCCGCGCGGATCATGCTCTTCATCAGCTCGAAGGCGTTGAGCACGCCGCCGAAGCCGGCCTCCGCGTCCGCCACGATCGGCGCGAGCCAGTCGACACTGTCATCGCCCTCGGCGGTGGTGATCTGGTCGGCGCGCAGCAGCGCGTTGTTGATCCGCTGCACCACGGACGGCACGGAGTTCACCGGGTACAGGGACTGGTCGGGGTACATGGTCTCGCCGAGGTTGGCGTCCGCCGCCACCTGCCAGCCGGAGAGGTAGATCGCCTTGAGACCGGCCTTGACCTGCTGCATGGCCTGGTTGCCGGTCATCGCACCCAGCGCGTTGACGTAGTCGTCGTCCTGCTGGATCAGGTTCCAGAGCTTCTCCGAACCCAGGCGGGCCAGGGTATGCTCGATCTGCACGGAGCCGCGCAGTCGCACCACGTCTTCGGCGCTGTACGGACGGGTAATGCCCTTCCAGCGCGGATTCTCCGCCCACTCGCGCTCGAGTTCGCGGATCGCAGTCTGTTTGTCACTCATCTGTCTTCGCCTCCCGTTGACGGGGCCTTCGCAGGCCCCTGCAAGTACAGGTCGTCAGCTTCGTGTCTCCGGGGGATACGGCGTCCTGACCGGCGTCTGGCCGGTACGATCTGGCCATGGGACGCTTTAGACTGTGCGCCTCTCATCGATCGACACGGACGCCTCCCGAAGACGGACGGCCCTGCCGCCCGCGCCGGATCCCGGCCCGGGCGACTCTCCACCTGGGGCCATGTCGGCACGCCACCGTGTGGTCGTGCCTCAAGCCCGTCGGCCCCTGGTGGCACCGGCATCCCGCGCCTCAATCTTTAGCCCCACGGCCCGGGATGCTGATCTGGAGCATAATGCCGCGACGCAACATTTGACAACCCTATTTCAACAATATTCAATATTGGAAATTCCAATCATTATGCTCGCGAGGTATCAACGTGGCGGATGAGCCGGACAGCATCGGGCGCATCTATTACAAGCACAACCGCATCAAGCAGCTACGCGCGTTCTGCTTTGCCGCCCAGTCCGGCAGTATCTCCAAGGCGGCGGAACGGCTGTTTCTCAGCCAGCCCTCGGTATCGCTGCAGATCCAGGCGCTGGAGCGGGAGCTCGCGATAACCCTGTTCGAGCGCCGTGGCCCACGGATACGGCTGACGCCGGACGGAGAGACGCTCTACGAGCTCGCACAGCCGCTGGTGGAGGGCGTCGACGCCCTGCCCGAGCGTTTCGCCGCACGCAGCCAGAGCCTGCACGCCGGACGGCTCGACATCGCCGCCGGCGAGAGCACCACGCTCTATATCCTCCCGGACCTGATCCGGCGGTTCATGGCGCAGTACCCCGAGGTCCACGTCAAGCTCCACAACCTCCAGGGCCGGGAGCTCTGCCAGGCCATCCGCCAGGACGAGGTGGACTTCGCCGTGGGCTCCATGCTCGACCTCCCGGACGACATCAATTACCGCGCGGTCTACTCCTACGGCCTGTCGCTGATCACGCCGCTGGATCACCCCCTCGCCCAGAAGTCGGTCATCAGCCTCGAGGACTTGGCGGACGGCGAGCTGATCGTCCCCCCCAGGCAGCTGACGACCTGGCGACTGATCAACCTGGTGTTCCAACAGCACAGCGTGCCCTATCACGTCCGCCTGGAGGTCGGCGGCTGGGAGATCATCAAGCGCTACGTGGAGCTCGGCTTCGGTATCGCCATCGCGAGCAATATCTGCCTCACCGGCGAGGAGGCCATCGCCGTACGCCCGCTGCCGGACATCTTTCCCCGCCGCACCTACGGCGTGATGACGCGCCGGGGCAAGTTCCTCTCGGCCCAGGCGCGGCGCTTCATCGAGCTGATGAAACCGGACTTCTTCGCCGGCGAGAGCGCGCTGCGCGCGAACCCCGCCCCCGCGGTCAGCGAGAACGTTTTCGTCTCCGCGGACGACCTGGAGGCGCCGCCCCACAATGACTGAACGCTGGCATCCCCACGTCACCGTGGCCGCCGTCATCGCCGACGGCGACCGTTTCCTGTTCGTCGAGGAGTCCGTGGACGGCAGCATGCGGCTGAACCAGCCCGCCGGCCACCTCGAGCCCGGAGAAGGTCTGGTCGATGCCGTGCGCCGTGAGACCCTGGAGGAGACCGCGCGGGTCATCGAGCCTACGGGCATCGTCGGCATCTACCGCTGGCGCCACCCGGAGCGGGACCGGACCTTTCTGCGCACGACGTTCGCCGCCCGGGTCGTCAGTCACGATCGCGATCGGGCCCTCGACCCAGACATCCACCGCACGGTGTGGCTCACCGCCGGCGAGGTTACCGCGGCACGTGAGCGCTGGCGCAGCCCCATGGTCGGCCGCTGTGTCGAGGATTACCTGCGCGGCGCGCTCCACCCCCTGGAACTCCTCAGCGACCTGGCATAGGTGCCGGCCGGCGCCCGGGGCGGTGGTCAGCGGCAGTGCCGGGTTAGTAAGATCCCCAGATGACTTCCGAGCGCATCATCGTCGGCCTCTCCGGGGGCGTGGACTCCGCGGTCGCGGCACTGACCCTGCTCGAGCAGGGGCACCGCGTCGAGGGACTGTTCATGAAGAACTGGGAGGACGACGACACCGATACCCACTGCACCGCCGCCGAGGACCTCGCCGATGCCGCGCAGGTCTGCGACGAGCTCGGCATCCCGCTGCATCAGGCCAACTTCGCCGCCGCCTACCGCGAAGAGGTCTTCGCCCACTGCCTGCGCGAGTACCGCGCCGGGCGCACCCCTAACCCGGACATCCTGTGCAACCAGCGGATCAAGTTCCGGGCGTTCCTCGATCACGCACGCCGGCTCGGTGCCGACCGCGTCGCCACCGGGCACTACGCCGGCATCGGCGAGGCGAACGGACGCCATACGCTCCTGCGCGCGGCCGACCGCAACAAGGATCAGAGCTACTTCCTGTACACGCTGGATCAGGAACGCCTCGCCGCCGCCGTCTTTCCCCTAGCGGGGATGACCAAGCCGGACGTTCGCGAGCGCGCCGAGGCCGCCGGTTTCGACAACTTCGACAAGAAGGACAGCACCGGGATCTGCTTCATCGGCGAGCGCGATTTCCGCGCCTTCCTGGCCCGTTACATCGCCACCGACCCCGGCGACATCGTCACGCCGGACGGCGAGGTCGTCGGCCGCCACCAGGGCCTGGCCTTCTACACGCTTGGCCAGCGCCGCGGCCTCGCCCTTGGCGGGCGCGCCGGGCACGGCGACGGGGCCTGGTACGTGGTCGACAAGGACATGACCGGCAACCGGCTGATCGTCGGCCAGGGCCACGACCACCCGCTGCTGCTCAGCACCGGCCTGCGTGCCGGCGAGCTCTGCTGGGTGGACGGGGAAGGCCCGGCGGGACCGCTGCGGTGCACCGCCAGGACCCGCTACCGCCAGCCCGACCAGCCCTGTCGCCTGACCCCGGAAGGCGACACCGTCCGTGTCACCTTCGAGACACCGCAGCGCGCGGTGGTGCCCGGGCAGTCCGCGGTCTTCTACGACGGTGAGCGCTGCCTGGGCGGCGGCATCATCCAGGAACGCCTCGCCGGCAACACCCCGGAGGTCGTGCGTGGCGTCGCGTGAAATGGATCAGGTGCTGGCCCTTGCCGGGATTCTCCAGGCCCTGGAGCAGGTACGCGCCATAGCCGCCCACGGCCACGCTGACCCCAGGCGGATGGAGCCCTGCCTGCGGGGCCTGCTCGGCACGATGGATGGGGGCGTGGCGGATCTCTACGGCGGCCGCGAGGCCCTCTATCCGGGCCTGCGCCTGCTCGTCGAACAGCTCAGCGCACCCCGCGAGGCCCAGCTCACCCGCTATCTCGTCACCGTCCTGCATCTCGAGCGCCGGCTCTCCAGCGACCGCCGGCGCTTCCCCCGGGTCGTCTCCGGACTGCGCACCGCGGCGGAACAGGCGAGCTATTTCGGCTCGGTGCGCCACGACAACGTCCTCCACAATCTGGGCGATCTATACTCCGAGACGGTGAGCACGCTGCGGCCCCGGATCATGGTCCAGGGCGAGCGCGCGCACCTGGAGGACGGCCGCAACGCCGCGGCGATACGCGCCCTGCTGCTCAGTGCGTTACGCGCCGCCGCATTGTGGCGTCAGACCGGCGGCAGCCGCTGGCGGCTGGTCTGCTCCCGTCACCGCCTCATTGAGCGCGCGCGCGAGGCCCTGGCGACCACCTGAGCGCGCACGGGTGTGTCGCCGATGGCGCTACCGCACTGCCACATCAATACTTTCCTCGTGTATCATAGCCTGCGCTTTGAGCTAGCACATCCAATGGACACGCAGTGCATCACCGCCCGGCAACGGCAGGGAGACAAGGCCGAAGCCGCGGGGCTGACTGCCCGCACTCGCACTGGGAGGTAAAATGAGCAACAGCTTCAATACAAAATCCACGCTGGAGGTCGGCGGGAAAACCTACGACATCCACAGCCTCGACGCCCTCAAGGGTCAGCACGACGTCGACCGCCTCCCCTACTCGCTGAAGATCCTCCTCGAGAACCTGCTGCGCAAGGAAGACGGCGAGGCGGTCACCGCCGATCACGTCCGGTCCGTGCTCAACTGGCAGGCGAAGGCGGAGCCGTCCGACCAGATCGCCTTCACGCCCGCACGCGTGGTGCTCCAGGACTTCACCGGCGTCCCTGCGGTGGTGGACCTCGCGGCGATGCGCGATGCGATGCAGGAGCTGGGCGGTGACCCGAACCTGATTAACCCGCTGGAGCCGGTGGACCTGGTGGTGGACCACTCGGTGATGGTCGATCACTTCGGCAAGCCGGATTCCCTCGATCTCAACACCAAGATCGAGTTCAAGCGCAACGAGGAGCGTTACAAGTTCCTGCGCTGGGGCCAGAAGGCGTTCTCGAACTTCCGTGTGGTGCCGCCGGGCACCGGCATCGTCCATCAGGTCAACCTCGAGTACCTGGCCAAGGGCGTGATGACCAAGGAGGAGAACGGCCGCACCCTCGCCTACCCGGACACCCTGGTGGGCACGGACTCCCACACCACCATGATCAACGGCCTCGGCGTGCTCGGCTGGGGCGTCGGCGGCATCGAGGCGGAAGCGGCGATGCTTGGCCAGCCGATCACGATGCTCATCCCGCAGGTCATCGGCTTCAAGCTCAACGGCTCGCTCCGCGAGGGCGCCACCGCCACCGACCTGGTGCTCACGGTCACCCAGATGCTCCGGCAGAAGGGCGTGGTCGGCAAGTTCGTCGAGTTCTACGGCGACGGCCTGGACAACCTGCCCCTGGCGGACCGGGCGACCATCGGCAACATGGCCCCGGAGTACGGCGCGACCTGCGGCATCTTCCCCATCGACGCCGAGACCATCCGCTACATGGAGCTCTCCGGGCGCGACGCCGAGACCGTCGAGCTGGTCAAGGCCTATTCCAAGGCCCAGGGCCTGTGGCGCGAGACCGGTGCCCGCGAGGCCGACTACTCGGATACCCTGGAGCTGGATCTCGGCGACGTCGTGCCGAGCATCGCCGGCCCCAAGCGTCCCCAGGACCGCATCGCCCTCACCGACGCGAAGAGCGCCTTCCTCGATACGCTGGAGAACGAGCTCGAGGCCCACGACGCGATGCCGGCGAACGGCGACGTCGCCCGCTTCGAGGGTGAGGGCGGCCACGCCGCACCGGGCAACGAGAACTGGCACGAGGCCGGCGCGGTCGAGTTCGAGCTCGACGGCGAGAAGCACTGGCTCAAGCATGGCGACGTGGTGATCGCCGCGATCACCTCCTGCACCAATACCTCCAACCCCGCGGTCCTGGTCGCCGCCGGCCTGGTGGCCAAGAAGGCGCACGAGCTCGGTCTCACGACGAAGCCCTGGGTGAAGACCTCCCTCGCCCCCGGTTCCCAGGTCGTGCCGGCCTACCTCAAGGATGCCGGGCTGATGCCGCACCTCGAGGCGCTGGGCTTCAACGTGGTCGGCTTCGGCTGCACCACCTGCATCGGCAACTCCGGCCCGCTGCCCGAGCCGATCCAGAACGCCATCCGCGAGGGCGACCTGGTCGTCTCCTCCGTGCTCTCGGGCAACCGCAACTTCGAGGGCCGGATCCACCAGGACGTGCGTACCAACTACCTCGCCTCGCCGCCGCTGGTCGTCGCCTACGCCCTCGCCGGCTCCATGGCCAAGGACCTCGACCGCGAGCCACTGGGTCAGGACAAGGACGGCAACGACGTCTATCTCAAGGACATCTGGCCGTCCCAGCGCGAGATCTCCGAGCTCATCGAGAGCAAGATCAACTCGACCATGTACCGCGACAAGTACGCCGACGTGTTCGCGGGTTCCGAGACCTGGCAGAAGCTCCCGGTGCCGGAGGGTCAGATCTACGAGTGGCCGGAGTCGACCTACGTCAAGAACCCGCCCTACTTCGAGGGCATGGCCATGCAGCCCGCCGGTCTCGGCGACATCAGCGGCGCGCGCTGCCTGGTCAAGGTCGGCGACTCCATCACCACCGACCACATCTCCCCGGCCGGTGCGATCAAACCGGACAGCCCGGCGGGCAAGTACCTCCAGGAGCAGGGGGTGGTGCCGGCGGACTTCAACAGCTACGGCTCCCGCCGCGGCAACCACGAGGTGATGATGCGCGGCACGTTCGCCAACGTGCGGCTGAAGAACCAGCTCGCCCCGGGCACCGAGGGCAGCTGGACCACCTTCTTCCCCACGGACGAGCGCACCAGCATCTACGACGCCGCCATGCGCTACAAGGAGGCGGACACCCCGCTGGTCGTGCTTGCCGGCAAGGAATACGGAACCGGCTCCAGCCGTGACTGGGCGGCCAAGGGCACGCGCCTGCTCGGCGTGCAGGCGGTCATTGCCGAGGGCTATGAGCGTATCCACCGCTCCAACCTGGTCGGCTTCGGCGTCCTGCCGCTGCAGTTCAAGCAGGGCGACAGTGCCGACAGCCTCGGCCTCACCGGCGAGGAGGTCTTCGACATCGCCAGCGTCGAGAACGAGCCGGAGACCGTGAAGGTCACCGCCCGCGGCGCCGACGGCAAGACCACGGAGTTCGAGGTGGACGTGCGCATCGACACGCCCACCGAGTGGGAGTATTACCGCAACGGCGGCATCCTCCACTACGTGCTTCGCCAGCTCGCCGAGAACGGTCACGCGGCCTGACCCGGCCGGGTAAGGCATGACGTGACGACCAGGCCCGGCCCTCCGCGGAGGTCCGGGCCTTTTCCTTGTCATGAAGACAGCGAACGCTCGCGCCCTGCCCATGGCCTCGCTGGAACGCCGCCTGCTCGCCGGCGAATTCCTGGGGCATGTCCTGCTCGTGGTGCTGCTGCTTGGCGCCGGCGTCCACTGGCCGGTGGCCATCGCCGTGGCGATCTCTCTGGCGCTCGCCGGTCGCGCGGGCTATGTCGCTTTCTCCCGCACCCTCGCCCGCACGCTGGATGACCGTCCCGCGCCGCGCACCGGGCTCGCCGCCGGGCTTCGCGCCGGCGTTGGCGAGTGGCTCGCGCTCACGTTCACCCACAGCGTCCTCCAGCCGTTCTGCGCCGGATTGCTCCTCAGGTGCCGCTGGCCGTCACCCGGCGACCGCGACGAGCCGGCCGTGGTCCTCGTGCACGGCTACTGCGCCACGGCCACCTACTGGCTACCCATGTTCCTGCGCCTGCGCCGCCGGGGCCTGGCGGTGGTGCCGCCGCCGACCCTGGAGCCGGCGTTCGGAGGCATCGACGAACAGGCCGACGCCCTCGGCGCGCACCTGCGCGACGTCCGGGCCCGGTATCCCGGGAGGCCCGTCGTGCTTGTTGGTCACAGCATGGGCGGACTGACCGCCCGCGCCTGTCTCGCCGCCGGCGGCGGCGACGCCGTTATCGGCATGGTGACGCTGGGCACGCCCCACGGGGGCACCCGTCTGGCCCGGTTCGGCCCCGGGAAGAACGCCCGCCAGATGCGCCCCGGTAGCGCCTGGCTGGCGGAACTGGAGCGCGTGGCACCGCCGGGCGCCCTGCCCCTGACCGCGGTCGCGGCGAGCCACGACGAGCTCGTCAGCCCCTGGCGTAGCGCACTGCCCGCAGGCGCGTGCGCCCACCGGATCGTGCCGAGCGGTCACCTCGCACTCGGCTGGCAACGCGCGAGCGCGGACGCGGTCTCGGAGGCAGTGTCCGCCGCTCGTCGGCGGCCGGAGTCACCGTCGCCAAGGTGATCACAGAACACGAATCCGTAGGCCGCGGTCGCCGGCCGGGACGCTAGACTTCAGGACCCGGGCCACGCCATGCAGTGACGGAGGCGGACTATGGGATTCCTGCATCAGCTTCGCGAGGAGCAGGCGGCTATCCGCGAGCGGCTCGACGCCCTGGAGCGCGGCCTCGCGGCCTTTCACGCCGCCGACCATCCGGACGCCCGCGCCCTGCACGATGACACCCTTGCGCTGGTTCAGGCGCTACTCCCGCATCACGTGCACGAGACCCAGGCCCTTGCCCGCTGTCTGGCCGCCCATGAAGGGAACGGCCGTGCCGAGGCCCTCCGGCGCGCGGCGGAGCGGGTCCTGGAGTGCGGTCAGGCGCTGCTCGAGCAGCTCGAGGATATCGAGGAGGACATCGTCATCCCCCGCGACCGGCTCCCGACTCTCGGCGAGCGATTCATCACCGTGACCCGGGAGCAGCTACGCCGGGAGGAGCAGGAACTGCTGGACGCGGCGGAGGACACCCTGAGCGCCGGCGAGTGGCGGCGCCTGGCGAAGAGCCATACCGGCGCCACCGCGGACCGTGGCTGAACGCCCGGTCAGGCGCCGCCGGGGGTAACGACCCGGTCGCCGCCCGCCTCGTGGGCAGCGTCCGCGGCAGCGCGGGCCCGTCCGATGAGCGTCCACGTGTCGTCGTCGTCCTTCAGCGAGGCGACGCCGACGGACGCAGACAGCCGGATCGTGGGCGCGAGGTCCTGGAAACGGCAGCCGCTAACGCGCTGGCACAGCGTCTCCGCCCACTCCAGCGCCTCCGATTCGGCGACGTCCGGGAGCGCGACGAGAAACTCCTCACCGCCGTACCGGCCGACGGTGTCGATCGCACGCAGCTTGTCGCGCAGCGCGTCCGCGACACGCCGGAGCACCACGTCGCCGGTATCGTGCCCGTACTCCCGGTTGATCGCCTTGAAGCCGTCCAGATCCACCATTACCACGGACAGCGGTTGTCCCAGGCGCAGCCCCCGGCGGACCTCCTCGGCGACCGCGTTGATGACCGTAGGGCGGTTGCTCAGTCCCGTGAGCGGGTCGAGGACACTCAGGTCATGGGCCCGTTCGCGGGCGCGCTGAAGCTCGATCTGCTGGCGCTTGAGCTGCCGCCTCAGCCCGTCCACGTAGCCGGCAAAAAAGCCGCCGCAGGGCACCATCACGGCCAGTGCGATCAGCTGCAGGACCTCTTCGCGGGGATCGATCGCCCATGGCCGGGTGTGCATGAGCAGCGCCACCACCGCGCCGTAACACCCCATCGCCAGCACGCCCACGGTCGTGAACTGCCAGTTGCGCAGGCGGAAGACCCCGAACATCAGCAGGATCAGGTAAAGCAGCAGCAGCGCTCCGCGCGCCCCAGACACATAGTAGAGGCTGAGGGTCATGAACACGCAGGCCGCCACCATCTGCACGCCGGTGATACTCGGATCGCGCAGACGTTCGTTACGGCCGCTGCGCAGTATCGCGTAGATCACCGCGTTAAAGACCAGGATCCCGGCGGAGATGCCCAGCCACGGACGCCAGTCGAGCAGCCCCTGATGGACGTACAGCCCCTTGACCCCGATGGCGGTGGCGTAGACCAGACCGGCCATCAGGAAGCGCTTCACGCGAAGGCGCTGGAAAGGATCGTGATCGGGGATCACACCAAGCGTCGTCATCACCGCCACCTCTAGGGCCCGTCAGCCGTCATCCGACCGTACGGGCTCATCCGATTCCAGGTCCCCGAGCTGGACGTTAAGCGCGTCTATGGAGATCCAGATCTCGCGTAGCGACAGCCCCAGCGAGACCATCATCGCGCACAGGCTCACCCCGAACGCGATCTTTGCAGGTCCCGGCTGTGCGGCGAAGATCAGAAACATGCACAGCACGCACAGGAACAGGCTCGTCACCCCCGCGACCTGCATGTGCCGGATCAGCATCACCCGCCGCCGCAGGTTATCGATCTGCCGGCGTACGCTGTGGCTCTGCTCGCTGCGATAACGTGCCTGCAGCTCCCGAATGAGGGCCGCAAGGCCGAGGAACCGGTTCGTATAAGCGAGCAGAAGCAGCGAAATGGCGGGAAACAGGAGGGATGGCGTGGCCAGGGAGAGTTCCATGGGGCCAACTATACCCCCGGCCGCCGCCCGCGGACAGCGGCCGGGAAACGCCGGTGGCTACTGGCCGCCGCCCTGGGGCTGGCCGCTGCCACCCCCCTTCTTCTGGGCCGCCGCCGCATCACGCATGCGCTTACGCAGATCACGCTGGGCCGCGTTGTACTGCTTGATGAGGTCCTCGGTGTTCGGGTCCTCTTTCTTCATGGCCGCCAGGAGTTCATCGCGGAACTTTTTCTGGGACGCCTGGATATCCTCGTTCGACAGCGCCTTGCGCCGGGCCTCGAGGAGCGCCTCGCGCTTCTTGCGGTACTCCTTGGTCAGGGCCTTCTGCTCCTCGCCCTTGACGTCGCCGGCGCGCAGCTTCTTCGCGATCTCGCGCAGCCGCGCGACATCCTTCTTGGGATCGACGCCGCTGGAGCGAATGGAGTCGTTGACCGACTGCCGGAGCGCATCCCGCTGCTTGGCGAGGTCCGGATTGTTCTTGATCGCGGACTGGCGGATCTTGGAGAGCTTCTGGCTGAGCTTGCGGACCTTGAGCCGCGACTCGACCAGCTTGCCGCCCTGCTGGGCCGCCTTCTGCTGGGCCGCCTGGCCGCCCCCGTTACCCTCGCCATTGCCGTTCTGCTGGGCCATGGCCGGGGCGGTCACCGCCAGTGCGCCGGCGAGCAGACCGACGATCAGGCCCTGGCGGGTGGTGAAGCGCTTCGATTTCAGCATAGTGCTCTTAGCCTCGTTTGCGGATGTCCGGTAAGGCACCGTCCGCGTGCATCTGTGAAACCCGATCACGGCGCCGCGCGCCGAGGCAGAGACACTAGCAATGCCCCGCACCTTCCTGTCAATCGCCGCCGTCTCCGGGGGTATGCCGCGCACGTGCCATGTGCTCGGCGAGGCGCGACTGGTAAGCGGGGTCCGCCCACAGGGGCGCGGTACCTCCGCGTTGCGCCTCGACCTGCTGGCGCAGGGCCGTCAGCCGCCGCCTCGCCTCGCGCGCCGTCGGCGTGTGGGCATCGTCGACGTGTGCGAGCAGCTCCTCGAGCTGGTTGATCTCGCGACGTCGCTCGAGCTCCGGCGGCAGGCAGTTCGCGTTGCGCAGCACGCGGTAGGCCATACGCAGGTGCTCCGGCATCAGCGGGTCGTCGTCCAGCGGCAACGCCCCGCCGGCGCCGGGCAGTCCCTCGAACTCGCCACGGGCCTGCGCCTCGCGCATGCGCTGCTCGGCAAGCTGTTCCATCGGGTCCATGCGTGTTCCTCCCGCATCGCGACGATGCCCGGCGACCACCTTAGCGGAGTTGCAGCCCACCGGCGACCCCGCTTCAGCCAAACAGGTCGAACTGCCCGTCCTCACGCGGCGGGCGAAAGGCGGCACAATCGAGCACCGGGCCGCCGCCGTCGAGGCCCAGGCGTCGCGCGGCGACACGGAAACGCGCAGCGATGACGTCGGCATGCGCCCCAGTCCCGCGCATCCGCGAGCCGAAGCGCGAATCGTTGCTGGACCCGCCGCGCATCTGCTGCACGAGGCTGAGCACATGTGCCGCGCGGTCCGGATAGTGGGCCTCGAGCCATTCCGTGAACAGCCCTTCCACCTCCCGGGGCAGGCGCAGCAGCACGTAGGCCGCCGATACCGCGCCGGCGTCGCTGCTCTGCGCGAGCACCGATTCCATCTCGGCGTCGTTCAGCGCCGGGATCACCGGCGCGAAGAGCACTCCTGCCGGGATCCCCGCCTCGGTGAGCGCCGTCAGGGTCCGGAGGCGGCGTTGTGGTGCCGCCGCCCGTGGCTCCATCCGCCGCCCGAGGTCGCGGTCCAGTGTCGTGATGGACAGATGCACGGACACGAGGTTCCGTCCCGCCATCTCCGCGAGGATGTCCAGATCGCGCTCAACCAGGGCCGACTTGGTCACGATCACCACCGGGTGGCGGGCCTCGGCCAGCACCTCCAGGACGCCCCGGGTGATCCCCAGCCGACGTTCCGCCGGCTGGTACGGGTCCGTGTTGGCGCCGAGGGCCATGGGCGCGGGAGTGTAGCCCCGCTGCGCCAGCGTCCGCCGCAGCAGCGCGGGCGCGTCCCGCTTGGCCAGGACCCGCGTTTCGAAGTCCAGTCCCGGCGACATGTCCAGGTAGGCGTGGGTGGGGCGCGCATAGCAGTACGGACAGCCATGCTCGCAGCCCTTGTAGGGATTCACGGAACGATCGAAGGGGATGTCCGGCGATGTGTTCCAGCTCACCACCGAGCGGCTGGGATCGTCGAGGATCCGGGTCGGAAGCCGCTGCGGCGGCGGTTCGGCGCTGTCCCACCCGTCGTCGAACACCTCGCTCTGCCAGGCACTGAAGCGGGAAGCGCGGTTGGTGAAGCTCCCCCGTCCCTTGAGCGGTCCATCCGTGCGGTGCGCCGGCATGATCGCCTCCATTCGGTTCCGGCCCGTAGCTGGCCATACGTTCACGGTGACCCTAAACTCCGCGTCGTCGCCCGACTGGCGCGGCGCCGACAACTGTTCTCCATAGGTTCTCATACCCGGGGGCTCCGCACCACGGGTCCGGCTGACGAGACGACTCGACCATGTCCGACACCTTTCACCGCCGCTTCGACCCGGCCAACGGGCGCTTCACCTCCCGCGTGCACTGCCTGGAAATGCGCTCGCCGCCGCAACGCGGGCCGGGACCGGTGCCGGTCGGGACGAGCATCGCGGAATGGCCGGCCCCGGCCCTTGTCGATTACCTGGCGCTGTTCCACCGCGTCGGCGATCCCTGGCTCTGGTACGGCCGGCTGGAGGCGACGGCGGCGGAGATCGGGGCCTACCTGCAGGCACCGAGCACCACCATCCTGCGCCTGACCGTGGACGGCGAGGCCGCCGGGCTGGTGGAGCTCGACGCCCGCGATAGGGAGGCCGGGAGCGTGGAGATTGCCTACTGTGGTCTCGCGCCCGGTCAGACCGGTCGGGGGCTGGGCGGGCTGCTCCTGCGCACCGCCGTCGCGCGTGCCTGGTCGGAGCCCTGGGTCCGGCGGGTATGGCTGCACACCTGCAGCGAGGATCACCCGGACGCGCTGGCGGTCTACCAGCGCGTCGGCTTCCGGGTCTTCGACACCTATGACGAATGGGTCGCCGACCCCCGGCTGCGGGGACTCGTACCCCGTGAGGCGGGTCCCCACGTGCCGATCCCGGCATGAGCAGCCCTCGGCCGGCGGCCGCGCCGGTGCGACCGTGCAGGCGCCCTCACAATCGATAGTACCGCTGAGAAGACTAATGACCGGTGCGGGGCCGGAGGTGGCGGTTGAGGCGCCGCTCGACGAGGCGGAAGCCGCCGAGGATGAGGAAGGTGATCAGCACGTAGAGCACGCCCGCGGCCAGGAAGATCTCCAGTGGCGTATACGTCCGCGCGATGATGGTGCGGGCCATGCCGGTCAGATCAAGCAGCGTGATCGTGCTCGCCAGCGCACTGCCCTTGAGCATCAGGATGACCTCGTTGCTGTAGGCCGGCAGCGCGATCCGGAAGGCCCGTGGCAATACGATCCGCCGCCAGGTCACGACCCGGCCCATACCCAGCGCGCGTGCCGCCTCGACCTCGCCTTCCGGCACCGCCTGGATCGCCCCGCGCAGGATCTCCGCGGTATAGGCGGACGTGTTGAAGGTGAACGCGATGATCGCGCACCAGTAGGCCTGGCTGAGCACCGGCCAGAGCAGCGAATCCCGGACCCATGGCGACTGCCCGAGCCCGTAGTAGACCAGGAAGATCTGCACCAGCAGCGGCGTGCCGCGGAAGAAATAGATATACACCCACGGGAAGGCGCGCACGGAGGCAAAGCGTGAGCACCGTACGATCGCCATGGGCACCGCGATGGCGAGCCCCAGAACGCCGGAGACGAGCACGAGCTCGAGTGTCAGCCAGGCCCCGTGCAGAAGCTGCGGCAGGTTTTCCAGAATGACCGACCATCTCATGACGACAGCGTCCGCATTCCGTGGCTAGTGTGGCGTTCGAGCGTGTGTATCACCAGCGTCGCCACCGCCGTAAGGCCCAGGTAGATCAGTGCCGCGGCGAGGTAGAACGTGAACGGTTCCTTGGTGTAACCGACCGCCAGGGCCGTCTCGCGCATGAGGTCCTCGATCCCGATCACCGACACCAGCGCCGTGTCCTTGAGCAGTGACATGAATATATTGCCCACCGCCGGCAGGGCCACGCGCCAGACCTGGGGCAGGACGATGCGCCGGAATATACGGCGGCGTCCGAGCCCGAGGGCGAGCCCGGCCTCGACGTGGCCGCGGGGAATGGTGTGCAGCGCGCCGCGGAACACCTCGGTCAGGTAGGCACCGTAGTTGAAGGCGAGCGCGACCACGCCGGCCGCGAAGGCCGAGAGCTCGACATAGCCGTTGTGGCCGAACCATCCGGCCGCGGTGGTGAGCAGGCGTGCCGAGCCGAAATAGACCAGCAGGATGACCAGCAGCTCCGGCAGGCCGCGGACCATGCCGGTGTAGAGGTTAGCCAGCCATCTCAGCGGCGCGACCGGTGCCTCCTTGGCGAGGGCGCCGAGCAGGCCCAGCACGACGGCCACCGCCATCGCGTACACGGCCACCTGGGTGGTTACCCACGCGCCGGCGGCAAGCTGGGCGCCGAATCCCTGCAGTTCAGGCATCAAGGGGGTCCCAAGCAGCTGCCCGGGCCGCCGCCGGCGGCCCGGGGCGTCGGATCAGTAGATATCGAACGGGAAGTACTTCTCGTTGATACGCTGGTACGTCCCGTCCTCACGGATGGCCTTGATGGCGTCGCTGAAGCGATCCGCGAGCTCGGTGTTCCCCTTCTGCACCGCGATCGCGATCTTGTCGTCGTCGTAG
This sequence comes from Arhodomonas aquaeolei DSM 8974, assembly GCF_000374645.1. Classification (GTDB taxonomy): domain Bacteria; phylum Pseudomonadota; class Gammaproteobacteria; order Nitrococcales; family Nitrococcaceae; genus Arhodomonas; species Arhodomonas aquaeolei. The sequence goes on from NZ_KB894801.1 coordinate 159,313, forward strand.
ACCGGATCGCCCTTGAACTCGTAGGCCGAACCATCCTTCGAGTTCAACCACTCCCAGCTCACGTACTTGTCCGCGAGGATCGCATCGAGGCGCCCGGAGGCGAGGTCCAGGAACGCGTTCTCCTGGGTGTCGTAGCGCTTGATATCGACACTGTCGCCGAGATTGTCGGCGAGCCACTGGGCAGCGATGGTCGCACGCTGGGCGCCGATGGTCATGCCTTCCAGGTCCGCCGTCGGGTCGAAGTCGCTGTCCTTCGGCGCGATGAACTGGAGCTTGTTGGAGTAGTACGGCGCACTGAAGGTGACCGCTTCCTGGCGCTCCGGGGTGATGGACATGGACGCGATGATGGCGTCGTACTTACCGTTGATCAGGCCCGGGATGATGCCGTCCCAGTCCTGGGTGACGAGCTTGCAGTCTGCCTCCATCTCCTCGCAGAGCGCGCGGGCGATATCGACGTCGAAGCCCTTCACCTCACCGGACTCGTCGATGAAGTTGAAGGGGGGGTATGCGCCCTCGGTGGCGATGCGGATGGTATCCCCCGCGTGGGCGGCGGTACCGGCGAGGCCCGCCGCGAGGGCGGCAGTAACGATCAGCTGTTTGATTCTCATAGTGCTGGCTCCTTGTGCTGCGGCCCGCGCGGGGCGTCCGCTAGAGATGACTCGCCAGAAACTCCCGGCAGCGCGGGGATTCCGGCGACTCGAAGACCTTCGACGGCGGGCCCTGCTCCTCGATGCGGCCCTCGTGGAGGAAGACCACCTGGGTGGAGACATCCCGTGCAAAACGCATCTCGTGGGTAACGATGAGCATGGTCCGCCCCTCCTCCGCCAGATCGCGGATCACGGCGAGCACCTCCGTAACCAGTTCGGGGTCCAGCGCCGAGGTGGGCTCGTCGAAGAGGATCACCCGGGGGTGCATGGCCAGGGTCCGGGCGATGGCGGCACGTTGCTGCTGGCCACCGGAGAGGAACGCCGGATAGCCGTCGCGCTTGTCGGCCAGGCCGACCTTTTCCAGCAGCGACTCGGCGTCCGCGATCGCGCGGTCCCGGGAGTACCCCAGGACCTGGCGAGGGGCCTCGATGACGTTCTCCAGGATCGTCATGTGGGGCCAGAGGTTGAAGTTCTGGAACACGAAGCCCACGCCGGCGCGCAGCCGGGTGATCTGCTGCTGGTCGGCGGCGACGAGGGTGCCGTCCCGTGCCCGTCGCAACGCGAGGGACTCGCCGTCGAAGATGATCTCGCCCTCGTTGGGCGGCTCGAGCAGGTTGATGCAACGCAGCAGCGTGCTCTTGCCGGAGCCGCTGGAGCCGATCAGCGTGATGACGTCGCCGGAGCCGGCGCGCAGATCGATACCGCGCAGCACCTCGAGCCCGCCGAAGCGTTTGTGGATGTTGCGCACCTCCAGCGCCGCGCTGGTCTCGTTCATATTCGCGTCATGCCCCCCGATTTGCGGTGAAAGAGTACCAATGCCTCCGCGGTCTGACCATGGGGAATCAGCGCGGCGGGAACAGATCCACCAGCAGCGGGTCGTGGTCGCTGCTTCGCCATGGGCCCCGCCCCGCGGCCACCGGCGGCTCATCGGCGTTGATGTGCCACAGGCGCACGCCGCGTACCGACTCTGCCAACCCCGGGGTCGCCAGGGCATGATCCAGCAGGCCGGCACGACCACGATAGACATAGCTATAGCGTTGCCCCGGCGGGATGTGGCGCACCGCGAGCGCCTGCAGCCGGCGTCCGCCGGCGAGGACGCGTAGCGGCGGCTCGCCCGGATAGGTATTGAAATCACCGAGGACGAGAGCGCGGTCGCCCCCCGCCAGGCCGTGCAGCCAGACGCTCAGCGCCCTCGCCTGGCGTGTGCGTCGCCGCGCCCAGCAGCCCGCCCCCCGATCCACGTCCCCTTCGGCCGGACAGCCGCCGCGGGACTTGAAATGCACGCTGACCACCCACGCCCGCCGGCCTCGAGCGTCGCGCAGGCGCGCCGCCACGGGGGCACGGTTGTGGGTACGGTCCTGGTCGAGGACCACGCGCTCGACGGAGAACCGCGAGGGCCGGTAAAGCAGCGCGTTGCGCAGTACCGCGCCGCCCCGGTCGCGCCCGGCAGCCGCGGACCGGTAATGGCGTGCCCCGGGCAGGCTGCGGTTGAGCGCCGCGACCAGCCGACGGACCGCCGCCGGGCGGTTCTCGATCTCCTGCAGGGCGAGCACATCGGCGTCGAGCGCGGTCAGCGCGGCGACCAGCCGTCGTTGCTGGGCTCGGAAGGACGCCGCCGTCGGCGCCCCCCGGCCGCCCCGGGTAATGAAATAGTTTTCCAGGTTCAGGCTCGCGACGCGCCATGCCCCCCGCCGCCCCGGTGCGCGGGCGCGCGGGTTACCGGCGGCGAAGCGCGGCGGCTCCACCGGATGAATGCGCCAGGCGCCGAACGCCCGATCGAGTATCCCCGTGACCGCATACACCCGGTCGCCGGCGCGCCGGGTGCCGTTGCCGTCCAGATACGGGACGGGACGCGGATCCCGGGTATAGCGCCCGTCATCGAGCAGCACCCCGGCGGGCAGCCCCCGCTTGCCGCCCGACGAATGGAGACGCCTCCCCACGGCCAGGCGGAGGCTGCCGTAACGCCCGAGATCATGGTTGCCCGTGACCACGAGCGGGCCGTCCAGGCGCACCAGGGTATCTTCCAGCATGGTCAGCCGCCCGGTGGCCGCGGGTAGCTCGAGCGCAACCGGTGCAAGCGTTGCACGCCCGCAGCGCTCGATGCGCTGGACCCATTCCAGCTGGAAACGCCCGTGGTAACGCCCGCTCCGCGCACTCACACGCACCCGCGTCCCCGCCGGCGGCAGCTCTGCTGCGGTCCGGTCCGGGGCATAGACGAAAACGCCCGCCGGCTCGGACCCTGTGGCCTGGACGTACAGACCGCCAAGGGCGTTGTCACCGCCGAAGTTCGCCGCCACGACCCCGTGGACGGCGACGGCGTCGCCCTCCGGCGGCGGTGCCTCCCTCAGGGCGGCCGGCGAGACGGCGGCGTCACTGCAGTCGGCGCCGGCCACCGCCGGGAGCAGCAGCGCGAGGACGGCGGCGAACGCGGCCGCCCTCATCCCTCGTCCCCGTCCGTGCCGGCATCCCGCGGCAGGCTGCCGGCCGGCGCCTGATTCCGCCGGGTCATGGCTTCGTCCTCGGTATGCCGCCCCCGGGCCGGACGGCGAGCCTGCTGGGCCCGAGGGGACATGAATGCCAGCACCACGTCACCGCGTTCCGGAGCGAGCGCCCGACCGGCCTCGCGCAGACGCAGGCCGCCATCGGCGCGTACCGCGATCATCGGCATGGTGTCGTCGCCGAGACCCGCGAAATACTCGCCCGCGCGGTAGTTGCGGGTGATCCGGGTACGCTGCAGGCGCCAGCCCTGGTAGTAACGCTGCTGAAGGACCTCGTAGCGGGCCTCGCGCCCGTAGAGCGGGCGCCCCGTGAGCGGACGCTGGATCTGGCGCGGGTGGTCCTCGGCGTCCGTGGGCAACTGGAAAACGTGCTCACGCCCGAGATCGCGGGTGTAGCGGCTGCATACCAGGGCGTTATAGGCGTCATTGTCCGTTGCCGCGACGAGATAGCCGATATCCGCCAGGTCGAGACTCTGCTCCGCCGTCTCGGAGAGGACCTCGCCGTAGAAATACGGGATGGACGCCAGGCGCACCGCCCGCAGGCGGTGCCAGGACTGGTCGCAGATGATCACGTAGACACCGAGCTCACGGAGCCGGATCGCCAGCGCGACGCTCCACGGCGAGGCCCCGACGATCATCAACCCGTGGCGGTCCCGGGACGCGAGTCCCAGACGCAGGGCCACCGTGCGGATGGAAAAACCATGGAGGATCACGGTCACCAGCACCAGCAGGAAAACCAGTGGTGTAAGCGCCCGCGCCTCCGGATAGCCCGCAGCGGCCATCTCCGGGGCGAACACGCCGGCCACCGCGGCGGCGACGATCCCGCGGGGAGCGATCCACGCCACCAAGGCGCGTTCACCACGGGTCATCGGGGTACCCTGGGTTGCAAGCCAGATCGCCACCGGGCGCACCACGAATACGACCGCGAGAAGCAGCGCCACCGCCCGCCCGTCGATCATCGCGAGCATGGCGGTATCCACGTCCGCGGACAGCAGGATGAATACCGTGGAAACCAGCAGGACAGCGAGGTACTCCTTGAAACGGCGGACCTCCTGGATGTCCGCGAGCCCGGAGTTGCCCAGGACCATGCCCATGACCGTGGCGGCCAGCAGCCCGGCCTCCGCCTGCACCGCGTTGGCGCCGGCGTATACCACGAGCACGCTCACCAGCAGCACCGGCGGTTTCAGGAACTCCGCCACCTGCCCGCGCAGGAACAGCGCCACCATGCCGCGGGCGGCCAGATAGCCACCGCCGGCCCCGACCAGCGCACCGCCAATGAGGCGCCAGACGATCTCCAGCGTGGCGCTCGGGGCCTGGACAGTGACGAAGAACTGGAAGACCAGCACCGCAAGCATCGCGCCCAGCGGGTCGTTGATGATGCCCTCCCACTTCAGATAGGAGGCCGGGCGGCGGCGCAGCGCCGCGTGGCGCAGCAGCGGCATGATCACGGTTGGCCCGGTGACCACGATGATCGCACCGAATACCAGCGCGACCGGCCATGGCAGCCCGCCGATGTAGTGGGCGGCCAGACTGCCGAGCAGCCAGTTCAGGGGCAGTGCCGGGAACAGCAGCCGGCGGACGCCGCTGCGTGCCTCACGGAACTCGTGCCAGCGCAGGCTAAGTCCGCCCTCGAAGAGAATTACCGCGACGCACAGCCGGATCACCGGGTGCACGAGCTCCCCGAGATCGCGGCTGGGCACCAGCCAGCCGGTCACCGGTCCGGCGACCACGCCGAAGATACAGAGCACCACGATGGCCGGCCACTGGAGCCGCCACGCGAGCCACTGGGCCCCCACGCCCAGTACGGCGATGACCACGAGCACGTCGGTGAGATGGGATTCGGGCATACACGTCCCCGCACCGGCTGGCAAAATGGCCGCGGAGCATAGCAGAGGGTCCACACCGCGGCGACCCTCGATGTCACCGTCCCGGAGGTGCTCATGGCCCGCACCGAGATCTACTGCTCGACGGACATCGAGACCGACGGCCCCGCTCCGGGGGTGCACAGCATGCTCTCCTTCGGTACCGCCGCCTACACCGCGGACGGGACGCTCCTGGCGACCTACTCGGCGAACCTCGTGCGGCTAGCGGACGCCGTCGAGCACCCGGACACGATGGCCTGGTGGCGGACGCAGCCGGAGGCCTGGGCCGCATGCCGGGCCGAACCGCAACCGCCGGAGACGGTGATGCCCGGCTACGCCGCGTGGCTGAAGGCGCTTCCCGGGCGGCCCGTTTTCGTGGGCTACCCGGCGAGCTTCGATTTCGCCTTCGTCAATCACTACCTGCACCGCTTCCACGGCAGCAACCCATTCGGTTTCGCCGCGCTCGACATCAAGAGCTACGCGATGGCGGTGCTCGGCGAGACCTTCACGCGCACCACTCGCGCGCGCATGCCGGCGCACTGGTTCGCGGACCTGCCCCACACCCACGTGGCGCTGGACGACGCCATCGAGCAGGGGACGCTGTTCTGCAACCTGCTCGCCGCCGGTGACCCCGCCTCGCCCCGTGAGTGACGATCGCCCCGCTCCCGTGGCGCCCGGCGTGCCGCCGCGGGACCGCCTCACCGGGCATCGCTGCCGGACTGCAGCAGGGCCGCAAGCTCGTCCGGGGAGCGGTAGCCGGTGACCAGCCGCCCGGTATCGGTCACGAACGTCGGCGTCCCCTGGACGTCGAAGGCCCGCGCCAGGCGCAGGTCGGCGTCCACGGGGTTGTCGCACTGGCGCTCCGGGACGTGCCTGCCCTGCTTGGCGCGGGTCAGTGCCCGGTGCCGGTCGTCGGCGCACCAGACGCTCACCGCCTTGTCGTAGGACGCACCATTGCGGCCCGCCCGGGGCATGAACACGTAGCGTACTCGGATCCCGCGGGCGAGGTAGTCGCGGATATGGCGGTGGAAACGCCGGCAGTAGGGACAATCGATGTCGGTGAATACCGTGACCTCGTGACGCACCTCTCCCCGGGGCTCGTAGACGATCATGCGCGATTCGCCCAGGTCGTTGAGCCGCTGCAGACGCAGCTCCCGGCGGATGTCCTCGGTGAGCGAATGCCCGCTGTTCACGTCCACGAGCTCCCCGTCCAGGAGGTAGCCGCCGTCGGCGGTCACGTAGACGACGCGGCCGCCGAGCACGGCGGCGTAGAGGCCGTCGACCGGTGTCTCCTCGACCCGGGTGACGGTGGCGTCCGGCGCCAGCGCCCGCACGGCGTCGCGCACCTGCTGCTCCGGCGTTTCCGCCGTGGCCGTGGACACGGCCAGCAGGCCGCAGAGGATCAGTGCGATGGAACGGGGCATGGTGCCATCCGGGTCGATGAGGTCCGGGCCGAGTCTACCACCGCCGCCGGTCAGGCCCGGGGATGATGCACGGCGTAAAGGTCCTGGAGGCGCTGGCGCGCCACGTGGGTGTAGATCTGCGTGGTCGACAGGTCGGAGTGACCGAGCAGCATCTGCACCACGCGCAGGTCGGCGCCGTGGTTGACCAGGTGGGTCGCGAATGAGTGGCGCAGGGTGTGCGGCGACAGCGGCCCGTGGATCCCGGCCTCGACGGCGTAGTGGCGCACCCGGTACCAGAACGCCTGGCGCGTCATCGCCGCACCGCGGGCGGTCACGAAGGCGTGCCGGGAGCCACGTTCGCCGAGCAGCGCCGTCCGCGCCCCGCGCAGGTAACGCGCGAGCCAGTCCCGGGCCGCGTCCCCGAGGGGCACCAGACGCTCGCGACCGCCCTTGCCTGTCACCCGGACCACCCCTTCGGTAAGCCCGAGTGCCGCGACCGGCAGCCCAACCAGCTCGCTCACCCGCAGCCCCGTGGCATAGAGCACCTCGAGCATCGTGCGGTCCCGCTCGCCGATGGCGGTTTCGGTGTCCGGCGCCGCGATCAGCGCCTCCACCTCTCCTTCGGTAAGCACCGCCGGCAGCGCCCGTCCTCGTTTCGGCGGGGAGACATCGGCGGTGGGATCGTCGCCGCGCAGCCCCTCGCGCACGGCGTGACGATAGAAGCGCCGCAGGCTCGAGAGCAGCCTCGCGACACTGCGCGGTCTTGCCCCGCCGCGCATGCGCTCGCCGAGCAGACCGAGCACGTCCGGCGCCTCCGCGGTGATCAGGCCGCGACCGTTTGCGTTCAGCCAGCGGGAGAACGCCGCCAGATCGCTGCGGTAGGCCGCCAGCGTGGCATCGCTGAGGCCGCGCTCCATCCAGATGGCGTCGAGGAACGCCTCGATCCGTGTGGCGTCCCCGCCGCCTTCGCCCGCCGTGTCCGACGCCGGTGCCGGTGCCATCACGACGCGCTATCGTTTCCCGGCGGCTTGAACGGCACCCCGCCGAAGACGCTGCGGAGTCCGTCCAGGGGGAGCGGGATCACCGTGCTCTGGCTCTGCGCCGAGATGTCCGAGAGCGTCTGGAGGTAGCGCAGCTGCAGGGCCTCCGGCTGGGTGGCGATGCGCGCCGCGGCGGCGACCAGCTGCTCGGCGGCCTGGTTCTCGCCCTCGGCGTTGATGATCTTCGCTCGCCGGTTGCGCTCCGCCTCGGCCTGCCGGGCGATGGCACGGATCATGGATTCGTCGATGTCCACGTGCTTGATCTCGACATTGGCAACCTTGATGCCCCAGGCGTCCGTCTGCTCGTCGAGGATCTCCTGGATGTCCGCGTTGAGCTTCTCGCGTTCGGCGAGCATCTCGTCGAGCTCGTGCTGGCCGAGTACCGAGCGCAGCGTGGTCTGGGCGAGCTGGCTGGTCGCGGCGAAGAAGTCCTCGACGTAGATCACCGCACGCTCCGGGTCGACCACCCGGAAGTAGAGTACGGCGTTGACCTTCACGGAGACGTTGTCCCGGGAGATGACGTCCTGGCTGGGTACGTCCATGGTGATCAGGCGCAGATCCACCTTCACCGCCTGCTGGATGACCGGGAAGACGAGCCGCAGACCGGGGCCCTTGACCTTCCAGAAACGGCCGAGCATGAACACGACGCCGCGCTCATACTCCCTGAACACGCGGAACGCGGAGATCACCACCGCGAGCACGATGGCGATTGCAATCAGCACGGGGATACCCATCGAGGCCTCCTTGACGGCATGGGCGTCGCTAGTGGTTCCGGCGGTCGTCTCCCTCCCGAGCGATTCGGATGCCGGACCGCACTGCTCACCGCACAGATAGCGCTGCTACACTGCGCGACTCGCATGCGGCCCTGAGGCACACGGTACGCTCGCCGCGGGACGCCGCCTCTGGGAAGATTAGTTCCTTCGCCGGCCGAAGCATAGCCACTGCACCCGATGACGGATACCACCTTTCTGCTCTACGTCCGCCCCGGTTTCGAGGGCGATCTCGCCGCGGAGCTCACCGATATGAGCGCCCGGATCGAGGCACCGGGCTACTGCGAGGCGCGGCCGGACACCGGCTTCGTGCTGTTTCACGCCGTGGACGCCGACGCGGCAGAGCGACTGTGGACCGCCCTGGACTGGCGCCGGCTGATCTTCGCGCGGCAGTGGCTGCGCCTTCATGCCACCATAACCGGCCTGCCCGGGAACGACCGTGCCGGTCCCATCGCCGAGGCGGCTGAGGATCTCCAGGCCGTCGGCGAGGTCTGGCTGGAATACCCGGACACCAACGCCGGCAAGGCGCTCTCCCGCCTGTGCCGCGGCCTGCGCGGGCCGCTTCAGCGTGCGCTGCGGGCACAGGGGGTGCGTACGGGCGTCGAGGGTGCGCCGCGGCTGCATGTCTTCCTCACCGAGGACCCGGCCCTGAGCGCCCGCGTCGCGCTCTCCCGGCCCGGGGACAGTGCGCCTTGGCCCCTGGGTATCCCCCGTCTGAGAATGCCCCGGGACGCGCCGTCGCGTTCCACCCTCAAGCTCGACGAGGCGATCCAGTCCCTGATGCGAGACGATGAGCGGGCCCGCTGGCTGCGCTCCGGCGCGCGCGCCGTCGATCTGGGTGCCGCCCCCGGCGGCTGGAGCTGGCAGCTCGCCCGCCGCGGGCTGCACGTGACCGCCGTGGACAACGGGCCAATGGCGCCGTCGCTGCTCGCCGACGGCATGGTCGAGCACGTTCGTGCCGACGGCTTCCGCTACCGCCCGGAGCGGGCCGTGGACTGGGTCGTCTGCGACATCGTCGAGCAGCCCCACCGCGTCGCCGCGCTGATGGCGGCGTGGCTGGACCGGGGCGACGCGCAGGCCGCGATCTTCAACCTCAAACTGCCGATGAAACGCCGCTATCAGGCGGTCACCGAGGCCCTCGCCACGCTGCGCGGCGGCGCCGGCCGCGAGCGGGACATCGCGGTGAAGCACCTCTATCACGACCGCGAGGAGGTCACCGTGCGCGTGCTCCCGGCACGCTCAATCTGATGCCTCGCCGTCCTCGACCAGCGAGAGCACCGACCACTCCGGTCGGGGCTCGGGATCGTCATCGCCGGTGAACACGTGGAGCGTGCCCGCCGGGTCCAGGACGCACAGGGGTGTCGCCCCGCCACCGTGGTGTTCGCGGTACGCCGCCCAGTCGAACTGCTCCGTGAGCCCGGTCACGTGCACACTCGCCCCGTGGCCGATCAGGCTGGCCAGGCGCCCGTAGGTGGCGTCCGCGCCGAACAGCGTGTTGTCGTGACGGTGCCGCTGACGCAGCGGCCCCGGCAGGCGCACGTCGCGCTCCCCCGGCGGCAGGCGGAATACCCGGTGGTGCCCCAGCTCCTTGGCAAAGTGCAGGCTCGCCAGGGTGTTGAGATCGCTGCGCGGGGACAGACCGAACAGGAAGCCGATCCCGGTCATGCTCAGATGCCGTTCCGCGTGCTCCGAGGTGGGGTTGCCATAGTACACGTCGAGCCCCTGCATGCGCGCGTCCTGGACGTTGTCCCAGTTGGCGTCCGCCAGGCGCACGGGCACATCCGCCGCGGCAAGCCCTGCGGCCACCATCCGGGCGACCCGGTTCGCGCCAACGATGAGCACACCCCGCGGCGCGGGCTCGCGGAGGTCCAGCCAGCCGGCGAGCGGCCGGGCCGTCGTGCTCTGGAGCACGACGGTGAACACGATCACCAGGAAGGTGAGGGGCACCAGCAGCTCAGCCCCCGCCACACCGGCGGCCTGCAGCCGCAGGGCGAACACCGCCGAGACCGCCGCGGCGACGATCCCGCGCGGCGCGATCCACGCGAGCAGCGCCCGCTCCCGCCAGTCCAGCGGCGTGCCGGCCGTGCTCACGAGCACGTTCAGCGGCCGCCCGATGAGCTGCATTACCAGCAGGACGCCCGCCGCGCCCCAGCCAAGGGCCGCCAGTGCCGACGGGTCCAGGCGGGCGGCAAGGAGGATGAACAGGCCCGAGATCAGGAGCACGCTCAGCGACTCCTTGAAGTTCAGGATATCGTCCAGCGGGACGCGGGGCATGTTCGCGAGCCAGATCCCCATCACCGTCACCGATAGCAGACCCGCCTCGTGGTGGATGCGGTTGCTGACGAAGTACACCGCGAACACCGCAACCAGCACGCCGACATTGTGGAGATAATCCGGCAGCCAGTACTCGCGAAGCGCGATCCCCAGGGCATGGCCGGCGAGCGCACCCGCAACGGTGCCGACCACGAGGACCGCCGCGAAGGTGAGCACCGTGGCCCCGAGGCTGCGCTCGCCGGCGCTCGCGAGGATGAACTCGAAGGCGAGTACCGCTATCAGCGCACCGATGGGATCGATCACGATCCCCTCCCAGCGCAGCACGTTGCCCACCCGCTCCCTGGGGCGGACGCTGCGCAGCAGGGGCACGATCACCGTCGGCCCGGTCACGACGGTGATGGCCCCGAAGAGCACCGCCATGGACCACGGCAGGGCCGTCAGCCACCACGCCGCGAGTGCCGTGCTCGCCCAGGTGATCGCCACCCCGACCGTGAGCAGCCGGTTGACCGGCCCTCCGAGACCGCGGATCTCGTGCCGGCGCAGGGTCAGGCCGCCCTCGAAGAGGATCACGGCCACCGCCAGGGAGATGATCGGGAAGAGCAGCTCACCGAACAGCGCATCGGGATCGATCCAGCCCAGCGCTCCCGGGCCGGCCAGCAGTCCGGCCGCGAGCAGGAAGAGGATCGCCGGCAGCTGCATGCGCCACGCCAGCCACTGGGCCAGGACCCCAAGCACCCCGATTCCCACCAGGGCCGCCGTGATGGTCTCGCTCATGCCGCATCTCCCCCGTGTCCGGCAACCGTTCGTGGCGCCGTTCCCCCGGATTAATGGTGGCCGGTCACCATGAGGGCGCAGGATGTATCCCCTCCTGCCCGGCCCCGGTAGGCGACAGTCCCATGTCCTTGGAGCTGTCGTGGGCGTGTCCCCCGATGCAGTGTACCGGAGCGCCGGCCATGGAGGTGACCCCGGGGCGGTGCCGCCGCGCCCTCACCGCGGACACCGCGTCCCTGAGCGGGCGCTCCCCCGCCCTGTCCTGGCCGTGCGGCGATCTAGTAAGCTGAACACCTGACCATCAGACAGTGCAGGGACGATGAGCTACGAACGCGACAACATCCGCCGGATGGCGGGCTACACGCCGGGGGAACAGCCGCAGAACCCCGACGCGGTGAAGCTCAACACCAACGAGAACCCTTACCCGCCGAGCCCGGCGGTGATGCGCGCACTCGCGGAAACGCCGGCGGACGCACTGCGGCGTTACCCCTCGCCCACGAGCGCGGCGTTCCGCCGTGCTGCCGCACGACAGCACGGCGTGGAACCGGAGCAGATCGTCGCGACCAATGGCGGTGACGAGCTGCTTCGGCTGGCGATCACGACGTTCGTCAATCCGGGCAGCCCGGTGGGTGTCGCCGAGCCGAGCTACTCCCTGTATCCCGTGCTTGCGGGGATTCACGGCTCGCCGGTGGTCCGCGTGGCCCTCGGCGAGGACTGGCGCCCGACGCCGGACTTCGCCGAGCGTATGAACCGCGAGCGCGTGCCACTGACCTTCCTGGTCAACCCGCATGCCCCGTCCGGCACGCTGCTGGACCCGGACGCCATCGCCACGCTGGCACGCAGCCTCGCCGGCGTGCTGGTGATCGATGAGGCCTACGTCGACTTCGTCGATCCCTCGCACGGGCACGACGTGATCGCGCTGACCCGCAGGCACGATAACCTCCTGATCCTGCGCACCCTGAGCAAGGGCTACTCGCTGGCCGGAATCCGGTTCGGCTACGGGATCGGCGCGCCCGGGCTGATCGAGCCCATCGCCGCCAAGACCCGGGACAGCTACAGTGTGGACGCCGTGGCGGAGCGCCTCGCGGTCGCGGCCCTGGAGGACCAGGCATATGCCACCTCCACCTGGGAGGCGGTCCGCGGCGAACGCGCGCGCCTCGCCTTACGGCTGGAGGGGCTGGGACTGAGCTGCGCGGCGAGCGAGTCGAACTTCGTCCTGGCACGGGTGCCCGAGGGGTTCGCCGGCGGTGCCTCGGCCGTGTACCGCTATCTGCGCGACCAGGGGATCTTCGTGCGCTACTTCGACCAGCCACGGCTGCGCGAGAGCCTGCGTATCACCGTCGGCACGCCGGAGCAGAATGACACCCTGCTGCGCGCCCTCGCCCGTATGAATCGCTGAGCGCCCCGGGGCCGGACTGGACACCGGTCCGGAGGCGCGCTAGACAGGGTGGCGACAGTTACCGGTATCGCATCACGCGAGGGAACCGCCGCATGACCATAACTCCACTCACCGCCGACCAGGTGTACCAGCGCTGCGACCCCGCGGCGCTGGATTTCGACACCACCGACGAGCTCCGGGGCGCAGGCACCATCATCGGCCAGGAGCGGGCCATCGAGGCGCTCAGGCTCGGCACCGGCGTGCGCAACAACGGCTTCAACCTGTTCGTACTCGGTCCCGGCGGCGTCGGCAAGCACGAGGTCGTCTCGCAGTTCCTGCACGAGCGGGCCTCCGGCGAGGCCACGCCGCCCGACTGGTGCCTCGTCCACGACTTCAATACCGGCAACCGGCCGCGTCTGATCCGACTGCCCCCCGGCGACGGCCGCCGCCTGTGCAAGGTCATCGAGGACCTGGTCCAGGAACTGCGCACCGCGTTGCCGGCCGCGTTCGAGAGCGACGAGTTCCAGCGCCGCATGCGCGAGCTGCAGCAGGAGATGGGTCAGCGCCACCAGCAGGCCTTTCGCGAGATCCAGGAGGCGGCGGACCAGCAGGGTATCGCCCTGCTCCAGACCCAGAACGGCTTTACCTTCGCGCCCAAGGACGAGAATGGCGAGGTCATGGATCCGGAGCGTTTCCGGGAGCTGCCGGAGGAGCGGCGCGAGGCCATCGAGAAGGCCGTGGGCGAGCTCCAGGAACGGCTCCAGGCCGTCATCCAGCAGATGCCGCGCTGGCGCAAGGAGGCCCAGGAGAAGATCCGCTCGCTCCACGAGGAGATGGCGGTATTCGCCGTCGGCCACCTGCTGGAGGACCTGCACGGGAAATGGGCGGACTATCCCGGTGTGATCGGGCACCTCGACGCGATCCGCGAGGACGTCACCGCCAACGTCGAGGCCCTGATCGGCCAGGGCGGTGAACAGGGCCAGTCGCTGCAGGCGTTCTTCCGGCGCTATGAGGTGAACCTGCTCGTCGACAACGCGGAGCAGCAGGGCGCGCGGGTTGTCTACGAGGACATGCCGAGCCACCAGCGGCTCGTCGGCCGCGTCGAGCACCAGGTCCACCAGGGCGCGCTGGTCACCGACCACCACCTCGTGCGCGCCGGCGCGCTGCACCGCGCCAACGGCGGCTACCTGATCCTCGACGCACGCAAGGTCCTGACCCAGCCGCTGGCCTGGGAAAGCCTCAAACGGGCACTGTTTTCCCGGCGGGTGCATACGGAGCCGCCGGAGCAGTACTTCAGCCTGATCAGCACGGTCACGCTGGAGCCCGAACCGATGCCGCTGGACGTCAAGGTGATCCTGCTCGGTGAGCGCAGCCTCTACTACCTGCTCACTGCCTACGATCCGGACTTCGCCGAGCTGTTCAAGATCGAGGCGGATTTCGAGGAGGACCTCGCACGCACCGACGAGAGCATCCACGACTACGCGAGGCTCGTCGCTACCCTGGCGGGCGAGCGCGAGGTCCGCCCTCTGGACCGCCAGGCCGTGGCCCGGGTTATCGAACACGCCAGCCGGATGGCCGACGACAGCGAGCGCCTGTCGATCCACAACCGCGCGATCGGCGACCTGCTCGTCGAGGCAAACCAGTGGGCGATCCGCGACGACAGTCGGAATATCCGTGCGGACGACATCCAGCAGGCCATCGACCACCAGGTCTACCGGGCCTCCCGGGTGCGCGAGAATATCGACCGCGCCATCCAGCGCGAGACACTGCTCATCGACACGGCCGGTTCCGCGGTGGGTCAGGTCAACGGCCTGTCGGTCATGCAGCTCGGCGGCCAGGCCTTCGGGCGGCCCGCGCGGATCACCGCCACCGCCCGGCTCGGGCGTGGTCACATGGTGGACATCGAGCGCGAGGCGAAGCTCGGCGGCAATATCCACTCCAAGGGGATGATGATCCTCTCCAACCTCCTCGCCTCGCGTTTCGCCGGAGAAGCGCCGCTGTCGCTGGCGGCGAGCATCGCCTTCGAGCAGTCGTACGGCGGCATCGACGGCGACAGCGCCTCAGTGGCCGAATACTGCGTCCTCTGCTCGGTGCTCTCCGGCCACGGCCTCGCCCAGGGCATCGCCGTTACCGGCTCGGTGAACCAGCACGGTCAGGTGCAGGCGGTAGGGGGCGTCAACGAGAAGATCGAGGGTTTCTTCGACGTCTGCAGCCAGCGCGGCCTGGACGGCAGACAGGGCGTCGCCCTGCCCCGGGCCAACATCGCCAACCTCATGCTCCATCCCCGTGTCGTCGACGCGGTCGCCGCCGGCCGCTTCCACATCTGGCCCCTTTCCCACGTGGACGATGCGCTGACCCTGCTGACCGGAACCGAGGCCGGTGTGGTCGATGCTGACGGCCACTTCCCGGACGGCACCGTCAATCGTGCAGTTGCGGACCGGCTCCGGCATTTCGCCAAGCTGGCCGAGCGGCGCAGTGGCGGCGACGGCGCCGCTGTAAAGAGCGATAATGGCGATAACGTCGGTGACGGGGAAGACGGCCGTGAAGAGTGAACCGGCGGTGACGCGTATCCTGGTCCTGCTCGACGATACCCGCGGCGCCCGGGCTGCGCTGGAGACCGCGGCCGACCTCGCCGCGCATCAGCACGCCGAGCTGGTCGGTCTGTTCGTCGAGGACACCGACCTGCTGCGCTCCGCCGGCCTGCCGTTCAGCCACGAGATCAGCATGACCTCCGGCCAGACGCGCCCGCTGGAGGCGGCTCTGGTCGAGCGCGAGCTGCGGGAACGGGCCCGCCTCCTGGAGCAGGCACTGGCCAGTGCGGGCACACGGCGGGCGCTGCGGTGGCGCTTCGAGGTCGGTCGGGACCGGCTTGAGCGCGCTGCCGACACGGCCGCCGAGCCCCGGGACACACTGGTCGTGGGCCGCAACGGCTGGCGCCGGCACTACGGCCCGGCGATGGGGAGCGTCGCCTCGCGCCTCGCCCGTGCCACCCGTTGCAGTGTGCTGGTGGTGGGTGAGGAACGCCCGCGCCATGACCGCCCGGTGGTGGTCCTCCAGCCCGGCGGCGACGATCCGAGCCCTACCCTGGACACGGCGATTCGTCTGGCGCGGGACCGCAGCCGGCCGCTCTGTATCCTGTTGCGGCCGGGCAGCGGCCCGTCGGCGGAGCTGGAGAGGCTGGCGGGCGAGTGGTCCCGACGGGTTGGGACGCCGATCCGCTTCGAGCATATCGCCGATACCCGCGCGCCCACGCTGGTCGAGGCCCTGCACCGGGCCGAAGGCCAGGCATTGGTGATATCACGGGCGAGCGAGCCGCTCGCCACCGCAGAGGGCTACCGGCTGCTCGACGAGCTCGACGTGCCCGTACTCGTCATCGACTGATCACACCGGGGCGCAGTAGAGGGCGTTCAGCCCGGAGTAGATCGGGACCGACGCCGTCCACACGCCCATCACCAGGATCGTCATGCCGAGCGCGAGCCGCACCCGCCCCCGGGCGAGCAGGCGGCCCGTCACCGCCGCCGCCGTACCGGTCAGGACCATCGCCGGCATCGTTCCCAGACCGAAGGCCACCATCACCGCTGCCCCGTCCCCGGCGCCGCCCGCCAGCGCCGCGGCCACGAGCATGCCGTAGACCAGGCCGCAGGGCAGCCAGCCCCACAGCCCGCCGAGCAGCAACGCCTTGCCGGGGCTGCGTACCGGCATGAGCCCGCGGGCCAGCGGCGCGATACGGGCCCACACCCGCATGCCGCTGCGCTCCAGGGGGGCAAGCAGCCGCCAGTTGAAGGCGACCTGAACGCCGATTGCGGCCATGACCAGCCCCATCGCGACTCGCAGGCCGCTGGTCCATGCGCCGAGGCTGATCAGGCTCGCCAGCCACAGGCCAACACCGCCGGCAACGGCACCGGCCACGGCATAGCTGGTCACACGACCGGCGTTGTAGGCAAGCGCATACCCGAACAGCCGCCACGGTGTCCGCCGCTCCGGCGCCACCCCCATGCCGAGCGCGGAGGCGATGCCGCCGCACATGCCCAGGCAGTGGGTGCTGCCCACCAGGCCGGCGAGCAACGCCCCGATAAGGGTGATGTCCCCCATCATTGGCCGCGGTCCTCATCGTCGGCGTCTTCATCTGCCCCCGGATCCGCGTTGGTACGCTCCTGACCGGTCGTTGCCTCGCCTCCCTCCTCCGGCGGTGTCTTCGACGGGCCTTCGTCGTCCATGAGGATCCGATAGGCCGGGCTGTCCAGGTCGTCGAACTGACCGTTGCCCACGGCCCAGAAGAACGCTCCGACAAAGACCACCAGGAGCATGAGGGCCAGCGGGATGAGGACGTAAAGAATCGTCATGGCAGCCTCCGGAAAACGATCAGGGCGTCGCGGTGGGTATCGCCGCCGGGTCATGCCCGTCGGGCCCGAACCGGGGGGCGCGCCAGCGGTTCGCGCGCAGGGCGTTGCCCACCACCACCAGCGAACTCAGCGACATGCCGACGGCGGCCATCCACGGCGTGAGCATGCCCGTCGCCGCCAGCGGGAGCGCGGTGAGGTTGTACAGTGCCGCCCAGATCAGATTCTCCCGGATGATCCGGACCGCACGTCGGGCGCCGTCGGCGGCTTCCACCAGCGCGGAGAGATCATCCCGCATCAGGACCATGTCCGCGCTGTTGCGCGCTAGCGCGCTGCCCCGGCCCATCGCAACGGAGACATCCGCCCCGGCAAGGACCGGGGCGTCATTGATGCCGTCGCCCACCATCACAACGCGTTCCCCCGCGCTCTGGGCCTCGCACATGCGCGCGAGCTTATCCTCCGGACGCATGCGCGCCCGCCAGTCGCCGACACCGACCGCGGCGGCCACCTCGGCCACGGCCGCGGGATCATCGCCGCTGGCGATCTCCACCGTCAGCCCCCGTGCCTGCAGTGCCTGTATAGCGGGGACCGCCTCGGGGCGGAGCTGGTCGGCCAGCTCGAAGGTCGCCAGCCAGCCGTCGCCGTCGGCGAGGACAATCCCGCCCGCCGGCGCCGTCGTGCCCTCCGGCAGCGCCCACCCCGGCCGGCCGAGACGCACCGCCCGGCCATCGACGTTGCCCGCAAGCCCTGCGCCCGGCTCTACCGTGACCTCCCCCGCCCGGGGCAGATGTTCGCCGGGCGGGAACGCCCCGGCGATCGGGTGCTCGGAGTGTGCCTCGAGCGCGGCCGCCAAGGCATAGGCCTCGTCCCGGCCGATACGCCCTGCGACCCGGATGCGCCGGATACCCGGGGTGCCGGTGGTCAGCGTGCCGGTCTTGTCGAGGATCAGCCGCGAGGCACGGGCCAGCCCTTCGACCGCGTCCGTGCGGGTCACGAGTAGTCCTCGCCGCGCGAGCGCGCTGGTCGACGCAACCAGCGCCGTGGGCGTCGCCAGCGACAGCGCGCAGGGACAGGTCGCGACCAGCACTGCCAGCGTGATCTCAAAGGCCGCGCCCGGCTCCAGCCACCACCATACGCCGGCGATGACCGCCGTGCCGGCCAGCACGGCCGAGACGAACCACCCCGCGACCCGGTCGGCCACCCTCGCCAGTCTCGGGCGCCGGGTCTGTGCGCGCTCGAGCAGGCCCACGATGGCGGAAACGAGGGTTTGGCGCCCGATCCGCTCGACACGGATGTCGAGCACGCCGCCGGTATTGCCGCTACCGGCGAGGACCGCGTCGCCCTCGCCCCGCGGCACCGGCTCGAATTCGCCGGTGATGAGGGACTCGTCCACCGCACTGCGCCCGGCGACGACCGTGCCGTCCGCGGGGACGGTATCCCCGGGCCGGATCCGGACTCGGTCCCCGGGCTGGAGCTCGCGCAGGGCCACGCGCTCCGGGCGCTCCCCGGCCAGGCGCAACGCCGTGGTCGGCAGGGTCTGGGCCAGGGACTCGGTGGTCTGGCCGGCCCGGTGGCGCGCCACCATCTCCAGCGCCCGGGCGACCGTGAGGAAGAACACGAACATGGTCGCGGAGTCGAAGTAGACCTCGCCACCGGCGACCAGGGTGTTCCACACGCTGGCGGCGAAGGCGCCGCCCACGGCCAGCGCCACCGGCACGTCCATGCCGGGACGCCCGCTGCGCACGTCGCGCCAGGCACCGCGGAAGAACGGCGCGCCGGCGTAGATGACCACGGGGGTCGCCACGAGGAGGCTGACGAGGCGCAGAAAGGTCGCGATCTGGGGATCCATGTCGTTGTGGATCGCCCCGGCGTACAGGCCCACCGCGTACATCATGACCTGCATCATGCCGAGCCCGGCAACCGCGAGCCGCCGCAACATCGCCCGGCGCTCGCGGATGATGCCGGGAACGGCCTCGCCCGCCTCCAGCGGGTGTGCCCGATAGCCAATACCGGCGAGCCGCCGCAGCAGCGTGCTCAGGGGCGTCGTCGCGGTATCCCAGCCCAGCAGCAGGCGGCCGGTGGCGGGATTGACCTGCACGGTCTCCACGCCGGGCTCGCGTTCCAGCACCCGCTCGATGAGCCAGGCACAGGCCGCGCAGGTGATCCCCTCCAGCACGAACACCGCCTCACGGGCGTGTTCGCCGACGGACCGGCTGACCTCGTCGAGCAGTGCCTGGCGGTCGTAGGCGGTCCACTCGTCCGCCTCCGGCTCCGGTCGGCTGGACGGTGCCGTGCGATAGCGGTAGAAATCGCTCAGGCCGCTACCGGCGATCAGGCTGGCGACGGCCTCGCAGCCGGCACAGCAGACCGGGCGGTCCTCGCCGTCGACCCGGACCACACGGCGTTCCCCGGGCGGTACCGGGTCGCCGCAGTGGAAGCAACGTTCCGCCATCGCCGGCCGGTCAGGCCCCGCTGTCGTCGCCCGATCCCCCGAGCCGCAGGTCCCCGGCCTGCGCCTTGAGCTCGCCGCGCAGGAGCCACGAGCCGTCCCCCGGTTCCACCAGCACGTATCGGCGACTGTCGATCGCCACGCCGGTGCCGCCACGGTACAGCCCGGTGCCATCACGCTTGAGCTCGACCCCGAGGTCCTGCTTGGCGGCAGTCGGGTGCACCAGCTTCATCCTGAGGATATCCGGCGGGTTGTCGATGCCGTCGAGCGCGAGCGTGACGCGGCCGCTGTCACGCTGGACGTGCACCCGCACGCCCACACCGAGCTCGTCCGCCCGGTCGTAGGCGGCACGCTCCTGGATGTAGGTCTTGCCCAGCTGGGAGTAGTCGTCCACGACCAGATCGACCATGTTGTCATTGAGCACCACGACGGTGCCGATCATGGCGATCACCCATATGCCCAGCGGGGCGAAAACGAACCAGCACCAGAACTGCCGGTACCAGGGCTTTTGATCTTCAGTGCTCATTACACTCGCGCTCATCGCTCATTCACCACGGTTGTAGGGACCGTGGAAACGGGTGGTCTCCGTGACAGACAGGGTGCCGTCCTCGGAAGTGACCGTCAGCTCCACGTCGGTACCCGGCGTACTCATTACCGACGCATCCACTCTCAGACGCACCGGCACGTTCCGTTGTTCCCCGGCGGCGATCTCGATACGGTCCGGATCGGTATCGGCCGTGATCCCGGGCAGCCCCGAGGCGGACACCGTATAGGTGTGCGCCTGCTGGGACATGTTCAGCACCTTGACGTCGTAGACGTTCTCGATGCGGCCGCCGTCGAGCTCGCGGTACAGGGCGTTACGGTCGGGCAGGATATCCACGCGCATGGGCGTGCGCATCGCCACGGCCGTGAGCGTGCCCGCGATCAGCGCGAGCAGCAGCACCGAGTAGACGATCACCCGGGGACGGAAGATACGCGTCGGCTTGCCCTCGAGCGTGTTCTCGGTCGTATACCGGATCAATCCGCGAGGATAACCCATCTTGTCCATGACCTGATCGCAGGCGTCGATGCAGGCCCCACAGGCGATGCACTCGTACTGCAGGCCGTCACGGATGTCGATCCCGGTGGGACAGACCTGCACGCACATCGTGCAGTCGATGCAGTCACCGAGGCCGAGCTCGGCCGGATCGGCGCCGCGCTTGCGGGGGCCGCGCGGCTCGCCCCGCGCCTCGTCGTAGGAGATGATGAGCGTGTCCCGGTCGAACATCGCGCTCTGGAAGCGCGCGTACGGACACATGTACAGGCAGACGTTCTCCCGCATGAACCCGGCGTTGCCCCAGGTGGCGAAGCCGTAGAAGATCAGCCAGAACGTCTCCCACGGACCGAGATCCAGGGTGAAGACGCGCACACCGAGCTCGCGTATCGGCGTGAAGAAGCCCACGAAGGTGAACCCGGTCCACGCGGCGAGCAGGATCCAGATGCCGTGTTTGGAGAACTTGCGGACGATCTTCTCGCGGTTCCACGGTCCGCGGTCGAGCTTCATCCGCCTCGGGCGGTCGCCCTCCGTCCAGTGCTCGATCCAGAGGAATACCTCCGTCCACACCGTCTGGGGACAGGCGTAGCCGCACCAGACACGTCCGGCGAGGGCGGTGACGAAGAACAGGCTGAGCGCGCAGATAATCAGCAGCAGCGCCAGGAAAAAGAAGTCCTGGGGCCAGAAGGTCAGTCCGAAGATGTGGAACTCGCGGGCGGGGAGATCCAGCAGGATCGCCTGCCGCCCGTTCCAGGTCACCCAGGGGAGGAGGTAGTACAGGCCCAGCAGGGCGAACACCGCGAACTTGCGCAGGCTCTGGAAACGCCCCTTGATCCCGCGGGGATAGACCTTCTCCCGCGACTGGTACATCGAGACTGCCTCGGATGCCGCGGCATCCTCCTGCTTAGCGCCGCGTCCCCGGCGGTTGCGCGCCTCACTCATTCATCTGCCTCTCTAACTCTCCTTTCGACCCGCTTTCGCGGCCCTACGGGCGGGACTGAACAGCCATACGCTCAGCGCGCTCGAGGCGGCACACACCGCCCAGAACATGAAAAAGCCGAGCGTGTAGCCCAGCTTCCGGCCGATCTCCCAGTCCGGCAGGGTCTCGTAGCGCAGCGTCTCCGGATCGACGTTGGCGAAAAAGACCATCGTGGCGACTCCGGCCGTCAGGAACGACGGCCAGAGTATGGCCCCGAGCCAGCGCAGGCGGCTGCTCGCCGCCTGCGTCGCCGACGCATCACTCACTGCTCGCGCTCCGCTGCCCGGCCTGGCCGGAGAGCTGGTAGACGTAGGCCGCCAGCACGTGGATCTGCTCGGGGGTGAGCAGCTCCTTCTGAGCCGGCATCTGGCCATTACGCCCGTTAAGGATGGTCTCCTTGATGGTCTCCAGCGAGCCACCGTAGCGCCAGGTGTCGTCCGTCAGGTTGAGCGCACCGATCTGGGGGTTGCCCTTGGCATCGGCCCCGTGGCAGGCAACGCACTGGGTCATGAACACGTCCTTGCCGCGATCGACGAGCTCCTGCGGCGCATTGCGGCCATTGAGGCTGTAGACGTACGCGGCCACGGCCTCGAGCTTGGACTGACCCAGGCTCGCACCGAGCGCCGGCATCACGCCGTTACGGCCGTTGGTGATCGTCTGCTTGAGCGTCTCGGGCTCACCGCCGTACTGCCAGGAAGCGTCCGCCAGGTTCGGGAAGCCCTTGGCGCCGCGTCCGTCCGAACCGTGGCACACGGAGCAGTTGTTGGCGAACAGCCGCCGACCCGTGTCCATGGCCTCCGGGTCATTGGCCAGCACCGGCACGGGCTTGGCCGCATAGGACTCGTACAGCGACGCGGTACGCTCGTGCATCTGCTTGACCTCCTGCTGGTAGGCCGAGTACTGGCTCCAGTTCAGGACGCCGTCGAACCGGCCCAGCCCCGGGTAAAGCACCAGGTAGATCAGGCCGAACACGATGGTGATGTAGAACAGCCACAGCCACCACCGCGGCATGGGCTGGTTGTACTCGCTCAGGTCACCGTCCCAGACGTGACCGGTGGTCTCGGTGGCACTCGCCTCGCCGGGGCGCGGCTTCGCCGTCCAGCGGATGAGCCAGTAGCACGCTGCGATGTTGCCCAGCGTCAAGACGATGATGTACCAGTGCCAGAAGCTACTCATTGCCCGTTCCTTCCCTTTTCCGCATCCCGCCGTTCGGCATCCAGGGGCAGCTGCGCGGCTTGATCGAAGTCTTTCTTGCGCCGCTTGCTGTAGGCCCAGATGACGATCCCGATGAACGCCGCCATCGACAGGGCGGTGATGATTCCACTCAGGGTTCCACTATCCATTGCCGGCTCCCGATCAGCGGCCGATCTCTGTCCCCATTCCCTGGAGGTAGGCGATGACTGCATCCATTTCCGTCTTGCCCTTCAGCTTGTCGGCCGCGTTGTCGAGCTGCGTCTCGGTGTAAGGCACCCCGAGGAGATTCTTCTGCTCGCGCATGCGGTGCACCACCGACTGCGGGTCCAGCTCGTTTTCGGCGAGCCACGGGAAGCCCGGCATGTTCGACTGCGGAACCACGTCACGCGGATTCATCAGGTGACGGTAATGCCACTCGTCGGAGTACTTGCCGCCGACGCGGGCAAGGTCCGGGCCGGTACGCTTGGAGCCCCACTGGAACGGGCGGTCATAGACGTACTCCCCCGCCACCGAGTAGTGACCGTAGCGCTCCGTCTCCGCACGGAAGGGCCGGATCTGCTGCGAGTGGCAGTTGTAGCAGCCCTCGCGGACATAGACGTCCCGCCCGGCGAACTCCAGAGCGGGATAGGGCTCGACGCCCTCGGCCGGCTCCGTGGTCTTCGCCTGGAACATCAGCGGGACGATCTCCACCAGGCCACCGATGCTGACCACCAGCAGGATCAGCATGGCCATCAGCCCGACGTTCTTCTCTACGACCTCATGTGACATTCGCTGATCTCCTTAAGCGGTCGCTTCCGGGGCGGATTCGGTCGCCACGCGCTCCTGCGGGCGAATGGTCATCCACACGTTCCAGGCCATGATCAGCATGCCTGCGAGGAACAGGAAGCCGCCGAACATGCGCACCGCGTAGTACGGATAGGTAGCCTGCAGGGACTGCACGAAGCTGTAGGTCAGCGTGCCGTCCGGGTTGGTGGCCCGCCACATGAGGCCCTGCATCACGCCCGCGATCCACATCGAGGCGATGTAGAGGACCACGCCGATGGTCGCCACCCAGAAGTGGGCACCGATGGCCTTGACACTGTACATCTGCTCCCGGCCCCACAGCTTGGGGATCAGCGCGTACATGGAACCGATGGTGATGAACGCCACCCACCCGAGCGCACCCGAGTGCACGTGACCGATGGTCCAGTCCGTGTAGTGGGACAGGGCGTTGACGGTCTTGATGGACATCATCGGGCCCTCGAACGTGGACATACCGTAGAACGACAGGCTCACGATGAGGAAGCGGATGATCGGGTCGTCGCGCAGCTTATGCCAGGCACCGGAGAGCGTCATGATGCCGTTGATCATGCCGCCCCACGAGGGCGCCAGCAGGATCAGCGAGAACACCATGCCCAGCGACTGCACCCACTCCGGCAGCGACGTCCAGTGGAGATGGTGGGGACCCGCCCACATGTACACCGAGATCAGTGCCCAGAAGTGCACCACGGAAAGGCGGTAGGAGTAGATCGGACGCCCGGCCTGCTTGGGGACGAAGTAGTACATCATCCCGAGGAAGCCGGCGGTGAGGAAGAAGCCGACCGCGTTATGGCCGTACCACCACTGCACCATCGCGTCGACGGCGCCGGAGTAGACCGGGTAGGACTTGGTCAGCGACACCGGGATCGCGAGGTTGTTCACCACGTGCAGCAGCGCGATGGTGATGATAAACGCACCGTAGAACCAGTTCGCCACGTAGATGTGCTTTTCGCGACGCTTCATGATCGTCCCGAAGAACACAACCGCGTAGCTGACCCACACCAGGGTGATCAGGATGTCGATGGGCCACTCGAGCTCGGCGTACTCCTTGCTCTGGGTGATGCCCAGCGGCAGCGTGATCGCCGCGGCGACGATGACCACCTGCCAGCCCCAGAACGTAAACGCCGTGAGCTTGTCAGAGAGCAGGCGGGTGCCGCAGGTTCGCTGGACCACGTAGTAGGAGGTCCCGATGAGGGCGCTGCCGCCGAAGGCGAAGATAACGGCGTTGGTATGCAGCGGGCGGAGGCGGCTGAATGTCAGCCACGGCACGTCGAAGTTGAGAGCGGGCCAGAGCAGCTGGGCGGCGATAAACACCCCCACCGCCATGCCCACGATCCCCCAGATGACAGTCGCCAGGGCGAACTGGCGCACTACCTTGTCGTTGTAGGCGGGTGTCGCGTCCATAGGTCGGTTTCCATCTCAGATATGGATTGCGGGTTAACCGAGTGCAGCACCGGCGGATACCGGCGACGGCGATTCTCCTTTTCGGTCCACTCGCCATTGCCCGACGAGCAAACCTGACCGCGGGGTCATTATCCTTGAGGCGGTATTGAAGGTCTTGACCTGCATCAATTCAGTGCGGCCATGCCGGACACCGACCCCCGCCACCCGGGCGTGCCGCTCGCGATTCTACTGTGCCCAATCCATATATGGACAATATCGCGGCGTCATGCCGCCCGCGATGGCGTGCTCATCCGGTACAATCGGATGTCGGGCGCACGGCGGCGCCGATACGGCCGGCGCGCCCGCCGCGCACTGAATTATGGAGGATCCATGCAACGCATTTGCATCTATTGCGGCTCCGCCGCCGGGCGCGACCCGCGCTACCGTGAGGCCGCGAGCGCCTTCGGCGCCGCCGTGGCCGCCCGGGGGCTCGGCGTCGTCTACGGCGGCGGCGCGACAGGGATGATGGGCGCCGTCGCCGACGCCGCTCTCGCCGAGGGCGGCGAAGTCGTCGGCGTCATTCCCGAAACCCTGCTCGCCCGCGAAGTCGGCCACCGGGAGGTCACGCGGCTGGAGGTCGTGACCTCCATGCACGAGCGCAAGGCGCGCATGGCCGAGCTCGCCGACGGATTCATCGCCCTGCCCGGGGGGCTGGGTACCTTCGAGGAGATCTTCGAGATCCTCACCTGGGCGCAGCTCGGCTTCCATCGCAAGCCCTGCGGACTGATCAACATGGCAGGCTACTACGACCATCTGGTGACCTTCCTGGACCATGCCGTGGACACCGGCTTCCTGCGCCGGAGCAACCGGGACATGCTGCTCGTGGACGACGACGGCGAGCGGCTGCTCGAGCGTTTCGCCGAATACCGCGCGCCCCGCGTGACCCAGTGGATCGACAAGAGCAGTACATAGACGGCGGCGTCGACGCCCTGCGGCGCTATCTCGCGGGTGTCCGGGATCCGGCGGGGCGTTATCGCCGGCTCGTAGTGTTACCGCCGCCCACGGACGCGGCCACGGCGATGGCGGCGGTAACCGCCCCGGCGGTACTGGTCAGCGATGCGCCGCCCGACGGCGAGGACGCGGTCCCGCTGCGCCGGGCCGCAACACTGCTCGGCAGCGAATACCGGGACGTCGTCGTCGATGTCCGTGCCGGTCTCGACGTCGACGCCCTGGCCGCCGTCGCCGGCGCCGTGATCGCCGGTGGCGTCATGGTCGTAATCACCCCGGCGCTCGAGGACTGGCCGGGCTCTGCAGACCCGGCACTTGCAGGCCGCCTGTCCTGGCCGGCCGAACCCGCCGACGCCGCCGGTCATTTCCGCGACCGCCTGGTCCGCTGCCTGCGCGAAGACCCCCAGGTCGCGATATATCCCGCCGCCCCCGGGGCAGCATTGCCCCGGCCGGCCGCCGGCACGGCGGGCGACGACCCCGCCTGTCTCACCAGCGATCAGGCCGCAGCGGTGGCCGCCGTCATTGCCGGCGCCGGTGGGGCGCCCCACCGTCCGTGCGTGCTCATCGCTGACCGGGGGCGGGGCAAGAGCACCGCACTCGGGATCGCGGCCCGTCGCCTGCTGGAGGCCGGTTCCGGGCCGGTGCTCGTAACCGCGCCGCGCCGGCGTGCCGCCGAGGCGCTGATCGCCGCCGCCACGGTGGACGGCTGCCCGGGGCCGCGTTACCTCCCGCCGGACCAGCTCATCCGCGAGCCCCGCCCCGCCGGGATGCTCCTCGTCGACGAGGCCGCGGGCCTGCCGGCCCCCATGCTCGATGGGCTGTTGGCGCGTTATCCGCGCATCGCATTCGCGACCACCGTGCACGGCTACGAGGGTACCGGTGCAGGCTTTCGCGTGCGCTTTCTCGCCTCCCTCGACCGGCGTACACCGCAATGGCAGGAACACCGCCTGACCCAGCCCGTGCGCTGGGCGGACGGCGACCCCCTGGAGGCACTGCTCTTCCGCGCCCTGCTCCTGGACGCCGAGCCCGCTGATCTCGCCGCCATGCCCGCGACCGGCCAGATCACCACCGGTCGTGAGCCGGCGGCCGCCCTGGCCCGGGATGAGAGCGCCCTGCGCGAGTTCTACGGACTACTGGTCGATGCCCACTACCAGACCCGCCCGGACGATCTGCGGCGCAGCCTCGAGGCCCCGGGTGCGGGGCTGTGGGCCGCGCGGGACGACGACGGCCACATCGTCGCCGCCGCGGTAACCCTGGACGAGGGCGAGCTCCCGCAGGCACTTCATACCGATATCCTCGCCGGGCGACGACGCCTGCAGGGTCACCTCCTGCCCCAGTCCCTCGCCGGCCACGGCGGCCTGGGCCAGGCACTCGCCCTGCGTCACCGGCGCGTGCACCGTATCGCCGTCCACCCGGCACTGCGCGGGCATGGCACTGGGCAGCGGCTGATGGCGACCATGGCGCGCGCTGCCCGGGAGGACGGGCTGGACACCCTGGGCACTGTCTTCGGCGCCACGCCCGCCCTGTTGCGCTTCTACCGGCGCTGCGGCCTGGCTGCCGTACAGCTCGGTCATCGCCGGGACGCGGCCAGTGCCAGCCACGCGGCGTTCATGCTCCGCCCTCTCTCCGGCGACGGCGCCACCCTGACCGAGACCGCCCGCGCCCGCTTCGCCCGGGACATACCCTGGCGTCTTGCCGGGCCGCTCACGGCCCTCGATCCCGGCGTTGTGGCCGCCCTGATGCCGGGCCTCGACTTCGGCGCAGCGGACGATGCCGACGGCACCACGATCGCCGCGTTCTCCCACGGCCACCGCGGCCCGGACGACGCCGGTCCAGCGGTACAGCGCAAGCTGCTGCACCATCTCGCCGCGTCCTCCGGCAATGCCGACGACGATGACGGCGCACAGCTGCTGGTGGCGCGTTTCCTCCAGCATCGGCCGTGGGACGAGCTGGCGGCCCGGGCCGGCGTGAGCGGCCGACGCGCCGTCATCGGGGCACTGCGCGCCGCCGCGGCGGTGCTGATCGCCGCGGATACCTGAACGCGGCCGGACACTCGGCGCCCTCACCCGGCGCCCCGCGGGCCGAGGGTGGCGTTACCGGTCATCCGGTTAGTAAGCTCCCGCCACCCGGACCGGAGGAGACCGTCCCATGAATGCCCGCCCCACCCTGTTCCGTATGCCGTCGCGCTACAACGCCTATGCGGCGAGTATCGCCGGGCTCGCGGTATCCCTGACCGGTCTGGTATTCAACCCGCTGTGGGGATGGCCGGCCGCGGTGTTTGCCGCGCTCACGGCGCTCGGCACCTGGGATCTGCTGCAGCGCCGGCATACCGTGAGCCGCAACTACCCGGTCCTCGCCCACCTGCGCTACTGCCTGGAGTCCATCGGCCCGGAGATCCGCCAGTACTTCATCCAGGCCGACACCGAGGAGCGGCCGTTCTCCCGCGAGCAGCGCGCGGTCGTCTACCAGCGCGCCAAGAACGTCCATGACAAGAAACCCTTCGGCTCCCTGCTCGACATGTACACCGAGGGCTATGAGTGGATCAGCCCCTCCCTCGCGCCTGCCCCGGTGGCGGACGGCGACTTCCGTATCACCGTCGGCGAGGACCGCGCGCAGCCTTACTCCGCGAGTGTCCTGAATATATCGGCGATGAGCTTCGGTGCGCTGTCCGCCAACGCCATCACCGCACTGAACGCCGGTGCCAGGGAGGGCGGCTTTTACCACGACACCGGCGAGGGCTCGATATCCCGCTACCACCTCAGCCACGGCGCGGACCTGGTCTGGGAAATCGGTTCCGGTTACTTCGGCTGCCGGACGGACGACGGCCGGTTCAACCCGGAGCGCTTCCGCGAGAACGCCCGCCGGGAATCGGTGCGGATGATCGAGATCAAGCTCTCCCAGGGCGCCAAGCCCGGGCACGGCGGTATCCTGCCTGCCGCCAAGGTAAGCCCCGAGATCGCCGCCGCACGGGAAGTCCCGGCCGGTCGGGACGTGGTCTCGCCCGCCGCGCACTCGGCGTTCCGCACCCCCCTGGAGATGATGGACTTCATCGCCACGCTCCGGCACCTCTGCGGTGATAAACCGGTGGGCATCAAGCTTGCTCTCGGACACCCGTGGGAGTGGTTCGCCATCGTCAAGGCGATGCTGGAGACCGGCGAGCGCCCGGACTTCGTGGTGGTGGACGGCGGCGAGGGCGGCACCGGCGCGGCCCCGCTGGAATTCGTCAACCGCCTTGGCATGCCGCTCACCGACGCCCTGCTGCTCGTGCACAACACCCTGGTCGGAACCGGCCTGCGTCCCCACATCCGGGTGGCCGCGGCCGGCAAGATCACCTCCGCATTCCACATCGCGCGCACCCTCGCCCTCGGTGCCGACTGGTGCAACGCGGCACGGGGATTCATGTTCTCGCTGGGCTGCATCCAGGCCCTGTCCTGCCATACCGACCGCTGCCCCAGCGGTGTGGCCACGCAGGACCCGCGCCGCGGCGCCAACCTGGATGTCACCGACAAGTCCCGGCGGGTGGCCCGCTTCCACCGCAACACACTCCATGCCCTCGCGGAGATGATCGCGGCCACGGGCCTGCAAGACACCGCCGAGCTCGGCCCGGAGCATATCGTCCGGCGGATCTCGCGCAGCGAGGTGCGCTCGTACCGTGAACTCTACCCGTTCATGGAACCCGGGGCGCTGCTCGACGGCGCGCCCGACGCGGCCGTGTTCGCCACGTACTGGCCGCAGGCGCGGGCGGATACGTTCCAGCCGCCGCCGGCGGACGCCGCGCTGCGCACGACGAAGCTGCGCTGACGGACGCCGGCGCCTACATCCAGTCGATGAGCATGATCCCGGCGCTCGCCCGGGTGGTGATGTTGTCGTAGTTGATCAGCCCGTCACCGTAGCCGTGAAAGAGCTGTATGTAGCCCTTCATGCCCCCCCAGAACGGAAACGTATAGTCAAGCTGCAATGCACCGCGCACCGGCTCCCCGCCTATACCGAGGTTGCTGCGCAGCATCACGGAATAGGTCTGATCGCCATCCTTGAGGTGCGCCCAGACCTGGGCGCGGCCGTAATAGTCGCTGATATTGGGGTTGTCGTCGTCGCCCTCGGATTCCGGCAGGCGCCACCATCCACGTGCGCGCAGCGCCCACTTGCCCTCGTCGAAGAGAACACCGGCGGTCATGCGGTTCCAGCTTCGCGACTGCGGGTCCGAACGGCCGTTGGACATGTGGTTCACCCCCACGGTGAACAAACGCCCGTGGAGGCCGAAGAGGTTATATTTCGTGCGGTACGAGTAGATCAGCTCCGGCTCGTAGTTGGTCTCGCGGAACGGCGCGGATTCCTCGCTGTTGTAGGCCTGCCAGTAGGACTGCTGCGTGTACGCCAGCCACAGGTCCCCCCGCCGCGTGCCGAGCTCCGGCCATATCTTGGTCTTGAAGCTGATCTGGAACTTGACCTCGGTGTGGTCCACCGACTCCATGTCATCGCTACGGTAGGCTGCCTCGTTGGGATTGAAATCGTAGGAGAACGGCAACAGATAGGTCGGACGGTAAGGCGTCACCACGAACGGTCCGCGGTCCGCCTGGGCAACGAGTTCCCAGCGCTCGGCCAGTGCCGAGGGTGCCGGCGGCGGCGTCTTCTCGGCCACCTTCTCCTCCGGCGTCTTCGCCCGGTTCTCCGGCAACAGCTCATCGGCGGAGCGGCCGGTGGGCGTGCGTCCCAGCGTCGTGTCGTAACACGTGAGTCGTTCCTGGGCGCTCTTGAGCTCCATGCAGCCTTGCAGCGCCTGGCCGGGCTCCACCGTGGCATTCGTTTCCGCGGCGCCGGCGCGGACCGCGACCAGACCGGCGCACAGGGCGATACTCAGGTGTCGGTGGGTCAACCGTCCCTCCATGCGCGAGACGCTACCGCTTGCAGGATGGCGTAGTCTGCCCGACCGGCGTTATGCTCGCTACCCCGTCCCGCGAACCGCGGCCCGCCTGTGTGCCGGATGGCCGCGTGCCGCCCGTCCCCAACGAATCAGTGTGCCAGCGACACAGGCGGATGGAACGAGAAGGCGTCATCAAATTCGATCTGTGCCACGAGCACGGCGCGCCCCCGGACGCGGCGTCGGTCGCGGTGCTGGATGCGTGGCGGGACGTGCTCCGC
Source organism: Arhodomonas aquaeolei DSM 8974 (assembly GCF_000374645.1). Lineage (GTDB taxonomy): Bacteria > Pseudomonadota > Gammaproteobacteria > Nitrococcales > Nitrococcaceae > Arhodomonas > Arhodomonas aquaeolei. The sequence goes on from NZ_KB894801.1 coordinate 190,279, forward strand.
CGCCTCGGGCTGATCGGCCGAAGCCCCCGGCGTTACGGCGGCCTCGGCTTCGGCAACGTCAGCCACCGCGCCGCAGGCGGTGCATTCGTGGTATCCGGCAGCCAGACCGGCGGCCTGGATGCGCCGGGTCCCGCGGGCTACTGCGAGGTCACGGCGTGGGACGTGGAACACAACACGATCCGCTCCCGCGGACCGGTGCGGCCGTCATCGGAGTCCCTGACCCACGGCGCGGTGTATGCAGCCGACGACACCGTGGCCTGGGTCTTTCACGGCCATTCGCCCGAGATCTGGTCCCGGCGCCGTGTCCTCGGACTGCCGGAGACACCCGCCGACGTCCCCTACGGGACACCGGCGATGGCCCGCGCGGTGGCCTTGCTGGTCCGGCGCGCCGGCCCCCAGGCGGTATTCGCCATGGCCGGCCACCGTGACGGCGTCATCGCCTACGGCCGCGACAGCGACGCCACCGGCGGCGCGCTGGTCCGGACCCTGGCGGCGGCACTGGCCGCCGCCCACGCCGGCCGCTGAATCCTGATTCCCCGACGGGAGAGACGACACTGTGAGCGACGAGCGCATCCGCATCCGCGGCGCACGGCAGAACAACCTGCGCAACCTGGACCTCGACATCCCCCTCGGCGAGATGGTGGTGGTCACCGGCGTGTCCGGGTCCGGCAAGTCCTCCCTCGCCTTCGACACCGTGTACTCCGAGGGCCAGCGCCGCTACGTCGAGACCTTCTCGCCCTATGCACGGCAGTTCCTCGATCGCATGGACAAGCCCGCGACGGACCGCATCGAGGGCATCCCGCCGGCGATCGCCATCGACCAGACCAACCCGGTGCGGACGTCGCGCTCCACCGTCGGCACCATGACCGAGCTCAACGACCACCTCAAGCTGCTGTTCGCCCGCGCCGCGGCGTTGTTTTGCAACGGCTGCGGCCGGCGGGTGACACGGGATACCCCGGGCAGCATCGCCGAGCGCCTGCTCCGGCGCGCCCCCGACGAGCGCGCCGTGATCCGCTTCCACGTCGCGGTGCCCGAGAACTTCGGCGACGATGAGGTCCGGGCCATGCTCCAGCGCCAGGGTTACACCCGGGTGACCGCCGAGGACGGCGGCTTCGACGTCGTCCAGGACCGTGTACGCCTGAGCGGGGAACGCCGGGAGCGTATCGTCGAGGCCGTCGAAGCGGCGCTGCAGCACGGCCGTGGCCGGGTCCGCGTGGACGTGCTCGACGACGAACGCACGGTCACTGCGAGCCACCGTTTCTCCTCCGCCCTGCACTGCCCGGACTGCGACCTCGCCTATCGCGACCCGCAGCCCAACCTGTTCTCGTTCAACTCCCCTATCGGCGCCTGCAGCGAGTGCCGCGGCTTCGGACGGGTCATGGGCATCGACTACGCCCTGGTGATACCGGACGACCGGCTGAGCCTCGCCGAGGGGGCGATACGGCCGTGGCAGTCCGGCCAGTCCGCCGAGTGCCAGCGCGACCTCCTGCGCTACGCCCGCGCCCGCGGCGTGCCCACGGACGTGCCCTGGCGGGAGATGCGCGAGGCCGACCGCGACTGGGTCATCCACGGCGAGGGCGGCTGGGACGCGCCGGATACCTGGTACGGCGTCCAGCGCTACTTCGACTGGCTCGAGTCCCGTGCCTACCGCATGCACGTCCGCGTGCTGCTGTCGAAGTACCGCAGCTACGACCTCTGCCCGGCCTGCCGCGGGGCACGGCTGGCGCCGGAGTCCCTGGCCTGGCGCCTCGGCACCGCGGCCGACACGGACGCCGTCCTCGACCCGGACACCCGGTTCCGCCCGAGCGGCGCCACGATTCCCGCAGAGCGGCTGGCCGCCCTGCCCGGGCTGTGCATCCACGACCTCATGTGCCTGCCCCTGGAGCGCCTGGCCGGCTTCTTCGAGGGCCTGGCGCTGCCCGCCCCGCTGGACGAGGCCGCGACCCTGCTGCTCGACGCCATCCGCTCACGCCTCGACTACCTGAACCGGGTCGGCCTCGGCTACCTGGCGCTGGACCGGCAGTCGCGCACCCTCTCCGGCGGCGAGGTCCAGCGCATCAACCTGACCACCGCCCTGGGCACCTCGCTGGTCAACACCCTGTTCGTCCTCGACGAGCCCAGCATCGGCCTGCACCCGCGGGACATCCGGCGCATCGTCTCGGTCATGCACCGCCTGCGCGACGCCGGCAACTCCCTGCTCGTGGTCGAGCACGATCCGGACGTCATCCGCGCCGCGGACCGCATCATCGACATCGGCCCGGGGCCCGGCGAGCACGGCGGCCGGATCGTCTTCGAGGGGGCGCCGCAGGCACTCCTCGAGGACCGCGGCTCGCTAACGGCCGACTACCTTACGGGCCGGCGCCAGGTCGGCGACGCCCGGGACACCGCGCGCCCCGAGCCGTCGTCGTGGCTGACCGTGGTGGGCGCGAGCGAGCACAACCTGAAGGACATCACCGTGTCCCTGCCGCTGGAGCGGTTGACGGTGCTCACCGGCGTGTCCGGCTCCGGCAAGTCAACGCTCATGGGCAGCATCCTCTACAACGGCCTGCGCAAACTGAAGGGCCAGCCCGCGGATGCGGCCGGGGCCCACCGACGCATCGACGGCGGGGAGCACGTCGACGACGTGGTGCTCGTGGATCAATCCCCCATCGGGCGCACCACGCGCTCCAACCCGGCCAGCTACGTCGGTGCCTTCGATCCCATCCGCAAGGCCTTCGCCGCCCAGCCGCTGGCGCGCGAGCGCGGCTACACCAAGGGGATGTTCAGCTTCAACTCCGGGCGCGGACGCTGCCCCGCGTGCGGCGGCAACGGCTTCGAGCACGTCGAGATGCAGTTCCTCTCCGACGTCTACCTCCGCTGCCCGGACTGCGACGGCCGCCGCTATCGCTCCGAGATGCTGGAGGTCACCCTGCCGCCGGCTGCGGGGGACGACGACCGCCCCCGCTCCATCGCCGAGGTGCTGGACCTCACCGTCACCGAGGCCCTGGACTTCTTCGCCGACGCCCCGGACGTCCTGCGGGCCCTGGAGCCCCTCGCCGCCGTCGGGCTCGGCTACCTGCGCCTCGGCCAGCCGGTACCCACACTCTCCGGGGGCGAGTCCCAGCGCCTCAAGCTCGCCGGCCACCTGGCGAAGAACAGCGGCCGCCGCCGCAGCGGCGAGCGGCTGCTGTTCCTCTTCGACGAGCCCACCACCGGGCTGCACTTCGACGACGTCGCGGTGCTCCTGCGCGCCTTCGAGCGGCTGATCGAGGCCGGCCACTCGCTGGTGGTCATCGAGCACAACCTCGACGTCATCCGCAGCGCCGACTGGATCGTCGACCTCGGCCCCGAAGGCGGGGACCGCGGCGGCGAGCTTATCGCCCACGGCCCGCCGGCCACGGTCATGACCTCCCCGGACAGCCACACCGGCGCGGCGCTGCGCGCCTACGGCGACGGCACCGGGACCGGCGGGGCCGACGCCGCGGCAGCGGCGGTGGCGGACGTCGCCGCACCCGCCTACCGGCGCGACGCCATCCACGTCCATCACGCCCGGGAGCATAACCTCAAGGGCATCGACGTGGACGTGCCCCACAACCGGCTGACGGTGATTACCGGGATCTCGGGGTCCGGCAAGTCCACCGTGGCCTTCGACATCCTCTTCAACGAGGGCCAGCGGCGCTACCTGGAGTCCCTGAACGCCTACGCCCGCCAGTTCGTCCAGCCCGCCTCGCGCCCGGACGTGGACGCGATCTTCGGCATTCCCCCGACCGTGGCCATCGAGCAACGCACCAGCCGCGGCGGGCGCAAGTCCACGGTCGCCACCATGACGGAGATCTACCACTTCCTGCGGCTGCTCTTCGTCAAGCTCGGCACCCAGCACTGCCCGGACTGCGACATCCCCATCCGCGCGCAGACCGCGGACGCCATCGTCGCGCAGCTCCTCGACGAGCACCGCGGCGCCCGCCTGCGCCTGCTGGCGCCGCTGGTGATCGCCCGCAAGGGCTACTACACGGACCTCGCCAAGTGGGCCGCGGGCAAGGGCTTCACCCACCTGCGCGTGGACGGCAGCGACATGCCCACCGGCGACTGGCCGCGTCTGGACCGCTACCAGGAACACGACATCGATCTCCCGGTCGCCGAGGTCGACGCCGAGCCGGGCAACGAGGACGGGCTCCGCGAGGCCCTGGAGCACGCCCTCGCCCACGGCCACGGCACGGTGCGCGTCGTCCACGACGGCGGCGAGGCCCTGCTGTCCACGGAGCGCGCCTGCCCCGGCTGCGGCCAGAGCTTCGCGCCCCTGGACCCGCGGCTGTTCTCGTACAACTCACGCCACGGCTGGTGCCCGGAATGCTACGGTACCGGCGAAATGCTCGCCGGCTTCGACGCGGAACAGACCGGCGAGGAGCGCTCGTGGCGGAACGTGGACGAGGGCGAGGTCACCGTCTGCCCCGCCTGCGACGGCCGGCGCCTCAACCCCACCGCCCTCGCCGTGCGGTTCACCGGCCGGAGCATCGCGGCCTTCACCGGGGAGTCGGTGACCGATGCCCGCGAGACCTTCGGGACCCTCACCCTGGACGAGCGCGAGGGCGAGATCGCCCGGGACATCCTCCCGGAGATCCGCAACCGCCTGGACTTCCTCCGCGAGGTCGGCCTCGGCTACCTCACCCTCGACCGGGCGGCGCCCACCCTCTCCGGCGGCGAGGCCCAGCGCATCCGGCTCGCCGCACAGCTCGGGTCCAACCTCCAGGGCGTGTGCTACATCATGGACGAGCCGACCATCGGGCTGCACCCGCGGGACAACCGCATGCTCCTCGACACCCTCGGCCGCCTGGAGGGCAAGGGCAACACTATCGTCGTGGTGGAGCACGACGAGGAGACCATACGCCGCGCCGAGCACGTCATCGACCTCGGGCCCGGCGCCGGCGTCCATGGCGGCCGGGTCGTGGCCGCGGGACCTGTTGACACCCTCCTCGCGAACCCCGACTCGGTGACCGGCCGCGCCCTCGCCGAGCCCCTGCGCCATCCCCTGCGCGGCAGCCGCCGCACCGACGAGCCGGAGGCCGAGGTCCAGGTGCGCGGGGCGCACCGGCACAACCTCCACTACGTGGACGCCCGGGTGCCGCTGTCGCGGCTGGTGGCGGTCACCGGCGTGTCCGGTTCGGGTAAGTCCACGCTGGTACGCGACGTCCTCCACGGCAACCTGCGCCGCCTGGTCGCCACGCGGCGCGGCGAGACACCGCCGGCACCGCAGGGCTGCGAGGCGGTGACGGGCTGGGAGTCGGTGGAACGGGTACTGGAAGTGGACCAGACGCCCATCGGCAAGACGCCCCGCTCCTGCCCCGCCACGTATGTGGGCATCTGGGACGATATCCGGCGGCTGTTCGCCGAGACGGAGGAGGCACGCATCCGCGGCTACGACCCGGGGCGCTTCTCCTTCAACACCACCGACGGCCGCTGTCCGGAATGCGACGGTCAGGGCATCAAGCGCATCGAGATGAACTTCCTCCCGGACGTGACCATGCCCTGCGACGTCTGCCACGGCCTGCGCTTCACGCCGGAGACCCTGGCCGTGACCTGGCGCGGGCTCTCCGCCGGGGACGTGCTGGCCCTGAGCGTGGACGAGGCGGTGGACCTGTTCACCGCGCAGCCCCGCATCCACCATGCCCTGCGCCTGCTCCAGGACACCGGTCTGGGCTACCTCACACTGGGCCAGCCCAGTCCTACCCTGTCAGGAGGCGAGGCGCAGCGGCTCAAGCTGGTCACCGAGCTCGCCAAGGCGCGGCCATCGAATACCCGGCGCCGCGCGCCGCACACGCTGTACGTGCTCGACGAGCCGACGGTGGGACTCCACATGGCGGACGTGGAGCGGCTCATTCACGTCCTGCACCGGCTGGTGGAGGCCGGCAACACCGTGGTGGTGATCGAGCACAACCTGGATGTGATCGCCGAGGCGGACTGGCTGCTGGACCTCGGCCCGGAGGGTGGCGACGGGGGCGGCCGGCTGGTGGCCCAGGGCCCGCCGGAGGCCGTGGGTACGGCGGACACCCCGACGGGACGGATCCTCGGGGAGTTCCTGGCCGAGCGCACCCGGACCTGACACGGCCGCAACCAAAAACGGCGGCCCCAGGGACCGCCGTCGGGATCGGGGTGACGTCGCCGGCGTCACCGTTCAGGGATGGCTCACTGCTCCACCGGGATCCGTCGGGACACGGCGGTCTCGCGCTTGCCGATCTCGATGCGGAGCACGCCCTGATCCCCGCGGGCGCGAACCGACTCCGGGTCGGCGCTGTCCGGCAGCGCGAAGCGCCGGTAGAACACCCCATAGGCGCGTTCCCTGCGGCGTACGCCGCCCTCGTCGGTATCACGCTCGCTGGTCCGCTCACCCCGGATGGAGAGCACCCCGTTCTCCATGGTCACCTCGATATCCTCCGGCGTCACGCCGGGGATATCGGCCTCGACCACGAACTTGTCCTTCTCCTCGCGGATGTCCACCGCCGGGGTCCACTGACTGGTCTCCACGGTGGAAAAATCACGCACCGCATCGAGCAGCGGCGAAGAAGAGAAGAACCGGCTGAACTCGTCGCTCAGGTTGGCCACGCCACGGCCCGGGCGATAACGCGTCATGTCCATATCCATCACCTCCCTGCATTGTTCCCGTATTTCCCGTCGCGGACGCACCGCGATCCTGCATTCCGGTATATCGGGAACATCGAGTTCAATTTCAAGTGATTGGGGGTTACTGTCGACAAACGGGACGAACGGAATTCGTACCGCCCGCCAACCCTACCCCTGGGTGACGCGGTTGCGCCGGTAGGTGGGCACGACATCCTCCGCAGCCACACCGCGCGCCCCCGCCGCCAGCCGCACCTCGGCCAGGGCGAGACAGTCCCGGGCGTCCGGCAGGCGTTCCGGATCGACCACCGTAACCGCCTCGCCTAGCCGTTCCGCGAGGACCTCGGCGTAGGCGCCGTAGCCCGTACCGCAACCGAGCCAGGCGTCGCCGGTGCCCGGCAGCACCACGGAATCCGGCGACACCACCGCCTCCTCCCCCGCGGTGACGACGCCCGCGCCACGGCGCCGATAGCAGCCCCAGTAAACCTCGCCCATGCGGGCGTCCATGGCGACTGCAACTGCCGCCGCACCGTGGGTGCGGCAGGCCCCCTGCGCCACGGTGGCCAGGGTGGACACCGGGATCACTGGCAGGTCCGCACCGAGGGCGAGCCCCTGGGTCACACCAATACCGATCCGCACCCCGGTGAACGAACCCGGACCGCTGCAGCAGGCCAGCGCCCCGAGGTCGGTCATCTCCAGGCCCGCCTCGTCGAGGACCGCACGGACCATGGCGAGGACGGTCCGCGAATGCCCCTGCCCGACGGCCTCGTACCGGCACAGCACCGCCTTTCCGGCCCGTAGGGCGACCGAGCAGGCGGTGGTGGTCGTATCGATGGCGAGCAGCCCGCTCATGACCGGTGGTCCCCCTCCCCTGGGCCGGCATCCGGGGCCGCCGCTTCCTCGTCGGCCGTCCCGGCGCCGTCGTCACCGTCGAAATCGAATTCCATCTGTATGCCACTCTCCGCGTAAGGATCGAAGGTACCCGTGTAAGGCGTGCTGCTCGGTCCCATCTGGTAACCGGAGGTCTCGCTGATCGACAGCGGCGGTCCGACACGCTGGCGCAGCAGCGCGAAACCGGCGAGCGCCAGCGCCGTGGCGCCCAGCGTCCAGAACAGTCCCGTCGGGCCGACCAGGCCCATGAGCTGCGACGTCGCCACGGGACCGGCGATCATCCCCGCACCGTGCACGAGAAGCAGGCCGGCGCTGGCACCGAGCATCCGGCTGGCGTCCATGAAATCGTTGGTCAGCGATACCGACAGCGGGTAGAGCGTGAATGCGAGCCCGCCCCACAGGACCGACAACCCGACGACGGCCCCGGTACTGTGCGCGGTCAGCGCCACCATGGCGCCGCTGACGATCGCGACCGCCGCGGCGACCGTGGCGATCACGTCACGGCGATTGTACAGGTCCGACAGCCTGCCTATGGGATACTGGAGCAGGAAACCGCCGACGATGGTCACGCCCATCAGGATCGCGATCATCGACTGGCTGAACCCGGCGCCCTTGGCATACACTGGCCCCATGCCCAGGAACGAGCCGTTGATCACCCCCGCCGCCGCGCACCCCACAACCCCCAACGGCGACGCCGCGTAGAGCTCGCGCAGCCGCACCGGCACCACCTCGCGCAGCTCCGGGGAGGAGGTGCGGGTGATCGTCACCGGCACCAGCGCAAGGCCGATCAGCGCGGCGGACAGGCTGAACAGCTCGAATCCGGCGGGATCGGAGAACACCAGCAGGAACTGGCCGCCCCCGAGCCCCACGTAGGTCACGACGCTGTAGACGCCGAAAACCTGGCCCCGGTACTCCGGCGGCGTGCGGTCGTTGAGCCAGCTCTCCACCACCATGTACAGGCCGGCGATGGCGAAACCGTAGACCAGCCGCATGCCGCCCCACACCACCGGCTCGATGAAGATGGGGTACGCCAGCGTGCTGGTCGCCGCGATCACCGCCAGCGCGGCAAACGTCCGGATGTGGCCGACACGCGCGATCACCCGGCCGCATATGCGAGTGGCGAGCACGAAGCCGACCGAGTAGCTCGCCGCCACCAGACCGATAACCTGGGTCGGGAACCACTCCATCGTCATCCGCACGCCCACCAGCGTGCCCAACAGGCCCCCGCCGACGAGCAGCAGCCCGAACGACAGGAACAGCGCGACGAAGGGGGATACGATTCGGGTCATACCGCCCCCTCCTTCCAGTAACGCGCCCGTCCTGCACCGCCGGCCGGGGTGCGCCTGCCGGCGGCCCCGCCGGGATCGCGGATGGGCACTGTCCGGACGGCCACGCGTCCAAGGCGGGCAACGCCATCCGGCGTCCACGGCCGGTGACGATAACAGTCCCGCCGTCCACGCCGCGGCCCGCACTGGCCGCCGGCAGGGCCGTGCGCTGATGATCCGGATAGTAACGTCTGACGCATGGATGCCCGTGATGCGACCGGCCCGGAAGACCGGCCGGTTGATTGTTGTTCGGCGGTGGTGAGCATAGCCGAGATGCGGCGGACCTGACCATTCCACGACCGGGGTGAGTGCCGGCACCACCGCGGCCGGCGGGCCGCGTCACGCTTGACACGGACTATCGTGTAGTGCATTAATGATAGGCCAATCTAAACGACGGAGAAGAAATCCGTTGATGATGGATTTCACCGCCTGCCGGATTATCCCCACGACCCCTGCATCCACCACCAGTCATGTCGCCGGGGCCTGAGAACACCCCATAACCGTGCCGCACACGACACCATGCCTAGACCGTCACGAACCCGGAACGGGTACGTGTCAGACATGTCGTGTCCGGCGGTCCGGAAGGCGTGAACGCCGCACAGCGACCGAATAACCCTGAGCGAGGAGTGCGCAATGGCCAGCAGACCCAGTGAGGACGGCATCATTCTGAGACAGCCGGCGATCGCCGATGGTGGCGGCATGTGGCGGGTTGTCCGTGACGCCGGGGTGCTCGACGAGAACTCCAGCTACCTGTACCTGCTCATGGCCCGCGACTTCTCGGAGACCTGCGTGGTCGCGGAGCGCGACGGCCGCACGATTGGCTTCGTCACCGGCTACCGCCGGCCACAGCGCCCGGACACCGCGTTCCTCTGGCAGGTGGGGCTGCTGCCCGAGGCTCAGGGCCTGGGTCTCGGCAAGCGCCTGGTCGCCGCCTTCCTGCGCGCCCCCGGGTGTCAGGGGGCAACCCGGCTGGAGACCACCATCACGCCGGATAACGCCGCATCGCGGGCGCTGTTCCGCGCCGTGGCCCGGGACCTGGGTGCCGAATGCGCCGTCAGCCCGTGCTTCACCGCCGCGGACTTCCCCGAGGCCGGGCATGATGACGAGGAACTCTTCTCTATCGGCCCGTTCACGGCGGACGCGCCGAACACACTCAACTACTAGATCCAGAGAGGGAATCAGCCATGGATTACATGGAGGCGATCAACCGGTACGAGTCCGAGGTGCGCAGCTACGTGCGCAGCTTCCCCACGGTCTTCGAGAAGGCGCGGGGCTCGTATCTCTACAACACCGAGGGGACCGCCTACCTGGACTTCTTCGCCGGGGCGAGCGTGATGAACTACGGTCACAATCACCCCGACATCAAGAAGGCCCTCACCGACTACATGGCGGATGACAACATCATCCACAGCCTGGACATGGCGAGCGTGGCGCGGGCGCAGTTCCTGCAGGCCTACCACGACATCATCCTCGCCCCGCGTGGCATGAACCACCGTATCCAGCTGCCCGGCCCGACCGGCACCAACGCGGTGGAGAGCGCCCTGAAGATCGCGCGCAAGGCCAAGGGCCGCGAGGGATTCGTGGCGTTCACCAACGCCTTCCACGGCATGACCCTCGGTGCACTGTCGGTCACGGGTAACCAGTTCAAGCGCGACGGCGCCGGGGTGCCGCTGCTCAACACCGCCTCGATGCCGTACGACAGCTACTTCGGCGACGAATTCGACACCATCGACTACTTCGAGAAGATGTTGGCCGACGGCGGCAGCGGTGTCGGCATCCCCGCCGGCGTGATCGTCGAGACGGTGCAGGCCGAGGGCGGCGTGCGCGTGGCGAGCGGCGAGTGGCTGCGCAAGCTGCAGGACCTGTGCCGCGAGCACGACATGCTGTTCATCATCGACGATATTCAGACCGGAAACGGGCGCACCGGCAACTACTTCTCCTTCGAGGAGTTCGATCTCGATCCGGACGTCGTCACCGTCTCCAAGTCCCTGTCCGGTTTCGGCATGCCGCTGTCCATCGTACTGGTCAAACCGGAATTCGATATCTGGGAGCCCGGCGAGCACAACGGCACCTTCCGCGGCTTCAACCCCGCACTGGTCACCGCGCGCCGCACCCTGGAACTGTTCTGGCAGGACGACGCCTTCGCCGGCGAGGTCAAGCGCAAGGGCGAGAAGATCCGCGAGTGGCTGCAGGGCCTCGCCGCGCGCCACCCGCAGGCCAAGGGCGAGGTCCGCGGCCGCGGCATGATGCAGGCGGTGGAGTTCGAGAATCAGGAGCTCGCCGGCAAGGTCTCCGAGAAGGCCTTCGGCCACCGACTGATCATCGAGACCGCCGGTCCGAACGACGAGGTGCTCAAGCTCCTGCCGCCGCTGACCATCGAGGACGAGGTTCTCGACCAGGGCCTGGAGATCATCGAAAGGGCCCTCACCGAGGCCATGGCCGAACTCGGTATTGCGTGAGCCGTGTCGCGGCATGAATAATCGTTAGCGTCCCATCCGGTTCCGGATGGGCGCTGCGACCACGCCCGAGGGGCGGCCTCCCGCCCCTTTCGCTTTTCAAGGAGACCAGCGGATGAAGATCGTCAGGCTCGAAGAGATCATCGGGACCGACCGCGACGTGGAGGGTCCGGACTGGAAGAGCCGCCGCCTGCTGCTGAAGAAGGACGGCATGGGTTTTTCCTTCCACGAAACCATCATCCCGGCCGGGACCGAACACACGTTCTGGTACAAGAACCACCTCGAGGCGGTGTATTGCGTGGCCGGTAACGGCACCATCGAGGACCTGGCCACCGGTGAGGTTCACGAGATCCGGGACGGCACGCTCTACGCCCTGGACAAGCATGACCGGCACGTGCTGCGCGGCGGCACAGAAGACATGCGCCTGGTCTGTGCCTTCAACCCACCGGTCACCGGCCGCGAGGTTCACGACGAGGACGGCTCGTACACCCTCGTCGAGGACTGACCCCGTCCCGGGCGCCCGGGTTGACGCCCGGGCGCCTGCATTCGTAACTTTCCCACCACAACACAGGGTCTCCCCGCTGCAGGGGACGCCGGTGTTTCCTTTGCACGTCCGACCTTCCGGTGCCACCAGCACCGGTGCCCCGCATGGACGTGCCGGATAGTACGCACGGCATGTGCCGGTGCCGGGGCTCCGCCCGGCCCCGCGCCACGAGCCCGGCGACTGGCATGCACGGGTCGCGTGGCAGCGTTCGCTGCGCGCAGCAGGGTTCTTTCCGTATCGCTGGCGATTCAGGGAGGTGCCGACATGCTGAACAGCAAGGATCTCTATCCCACCCGCACCGAGGAACCCGTGGGCATGATTCCGCGGCTCGACCCGGTGATCCATTCGGACGAGCACGGCCACTGGTCGGGCCCGCTGACCGACGAGGAGCTCCGAGGCTTCGAGCGCGACGGCTATCTCTTCTTCGACGGGCTCTTCCCGCCGGAGGAAGTCGAAGCTTTCCGCGAGGAGCTGCGCCGCCTGGAGGCCGATCCAGATCTGAATGACTGGGACGGCATGATCCGCGAGCCCGAGAGCAACGAGGTGCGCTCGGTCTTCGGCATTCACCGCGCAGACATCTCCGACCGGTTCAACCGCCTGGCCCGGGACCCGCGCCTGCTCGACCGCGTCCGCCAGCTCCTGGCGAGCGAGGTCTACATCCACCAGTCCCGCATCAACTACAAGCCCGGCTTCCGTGGCACGGGCTTCAACTGGCACTCGGACTTCGAAACCTGGCACGCCGAGGACGGCATGCCGCGGATGCGGGCCGTGAGCTGCTCGATCATCCTCACCGACAATCACGCCCTCAATGGGCCGCTAATGCTCATCCCCGGCTCGCACAAACACTTCGTCTCCTGCGTGGGGGCCACACCGGAAGACAACTACAGGCGTTCGCTCAAGGTCCAGGAGTTCGGCGTGCCCGACGAGGACGCGATCCGCACCCTCGCGCGGGAACGCGGTATCGACGCAGCCACCGGCCCGGCGGGCTCGCTGTTGATCTTTGAGTGCAATACCCTGCACGCCTCCAACGCCAATATGTCGCCGGACCCGCGCAGCAACGTGTTCTTCGTCTACAACAGCGTGCGCAACCGCCCGCAGCAGCCCTACGGCGCCCCCGGGGTGCGGCCCGCGTTCCTCGGCGAACGCGAGGACTTCACACCGCTGGAACGATAACGCGGCGCGACCGCCCCGTCAGCCGCCGCCGCGCTTGAACGCCGCAAGTTCGCGGCGGTTGCGCCGGTCCGGGCGATGATCGGGCCGCGGCGTCGCCGCGGCCACCGCGCGCCGTTCCACGCGCACTGCCTCGCGCCGTTCGATGCTTTCCCCGGTTTCGGTGTAGAGGGTCTGCGCTTCGGTAGCCGGACCGCGTTTGTCCGAGAGATCGTCGACCGTGACCTCGAAGGTCACGGGCCCCTTGGTGATCGCGAGCCGCTGGCCGACGCGTACGTCGCGGGCGGGCTTCGCCCGCACCCCGTCCACCTCGACCTTGCCACCCTTGACCGCCTCTGCCGCGAGGCGCCGTGTCTTGAAAAATCGCGCCGCCCATAGCCACTTGTCCAGGCGCACGCCGTCCGCGTTGCGGGACCCATCGGTCATGCCGCGTCTCCCCGGCCGCCGTCCACGGCCGCCGCCGGGGCGGCGGCCGTGCGACCGGCCTCAGTAACTGCCTGCAATATATCCGGTAAGATGCTGAATTTCCGTGTCACGATCCGCCATGACCGCCGCTGTGAGGTCGCGTATGGAGATCATCCCGAGCAGCTGGCCACCCTCCATCACCGGCAAGTGCCGGCAGGCACGCTCGTTGACCATCGTCAGTGCCTCCTCGACGGAGGTGTCGGGCTCGATGTAGAAGACCTTGCGGGTCATCACCTGTTCGATAGGCGTACGGTCGTAGTCCAGGCGGCCGTCGATAACCCGGCGGAGGACGTCACGCTCGGTGAAAATACCGAGCAGCGCCTGCTCCGGGTCGACGACCAGTACCGCACCGATGTTGTGCCGGTTCATCATCTGCACGGCATCCGCCACCGAGGCGTCGGGACCGAGCACGTACATCTGAGAGCTCTTGCGATCGAGGATCCTGCGTACCGGTTGCCGCATGGCCGTTCCCTCCTCCAGGGCAGATCCGTTCCCTTCATTTCCGGTTTTATACCCGAAGAACCGCTTTGGGAAGGCACGCGAGGCGGCCGCGAAGTCCGTTAATCGAGGCGTTCGTCGGCCACCACGATGCCGTCCTCGTCCGCGTACAGCCAGTCCTCCGGACGGATGGTCACCCCCGCGAAACTCACGGGGATACCGCGCTCCCCTTCACCGCGTTTTTCACTGCGCCGCGGGTGAACGTTCAACGCCTTTACCCCGATATCCAGTCCGCCGATCTCGCCGGAATCGCGGATACAGCCGTAGACCACGATACCGCTCCAGCCGTTGTCCCGCGCCATCGCGGCGAGGTTGTCGCCAAGCAGCGCACAGCGCAGCGAGCCGCCGCCGTCGACCACCAGCACCCGCCCCTCCCCGGGCTCGGAGAGCGCATCCCGCACGAACGAGTTGTCCTCGAACACCTTGACCGTCAGGACCGGTCCGGAGAAACTCCGGCGACCGCCGTAGTCCGAGAAGATCGGCGTGAGGATGCGAAGACGTCCCTCGTGGGCATCGCACAGATCGGTGGTCGGCGTTGTCATTCCGTGTTCTCCGTGTGTGTCCGTCGGCGACGGCTGCCAAGTTAACCAGCCGCCAACGCGGAGACAAGAGAACCGGTCACGCGCCAGTACCCACGCGGTCGAAACCGGCAACAGAGGTCAAGCATGACGCGGCCACAGCACGACAGTCACGACGCGCCCATCCTGTTCATCTCCGATCTGCACCTGGATCCCGCACGGCCGGCAATCGTGCGCCTGTTCCTGGACTTCCTCGCGGGGGAGGCGCGCAACGCCGGGGCCCTCTACATCCTTGGCGACCTGTTCGAGGCCTGGATCGGGGATGACGCGGTCAGCGCCGACGAGCCGGTCATCGCGGCGATGCGCGCCCTGGTGGAACACCGCGTGCCAGTGCGGGTGATGCGCGGGAATCGTGACTTCCTCCTGGGCGAGACGTTCGCACGCATGACCGGTGCCGGAATGCTCGCAGACCCCTGCACGATCGAGATCGACGGCGAGCCGGTGCTCCTCGCCCATGGCGACGCCCTGTGCACGGATGACGCGGATTATCAGCGTTTCCGCGCCATGGTCCGCGACCCAGAGTGGCAACGGCAGTTCCTCGCCCGCTCCATCGATGAGCGCAAGACCTACGCCGCGGAGGCGCGCTCGCAGAGCAGCGAGCGCAACCAGCGCCTCGACGACACCATCATGGATGTCAACGACGCCGCCGTGGCCGCGACCATGCGGGATCATGGCGTACAGCGGCTGGTCCACGGCCATACTCACCGGCCGGCAGTGCACCGCTTCGAGCTCGACGGCGCCCCTGCCGAACGCATCGTGCTCGGCGACTGGTTCGACCAGGGCAGCGTATTGCGCTGGCACCGGGGCGAGTACGCGCTAAGCGGGCTGCCCCTCAGCGAGTGACCTGACCGCGGCCTCCGCCGCCCGGCGGAAGCGGGCCTGGAGCGCGGGATCCGTCGCCGGGCGCGCATACCACTCGGCGACCAGCGCCCAGATCCGCGCCTCTCGCGGACGCTCGTCCGTCCCCGCCCCGAAGCCGTCGGAGAGCCGCTCCACCTGGAGCTCCATGCGCCGGCGCCGATCCGCTTCCGGCGACCCCAGCCCCGCCAGGATCTCCATGCGCAGACACAGGTCACGCTGGGACGGGTCGTCGTGGGGTGCCGGCGGCTGCGGGGCCAGACGCCCGGCCACCGCCTCGCGCAACGGCTCCAGCAGCGGTTCGTCCTCCGGTAGTCCTTCCAGGGCGTCAGTGTGCCCGGTACCATCCAGGACCGCCTCAAGCCGCGGCAGCAACGCAACGCGCGCCTGCGCCCGCTGCTCGCCGGCGAGGGCGTCGAGCGTCGCACAGGCCCGCTCGAAGCGGCGTCGCACACCGTGACCGCGACGGCTGTCCGGAAGACCGGCGGCCTCCAGCCGCGCGCGGGCATCCGCCACGGCGGCCGCGATTTCTCCGTCGGCGGGCCGCTCTCCCCCTTCGGACGGGATCAGTGCCTCCACCGCCTCGCAGACGCGCTCCCCCTGGGCAATCCGGTCGTCACCTTCCGCACGGCGCGTGCGGCGCGCGGCGTCCCGCCGCTCGAAGATCCGGTCACACGCGGCACGAAAGGCCCGCCAGAGCGCGCGCTCGTCCTTCGGCCGTGCCGATTCCGAGGCCTTCCACCGTTCCTGGAGGGCCTTGGCGTGCTCAGCGGCACGCTCGGGATCATCCGCCTCGGCCAAGGCTTCCGCCTCCGCGACGAGTGCCGTCTTCGCCTCGCGGGCCTGCTCGCGCCGCGCATCGATCCGCTCGGAGAGCGTGTTCATCAATCCCTCGAAACGGCGGGTCAGACCGCGGGTACCGCGGCGATCCACGGGCGCGAAGCCCCGCCAGTCATCACGGGCCGTTCGGCGGATCCGTTCCAGCTCCGCGAGTGCCAGCGTGTCCGTGTCGGTCTCGTCGAGGAACCGTTCGAGCTGGCCGCACACCGTCTGCCGGCCTTCACGATTGGCCTCACGCCGTGCCGCTTCGGCCTCCTGCCATTCCCGGCAACTCTCCCGCGCCTGCTCCGCGGCGGTCTGAAAGCGCTGCCACAGCGCACGTGTGCCGGCGGAATCGGATCCCCCAGTGGCCTTCCATTCCTCGAACAGCTCGCCTATACGGGCCAGGCGCGCCTCCGGCTCCAGGCCGTCACCCTGACCGAGGGCTTCCATTGCCTCGCACAGGCCTTCCTGCTTGGGCGCGACCGCGAAGTGGCGCCAGTCGCGCAGCTCGGCCAGACGTGCCCGGACCCTTGCGACCCGGCGGTCGCGGCCGGGATCCAGCGACCCCGGAACGTCCTCGAGTGCGCGGCGGACCTGCCCCACCGCCCGGCGCGAACGACGCAGTTCACCGGCGGACAACGCCTCGTCGGCGGCGTCCAGCGCCGCGTCCAGGGCCTCCAGCGCGGCCGAGCGTTCGTTGTCCGCGCGCTCGTCCTTACGCGCCTCGTCCGCCGCCTGCCGGCGTTCCCGGATCGCCCCGTGCAGCGCCGTCACCTCCGGAGGTGACGGCAGCTCTTCCGGCCAATTCAGCCGCTCAGCCAGCTCGGTGAGCGAATGGAGGTCGCCGCCTGGATCGGAGAGCCGCTCGGCCAGCGTTACGTAACGCCGGCCGGCCTCGAGCCACAGGCGTGCCCGCCGGGCCTCGTCGCCGTCAGCGTATCGTCCTTCCCCGACCGCCCGTTCCAGGCGGTTGAGCCGTTCCATGGACGGCGCACCCGCGGCCTCCAGCTCCGCCATCACCTCGCCGGCACCCACCGCTGCCGGCGCGTTCGCCGCGGCCCCGGCAGGAGGCGCTTCCGCGTCGCCGGCGGCCGCCTCACGGCCCGCCCGCTCAAGCGCTTCGCCGATCGCCGCCCACGCCCGCTCAAAGCGCTCAATCAGATCGGGGACATCAAGCGGCGGCAGTGCGTCATAGCGGTTTCCGATACGCTCGCGCTCGGCGGCCGTTTCCCGTCCGGCCGGCACCTCGGCGAGCCCCTCCAGGCGCCGGCACAGGTCCTCCAGTACCGCGCGGGCATCCCGCTCGGCCTCCCGTGCCTCCATGATTGCGTCCAGGCGCTGACGCGCCAGGCGCACTATGCGGCGGTCCAGCGCCCGGCCACGGTCGGCGATCTCACGGAGCGTGGGCTCGTCGTCGATCCGCTCCAGCGCCAGTTGGCGCAGGCGAGCGACCGGATCGTGGAGTGCCGCCTCCGCCAGCACGCCGGGGTCCGTCGTCCTTTCCAGGGCAAGACGCCGAAGACCTTCTTCACGCGCCCCGCGCGCCACGTGAGCGACGATCTGGGGATCCGCGCAGGCCTGCAGCGCGGACTCCCGGTGCGCCATGGACAGGGTGTCGCCCCCGGTCAGCAGCTGACAGTAGCGTGCCCGGGCGCATTCCCGCACCGGCGCCTCCGGGTCGCCATCAAGGGCGCGCTCGAGCAGCGCCAGGTCATCCAGTCGTCGCACCGCCGCGGCACGGACGCCCGCATCCGGATCGTCCTCCGCCAGACGGGCAAGCGTTCCGCCCTGTTCCTCATCCGCGATATCGAGCGCGATTACCGCCGCGCGGCGCACCTCCGGATCCCGGTGCGCCCAGCGGGGCCGTCGAAAGCGTTCAAACAGCATGCCGTCTCCTGTATTGCTGCGTCACAGCGCCGCCCCGTCATCCCCCGGCAGCCGGTCCGCACTCACAGGCCGATGCTGAACATGCTCTCCAGGTCGTGACGGCTCTGGGCGCGGAAAGCGATCAGCGTCTCGGTCTCCTCGATGTCGGAGAGGGTCTGCATACGTTCGGTGACCAGTTCGGCAAGCGCCTCATTGCTGGGCACACGGATGATAACAACGAGATCGTAGC
The DNA here is from genome assembly GCF_000374645.1 of Arhodomonas aquaeolei DSM 8974. Classification (GTDB taxonomy): domain Bacteria; phylum Pseudomonadota; class Gammaproteobacteria; order Nitrococcales; family Nitrococcaceae; genus Arhodomonas; species Arhodomonas aquaeolei. The sequence continues at coordinate 208,593 of NZ_KB894801.1, forward strand.
GGCCACCGACGGAGTACACCTCGGAGATGCCGTCGATATCGGCAAGGGTGCCGGCGACCTCGTTGACACGACCACGGGCGGCGTTGAGCAGGACGATTGCGGTTACCATTGCCAGGTTCTCCCTGTTGGCTGGGGCCCTCCGCCCCGGAAAGCCGCATTCTAATGCGCGCTGGCGGGCGCCGCCTACCGTCATGACGGCGCGGACGGTGGCCGCACACGAAAAAACCCCCGCCCGAAGGCGGGGGTTTACAGCGGGCCCCGTCGCGCGGAGCCCTGCGGACCGGGACGTACTTACTTGACGTCGCCGGTGACCCAGTAGTCGACCCGGGCCTTGTTGTTGTCGATGTACTTCTGCACCGCCTTCTCGTAGGAGGTCTGCTGCGCGTCGTACATCGCCGCCTCGAGCTCGTCCAGCGGGATCTGCATGCGCGAGAGGAACATCGCGACCTCGGGGTCACGCTGGTAGAAGCCCACGTTCGCGAACGCGTGGATCCGCTCGTAGCTGCCGAGCGTGCCCTTCGGGTCCTTCAGATAACGCATGTCGTAGGCGCCGAACAGCCAGTGCGGGCTCCAGGCGGTCACGACGATCCAGTTGTCACGCTTGACCGCGCGATCCAGGGCCGCGGTCATGCCGGCACCACTGGAGGTCTGCAGGTTGTAGTCATCGAGGCCGTAATCCTCGATCGTCTTCTTCGACAGGCGCGTCAGGCCGGCACCCGGGTCGATACCCGTGATGGTCCCGTCGAGCTTCTCGCGGACGCTGTCCTTCTTGAGATCCTCGATGGAGTTGAGCTCGCTCTTCGGGATGTAATTCGGCACCGCCCAGCCCAGACGCGCATAGCCGTACAGCAGACCCAGGTTGATCGCCTTGACGCCGTCGCTGTTGACCTTGTCCAGGTAGTCCGCGTGCGTGCCCGGCTGCCAGGACATGAGCATCACGTCGATATCGCCGTTGGCGACACCCTGGTACTGCGGGGCGATATCGGTCTGAACCAGCTCGACGTCGCGGTCGAGGCGATTCTCGATGAGGTTCGAGGCCAGCTTGGTCACGAACTCCGCGTCGGACCAGGCGGTCCAGCCGATGCGCACCGGCTCGTTGGACTGCGCCTGGGCGCCGGTAACCATGCCGAGTCCGAGGACTGCGGACAGTACGATTTTCGAGGTCTTTCCGAGCATGTTCTGCTCTCCTCTGTTGCTACATTAGTCGACGCCTATTCGTACGAGCGAACGGCGCCGATTGCCGACTGGCGGCGCCCGCTACTTGCGCGAGCGCTGCCCGAAACTCTGGGTGATACGGTCAAGCAGGATGGCGAGGATGACCACGCCGAGCCCGCCCTCGAAACCGAGCCCCACATTCAGGCGCTGTATACCGGTAAGCACCGTGTTGCCAAGGCCGCCGGCACCGATCATCGAGGCGATGACCACCATCGACAGCGCCAGCATGATGGTCTGGTTGATGCCCGCCATGATCGAGGGCATCGCCAGCGGCACCTGAACCTTGAACAGCAGCTGCCGGTCGGTACAGCCGAACGCGAGCCCCGCCTCGACCTTCTCCTTGCTCACCTGCCGGATACCGAGGTTGGTCAGACGCACCACCGGCGGCATCGCGAAGATCACCGTGGCGATGGTGCCCGGCACCTTCCCGAGGCCGAAGAAGATCGCCGCGGGGATGAGATACACGAATGCCGGCATCGTCTGCATGAAGTCCAGTATCGGGCGCACGATATGCTCGACGATCTCGTTGCGCGCCATCCAGATCCCCACAGGTATCCCGACGACCAGCGCCACGAAGCTCGAAGCGAGCACCAGCGCCAGCGTCTGCACGGTTTCGTCCCACAGGTTCATGCCCAGGATGACCAGCATCGCGAGCAGGGCGAACACCCCGAAACGCCAGCCCACGCGCCAGAAGGCGATGCCGACGATGATCAGCGCCAGCACCTCCGGCGGCAGGAAACTCAGGATCCCCTCGAGACCGTCCGCGACGAACCCGATCACCGCCGCGATGCCGTCCAGCATGCCGGTGAGGTTGTTCTGGACCCAGTCGACGCCGAGCTCGACGTACTCGCCGATCGGTAGCTGGTAGTTGTCTGGGAAGATACTCGCCATGTCTGATTACCCCGTCCGGTCCAGCGTCCGCAGAATGGAGGTCTTGGAGATGCTCCCAAGGTACTTGCCGTCAGCATCCACCACCGGCAGCGGCCAGCGGCTGCCCGCCACCTTGCCGACGACCTCCTGCATGGGCGTGTCGTCCGGTATGGGTTCGACCTCCTCGAGGAACGCGTCCGCGTACTCGGGCTCGCCACCCTTGTCGAGCAGGGCGTTCAGCGAGTCCATGCTCACCGTGCCCTGGTACTGGCGACCCCGGTCGATCACGACCGCGACGTCGCGGTCGTGCTGGCGCATGCGCTCCAGCGCCGCATTGACGCTCATCCCCGGGCGCTCGATGACCGTGACCTGCTTACGGTTGGCGATGTCGCCGGCGGTGTAGACCTGGCTGACGTCCACCCCATAGAAGAACGAGCGGACGTAGTCGTTTGCCGGGTTGCTCACGATCTCCTCGGGGGTGCCGACCTGCACCACGAAGCCGCCCTGCATGATGGCGATGCGATCACCGATGCGCATGGCCTCATCCAGGTCGTGGGAGATGAACACCACGGTGCGCTTGTGCTTCTGCTGCAGCGCCAGCAGCTCGTCCTGCATCTCCGTGCGGATCAGCGGGTCGAGTGCCGAGAACGCCTCGTCCATGAGCATGATCGACGGCCCCACGGCCAGCGCGCGGGCAAGGCCAACGCGCTGCTGCATGCCGCCGGAGAGCTCGTCCGGGTAGCTGTTGGCGTTGGCCTTCAGGCCCACCTGCTCGAGCGCCTCCAGCGCCTTGTTCTCGCGCTCGCCACGCTCGGTACCCGCAACCTCCAGGCCGAAGGCGGCGTTCTCGAGGACAGTCCGGTGCGGCATCAGCGCGAAAGACTGGAACACCATGCTCATGTCATGGCGGCGCAGGTTGATCAGCTCCGACTTGCTCATCGACGTCACGTCCTGGCCGTCTATGTAGACACTGCCCCGCGTGGGCTCGATGAGGCGGTTGAGCATGCGCACCATGGTCGACTTGCCCGAACCGGACAGCCCCATAATCACGAATATCTCACCTTCCTGGATAGAGAAGCTGGCCTGCTGGACGCCGACCGTGTTGCCGGTTTTTTCGAAGATCTCGTCCTTGTTGAGCCCCTGCTCCAGAAGGCGTAGCGCCTCATCCGGATCGGGGCCGAAGACCTTGTAGAGATCCTCGACGACTATCTTGTCAGTCATGCGGAGTGTAGCCCTTCGTCTGCTTTCAGTTCATCTTGATCGATCAGCACGCAAGCGCGTCCGGATAACCGCCGCAAAGCGACCGCGGCCGGGCCGGACGTGGGAAATCCCGTTAGTTTTCATCCTCCGCCTATCGTGATCTTGCCCCGTCCACGCAATAGGCGGCATCTATGAAAACTCAGGAAAACCTTAAGGCCCACTTATTTCAACCTACCATGCCATGCCGCGACTGGCTAGTCGGCGCCCGTTCCGGGCCACGCGACTGGTATAGTCACGCACCGGCCGATTCGCAACACGGGCGCGTCTCCAACCCGTCTTCACAGGGACAGAATGAGCGATACAGATCACGCTTTTTTCGCCGCCGTTCCCCGCAATCTCGAGGGCCTTCTCCGCGACGAGCTGACCGCGCTCGGTGTCGTCGGTGCCCGCGAGACCCGTGCCGGCGTGACCTGGCAGGGCGACGTCGCCACGGCGTTGCGGGCGTGTCTGTGGTCGCGTCTCGCCTCGCGGGTATTGCTGACTCTCGGCAGCGGCGACGCGGCGGACGAGCAGGCCCTGCTCGCGTGCGTGCGCGCCCTGCCCTGGGAAGCGCACCTCACGGCGGACACGCCTTTCGTGGTGGACTTCACCGGCCATAACGCCTCGCTGCGCGACAGCCGGCACAGCGCCCGCGTGACCAAGGATGGCATACGTGCGCGCTTTCACGACCTCGGCCTCGAGGCACCGACGGCGAACCCCGGCGGTGAAGCCCTGCGCTGCAACGTCCGCTTGTCCGGGTCCCACGCGAGCGTCTACATCGATATCGGCGGTGGCGCACTGCACCGCCGCGGATACCGTCGCGCCGCCCGCGAGGCGCCGCTCAAGGAGAACCTCGCCGCCGCGCTGCTCGTGCGCGCGGGCTGGCCTGCCGTCGCGGAGCGCGGCGGCGCCTTCGCCGACCCGTTCTGCGGGGCCGGCACACTGGTGGTCGAGGCGGCCATGATGGCCGCGGACATCGCCCCCGGGCTTCATCGCGAGCCCTCTGGCACCCGCTTCTGGCGGGGGTTCCCAGCGGACACCTGGCGGGCCCTGCTCGAGGAAGCGCGGGAGCGCGCCCGCGACGGCCTTCACCGTCTGCCGCCGCTTTTTGCCGGAGACATCGATCCGGAGGCGATCCGGGTCGCCCGCGAGAACGCCGTTCGTGCCGGCCTCGAGGGCCGCATCACGTTCCGCACCGGCGATGTGCAGGACTGGGCTGGCCCCGGCGACGTGACGGCCGGCCTGCTGATCACCAATCCGCCCTGGGGCCAGCGCCTGGAGACCAACCGGCCGGTGGAACGGCTGTACATGGCCCTGGGGGACTGGGCGCGCACCGCCGTTCCGGGATGGCGGATGGCGGTGTTCACCGGCCACTCCCAGCTGCTTGCCGCCCTGGGCCTGCGGGCGGACCGGGTCTATCGCTTTCACAACGCACGGCTGCCGGCGCGGCTCGGCCTCTATACCCTCGCGGCCGAGCCGGCGGCGCCACAACGGACGGCGACCGCGGACGCCCCCGCGGACCTCGTCAACCGGCTGCGCAAGAACCTCCGTCACCGCCGCCGCTGGGCGCGGCGCGAGGGCGTCGACGCGTTTCGCGTTTACGACGCCGACCTGCCCGAGTACGCCTTCGCAGTGGATGTCTACAACGGCGAGGAAGGCGTCTGCGCCCACGTCGCGGAATACGCGCCGCCGGAGAAGATCGCCCCGCGCAAGGCCGAGCGGCGGCGGCGTGCCGCAATCGCCGCTGTCGCCGAGGTGCTGGAACTCGCCCCGGAGGCGGTCGTACTCAAGATCCGGCGGCGCCGGCGCACGGGCAGTCAGTACGAGCGCCAGGGCGAGCACGCGCTGGAGCGTATCGTTCACGAAGGCGGTGCCCGGCTGCGGGTGAACCTGACAGAGCGCCTCGACACGGGGCTGTTCCTGGACTCCCGCGGGATCCGCCGCCGCCTCGCGGACGGCGCAGACGGCCTGCAGGTGCTGAACCTCTACTGCTATACGGGCAGCGCCACCGTGCAGGCCGCGATGGCCGGTGCTCACACCACCAGCGTGGACCTGTCACGCACGTACCTTGCCTGGCTACGCGGCAACATGGGTCTCAACGGTATCGATCCTGCCTCCCACCGGATCTTCCGGGCCGACTGCAGGGAATGGCTCACCGAGGCGGCCGAGCGCGGCGAGCGCTTCGACCGCGTCCTGCTGGATCCGCCGTCGGTCTCACGTTCACGCCACGGCGGCACGTCCCTCGACATCCAGCGGGACCACGTCGAGCTGATCGAGGCCGCGTCGGCGTTGCTCGCCCCCGCGGGAGTGCTGTACTTCGTCACCAACCGCGTCCGCTTCAGCCTGGACGGGCCACGGCTCGGGACGCTCGGCCTCGTGACCCGCGAGATCACCTCCGAGACCGTTCCGGCCGACTTCCCGCGCCGCCCGCCTCCCCACCGGAGCTGGCTGGTCAGCCGCGCCTGACCGCCTGTCCGGCGCGCCGGCATTGGGCTGCGGCGCGTCTGTCTGTAGACTCCGCGCGACGTACGGTGATGCCGCACGCGTGGCACTTCGCGCCACGCCAAGGTACCGTGACGAGAAAAAGAAGAGGCAGGCCCTCCAAAAAGCCGGGGGCCGACGGCCCTGCCGACTCCGAGCCGGGCCGGCTCCAGGCGCTTGCAATACAGTCGAAAGCAGCACTGGGAGACAGGCAGAATGTACTCGAAGATCATGGTGCCGGTGGACCTGGCACACCTGGAAGTCCTACAACCCGCACTCAAGACGGCCTCGGATCTGGCGCGTCACTATGGCGCCGAAGTCTGCTACGTGGGCGTGACTGCCACCACACCCGGCAGCGTGGCCCGCACGCCCGAGGAGTACCAGCAGAAGCTCGAGGCGTTCGCACGGGAACAGGCCGGTGATCACGGCCAGCGGGCGAGCGCACGCATGATCACCTCACCGGATCCGATCGCCGATCTCGACGACGTCCTTCTCCAGGCGATCGAGGACACCGGCGCGGACCTGGTGGTCATGGCCACTCACCTGCCGCGTCATCTCGACGCCGTCATGCCCTCCCACGGCGACAGGATCGCCGCGCACACGGAACAGTCGGTGTTCCTCGTACGCGTACACAACCGCGACGGATAACCGACGGCCCACACCCACTCCAATTTCTCCGAAAGGGGTCACTACCGTGGATAAGCAGTCAAACGACAACAACGCACAGGAGCCGGACAACGGCTCGGTCGGCGTGCCCGCACCGGAGGGGCCGGCCAATCTCATCGATACCGATTACGTCATCGGGCAGGACAACGTCGCCACCACCAAGTTCGGCCTGGAAATCGACCTGCACGGCAAGGTGTTCAGCATCTCCGCGCTGATCATCCTGTTCTTCGTAATCATCACGCTCGCGCTGCAGGACCAGGTCGGCCCGGCATTCACGGCGCTGCGGCCGTGGCTGACCAACAACATGGCGTGGTTCTTCCTGTTCTCCGCGAACATCTTCGTCCTACTCGCCGTAGTGCTGATATTCACGCCCCTCGGGCGGGTCCGACTGGGCGGCATGCACGCGAAGCCCGACTTCAGCTACATGGGCTGGTTCGCGATGCTCTTCGCCGCCGGCATGGGCATCGGCCTGATGTTCTACGGCGTGGCCGAGCCCATGACGCACTTCGGCACGTCGCTGAGCGGCAGTGACTGGGCCCCGCTGGGCGGTGCACCGGGCAACGAGCAGGCAGCTCTGAACCTCGGCATGGCGGCCACGATCTTCCATTGGGGCCTGCACCCCTGGGGTATCTACGCCATCGTCGCCCTCGCTCTGGCGTTGTTCTCGTTCAACAAGGGCCTGCCGCTGACGATGCGCTCCATCTTCTACCCGATCCTCGGCGAGCGGGTCTGGGGCTGGCCCGGGCACGTTATCGACATCGTCGCGGTGTTCGCCACTCTGTTCGGTCTCGCCACCTCCCTCGGTCTCGGCGCCAAACAGGCGGCCGCCGGCCTGGAGTACCTGTTCGGCATCCCGGGTGGCGAGGTGACGATGGTGCTGCTGATCACCGGCATCACCTGCGTCGCGCTGACCTCCGTGCTGCTCGGCGTGGACAAGGGCGTGCAGCGGCTCTCGCAGATCAACATGGTGCTTGCCGCCCTGCTGCTGCTGTTCATCATCATCGTCGGGCCGACCATGCTGATCCTTTCCGGGTTCTTCGAGAACCTGTGGAACTACGCCGCGGACCTGCCGGCACTGGCGAATCCGTTCGGCCGCCAGGATTCGAACTTCATGGAGGGCTGGACCTCCTTCTACTGGGCCTGGTGGATCTCCTGGTCGCCCTTCGTCGGCATGTTCATCGCGCGCGTAAGCCGCGGCCGCACCGTGCGCGAGTTCATCATCGCCGTCCTGCTCGTGCCGACCGTGATCTCGGTGCTGTGGATGACGGCCTTCGGTGGCGCGGCGATTGACCAGTTCGTCAGCAATGGCTTCCAGGGCGTGAAGGAGGCGGCTCTGGAGCTTAAGCTGTTCGCGATGCTGGGGCAGATGCCGCTGACCACCATCACCTCCTTCATCGGCATCGTCCTGGTGATCGTGTTCTTCGTGACGTCCTCGGACTCCGGCTCGCTCGTGATCGACTCCATCACCGCCGGTGGCAAGGTGGACGCGCCCAAGCCCCAGCGTGTGTTCTGGGCGGTCATCGAGGGCGCCATCGCCATCGCACTGCTCGTCGGTGGCGGGGCCGAGGCCCTGCAGGCCATGGTGATCTCCACCGGCCTGCCGTTCACACTGGTCCTGCTCGCGGCGTGCTACGCCATCATCGTAGGCCTCAAGGACGAGCCCAGGGGCTGACGCCCCGAACCGCAGGGGGCGCCGCCGGCGCCCCCTGCGCCCTCCCCACCGTTATCCCGTTCCCGGAAAACCATCGCTCCACCGGTGGTGACCGGAGTGGCCGTCCTGCCTAGCTCCAGAGTCGACCCACGGGCATGTCCCGCCGGAGGTGGGTGGCCACCTGCGCCTGGAACAACTCCGCGGTGGCGAGCGCGTCCACCAGAGCGTGGTGCCCCTGGTAAACCGGCAGGCCGTAACGCTGGCGACTGTCATTGAGGCGTATGGACACCGGCGGGTGGCCCAGCCACCGCCGGAAACGGGCCCACAGGGACAGCCGGTGGCGATGGGCCTCGATGGCCATCGTGTCGACCACGGGGAACAACAGGTGCTCGCCGACTCGGGCCTTCGCCGCAGCGTCCAGGAACGAGCGCTCGATGTTGCGGTAGTGCACGACCACCACGCGGCCGGCCATCGCCTCCAGCAGTGACGGGAGCACCTCCACGAAATCCGGCGCGTTCTCGATATCCGTGTGGGTAATGTGGTGGAAGGTAACGGAGAGGCTGCTCAACGCCCGGGGCGGATGCACCACCCAGTAGTGGCGGTCTGCCAGGCGGATGCGGTCGAGATCGAAAGGCACGACCCCGACGCTCACGATGGCGTGGCGGGCCTCGTCCAGGCCGGTGGTTTCGATATCCAGGGCCAGGAAGGACACCTCCCCGATCGGCGTGTCCGCCGACGGCAGGCCGGCGCCATAGTACCGCGCCAGGGCCGGGACCCGGGACCCGGCGGCGCGGGCGGCGATGTACGGCCCCCACTGGTTCGCCCCGGAGCGGCTATGTGACCGCCAGCGCCCGCGCACGGGTTAACGCCCCCGCGTCGGCGCCGGGTAGCGGAACTTCAGGAACTTCTGGGCATTGCTCAGGGCCTGGAAGGCCTCCTTGAGATTGTGGCGCTCGCTGTCCGGGACGTTTTCCGGCTCGATGTTGTTGTCCGGCTCGCGCTCCTGCTCGAGGTCGATCACCTGGTGGCGAATGCGCGACATCGTCAGGAACTCCAGCGCGTAACGCAGCCGGTCCGCCACGCCCGGACCCAGAAGCTGGGTACGCCCGATCTGATCCAGTCGGTCAAAGGAGTTCTGCGCGCGGGCGCCGCACGCGAGCGCGTGGACGCGGATGAGGTCCACCAGTGGCGCTGTTCCGCGGCGCTTGAGGTTGATGGAGTTGTTGTGGCGGCCGTCGTGTTCCATGACGAAGTTGCGGAAGAAACCGAGTGGCGGCGTGCGATTGAGCGCGTTTCGCGCCATCGCCGCGAGGAAGCGTTCGTTGCCCTTCGCGCGTTCCGCGACGAGGTCCTGTAGTGCCTCCACGAACCGGTTCTCACCGTACACCGCGTCCAGGTCGAAAAAGATGGAGCTGTGCAGCAGGCGCTCCGGCGTCGGCTCGTCGATCCAGTTCCGGAAGTACGCCTTCCACTGCGACAGGGGCTGGCGCCAGCGCGGGTTGGTCGCCATGATGTCGCCCTTGCAGTAGCTGTAGCCGCAGGCGGCCAGACCGTCGCTCACGTAGCGCGCCAACGCCTCGAAATAGGCGTCGTGACTGTCCGGATCGAAGTCGTCGCTCAGCACCAGGGCATTGTCCTGATCGCTGACGATGGTCTGCTCGTCACGGGCCATCGAGCCCATGACCATGAAGCAGTAAGGCACGGGCGGCGGCCCGAGCACCTGTTCTGCGAGCTCCAGCAGCCGCCGGGTGAAGCTGCGACCGATCGTCGACAGGGCGCTACCGATCATTCGCGAGTCCGCGCCATCGTTGACCATGCGTACCAGCGCCGCGCGCACGTCCGGCAACAGCCGCGCGAGTCCCACGGGCGTGGGCTGATTGAAGATGCTGTCGACCAGGTAGAGGCTGCTCTGGGTCTCGTAGCGGATGATGTCCGAGAGGTGAACAATGCCTACGGGACGCCGGCGGTGCACGACCGGCAGATGGTGGACGTTATTGCGGAGCATGCACAGCATCGCCTCGTAGACGGACTCGTCCGACTGGATCGCGATCAGCCGGTCGCCGACCACCTCGCCCACCGGGGTGTCCGGCGAGCGCCCCTCCGCCACCACCCGGGTACGGAAATCGCTGTCGGTGAGGATGCCGCGGACCTGCCACTGCTGGCCCTCACGGTCGGTGTAGGTATAGCGCGGGTCCGCGACGGCGGCGTCCACCACCAGCACCGCCGAGGCCTGGGAGGCGGTGATCCGCTGCGCCGCCTGCTGTACGGACACGGTCGACTCGACCATCTGCGGCGCCCGGGTCAGGAGCTTGCGGACCCGGGTGACCATCATCTCGTTGTTCTTGCGCTGCTCCTCCACCGCCGCCTCCAGACGGGGCCGGCCCAGCTCGACGAAGTCGGCGAACTGGTCGTCGGATTCGCACAGCCGCCAGAACGCTGTCTCGGGGATGAAGTAGATCAGGCTGTCTTCCAGGGCGGTCGCCGGGAAGCGCACGCGGTGATTGCGCAACAGGCTGAAGTGCCCGAAGACGTCGCCCTCGCCGAGGCGGTCGAACAGGGTCCCGCTGCGGCGGTAGACTTCCACCGCGCCGCTGCGCACGTAGCAGAGACGCTCGATCGGCTGATCGAGCTCCAGGATGGGCGTACCCGCCTTGTAGTAGGCGACCTCGACCTGCCCGGCCACTTCGTCCAGGAGGTCGTCGGAGATCCGGTCGAACGGGGGGAAACGCCCCATGTGCTGGCGGATCTCGAGGAGTTCAACGTCCATGGCTAGCGCTCCCGTGTCGCCTGCTCCCGCGCGGGCGCCGCCGGCCGATGACGGCGCCCGCCGACTGTAGCATCCCGCCGCACCCCCCTGGGCAGACGCCCCGCTATGCGCGGCCCCGCGCCGCGTCAGCATCGCGTTCCAGGGCCTCGATCTCCCGGTCGGAGAACCCCGCAGCCCGGCGTGCGTCGACATTGAACGGGCCGCGGAGAGCACCGCGCATGTAGGTGTCCAGCAGCTCGGGGAAAAGCGCCTCGGCATCGAGCCCGCGCCCCGCACAGGCCCAGGTGAACCAGCGGGACCCGATCGCCACATGGGCGACCTCCTCGTCCAGGATCGTCCGCAGGATGTCGGCCGAGACGGTATCGCCGGCCTGCTCCAGACGGTCGATCATGCCGGGCGTGACGTCCAGGCCGCGCGCCTCCAGCACCCGGGGCACCAGCGCCATGCGCACCATGACGTCGTGGGCGGTCTTCTCCGCCATCTCCCAGAGGCCGTTGTGTGCGGGGAAATCGCCGTAGCCGTAGCCCAGATCGCCGAGGCGGTTCGCGACCATCCGGAAGTGCCGTGCCTCATCCGCGGCGACACGCAGCCAGTCGCCGTAGTAATCCGCCGGCATGCCCCGGAAACGGTAGGCGGCATCCAGGGCCAGGTTGATGGCGTTGAATTCGATGTGTGCCACCGCATGAAGCAATGCCGCGCGGCCGGCGGCACTGCCCAGCCGCCGTCTCGGCACGTCGGCCGGCGAAACCAGCTGCGGGCGTGGCGGCCTTCCCGGCGCGGCGATGGGCCCCGGCGTGCTGTCATCCGGCGGCGCCAGCCGCCCACCTTCCCAGTCGGCGTGAAGCACCTTCGCCGCCTCGGCCTTCATTCCGGGATCAGACTCATCGAGGCACGCCCGCAGCCGGCGGGCCGTATCCGCAGACCGCGCCGTCATTCCGCCTCGCGCAACCCGATCACCAGGTCCATGACGTTCGTGCCCGTCGGCCCGGTCTCGATGAGATCACCGCTGCAGGAGAGAAAGCCGCCCGCGTCCGCCCGCCTCAGCGCCGTCTCGGCATCGGCCCCGTAAGCCGCACCCCGCCTGAGCGTGCCCCCGTCGACCAGGGCGCCGGCCGCCTCCGACGCGCCGTCCGCGCCGTCCGTGCCGCCGGCTAGCAGGCCTGTCCCGGCACTGCCGGCCAGCTCACAGGCCGCCGCTAGCGCGAGCGCCTGCATACGCCCGCCCCGGCCGGGATTCTCAGGCAATACCACGGTGGGCTCACCACCGCGCAGATGGACGCCGGGCGGCGCATCGCGCAGGCCCGCACCGATACGGTGACCGAGCGCGACCGCATCCCCTTCGAGGGGGTCGTCGGCATGATCGTGCACCGCGTAGCCGAGCCGGCGCGCCTCGGCGGCCGCCGCCTCCACCGCGTGGCGATTGGTCGCGACCAGATGGGTGTCGAGCCCGCCGAGTCCGGGGTCATCCGGCGTCGGCGACGGGTCAGCCACCGGCATGAGCTCGTCGTAGCCCTCGGGCAGCGCGCCGGCGTCGGACGCCGGCGCCGCGACGAAAGGACCGGAGCCGATCACCGCCGGGTCGTCCCCGGGGACATCGGAGATGATCAGCTGGCAGGCCGTTCGCCCGGCGAGTCGGACACCGAGCCGCCCCCCTTTTACCGTGGAGAAGCGCCGGCGGATCCGGTTCATGTCGCCGATGGCGAGCCCGCCCGCCAGCATGCGGCGGTTGAGGGCCGCAAGCTCCGCCTCGCCGGCGCCGCCGGGCAGGCGCTCCATCAGTGCCGAGGCACCGCCCGAGATCAGCACGAGGAAGCGGGCGTCCGCCGGCGCCTCCTCCAGCAGCGTCACCGCGGCGTCACCGGCGGCGAGGCTACGCGCATCCGGCACGGGATGGGCGGAACTGATCATGCGCAGCCCCGGCACACCGTCCAGCGCCGGATCTTCATAGCCTTCCCGGGTGATGACCAGCCCGCCGAGCAGGCGCTCACCGAGAACGTCCCTTGCACCCAGGGTCATGGCGGCGGCGGCCTTGCCGACCGCGATGAGGTGCCACTGGCCGGACAGCGGGTGGGCCCGCAGCCATTCGCGCACGGCGGGCCGGCCGGCGACGGCCCTGATACCGGCACGGTACATCGCCTCCAGGTCCCCGCATGCACTCATGTCCGCCCCCCGGCGGAGAGCCCGCGATCCAGGTCCGCCCTGATGTCGTCAACGTCCTCCAGGCCCACCGACATCCGCAGCAGGCCGTCGCCGATGCCCGCGACGTCCCGCTGGGCCTGGGTATTTCGGCCATGGGTGGTGGTCGCCGGGTGGGTGATGGTCGAGCGGGTATCGCCCAGGTTGGCGGTAATGGAAAGCAGCCGCGTGGCATCGACCACTCGCCACGCCGCCTCGCGTCCACCGACCACGTCGAACGAGACAATTCCGCCGAAACCCCGCTGTTGACGGGCGGCAAGCGCATGCTGGGAATGCCCGGGAAGCCCCGGATAGTACACGTGTGCCACCGCCGGGTGCGCGTCCAGCCACTCTGCAACCGCCTGGGCGGCCTCGCAGTGCGCGCGCATGCGGACCGCCAGTGTTTCCAGGCCCTTCAGGAAGACCCAGGCGTTGAACGGGCTCATCGACGGCCCGGCAGTGCGCAGGAACCCGTGCACCTTGCGGCCGACCCGTTCGGAATCGCCGACGACCGCGCCGCCCACACAGCGGCCCTGGCCATCGAGATACTTGGTCGCCGAGTGCACGACGATGTCCGCCCCCAGGTCGAGCGGTCGCTGGAGCGCCGGTGTACAGAAGCAGTTGTCCACCACCAGAACGGCGTGATTGGCGTGGGCGATCTCCGCCACGGCGGGGATGTCGGCAAGCTCCGTGAGCGGGTTGGAGGGCGTCTCCAGGAAGAACATCCGCGTGTTGGACTGGACCGCGGCGGCCCAGGCCTCAGTATCCGCGAGGGGGACGAAGGTGGTCTCGATGCCGAACCGCGCCAGGTGGTTGGTAAGCAGCGAGACGGTGGAGCCGAACAGGCTGTCCGAGGCGACGATGTGATCCCCGCTGTCCAGCAGCGACATGACCGTGGACAGGATGGCCGCCATGCCGGAGGCCGTGCCACGCGCGCACTCGCCGCCCTCCATCGCCGCGAGGCGGCGCTCGAAGGTTCGGACGGTGGGGTTGGTGAAGCGCGAATAGATATTGCCGGGCTCACGCTCGGCGAACTTCTCGGCGGCCTCCGCCGCGCTGGAGAACACGAAACTCGAGGTCGGGAAAATCGCCTCGGCGTGCTCCTGCTCGGGAGTCCGGTCGTGACCGGCGCGAACGCCCAGGGTGGCAAGCCCCCAGGCGTCGGTGTCGCTGTCGCTCATAGCGCCCTCTTCAACTGGATTTCGACGGGGCGGGCGGAGGGAGACGAGCGAACCAGGCCGCTGCTCCACGCTTTAGCCGTATTTGCTGACCGGTCTCCGAAGAAGGCCGGCACGCGGCGCCCGCAAGCTGGGGATCAAATCGGCGCCCCAATCCGCGGCCACAGTGGCGGCAGATTGACGTGACGTTATGTCCCGGCCCCGGGCATGTCAATCCGCGTTGCCGAGGACCCGGTCCAGGTTGGCGGCCGCGCCCTGGCCCTCGGTGGCCGCCTTGGCCTCGTCCGAGCGCGCGTTCTCGAGGTCCTGGAGATAGCCCTCGGTGACGTCACCCGTGACGTAGCGGCCGTCGAAGCAGGAGCAGTCGAAGCCCGTAAGCGCGGGATTGCCCTCGCGCACGGCGGTCGCGAGGTCTTCCAGATCCTGGTAGATCACCCCGTCCGCCCCGATCACCCGCGCGATCTCGTCCTCGTCGCGGTTATGGGCAAGGAGCTCGTGGGCGGCCGGCATATCGATGCCATAGACGTTCGGGTAGCGCACCGGCGGCGCCGCGGAGGCAAAATAGACCTTGTTCGCGCCGACCTCGCGGGTCATCTGGATGATCTGCTGGCTGGTCGTGCCGCGCACCACCGAGTCGTCCACGAGCAGGACGTTCTTGCCGTGAAACTCCAGTTCGATGGGGTTCAGCTTCTGGCGCACGGACTTCTGGCGCACCGCCTGGCCCGGCATGATGAACGTCCGGCCGATGTAACGGTTCTTGATGAAGCCCTCGCGGTAGGTCAGGCCGAGCTCATTGGCCATATCCAGCGCTGCCGTGCGGCTGGTGTCCGGCACCGGGATGACCACGTCGATGTCATGATCGGGCCACTCGCGCATGATCTTGTGGGCAAGCATCCGCCCCATGCGCAGACGCGACTTGTACACCGAGACGTCGTCGATGATCGAATCCGGGCGCGCCAGGTAGACGTACTCGAAGATGCACGGGTTGAGCTGCGGGTTCTCCGCGCACTGCCGACTGTGGAGCTGCCCTTCGAGGTCGATGAACACCGCCTCGCCGGGGGCGACGTCACGTACCCGCTCGAAGCCCAGCACGCTCAGGGCGACGCTCTCGGAGGCGATCATGTACTCCGTGCCCGCCTCCGTCTCCCGGCGACCGAAGCACAACGGCCGGATGCCGTAGGGATCGCGGAACCCGAGCACGCCGTAGCCATTGATCATCGCCACTGCGGCGAAGCCGCCGCGGCAACGGCGCTGGATGCCCGCGACGGCGTCGAAGATCTCGTCCGGCCCGATGCGCAGCTTGCGCATCTCGCCGAGCTCGTGGGCGAAGACGTTGAGCAGGATCTCCGAGTCGGAGTTGGTGTTGATGTGGCGCAGATCCTGGAGATAGAGATCGCGCTTGATCTCCTCGGCGTTGGTGAGGTTGCCGTTATGGGCAAGGCTGATCCCGTAGGGGGAATTCACGTAGAACGGCTGCGCCTCCGCCGAGCTCGAACACCCCGCGGTGGGATAGCGCACGTGCCCGATGCCCACGTTGCCCTGGAGCTGGAGCATGTGCCGGGTCCGGAAGACGTCGCGCACCAGGCCATTGCTCTTGCGCAGGAACAGACGTCCCTGGTCATAGGTCATGATGCCCGCGGCGTCCTGGCCCCGGTGCTGGAGCACGGTCAGGCCGTCGTAGAGCGCCTGGTTGACCGGGCCGCAGCCGACCATGCCGATCACACCGCACATTGTTTCCTACCTCCGATTACTCGATGACACCGCCGTCCGCACCGGCCGCCAGCCCCTCCGTGGAGCGGCGGACCAGCGTTGGACGCCGGCAGAACTCGTCCCAGTAGCGCGACAGCCGCTCGCCCCGCTCGCCGGCGCCGGTCCCGGGGACCCGCAGCCGGAAGTCCTCCAGCCAGCCCTCGACGCCGAGCGAACACACCCGCGGCGTCATCCAGGCCGCAATCACGGAGCGCTGCCACCAGCCCTCCCGTGGCAGTGTCGTCAGTCCGGCAGCGAGGATGAGCGCAGCGATGATCACCGCCCCGCGGGCGGCGCCGAAGACCGCCCCCAGGGTGCGGTCCGTGCCGCTCAGACCGGTGCGCCCGACAAGCTGGCGGGCAAGGTGGTTGAGGAGCCCGCCGGCGAGCAGGACCGCCACGAACAGCGCGCCGAAGGCCACGGCCATGCGCACCGTCGGCGAGGCGATCAGTCCATCCAGCCATACCGCCACCGGCGCGGTGAACCGCACCGCCGCCCAGATTGCCGCAATCCAGGTGACGATGGAGAGACACTCGCGCACGAACCCGCGCACGAGGCTGATGATCACCGATATGGCGATCACCGACAGGAAAACAATATCGAGCCAGCTCAAGTTGACGGCACCGGATCAGCGACGGTGAGTCGGGCGCGCACAGGCTAGCGGGAGACCACGAGCACGGGCAAACCCTCCTTCCCGGAGAGTTCCTTCGCGAGGCTGTCGGCACGTTCCCGGGACGCCACGGGGCCGACACGCACCCGGAATATCGCATTGCCGTCGGCCTCCGCCTCGGCGACGTAGACATCGTAACCCTTACTGCGCAGGCGGTCGCGTACCGCGACCGCGTTGGCGCGCTCGCTGAACCCACCCACCTGCACGGCCCAGCCCCCCTCCTGCGGGGCCGCGGACTCGGCCGGGGCCCCGTCGGCGGCGGGCTCCGGGCTGGACGGCGTCTGATCCGCCGCCGTAGCGGACGCCGACGGCTGCGTCTCCGCGGAGCCGGTGGCACCGGTATCCGTCTCCCCGGCGCCGGCTCCGTCGTTCGCCGGCATCTCCGGCTCCGGCACGGCCTCCTGGTCCGCACCGGGATCCGGCGCCTCTGCGACGCCCTTGTCCGGCAAGCCCGCGTCCGGCGCTTCCTCGCCGGCCGGCGGCACGTCCATGGGCACGTCGATCCGCCGCTCCTTCACGGGCCCTTCCAGCAGCATGGGCAGGAAGATCACCACGAGGGCGACGATGATGGTGGCTCCGGCCAGACGGTGCTTGAGTCGCGTATCCACGCCATCCCCCAAGATCAAGATGCAGTCCCAGGCATCACCGCGGTGCGGGCCGGCACCGCTTGCTCCGCCCTATGGTAGCAGCCTCCGGTGCGCACGGAGCACGTCCTCCGCCACACGGAACGAGCCGAAGGCGATGACCCGGTCGCCGGGCCCCAGGCTGCCGTCGAGCTCCCGCATCAGCGTATCCACCGGCGCGCAGCGTCCGACGCGGCCACCGGCCTCGCGGATCAGGGCGATGAGGTCCTCACTGCGCCGCGCCGACGGATCGTCCAGTGCGAGCACGTGCCAGACGTCGACCGCGTCGTGTAGCGCCGCGACGACACCCCCCGCATCCTTGCGGGACATGATCGCGAACACGGCATGGGTACGGCCCGGGCCGGCTCCCGCGCGCAACCGCTCGCCCAGAGCACGGGCGCCGTCGTGATTATGGGCAACATCCACGTACCACGGCACCGCCCGCTCCAGGCGCTGGAACCGGGCCGGCGCCGTGGCGGCGCCGAGCACGGCCGCCGCGGTGGCGGTGTCCGGCAGCCAGCTGTCACCGAGCCGGCGCAGCGCAGCGACGGCCGCCGCCGGGTTCGCGAGCAGCGCCGCCGGCATGCAGTCCGGCCGCGGGATGGCGTCAAGCGCGCCGGAGGCGTCCTCGTAACGCCAGTGGTCGGCGCCCGGAGTGGCCGTCACGGCACGGAAGGTCTCTCCGATGCGCTCCACCGGGCAGTCCTGCGCCGCGGCGGCGGCCAGCACGCTCGTCGGCGGGTCCGGGTCGGCGAGCACGAGCGGCGTGCCCGGTCGGAGGATGCCCGCCTTCTCGGTGCCGATCGCCTCGCGGTCTTCGCCGAGCCACTCCGTGTGATCTAGGCCCACGCTGGTGATCACCGCTACCGTCGGGGCCAGGACGTTGGTCGCATCCAGGCGCCCGCCGAGGCCGACTTCGAGGACCCACAGGTCACAGCCCGCCTCGCGGAAGCACCATAGCGCCGCCAGGGTCGCGAACTCGAAGTAGCTCAGGGTGACCTCGCCGCGTGCGCGGTCTATCGCATCAAAGGCGGCCAGCAGGCGGTCATCCGATACCGGCTCGCCGTCGATGGCGATACGCTCGTTGAACGCCAGCAGGTGGGGCGAGGTATACGCCCCCGTGCTGTGCCCCGCCGCGCCGGCCAGCGCCGTGACGGCCGCCACGGTGCTGCCCTTGCCGTTGGTCCCGGCGACGGTGACCACGGGCACCGGCGGCCGGTTGAGGCCCATGCGTGCCGCCACCTCGCCGATACGCTCGAGTCCCGGATCGATCGCCCGGGGATGCAGTGTCTCCAGCCATGCAAGCCAGTCGTCGACCCGTTGGAAGCGCAACGTCAGCTCAGCCCTCGATCGCGGCCTGGGGCTGGACCGCCGGTGCCGCCCGTCCGTTGAGCATGGCGATGATACGGGCCAGGCGCTCGCGCATATCACGGCGGTCGATGATGGCATCCACCACGCCGTGCTCCAGCAGGAACTCGGAGCGCTGGAAGCCCTCCGGCAGGGTCTCACGCACCGTCTGCTCGATGACCCGCGGCCCCGCAAAGCCGATGAGGGCCTTGGGCTCGGCGACGTTGACGTCTCCCAGCATGGCAAAGCTCGCGGACACCCCACCGGTGGTCGGGTCGGTGAGCACGGAGATGAACGGCACCCCGGCCTCGCGCAGGCGCGCCAGCACGGCACTGGTCTTGGCCATCTGCATTAGCGAGAACAGCGCCTCCTGCATCCGCGCGCCGCCACTGGCGGTAAAGCACACCAGCGCACTGCGCGACTCGAGCGCAGCGTTGGCGGC
The DNA here is from genome assembly GCF_000374645.1 of Arhodomonas aquaeolei DSM 8974. Lineage (GTDB taxonomy): Bacteria > Pseudomonadota > Gammaproteobacteria > Nitrococcales > Nitrococcaceae > Arhodomonas > Arhodomonas aquaeolei. Next base: position 227,666 of record NZ_KB894801.1, read on the forward strand.
GCGCACGAACCGCTCGCCCACCACGGAGCCCATGGAGCCGCCCATGAACGAGAACTCGAAGGCCGCGGCCACCACCGGCACCTCGTGAACGGTGCCGGACATGGCGATCAGCGCATCCTTCTCGCCGGTGTTCTTCTGTGCCTGGACCAGGCGGTCCTTGTACTTCTTGCTGTCGCGAAAACGCAGGATGTCCACCGGCGTCACGTCCGTGCCGATCTCGCTGCCGGAGTCCTCGTCGAGGAACCACTCCAGCCGCCGGCGGGCGCCGATGCGCATATGGTGGCCGCACTTCGGGCAGACCTCGAGGTGGCGCTCGAGCTCCGGGCGGTACAGCACCGCGGTACACTCCTCGCACTTCGTCCACAGCCCCTCGGGAATGCTGCGCGTGCGGCTCCCCCCCGCTTCGGTACGGATACGCGAAGGCATCAGTTTCTCGAACCAGCTCATCGAAATCTCCTCAAGCCGTCGCCTGGCTCCGGACGTCCATGGCCTCGCGCATGCCCCGCACGAGGTCTGCCACCGCCTTGCGACCGGCGGCCGGATCGTCGGCATGCTCGCCGACCAGGCGGACGATGGCACTGCCGACCACGACCGCATCCGAGACGGCAGCGACCCGCGCCGCGGTCGCGGCGTCGCGGATGCCGAAACCGACACCCACCGGCAGTGCGGTGAGGCCCCGGATCGTGTCCACGTGTTCGGCGACATCGTCCACGTCCAGGGTGTCGGCCCCGGTCACGCCCTTGAGCGAGACGTAGTAGACGTAGCCCCGCGCCACGTCGCAGATCGCGGTGATCCGCTCCCGGCGGGTAGTCGGCGCGATCAGCCAGATCGGGGCCAGGCCGGCCTTGCCGAGCACGTCAACGAGGTCGTGACTCTCCTCCGGCGGCAGGTCGACGCAGAGCACACCATCCACACCCGCGTCCCGCGCCTCCGCGGCAAAGGTCTCGTAACCGAGCTGCTCGATGGGATTGAGATACCCCATAAGCACCACCGGGGTGTGCGCGTCCCGTTCCCGGAACCGGCGCACGGCGGCCAGTACGTCGCGCACCGTCGTACCGTGTGCCAGCGCCCGCTCACAGGCAGCCTGGATCACGGGGCCATCCGCCATCGGGTCGGAGAACGGCATCCCAACCTCGATGAGATCCGCGCCGGCATCCACCAGCGTGTGCATCAGCGCAGCGGTCTCCGCCGGCGCCGGATCGCCGCCGGTGATGTAGGGAATCAGGAGCTTGCGCCCGGCCTCCCGCGCGCTCGTGAAACACTGCTCGATACGGCTCATAGCTCCATCCCCTGCAGCGCCGCCACGGTGTTGATGTCCTTGTCGCCGCGGCCGGAGAGGTTCACCACGATGTGCCGGTCGCGCTCCATGCCGGCGGCGAGCTCGCGGGCATACGCGAGTGCGTGGGCCGTCTCCAGCGCCGGCATGATGCCCTCGGTGCGGGTCACCTCGTGGAAGGCATCGATCGCCTGCCCGTCCGTGGCGGAGACGTACTCGGCGCGGCCGGTATCCCGCAGCCACGAATGCTCCGGCCCGACACCCGGGTAGTCCAGGCCGGCGGAGACGGAGTGAGTGCCGAGGATCTGGCCGTCCTCGGTCTCCATGAGATACGTGCGGTTGCCGTGGAGCACGCCCGGCCGGCCGGCCGACAGCGGCGCCGCATGGCGACCCGTGTCGACGCCCTCGCCGCCGGCCTCGACGCCGACGATGCGCACATCGGAATCGCCCAGGAACGGATGAAACAGCCCGATGGCGTTGGACCCACCGCCAACGCAGGCCACCAGTGCGTCCGGCAGCCGGCCCACACGCTCGAGCATCTGCTCCCGGGTCTCGCGCCCGATCACCGACTGGAAATCCCGCACCATGAGCGGATACGGATGCGGCCCGGCCACGGTGCCGATGATGTAGAACGTATCGTCGACGTTCGCGGCCCAGTCCCTGAACGCCTCGTTGAGCGCGTCCTTGAGCGTACGCGAACCGGATTCCACCGGTACCACGCGCGCGCCCAGCAAACGCATTCGGTAAACGTTCACGGACTGGCGGCGCACGTCCTCGGCCCCCATGTAGACGACGCACTCCAGCCCCAGGCGGGCGGCCACCGTCGCCGACGCAACGCCGTGCTGGCCCGCGCCCGTCTCCGCAACGATCCGGCGCTTGCCCATACGCGCGGCGAGCAGCGCCTGGCCCATGGTGTTGTTGATCTTGTGAGCACCCGTGTGATTGAGGTCCTCGCGCTTGAACCAGATCCGCGCGCCGCCGATCCGGTCACTCCACCGCTCGGCCAGGTACAGCGGCGACGGGCGCCCCACGTAGTCACGCAGGTCGCGGTGGAGCTCCTCCTGGAAGGAGGGGTCCTCGCGGTAACGCAGATAGGCCTCGGTGAGCTCCTCGAGCGGGGCCATGAGCAGTTCCGGCACGAAACGGCCGCCGAAACGGCCGAAGTGCCCGGTGCTGTCCGGGAATCCCGCGTAATCAGCGGCGCGCTCACCCGCCTTATTGGTATCGGACACGTTCAACCTCTCTGACGAATGCCTCGATGCGGGCGTGATCCTTGATGCCGGGCGCGCTCTCCACGCCGCTGCTGACGTCCACCGCCCACGGCTGCGTGCGCTCGATGGCCTCGGCGACATTACCGGGGTGCAGGCCACCGGCGAGCACCAGCGGCCTGCCGATGTCACCGGGATAAAGCCCCCAGTCGAACGCGGTACCGGTCCCGCCGGCACCGCCCAGGGCGTGACTGTCCAGGAGAAAGCCGCTGGCGGCGGGATGCCGCGCGGCCTGCGACACGGGATCGGGCTCGCCTTCGGCCATCGCCAGCGCCTTGATGTAGCGCCGCCCGTATCCCTCGCAGTCCACCGCCGGCTCCCGGCCGTGAAACTGGAGCATATCCACCGGCACCGTCTCCAGCACCCGCTCGATATCCGCCCTGGCTGCGTCCAGGAAGAGCGCGACGACGGTGACGAACGGCGGGAGCACCCGGCAGATCGCCGCAGCCGTCTCCGCGCCCACTGCACGCGGGCTGGGCGGATAGAACACCAGACCGATCGCGTCGGCGCCGCTCGCGGCGGCTGCCGCCGCGTCCTCCGCACGGGTGATGCCACAAACCTTGACGCGTGTACGCACTATCCGGCCGCCGTGACGGGACCCGCCCGACATCAGTATGGGAAAGCCTTGAATGTTAACCCGCGGCGAACGGATCACGCAAAAGCGGGCAGCGCCCCCAGCGGTGGCAGCGCGTACACCTGCGGATAGCGGACCCCCACCAGGTAAAGCCCGCCCGCCGGCGCTGTCATACCCCCGCAGCGCCGGTCCCGCGCGGCCAGCACCTCCGCCGCCCAGTCTGGCGGACGATCGCCGCTGCCGACCGCCATGAGCACGCCGGCGATATTGCGGACCATGTGGTGAAGAAACGCATTCGCCTCGATGTCCACGTAGACGAAGCCATCCCCGCCGGAGACCGTCAGCTCATGGATCCGGCGCACCGGGTGCTTCGCCTGGCAGGCGACGGCACGAAACGAGGTGAAATCGTGCTCGCCCACCAGGTGCGCCGCGGCCAAGCGCATCGGTTCGATAGACAGCGCCCGCCAGGTCCAGGAGACACGATCGCGGAGCAGCACCGGGCGCAGCGGGTCCGTGCGAATGACGTAGCGGTAACGCCTGGCCCGCGCCGAGAAACGCGCGTGGAAATCCTGCGCGACCGGGCGCATCCAGCGCACCCCGATCGCGGCGGGCAGGTTGGACGTCACCCCGCGGACCCAGGCGCGTTCCGGGCGTGGCACCGGCGGGTCGAGGTGAACCACCTGGTGGGTGGCATGTACCCCGGCATCCGTCCGCCCGGCACAGGTCACGGTAACCGGCGCGTCCGCGACCCGCGCCAGCGCCGCCTCCAGATCCGCCTGAACCGAGGGTGCGTGGTCCTGTCGCTGCCAACCGCTGTACGCGCTACCGTCGTATTCGATCCCCAGTGCGATCCGCAATGCCATCCTCCGCCTGATTGCCGCCGCCATCGGGGTGCGCGACGCCACACCGCCCGCCGCCCCGGCTCACCCCAGCCACAGCGCCGCGGCGACCGCGCATGCTACCAGCCAGTCCCGTGCGGGTGGCGGTGACATCGACGGCAGCGTCAGCTCCGGCAGCGGCTCGTTCTCTGCGCGCTTCAGGGCGTAATCAAGCGGGCCGGCAACCGCCGCGGCAATACGCCGCCAGCGCGAGCCGCCGCCGCGGGGCGGGCGCCATGCGCCGAGCACGGCGAGACGGTCGAACACCAGGACCAGCCGCACGGCGAAGCGCTGCACGGGCAGCCCGATCCGTGCCAGTGGTGCCACGAGCCAGAGCAGGGCCGCCGCGGTCCGCTCGCGTGCGAGCCCGCCCAGGAGCCTGCGCGCCCCCAGCGCCATGACCAGAAGGATCGCCGCCCGCCGCGCCCCCTCCGAGAGGGCTGCCGCATCCGGCAGCCAGTGGAATGTCGCAGTCGAGAACCAGCCGTAGAAAACGGCAATGGAGAGGAGCAGCCAGCGCAATCGCCGCGCCGAATGAAGGACGCCGGCAAGCGGCCCGGCCGGATCCGAGCCGGCCATGAACACGACAACCAGGCCGACCACGACGGCCGCCCAGTCACCGGCCGCCATGCCCGCCGCCAGCGCGACGAGCACGACGATTCGTACCGACGGATGCAGGTTCAACCCGCGCCGTCAGCCACCGGAGGCGCGCAGGGAGCGGGCCTGCTCGCGCTGCGCGTCGTCGCCCTCCGCCATGACCTCATCGAGCAGGGCCTCCGCGCCTTCGGCGTCCCCCATCTCGATGTAGGCGCGGGCCAGGTCCAGTTTGGTCGCGACCTCGTCCTCCGGCTCCGCGTCCCAATCGTCGTTGTCGCCGAAATCGAATCCACCGCCGATATCGCCGTCATCCACGGACGCCGTATCGGCCCCGGTCGCGGGGGCGTCGTCACCGGCCTGATAACCTTCGTCGCCGCCGAAGTCGAGATCCCCGAGCTCCAGGTCCTCGGCCTCGAAACCGGGGGAGTCCGGCTCGCCCGGCCCCCGCTCTGCCGACGCCGCGGGCGTCCCTTCCTCCGCGGGTCCGTCCGGCGGTGTCGGGAGCTCGAACTCCAGGCCCGGGTCATCGTCAGATGGGGCGGGCACCTCGCTGTCCGACGCCTCGTCCCCGTTCCCGGACGGGGCCAACGAGCCGTCGAACTCCAGCGGTTCCAGGCTGTCCTCCACCGGATACTGACCTTCCCGGGTCGGGTCGGTGCTCGTGAAGGCGTCATCGCCGGCCTGAGTACCGCCCTCCCCCGGATCGAGATCGAATTCCAGCTCCGTACCACCCGCCGGCTCCGGTGCGGCCTGCCCGTCGTCGGCCACCGTCACGCCGGAATCCCCGCCCCCCGTCGAGGCTTCTTCCACACCAGCGGCGGTGCCCGCCGCGTGCGCATACGCCTGCCTCAACGCCTCGCTGGCGCTCTGCTCGCGATCACCGTTACCGGCCACCGGCCCGTCCTCAGCCGCCGACGTGGCCGGAGCCTGTGCCGCGGCCCCCTGCTCGCTTCCGGCAAACAGCGGATTGTCCGGCGCCACGTCCGCGGCCAGCGCGCAGACACGCCGCCATTCGGCGGAGTCCGTATCCTGTATCCGTGCCCGGAGCGCATGGGCCTCGGACTCGAAAGCGGGGCGGTCATCACGGCGCGCCAGCACCTCGAGCAGCTTGACGCGAAGCTGGGTGTTGTCCGGGTCGTCGTCCAGCGCCTTGTCCAGGACCTCCTGGGCGCTGTCGTAGCGGCCGTAGGCGATGAAGAAGTCGGCCTGCTCAGCCGGATCGCCCTCCTCCTCGATGATCTCCGGACCCTCGTTCCTGATGGTGGCGCGCTGGCTGCGGCGGCGCTCCGCCGCCGCCTGCGCCAGGCTGCGCTCGGTCTCGCCCTCGCTGCGGCGGCGACGCATTACCAGCAGCAGCAGCACGAGCAGGAGGACCAGTCCGCCCGCCCCCGCCAGCAGGAGACGGTTCGCAAGCAGCGTATCCAGCGTCCGCTCCACCAGCCCGGTGACACTCGCCGTCTGTGCCGGTACCTCGTTGCCGTCCTGCGCGCCGGCACCCTTGTCGTTGCCGGCCACGCCGCCCCCGGTGTCCGCCTTGTCCCCGGCGTTTCCAGTGTTTCCGGTGTCACCGCCGGCCGCCTCCCGGGCGGCGGAATCCGCCGCCGTCTCGACGGCCGCCTGCCCGGAGGCGTCCCCGTTACCGGCGGGCACGGCACCATCGGCCTCGACGTTGATCGCGCTCTCGAGCCGCGCAAGACGCTGATTCAGCGAATCCAGCTCCTCGGATAGATCCTCGTTCTCCGCGCGGAGGCTAGCCCGGCTTTCCCGGGCGGCCGCCAGCTCGTTCTGCAGGCGCCGGATGTTCTCGGGGCTTGCCGCGAGATCCGCGCTGGCGAGATCCGCCGTGGCCACGCCGGTACCCGTCGGGGCGACCACGCGGAGCTCGCCGCCGGCGCTACCCGGCGACGCCTTCCCGGACTGCCCCTCGGTGGCTGCCTTGTCCCCGGACTCCGGCGCCTTCCCGGACTGAGCGTCATCCTCGCCCGCAGAGGCGGCGGAATCCGGCGCGGATGCCGTCTCCCCGGACGTCGTCTTCGCCGCGTTGCCGTTCCGCCAGGCTGCCATCTGGCGATTGAACTCCCGGCGCGCCTCGGCACGCGAGAGCGCGGTGATGGCCCCCGTCTCCGGAACCTCGAGCACCGCACCGCGGCGCAGACTGTTGATGTTGCCGTTGACGAAGGCCTGCGGGTTCGCCTCGCGCAGAGCGATCATGGTCTGATAGACCCCCGCGCCCTCGGGACGCACGGACTGCGCGACGCTCCAGAGCGTATCGCCGGCACCGACCGGCCCATAGGAGCCCGGTGCCGTGCCGGATGCGGGCGCCACCGCTGAAGACGGTGCGGGCTCCGCCTCCGTTTCCGCCGCGCCGCCGGGCTGCGTCGTCGCCGGTTCGGCGCTCGTCCCCCCGGAGCTGGCGTAGACGGGCGGATCCAGCAACACGGTAAACTCGCGCACCAGACTGCCCCGCGGCCACTCGACGGTGACCACGAAATCGAGGAACGGCTCCTGGATCGGCCGCTGGCTGGTGACGGCGATATAAGGCTGACCGTCGTCGCCGTCGCGGACCTCGAAATTCAGACGGGTGAGATAGAAGGGCCTGGGGACCCCGGCACGTTCGAACTGCTTCTGGCTGGCGAGCCGGACCTCGACCTGATCCGCGTTCGCGGTATCCATGGAAAGCAGCGGAATCCGGGCATCGAATCGCTCGTTGAGGGCCGACCCCGCCTCGATGCGGCCCAGCCCGATCGCCGAGATATTCGCGGAGACCCCCGTCAGCGCAACGAACGTCGCGATCGCGATTCTACGTCGCATAATGTCCCTTGTTGTTGTCACAGCACCCCGGCTCTCCCGCCGGCCCCCGAACGCTGCCCGCTGACCCGGGCCCCCGTCGTGCGCGGCAGCCCCCTCGGTGGGCGCGCATCGGGTGATGCGAATGCACACGGACGTTGGTCCCGGTTTTATCGACTGACCGCGATGGCGTCAACCGCAGACGTCACATCACGAGCCCTCCGCACCGCAGCCTGCACGGCACGGAGGGGCCCGGCTAGCCTTCCAGCACGATACGGAGCATCCGCCGCAGCGGCTCCGCCGCGCCCCACAGGAGCTGGTCGCCGACGGTGAACGCGGACAGATACTCGCCGCCCATCGCCAGCTTGCGCAGCCGCCCGACCGGCGTGCGCAGGGTGCCGGAAACCGCCGCGGGGGTCAGACCCTGCTTGCTCGCCTCCGGCTCGTTGGGCACGACGCTCGCCCACTCGTTGTCCTCGGCGATCATGGACTCGATCTCGTCCAGCGGGGCGTCGCGCGTGAGCTTCACCGTCAGCGCCTGGGCGTGGGAGCGCATCGCGCCGATGCGCACGCAGATCCCGTCGATCGGGATGGGATTGTTGCTGCGCCCGAGGATCTTGTTGGTCTCGACCTGCGCCTTCCACTCCTCCTTGCTCTGGCCGGAGGGCATGGGCTTGTCGATCCACGGGATCAGGCTGCCCGCCAGCGGCACGCCGAAGTGCTCCGCCGGGTAGCCGTCGCCGGCCAGCGCCTCGTTGACGCGCCGGTCGATGTCCAGGATCGCGCTCGCCGGATCCGCCAGCGCCTCGCCGGCGGCGTCGCGGAGATAGCCCATCTGCGCGACGAGCTCGCGCATGTTCTGGGCGCCGGCGCCGGAGGCGGCCTGGTAGGTCATGGGGCTGATCCACTCCACCAGGCCGCTGCGGAACAGCCCGGCCATGCCCATGAGCATGAGACTGACCGTGCAGTTGCCGCCGACGAAGGTGCGCGTGCCGTTGTCCAGGCCCTGGCGGATGACGTCGAGGTTCACCGGATCGAGGACGATGATGCTGTCGTCGGCCATGCGCAGGGTCGACGCCGCGTCGATCCAGTAGCCCTGCCAGCCGGCGTTACGGAGCTTCTCGTAGACCTCACCCGTGTAGTCGCCGCCCTGGGTGGTGACGATGGCGTCCATCGCCTTCAGCGCCTCGATGTCGCGCGCGTCGCCCAGTGGCGCGGCCCCCTTGCCCACGTCCGGGCCGGGCTGGCCTGCCTGGGAGGTGGAGAAGAACACCGGCTCGGGGATGTCGGCGAAGTCGCCTTCGGCGCGCATGCGCTCCATGAGTACGGAGCCGACCATGCCCCGCCAGCCGACGAAACCGATTCGTTTCATGTCTACCTCTTCTGAATGGCTTGTCACTGGGGCGGCGCGGGCCCGAAGGCGCGCCGCCGGACGCCCCCATGATACACGTCTGCCCCGGGGCGTCGCCGCCGGGCCGGCTCAGGCCCCGGCGCGCAGGGCCGCAACCACGGCATCGCCCATGGCGGCGGTGCCCACGGCCCGGCCGCCGTCGGTGTGGATGTCCGGGGTGCGCAGCCCCTGATCGAGCACCTGCCCGACCGCGGTCTCCACACGGGCCGCCAGCTCGCCCTCGCCGAGGCTGTAGCGCAGCAGCATCGCCAGCGAGAGGATCGTCGCCAGCGGGTTGGCACGGTCCTGGCCGGCGATGTCCGGCGCGGAGCCGTGTACCGGCTCATAAAGCCCCCGGGAATGCTCGTCCAGCGAGGCGGACGGCAGCATGCCGATGGAGCCGGTGAGCATCGCCGCACAGTCGGAGAGGATGTCGCCGAACATGTTGCCGGTGACCACCACGTCGAACTGCTTGGGGGCGCGCACGAGCTGCATGGCGGCGTTGTCCACGTACATGTGGTCCAGGGCCACGCCGGGATAGTCCGTGGCCACGCCGTTGACCACCTCGCGCCAGAGCTCGCTGACCTCGAGCACGTTCGCCTTGTCCACCGAGGTGAGCCGGCCCTGGCGCTTGGCGGCGATGTCGAATGCGACCCGCGCGATGCGCCCGATCTCGTCCTCGCCGTATACCAGGGTGTTGTAGCCCCGGCGCTGCCCGGGCTCGCCCTCGATGCCCCGGGGCTCGCCGAAGTAGATGCCTCCGGTGAGCTCGCGCACGATCATGATGTCGAGCCCGGAGACCACCTCCGGACGGAGCGCGGAGGCACCGGCGAGCTGCGGGTAGAGGATCGCCGGGCGCAGGTTCGCGAACAGCCCCAGCTCCGAGCGGATGGCGAGCAGGCCGCGCTCCGGGCGCAGGGCACGCTCGATGCCGTCCCACCGGGGGCCACCCACCGCGCCGAGGAGCACGGCATCCGCCGAGCGCGCGAGCGAGAGCGTCTCCGCCGGCAGCGGGCTGCCGCTGGCGTCGGTGGCGGCACCGCCGATGAGCCCGCGTTCCAGCTCAACCGCCAGGCCGAAGTCGTCGCGGAGCACCGCGAGCACCTTCTCCGCTTCAGCCACAATCTCGGGGCCGATACCGTCGCCGGGGAGTACGAGGATCCTGCTGGTCATGGTCGCTCCTGTCGTCGGGTTGGCTGGCGGCTCACGCGCCGGACCGGGTGAACAGCCACGGCGCCTCCCTGGCGCGCCGGGCCTCGTAGGCCCGGATCTCGTCGGCGTGCTCCAGGGTAAGGCCGATCTCGTCGAGGCCGTTGAGCAGCGCGTGCCGCCGGAAGGCATCGATATCGAAGCCGAACCCCTCGCCGGACGGCGTGGTCACCGTCTGCGACGGCAGGTCGACCGTGAGCCGGTAGCCCGGCTCCGCCGCCGTCTCCTCGAACAGCTTCTGCACCGTTTCCTCAGGGAGAACAACCGGGAGGATGCCATTCTTCGTGCAGTTATTGAAGAAGATGTCCGCGAAGCTCGGCGCGATGACCACCCGGAAGCCGTAGTCGAACAGCGCCCAGGGGGCGTGCTCCCGGGAACTGCCGCAGCCGAAATTGCGCCGCGCCAGCAGGATGCTCGCGCCCTCGTAGCGCGGCTGGTTGAGCACGAAGTCCGGATTCAGCGGGCGCTGGCTGTGGTCCTGCCCCGGCTCGCCGTGGTCGAGATAGCGCCATTCGTCGAACAGGTTCGGTCCGAAGCCCGTGCGCTTGATGGACTTCAGGAACTGCTTCGGGATGATGGCGTCGGTGTCCACGTTCGCGCGGTCCAGGGGCGCGACGATCCCGTCGATCTGCTTGAGCGGCTCCATGATCAGAGGCTCCTCACGTCGGTGAATCGGCCGGCAATGGCGGCGGCGGCGGCCATGGCGGGGCTGACCAGGTGCGTACGTCCGCCCTGCCCCTGACGGCCCTCGAAGTTTCGATTGGAGGTGGCGGCGCAGCGCTCACCGGGCTCGAGGCGGTCGGCGTTCATGGCCAGGCACATGGAGCAGCCCGGCTCACGCCACTCGAAGCCGGCCTCCACGAACACCCGGTCGAGGCCCTCGGCCTCGGCCTGCTGCTTCACCAACCCGGAGCCCGGCACTACCATCGCCAGGGTGATGCCGTCGGCGACCCGGTGCCCGCGCACCACGTCCGCGGCGGCGCGCAGGTCCTCGATGCGGGAGTTCGTGCACGAGCCGATAAAGATCTTGTCCGGGCGGATGTCGCCGATCGGCATGCCCGCCTCCAGTCCCATGTACGCCAGCGCCCGCGCGATACCCTCACGGCGGGTCTCGTCCGCCTCCTCCGCCGGGTCCGGCACACGGCCGTCCACCGGTGCGACCATCTCCGGCGAGGTGCCCCAGCTGACCTGCGGGCGGATGTCCGCCGCATCGATGGTGACAACACGGTCGAACTCCGCGTCCGGGTCCGTGTGCAGGGTCCGCCAGTAGGCAACCGCCTGATCCCAGAGATCTCCCTGGGGCGCGAACGGCCGGCCGCGCATGTATTCGATGGTGGCGTCGTCCACCGCGACCATGCCGCAGCGCGCACCGGCCTCGATGGACATGTTGCACACCGTCATGCGCCCCTCGACGGACAGCGAGCGGATGGTATCGCCGCCGAATTCGATCGCGTAGCCCGTGCCGCCGGCGGTGCCGATCCGGCCGATGACGTGCAGGACGATGTCCTTCGCCGTCACCCCGGGCGGCAGTGTGCCGTTCACCTCGACCAGCATCCGCCGGCTCTTCGCCTGAATGAGCGTCTGCGTGGCCAGCGCATGCTCCACCTCGGAGGTACCGATGCCGAACGCAAGCGCCCCGAGCGCCCCGTGGGTGGACGTGTGGGAGTCGCCGCAAACGACCGTCATGCCGGGCTGCGTGGCGCCCTGCTCGGGGCCGATGACATGGACGATGCCCTGGCGCGGGTCGTTCATGGCGAACTCGGTAATCCCGTACGCCGCACAGTTCTCGTCCAGGGTGTCCACCTGCAACCGCGAGACCGGGTCGGCGATCCCCCCGCGGCGGTCCGTGGTGGGCACATTATGGTCCGCCACCGCGAGATTGGCGTCGGTGCGCCACGGCCGGCGCCCGGCCATTCGCAGGCCCTCGAAGGCCTGCGGCGAGGTGACCTCGTGAACGAGCTGCCGGTCGATATAGAGCAACGCCGTGCCGTCCTCGTTCTCGCGCACTACGTGGGCGTCCCAGAGCTTGTCATAGAGCGTTCGGCCCGCCATGAGCAGTTCTCCCCAGATTCCGGATGCGGCGCCCCCGGGGCGCCAGGACTTAGTCAGCGGGATTGAGTCTAGTGGCCGACAAAGAATAAAATCAATTCATCATTTTTATTATTTGGATTCCATATTGGAATGGATATGGACACCCAGAACCTTGCTGCCTTCGTCGCCGCCGCCGAATATGGCTCGTTCTCCCGCGCTGCCGAGGCCCTGGAACTCACTCAACCCGCGGTGAGCAAGCGCATCTCCGGTCTGGAGGACCGCATCGGCGCCCGCCTGTTCGACCGGGTCGGCCGCCGCGTCGCCCTCACCGAGGCCGGGGAGACCCTCCTTCCCCGGGCCCGGGCCCTACTGGTGATGGTCGACGACACCCGCCGGGCGCTGGACAGTCTCAGCCATGACGTCACCGGGCGGCTCACACTGGCGACGAGCCACCACGTCGGGCTGCACCGGCTGCCGGCGGTGTTGCGGGCATTCACCCGCCACTACCCCGCCGCCGGTCTGGACCTGCGCTTTCTGGACTCCGAGCAGGCGTACCAGGGGGTGCTCGACGGCGCGCTGGAGCTCGCGGTGGTCACCCTGGCCCCGACTCCGGACCCGGCGCTGTCCGTCGTCCCGGTCTGGGTGGACGACCTGCGCTTCGTCTGCGGCCCGGAGCATCCACTCGCCGGCGCCGGGCGCATCGATCTCGCCACGCTGGGGCGCCATGAGGGCGTGCTCCCCGGCAGCCGCACCTTCACCCGCGGCCTGATCGAGGAGCGCTTCGCCCGCGCCGGGGTGACACCGACGATCGCACTGGCAACGAACTACCTGGAGACGCTGAAGATGATGGCGAGCATCGGCCTGGGCTGGAGCGTGCTGCCGGAGACGCTGCTGGACGGGACCCTGCACGTCATCGACGTCGACGAGCCCCCGATCCGGCGGCCCCTCGGCTATCTCTATCACCGCAGCCGCACGCTCTCCAACGCCGCGCGTGCGATGATCGCCGAGCTGGAAACGGTGCGTACCGCCGACACGCGCACTTAGCACCACGTCGGTGGACGCCGGCCGACGCGGCACGATTTCCCTGCGTTGGGGGCGCCCGTTGCAGTAAGGTAACGGGCCGGCCCCGGGCGAGGCCCGGGTCATTAAACGCCGCGGTAACCCCGTCGGCCGCAACAGGAGGTGGAGAATGTCACGCAGCGCCATCGGCGGCGTTGCCCGGGGCCCGGTCCTCGCCAGCGACGAGGGGCTAAGCTTCTGGGGCGGCGTCGATCCCGCAACAGGGACCATCATAGACGCCCATCACCCGCTGTGTGGCGAGAGCGTCGCGGGCACCGTGCTCGCGCTGCCGACGAGCCGGGGGTCGTGCACCGGCAGCGGGGTGCTCCTGGAGCTGATCCGGAACGGCCACGCGCCGGCGGCGCTGGTCTTCCGCGAGCCGGAGGGCGTGCTCACCCTCGGGGCGCTGGTCTCGCGCCATGTCTTCGACGCCACCATCCCCGTGCTGCAGCTCGACGGCGATGACTTCGTCACGCTGGCCGCGGCGGAACATGCCGTCATCGACGGAGCCCGCGTAGAGGCCCCCGGACTTGCGCTAACCCTCCCGACGGTGGATCCGGACTCCGTGGCGCTCTCTCCGGACGACCGCGCCATGCTCGACGGCCGCGACGGCACCGCCGTGCAGGTGGCGATGCGCATCGTGCGCGACATCGCCGCCATCGACGGCGCCAGATGCCTCATCGAGGTCAGCCAGGTGCACATCGACGGCTGCATCTACGCCAGTCCGGCCATCCTCCGGTTCGCCGAGGTCTTCGCGGGGATGCAGGCGCGGGTACGCGTGCCCACGACCACGAACGCAATCTCGGTTGACCACGCGCACTGGCGCGAACAGGGCGTGCCAGAGGCGTTCGGCGACCCGGCCAGCCGGCTCGCCGATGCCTACGTGCAGATGGGGGCGAGGGCGAGCTTCACCTGCGCACCGTACCTCCTGGACAGCGCGCCCAAGGCCCACGACGTCATCGCATGGGCGGAGTCCAACGCGGTGATCTACGCCAACAGCGTGCTCGGCGCCCGCACCGCCAAGCACCCCGACTTCCTCGACCTGTGCATCGCGCTGACCGGCCGGGCGCCGGATTATGACGTCTATCTCGATGAGAACCGCGCCGCGCGGCGGGTACTCGAGATAGACACGCCCGCGGGCTGCGACGACGCCCTGTGGCCGATGCTGGGCTATCTCGCGGGGCTACATGCGCCGGATCGCATCCCGCTGCTGAGGGGGCTTGCAAGCCTGTCCCCGGGCGAGGACGACCTCAAGGCCCTGTGCGCGGCCTTCGGCACGACCTCGGCGGCGCCGATGCTCCACGTCGAGGGCGTGACCCCGGAAGCGGGGCATGTCTCCGCGGACGCGGACACGGTAAGACTCACCCGGGAGGACCTCGCACGGGCCTGGCGGCAGCTCAATGCCGGCCCGGTCGGGATCGATCTGGTCGCCTTCGGCAGTCCCCACTTTTCCCTCGGCGAGTGCCGTGCCCTGGCCGCGGAAATGGCAGGCCAGCACTGTGCCGGGGGCGTGACCGCCATCGTCACGCTGGGGCACGACACCCTCGCCGCCGCCCGCGCCGAGGGCCTGGTCGACCAGCTGGAGGAGGCCGGCGTGCGCATCTACGCCGACATCTGCTGGTGCTCGATCTCCGAGCCGGTATTCCCGCCGGAGGCACGGACCCTGATGACAAACTCCGGGAAGTACGCCCACTACGCCCCCGGGCTCAGCGGCCGTTCCGTGCGTTTCGGCAGCCTCGCGGACTGCGCCCTCGCCGCGCGCACGGGCCGCGCGCCGGACACCCCGCCGGCCTGGCTGGGGTAGGCGGGGCGCTATTCCGGCGGGGCCGCCGGCGGGATCACCGGCGTGTCGGTGTGCACGTCGGCGTTCTGGGCGCGGTGGCGGAGGTAGTGGTCCATCAGGGTCAGCGCCGTCATAGCCTCCGCGATCGGGGTGGCGCGCACACCGACGCAGGGGTCGTGGCGGCCGGTGGTCACGACCTCGTCCGGCGCACCGGTCACGTCCACGGATCGGCCCGGCACACGGATGCTCGAGGTCGGCTTGAGGGCGATGCGGGCGACGATGTCCTGGCCGGTGGAGATCCCGCCGAGCACGCCGCCGGCGTTGTTCGACAGGAAGCCGGCGGGCGTGATCTCGTCGCGGTGCTCGGAGCCGCGCTGGGTCACCGCCTCGAAGCCGGCCCCGAACTCCACGCCCTTGACCGCGTTGATGCCCATCAGCGCCCGCGCCAGTTCGGCGTCGAGACGGTCGAAGACCGGTTCGCCAAGCCCCACCGGCAGCCCCTCGGCCACCACCGTCACGGCGGCACCGGCGGAGTCGCCGTCGCGGCGGAGCTGGTCCATGTAGGCCTCGAGCTCCGGCACACGGTCCGGGTCCGCGCAGAAGAACGGGTTCGTCTCCACGGCGGGCCAGTCCACCAGGCCCAGCTCGAAGGGCCCGAGCGCGCTCAGGTAGCCGCGTACGGACACCCCCAGGTGCTCCGCGAGGTAGCGCCGGGCGATGGCGCCGGCGGCCACGCGCATCGCCGTCTCCCGCGCCGACGAGCGCCCGCCGCCGCGGTAATCGCGGATGCCGTACTTCTGATGATAGGTGTAATCCGCATGGCCGGGCCGGAAGCTGTCCTTGATGCGCCCGTAGTCCCGGGAACGCTGGTCGGCGTTCTCGATCAGCAGCCCAATGGGCGTGCCGGTGGTCACCCCCTCGAACACCCCGGAGAGGATGCGCACGCGGTCTGGCTCGCGGCGCTGGGAGGTATAGCGCGAGCGCCCCGGCGCACGGCGGTCGAGGTCGTGCTGGAGGTCCGCCTCGGTGATCGCCAGCCCCGGCGGGCAGCCGTCGACGATCGCGCCCAGGGCCTCGCCGTGGGACTCGCCGAAGGTGGTGACGGTAAACAGTTTTCCGAAGGTATTCCCGGACATACGCGTCAGACCGAAGATTCAGGGTTGAGATGGCCGGCGGCCAGCGCCGCGCGCAGTGCCGCCGCCGTGACCACGAACACGCCCACGCCGCCGCGCTCGAAGGCGAGCCAGGTGAGCGGAAGATCCGGATACGCCGCCTCCATCGCCGGGGCGCTGTGCCCGACCTCGCAGACCAGCACGCCGTCGTCGGTGAGCCGTGCGGTGGCCTCCACGAGCAGGCGGTGGACATAGTCGAGGCCATCCTCCCCCGCCGCCAGCGCCATGCGCGGCTCGTGGCGGTATTCCTCCGGCAGCGCGTCCATCGCGGGTGCGTCCACGTACGGCGGGTTGGCCACGATCACGTCGTAGGCCGGCTCCGCAGGAGGCCCGGCGAGAAGATCGGAGGCGCGCACGTGCACCCGCTCGCGCACGCCATGACGGTCCGCGTTGATGCGGGCCACCGCGAGGGCGTCCTCGGAGATATCCAGCGCGTCCACCTCGCAGCCCGGCAGGGCCAGGGCGCAGGCGATGGCGATGCAGCCGCTGCCCGTGCCCACGTCCGCGATGCGGGTGACCTCGTCGGGATCCGCCCAGGGCTGGAAGCCCGCCTCGATCAGCTCCGCCACCGGGGAGCGCGGGATCAGCACGCGCTCGTCGACATAGAACGCCAGCCCCGCGAACCAGGCCTCGTGGGTGATGTAGGGCAACGGCAGGCGCTGCTCGACGCGCTGGTGGACCCGGGCGACGATCGCCGCCTTCTCCTCACCGGTCAGGCGGCAGCCGAGGTAGGCGTCGTGGGTGTCCGGCGGCAGGTGCAGCGTGTGCAGCACCAGCGCGGCCGCCTCGTCGATGGCGTTGTCCGTGCCGTGGCCGTAGCACACGCCCGCCGCCTCGAAGCGCGAGGCGCCCCAGCGCACGAAATCGGCGATGGTCTCCAGCTCCGGCGGGACACGGTTGGCGTCGCTCATGATCGGCTCCTGCTCTCGCGAGCGGGGATACTAACCCGAGCGGTGCCCCGCTGTCCGCTCCGGGCTTCCGCCGCCGCGCCGATCCGCGGATAATGCCCGTCCCCGAGCCAGCCGGAAGCGAGCGCGATGAGCCGAGACCAGCCCGCGGGCGCGATGGACCGCGTGAAATCCCTCGCCCTCTATCCCCTGCCGCACCACGCGGTATCGCGGCTGGTCGGCCGGGTCACGCGGATGCGCACCCGCTGGGTGCGGGACGTGTTGATCCGCACCTTCGTGCGCGCCTTCGGCGTGGACCTCGCCGACGCCGAGGGCGATGTCCCCGGCGACTGGCCGGACTTCAACGCCTTCTTCACCCGCGCCCTGCGCCCCGGGACCCGGCCGCTGCCGGACGACGGCGCCGCCATCGCCTCGCCGGTGGACGGCACCGTCAGCGAGGCCGGGCACATCGCCGCCGGCGAGCTGATCCAGGCCAAGGGCCAGCGCTTCGGGCTGCGCGCGCTCCTCGGCGGCGACGCCGAGCTCGCGGAGCGCTTCCGCGATGGCGCCTGGGCCACGCTCTACCTCTCACCGCGGGACTACCACCGCGTCCACATGCCCGGGGACGGCCGCCCGAGCGCCATGATCCACGTACCCGGGCGGCTGTTCAGCGTCGCCCCGCACACGGTCCGCGCGGTCCCCGGTCTGTTCGCGCGCAACGAGCGCGTGGTGTGCCTGTTCGACGGCGCGGACGGCCCCTTCGCCGTGATCCTTGTCGGCGCGATCTGCGTCGCCAGCATCGAGACCGTCTGGCACGGCGTGGTGACGCCGCCGGCGGGCCGGCGCGTGCGCGCCTGGCACTACCGCAACGCCGCCCTGCTGGAACGCGGTGCGGAGATGGGCCGGTTCAACATGGGCTCCACCGCGATCCTGCTCTACCCGCGCGGCCGCGTGGACTGGGCGACGGATCTCCGGCCCGGCCGGCACCTGCGCATGGGCGAGGCCATCGGCCGGCACCTCTAACGGGCCGCGGTCAGGCCCGCTCCACCGGGAAGGCGATGACCCCGTCGATCCGCGTGGCTCCCAGGGCGACCATGAACAGCCGGTCGAGCCCCAGGGCCACACCGGCACAGTCGGGCAGCCCCGCCTCCAGCGCGGCGAGCAGGCGCTCGTCGATCAGCGGCACGGGCTGCCCGGCCGCCACACGGTGCTCGCGATCCGCCTCGAACCGGCGACGCTGCTCCGCGGCATTGGTGAGTTCGTGGAAGCCGTTGGCGATCTCCAGGCCGTCGATGAAAAGCTCGAAGCGCTCGGCCACCCGTGGATCGCGCGGAGACAGCCGGGCGAGCGCGGCCTGTGAGGCGGGAAAGTCGGTGACGAAGTCGAAGGCGTCCTGCCCCAGCACTGGGGCGATGCGGGCACCGAAGAGCAGATCGAGGCCGTCGTCGCGGTCGAGCCCCGCGACCGTCGTGCCGGGAACGGCGGCGGCGACGCACTCGCGTACCTCGTCGGCAGCCGCGGTGAGCGGGTCCAGGCCCAGGTGCGTGCGGAACAGTGCCGCGTAGGCGTGCCGGCGCACGGGGCGGGGGCCCGCGATCCGCGCGGCCAGCTCCGCCACCTCCGCCATCAGGTCCTCGTGGTCGAGGCCCGGGCGGTACCACTCCAGCAGGGTGAACTCGGGATTGTGCCGGGCGCCACGCTCGCCGGCACGGAAGGCGCGTGCGACCTGGTAGATCGCGCCCATGCCGGCGGCGAGCAGCCGTTTCATGGCGTATTCGGGGGAGGTCTGCAGCCAGAGGCGGCCGGAGGGCGGCGCCCCGGGGCCGTCGTAGTTCACCCCGAGGCCGTCGAGGTGTACGTCCGTGACCCCGGCGGCGGCAAGGCTCGGGGTCTCGACCTCGACCACGCCGCGCTCCGCGAAGAAGGCGCGGACGTCGGCGAGCAGCGCGGCCCGGCGACGCAGCGTCTCCGGGCTCGCGCTCGGGCGCCAGTCAGTGGCGTCGATCACTCCTTGGCGCGGGAGATATAGGCGCCATTACGGGTGTCCACCTTGAGGACCTCGCCCTCCTCGATGAACAGCGGCACCTGGACCACCGCGCCGGTCTCGAGGGTGGCGGGCTTGCTGCCGCCGCTGGAGGTGTCGCCGCGCAGGCCGGGATCCGTCTGCACCACCTTGAGCTGGACGTGCGGCGGCGCCTCCACGGACAGCGGCTCACCGTTGTAGAGGGTGATGTTGCACACGTCCTGCTCCTTGAGCCACTTGGCGGCATCGCCCACGGCGGCCTCGTTCGCCGCGTGCTGCTCGAAGGTCTCCGGGTCCATGAAGTACCAGAACTCGCCGTCGGAGTAGAGATACTGCATCTCCGTCTCCATGACGTCGGCGGCCTCGACGGTGTCCCCGGACTTGAAGGTGCGGTCGATGACCTTGCCGGTCTTGAGGTTGCGGACCTTCACACGGTTGAAGGCCTGGCCCTTGCCCGGCTTGACGAATTCGTTGTCGACGATGGCATAGGGATCGCCGTCGAGCATGATCTTGAGGCCGGACTTGAACTGGTTGGTGCTGAAGCTCGCCATGGATTACCCCGGATTGACGACCCCCGAGCGGGGGCGGTGATTCACTCCCGCGGGTGCGCTACCATCGCCCCGCGAACAACGCCGCGAATGCTAACGGAAAAGCGCCGACTATAGAACATGGTGAACGCCCAGGCCGCCTCCACGACCACCCGGAGCGAACCGCCGGCGTGGCAACGCGCCCTCGCGGAAGCGATCCGCGACCCACGGGAGCTGCTGGACACGCTGGCACTACCGCACACGCTGCTCGACGGCGCCCGCACCGGTGCGGCGCTGTTCCCGCTGCGCGTGCCGCGGGGCTACGCCGCGCGCATGCGCCGCGGCGACCCGGACGACCCGCTGCTTCGCCAGGTCCTGCCGGTGGCCGCGGAGGCTCGGTCCACACCGGGATTTGTCGACGACCCGGTGGGCGACCTCGACGTCGTGCGCCCCGGCGGCATCCTGCACAAGTACCGCGGCCGGGCGCTGATCGTCGCCACCGGCGCGTGCGCTGTGAACTGCCGCTACTGCTTCCGCCGCGCGTTCCCCTACAGTGAGCACCAGGCCGCACCGCACCAGTGGCGTGAGGCGCTGGACACCCTCCGCGGCGACCCGTCGATCGAAGAGGTCATCCTGAGCGGCGGCGACCCGCTGAGCCTCTCCGACCGCCGCCTCGCCGCCCTCGCCGAGGGCCTCGCCGGGATCGGTCATGTGCGGCGGCTGCGCGTACATACCCGGTTACCGGTGGTGCTGCCCGAGCGTGTCGACGACGGTCTGCTGGACTGGCTCGCCGGGACCCGCCTGGCCCCGGTGATGGTCATCCACGCCAACCACCCCGCGGAGCTCGACGGCGACGTGGCCGCGGCCCTCGCGCGCCTGCGGGAAAACGGCGTCACGCTGCTCAACCAGACGGTGCTGCTGCGCGGGATCAATGACGCGGTGGCGACGCTCGCAGCGCTCTCCGAGCGGCTGTTCGAGCAGGGGGTGATGCCGTACTACCTGCACCTGCTCGATCCGGTGCGCGGCGCCGGCCACTTCGATGTGGACGAGCGGGAGGCCGCCGGCCTGATGCGCGGGCTCGCCGATCGCCTGCCCGGCTACCTGGTACCCCGGCTCGTCCGCGAGGTTCCCGGGCGCAGCGCCAAGACCCACATTGCCTGGGACACGGCCCCGCCGTAAGGCGAACGATTCGACATACCGCGAAACCGCCGGTTGTCGCGATGGCGCAACTCGCCCACTATAGCCTCCCGGGGCCGCCTCCGGCGGGGCGCACCGCTCTCCGGGGCGGCGGCAGCGCTCCGCCGCAGCAGCCACGGCAAAGGAATCCGTGACGATAACAGCCGAGAGCTCATGCCCAGCGACCACACACTGCGCCTGCTGATCGCCGAGGACTCCCTCAACGACGCCGAACGTCTCGTCAGCGTCCTGCGCAATGTCGGCTACGCCGTGCGCCCGACCCGTACCGACGACGGCGAGGCATTGCAGGCGGCGCTGCACGGCCAGGCTCAGGATATCCTGATCTGCGCCCCGGGGCTGACGGACCTGCCGCTGGACGAGGCGCTGCGGGTCATACAGCAGTCGGGGCACGACCTGGGGGTGCTCGTACTCACCGAGGCGGAGGATCCGGAGCTGCGCCGCGAGGTGATGGCCATGGGGGTGGCCGACCTCGTGACCAAGGCCGATCCCGACCATTTCCGGTACGTGATGGACCGCGAGTTCGCGGCGCTGCAGGCGCGTCGTGCCCAGCGCCGGCTGGAGGCCGCGCTCAGCGAGAGCGAGCGCCGCTGCGAGAATCTGCTGGAGAGCTCCCGCGACGCCATCGCGTACGTCCACGACGGCATGCACATCTACGCCAATCACGCCTACGCCGAGCGCTTCGGCCTGGACGACCGCGAGGAGGTGGAGGGCATGCCCCTGCTCGACCTCATCGCACCGACCGAGCAGGCGGCCTTCCGTGAGCGCTTCCGGGCCTATGCCCGCGACGGCGAGACCTCCGCGGAGATCGCCACGCGGCTGCGCGACGCCAACGGTGAGGAACGCGACGCCCACGTCGTGCTGACCGAGGGCAGCTGGGACGGCGAGCATGCCACCCAGATCCTCATCCGGGGCCAGCAGCAGAATGACGACGCCCTGGCCGAGCGCCTGGAGCATCTCTCGCGCCAGGACATGCTCACCGGCCTGCTCAACCGCAACCACTTCCTCACCCATTTGGGCAAGCGGCTCACCAGCAACCATGCCGAGGAGGCCGGCACCCAGCACGGCCTGCTCTATCTGCGCATCGACCGCAGCGATACCATTCAGCACAACCTCGGCATCGGCGCCCTCGACCAGGTGATAGCGGACACCGCGGACTGCCTCGAGGCCCAGCTCCCGGAGGGGGCCGCCCCCGCGCGTTACGCGGACACCGCCTTCGTCGCACTGCTCCCCGGCGCCAACGTCCACGACGCCCTCGCCGTCGCCGAATCCGTGCGCGAGGCCGCCTCACGTCAGACCAGCGATGTCGACGGCCATACCGTGAACAAGACGGTGAGCGTGGGCATCGCCATGATCGGCGACAACGTCGCGACCGCGGAGCAGGCGGTCAACCTCGCCGCCGAGGCCATGGACCAGGCCGCCCGCGAGGGCGGCGACCGCGTCCACCTCCACCAGGGCGCCGCCGAGGCCGGCGACGATACCAGCGCCCTCGGTCCGCGGCTGGAAAAGGCCTTGTCCGACGGCCTGATCGAGTGCCTCTACCAGCCGGTGGTCGGACTGGGCGACGATGCCCCGGCGCGTTACCAGCTCCATTACCGCCTCAGCGACGACGACGGCCTGGTCGACCAGGCCACGCTGAGCAAGGCGGCCGCCGAGGCCGGACTGGCGGCGGCGCTGGACCGCTACATCCTCGACGCCGGCCTCCGCGCCCTCGCCGGGCAGGGCGGAGACGGGCCGAGCCTGTTCGTCCCGGTGTGCGCCGACAGCCTCGCGGACGCCGGCTTCGAGACCCTGGTCGCCGCCGCCCTGGACGAGCATGGCCTGCGCCCGCGGCAGCTGATCATCGAGCTACGCGAGTCCGTCGCGATCACGCAGTTCATGCAGATCGGGCGGATCGCCGAGGCCTTCTCGCGCGCCGGTATCGGCCTGTGCCTGACCGAGTTCGGCACCGGCCTGGACTCCTTCCGCATCCTCTACAACCTGCCGGTGGGCTTCGTACGCCTCGATCCGGTGCTGCTGGAGGATCTCTACGCCGGGCGCGGCGCGGACGACCACCTCAACAAGCTCGCCAGCGCCGCCCACGAGGCGGAATGCCTGATCATCGCCGAGGGCCTGACCGAGGCAGTGCATATCGCCCGCCTCTGGCAGCTCAACATCGACCTCATGCAGGGCGAGTTCCTTCAGGGCCCCGCCCCGGCCATGGACTACGACTTCGCGGGTATGGTCATCTGACGCCCGGCACGCTGCCTAGGCGGCACCGGCCTCCTGGAGCGCCCGGATGCGCACCTCGATAGGCGGATGCGACATGAACAGCCGCCGCAGCCCCGGGCCGCGACCGCCGTTGATCCCGAAAGCCTCGAGCTGATCCGGCATCTCCCCGGCATGCCCCCCCTGCAGCCGGCGTAGCGCCGCAATCATCGACTCACGTCCGGCGAGCCTCGCGCCGCCCGCGTCCGCACGGAACTCGCGCTGGCGCGAGAACCACATCACGATCATCGATGCGAGGATGCCGAACAGGATCTCCGCGGCGATCACCGCGATCCAGTAGCCCATCCCGTAGCCGCGTTCGTTGCGGAAGACCACGCGGTCCACGAACTGGCCGACGATCCGCGAGAGCACGATCACGAAGGTGTTCAGCACGCCCTGCAGCAGGGCCAGTGTCACCATGTCGCCGTTGGCCACGTGGCTGACCTCGTGGCCGAGCACCGCCGACGCCTCCTCCCGACGCATGCCGCGGAGCAGGCCCGCACTGACGGCAACCAGCGCGTCGTCACGGCGCATGCCGGTGGCGAAGGCGTTCATCTCCGCACCGTCGTAGATCCCCACCTCCGGCATGCCGATGCCGGCGGCACGGGCGTGGGTACGCACGGTGTCCACCAGCCACGCCTCGGTCTCGTTGGCCGGCTGGCTGATGACGCGTACCCCCATGAAGGTCCGCGCCATCCACTTCGAGCTCGCCAGCGAGATGAACGCCCCGCCCATCCCGAAGATGGCGGCAAGCACCAGCAGGCCACCGGTGTTGAGGACCACGCCCTGGCGGGCGAGCATCGGCTCGAGGACGTTGAGCACCGTACCCAGGAGGACGAGCACGGCCAGATTGGTCGCGAGAAAAAGCCCGATCCGCTTCATAGACGCCCACTCCCTGTCGGCATGGCGACGAAACCGAATTGCGCCTGGCCCCCTCCCGCCCGGAGGCGCCCTTTACCAGCGCGGGGCGGTCCTCCCCGCCGAAGGTTCAACGGCGCGCGGGACGAATGGCCGGATCAGGATATGGGGACACGGCGGGGCGGTTTCATCCCATCCGTCGGTCACTCGGCGGCGCCCAGCGCATCGACCCGCTGCAGCCCCCTCGGCAGCGCCTGGCCGCGCCGGCCGCGGGCACCCTCGTAGGCCACGAGGTCCCCCGGGCGCAGGGTCAGGGTGCGCTTGCCGGCGGTGACCACCAGGCCCCGCCCCTGCGGAAGCACCGCCATCGCGGCCACCCGCTCCGAACCGTCGGCGAGGCGCTCCCGCGGGATCCCGACGAGCTTGTTGCCCTTGCCCTTGGCGAGCTCCGGCAGCTCGGCGAGCGGGAAGACCAGCAGACGGCCCGCGGTGGTCGCCACCGCGAGACGGTCGCTCGCCGGGTCGTGGGCCGCCACCGGGGTCAGGACGCGCGCCCCGCCGGGTACGGTGAGCAGCGCCTTGCCCGAGCGGTTCTTGGCGAACAGGCTGGAGAGTTCGGTGACGAAGCCGTAGCCGTGGTCCGTGGCGAGCACCCAGCGCCCCTCGGGGTCGCCGGCGACCACGTGCTCGAAGTGGGCCCCGCCCTGGGGCGAGAGCCGCCCGGTGAGCGGCTCGCCCTGCCCGCGCGCAGAGGGCAGCGTATGCGCCGGCAGCGAATAGCTGCGGCCGCTGTCGTCGAGAAAGGCGACGAGCTGATTGGTTCGTCCGGGAGCGGCGTCACGGAAGCCGTCCCCGGCCTTGTACGACAGCCGCTCCGGGTCGACGTCGTGGCCCTTGGCCGCGCGTACCCAGCCCTTCTGCGAGAGGACCACGGTCACCGGCTCGCTGGGCACCAGCTCGGTCTCGGAAAGCGCCCGCGCGGAAGCGCGTTCCACCAGTGGTGAGCGGCGATCGTCGCCGTACTTGTCGGCATCCTCGCGCAACTCCTCCTGGATCAGGGCCGTCAGCCGGGCCGGCGAGTCCAGGGTCTCGCGGAGATCGTCGCGCTCGCGCTCCAGCTCCCCCTGCTCGGTGCGGATCTTCATCTCCTCCAGGCGCGCGAGGTGGCGCAGGCGCAGCTCCAGGATCGCCTCGGCCTGGCGCTCGGAGAGCCCGAAGCGCTCCATCAGCACCGGCTTGGGCTCGTCCTCCTCGCGGATGATCGCGATCACCTCGTCGATGTTGAGGTAGGCGATCAGGTAGCCCTCCAGCAGGTGCAGCCGGGACTCGACCTTGTCGAGCCGCCAGCGCAGCCGTCGGGTGACGGTGTCCCGCCGGAAGGTCAGCCACTCGGAGAGGATCTCGCGGAGGTCGCGCACCCGCGGACGGCCGTCCAGGCCGATGACATTGAGATTGACCCGGTAGGTCTTCTCCAGGTCGGTGGTCGCGAACAGGTGCTGCATCAGCTCGTCCGCGTCCACGCGGGCGGAACGCGGCGTGACCACCAGCCGGGTCGGGTTCTCGTGGTCGGATTCGTCACGCAGGTCCTCGACCATCGGCAGCTTCTTCGCCTGCATCTGTGCGGCGATCTGCTCCAGCACGCGGCTGCCGGAGACCTGGTAGGGCAGCGCGGTTATCACTACGTCGCGCCCCTCCCTCTCCCAGCGCGCACGCATGCGCAGGCCGCCGGAGCCGGTCTCGTAGATCCTGCGGATGTCCGCCGGCGGGGTGACGATCTCCGCCTCCGTGGGCATGTCCGGCCCGGGGATGTGCTTGCACAGCGCGGCCACGGAAGCGTCCGGCTCGTCCAGCAGGTGTATGCAGGCCGCCGTAATCTCGCGCAGGTTGTGGGGCGGAATGTCCGTGGCCATGCCCACGGCGATGCCGGTGCCGCCGTTGAGCAGGACGTTCGGCACCCGCGCCGGCAGCACCACCGGCTCGTCCAGGGTGCCGTCGAAGTTCGGCTGCCACTCCACCGTCCCCTGGCCCAGCTCGGCGAGCAGAAGCTGGGCGTAGGGCGCGAGCCGCGCCTCGGTGTAGCGCATGGCCGCGAACGACTTCGGGTCGTCCGCCGAGCCCCAGTTACCCTGGCCATCCACCAGCGGATAGCGATAGGAAAAGGGCTGGGCCATGAGCACCATGGCCTCGTAGCACGCGGCGTCGCCGTGAGGGTGGTACTTGCCGAGGACGTCGCCGACGGTGCGGGCCGACTTCTTGTACTTCGCCGCCGCCGACAGCCCGAGTTCGGACATGGCGTAGACGATGCGGCGCTGCACGGGCTTCATCCCGTCGCCGATGTGCGGCAGGGCCCGGTCGAGTATCACGTACATGGCGTAGTCGAGGTACGCCTTCTCGGTGAACTCGTGCAGCGGGCGGCTCTCGAAGTCGGAGTACGTCTGGATGTCGGTCATCGGCGTTCCGTCGGTGATTCAGTCGGGATGTCGCGGCAAAGCTGCCACGGCGGGTGCACTATCGCAGGCTGCGGAAAGCGGGGGAGCGAAACCCGGCCCCGGACACACTGTGAATACCTCGCTGTACGCTCGTGTGCGGCCATCCATGGCCGCACACGGTCCGGGGCCGGCCTTCCCTCCCCCATCGTGCACCGCACTCGGGGTCAAACCAGGGGCTCCGCCAGATCGCCCTTGCGCTCGAGCCATTCGCGGCGGGCCGCCGCGGCACGTTTGCCGAGCAGCATGCCCATGAGCCGGTCCGTGTCCTCCGGCGCGTCCACGGTGAGCTGCACGAGCCGCCGGGTGTCCGGCGCCATGGTGGTCTCGCGGAGCTGCATCGGATTCATCTCGCCGAGGCCCTTGAAGCGGGTGGTCGTGACCTTGCCCCGCTTGCCCTCGGCCTCGATGCGGTCGTAGATGCCCTGGCGCTCGGACTCGTCGAGCGCGTAGTGGGTCTCCTTGCCCACATCCACGCGGTAGAGCGGCGGCATCGCCATGAACACATGGCCGGCGCGCACCAGCGCCGGGAAGTGGCGCAGGAACAGCGCGCACAGGAGCGTGGCGATGTGGGCCCCGTCCGGGTCGGCGTCGGCGAGCACGCAGACCTTGCCGTAGCGCAGCCGGGAGAGGTCGTCGGAGCCCGGCTCGATGCCGAGCGCCACGGCGATGTCGTGCACCTCCTGCGAGCCCATCACCTCCGCCGGATCGACCTCCCAGGTGTTGAGGATCTTGCCGCGCAGGGGCATCACCGCCTGAAACTCGCGGTCACGGGCCTGCTTGGCGGAGCCGCCGGCCGAGTCGCCCTCCACCAGGAAGAGTTCCGTGCGTGAGGTGTCCTGGCTGGTGCAGTCGGCGAGCTTGCCCGGCAGCGCCGGCCCGCTGGTGACCTTCTTGCGGGTGACCTTGCGCGCGGCGCGCTGGCGGCGCTGGGCACTGGCGATCACCAGCTCGACGATCCCCTCCGCGGCGGCCACGTGCTGGTTGAGCCAGAGGCTGAAGGCGTCCTTGACCACGCCGGAGACGAAGGTGGCGCACTCCCGCGACGACAGCCGCTCCTTGGTCTGCCCTGAGAACTGCGGGTCCTCGAGCTTCACCGAGAGCACGAAGGCCAGCCGCTCGAAGATGTCCTCCGGGGCGATCCGCACCCCCCGCGGCAGGAGGTTGCGGAACTCACAGAACTCGCGCACCGCCTCGGTCAGGCCGCTACGCAGGCCGTTCACGTGGGTGCCGCCCTGGGCGGTGGGGATGAGGTTAACGTAGCTCTCCTGGACGACCTCGCCGTCCTCCGGCAGCCAGGCCACCGCCCATTCCACGGCCTCGCGCTCACCGTTCACCCGCCCGGTGAACGGCGACTCGGGGATGAACGGGGTGTCCTGCAGCGCGCCGCGCAGATAGTCCACGAGGCCGTCCTCGTAGTACCAGACGGTTGACTCGCCGCTCGCCTCCTCCTCCAGGCGCACGGTGAGCCCCGGGCACAGCACCGCCTTGGCACGCAGGACGTGCTTGAGCCGCGGCACGGAGAAGCGCGCCGAGTCGAAGTAGCTCGCATCAGGCCAGAAGTGCAGCTCGGTGCCGGTGTTGCGGCGGCCCACCTCGCCGACGACCTGGAGGTCCTCGACCTTCTCGCCGTGGGCGAAGGCCATGCGGTAGCGCTTGCCGTCGCGCCGGATCTCCACCTCCAGGCGCAGCGACAGCGCGTTCACCACCGAGACGCCGACACCGTGCAGGCCGCCGGAGAACTGGTAGCTCTTGGAGGAGAACTTGCCGCCGGCGTGGAGCTTGCTGAGGATCACCTCGACGCCGGGCAGTCCCTGCTGCGGGTGGGTATCCACGGGCATGCCCCGGCCGTCGTCGCGTACGGACAGCGAGCCATCACGGTAGAGGGTGACCACGATCTCCCGGGCGTGGCCGGCAATCGCCTCGTCCACACTGTTGTCGATAACCTCGGCGGCGAGGTGGTTGGGCCGGCTGGTATCGGTATACATCCCCGGCCGGCGCCGCACCGGGTCCAACCCCGTTAGCACCTCGATGGAAGCGGCATCGTATGTCGTCGCCATGCGTAATCGTGTCCCTCTCGTCGGCCCTGAGGCGTGCCGCGGCAGTGTAACGCAACGCAACACCCGGCGGTGTGTGCGTTACACTACGTCCTGTCCACCCCCTCCTGCCAAGGGGACGCACACCGCAGCAGCGCGCCGGAGCCATGACCGACGACAGCGACAACACCAACACGGCGGACGCCGACGGCCACACCCCGGATTTCGAGACCGCACTGGCGGAGCTTGAGGAGCTGGTCGCGCGCATGGAACGCGGCGACCTCAGCCTGGAAGACTCCCTGAGCGCGTTCGAGCGCGGCGTCGGCCTGACCCGGGTCTGCCAGAAGGCGCTGACCGAGGCGGAGCAGAAGGTCGAGGTACTGCTCGGCGACAGCGACGACGACAGCGCCGGCCTCGCGCCCTTCGACGAGGGGGAAGGCGATGGCGATTGAACAGCGCCTCTCCGAGTGCCGCGAGCGCGTGGAAGCGGCCCTCGAGCACGCCCTGCCCCCCGCGGGTCTGGCGCCCGCACGGCTGCACGAGGCGATGCGCTACGCCGTGCTCGGCAACGGCAAGCGCCTGCGCCCCCTGCTGGTCTACCTCGGCGGGGAGGCTCTGGACGCCCCCGCCGCCGCCCTTGATGCCGCCGCCTGCGCGGTGGAATGCATCCACTGCTACTCGCTGGTCCATGACGACCTGCCCGCCATGGACGACGACGACCTGCGCCGCGGCCGCCCCACCTGCCACCGAGCCTACGACGACGCCACCGCCATCCTGGTCGGCGACGCCCTGCAGGCCCTGGCGTTCCGGCTCGTTGCCCGGACCCCGGGGGTCGGCGCCGAGGCCCGAGTCGCCATGCTCGACACCCTGGCAACCGCTGCCGGCTCGCGGGGGCTGTGTGGCGGCCAGGCCATGGACCTCGCCGCCGTCGGCCACGCGGTCACGGAGGCCGAGCTCGAGGCGATGCACATCCACAAGACGGGGGCCCTGATCCGCGCGAGCGTGCGCCTCGGCGCCCTCTGCGGCGAGGCACCGGATGCCCCGGAGCTGGAGCAGCTCGATCACTATGCCAAGTGCATCGGCCTCGCCTTCCAGGTCCAGGACGACATCCTCGACGTGGACGGCGACGCGGACGTGCTCGGCAAGGCGAGCGGCGCCGACGCCCGCCTGGACAAGCCCACCTACCCGGCTCTGCTCGGCCTCTCGGAGGCGCGGGCCTTCGCCGCGCAGCTGCGCGACGACGCCCTCGCCAGCCTGGAGCCGCTGGGGGAACGGGCCGAGGGCCTGCGCGAGATCGCCAACTACGTGATCGAACGGGATCACTGAGGCAAGATCGTCCAGCTTTCGGACGCTTTCCTCAATCCCACGGGCACGGACGCCGGGCTAGCCTCATCGATGAGATCACGGTGCCCACAGAGGCACGCCCGTACCCAGGAGGAGGGAACGCCATGACCTACCAGATCGTGATGCCGCGGGTGATGGAGATCGGCGGCGGCGCGAGCGGCTCGCTCGCCTCGGTGCTCGAACGTCTGGGCCTGTCCCGGCCGCTGATCGTCACCGATGCGTTCATGAACACCCGCGGGCCGGTTCC
This sequence comes from Arhodomonas aquaeolei DSM 8974, assembly GCF_000374645.1. Classification (GTDB taxonomy): domain Bacteria; phylum Pseudomonadota; class Gammaproteobacteria; order Nitrococcales; family Nitrococcaceae; genus Arhodomonas; species Arhodomonas aquaeolei. Next base: position 257,539 of record NZ_KB894801.1, read on the forward strand.
CGGCCTCGTCACCCAGCTCAGGGAGGCCGGGATCACCGCCGGCGTATTCGCCGACACCGTGCCCGACCCGACCACCGCCTCCATCGACGCCGGCGTCGAGGCCCTGCGCCAGGACCGTTACGACTGTGTCATCGGCGTCGGCGGCGGCAGCCCGCTGGATTCCGCCAAGGCCATCGCCTACCTCGGCACCTTCGGCGGCACGATGCGCGACTACAAGGCGCCGCGCCAGAATGACGGGCCCGCCCTGCCGGTGATCGCCGTCCCGACGACCGCGGGCACCGGCTCGGAGGTCACGCGCTTCACCGTGATCACCGACAGCGAGAGCGGCGAGAAGATGCTCTGCGGCGGTACCGCCTTCTGCCCGACCGCGGCCCTGGTGGACTTCGAGCTCACCCTGAGCATGCCCTTCCGCCTGACCGCGGATACCGGCCTCGACACCCTCACCCACTGCATCGAGGCCTACGTCTCGCGCCGCCGCAACCCGATCTCCGACGCCCACGCCATCGCCGGCATGCGCGCGGTCGCCGACAACCTCCGCACCGCCTGCTTCGAGCCGGACAACCGTGAGGCCCGAGAGGCGATGATGCGTGCGGCGACCCAGGGCGGGATGGCCTTCTCCAACGCCTCCGTCGCCCTCGTCCACGGCATGAGCCGGCCCCTCGGCGCGTTCTTCCACGTGCCCCACGGGCTGTCCAACGCCATGCTGCTGCCGCGGATCACCGAGTACTCCGCCGAGGGCGAGGCGCTGCCGCGCTACGCGGACTGCGCCCGGGCGATGGCCGTCACCGCTCCGGACGCGGACGACGAGACCGCCGTCGCCGCCCTGCTCGATGCCCTGCGCGCGCTCAACCGCGACCTGCAGGTCCCCACCCCGGCGGACTACGGTATCGACCGGGCCGAATACGAGGGCGTCCTGGAGACCATGGCGGAGCAGGCACTGGCGTCCGGCTCGCCGGGCAACAACCCCCGCGTGCCGGACGTGCCGACCCTCAAGCAGCTCTACATGGACTGCTACGAGTAGTCCCGCGACACGACGGGCCGCCCGGCGGCCCGTCGCCCCTCAGCCGTAGCGCATCGCCCGGTAGCGCGTAGGCGAGACCCCGACCACCTTCCGGAACAGCCGCGAGAAGTAGTAGGCGTCCTCGTAACCGAGCTCGAAGGCGATCTGCTGCACGCTCCGCGTGGATATGTCGAGCAGATAGCAGGCCCGTTCCATCTTCATGTGGATGAAGTTCTGTATCGGCGGCATCCCGGTCAGGCGCTTGTACTGACGGGCGAAGGTATAGCGCGAGAGGTTCACGCTCGCCGCCAGCGTGTCCAGGTCCAGGTGGTGGTGGAGGTTCGCCTGCATCAGCGCGTGCACGTGATCGAGGTCGAAGCCGCCCGCCTGACGGGTCGCCGAGCGTGGCGAGACCACCGCCAGGTAGCTCAGCATCGCCCGCAGGTGGTTCGCCGCGTGCACGAACACCGGCGGGGAGTAGCCGCTGCGACGAACCCCCAGCAGGGTCTCGAAATCGGCGAGGAGCTTCGGCGAGCGCCCGAGCCGGGCCACCGGCCGCTCGCGCTCGAAGCCGATCGCCGCCCAGAAGTCGCCGGTGCGCGTGCCATCGAAATGCACCCAGTACAGCGTCCAGGGGTCGTCGCCGGACGCGGCGTAGGCGTGGAGGACGTCGCGGGGCAGCAGCATCACGTCCCCGGCCGCCACCGGCCACTCATGGCCGTCCACGCTGAGGGTGCCGGCCCCGTCACAGCAGTAGAGCACCAGGTGGTCAACATGGCTGTCGCGGCGCACGGCGTGGCCGGCCGCGCGGGGATAGTAGCCCATGGCGTGGGGATAGAGCTCTCGGGTGAGCGGGTTCCCCGCCAGGTGATCGCGCAGGAACGTGGGCACGAAGAAACGCACCCCCTCCGGCGGCAACGGCCAGTCAGAGGGCCCCGTCACCGCTGCCCCCCTTCCGCCACCGGGACGATTTTGCCGCGTTGTTGGTGTAGGCTTGCCGCCCGTGCCCCAAGCGAACGGATGCCGGAGCGATGAGCCGTCCCTGCGCGTTTTTCCGAGAGTTCCTCCGCCGCCCGGGCGAGGTGGCGTCCATGATCCCGAGCTCGCGCTTCCTGGAGGCGGGCCTGGTCGGGGCCGCCGACCTCGCCAGCGCAGCGACCGTGGTGGAGCTCGGGCCCGGCTCCGGCGGTACCACCACGGCCCTGCTCGCGGGCATGGCGGCGGATGCGCGGCTGCTCGCCGTCGAGATCAATCCACACCTGCATCGCCTCCTCGCCGGTATCGATGACAACCGCCTCGTCGCCCACTGCGGCAGCGCGACGGCCCTGGACCACGCCCTGCGGGAGAACGGCCTGCCGGCGCCGGACGTGGTCGTCTCCGGGATCCCCTTCTCCCGCATGCCCGCCGACGACGGCCGGGCCGTGATCGAGGCCGTCCGGGGCGCCCTCGCCCCCGGCGGGCGGTTCGTCGCCTACCAGCTCAGCGACCGCGTCGCACGGCTTGCCACCCCGGTGTTCGGCGCCCCGCGCATCGCGCGCTGGGAATGGCGCAACATCCCGCCGCTACGGCTGTACGTGTGGGACCGCCCGGCGGGTTGAACCGCCCCTGGGCAAGATCGTCCATTACCCCGTTCGTTTCGTCAATTCGCCCCTCCCGGACACGGCGCCAGACTGAACGTCCGGTTAACCGCGAGGAGGAGCGATCATGACCGAGACCACCATTCATCACTTCATCAACGGGGCGCTTCGCAGCGACGAGGGCGAGCGCCGTGCGCCGGTCTACAACCCCGCCACGGGCGAGCGTACCGCGGAGGTCGCGCTGGCAAGCGAGGCGCAGGTCCGCGAGGCCATCGACGCCGCCGAGGCAGCCCAGGCCGGTTGGGCCGCCACCCCACCGCTGCGCCGCGCACGGGTGATGTTCCGCTTCAAGCAGCTCATCGAGGAGAATCACGACCGCCTCGCCGAGTTGATCACCCGGGAGCACGGCAAGGTGTTCTCCGACGCCAAGGGCGAGGTCATCCGCGGCCTGGAGGTGGTGGAGTTCGCCTGCGGCATCCCCCACCTGCTCAAGGGCGAGCACTCCAGCAACGTCGGCACGAACGTGGACTCCTGGTCCATGCAGCAGCCGGTGGGCGTGTGCGCCGGTATCACGCCGTTCAACTTCCCGGCCATGGTCCCGATGTGGATGTTCCCGGTGGCGCTGGCCTGCGGCAATGCCTTCGTGCTCAAGCCCTCCGAGAAGGACCCGTCGGTGGCCCTGCTGCTCGCGGAGCTGCTGCGTGAGGCCGGGCTGCCGGACGGCGTGTTCAACGTCGTCAACGGCGACAAGACCGCCGTGGACACCCTGCTCACCGACGAGCGCGTGCGCGCGATCAGCTTCGTCGGCTCCACGCCCATCGCCCAGTACATCTACGAGACGGGCGCCGCCAACGGCAAGCGCGTGCAGGCCCTCGGCGGCGCCAAGAACCACATGGTGGTGATGCCCGACGCGGACCTCGACCAGGCGGTGGATGCCCTCATGGGCGCCGCCTACGGCTCCGCGGGCGAGCGCTGCATGGCGGTCTCCGTGGCCGTGCCCGTGGGCGAGGAGACCGCCGACCGGCTGGTCCAGCGACTGCGCGAGCGCACCGAGGGCCTGAAGGTCGGCAACGGCCTGGACCGCGACAACGAGCCGGACATGGGTCCGCTGGTGACCCGCGAGCACCTGGAAAAGGTGCAGGGCTACGTCGATGTGGGCGTCTCCGAGGGCGCGGAGCTGGTCGTCGACGGACGCAACCACACCGTCGCCGGCCACGAGAACGGCTTCTTCCTCGGCGGCTGCCTGTTCGACCGGGTGACCCCGGAGATGCGCATCTATCGCGAGGAGATCTTCGGCCCGGTGCTCTCGGTGGTCCGCGCCGCGGACTTCGACGAGGCCGTGGATCTGATCAACGCCCACGAGTTCGGCAACGGCACCGCGGTGTTCACCCGCGACGGCGACGCGGCCCGCACCTTCGCCCAGCGCATCCAGGTGGGCATGGTCGGCATCAACGTGCCGATCCCCGTGCCGATGGCCTTCCACAGCTTCGGCGGCTGGAAGCGCTCGCGCTTCGGCGTGCTCCACGCCCACGGCCCGGAGGCGGTGCGTTTCTACACCGAGATGAAGACGGTCACCGCGCGCTGGCCCAAGGGCGTGCGCGAGACCAACACGAACCATTTCAGCATGCCTACCATGTAACCACGTCCGGCACGCCGCCGGATCCCGGCCCGGCCGCCCTGCGCCGGGCCGGGCAGGTTGGAGGCCGCCCCCTGCCCATCGCGCGTCACGCCACCGCCGCATCCGCGAACGGGACCGTCCGGGCCAGGACCCGTCAGCGGTCCGTGCCGTCCGGTTACGCGGTTACCACACGGTTGCGGCCGTCCCGTTTGGCGGCATAGAGCGCCGCATCGACCCGCTGCATCACGGCCTCCAGCGACTCCCCGGGCGCGCACTCCGCGACCCCGATGCTCACCGTAATCCGAACGTGGGTGCCGGCCACCGGCACGGTGAGGTCCGCCAGCGCGGCACGCAGCGTCTCCGCCCGCTCGGCCGCGCCTGCCGCACTGCAGTCGCCGAGCAGAACGATGAACTCCTCACCGCCCCAACGGCAGACCGTGTCCGCCTCACGGATGTGGCGGCGCACCGTGTCCACCACGCTGCGAATGACCTGGTCCCCCGCCTGGTGGCCGTGGGTGTCGTTGATCGCCTTGAACCGGTCGATGTCCACGCTCAGCACCGACACCGCCTCGCCCCGGCGGCGTGCGCTGCGCACCACCTGGTCGAAGACCATGCCGAAGACCTGGCGGCTCGCCGCCCCGGTGAGCGGATCGGTGGTCGCCATCTCCTCGAGACGGCGCTGATAGCCGCGCACGGTGATATAACCAAGCGTGAGCACCAGCACCGTGATCGCCAGCGAGATGGCCAGATTGACCGCCAGCGTGCGCTGGATCCGCGCCTCCGCGGCCGCATTGCTCTGCTCCACGACCAGGATCCAGTCCATCTGCGGCACCAGCCGGGTGTTGACGTAGACCGTCTCGGCGGCCCCCCGGTCGAAGCGGAACGAGGTGCTGGGACTCGTCAGGATCCGGGTGGCATAGGCCCCGAGCCCCTCGCGGTCGTGGATGTTCGGGGCCACATCGAAGGCACTGCCGTGCAGGGTCACGTCGCCCTCACGGTCGATGAAATAGATGCGGCGGCCGTAACGCCGCTGGTAATTCTCGATGAGATCGGCGACGGCGTTCACCGACAGGCCCACGCCGATGGCACCAAGATAATCACCGTCGTAGTCGAGCACACGGTAGTTCACGAAGATGCTCACCCGCCCGGGATTGGCCGTATCGGCATCCACGTTGATCTCGTAGCGATCGTGCATGTTGCGGACGCGGAAGTACCAGGCGTCCTGCGGGTCTTCCGGGCGGACGGTCTTGAGCACGCCGCGGGGGTGGTAGTAACGCCGGCTGCGCTCGGAGACGAAGAACGCGGTGATGGTGTCGTACTTCTTGCGCACCTCGCTGAGGTAGCGGGTCATCCGCTGGACGTTGTGCTCGCCGCCGATGGCCCAGTCGCGCACGAAGGTGTCATGGGCCATGAACGAGGAGATCAGCACCGAACGCAGGAGATCGCGCTGGATCTCGGAGTAGATGTTGTCGCTGGTCAGCGGCAGCGTCTCCTCGGCGACACGCTCGGCCAGCGAATCATGGGCGACGTAGTAGCTGATCAGGCTGGTGGCCACCAGTCCCGTCGCCACCAGCAGCGCGAGTGCCACCGCGAAGTAGATCTTTCTGCGCCGCATCCGGCCCGTTCCCCCCTCTGGTCGACGCGATCACCGTCCCACCGCGCCGCCGCCCCCGGCCGCGCTTATCTGGCAGGCGCGCCGAAGGTTACCACGCCCGGCTCCCCGGCGCTCCCGCCCTGCTCCACCGCCGCCAGCGGGTCCTCTCCCCCGTCCGTGGCGGCCCCGTCGGCGCGCAGGCCATGGAAATCGAACAGGTCGGTATCGGCCAGCTGGGAGGGCTGCACGTTCTGCATCGCGCGCAGCATGCTCGTGAGCCGTTTCGGGTCCTCCGCCTCCCACTGCCTCAGCATCGCCTTCACCGCCTGGCGCTTTAGGTTGGGCTGGGAGCCGCAGAGGCTGCAGGGGATGATCGGGAAGCCCTTGAGCTCGCTGTAACGCTCCGCGTAGGACTCGGGTACATGGGCCAGCGGCCGGATCACCACGTGACGGCCGTCATTGCTCTTGAGCTTCGGGGCCATCGCCGCCAGCCGCCCACCATAGAACATATTCAGGAACAGCGTCTCGAGCATGTCGTCGCGGTGATGGCCAAGTGCGATCTTGGTCGCGCCGAGCTCCGAGGCGGTGCCGTAGAGGATGCCCCGGCGCAGCCGCGAGCACAGGCTGCACATGGTCTGGCCCTCGGGGATCACCCGCTTCACCGTACTGTAGGTATCACGCTCGACGATGCGGTAATCCACGCCGAGGCCGTCGAGATATGCCGGGAGCACGTGCTCGGGGAAGCCCGGCTGCTTCTGGTCGAGGTTCACCGCCACCAACTCGAAGCGCACCGGGGCCCGGCGCTGGAGCAGCCGCAGGACCTCCAGCAGGGTATAGGAGTCCTTGCCGCCGGAGAGGCAGACCATCACCCGGTCACCGTCCTCGATCATGCCGTACTCGCGGATCGCCTTGCCCGTGAGGTAGGTCAGGCGCCGCTCCAGGGTCTTGAGATTCATGGCCAACGTGTCAGATTCCGTTGTGTCGTTGACCGGCACGGGCACCGTTCAGTGGCGCCAGAACGCCGGCGTGAAGAGCACCATCAGGGTGAACACCTCGAGGCGGCCGAGCAACATGGCAAAGATGCCGAGCCACTTCACCATCTCCGGCATGCCCTTGAAGTTGCTCGCCACCTCTCCCAGGCCGGGACCGACCAGGTTGATGGTCGCCATCACCGCGCCGAACGCGCTCTCGAGGTCGAGCCCTGCCGCCATCATCAGGCCGGTGAGCACCAGTGAGGACAGCACGTAGAGGGTGTAGAAGCCCCACACGGAGTTCATCACGTTCTCGGCGACGGGCTTGCCGCCGAGCTTCACCGGCTGGGTGGCCCGGGGATGGATGAGCCGGAAGGTCTCCCGCGTACCCTGCTTGTAGAGCAGCACGATGCGGATGACCTTCATCCCGCCGGCGGTGGAACCGGCGCAGCCGCCGATGAAGCCCACCGCCGCGATCACCAGGGGGATGTAGACCGGCCAGTCGTTGAAGCCGGTGGTGGTGAAGCCGGTGGTGGTGATCACCGAGATCACCTGAAGTAGTGCGTGCCGCAGCGCCTCCCCGCCATTCGGGATCGCGCCCGTGACCACCAGGGTAACCGCGATCACCAGCGTCGCCACCGCAACGATGCCCAGGTACGCCCGTGTCTCCGTGTCCTGGAGGTAGCGCCGGGGGCTGCGGTAGCGCCACACGAAGAAGTGCAGCGCGAAGTTGATGCCGCCCAGCAGCATGAACACGTTCGCGACCATCTCGACGGCGACGCTGTCGTAATAGGCCAGACTCGCATCGTGGGTCGAATAGCCGCCGGTGGCGATGGTGCTGAAGGCATGGGCCACGGCGTCGAACGCCGACATGCCCGCGAGCCAGTAGCACACGGCACAGGCCACGGTGAGCCAGAGATAGACGTACCAGAGGGTGCGCGCGGTGTGCATGATCCGCGGGCTGATCTTGTCGTCCTTCATCGGCCCGGGCGTCTCGGCACGGTAGAGCGCCATACCGCCGACGCCGAGCATGGGGATGAGGGCGACGGCGAGCACGATCACACCCAGGCCGCCGAGCCACTGGAGCTGCTGGCGGTGGTAAAGCACCGACGGCGGCATGTTGTCCAGCCCGGTCATCACCGTCGCCCCGGTGGTGGTGAACCCGGAAACCGCCTCGAAGATCGCGTCGGTGAAGCCGAGGTGGGGGCCGAGCATGAACGGGATGGCGCCGAAGACGCCGAGCACGCTCCAGAACAGGGCCACCACCAGGAAGCCGTCCCGCGTGCGCAGCTCGCCGCGGTCGCCGCGCACCGGCAGCCACAGTGCCACGCCGGTCATGGCGGTGAGCGCGAAGGTCAGCAGGAAGATCACGACCTGCCCGTCACCGGCGATCAGCGCAACCATCGCCGGCGGCAGCGCGGTCACGCTGAACATCATGAGCAGCAGTCCGATCAGCTGCTGTATGGCTGCCCACTTCATCTCGACGCCGTCACACCCTGATTACCGGACGGGGGGCATTCTCGCTGCTGGCCGCCGTCATTGCCAGCGGTAAAGGAGATGACAACCTTCCGTCATGCCCCTGCCATGCGCCTGCGTCACCCTCGGCGGCAGTCACAACAGCGGGACACAGCGAGGTCCGAGATGGCCGCAACTACCCTGTCACGACGCGAGACCGGCCGCTTCACCGTGGACTGGGCGGACACCCCGGAGGCGGTCGAGGCCTGCCAGCGGCTGCGCTACCGCGTGTTCGCCGAGGAGCTCGGCGCCTCCGTGCACGCCGCCACCCCGGGGCTGGAGACGGACCGCTACGACCGCTGGTGCCGGCACCTGATGGTCCGCGACAATGCCAGCGGCGAGGTCGTCGCCTGCAGCCGCCTGCTCGACGACCACACCGCCAGGATGGCCGGCGGGTTCTACTCCGAGGCGGAGTTCGACATGGGCTTCGTCGGCGACCTGCCCGGACGCATCATGGAGCTGGGGCGTACCTGCGTCGACCCGGCATACCGCCGGGGCGCGAGTATCGCCACGCTCTGGTCCGGGCTCGCCGGCCACATCGTGGACGCCGGCTACGACTACCTTATCGGCTGCGCGAGCATCCCCGCCGGCGACGGCGGCCTCGCCACGGAGGCCCTGATGCGGCGCCTGCGCAGCCGCCACATGGCCCCCGAGCCCATGCGTGTACGCCCCCGGCACGGGATGCCGGCGCTGCCCGAGGGCGACCCCGTCACCATGGCGACGCGGGTGCCGCCGCTGCTCAAGGCCTACCTCTCACTCGGCGCGCGGATCTGCGGCGAGCCCTGCTGGGACCCGGATTTCCGGGTGGCGGACGTGTTCATCATCGTCGACACGCAGGCACTGTCCGCACGCTACGTGCGCCGTTTCCTCGGCATCGACGGCACCGCCATTCCCCACGCGGCCAGCGCCTGAGCGCGCTGCCCGCGCCGGCGGGGATATGCTATAACGCGGGGCTTTCGGAGCACGATGCCGGAGCCCCTATGGACCGACGGGTCGGGCGCGTCCTCGAGCGCGCCGGAGACATCATCCTCGGCAAGGATCACTCGATCCGACTGTCCCTCGCCTGCCTGCTGGCGGGCGGACACCTGCTCATCGAGGATCTTCCCGGCGTGGGCAAGACCACCCTCGCCCACGTCCTCGCCCGGCTGCTCGGACTGGAGATGCAGCGGGTTCAGTTCACCAGTGACCTGCTCCCCGCCGATATCCTCGGTGCCTCCATCTACGATCGCGAGGTCCGCGGTTTCCACTTCCACCCCGGGCCCGTGTTCACCCAGCTGCTGCTCGCCGACGAGATCAACCGCGCGACCCCGAAGACACAGAGCGCGCTGCTCGAGGCAATGGAGGAGCACCAGGTCACCGTGGACGGCACCACCCATGCGTTGCCGGCGCCGTTCTTCGTCATCGCGACCCAGAACCCCGCCGATCAGACCGGCACCTACCCGCTGCCGGAGTCCCAGCTCGACCGCTTCCTCATGAGCCTGGCCCTGGGCTACCCGGACCGCGCGGCCGAGCGCGAGCTGCTGCTGGGCGCGGACCGGCGGCAGCTGATCGACGCGGAGCCGCCGGTCCTCGGCGACGACGATCTGGACGACCTGCGAGCGGCCGTCCACCGCGTCCATGTCGCCGGTGCCCTGGTGGACTACGTCCAGGCACTGCTGCGCGCGACCCGTAACGGCGACCGCCCCGGCGGGCTATCCCCCCGGGCGGGCCTCGCGCTCATGCAGGCCGCCCGCGCCTGGGCATTCACCGGCGGGGACACGGCGGTGCTGCCGGAGCACGTCCAGGCGGTCTTCCCCCACGTCGCCGCCCACCGCCTCCAGCACCCCGGCGAGGGACTGGCCACGGCCCGCGAGCGCTGCGGCGCGCTGCTGGCGGACGTGCCGATCCCGTGATCGACCTCCCGCTGTGGCTCCGGGGCTGGCTGCGACGCCGCCACGGGGACACCCGCGCCCGGGTGACGCTCCACTACCGCCGGATCTACATCCTGCCCACGGCCCAGGGCTGGGGCTTCGCCGCCCTCGTGGTGGTGATGTGGCTGACCGCAACCAACTACCGGCTGAACCTCGGCTTCGCCCTGACCTACCTGCTCGTCGGTATCGGCGTGGCCGCCATGCACCGCAGCTACCGCAATCTCGCGGGCCTGACCCTGGAGCCGGGCAACCCGGGGGCACTCTTCGCCGGCGGCACCGCACGCTTTCCGGTCACCCTGATCAACGACACCCCGCGGGGACGAGTCGCCATCGCGCTCGACGCCGGCGACGCAAGCGTCGCCGAAGACGTCGGGCCTCATGACCAGACCGTCGTCCGCGTGCCCCGGCCGGCACCCCGCCGCGGCCGCCTCCCGGCCGGGCGCATCCGCGTGGCGACCCGCCATCCCGGCGGCCTCTTCCAGGCCTGGAGCTGGATCGAGCCGGACCGCTCCGCCGTCGTCTACCCCTTGCCGGAGGCGCACCCGCCGCCGCTGCCCGCCGGGCGAACCGGCGACGGCGGGACGGCCAGCGACACCTCCGAAGAGGACTACGCGGGCCTGCGCCGCTACCGTATTGGCGACCCGCTGCCGCGCATCGCCTGGAAGGCGAGCGAGTCCGCCGGCGAGCTCCACACCAAGGTGTTCTCCGGCACCCGCGGTGCCCAGCGCCGGCTCGCCTGGGGCGACGCCCCCGGACTCGCCCCGGAGGCGCGGATCGCGCGGCTCGCCGCCTGGATCGAGATGGCCCACGCACGGGGTGAGGCCTACACGCTGATCCTGCCCGGCTGCTCCCTCGGCCCCGGCCACGGTGAGCGCCACCGCCACGACTGCCTGACCGCACTGGCGCTGCTACCGTTATGAGCACAATCAGCGCCGTCGACCGCCGCACCCTGTTCTGGGCGATAGCCTTGATCGCCGGTGTCCTCGTCCCGCACCTGTTCGCCCTGCCGCCGGCGATATCCACGGCCATCGCCGCATTGCTCGGCTGGCGGCTGTGGATCGGTGTGCGCGGCTATCATCTGCCACGCCGGCTCACCCGTGTGGCCCTGACCGCCGCCGCCCTGGCCCTGGTCGCAGCGCAGTTCGCCACTGTCGTCGGGCCGGAGGCGGGCGTCGCACTACTCACCCTGATGGGGGCACTGAAGACACTGGAGATGCGTGGACGCCGCGATCTACGCATCGTCGCCTACCTCGCGGTGTTCCTTGCACTGACCGCCTTCCTCGATGACGAGTCGCTGCCCATGGGCGCCTATCTCCTGGCGACCGCCTGGGCGGCCACCGCGCTGCTCATTGCCGCCGGACGGGCGACGGGCGCCGGAATCGTCCGGGCGGACCTGCGTACCGCCGGTGCACTCACCGGGCAGGCGGTGCCGGTCATGCTGATCCTGTTCGCGCTCTTTCCACGCCTGCCGGGACCGTTATGGGCCCTTCCCGACGACGGCGGCACCGGGGTCACGGGCATCTCCGATACGATCCGCCCCGGCGACCTCAGCCGGCTCAGCCGCTCCGATGAGGTGGCCTTCCGGGTCCGCTTCCCCGACGGCCCGCCCCCACCGCCCGGGCAGCGCTACTGGCGGGGACCGGTGTTCGCCGCCTACGACGGTGTTACCTGGCGCCGGGGCGAGCGTCCACCGCGGACGGTCTCCGTCAGCCGCGACGGGCCGGTCCGCACCCAGGTGATCACCCTCCAGCCCCACCGGCAGCGCTGGCTCTACGCCCTGGACCTGCCCGGCGACGTCAGCGCGGAGGTGCAGCGCACGCCGGCGCTGGAATACCTCGCTGACGAGCCGGTCGCCTCGCTGCGCCGCTACCGCGCCCGCTCCTTCACCCCCGGGCGCGTCGAGCCGGACATGTCCGCACGCGTGCGACAGCGCTATACGGGCCTGCCGGCGAACGCGCATCCGCGCACCCGCGCCCTCGCCCGGCGCCTGCACGACCGCGCGGCGGGTACCGCCGGGTTCGTCGACGCCGCGCTGGCGTGGCTGCGCCAGCGCCCGTTCGTGTACACGCTGAGCCCCGGCCGCCTCGACGGCGGCCGCATCGACCGTTTCCTGTTCGATACCCGTCGTGGTTTCTGCGAGCACTTCGCCAGTGCCTTCGCCGTGCTGATGCGTGCCGGCGGGGTGCCGGCCCGGCTGGTGGCCGGGTACCTGGGCGGCGGGCGTCCGGACGGGGCGGATTACCTGGTGGTCCGCCAGTCCGACGCCCATGCCTGGGTGGAGGTATGGCTGCCCGGTGACGGCTGGCAGCGCATCGATCCGACCGTGGCCGTCGCCCCGGCCAGGGCCAGTGACGGGCTGGCGGCGTCGGTCCCGGCGGACGATCCGGTACCGCTCATGGCGCGCGGCGGCGATGGCGGTGTGCTGCGCGCGATGCGACTGGCTTGGGAGCAGGTCGACGTGATGTGGAACCGCTGGGTGCTGACCTACGGCCCGCGGGCCCAGCAGGGACTGTGGCAGCGCCTCGGCCTGACCCGGCCGTTGACCGTAGGGCTCGGCGTACTGGGGGCCCTTGGCGCCGTTGCGGCCGTCTATGCGCTCTGGGGCCTGCATCGCCGACGGGCGGCGGAGGATCCGCTATCGCGGGCCTGGCGCCGTATCCGCGCCCGTCTCCTGCGCGCGGGCATCCCCCTGGAAGCGGGGGACGGTCCGCATACGGTGGCACGGCGGGCCGATGACGCCGATGAGGCGCTGGGTGCCGTGGTCGCCGCACTCGCGCGCGACTACGTCCGGCTTCGCTACCGCGAACGCGGCGACACCGCCGAGCGTGCCGCGTTCATCCACCGGGCCCGGCGCTTTCGCGCACGTCCTCTTCGAGGGCGGCGATGATCGCCGGGTCCGCAGCGAGCGTCTCCAGGGTGATGCCGTCAAGCAGGGTATAGAGCTGGCCGGATAGCTCCGACCACAGGTCGTGGGTGAGGCACTGGGCCGCTGCGTCGTCGTCGGCGGCGCCATCGCCACCGGCCGGATCCACGGCGCTAACCACCGCCGCGACGCTGATTCCGGAGGCCGGCCGTGCCAGCCGGTAACCGCCCCCCGGGCCGCGCACACCGGTCACCAGGCGCGCACGGCGCAGCGCGGCAAAGAGCTGCTCGAGGTAGGAAAGCGAAATGCCCTGCTCCGCGCCAAGCTCCGCCAGGCTCGTCCGCCCGCCGGGCTCGCGCAGGGCGAGCACCGTCATCGCCGTGACCGCATAGCGTGCCTTGGAGGTCAGCCGCACCGCCGGCTCCGGTCAGACGCTCCAGCGCCGTGCCAGCGGCCGGTACGCCGGGGGTTCGCCGAGCACCGGCATGAACGAGTGGCCCTCGCCCAGACAGTACCGCAGCCAGCGGTTCAGGAACCGGTTCACCTCCCAACGCCAGGCCATGCTGCCCGTCTCGGGCCCGCGACAGTCGCGGCGGAAGCCGCTCAGGCACGAGTCCGGCAGGACTTCCGCGACTCGGGCATCGTGGTAGATGCGGACCCGCAGATCCGGCGTCACCTCGGCGGTATCCCCGCGATGGAAGTGATGGGTCAGCACCACGCTCGTGGTGTAGGCGCAGCGCTCGACCACCCGTAGATGCAGATCGGGGGTGCCGGGCACGCGGGAGACCACGCAGTCGCCATTGCGGTCCGGTTCCGGGAGGAGCCGGCGCATGTAGATGTAGTTGTTCTCATAGAGCTCCATCAGCGCGGCGAAGCTGCGCTCGCCACGGGAAGCCGGAACGGTTTGCGGGGTCTCGATCATCATGTCGCGGATAGTATCACAGCGCCCCAGCGTGCATGTCCCACCGGAGGCCGGCTCCCCCGGCGTCACCCGGGTCGGTGCCGACCGTTGCCGTCCGTCGTCGGCATACGGCCACACCGGCGGGCGCTGGGCACCCCGCACCCCGAAGCACCCCGGAGGCCGTACCACTGCCGCACCGTAAGGCGCCTTCGATCAGCTCGCCCTATAGGTTAAGTGGAAAGCCACGCCGTTTTTTAATAAAGTCGCCGGCGCAGCTGCCGGTTATGGATGATCGTGGTCGCGATCTCCTCGATGGACATCGCGGTGGTGTCGGCCATCGGCAGCTTCTCGCGCTCGAACAGGCCCTCGGCCCGGGCGACCTCGTACTGACACTGGCGCAGCGAGGCGTAACGGCTGTCCGGACGGCGCTCCGAGCGGATCCGCGAGAGACGGTCCGGACGGATGGTCAGCGCGTAGAGCTTGCGTCGGTGCGGGCGGATGATGGAGGGTAAGCGCCCGCCGAGGAGGTCCTCCTCCGTGAGCGGGTAGTTGGCGGCATAGATGCCGTACTGCAGCGCGAGGTAGATGCAGGTGGGCGTCTTGCCCGAACGCGAGACGCCGACGAGGATGACATCGGCCTGATCGTAGTGACGCACCACCGCCCCGTCGTCGTGCGAGAGCGCGTAGTTCATGGCGTCGATGCGCACATCATAGCGCTGATTGTCGATCATGCCGTGGGAACGCCCGATGGTATGGCTGGAACGCTCACCGAGCTCCTGCTCCATGGGGGCGATGAAGGTGTCGAAGAAGTCGAAGACCAGCGCATCGACGTGCTGCAGGTGCTCGCGGATCTCCGGGGCGATGACGGTGCTGAACACAATGGAACGCAGGCCGTTGACGCGATTGGCCTCCTCGACACGCCGAACCGCCTGGTCGGCGCGCTCGGGGCTGTCCGTGAACGGCAGCGTAATATGATCGAACTCGTCGTTGAATTGCGTAAGCAGGCTGTGGCCGAGTGTCTCGGCGGTAATGCCGGTTCGGTCGGAGATGAAGAATACGGCGCGTTTTCCTGCCATCCTCGCCTCGCGGGGGTTGGTTGATCGTGCGCGATCACCTTAAACGCGCCGTGGCGCCGGCGGAAGCCCGCGGGGCCCGCCACCGCGGCGTCGGCGTCCCGTACGCAGCCGGTCTGACAATCTGGGAGGCATTACATTGACCGAATACGTTGTCTGGTTCGAGTCCCTGGGCATGCAAGACGTCGACCGCGTCGGCGGCAAGAACGCATCCCTCGGGGAGATGATCAGCCATCTCGCCGCCGCCGGCGTCCAGGTGCCGGGAGGCTTCGCCACCACTGCCGGCGCGTACTGGAAATTCCTTGATGACAGCGGTCTGCGCTCGCGCATCAACGACGAGCTGGAAGGCCTCGACGTCGACGACGTCGAGCAGCTCATGGCCGTGGGCGCGCGGATCCGCAAGATGATCGTGGAGACGCCCTTCCCCGCCGAGCTCGAGGAACAGATCACCGCCGCCTACCGCGACCTCGAGAAACGCGTGGGCAAGTCGGATATGGCGGTCGCCGTGCGCTCCTCCGCCACCGCCGAGGACCTGCCGGACGCCTCCTTCGCCGGCCAGCAGGAGACCTTCCTCAACGTGCGCGGGCTCGACAACGTCCTCCTCGCGATCAAGGACGTCTTTGCTTCGCTGTTCAATGACCGCGCGATCTCCTACCGCGTCCACCAGGGCTTCGAGCACGAGCAGGTCGCCCTGTCGGCGGGCATCCAGGAGATGGTGCGCTCCGACGTCGGCGCCGCCGGCGTGATGTTCACCATGGACACCGAGTCCGGCTTCCGCGACGTGGTGTTCATCACCTCGTCCTACGGCCTCGGCGAGACCGTGGTCCAGGGTGCGGTGAACCCGGACGAATTCTACGTGCACAAGTCCACGCTGGAGGCCGGCCGCCCGGCGATCCTGCGCCGCATCCTCGGCGGCAAGGCCATCAAGATGGTCTACAGCGGCGAGACCGGTCACGGCAAGAGCGTGCACACCGTCGAGGTCGCTGAGGGCGAGCGCAACCGCTACTCCCTCACCGACGCCGACGTCGAGGACCTCGCCCGCCAGGCGCTGATCATCGAGAAGCACTACGGCCGGCCCATGGACATCGAGTGGGGCAAGGACGGCGAGACCGGCCGGCTATACATCCTCCAGGCCCGCCCGGAGACGGTGAAGAGCCGCGACGGCGGCCAGGTGCTGCAGCGCTATCAGCTCAAGGAGCGCGGCCGCGTGGTCGCCACCGGCCGCGCCATCGGCCAGCGCATCGGCGCCGGTCGCGCCCGGGTCGTCGACAGTATCGACGACATGCACAGCGTCGCCCCCGGCGACGTCCTCGTCACCGACATGACCGACCCCGACTGGGAGCCGATCATGAAACGCGCCGCGGCGATCGTGACCAATCGCGGCGGACGGACCTGCCACGCAGCGATCATCGCCCGCGAGCTCGGCATCCCGGCGGTGGTCGGTGCCGGCGATGCCACCGAGCGCATCACCGACGCCCAGGACGTCACGGTATCCTGCGCCGAGGGCGATACCGGCTATATCTACGAGGGCCGCAAGGACTTCGAGATCAAGGAGATCAGCCTGGAGAACATGCCTGATCTGCCGTTCAAGATCATGATGAACGTCGGCAACCCGGACCGCGCCTTCGACTTCGCCCACCTGCCCAACGCGGGCATCGGCCTGGCGCGGCTGGAGTTCATCATCAACCGCATGATCGGCATCCACCCGCGGGCGCTGCTGGAGTTCGACCAGCAGAGCGCGGACATGCAGGCGGTGATCCGCAACCAGATGGCCGGCTACGACGACCCGGTGCAGTTCTACGTGGACAAGCTCGCGGAGGGCATCTCCACGCTGGCCGCGGCGTTCTGGGACAAGCCGGTGATCGTGCGCATGTCGGACTTCAAGTCCAACGAGTACGCCAACCTCATCGCCGGCACGCAGTACGAGCCGGACGAGGAGAACCCGATGATCGGGTTCCGCGGCGCCTCGCGCTACATTTCGGACACCTTCCGGGCCTGCTTCGAGCTGGAGTGCCGCGCACTCAAGAAGGTGCGCGACGAGATGGGACTGACCAACGTCTGGATCATGATCCCGTTCGTGCGCACCGTCGACGAGGGCCAGCAGGTGGCGGACCTGCTCGCCGAGAACGGTCTCAGGAAGGGCGAGAACGGCCTCAAGCTCATCATGATGTGCGAGGTGCCCTCCAACGCCGTGCTCGCCGATGAGTTCCTCGAGATCTTCGACGGCTACTCCATCGGCTCCAACGATCTCACCCAGCTCACGCTGGGCCTGGACCGCGATTCCAGCCTCGTAGCCGAGCGCTTCGACGAGCGCGACCCGGCGGTCAAGGCGATGCTCCACATGGCCATCCAGGCCGCCCGGCGCAAGGGCAAGTACGTGGGCATCTGCGGCCAGGGCCCGTCGGACCATCCGGACCTCGCCCGCTGGCTGATGGACGAGGGCATCGAGAGTGTCTCCCTCAACCCGGACTCGGTGGTGGAGACGTGGCTGTTCCTGGCCGGCAAGGAAGCCCCGACAGGCTGACCCGCCCCTGGCGACAGACCGCGCCGGCCCTTCCGGGGCCGGCGCGCGCCTTATCTCCGTTCCACGGGCCGTATCGAGCCGAACCCACCCGCCGCACAGGCGTATCCGCGACACGCCCGGACTCGATGCCCTGATCGTGCGCATGATCGAGTAGCCTGCTTATAATCACACCCGCCGGCCGCCCCCGCGCGACCGGCATCCGATCGACCGGCATCCGGAGCCACCCATGGACGCTGCCACCACAACCGCCACCGCCCCGGAGCGGACGCACACCGTCCGCCTCACCGGAATGAGCTGGGCCCATTTCCTCAACGACGGCGCGGCCAACTACCTGCCCGGCGTGCTGCCGGCGATCCTGGTATCGCTGAATCTCTCCGTCGCCCTCGCCGGGACGATCATGGCCGCCCTGTTGATGGGCCAGGCGCTGCAGCCGCTGGTGGGGCTGCTCGCCGACCGCCTCGGCGGCCGGGTCATGATCGCGCTGGGACTCGCGGGCTCGTCGCTCGGCGGCGCACTGGTTGGGCTGACCACCAGCTTCTGGACCCTGGTCGCCGTACTGGTCCTGATCGGCATCTCCAACTCGTTCTTCCATCCCCAGGCGCTGGCCGGTGTGCGCCGCCTCGGCGGCGACCGGCCGGGCACCGCAATGTCGGTATTCCTGGTCGGCGGCGAGGTTGGCCGCGGCGTGTGGCCGGCGATCGCGAGCTGGGTCGTCGTGGAGTGGGGTCTGGGCTATCTGTGGGTGCTCGCGCTGCCCGCCCTGCTCACCCTGCCTTTCCTCTTCGGCCTGGCGCCGCACCTGCCTCCGCGCACACCGGACGCCACGCCGATCCAATGGCGTCGTCACATCGGGCCACTGTCACGGCTGGTGGCGTTCTCGGCGCTGCGCTCGCTCGTGATCCTGTCCGTGGTGACCTACGTGCCGTTGATGTGGACCGGTGCAGGCGGCTCGCTCACCACCGGCGCCAGCTTCATCACCGTCATGCTGGTGATCGGGGTCATCGGCAACGTCAGCGGCGGACGGCTTTCGGACCGGGTCGGGCGCCGGCCGCTGCTGATCGGCGCGATGACCGTGTCGGTGGCCATGCTCGCCGCCTTCCTGCTCGCGGACGGCGTGTGGCTCTGGATCGCCCTCGGCGTGCTCGGCATCTGCCTGTTCGCCACCCTGCCGCTGGGTATCCTCATCGCCCAGGACATCCTGCCGGAGAACCGCTCCCTGGGATCGGGACTGGCACTGGGGCTGTCGAACGGCCTGGCGGCGCTGGGCGTCATGGCCCTGGGCCCGGCGGCCGCCGCCTGGGGGCCGGCGGCGCCGCTGTGGATCGCGCTGGCCGGCGGTGCGGTCACCGTGCCCCTGGCAACGGGTCTGCCGGAGCACACGCGCCAGGCCGCCTGACGGGTAACGGCGCCGCGTCGCGGGTACGTACACATCACCGGTAATCGCCGGCCGCCTTCGGGTAGCCGGCCCACCGCTGCGGGCACCCGCGCAGGCCGTGCACCACGCTCCCCCTTCACCGGGCCGTGACACCAGGCGCACGGGCCACGATGATGGGGCCTCAGGGGTCAATCGGAGCCAGTTCTATGCCGCCGGGGCGCCTGCGTCACGGCCTCGCCGCCGTGCTCCTGTGCATAGCCACCGTCAGCAGCGCCGTCGAGACGTTCGCCGTCGACGTCGGCCGCGCGGCCGTGGGCGGCGCCGTCGTCCACGGGATACGGCTGAGCTACGGGCTCGGCGACGGCGCCCTGACCGTGAACATCGACCGCCTCGACCTGCCCGGCGACCAGCCACCGGTCAGGGACGTGCGGATCGACTGTCCGGCGGCACGGCTGGCCCCGGACCGCGTCACCTGCGCCGACGCCCGGTTGAGCGCGAGCTGGGCACCGGTCGGCACTGTCGCCGCCGATGCGGCGGCCACCTGGCGCCGGGACACCGGTACACTGGACGTCACCCTGCCCTCGCTCCCGGTCGGCGGCTCCGGCCTCCGGGTCGCCGCACACTACGGCCCGGGCGGCTGGCGGGTGAACGCCCAGGGCAACGGCCTGGCGCCGGGCGCCATTCTCGCCCTCGCCGGCGATGCGGTTCGTGGCTGGCAGGCCGGCGGCGGCACCGTCTCGGTCAACGCCACGTTCTCCGGCGACGCCGCCGGTGTACTGCGCACCGCCGGCGAGATCGTGCTGGAAGGGCTGTCAGGCGGCAGCGCGAGCGGCCTGCAGGCCGCCGAGGGCGTAACGGGCCGCCTGTCCTGGGCGGCACGCGGCGGCGACGGCGACTGGTTCGGCCAGACGGAGGCGGCGCTCGACGGCGGGCAGGTCTACAGCGACCCGGTCTTCGTGGACCTCGCCGCACACCCACTGACCCTGCGGACCGACCTCACGGTCCCCGAGACGCTCGACAGCGTCCATCTCTCCCGGCTGCGCGTGGATCAGCCCGGCCTCGTCAGCGGTCAGGGCACCCTTACCTGGGCGAGCGGCCGGGGCATCGTCGCCGCGGACGTCACGCCGTTGACCTTGAGCCTGCCGGCGGCCTATGCCACGTATGCACGCCCGTTCCTCACCGGCGGCGGCTTCCCCGAGGTGGCCGGCGACGGCAACGCCACGCTTCGCGCGGCGTTCGCCGACGGGGTACTCCGGAGCGTGAACCTGCGCCTCTCCGGCGTCGGGCTCGACGGTGCCGACTACCGGCTCAACGGCCTCGACGCCCGGCTGGATTGGCGGGCCGGCGACCTCGACGCGCCTGCGGCGAGCCGCCTGAGCGTGCAGGGGGGCAGCCTCCACGGCGTCCCGGTCGGGGCGTTCGACGCACGGGCCCTGCTCCACGGCGATGGCGGCAGGCTCCTTGCGCCCCTGCGCGTCCCCATCGCGGACGGCGCGCTGGCGGTGGAGCGGCTCGCGCTATCCGGGCTCGCCGGCGATAACCCCGCCGCCGCCCTGGACGCGCGGGTGACCCCCATCAGCCTCGGCCCGGTGACCCAGGCCCTGGGCTGGCCGCGGTTCGGCGGCACCCTCTCCGGCGAGCTGCCGACCCTGCGCTACGCCAACGGCACCGCGAGCGTCGCCGGGACCCTGCGCATCGAGGCCTTCAAGGGCCTCATCCGCCTCCAGGACCTGGTACTCTCCGACCCCTTCGGTGTGGCCCCCCGGCTTACCGGGGAGCTGACGGCGCAGGGCCTCGACCTGGAGACGCTGACGACGGCGTTCGAGTTCGGCCGCATCACCGGCACGCTGGAGGGCCGCGTCACCGGGCTGCGCCTGGTGGGCTGGCAGCCCGCCGCCTTCGACGCCTGGTTCCACACGCCGGTGGACGACCCGGTACCCCACCGGATCAGCCAGCGGGCGATCGAGGCCCTGTCAAGCATCGGCGGCAGCGGCGCGGCCGGGGCCCTGTCCCGCGGCCTGCTCAGCGTGTTCGACGCCTTCGGCTACGCCCGCCTCGGGCTCGGCTGCCGCCTCTCGGGCGATGTATGCCTGATGCGGGGCGTCGGCCCGGCGGAGAACGGCTACTACATCGTCGAGGGCGCGAGCGTCCCCCGCGTGGACGTGATCGGGCACGTCGACCGGGTCAGCTGGTCGACGTTCATCCGCCAGCTCGCAGGCGTCACCGCCGGCGGCGCACCGGTGGTAGAGTAGACCCGACGCCACGACGACGAAGGAGACCCGCCGTGACCGCGATCAAGCGCCTGGGCCTCGTGCCGCTGTTCATGCTGCTCGCCGCCTGTGTGACCATCAATGTGTACTTCCCGGCGGTCGCCGCGGAGAAGGCCGCCGACCGCATCATCAAGGACGTCTGGGGCCCGGAGGACGGTGCCCCGCCGACGCGCGAGCAGGCCCCGGAGGGGGACGACACCCAGGGGCGAGCCCCCGGAGCGGAACGTCCCCTGGCGATACGCCTGCTCGACACGCTGATCACCCCCGCCCACGCCCAGGAACCACGCATCGACATCTCCTCACCCGCGGTCAAGCGCCTGACCGCGAGCATGGAGAAGCGCTTCTCCCGGCTGCGTCCCTACTACGAGTCCGGTGCCGTCGGGCTCACCCGGGACGCCCTGGTCGCGGTGCGTGACCTCAACAGTGTGCCGCTCGCCGAGCGGGGCAGCGTCCGCCAGCTCGTCTCCGCGGAGAACGCGGACCGCAACGCCCTGTACCGTGAAATCGCCGTGGCCAACGATCACCCCGAATGGGAGCAGCGCATCCGCGGGGTCTTCGCGGAGCGCTGGGTGCGCAACGCCCGGGACGGCTGGTACTACCAGAACGACGGCGGCAAGTGGGTCCGCAAATGACCCGCCGACGGCCCTGCTGACGGGCCCGCCTCCCCGAGCCGCCGCCGACGCCCGTGCCCGATGCACGGGCGTTTTCCTTTCGGCACCCCGGTCTGCTATGGTGCATTGGTCAGACCAATGGAGGAGAGGTCATGGCAGCGCCGTCCCGTTACCGTGACGAAGACACCCGTTTCTCCGTCGACCGCGACGACCTGATCACGCGGCTCTCGGCGATACTCCCCGGCGAGGGACTGATTGTCCACGAGGCGGGCCTGCGCGCCTACGAGTGCGACGGCCTGTCCGCCTATCGCCAGCTGCCGCTGGTGGTGGCCGTGCCCGAGACCGTCGAGCAGGTTCAGGCCGTGCTCCGGCTGGCCAGCGAGTGGGACGTCCCCGTGGTCGCCCGGGGCTCCGGCACCAGCCTCTCCGGCGGCGCCCTGCCCCATCCGCAGGGCATCCTGCTGTCGCTGGGCAAGTTCAACCGCATCCTGTCAGTGGACGCACAACGGCGCATCGCGCGGGTCCAGCCCGGCGTGCGCAACCTTGCGATCTCCGAGGCCGCCGCCCCCCACGGGCTGTACTATGCACCGGATCCCTCCTCCCAGATCGCCTGCTCCATCGGCGGCAACGTCTCCGAGAACGCCGGCGGCGTGCACTGCCTGAAGTACGGGCTGACCGTGCACAACGTCCTCGAGGTGACCGCAGTGACCATCGACGGCGAGCTGGTAACCATCGGCTCGGAGGCCCCGGACACCCCCGGCTATGACCTGCTGGCGCTGATGCACGGTTCCGAGGGCATGCTCGCGGTGATCGTGGAGATCGCCGTGAAGCTTCTGCCCGAGCCGCCGACGAAATCCGTGCTCATGGCCTCGTTCGACGACGTCGAGCACGGCGGCCACGCGGTCGCGGCGATCATCGCCGCCGGCGTGATCCCGGGCGGACTGGAGATGATGGACGGCCCGGCGATCCAGGCGGCGGAGGACTTCGTCCACGCCGGCTACGACACCGGGGCCGCCGCCATCCTCATCTGCGAGCTCGACGGCACCGACGCCGAGGTTGCCGACCAGCTCGAAAGCGTCCAGGCACTGATGCGCGAGCACGGCGCCACGCGCATCCAGGTCGCCGCGGACGACGCCGAGAAGGCCCGCTTCTGGGCCGGTCGCAAGGCCGCGTTCCCGGCCGTCGGGCGCATCTCGCCGGATTACTACTGCATGGACGGCACCATCCCCCGCCACCAGCTCGCCCACGTGCTCCGGCGCATCCGCGAGCTCTCCTCGGAGTACGGGCTCGGCGTGGTCAACGTCTTCCATGCCGGCGACGGCAATCTCCATCCCCTCATACTCTTCGACGGCAACCGTCCCGGCGAGCTCGAGACCGCGGAGCGCCTCGGCGGCGAGATCCTCACCCTGTGCGTCGAGGTGGGCGGCACGGTCACGGGCGAGCACGGCGTGGGCATGGAGAAGATCAACGAGATGTGCGTCCAGTTCCGCACTGCGGAGCTCAACCAGTTCCACGCGGTAAAGCATGCCTTCGACCCCCGGGGACTGCTCAACCCCGGCAAGGCGGTCCCGACGCTGGCGCGCTGTGCGGAATTCGGCGCCATGCATGTGCACAACGGGGAACTGCCCCATCCGGAACTCGAGCGATTCTGAGGAGCATGCCATGGAGACCGGCGAGGACCGGACCGAGTACATTGCCGAGGCCGTCCGCGACGCCGCGGCCGCATCCCGCGCGCTGTCCATCGCCGGCAGCGGCAGCAAGGCCTTCTATGGACGCACGCCGACGGGCACGACGCTGGACGTCTCCAGCCACCGGGGTATCGTCAACTATGCCCCCACCGAGCTGATCCTGACCGCCCGGGCGGGCACCCCGCTCGCGGAGATCGAGGCCGCGCTCGCCGGGCAGGGTCAGATGCTGCCCTTCGAGCCGCCTCACTTCGGTGGCGGCGGCACCCTCGGCGGCGCTGTCGCCGCCGGCCTCGCCGGCCCCCGGCGGCCTTTCACCGGGGCCGTGCGCGACATGGTGCTCGGCCTGCGCCTGGTGAACGGCAATGGGGAGGTCCTGCACTTCGGCGGCGAGGTCATGAAGAACGTCGCCGGCTACGACCTCTCCCGTCTCAACACTGGCGCGCTGGGCACCCTCGGCGTGATCCTGGAGGTCACGGTCAAGGTCCTGCCGCGGCCGGAGACCGAGGCCAGTGTGCGCCTCGAGCTCCCTGCCGAGGCGCTCCACGGCGCCGTCGAGGGCTGGCTGCGCCAGGGCGTGCCGGTCTCCGCCGCCGTTCACGACGGCGAGGCCGCGCTGCTGCGGCTCTCCGGCACCCATTCCGGCGTCGAGCAGGGCCTGGCCCGCGTCGGCGGTGAGGCCCTGGCGGACGCGGCGACGGTCTGGGCCGACTGGCGGGATCACCGCCATCCCTTCTTCGCGCGCACCGACACGCCCCTGTGGCGGATTGCGCTGCCACCGGGGCAACAGCCGGAGGGTCTGCCCGGCGAAGCCGTCACGGACTGGGCGGGCCAGCAGCTGTGGCTACGCACCGACGCCGACACGGCCGCGGTACGTGGCCCGGTCACCGCCCGTGGCGGCCACGCCGCGCTGTTCGCCGGCGGCGACCGCGACAGCGACGTCTTTCAGCCCCTGTCGCCGGTCCTCATGCGGGCGCACCGGCGCGTGAAGCAGGCATTCGACCCCGGGGCGATCCTCAACCCCGGTCGGCTGTATCCGGAGTAAGCGACCATGCAGACCCAACTCGCCGACTTCATCCGCGACACCGAGGCCGGCCAGGAGGCGGACGCCATCCTGCGCAAGTGCACGCACTGCGGTTTCTGCCTGGCCAACTGCCCCACCTACCGGCTATGGGGCGACGAGCTCGACAGCCCCCGCGGGCGCATCTACCAGGTGAAGCAGGTACTGGAGGGCGCAGAGCCCACCGAAAGCCTTCAGACCCACCTGGACCGCTGCCTCACCTGCCGGGCCTGCGAGACCACCTGCCCGTCCGGCGTCGAGTACGGACGTCTCGCCGACCTGGGTCGCGAGATCGTCGAGCGCGAGGTGCCGCGCCCGGTGTCCACACGCGCGCTGCGCTGGGCGCTGCGCGTCGTGCTGCCGCGACGGCAGCTGTTCTCCGCGCTCCTCGGCATCGGCCGTACGGTACGGCCGCTGGTGCCGCAGCCCCTGCGCTCGAAGATCCGCCCGCGCCGCACCGCCCCGGCCTGGCCGCAGGCGACCCGCGAGCGCACGGTGCTGATGCTGGAGGGCTGCGTCCAGCCGGCCCTCGATCCCGTGATCAACCCGCAGACCGCGCGGGTCGCCGACGGTCTCGGCTTCCAGGTGATCCGTACGCCGGAGGCCGGCTGCTGCGGCGCCGTCAACCAGCATCTCGGCGACGTGGACACGGCGAAAGACCAGGCGCGGCGGAACATCGACGCCTGGTGGCCCCACGTCGAGGCCGGCGCCGGGGCGATCATCGTCAACGCCAGCGGCTGCGGTGCGCAGGTCAAAGACTACGGCCACCTCCTCGCCGGCGACCCGGACTATGCCGAGCGTGCCGAACGCGTCAGCACCCTGGCCGTGGATCCGGTGGAATTCCTGGAACACTGGCAGGCGGAGCTGCGCCCTGCCGCAGACGCACCGCGGCGCATCGCCTTCCAGAGCCCCTGCACCCTGCAGCACGCCCAGGGCCTCGGCGGCCGGGTCGAGGCCCTGCTGGGGGCGGTGGGCTTCGAGCTGACCCCGGTGGCGGACCCGCACATCTGCTGCGGCTCCGCCGGCACCTACTCGGTGCTGCAGCCAGAGACCGCCAAGACCCTGCGCCAGCAGAAGCTCGATAACCTCAACGCGGGGGCACCGGAGCTCATCGCAACGGCCAACATCGGCTGCCTCACGCACCTGGACGAGGCCAGCGATATCCCCGTGCGCCACTGGCTGGAGCTTGTTACAGTCGAGGGCCAACCCGCCACGGAGGCCTGAACCCAGTCATGGCGAACAAGCGTCTGCCCCTGCTCGTCGAGCCCGAGACACTGGCCGAATCCCTGGACACGCCGGGCCTGCTGATCGTGGACCTCTCGGACGCGGACGCCTACGAGCGCGCCCACATCCCGGGCGCGGTGCACCTGCGCTACAGCGACATCCTGCGCCAGGAAGGCAACGCCAAGGGGCTGATGGCGGACGTGGACACGCTGTCACGGGTCCTCTCCGGGCTCGGCATGCGCTCGGACTGCCACGTGCTCGCCTGCGACAACGAGGGCAACGGGCGGGCTTCCCGGTTCCTGTGGACGCTGGACGCCCTGGGCCACCATGACTACTCCCTGCTCGACGGCGGCATGCGTGCCTGGGTTGCCGACGGGTATGCCACCGAGAGCGGTCCCTCGCCGTCTGTGCCCCCGAGCGAGTATCACGCGGCGCTCGCCAACCCCGATGTAGTCGCGGACAAGGCGTTCATGCTCGAGCATGTGAACGACGACAACACCGTGATCCTCGATGCGCGGTCGCCCGCCGAGTACGCGGGCGAGGACGTGCGCGCGGCCCGCGGTGGGCATATCCCCGGCGCCGTGAACCTGGAGTGGACCGAGGTCATGGATCCCCAGCACGACTCCCGGCTGCTGCCGCCGGAGGCCCTCCGCGAGATGCTCAAGGACCGCGGTGTGACGCCGGACCGGGAGGTGATCACCCACTGCCAGACCCATCACCGCTCGGGGCTGACGTTCTTCGTGATGCGCTATCTCGGTTACCCCCGGGTCCGCGGCTACGCCGGTTCCTGGTCCGAGTGGGGCAACGACCCGGACGTGCCGATCACCGCCGGCGATCGCCCCTGATCCCCCGCCGCCCCGGGCGGCCCGTCATCGTCGCGGAGATCGACCATGCGTTCCGTCGCGGACCGTATCCGTCATGCCGTACTCTTCGAGCTTATCGGGGTGCTTATCGTAAGCCCTCTCGCCGGCTGGCTGTTCGAGGCCCCCGTTCACCGCGTGGGCGCGCTCGCCGTGGGCATATCCCTTTTCGCCACGGTGTGGAATTACGTCTACAACCTCGCCTTCGACCATGCCCTGCGCCGGTTCACGGGCCGTGTCTACAAGACCCCGGGCGAGCGCATCTGGCACGCCCTTGCCTTCGAGCTGGGCATGCTCGTGATCACCCTCGTGCCGGTAATGTGGTGGATGGACTACACGCTGTCGGCGGCGCTGACCATGAACGTCGCGCTGATGCTCTTCTATCTGGTGTACACGTACCTCTACAACCTGGCCTACGATCTGATCTTCCCGATCCCGGCACACCCGCAGGCGTGACCACTACATCCGGCATGGACACGCCAGGCGTCTGCGCTATGCTGGGCGTCGTTCCATTCACCCGAGCGGGAGGCCACCGATGAACCGCGCGCTGATCCTCTCCGAGGATGCCGACGTCTATAACGATCTGCTCCAGGGTACCGAGCTGCCCGGGCTGACGCTCCACGTCGCGACCGACGCCGACCAGGGCCGTGCGCTCGCGCCGGAGTGCGACATCATCCTCGGCAAACCCGCGCTGGTGGCGCAGGTCCTGGACGCGGCCGACCGCCTGAGCTGGGTGCAGTCCACCTTCGCCGGCGTCGACGCCCTGCTCGAGGACGGGCTGCCCCGTGGCTACACCCTCACCGGCGTGAAGGACGTGTTCGGCCCGCTGATGAGCGAATACGTGCTCGGCTGGCTCATTGCCCTGGAACGCCAGTTCTTCGCCCTGCGCGAGCAGCAGCGCGGGCACGTGTGGGCCGAGCGTCAGTACCGCGGCCTCGGCGGGCGGACCATGGGCATCGCGGGCCTCGGCTCCATCGGCCAGCACATCGCCGGCACCGCGAACCACTTCGGCCTCGATGTGATCGGCTACAAGCGCCGCGCGAGCGATGTCCCCGGCGTGCGCCGCGTCTACGCCGGCGACGAGTGGGGTGAGTTCCTTGAAGGGCTCGACTACCTCGTGCTGACACTGCCGGACACACCGGAGACTCACCACCTCGTCGACGCCGAGGCATTGAAGCGCCTGCCAGCGCGCGCCTGGGTGGTCAACGTGGGCCGCGGACCGCTGATCGACAGCGAAGCCCTCGCCGAGGCCCTGCGCGACGGGCACATCGCCGGGGCCGTGCTCGACGTCTTCGAGACCGAGCCGCTACCGGCGGACAGCCCGCTTTGGGACCTGGAGAACTGCTACGTGACCCCCCACGTGGCTGCCGAGAGCTTCCCGGAGGACATCGTGGAGATCTTCCGCCGCAACTACGCCAGATACCGGGACGGCGAGGCGCTCGACTATGTCATCGACTTCGCACGCGGGTACTGACCCCGTCCGGACCTTCGCCCGCCAGGCCCAGCGGACACTGCTGGTGGGCGAATGGTTCGACGCCCTGCGCCTGGGCCACGGTTCGACGGTGGCCGACCTCGGCTGCGGCGGCGGCTACGTTGCGCTGCGCGCCGCCGAGCGCGTCGGCGCCACCGGCACGGTATACGCCTTCGACCGCGATCCGGAGGCCATCGAGCTGCTGCGGCGCACCGCCGCACTGCACCAGCTCCACCACCTCCATGCCGCGGTGGCGGATGTCGCCGCCCTCACCGCTCTGCCGGCGCCGGTGGAGGCGGCACTGCTGACCATGGTCCTTCACCACGCCGACGACCCCGGCGCCTTTCTCGCCCACCTCCGCGGATTGCTGGCCGACGACGCCCGTCTACTGGTGGCCGAGTTCGCACCGGACGGCCCCGGGCTCGTCGGCCCCGGGCTCGCCTCGCGTATGGGCCCGGCGCACCTGAACGAGCTAGCCACTACCGCCGGCTTCGATATGGACTGGGTGGAACGTCAAACCGCCGAACACTGGTTCGGCGTGCTCACGCCGCGCTGACCGCAGCGTATCCTACCCGTCCCCGCCGCGCAGCCACGCCACCAGCCCGGCGGTGGAACCGTCCAGATCCTGCCGAACCGTGTCGCTGCCAAGGCATGCCCGAAGGTCACCCGCCAGGCGCTTGCCCAGCTCCACGCCCCACTGGTCGAAGGGGTTGATCCCCCAGATCGTCGCCTCGACGAAGATACGGTGCTCGTAGAGCGCAACCAGCCGGCCGAGGTGTCCGGCGTCGGCGCGACGCATCAGAAGCGTGTTGGACGGCCTGTCCCCGACATGGGTCCTATGCGCCAGCAGGAGCCGCCGTCGTTCCGGCTCCAGCTCCGCCATGCCCTCCTCTGCCACCAGGCTCTCCGGGGCGACACCGCACATCAGCGCCCGGGACTGAGCGAGACAGTTGGCGAGGAGCTCGCGCCGGTGCGCCGGGGCGTCACGCCCGTCCTCCATGGCGCAGATGAACTCCGCCGGCACTACCTGGGTACCCTGGTGCAGGAACTGGTAGAAGGCATGCTGACCGTCGATGGCGGACCGCCCCCAGAGCACCGCCGCGGTGCCGGTCCCCGCCGGGGTGCCGTCGACGGTCACGGACTTGCCGTTACTCTCCATCACCGCCTGCTGAAGGTACGCGGGAAGCCGGCGCAGGCGCCAGTCGTAGGGCAGCACGACCTGGCTGGCCGCACCGAGGACCGTCGTGTTCCAGACGTTCACCAGTGCTAGCAGCACCGGCAGGTTACCGGCAAGGGGCATATCGCGGAAATGCCGGTCCATCGCCGCACCGCCGGCAAGGAACTCACGGAAGACCGCCGTAC
The DNA here is from genome assembly GCF_000374645.1 of Arhodomonas aquaeolei DSM 8974. GTDB lineage: Bacteria > Pseudomonadota > Gammaproteobacteria > Nitrococcales > Nitrococcaceae > Arhodomonas > Arhodomonas aquaeolei. Next base: position 287,003 of record NZ_KB894801.1, read on the forward strand.
CGGCGGCAATCATCACCGAGACGCTGACCGCGGACCACACCGAATAGCGGCCGCCGACCCAGTCCCACAGGGGGAAGGTCCGGCCAACCTCGAGGCCGGCGTCGGCGAGGCGCTCCGGCTTCCCGGTCACGCCGACGAAATGGTGCGTCAGGGCCGGATCGCGCCCCAGTCGTGCGGCGAACCAGGACAGGGCGGTACCGGCGTTGAGGAGCGTCTCCCGCGTGCCGCCGCTCTTGGTCGCAACCACCACCAGCGTGGTCGCAGGATCGAGGCCGGCGAGGACCGTACGCAGGGCCTGGGCGTCGGCACTGGAGACGAAATGCAGCCGCGGACCGTCGTTCTCCGGTGACAGTACGACATCCGCCAGCAGCCGCGGCCCCAGGTCGGAGCCGCCGATACCGATGTGGATCACATCGGTGAAGGCACGGCCATCCGCCCCGGTGACCGTGCCGTCCCGCACGCCGGCGGCGAAGGCCTCCATCTGTCCGAGACAGTCCGAGACCGGCCGCGAGACCCCAGCGTGATCCGCGATCTCCGGCGTACGCAGCGCCGCGTGCAGCGCGGCGCGCTCCTCCGTCGGATTGACGACGTCGCCGGCGAACATGGCGTCCCGGCGCGCCGGCACGTCCCGCGCCCGCGCCAGCGCCAGTAACGCCTCCAGGGCGGCCACGTCCAGCCGGTTCTTGGAGAAATCCACCAGCAGCCCGTTTTCACGCCGGCTGAAGCGCTCGAAGCGTTCGGGATCCGCCTCGAACAGCGCGTCGATACGGCACTCGGCGAGCCGCCGGTGATGGGACGCCAGCTGCTGCCATGCCGGGTCCTGTTCCAGTGGGCGCATCGATCCCCTCCTGCTCCACGTGCCCGGGCGGCGCTCACCGCGTGCGGCCCGGGAGGTGACACTACGTATGATCAGGGCAGTATACCGGCGCTCCGCAACAGCGTCCGGGGAGCGCCGGACATGCCGGCGCCGTGACCGCGGCGACGTCGGGCGACGACACCCGGCGCCCGGGCGCAACGGTCTTCAGGGACGGTTCGTCGTGGGCGTATCCGGTGACTGCTGGACGCGATCGCGGCCGTGCGCCTTCGCGAGGTTCAGCGCCTGGTCGGCGGCGCCGATGAACACGTCCACACTGGGGTAACACCGCCCGGCATCCATGTGTGCGGCCACGCCGATGGACGTGGTGATATGGAAGGGGCGCCCCTCGCCATCCCGGTGAGCGACCGCGGCGACCGCGCTGCGCAGACGCTCGCAGACCGCCATTGCGTCGCTCAGCGTCGTACCGGGCAGCAGGACGAGGAACTCCTCGCCGCCGTAGCGAACGACGAGGTCGCGCTGGCGCAGCCGCGCCGCCATCATCCCGGCAACGCCCACCAGCACCTGATCGCCCACCTGGTGGCCGTGACGGTCATTGACCGCCTTGAACTGGTCGAGATCCACGAAACCGATACTCAGGGGCCAGCCGCTCTCGGTGGCGAGCGCGAACTCGTGCGCCATGCGCTCGTCGAAATAGCGCCGGTTGTACACCCCGGTCAGCGGGTCGTGGTTCGCCACCTCCTCCCAGTGCTTCGCCGTGCGCTCGAGCTCGTGGAAACGCAGGCGCTGCTCGCTGGTCTCCTGCAGGAGCTGGAGATTGCGCATCATCAGCATCTCGCGCGCCTCCTCGATCACCCCTGCCGCCACCCGAGCCGACGGCAGCGGGGTATCGAACAGCCGCGCCGCCTCCGGCAGCCCCTCCCCGACGCGGTCGATCACCGCGGCGACGGCGTCCCCGCCGAGCCCGAGCCACGCCGATGCGGCATCCGCAAGCCGCGCCGAGGATTCCGCACGGTCGCTGTCATGGAGGAACAGGTCGGCGATACGGCCGGACAGCGCCACACAGCGCGCCAGCTCCCGGTCCTCGTCCGGAATCGCGTCGGTTTCCGGGTCATGGCTGCCGAGCACGGTGTTCACGAGATAGCGGGGCAGCCCCCAGCGCTCCATCAGCCAGGCGCCGACCGCGCAGTGACCGGATTGCAGATGGACGGACTCCAGTGCGACCAGGGCATCGTGGGTATCGGCCTCCGTCACCAGGGGCTCATAGAGCTCGGGGACCGCGACCTCCAGCGCCAGGATGCCGATATCCTGGAGCAGGCCCGCGAGGAAGAACTCCTCCTTGCCCGGGTGGCCGATCTCCTCGCCGAGGATGCGGCAGGCGGTGGCGGCGATCAGTGCGCGGCGCCAGACCAGCCGAATCGCGCGCCCGTCGCCGCGCCCGCGCAGGGCATCCGCCAGCGAGAAGCTCAGCGCCAGCGTCATGGTCGTGTTCAGTCCCAGCACCATAACGGCCTGGCGGATGTTGTCGCTGCGCCGGCGCTGACCGTATAGCGGGGAATTGCTCACCCGCAGGATGCGGCTCGCCAGCGCCGGGTCCTTGACCAGCAGCGCGGCGAGGTCGGCGATATCCACCTCCGGATCGCGTCCCATCTCGAGAATACGGGTCGCGATGCCGGGCATGGTCGGCAGGTGTGGGCAGTGCTCCAGCGCGGCCTCGGTATCGGGGGTCATCGGCCCTCCCGGCGCCACGACCGGCATGGACGCAGTCGCATCGGCGGGGACTTGCGGTCCACGGTGACGTCGCTGCTCACAGGGTTTCCTCGGGTCGGTTCAGGATCGATGTTGTTATTATTCTCCCTACGCGGCGGGATACGAACTTCCGCGACCCGCCCTTGGTGCTTCAACAATACCACCGGGAACGGCGAAAATGGCAGCGTCGCATGCAGCGGATCGTATCCGCCTGAGACATGGTTCCGGCCGTCTCCGGGTCCTTCTGGACGGACACTGCCTGGCAGACAGCACGGACGTAATCGAACTCCACGAGACCGGTTACCCGGTGCGCTACTATTTCCCCCGGGCCGGGGTCGAGATGGGGCTTCTGACACCCACGGCAACGCGGACGCACTGTCCGCTCAAGGGTGAGGCCGAGTACTTCGGCGCCCGCACGGGTCCCGCCGTCTTGGCCGACGTCGCCTGGAGCTATCCCGCACCGCTGCCGGCGATGGCGCCCATCGCCGGCCACCTGGCCTTCGACGGGGAGCGGGTGCAGATCGTCACCGCCTGAACCGGCGGCGCCTCACAGCCTGGCGGTGAAGCCGACCGGGCGCGTAGTGCCGCCCTTCTCCGAAACCTCGTCGACGAGCTCCCGATAGAGACGGTCGCCGTCCACCGGCTCGCCGAGCAGGTGCAGGCGCTGGGCGACCGCCTCGAAATCCCCCGGCGTGAGCGCATCGAGCTGGCGCAGGGCGTCAGCGAAGCGTGCCGCCTTGCCCTCGCCGCCCAGCGCCACCAGGGTGGCGTCGAACAGCCGCTCGCGCTGCCCCGGTGCGAGGGGATCGAAGCGCAGCTTGAGCGCAAAACGCCGCATGCTCGCCGGGTCCAGGTTCGACTTGAGGTTGGTGGTGGCGATAAAGACGCCCTCGAAGGCCTCCATCTGCGTGAGCAGTTCGTTGACCTGGGTGACCTCCCACTGCTGGTGGGCGCCACGCCGGTCGCCCAGGAAGCTGTCCGCCTCGTCGAGCACCAGCACCGCGTCCATCTCCGCCGCCTCCATGAACATGGCGGCAATGCTGCGTTCGGTCTCACCCACGTAGGAGCCGAGGATGCTGGAGGCGCGCCGCACCATAACCTCGCGGCCCATACTCTCCGCCAGATGGCGTGCGAACGCGGTCTTGCCGGTGCCTGGCGGACCGTAGAAGCACAGGCTCGCGCTCGGCCGCGCGATCAGACCGTCACGCAGCGCCACCAGGTCGCGGTTGGCGTTGAGCAGGCTCAGATCGAAGGGCACGATGCCGTTGCGCCGCCCGCCGGCCGGCTGACCGCCGAGCAGCAGCGAGGTCTGGCGGAGCACATTCTCCACGGCCACCGCCTTGGCATCCGTCCGCCCGGCCACCCGCGCTGCCTTCGCGATCGCCGCCGGGGTGTTGTGCTCGTTGGCCACCACCCGTTCGAACACCGCGTGGGGCAGGTCCAGTCCGCCCATGTGCGCCTCGGCGATGCGCCGGCGCACCACCGGCGGCACGGAGCGGAAGAACAGCGGATAGTCGAAGCGGCGCAGGTGCGCACTGTCCACCCAGCCGAGGTCGTTCGCCACCCACACGCAGGGGACGGTGTTCGACTCGAGCAGCTCATTGATCCACGCCTTGCTGCCGGCGCTGCCTGTGCCGTCGTCGTCGCCGCCTTCCACCGCGATCATCGGCGTGGCCGCGAGCGCGTCATCGCAGTCGTCGAAGAGCACGGCCACGGACTCGCGCCCGGCAAGCAGGCGCTGGCAGGCCTTGAACGCCCGCAGCCGCATGCTCGCCTTCAGTGGCACACCGGCGCGCGTGGTGGTCGGCACCTCGTAGAGCGTCAGCCCCGCGGCCTGGGCCACGGCTCGCGCGAACTCGGTCTTCCCGAGGCCGGGCTCGCCGTGGAGCAGCACATTGCAGCCCGGGGTGTTCTGAGCCGCCGAGGCGACGAGGTAGTCCGTGATGATGGCCGCATCCCGCCGCAGGTGCGGGAAATCGCCCACCCCGAGCTTCGGCGCGGGGCTGACCCGGCCGAAACGCTGGACAATATCGTCGATGCTGCTGTTGTCCTCGAACAGGCTGTCCGCCAGCCCCTCGACCAGGGAGATCTTGGCCTCCAGCGGGCAGCGCATGCCCTGTACGCGCACGACACCGGAGGCGACCAGCGCCGTCTCGCCCTCAACGCTCGCCAGCGCGTCACGCTGGGCAACGCCGGAGAGCTCGCGGAGCAGGCCCGCGAGCTGGCGGTTGTTCACGTCCGTCGCCACCATGCCGAAGGTATCCTCGAAGGCCGGCTCGCACTCGATCAGCGCGGCCAGTACCAGCAGGACCTTGTCGGCGTCGGAGAGCTCCAGGCGCTCGTCCAGGAGCTCGATGTTACGGAAGAGCGGACTGTCCGGATCGAGCCGCCCGTCCGGCCCCTCATGGCTGGCGAGCTGCCGGCGCAGACTCGCTTCGGCGCGCTCCGCGCGGACCTCACCGGGGTCATCCTTGTCGCCGGCCCAGGTGTCCGGCAGACCGAGATAGCCCTGGAAGGCGTCCGCATCCGCGATGTGCAGCGCGCTCGTGTGCCGCAGCGACTGCGGCCAGCCAAAGAACAGCGCCATGCGGATCAGCCAGCTCGCCCCGAGGCTGTGATATTCGTCGCGATCGTAGCCCTGGTAGTCATTCAGGTCGCCGACCGTGTCGTCGGCCCGGGTGCTGAGAAACGGCAAGTCGATCATCGATCCCCTCAATGCGCATCGGCGGACCCGACGCGTCAGCGGCAGGTCCTTCACCCGCCATGATGCCACACTCCGTCCAGTGCGGGCTGTGACCTGTACCCCCACGGATTTTGGGTCGTGACGCGCGGAATCAACCGCCTGCAGCCGTCCGGAACGGCAATGCGTCGTCGCCCGGGCTACACGCTTCGACGCCGGTCCCGCCAGAGGCGATAAACGGTGAAGAGATTGGTGACGAGGATCAGCGACTCCGCGGTCACACCACCGATGGAGCCCGCAAGGGCATTGCTGAGTATCCAGCAGGAAGCGGCGAGCGCCAGCCACAGACGCATCGCGATGCCCCGCAGCATGAACATCCCGTAGGTCCCGGCCAGTCCCGCGGCCAGCGCGGGCGCATCCTGCCAGCCCTGCCAGGTGGGCCAGGCAACCACGGCGGTCGCGGCGAGAATCGCGAGCATCACCAGACGGTGCCGGTAGTATCGCCGGACCAGCACCACGCGCAGCACAACCAACAGGGTCACGGCCGCCGCGACCCAGCTGCGGAACAGCGCGAACTGCAACGCGAAGGCGACATTCGCGGCGATCAGCAACACGAACAGCCGGTCGTCCCGACGGCTGGCGAAACCGGCAACGCACAACCCGAGCGCGACGAGGCTGACGAGCTGCCCGGCAATCCAGCGCACCCCCGGATCCGCCGTCAACATGCGGCATCCCGGGCGGCCGGGAACGTTTCAATAGGTAAGGCCAACGGCGGGGTCCCTGCTTGCGGACCGTGCAGGGTAAACGCCGCGCACGCCCCGTTGCCAGCCGTGACGCCGGCGGGGCCGCCCCTGCCACTCTCCCCCGCGTATAATCCGGCGGGCCGTCGCCTTCGGAGCCTCTGCGCGAGTAAACCGCTATCCGCACCGCAGGCGATGCGGCTCAGGGGTTCCGTGGCGACGAATGAGCGGTTCAGGAACGGACGGGGCCGTGTCCACCGGACAGTTCCTTTGCCGCTTGGCATGGCCGGTAGCCTGCCACCCGAGGGGTCCGGCGTTGCTACCGTGACACGCTCGGTGGCGGTACCGGCCCGCAGCCTTCCGTTCCGCTATGCACCGGGACCACCGGGGGCCGTTAACAGCTCCTGTACAAGCCGGGCAACCAGTACCCCCGCCGGCATCTCCCGGCACAGCGGCGCGCCCTGTCCCGCCCAGTTGGGGGAATAGGCTGTGCTCCCCGCCGCCCTCGCGGCCGCATGGAGCTGTTTGGCCGCATCGTAGGCCAGCGGGTAATCGGGGACGCTGTCGTCGTCGCAACGCCCGATCTCATCCTGGAAAACACCGGCAACCCCCCGTGCCGGACGCCCGGATATCGCCCGGGTAACGGCCGTGCGCGCCGCGGAATCACTCCGCAGCGCCGTTCGGTGGGCCGCCGTCGCCGCGGATTCGGGACACGGGATGAAGGCGGTGCCGAGCTGGGCCCCTACGGCACCTAGCGCGAGCACGGCGCGTATACCCGGACCGTCCATAATCCCGCCCGAGGCGATCACCGGCACGGACAGCCGCGCGACAAGCCGTCTCACCAGAGGCATGAGCCCCAGGGCCTCGTCCTCTCCGGCGTCGAAATTGCCCCGGTGCCCGCCCGCCTCGATACCCTGTGCGACCACCGCGTCCGCGCCAGCCGCCTCCGCCGCCTGCCCCTCCGCGGGGGTGGTCACCGAGATCAGCACTCGTCCGCCGTAACCGTGGATGCTTCGGACGATATCCACACCAGGCACGCCGAAATGGAAGCTGACCACCGGAGGCTGTTCCTCACACAGCATGGCCACCATCGCCGGATTGGCGTCGATCGGCACATAGATCTCGTCCAGGGACTCCGGCACCTCCGCGTGCTGCGCCTCGAAGTGCGGGCGCAGACGCTCGAGCCAGGCGCGGGTCACGGCGGGTCGGTTCCGGGGCCGGGTATGGCAGAAGAAATTCACGTTGAACGGCTGCGCGGTCAGGGCACGCAGCTCCCGGATCTGCCCGCGGGCCTGTTCGACACCGCTGCCGCCGAGCCCCAGCGAACCGAGACCGCCGGCCTCGGCCACCGCTGCCGCCAGCGCCGGCGTGGACACGCCGGCCATCGGTGCCTGGACAACGGGGTACGGGACCCCGAAGAGGGCGCGGAACGCCGCCGATTCCATACTGTTCATGCCGTCCTCCGGTGCATCGGCCCCACGTCGCACCGAACGCTATCCGGGTGAGCAGTCCACGGCAAATGAAAGGTAACGATGGCCGCAATCACGGTCCGTGATCCCGCAGGACCGCACCCTGACGGCGGCGCCTGCGCCGCCGGGTCGGCCACGACACTCGGGCATTACCGGCACCGGGTCACCGGTACCACCCACGGAACGGTACGGGGGGTCGCCCGCCTAGCCCTGGACCTGCCAGCTGCCGTCCGACTGACGGCAGGCGGTGCCGTACACCGTCTCCGGACGGCCGCCGATGGACGCCTCCATGGTGTACTCCCGACACGGACCGCCACTGGTCTCGTAGGTGCGTGTGGGGGTGACGACGTACTCGTTGCCGGTATCCGGATTGCGCCAGGACGATGGCACCCCCGTGCGCACGTTCTCCAGCGCCGCCGCCGTACGGAGCCGGTCGGTCTCGTCCATGGAGCGTCCGATGGAGCCGCCGATCGCCGCCCCCGCCAGGGTGCCCACGATGATCGCGGCCGTGCTCGCGTGCCCGTGCCGCTCCACCTGGCTGCCGAGCAGCCCACCCAGCACCCCGCCGATCACCATCCCGGACTGCTCCTGGGTGCCCTGGTAGTTCGCGCAGCCGGACACCCCGAGGGCCCCGGCCAGGATTACACCGATAACCCGCTGTCTCACCGCTACCTCCCGCCGGCCCACGCCGGGTGCTGCCGCCACAACGCTTCCCAGCCGATGCTAGGCCGGTGATGGGCAGAGGGGTTTGACGGCGGTCATGAACACGGAAAGAAACGTTGTCCCGGCACGAGGCAGGTGCGCGCGGCGCCACCAGGGTCCGCAATGTGCCATACCCTGGCGCGTAACGGATCACTGAAGCCGTGCAGAACGGTCACATCGTCTTACGGCAGGCTCAGTCTCGCCGTTCGCCCGCCATCCACCGTGTACACCTGTCCCGTGATGAAGCCAGCCTCCTCGGCCGCGAGGAAGGCGACGAGGGCGGCAACCTCCTCGGGGATACCGGTTCGGGCCAGGGGGTGGATCCGGCCAATATCCCGGCGGAACGCGTCCGGGTCTGGCGTGTTCTCGATGAAATCGACGTTCAGCTCGGTATCGATCCAGCCGGGAGCAACCGCGTTACAGCGAATGCCCTCCCCACCGTGATCCACGGCGACGGCCCGGGTCAGCCCGTGCAGCCCGGCCTTGGAGGCGGAATAGGCCGCGTGCCCCGGGTTGGAGCCCAGGCCCTCTAGTGAACCCGTGTTCACGATGCTGCCACGGGCCTCACGCAGGTGCGGCAATGCGGCGCGGATCGTCAGGAAGGGTGCGGTCAGGTTCACGGCAAGCGTGCGATGCCAGTCCATCACGCTCATCGCCTCGATCCCCGCCTCCTGCATAATGCCGACGTTGTTCACCAGGACGTCGAGTCGCCCGGCACGCCGAATCACCTCGTCGACGACCCGGCCGGGCCCCTCCGGGTCCGTGAAATCGGCCGTTATTCCCTCGAATTCCGCGTCCTGCCCGCGCTGTGCCGTGAACACCGTTGCCCCTTCCGTGCTCAGGCGCCGCGCTATCGCGCGCCCGATGCCGGAGCGGCCTCCGGTAACGAGCGCGACCTTGTCCTCGAATCTCCGCATAAGCGCACACTCCCCTGAACAACCGCGAACAGATGGCATACCGTCCATACACCCGCCGCTCAAACGGCGGCCCTGTCCCGCATCAAGCAAGGATGCCGGAACGCTCCGTCTCAATGGGGGTGCGGGAAAGTCTCTGGAAACGGGGGTAAGACGGGATAGTGGCGGAGAGGGAGGGATTCGAACCCTCGGTACCCAGTAGGTACACACGCTTTCCAGGCGTGCTCCTTCGACCGCTCGGACACCTCTCCGTATTCTCGCCCCGCCGGGCTGCTGCCGACGAGGCGCTAAAGGGTAAACGACTCGGCAGGCGAGATCAATTACCCTGCCCGGGATCGTTTCCGCCGCGACCCGGGCCGTACATCGACACCGGAAAGGGCGTGACGTTACCCCCCTCGGCGTCGGAGATCTTGGCGTGGCCCTCCTTCTCCACCTCGTCGACGCGGATGATGGAGTGCATGGGGATGAAGCTGCGCTTCACGCCGGCAAACTCACTCTTGAGCTTTTCCTCGGAGGGGTCAACGACGACCTGGGTGTGCTCGCCGAAGATGAGCTCCTCGATCTGCACAAAGCCCATGATGCCGCCGTCGCCCACGCTGTGTGCGTAGAGTTCGTAGACCTTGCCCTTGTTGTGGAAGATCACGCGATAGATGGTCTTGCTCGCCATGGCATTCCTGCTCTCGATGAGTCCGCGCAATGGTCGCGGACGATACCACATGCGCGCCCGGCAGGCGCCCCGTCTGCGTTCGCCGCACCTCCTGCCGCCACTCTGCGCCAATACACCGGGGGAGGGAACCGCCCTCGCCGTCCCGGCGTTAGCCTGGAACAGCGACGGCGTTTTCCGGCACCCGCCGGCTCAGCCGAGGTAGACACTCGCCCTCGGATAACGAAGTAGCCGGGTCGCCGGCGTGGCGAGCACGAAGCCCACCGACAGCGGCCCCACGCGCCCGAGGAACATCAGCGCCATGATCACCCACTCGCCGAAGGTGTTGAGCTCCGGGGTTACCCCGCGGGACAGCCCGACCGTGCCGAAGGCGGACGCCGCCTCGAAGGCGATGTCCAGGAACGGCAGATTGTGCGTGGCCACCAGCAGGAACGCACCGATCATCACCGCGAGCAGCCCGATGAAGGTCAGCGCGAGGACCTTGAGCACGTCCTCCGCGCCGATGGTGCGGCCGAAGGCCACGGGCTCGTGGCGCCGGCGCAGAAACGCGCCGGTCGCGAAGATCAGCACCATGAAGGTGGTGACCTTGATACCGCCGGCCGTCGAGGTACTGCCACCACCGATGAACATCAGCGAGATCATCATCAGCGCGCTGGCATCCGTGATGCCGCCCATGTCCACGGTATTGAACCCGGCGGTACGTGGTGTCGTGCCCTGGAACCAGGCCGCCCACAGGCGGTCGCCGGTATGCGCGAGCCCGCCCAGGGTCTCCGGATTGTGCCACTCCAGTCCGGCGAAGGCGGCAACCGCCCAGACGTTGAGCGCGATCGTGCCGATCAGCATCAGCTTGGTATGCAGCGACAGCCGGCGGATGCTGCGTCTCGCGAGCAGCTCGTTGACCACGGCGAAGCCGAGCCCGCCCGCTATGTAGAGCGCCGGGATGGTGAGGTTCACCACCGGGTCCCCCGCCCACTGCGCGAGGCTGCCGTGGAACAGCGAGAAGCCCGCGTTGTTGAACGCGGAGATCGCATGGAAGGCGGCGTTGAACAGCCCATCCCCCCAGCCCTGAACGGGCACCCAGCGTGCCGCGAGCAGCAGCGTGCCCACCAGCTCGAAGAGGATCACCTGCAGGAAGATCACCCGCACGAGGCCGACCACGTCCCCGATGGAGGTCCGGTTGAGGTCCTCGCGCAGGAGCATCTGGTGGCTCAGGCCGATGCGGTGCCCGAGGGCGGAGAGCGCGAGTACCGCAAAGGCCATCACACCGAGGCCGCCGAGCTGGATGAGCACGGCAATGACCAGCTCGCCGAAACGCGTGAAGGTCGCCGCCGTGTCCACCACCACCAGGCCGGTGACGGTCACCGCCGAGGTCGCCGTGAAGGCGGCCTGCTGCAGGCTGATCGGCCGTATGGTCGCCCAGGGCAGGCTCAGCAGTACCGTGCCGATCACGATCAGGGCGAGAAAGGTGACCGCGAGGGTGAGCGGCGGCGGCAGCCGCACGATGCGCCGCCGGCGGCGCGAGGGCGGCCGCTGGAAACGCATCCAGTGCCTCATAGGATGTCCGCGAGAGCGCGGAGGTGCACCTGCTTGCCAACCACGACCAGCCGGTCGCCCTCCCGCAGGGCGGTGACGGTCTTCTCGTCGCGGATCAGCTCATCGCCGCGCTTGAGTGCGAGCAGCTCGATACCGAAGCGCTCTTCCAGCTCGAGATCACCCACCGTGGAGTCGGTGACGGTCTCGCTCAGCGCCAGCTCGACCACGAAGTAGTCGCTGCCGAGGCTGATGTAGTCCAGCACGAACGGGTAGTTGAGCGAGTAGGCCACGCGCACGCCGATCTCGAACTCCGGGTGGACGATGCGGTCCGCCCCGAGCTTGCTGAGGATGCGGTGGTGTGCCGGGCTCTTGGCCTTGACCCACACCCGCGGCACGCCGAGGTGCTTGAGCCCCAGCGTGCACAGGATGTTCGACTCCAGGTTCTCGCCGATCGCCACCACGGCGGCGTCGAAGTCCCCGAGGCCCAGCTCCTCCAGGGCGCGCTCGTCGCGCACATCCGCGGAGACGATGTGGGTGAATTCCTCGGCCAGGGTGTTCACCCGCTCCTCGTCCTCGTCGACCGCCAGCACCTCGTTACCGAGCTCCTCGAGCTGCTGCGCCACCGTGGTCCCGAAGTTGCCCAGTCCCAGCACGGCGAACTTGCCGTGTCCTGGCTTGACGTCCGGCCGTCCGGACTCGCGGCCGTTGCCGCCGGTCTTTTCCTTCGCCATGCCGCCCCCGTGTCTCAGTGCCAGACGCTGACCACCACCGAACGACGATGGCCGTGCCGGCGGTGCTCCCACAGATAGATGCCCTGCCAGGTGCCCAGCGCCAGCCGACCGGTACTCACGGGCACAGTGAGCCCTGAATTCGTGAACACGCTGCGCAGGTGGGCGGGCATGTCGTCCGGGCCTTCCGCGTCGTGCACGTAGGCCGGATCGCCGTCGGGGAAGAGCCGCGCCGCGACCGTCTCGAGGTCCCGGCGCACGGAGGGATCGGCGTTCTCGCAGATGATGAGCGAGGCGCTGGTGTGGCGCACGAACACGTGGCAGAGCCCGTCCCCCGCGCCGGCCTCCGAGACCACGTCCGCGACGCGGCGGGTGATCTCCACCGTGCCACGCCCGCCGGTATCGAGCGCGAATTCCTGCTGATGCATCGACCCTCCCGGTCGTCCACCGCACCTGCGGCGCTGAATGACTGACCCGCTAGGCGCCGCGCACGCGGCTGCTACGCGGAATCCCTTACGTAATGAACCGAATGGGCGCGGCCCGCCGTGCCCACCATGATTACTCCCGAGCGTCGCGACGGCAACGCCGCGGTGCGAAACACCCGACAACGCGCAAGAGGAGACACGTTATGTCCACCACCAACCGCTACACCGCCCTCGGCCTCGCCGGCGCTTTCGCCCTAGCGTTGAGCGGTGCCGCGCTCACGGGCACGGCCGTCGCCGCCGAAAAGGACATGGTCAAGTGCTACGGCGTCGCCAAGGCCGGCCAGAACGACTGCAAGGCCGGCCCCGGGACCACCTGCGCCGGGACCTCCTCGGTGGACTACCAGGGCAACGTCTGGAAGCTCGTGCCCGCCGGCACCTGCGAGTCCATGGCGCTGCCCGGCGGTCGCACCGGCAGCCTCGAGCCGCTGGACCGGGACGTGCCCGCCAAGGGCTAACGCCGGCCGGTCAGGGACGCCGCTCATGGAGGCAATCATGTCCGAAACAGCCACGCGGACGTCCATGATGCCGCCTGCGGACCCGATGCCGGCGCGAGCCGGCGTCGGGCTCAAGGCCCGGCATTACGCGAGCGTCGTCGGCGAGCGCCCGGACGTGGGCTTCTTCGAGGTCCACGCAGAGAACTACATGGGCGCCGGCGGCCCACCCCACGCCTGGCTTGCCGCCGTGCGCGAGCGCTACCCGCTGTCCGTGCACGGGGTGGGGATGAACATCGGCGGCGAGGGCGCCCTGGACACCGCCCACCTCGCCCGCCTCCGCGGCGTGGTGGACCGCTACGAGCCCGCGCTCGTCTCCGAGCACCTGGCGTGGTCCGGTCACGGCGGCGCCTATTTCAATGACCTCCTGCCCCTGCCCTACACGCGGGAGACACTGGTCCGCGTGATCGACCGTGTCGACCGGGTGCAGTGCACGCTGGGCCGGCGCATCCTCATCGAAAACCCGTCCACCTACGTGTGCTTCGGCGGCGATGAAATGGACGAGGTGACCTTCCTCAGCGAACTCGCGCGGCACAGTGGCTGCGGCCTGCTGCTCGACGTGAACAACGTCGCCGTGTCGGCGACAAACCACGACCACGACCCGGCCGCCTACATCGACGCATTTCCCACCGGTCCCGTTGACGAGATCCATCTCGCCGGCCATGCCCTGGGCCACGACGACACCGGCGCCCCGTTCGCCATCGACAGCCATGACCGACGGGTCGCTGACACGGTCTGGGCGCTCTACGAGCGCACCCTCCTCCGCAGCGGTCCAGTGCCGACACTGATCGAGTGGGACGGCGACGTCCCCGAGTTGCCGGTCCTCCTCGACGAGGCGCGGCGGGCCGACACCCGGCTCACCGACGCCCCCCGGGAGGCCACCTCATGAGCGCCTCTGCAACCCTCGAGACAGCGCTGGCCAGCGCGCTGCGCCGTCCGGGCGCACCCGCCCCCGCCGGCGTGACGCCGCCGGGACGGCTCGACATCCACCGCAACAACATCCACGTCAGCCTCGTGGAGGCATTGCGCGAGGCCTATCCGGTCACCGAACGACTGGTGGGCGAGGCGTTCTTCCACGCCATGGCGCGGACGTACGTGGCCGACGAACTGCCGGACTCACCGGTACTGCTGGCCTACGGCGCCGGCTTTCCCGCGTTCATCGAGACCTTCCGCGCCGCCGCCGGACTGCCGTACCTCCCGGACGTCGCCCGGCTCGAACGCGCCAGACTGGAGGCCTATCACGCCGCCGACGCCGACGCCCTTGCCCCGGAGGCACTCTCCAATGTGCACGCGGACGCCCTGACCGGCCTGCGGCTCACGCTGCACCCGGCCACACGGATCGTGGCCAGCCCCTGGCCGGTAACGTCGATCTGGGAGACGAACACCCACGACGAGTCCGTCCGCCCCGTGGATCTCGGCAGCGGCGGCGGCACCGCACTGGTCACCCGGCCCGTCCTCCAGGTGTACACACAGTGCCTGCCCGGCCGGGCGGACGTGTTCATCCGCGCACTCGATACGGGCCAGAGCCTGCCGGAGGCCGCGGGAACCGTGGCCGAGGCGGACGCGTCCTTCGACCTGGCCACCGTGCTTCAGGCGCTCCTGACGACCGGCGCACTCGCCGGCTACCGCCTCGACCCGTAAGCCTGCAAGGGAGGGAGACCCCATGCGCGTCGCGACTGCACCGATCGTCACCGGGCTGAACCGGGCCTCGCGGATACCCGGGGTGATAAGCACCTGGCTCGGCCGGCTGCCGGCGAGCGTGCCCCAGCTCGTGCTGCGCCTCACCATGGCAATCCCGTTCTGGCACTCGGGGTTGACTAAATTCGACGGGTTTCTCCAGCCCTCGCCCGGCGCGGTGTGGCTGTTCACCAACGACTTCCGCCTGCACATTCTCGGCGGGACGTACGCCTACCCTTTCCCGGCGCTGATGGCGACCCTCTCCGGCATCGGTGAGCTGGTGTTCCCCGTCATGCTGGTCCTGGGCCTGGGGACCCGCCTCGCCGCCGCCGGGATGCTTGCGATGACCGCGATCATCCAGCTCACGATCCCGGACGCGTGGCAGGCCTACCACCTGCCCTGGGCGGCGATGCTGCTGGCGATCATCGCCCACGGACCGGGGCGGATCTCTCTGGACGCCGTCGTGGCGAGCCGCCTGATGCGGTCCGCCTGACCGGCCGCCGGTATGCCCGCCCCCCCGCTCGGTAGTAGGGTAACGGGTTTAGGGGCAGTCACGACGGGCATGATGTACGGCTGGGAAGGCAAACCCTTTGCGCAGATAGAGCGGCTCACGCGTCGGCGCGATCCGCAACGCTATCCGGTAGCCGCGGTAACCAGCGATGGCGAGAGCGAGGTCATCGAGTGGTTCCGCAACGTCGCAGAGCTGCAGCAGTACCTGGTGCGCATGGAGCCCCAGCGCTGGGGCGTCGAGGGCGGCACGCTCATCGAGCTCAAGACGGAGCTGGAACGCGCGCTCACGCCGCTGTCCGTCGCCGGCCTGGCCCCGGCGCTGCGCGAGGCCTACAACAACGCGCTCGACGGACGTTTCCGCATCATCTGGTGGGGCACGCTCGAAGAACTGGTGGAAGGCGGCACCGGCTGGCCGGCCTCGGTCCTGCGGGCCGCCGGTGCCGAAGGGCTGAACGACGACGACCGCCGGGTCCGCGTGCTGGAGTGGCTGGCCTCGCACCGGCCGGAGTAACGCTCCCCGACCCATCGTCAGGTCCGGGCACGCGGATCCGGGGCTGGACACCGGAGACGGGCGATACCCGGCCGCGCCTACGGGACCCTGCACACGAGCGCCGCCCCGGCATGCGCAGCGACACCACCTCTGGATCAGCCACCGGTGGCGTACGGCATCCCGCTGTGCCGACAGGCGCTTGGTCCACCTCTCCGTCCAGCAAACCGGACGACGCCACCGCAGCCGTAGCCGTCGTTTGCGAGGGGCAACCGAGTTACCGCTCCCGGCTTGCTCCGTCTGCGTTGGTGCTGGCAGAACGTACGCACATCGGGGTTATGTCGCGGTTGTAAGGTCGGCCGCTCAAGGCAGTCGACGTTACCAGCGCCGCAGGGCGGGATGTTGGCTGCCAGGAGCAGCCAACCTACAACACTATGGGGCTCGGGTAGGTCGGTCGCTCCTGGCAACCGACGGCCGATCGCCGGGCAGAACCTGGCGGTTGCGGGGAACCGGCCAGCCGCGTAGGCATGGACACGGCGCGTGGCCGTAGCCGACCTACGGGCAAGGAGCCCTGGGAGGACATCGCGCGACACCCCGGCTCTACCCGATCACCGTCGGCCGACAGGACCATAACACCGAGCCGCATCGATATCGTGACACCCGCCCACGACGGTCACACCACGTAGGTCGGGCGCCGTAGGCGTGCGACATCCCGATCCCGGCCGCGGTGCCCGTCGCACACCGTCCGTGGCCGCGCCCGATCCACGGCTCCCGCCCTTCCCCCGGGCCACCGCCACGCGGACGGCGTCACGGCGGTCAGGTCTGGTAGCGGGCCTTCCACTCCTCGTAGGGCATGCCGTAGATGTCCTCCCGCGCCTGCTCGTAGTCCATGCCGACGCCGCGTTCCTCCGCGGCGGCGAGATACCACTTGGACAGGCAGTTGCGGCAGAAACCGGCAAGATTCATCAGGTCGATGTTCTGGACCTCGGTGTGCTCGCGCAGGTGTGCCACCAGCCGGCGGAACGCCGCCGCCTCCAGCTCGGTACGGGTCTGTTCGTCCACGCTCGCCTCCTCACGCGCCGTGCTGTTCGTCCCATTCGTCCCTGCCGGCCGCCGCCAGCCGTTGCGCGAACACGTCCGCGGGCGCCGGTCTCGCAAGCAGGAACCCCTGGAGGTAATCGCAGCCCAGGCGGCGCAGGTGCTCCGCCTGACCGGGCGTCTCCACGCCCTCGGCGATTACCTCCAGACCGAGATTATGGGCCATGGCCGCGATCGTCGAAACGATCTGCGCATCGTCGTCATCGCGCTCCAGATCCTGAACGAAGGCGCGGTCGACCTTGAGCGTATCCACGGCGAAGCGCTTGAGATAGGCGAGCGACGAGTAGCCGGTACCGAAGTCGTCCAGTGAGAGGTGAACGCCCAGGCGCTTGAGCCGCTGGAGCGTGGCGCTCACCGCATCCCCCGACCCCATCAGTACCGTCTCGGTGATCTCCAGGTGCAGCCGGTCCGGCGGCAGCCCCGATGCGGCGAGCGCGGCGCCCACCCGACGTTCGATACCGCTGGCGTGAACCTGATGGGCGGAAAGGTTCACCGACACCCACAACGGCGCCGGGCCCTCGCTGTTCCAGCGCGCAGCCTGGCCGCAGGCGTGGTCGAGTACCCAGTCGCCCAGCGACTCGATCAGTCCCGCCTCCTCCGCGAGCGGTATGAACTGCTCCGGCCCGAGCAGGCCCTCGTTGGGATGATGCCATCGCACCAGCGCCTCCGCGCCCACCACCCGACCGTCCCGCGCCCGGGCGATGGGCTGGTAGTGGAGAACGAGCTCGTGCTCGTCGATGGCCCGGCGCAGCTCGCTGCGCAGGCCGAGCCGGCGCTGGGCGCTCCGGGTCAGGTGTGCCGCGTAGAAGCGGTAGGTCTGACGCCCCTCGTTCTTGGCCTGGTGCAGGGCCGCATCGGCGTTGCTGATGAGCGTACCGGCGTCGTCCACCCGGTCGTCCGGGAAGATGCTGATGCCCACGCTCACCCCGAGGAGCACCTGCTCACCGCTGGACAGCCGGATCGGCTCGTCGAAGCACTGGATGATGCTCTGGGCGATGACCGCGACGCCGTCGGTACCGGGCGCCGTCTCGAGCATCACCGCGAACTGGTCGCCGCCGAGCCGGGCCAGCGTGTCCTCGTTACCCAGCCGCGAGCGCACGCGTTCGGCAAGCGCGCACAGTGCCTCATCGCCAGCCGCGTAACCGAAGCTGTCGTTCACCACGCCGAAGCCGTCCGGGTCGATATAGAGCAGCGCCACCCGGTGGCCATGGCGGCGGGCCCGGCTCAGGGCGTGCTCGAGTCGCAGGTTCAGGAGCTGGCGATTGGGCAGCTCGGTGAGCGGATCGTAGTGGGCGAGCTGTTCCAGCTCCGCCTCGGAGTGCTTGATGCGACTGATATCGGAGAACACGCCGACGTAGTTGATCAGCGCGCCGCCGCCGTCGCGCACCGCGGTGATCGTCAGCCACTGCGGATAGATGTCACCGGACTTGCGCCGGTTCCAGATCTCGCCCTGCCACTGGTCATGATCGACGAGCTCCTGCCACATACGGTCGTAGAACTCGCGGTCGTGGTGGCCGGAGGAGAGAATCGCGGGCGTCGCCCCGCGCACCTCCGCCTCCGAATAACCGGTGATCTCGGTAAACGCGCGGTTGACGCTCTGGATCCGGGTCTCCGGATCGGTGATGGTCACGCCCTCACGGGTCGAGGCCAGCACCCGCGCGGCCTGACGCAGCCGCACGTCGGTACGCCGGCGCTCGGTTACGTCCCTCGCCACCACCGCCACCGCCGCAGTCCCGTCCAGGTCCACCGCGCTGAGGCTGACATCCAGCCAGCAGACCGAGCCGGAACGCCGCTGCGCGGGCCACTCGAAGCGCTGGGGAGCGCCTTCGGCCGCCGCCGAGAGCCGCCTGCCGAAGGTCGCCGGGCCACCGCAGCAGCCCTCCGCGCCGAGCCCGGCGAAATCGAGGCCCTGCGCCTCCGCCGCGGTATAACCGATGAGCTCACCGGCCGCGGGATTGAGCTCCAGGACCTCGCCCTCCCCGGCGGAGAGCAGGAACACCGCATCCTGAACCGCCTCGAAAACCGCCGGCCAGCGCCGGTCATGCCCTCGCTCACCGTCGGTGGCCCGCACCGGCCGCAGGATGACGAAGTAATAGTGCCGGCCATCCGCCTCCTCGTGGAAACCCGACACCGTGACCCGCACCGGGCGCTCACTCCCGTCGCGGCAGCGCGCACCGAGCAGCCAGCCCGACCCACCCCCGCCGGCGGTGACATCGCCGGGCGCCAGGGCAGTGAGGTCGGTCACCGCGGCCCCGGTGTCGCTCGTACCCAGATGCGCGCGGATATCGGCACCCCGTAACGCCCCGGGGCGCTCCCAGAACAGCGCGGCCGCGGCCGTATTGAGACCACGTACCCGGTGCCCGCCGTCGATGAGCACCGCCGCCTCCGGCAGTGCCCGCATCATCGCCTCGACGCGCGTAAGCCACTCGCTACGCGCCATGCCGTCGCGGCTCCCTGTACAAGGTGTTGTATCTCCTGCACGCACCGGCGTGCCGAGTGCCATTACTGCCCCCGGCGGGAGACGTACGCGACGCCCCGCCGATAGATCCCCCATCCGGTCCGCAACGCGGGCCGCAACTTGGAAGAATACTAACCTGATCGTCCGTATTACACCTCCGGACGACCTTGGTTGATCCTCGTCAGTCGTGTCGCCGCATACACAGGGGGACCGGGGGTGGCCTCACCACGACATTGCTCGCGTTTTGCGTCATCGGGCCGCGCCGGTGTGAACGCGCATTGCCGCCCGCCGAACCGCTAACGCACGCCAATACCCCCGGGACGCCCGACGCGAGGGACCGCGGCGGGACCGGCGGCACACAGGCAGGGACCGCGCCCCGGCGACCGCTTGGCACCGCAGGTGCCGCAGTGCTGTGACCCGCGTCACGTGAGGCGCTATCATGTCGCGGCAATCCAGGCTTGCCGCCGATGCCGGGGCGCACGGAGTCCGCCGGACCGCGGCGAAGGAAACGAGGATGGAGCTGGACCGATACCTGCAGCTGATGCCGAAGCACAACGCCTCGGACCTGTTCTTCAGTGCCGGGGCGCCGGTAGGGATCCGCATCGACGGGCGCATCCGGGCAATCGAACCGGACCGCAAGCTGGCCGCCGACGAGATCGAGCGGCTCGCGCACTGGGTGATGACCGAGCCGCAGCGCGAGGAGTTCGAGCGGGAATACGAGATCAACCTGGCCTACTCGCCCCGGGGGCTCGGGCGCTTCCGCGTGAACATCTACCGCCAGCGCGGCTCCGTGTCGATGGTGATCCGCTTCATCACCCACGAGATCCCGGACCTGGAGGCGCTGAACCTGCCCACGCGGCTGCGCGAGCTGGTGCTCGAACCCCGCGGGCTGGTACTGGTGGTCGGCGCGACGGGCTCCGGCAAGTCCACCACCCTCGCCTCGCTGATCGACTACCGCAACACCCAGCACTCCGGCCACATCCTTACGGTAGAGAACCCCATCGAGTATCTCTACCAGCACAAGCGCTGCATCATCGACCAGCGCGAGATCGGGCTGGACACTCACTCCTACGAACGCGCGCTGGCCAACGCGATGCGCGGCTCGCCGGACGTCATCCTCATCGGCGAGATCCGCGAGCGCGAGACCATGGCGCACGCCCTCGCGTATGCCGAGACCGGCCACCTGTGCCTGTCCACGCTGCACGCGAACAACGCCAATCAGACCCTGGACCGCATCCTCAACTTCTTCCCGGAGACGGCGCACCACCAGCTGCGCAACGACCTCTCGCAGCACCTCTGCGCCATAGTCAGCCAGCGTCTCATCCCGGCCCGCGAGGGCGGGCGTGTGCCGGCCGTTGAGATCCTGCTCAACACCCCATATGTCTCAGACCTCCTGGAGCGCGGTGAAATCGACGAGCTCAAGGAGGCGATGAAGCAGGGCCTCGAAGACGGCATGCAGACCTTCGACGAATCCCTCTATCGCCTCTACGAGGCAGGCCAGATCACCCGCGAGTCGGCGCTGGAGCACGCCGACTCGCGCAACGACCTCGGCCTGCGCATCCGCCTCGGAGACGGCGGCGGCGACCTCGGCGAATGACCCGTAGCCGGCGGCGTCCATGACACCGCCGCGCCACCCGCACCGAACACGGCCGCGAGGATACCGATCACTCATGAACGCCAGCTCTAACGACCGCGCCCGCCGACTCCTCGACGGTGACGCCCCCCTGATGCTTCGCGACAGCCACAAGGGGCTGGAGAAGGAAAGCCTGAGGGTCACCCGCGACGGCACCATCTCGCAGACCTCCCATCCGGCCTCCCTGGGCTCGGCGCTGTGTCATCCGTGGATTACCACGGACTACTCGGAGGCGCTGCTGGAGTTCATTACCCCGCCGTATCCCACGACCCGGGAGACTGTTTCCTTTCTCACCGACGTCCACTGTTTCACCTACCACAACATCGGTGACGAGCTGCTGTGGGCGACGAGCATGCCGTGCATCGTCGGCGGCGAGGCGAGCATCCCCATCGCCGAGTACGGCCGCTCCAACGTCGGGCGCATGAAGCACGTCTACCGCCACGGCCTCGACTGGCGCTATGGCCGCGCCATGCAGGCCATTGCCGGCATCCACTTCAACTACTCGTTCAGCGACGGCTTCCTGGCCGCCGTGCAGGCCGCGGACGGTGACACCCGGCCGGCAAAGGAATACCGCTCCGGCGCCTACTTCGCACTGATCCGCAACTTCCAGCGCTACGGCTGGCTGGTGCCCTACCTGTTCGGCGCCTCGCCGGCGATCTGCCGCTCGTTCACCCACGGGGAGAACCTGCACTTCGAGACCATGGGCAAGGGCACGTTCTACGAGCCCTGGGGCACATCGCTGCGCATGAGCGACATCGGCTACAAGAACAAGGCACAGGCCGGGCTGTCGGTCTCCTACAACGACCTCGACAGCTACGTGCGCGACCTCACCGCCGCCATCTCCACGGAGGATCCGGAGTACGCGCGCATCGGCACCCATGTCGACGGCGAATGGCGCCAGCTCAACACCAACATCCTCCAGATCGAGAACGAGTACTACAGCTTCGTTCGCCCGAAGGCGGTGGCGAACTCCGGCGAGCGCCCCACCACGGCACTGCGCCGCGCCGGCGTGGAGTACGTCGAGATCCGGGCACTGGACCTCAACCCGTTCGAGCCCGTGGGTGTGGACGTGCCCCAGCTGCTGTTCATGGAGACGCTGCTGCTGTTCTGCCTGCTCCAGGACAGCCCCCCCATCGACGCCCACGAGCAGGGACGGATCAACCACAACCAGGGACTGGTGGCGCGCAAGGGCCGCGAGCCGGGGCTGGTGCTCTACCGCGGCGACGGCAGCGAGGTAACCCTCACGGACTGGGCCCGCGAGCTCTTCGACGCCCTGGCGGCGCCTGCACGCATGCTCGACGCCCACACCGCCGACGCCCCTTACACCGCCGCCCTCGCGGAATACCGGCGGCGCGTCGAAGACCCGGCGCTGACCCCCTCCGCGCGGGTGCTCGCGGAAATGCGCGAGCACGACGAGGACTTCATCGAGTTCGCCATGCGGGTATCCCGCGCCCACGAGCACACCTTCAAGAGCACCCCGCTCGACCCCGGGCTGGCCGAACGTTTCGAGGCGGCATCGCGGGAATCCCTCGCCGAGCAGGCGGCAATCGAAGCGGACGACACCGTCTCCTTCGAGGACTACGTGGCCCACTACTTCGGCCACTGAACGGCCCCAACCCGGACCCATTTCATCCGGGTTCGGGTTGATTCAAATCATGGATATTTCCGTCCGTCCATGAGTCAAGTGCCATATATGTCGGCTGCATATCCTTATGTGGCGCATATGTCGCATTATCCCCAGCCCCTCCCCGCTAACCTGAGTTCACGCTGAAGACGCGCCGGCACAAGCGCGCCCCGCGGCGGCCCCCGTGCAACCGCCCGCGGAAGAATACGCCCACCCCGTGGACAACCCGCGTGAACGGAGGGGTCGATACTTGGACATCATCACCTTCATCGCCGACAACGTCGACGTGCTGGTCAACCGCACGATCGAGCACATCGCCCTCGTGGCGGTCGCCGTCGGCCTGGCCGTCGCCACCGGTGTGCCGATCGGCATCGCCATTACCCAGAGTCAGCGCGTCGCCAACATCGTGCTCTACATCGCCTCCATGGTAATCACCGTCCCGTCCATCGCGCTGTTCGGCGTGATGATCCCGATCCTCTCGACCATCGGCCAGGGTATCGGCTACGTGCCGGCGGTGATCGCCGTACTGCTCTACTCGCAGCTGCCGATCATCCGTAACACCTATACCGCCATCAACGACGTCGACCCGGCCCTGCGCGAGGCGGCCCGGGGCGTGGGCATGAGTCCGATGCAGCGGCTGCGCATGGTCGAAATCCCGCTGGCGGTTCCGGTGATCATGGCCGGCGTGCGCACCGCCGTGGTCATGAACATCGGCGTGATGGCCATCGCCACCTACATCGGGGCCGGGGGCCTGGGGACCTTCATCAGCCGGGGCATCAGCCAGACCGATCCGCGCCAGCTCATCGTCGGCGCCGTCGCCGTGAGCCTGCTCGCGATCGCCGCCGACTTCGGCCTGCTCGGCCTGCAGCGGCGGCTCACGCCGCGCGGGCTGCAGCGCGCCGGGGGCTGAACAACGACAAGGGGAGCCGAATGATCCGCATCGAGAATCTGACCAAGGTCTTCGAGACGCCGGAGGGACCGGTAACCGCCGCCGACCACATCACCATGGACGTGCCGGACGGTGAGATCTGCATCCTCCTCGGCCCCTCCGGCTGCGGCAAGACCACCACGCTCAAGATGATCAACCGCATCATCGAGCCCACCTCCGGCCGGGTGTCCATCAACGACGAGGACACCACCGGCATGAACACCACGGACCTGCGCCGCAGCATCGGCTATGTAATCCAGCAGATCGGGCTATTCCCGAACATGACCATCGAGGAGAACATATCGGTGGTGCCGCGACTGCTCGGCTGGGACCGCAAGCGCACCCGCGAGCGGGCGCGGGAGCTGCTGGACATGGTCGCCCTCGACCCGTCCGCGTTCATGGGCCGCTACCCCGGCGAGCTCTCCGGCGGCCAGCAGCAGCGCGTGGGCGTGATCCGCGCGCTCGCCGCAGACCCGCCGGTGCTGCTGATGGACGAGCCCTTCGGCGCCATCGACCCGATCAACCGCGCGGTGATCCAGGACGAGTTCCTGCGCATGCAATCGGAGCTGAACAAGACCATCCTCTTCGTCAGCCACGACATCGACGAGGCGATCAAGATGGGCGATCGCATCGCCATCTTCCGCGCCGGCCGGCTGGTACAGTACGACCGCCCCGACGACCTCCTCGCCCATCCGAAGAACGACTTCGTGGAGAGCTTTTTCGGCGAGGACCGCGCCCTCAAGCGCATGCAGCTGGCCCGGGTGCGCGACGTCATGGAGGACGACGTACCGGTGGTCCGCCACGACGATGACCTCCGCCGGGCCCTCGAGCTCATGGACGAGCGCGGCTACCACTACGCCATCACCCTGGTGAACGAGCACCACCAGCCGGTGGGGATGGTCATGCGCTCCACCGCCGAGACGCGCCGCGGCAAATGCGGCGAGCACTATTACGGCGTGGATGCCCTCGCCCACCTGGACGACGACCTGCGCAAGGTCGCCTCGCTGATGTTCTCCCACGACACGACCTGGCTGGCCTGCGTCGACGAAGACGGGCGCCTGGCGGGCACCCTCACCCAGCGCGGGATCACCCGCTACCTGGGCGCGACCTACCGGCCGCAGGAGTAAGCCATGCTGTTGCAGTCACCGCAGAGACTCTTCTACGGGACCGCGCTGGTGGTGATGTTCCTGCTCGGGGTGTGGACCGAGGGCAGCGGGTTCATCGACGAGTTCCTCTACTACCGCGGCGATATCACCTACCTGCTCGGCCAGCACATCGAGCTGATGCTGATCTCAGGGGGACTGGCGATCACCTTCGCCGTGCCCGTGGGCGTGCTCCTCAGCCGGCCGCGCTTCGCCCGCGTGGCGGAACCCGCGATGCAGGTACTCAACATCGGCCAGACCATCCCGACCCTGGCGGTGCTGGCGCTGTCGATGACGCTGCTCGGCATCGGTCGCGTCCCTGCGATCTTCGCGCTGTTCGTCTACACCATCCTGCCGATTGCCCGGAACACCTACGCCGGGATCAAGGCGGTGCCGCCGCACATGAAGGAGGCCGCCGCCGGCATGGGGATGAGCGCCACGCAGATGCTCTTCCGCGTGGAGCTGCCCAACGCGCTGTTCGTGATCTTCGCGGGCATCCGCATCGCGCTGTCGGTGAACGTCGGCACCGTGCCGCTGGCGTTTCTCATCGGCGGCGGCGGGCTCGGCGAACTGATCTTCACCGGCATCGCCCTGGACCGGCCCGTGATGATGCTCGCCGGCGCGATCCCCACGGCCGCCCTCGCCGTGGTGGTCGACATGGTCGTCGCCGCGGTGGCGTTCCTCACCGTTCCCAAGGGGGTCAATCCGCTGCGAAACCCCGCCTGACGAGACCGAAGCCAATCAGGAGAACTACCATGCTACGCAAGCTCGTTACCGCCACCGTCGCCGCCGGGCTGCTCGCCCTCGGCAACAACGCCTCCGCCGAGATCGTCGTCGGCGGCAAGGGATTCACCGAGCAGCTCCTGCTCGCCTCCATGACCGCCCAGTACCTCGACGCCCAGGGCTACGACGTCGACAAGCGCGACGGCATGGGCTCCACCGTCCTGCGCAAGGCCCAGACCAATGGCCAGGTCGACCTCTACTGGGAGTACACGGGCACCTCGCTAATCACCTACAACAAGGTCGAGGAAGACCTGGGGCCCGAGGAGACCTACGAGCGGGTCAAGGAGCTCGACGCCGAGAAGGGTCTGGTCTGGCTCGCGCCATCCGACGCCAACAACACCTACGCGCTCGCCATGCGCGAGGACGACGCCGAGAAACGCGGCATCGAGACCCTCTCCGACCTCGCCGACGCGGTCAACGGTGGCGACGAGATCACCATCGCCGTGAACGCCGAGTTCTATGCGCGACCGGACGGCTTCAAGCCCATGATGCGCGCCTACGGCTTCCGCGTGCCGCGCGGCGACATCAAGCGCATGAACTCCGGGCTGACCTACTCCGCGCTCAAGGAGGGCGAGGTGGACGTGGCCCTGGTGTTCGCCACCGACGGGCGCATCCCGGCCTTCAACTTCCGCGTGCTCAACGACGACCGCAACTACTTCCCCTCCTATGCCCTCACGCCGGTGGTGCGCAAGGACACCCTGGAGGCGAACCCGAAGCTGCGTGAGCAGATGAACGCCCTGTCCGCGCTACTCGACGACGACACCATGGCGGCACTGAACGCCCGCGTGGACGTCGACAAGGAGAGCATCGAGCGGGTCGCGGAGGACTTCCTCAACAAGCACGACCTCATGTGAGGTCCGCAGCCGCAGCGGCGGGCCGCCGGTCCGCCGCCTTCGTCCGCCGCGAAGACCGACCCTGCAATTCCGCCACCACGCCGGAGCACCATGACCGAACAGACCTCCCTCCTCGCCGGCGCGGCCCAGATCGACTGCGCACTCGGCGAGCCCGACACCAACCTCGACCGGCATCTGGAATGGATCGCCCGGGCACGGGCCGGGGGCGTCGGCCTGCTCGTCTTCCCCGAGCTCTCGCTCACCGGTTACGGCCTCGGGCGGCGCGTACCGGAGGTGGCCATGCACCGGGACCACCCCCGCCTGGCGCGGCTCGCCGAGGCCGCCAACGGGATCACGGTGGCCGCCGGCTTCGTCGAGGCGGCCTCGCCGGGCGAGTACTACAACGCCCTGGCGATCGTGCGTGACGGCGAGCTGGTCGCGGTCCACCGCAAGCTCAACCTGCCGACCTACGGCGGCCTGGAGGAAGGCAAGCACTTCCACGCCGGGCGGGCGCTCACCGAGGTGGCGCTGGACGGCGGCTGGCGCGGCAGCCCCCTGATCTGCGCCGACCTCTGGAACCCGGGGCTCGTCCACGCCGCCATGCTCGCACGCCCGGAGGTGCTCATCGCACCGGTAAACTCCGCCAGCGGGATCGTCAGCGAGTCGTTCTCCAACGAGCGCAACTGGCTGACCAATATCACCTTCTACGCCATGACCTATGCCACGCCGGTGATCATGGCCAACCGCTACGGCCCGGAAGGCGACAGCCACTTCTGGGGCGGCAGCCGGATCCTTGACCCGCGCGGCGAGGTCCTCGCCGCCGCCGACGACGGCGAGGCGCTGGTGACCGCGCAGCTGGACCGCGAGGCCATCGCCCGCGCCCGCTACGACATGCCCACGCACCGCGACGCCAACACCCCGCTGGTGCGCCGGCTGCTGGAGTACGGTGACCGATGAGCACCGACGATATCGCCGGCTGGGCCCTCGGCCTGCGACCGGGCGACCTCCCGCAGGCCGCGCTCGCGGAGGCCCGGCGCTGCCTGCTCGACACCCTCGGCGTGGCCGCCGGCGCGACGTGCACGCGGCTGGGCGGCATCGTCGCCGCGTTCGCCCGTGCCCAGATGCCCGGCGCCGTACCGCTGCTGTTCAGCCCCGGCACTGCGTCCGCCGTCGGCGCGGCGCTGCACGGCGCCGCCCTCACCGACGCCCTGGACGCCCACGACGGCCAGGTGCTGACCAAGGGCCACGTCGGCG
This sequence comes from Arhodomonas aquaeolei DSM 8974, assembly GCF_000374645.1. Lineage (GTDB taxonomy): Bacteria > Pseudomonadota > Gammaproteobacteria > Nitrococcales > Nitrococcaceae > Arhodomonas > Arhodomonas aquaeolei. The sequence goes on from NZ_KB894801.1 coordinate 314,399, forward strand.
CCGCCCTCGTCCCCGGCCTCCTCGCCCTCCCGGACGCCGCCGCCGTCGACGATGGCGAGCTGCTCACCCGTATCGCCGCGGGCTACGAGATCGCCACCCGGGCGGGCATCGCGCTGCACGCCACCGCCCCGGACTACCACACCTCCGGCGCCTGGAACGCCCTCGGCGTCGCCGCCGTGGCGGCCCGGGCCCTCGGGCTCGACACCGCGGCCACCGCCCACGCCCTGGGCACGGCGGAGTTCTACGGCCCGCGGAGCCAGATGATGCGCTGCATCGATCACCCCACCATGGTCAAGGACGGCTCGGCCTTTGGCGCGATGGCGGGCGTGAGCGCGGCCTTCCTGGCGCGGGAGGGCTTCACCGGCGCCCCGGCCGCAACCCTCGACGACCCGGCAGTGTCGGAAATCTGGGACGACCTGGGCCAGCGCTGGCGCATCGGCGAGCAGTACCGCAAGGCCTACCCGGTCTGCCGCTGGGCCCAGCCCGCCGTGGAGGCCGTGCGCAGCATCGCCGGGGAGATCCCGGGGGACCCCGCGGCCATCCGCCGCATCGTCGTGGAGACCTTCCACGAGGCGGGCCGCCTCGCGGTGGCCGCCCCGGCCACCACCGAGGAGGCCCAGTACAGCCTGCCGTGGTCGGTGGCCTGTGCCCTTGGCGGCGGCATCGGGGCGGCCGACGTGGCCGACGCCGCGCTGGATGACCCGGCGCGCCGTGCGCTCGCCGCACGGGTAGCGGTGACGGAACGCGAGGACCTCAACGCCCGCTTCCCCCGGGAACGCTGGGCCGCGGTGCGGATCGAGTGCACGGACGGCCCCGTTATCGCGAGCGTGCCCTGCGAGGCGCGCGGCGACTGGGAGCGGCCGCTCGGCGACGACGAGCTCGACGCCAAGTTCCACCGGCTCGCCGCCCCCGTGCTCGGCGCCGCCCGGGCGAACGCACTGGCGGAGGCCATCCAGGGCCTCTCGCCGGGCCGGCACGGGGGAGCTGCAGCGGTTCGCGCCCTGACGGAGGCACCGTGATCACGTGGCGCCACGATGGAGCGCTACCGCGCCGGTGCGGTCGGCGCGGTCACGGTCTCCACCCCCTCGGTGTGGGCGATCGAGCCCATCAGGGCGTCCACGAACGCATCCGTCGCCGCCGGCAGCACACCCGGGGCGCGGTGCAGCTCGATATCCACGTGGGGCAGCGCCGGCAGGCCATGGCGCGTATCGAGGATGCGGCAGCCCTCGGGCACGGAACGCGGGGTCTTCACCGTCACCGCGAGCCCGGCCTGCACCGCCAGGTTGATCCCCGTCGGGCTCTGGCTGGTGTACACCACCCGCCAGTCCCAGCCCGCCCGGCTGAGCGCGGAGAACGCCTGCGCACGATAGGTGCAGCCCTCCGGGTTGACCGCCATCGGCAGGGGCGCCCCCACCGGCGGCACGAAGCCCTCCGCGGCCACCCACACCAGCGGCTCGCGGGCGACCACCTCGCCGGTCTTGGTATGGCGGTGACGCACGGCCAGGGCGAGGTCCAGCTCGCCCTCCTCCAGCCGCCGGATGAGCACCGGACTCATCTCGCAGATGACCTCCAGGTGGAGCTCCGGGTGGGCGCGGGTGAAGCCGGCGAGCACCTCCGGGAGATACGCGAGCGCCTGCTCCTCGGAGAGCCCGAAACGCAGCTGCGACGCCTCCGCACCCTCGCCCACCGCGCCCACCGCCTCCTCCTGGAGCCGGAGGATACGCCGGGCATAGGGCAGGAAGGTGCCCCCGGCCTCGGTCAGCCGCACGGAGCGGCTAGTGCGCTCGAACAGCGCCTCCCCCACGCGCTCTTCCAGGCGCTTGATCTGCAGGCTAACCGCGGACTGGGTCCGGTTCAGCCCCTTGCCGGCCGCGCTGAAACCGCCACTCTCGGCGACCGCGATGAAGGCACGAAGGAGTTCAGTGTCCATCGGAAACGCCCTATCAATGATATATCGCAATCGAACATATTAAATTAAATCGTTTCACTTATCGATTCACCATCCCTAGCCTGATTCACGAATCCTTGCAGAGGACGAGAGAGGACCTCCCATGAGTGTCGCCAAAGAACAGATGAAGCAGACCGACGGCATCGACGCCATCATCGACCTGGAGCGCCACCCGATCCACGACCTGGACGGCGAGGCCGGTCAGGCGCTGATCGAGCGCTGCCGTGCCCAGCTCGCCGACGACGGGTGCGTCGTGCTCAAGGGCTTCATCCGCCCCGAGGCGCTGGCCGCGATCCGCGACGAGACCCGCGAGCTCGCCCCGCGGGCGCACTACAACGAGACCCACACCAACCCGTACAACTCCGACGGCGATCCGGCGCTGCCGGACAACCACCCCAAGAACGTCTTCGGCGACCGCACCAACGGCTTCGTCGCCGGCGACCTGATCGCCCAGGACACCGCGGTGCGCCGCGTCTACCACAACCCGGACTTCCAGCGCTTCATCGCCGCGGCGATGGACGAGCCGGAGCTCCACGAGTACGCCGACCCGCTCGCGGGGCTGGTGATCAACGTGCTGCGCGACGGCTGCCAGCACCCGTGGCACTACGACACCAACGAATTCATTGTCACGATGATGACCCAGCGGCCGGAGCAAGGCGGCGACTTCGAGTACTGCCCGCAGATCCGCAACCCAGAGGACGAGAACTTCGAGGGGGTGCAGCGGGTGCTCGAAGGCGATCGCAGCCCGATCAAGACCCTGTCGCTGGAGCCCGGCGACCTGCAGATCTTCTACGGCCGCTACTCGCTGCACCGCGTCGCCCGCGTGCACGGCGACGTCGAGCGGCACACGGTGATCTTCGGCTATGCCCGCGAGCCCGGGTTCATCGGCCGCGCCGAGCGCGCCAAGCGCATCTTCGGGCGCATGGCCCCCATCCACGAGCGCCAGCTCGAGGAGGGCCTGGAGCGCAGCGACAAGCTCGCGGACTGATCAGGAGGCCATCGTGGACGACATGACCCACCCGCACGTCGATCTGCCCGACACCGGTCGGCCGCTCACCCCGTCCGGCCCGGTGGGCAACTACGACAGCGTGCCCATGAGCTTCGAGCCCCGCGCCCTGCGCGCCGGGCGCCTGCGCCGGCTGCGCGAGATGATGGCGGAGAAGGGCTACGCCGCCGTGGTGCTCTTCGACCCGTACAACCAGCGCTACGCCACCGGCTCGCGCAACATGTTCGGCTACTTTCTGCGCAACTCCACGCGCTACATCTACGTGCCTCAGGAAGGCCCGGTGATCCTGTTCGAGTACCCGGGCAGTGCCCACGTCTCCACCTGGCTGGAGACCATCGACGAGTCGCGCACCTCCAAGGTCGTGTGGTCGGCGGTGAACCAGCGCGACAACCTCAGCGCCGACCCCTTCGCCCGCGAGATCGCCGACCTGGTGCGCGCCCACGGCCGCGGCAACGTCCGGGTCGGGCTGGACCGCTGCTCTCACCTGCTCGCCCTCAACCTCGAGGCCCAGGGTCTGGAGGTGGCCGACTGCATGCAGGACACCCTGCACTGCCGGCGGCTGAAGACCCGTGAGGAGATCGCCTGCCTGGCCCAGTCGATGGCCGCGAGCGAGGCCGCCGTGGCATCGGTGGAACGCGGCATCCACCCCGGCGTCACCGAGACCGACCTGTTCGCCTCCATGTACGGCGAGGTGATCCGCGGCGGCGGCGAGTTCATCGAGACCCGGCTGCTCTCCTCCGGGCCGCGGACCAACCCGTGGTTCAACGAGGCCAGCGACCGCGTGATCCGCCCCGGAGAGCTGGTGGCCCTGGACACCGACACCATCGGCTGCAACGGTTACTACTCGGACTTCTCGCGGACCTTCCACGTCGGCCCCGGCCGCCCCTCCGGCTATCAGCAGAGCCTCTACCAGATGGCCTGGGAGCAGGTGCACCACAACATCGACATCCTCCAGCCGGGGATGAGCTACCGCGAGATCGCCGAGCGCGCCTGGCGCATCCCCGAGCGCTTCCTCGACCGGCGCTACCCGTCGATCATCCACGGCGTCGGCATGCACGGCGAGACGCCGCTGGTGGCCCACTCCGTGGACTTCGACCGCTTCACCGGCGACGGGGTGCTCGAGCCGGGCATGGTCGTGAGCGTGGAGAGCTACATCGGCGAGGTGGACGGCCCGGAGGGCGTCAAGCTCGAGGAGGAAGTGCTGATCACCGACACCGGCGTCGAGATGATCTCCAAGTACCCCTTCGACGAGGCCCTGCTCGGCCGCCACGTCTGAACCGCCCACGCGCGGATGGCATACTGGGGGCTGCGGGCCCCGATCCGGCCGTGGCACGGCGGATCGGGGCGCTCCCTCGCCGAGACAGGCCGGAACCCACCATGAACGCGACCGACACGGAGACCGCCGAACCGCAGGACGCGGGCGCACCGGCCCCGCGCCAGATGGGCTTTCTGCTGCTGCCGCAGTTCTCGATGATCTCACTCGCCGCAGCGATCGACCCGTTGCGCATGGCCAACCGCCTCTCCGGGCGGCACCTCTACGAATGGCCGCTGTACTGCCCGGGTGACGCCCCGGTGACGGCGAGCAACGGGATGCTCTTCCGCCCCACGCGGCGATTCGGTGACGGCGAGGGCCTGTCCGCGCTGTTCGTGGTCGCCGGCTACGACGCCGCCGCGGTGGAGAGCCCCGACATCACCCAGTGGCTGCGCCAGCTCGCCCGTGCCGGCATCACCCTGGGCGCGACCTCCACCGGCACCCTGCTGCTCGCCCGGGCCGGACTGCTGCAGGACCGCCGGTGCACCATCCACTGGGAGAACGCCGACAGCCTGCGCGAGGAATTCCCGCGGCTGCACGTCACCAACGAGCTCTACGAGGCCGACGAGGGCGTGCTCACCTGCTCCGGCGGGGTCGCCGGCCTGGACATGATGCTCGAGCTCATTGCCCGGGACCATGGCGAGGCGCTCGCCAATGCGGTCGCCGAGCAGGCCATCCACCCGAGCATCCGCCCCGCCCACGCCGCCCAGCGCATGTCTCTGGAGGCCAAACACCGGATCCGCCATCCGCGGCTGCTGCGCGCCGTGGAGATCATGCGCGCCCACCTGGACGAGCAGCTCCCCGCCCGGGAAATCGCCGAAAGCGCGGGCATCTCACCGCGCCAGCTCGAGCGGCTGTTCCGCCGCCACTTCGACCGGACGCCGCGGCAGTTCTACCTGGAGCTGCGCCTCGACCGGGCCCACGACCTGCTACGCCAGTCGACGCTGAGCATCCTCGAGATCGCCTCCGCCTGCGGGTTCTCGTCCTCGTCCCACTTCGCGCGCTGCTACCGCCGGCGCTTCGGACGCTCCCCCGGCGCCACCCGGAGCGGACGCGGGGACGGCGCCGTCGCGCGCTGACCGCCTCAGGTCATGCCGAGGGACACGTACACCGCGTAGCCGGCAAGCAGCAACGCCCCTTCCCAGCGGGCGAGCCCGAGCCGGGTGGCGAGAAAGGCGACCACCGCCACGGCAGCGGCGATCATCACCCACTGGTCCACCGCAAGGATCCGGGGTGCCGCCGACAGCGGATGGATCAGCGCGGTAACGCCCAGGATCCCCAGCAGGTTGAACAGGTTGCTGCCGAGGATATTGCCCACGGCCACATCCGCCTGTCCGCGGAGCGTGGCGAGCAGGGAGACGGCGAACTCCGGCAGCGAGGTCCCCACCGCCACGACCGTCAGGCCGATTACCGCCTCGGGGACGTCGAGCGCCCGGGCCAACGCGATCGCCGAGATCACCAGCAGCCGCGCCCCGCCCACGAGCAGCGCAAGCCCGCCGATCAGGGCAACGAGCGCCCGCCCCCGTCCTCCACGCAGCGCCGGAACCGACGCGGCCTCGTCACGGTGCACCGCCGCCGAGGCGGCACCGTGGTAGGTCTCGGCCACGTAGGCCCAGGCCAGGTAACCCAGGAGCGCCAGGACCAGCACGGCACCGTCACCCCGCCCGATACCACCACCGAGCAACAGTACCGGCAACGCGAGGCTCGCGGCGAGCATGCCAACGCCGTCGCGCCACAGGGCGCGGCGGGACGTCGCGAGTGGCGCGAGTAGCGCGCATATGCCGAGGATCAGCAGGACGTTGGCGATGTTGCTGCCCACCACGTTGGCGAGCGCGATGTCGGGGCGGGCCTGGAGGGCGGCATCCAGGGAGACGGTGAACTCGGGCGCGGAGGTTCCGAAGCCGACGATCACCAGCCCGGCGAGCAACGGCGAAACCCCGGTGCGGCGGGCCAGCGCGAGCGCGCCACGCACGACGAACTCGCCGCCCAGTGCCAGCAGCACGATCCCCCCGATGATCCCCAGCAGCGCAGTCATGCCCCCGGCCCCGTGGCAGCGATCGCCCCCCGGATTACCGCAGAAGCCGTGGCCGCGGGCAAGTACGGACACTCAGCGCGAAGAGGTATCGGGACCCCCGCCGCGTTCGAACTGCGCGGCATAGCAGACCGGCGAGGCGGGCTCGTCCGGCGCGTACCAGGCCGCGAACTCCTCGGCGAGCACCTCCGCAAGCGCGACCGCCTGGTTGTGCTCCCGGTCACGGGCCGAGAACACGAGCGTGATCCGACCGGCCGCACAGCGCTCCACCAGGGCCCGCAACGCCTCCGGCGCGTTCCCGAGCTCTGCACGGTAGCGCTCGCGAAAGCCGGGCCAGCGCTCGGGATCGTGGCCGAACCAGCGCCGCAGGTCCGTGGAGGGGGCAAGATCGCGCGCCCACTCGTCCAGCGCGAGATCGGCCCGGCGTATCCCGCGAGGCCAGACCCGGTCGACGAGCACCCGGTAGCCGTCGTCGTCGGCCACCGGGTCATGGGCACGCTTGAGGCGTATGTCCGGTGCCGTCACCGCGGCCCCAGGGCAAGGAAGAAAACGACCAGCACCGTGTTCAGCGCCCAGGCGGCGGTGAGCAGCCGGGCCATGTCGCCCCAGCGGGCGTTGCGCACGTTATCCGCGCTGGCCCACACGGCGGCGATGATCCAGCCCGTGTAGACCAGCAGCACGGCGTAGGCGACGGCGAGGGCCCCGCCCGGCGCGCCGCCCGTGAGCATCAGCAGGGTGATGGCCCAGAGCACGTTGCTCGGGATCACCCCGTAGAGCCAGAACACGCGCCACAGCGGCGAGTGCCCGGGGAACAGGCGAGTGGCGGTAAGGCGCATGGGTTCTCCCTCCCGGCAGACATCCGTTATATTCCAGTATCTGAAATATAGTTTACTACCGGACCATCCACAACCGGCTGTTCAGCCAGACAGCCCCAGCAGGACAGGTCCATAGACCACCAGCAGCAGGACCCCGAGCAGCACCGCCAGGTACGGCACCACCGCCCGCGCGATGCGCTCCAGCGGCTGGTCCGTGATCGAGGACGCCACGTACAGATTGATCGCCACCGGTGGTGTGATCATCCCGATGCCCAGCCCCATGACCATGATCACCCCGAAGTGGATGAGATCGACGTTCATCGCCTTGACCAGCGGCAGCAGTACCGGCGTGAGGATGATCAGCGCGCTCGCGGTCTCCACGAACACGCCGGTGACCAGGATCACCGCCGTGATCAGCAGCAGGATCACCATCGGCTCGGAGGAGATCCCGAGTACCCACTGCGCCACCTGCGTGGGGATATTCCAGTTCGCAAGCGTCCAGCTCAGCACCGCCGAGGTGGCGATCACGAACATGATCACCCCGGTGGTGAGCACCGAGCGGATCATCAGCGCGTAGATCTCGCGCAGCGTGAGGTCGCGGTAGACGAACAGCGAGACCAGCAGCGCATAGTTCACCGCCACCACCGCCGCCTCGCTGGGCGTGAACACGCCCGAGAAGATCCCGCCGAGGATGATTACCGGCGTGAGCAGCCCCCAGAAGGCGTCGCGGAAGGTACGCAGGATGTGACCCAGCGACAGCGCGCTGCCCCGCGGATAGTTGCGGTCGTAGGCCTGGGCCAGCGCGATCGCCATGAGACCGAGCCCCATGATGATGCCGGGGATGAAACCGTTGAGGAACAGCCGCGCCACCGACTGGTCGGCGAGCACGGCGTAGATGATCATCGGCACCGACGGCGGGATCACCACGCCGATGGTGCCGCTCGCCGCGATCAGGCTCGCCGCCGGGGCCTCCTCGTAGCCCTTGCGCTTGAGCTCCGGGATCAGGGTCGAGCCCACGGCCGCGGTGGTGGCCGCCCCCGAGCCGGAGATCGCGGCGAAGAACATCCCCGCGAGCACCGAGACGATGGACAGCCCGCCCTTCACGAAGCCGAACAGGGCATCGGCGAAATCGACCAGCTTGCGGCTGACCATGCCCGAGGCCATGAGGTCGCCGGCGAGGATGAAGAACGGCACCGCGATCAGCGCAAACGAGTCGGTGCCCGCGAACATCCGCTGCACCACGACCATCAGCGGGACGCCGTCGGCGGTGAGCGCGACCACCGCCCCGAGACCGATGGCCACCGCCACCGGGACACCGAGCACGAGCAGCCCGAAGAAGGCGATGAACAGCAGCGCCCCCATCAGCCCGCTCCCACGGTATCGCTGCCGCTCTCATCCCGGCCGAACAGCGTCTCGACGAGGTCCACCGCCGCGTACAGCCCCATCACCACCGCGGAACCGGGGATGACGGCGTACACCCAGGGCATGGGGATGCGCAGGGAGGCGGAGACCTGAAAGCTCTGCAGCTCCATGTACCGCCACCCGGCCACGACCACCACCGCGAAGAACGTCACCGACGCCGCGTGGGCGAACGCCCGGGCGCACCGCGCCAGGGTTCGCGGCAGCCGGTCCACCAGGACCGTGACGGCGATGTGGCGCCCCCGCTGGTAGGCAAGCGTGGCCCCCAGGAACGTGGTCCACACGAGCAGGTAACGCGCCAGCTCCTCCGACCAGCTGATCGCGTCGAAGGCGACACGGAAGACGATCTGGAGGGTGGTGACCACGATCATGCCGGCCAGGGCCAGGAAGGCGGCCGGGCGGATCACGGCGTCCAGGCCGCGCTCGACGGCCTGCAGAAGGGACAGCATGGACCTCTCCACGGCGGACCGGGCGCTCGGCCCGGCCCGCCCGGCAACGCGGTGGGCTTACTGGAGCTGCTCGCGGATGCGATCGAGATACGAGCCGAAGCGCTCGCCGTACTTCTCGTAGACCGGCTGCACGGCCTCCTGGAAGGCGGCGACGTCGGGCTCCATGACGATCTCCATGCCGTTGTCGCGCAGCGTCTGCAGCTGCTCGGCCTGCATCTCCGCGTTCATCCTGCGCTCATACTCGGCGGCCTCCTGGGCGGAGCGCTGGAGGACGTCCCGGGCCTCGGCCGGCAGGCGGTTCCAGACGTTCAGGCTCATCACGAACAGCGCCGGTGCGTAGGTGTGGCGCGTCATCGACATGTACTTCTGGGTCTCGTAGAGCTTGAACGACTCGACCACGTTGACCGGGTTCTCCTGGCCATCGATGGTGCCCTGCTGCATCGCCGTCAGCGCCTCGGTCCAGGCCATGGGCACGGCGTTGGCGCCGAGCGCGCGGAAGGTGTCGATGTAGACCGGGTTCTCCATGACCCGGATCTTCAGGCCCTCGACGTCCGCGGGCGTATGCACCGGGTGCACGCTGTTGGTGAGGTTGCGGAAACCGCGCTCGGCATAGGCGAGGCCCTTGAGGTTGACGCGCTCGAGCTCGTCGAGCAGATCCTGCCCCACCGGACCGTCCAGCACCTCGTAGGCCGCCTCGCGGGAGGGGAAGAGGAACGGCAGCTCGAACACGGCGATCTCCTCGACGAAGTTCGCCACCGGGCCGTTGGTGATCACGCCCATGTCCACGGTGCCCATCTGCATGCCCTCGAGCAGCGTGCGCTCGTCGCCGAGCTGGGCATTGGGATAGATCTCGATGGTCACGGCCCCGTCGGTGCGCTCGTCGACCAGCTTCGCGAACCGCTCGGCAGCGAGATGGAAGCCGTCCTCCTTGTTGACCACGTGAGCCAGTTTCAGGGTCACCGGTTCCATGTCCGCGAGCCCGTCCTGGGCCTGGACGGTACCTGCCACCAGGCCGGCGGTCAGGATCGCAGTGGAAAACAGCTGTTTGATCGACGGGATCATGTGCCCTCCCGGGGATTGTTTTGACTAGTGATTATTGGGAAGCGATTTACATTAGGGGAGCCGTCCCACGCGGTCAATTCGTCCGCGCGACGGCGACGGAACGCCCGGGCCGCATGGCGCGAACCGGGTGCGGCCGCCGCACCGCCCTACTCGACGATCAGGGTCTTGGCGAAATACCAGTCGGTGACGGTGTACCCGCTGTCGGCGAGGCGCTCCCCCGCCGCCTCCGAGGTTCGCGGCGGCGGGACGATCACCGGCTCGCCGGGCTGCCAGTCGGCCGGCGTGGCGACGCCGTGGCGGTCCGAGGTCTGCAACGCCTGGAGCAGGCGCAGGATCTCGTCGATGGAGCGGCCGTTGGGCATGGGGTAATAGTGCATGGAGCGCAGCACGCCGTCCGGATCGATGACGAACGTCGCCCGGACCGCCGAACGGTCCGACGCCCCGTCGTGGATCATGCCGTAGGCCCGCGCCACTTCCATCCTGGCATCCGCGATGATGGGGAAGCGCACCGCCACGCCGAATTTCTCCCGGATGGACTGCATCCACGCAATGTGGGCGAACTCGCTGTCCACGGACAGGCCCAGCAGGTCCGCACCCAGCGCGTCGAACCGGTCCTGGGCCCGCGCGAACGCCAGGAATTCGCTGGTACACACCGGGGTGAAATCGGCCGAGTGGGAGAACAGCACGAGCCAGCGCCCCCGATAGTCGGCCAGCGAGCGCTCGCCGGCCGTGGTATCCGCCCGGAAATCGGGGGCCGGCTCGTTGAGCCGTGGCGGGACACCCGGCTGCCCGCGGACCTGCTCATCCACCATCATCCGTCCTCCCCTGATGGAAACGGCGATCATGTCGTGCACCATCGGCCAACGGCGGGGCGCACACCGTCCGAACCGACACCCCCACGGGCGATGATCGGTGTCACGCAGCCCGTTACGCCGGACGCTTCCTGGCAGGCCGCTCCCGTCCCTAATTAGCGGATGACCGACCGCGGTGCAATCCCCCTGTCATCCCGGCGCGAACGCCGCCGCGAGCTCGTCGAGCCAGCCGAGCAGCCCCTCGGCGGTGACGATGCCCCGTCGCAACGCCAGATGCTGCAGCCGGTAACGGCGCGGCAGAGACGCCGGATCACTGAAGTACGCGGCCTCGATCCCCCGATAGACGGCGAGCCGGTCCCGCCAGAAGGCCCGCCGCCGGTCGATCTCCCCGAGCATGGCGGCATCGTCAAGCAGCTCGCCGGCGAAGAGCTTCACCAGGAAGGGGTCCCGTACCGTTGGCGGTGCATGGGGCTCGGCGAGCCACTCCCGCAGTGCGGCCTCGCCGGCCGGGGTGACCCGGTAGCGCTTGGCGTCCGGCCGGTCGTCGTGGGGCAGCGGCTCCATGGCGAGGGACCCGGCCTCGTGGAGCCGTGCCAGCTCCCGGTAGATCTGCTGATGGCTCGCCGGCCACACGTGCCCGAGCCGTTCGCGAAAGGTGCGCGTCAGTTCGTAACCCGTGGCCGGGCACTCCTGAAGGGCGGTCAGCAGGGCGAAACGCAGTGCCATTCGTCATCCCTTGTATGCATCCGATTGCATATCTTTCGGTCCGGTGCCAGCATTATGCAACACGTTGCACCCGGGCCCGACACATGCACCTCCAGCCGCTGCTCGCCGCCCCTGCCGTAATCCAGGTACACGTCGCCGCCGCCGTGCTCGCGCTGGCGCTGGGTATCGCGCAGTTCACGCTACGCCGCGGCGGCACCCGTCACCGCCGCGTCGGCCGGATCTGGGTCGCACTCATGGCGGTCACGGCGATCAGCTCGCTGTTCATCCACGAGCTGCGGGTCTGGGGGGACTGGAGCCCGATCCACGTCCTGTCGCTGGTCACCCTGGCAACCCTCGTTCAGGCGGTACGGGCCGTGCGCGCCGGGCATGTCCGGGCGCACCGCGCGGCAATGGTGTCGCTGTTCGCCTTCGCGCTGATCGGGGCCGGTGCGTTCACCCTGGTCCCCGGGCGGCTGCTCCACGCCGTGTTCATCGCCGGCTGAGCGGTCAGCCTCCGAGACCGGCCCCGGACGCCACGAGATCCAGGCGCTCGCCGTAGCGCATTGCGCGGGCGTGTGCCGCGCCGTCGGCCTGCAGCCGGGCGACGAGGGCGTCCTGGGCATCCGGCTCGCCGTGGACCACCGCCACCGGTGGTGCGTCCCCGAAGCCGGTGTACCAGCCGGCGAGCCCATCCTGGTCCGCATGGGCGGAGAGGCCGCCCACGGTATGCACCGTCGCCTGCACGCGGACCGTCTCGCCCCAGAGACGGATATGGCTGGCCCCGTCCACCAGTGCCCGGCCCAGGGTACCCGCCGCCTGGAAGCCGGTGATCACCACCTGTGCCTCCCGCCGCCAGATGTTGTGTTTGAGGTGGTGCTTGATCCGCCCGCCAGTGCACATGCCGCTGCCGGCGACGATCACCGCGCCGCTGCGGATCCGGTTGATGCCCATCGAGGCCTCGGTGGACTCCGACAGGCTCAGGTTCGGGAGATCGAAGAGCTCGCCGTGGGCGCGCTCGAAGGCGGCGGCACGCTCGTCGTAGAGGGCCGTGTGACGCGCATACACCCGGGTGGCCTTGATCGCCATGGGGCTGTCGAGAAAGATCTGCCAGTCGTCCAGCCCCCAATCCTCGTAGTAGCGCTTGAACATGTAGAGCAGCATCTGTGTGCGGTCGACGGCGAAGGTGGGTACGAGCACGTTGCCGCCGGCCTGGCGCGCCTCGCGGAAGATCCCGCCGAGCTCCGCCCAGGTCTCCTCCCAGCTACGGTGACGGCGGTCGCCGTAGGTGCTCTCCATCACCACGAGATCGGCCCGATCGATGGTCTCCGGATCGCGCAGGATGGGCGTGCCCGTATGGCCCAGGTCCCCGCTGAAGACGACCCGGCGCCGCGTCCCCGCCTCCTCCAGGTCCAGTACCGCAAGCGCCGAGCCCAGGATGTGGCCGGCGTCACGCAGGGTCAGCCGCACGCCGGGCACCACCTCCCGCTCCTGGCCGTAGTCCAGACCGTGGAAGCGGTGGGTCGACACTCGCGCCTCCTCGCGGGTGTAGAGCGGCTCCACCGGGCGCAGGCCCTTGCGCTCGCGCTTGCGGTTCTCCCACTGGGCCTCCTTCTCGTTGAGGTAGCCCGCGTCCTCGAGCATGATCCGGCACAGGTCCACGGTCGCCCGATGGGTGAAGATCCGCCCGCGGAACCCGCGCTTGATCAGCAGCGGCAGGCGCCCGGAGTGATCGAGGTGGGCATGGGTGAGCACCACCGCGTCGATGGACGACGCCTCGAAGGGGAACGGATCCCGGTTGTGCCGTTCGTGCCGGCGGCTGCCCTGGATCAGTCCGCAGTCCACCAGCACCCGCCGGCGGCCGACCTCGAGCAGGAAGCACGAGCCCGTCACCTCCCGCGTCGCCCCGTAGAAACCCAGCTCCATGGCCCTGCTCCCGTCTCTGTCGCGCTATTCCGGGTGAGGCCCGCCCATGGCCCGGGTGAGGTCATCGCCCCGCGGCAGCCCCTGGACGTGATGCACCTCGCCGGCGTCGTTACGGAAGACCACCGTGGGCGTGCCCCGGTACCCCAGCTCCTGCATCAGGGCGCCGTTGGCCTGTACGGCCTTGCGCGCGGCCTCCGGGATGTCGTCCCGGGGCGTGACACCGCCCTGTTCGTAGCTGCGCTCGTGGGCCTGCAGCGCCTTCGACGGATCGCCCGAGGCGAGCAGGGTCGCCGCCTTCGGGCCGCTGCTCGGGCGGATCACCCCCACCATGATGTGACGGAGCTGGACCTCGCCCGCCTCCACCCAGGGCCGGCTCGCCTGCCAGAAGCGGTGGCAGTAGGGGCAGTTGGGGTCGGTGAAGACGTAGACCACACGGCCGGCGTCCTCCGCCCCGTCGGTGATCCAGCGGCTGTCGGCGAGCCGGTCCCAGACCTTGGGATCGAGGGGCGCACGGGCGGCGCGGTCGATCACTGGCTGACTGAGGTTCTCGCCGTCCGCGTCCACCAGCGTACCGATCACCGCGTGCTCGCCGTCCGGGGTGACATAGGCGGTCATCGTCCGGCCCTGGGCCGAGATCACGTAGCCGGTCAGCCCGCCCGCGGCCTCGAACGGCTCGCCGACATCCACCCCCTGCACCGCAAGGGACTGCAGCGGGGCCGGGAGTTCGGCCGCGTGAGCCGGGGCGAGCCCCAGGACCAACCCCGCCGGGACCAGTGCGAGACGGACGAATCGCGCCAGCGCGCGCGGAATGGATCGGTGCATGCGTGTGTGCTCCTTACTCGTCTGCATGATGCGGTCGTCCCCGCGGGCGCCGCCGTTCCCTGGCAGGATGGTACCCGTGCCGGGCCGCCGGGTCAGCAGTCACCGCTCCAATCGACAGCGGGACACGCCCCTCGTTCCCGGGGGAACGTCTCGGCTATGCTCCGGAGAGGCCGTCGGCGGCAAGGGCGCCCGGCATGCCGGAACACGGAGGGACCGCGAAGGGATGTCGTCCACCGCGATCGCAGCACAGCGTGCGCACCAGCGCCGGCTCGTGGACCAGCTCGCGGGCCACGACCTCCCCGCCCCGGCGGATGCCGTCATCGAGACCCACCTCTCCTGGGTGATCCTCGCCGGCGAACGCGCGTTCAAGCTCAAGAAGGCCCTGCTCTACCCCTGGCTCGACTACGCCAGCCCGGCCGCGCGCGGGCGCCACTGCCGCGAGGAGGTGCGCCTCAACCGCCGCCTCGCCCCGACGGTCTATCTCGGCGTGGCCGCGGTCACCGCCACGGACGGCGGCCACCTGGTACTCGACGGCGATGGCCCGCCGCTGGCGTACCTGGTGGGCATGCAGCGGCTACGCGAGCGCGACTGCCTCGCGCAGCGGTTGCCCGCCGACGGTGTGCCGCCCGCCGACATCGACGCCCTCGCCGACACGCTGGCGGGCTTCTACGCCGCGCGCGCCCCGTTCACGCCGGAGCCCCATGCCTGGATCGAGGTCATCCGCGAGCACGTCGACGCGGACAGCACGGCGCTCGCCGTTCCCCGCTACGGCCTCGACCGGACGCTGATCCGCCGCGTCGCCCGCGACGTGCACGGCCTCCTGGACGACCGGGCCGACGAGATCGCTCGGCGGCTGCGCGAGGGCCGCGTCGTGGAGGGCCACGGGGACCTGCGCGCCGAACACGTGTACTTCACCCCCGGGCCCGTGGTGATCGACTGCCTGGAGTTCGACCGCGCCCTGCGGATCGTCGATCCGGCGGACGAGCTCGCCTTCCTGGCGCTGGAATGCGCCCGGCTGGGCGCCGACTGGATCGGCCCGCGGCTGCTGCAGCGTTACACGGAGGTCAGCGGTGACGCCCCCGGCGACCGCCTGATCGCGGCCTACACCGGCCGTCGCGCCCTGCTCTGGGCGAAGCTCGCGGTGTGGCACCTGGACCGGGATCCGTCACGGGACCGGGAGAAGTGGCTGGAGCGCGCCGGCGCCTACCTGACGCTGGCCCGGGAGCGGGTGCTCGGCTAGGCGCCGCAGCCGATCACCGCCAGTGCCACCCTAGTCCGCCATCATCGAGACGATGGAACCACCGGCATGCAGCCGGCGCACCGCCTCCGCCATGAAACCGGCGGTATCCACGACGCCCAGGCGGCCCGGCGGCAGCGCATCGCCCAGCCTGAACGCCGGCACGCTGTCGGTGACGAGCAGCCGCGTCAACGGCGCCGCGGCGAGGGTCCGCGCGGCGTCGCCGGTGAACAGGCCGTGACTGGCGACGGCGGTGACCGACGCCGCGCCGGCGGCATGCGCCGCCGACGCCGCCCGGGCGACCGTGCCGCCGGTGCTGATCAGGTCATCGACGATCACCGCGTCGCACCCGGCGACCTCCCCGACCAGTCGCTCCCCGGAGACCACGCCGCCGCTGCGCTTCTTCTCCATGAAGGCCATGCCGGGCGTACCACCGGTGCGCGCCTCCAGGGTCTCGCGGAAACGCTCGGCACGCTTGTAGCCGCCGGTGTCCGGGGAGACCACCACAAGGCCATCGCCCGTCCCGGCGCGGAGCAGCTCGCCGGCGAGCAGCGGGCGTGCCTCCAGGTGGATCGCGGGCACGCGGAAGGCGTTCTCGAAGGCCGCCGGGTTGTGCACGTCCAGCGCCGCCACGCGCTGTACGCCCACCGCCTCGAGCAGCGCCGCCAGGTAGCGGCTGATCACCGGGTCCCGCGGCTTGGTGCGGCGCTCCTTGCGGGCATAGGCGAGATAGGGGATGACCACCGTCAGCCTGGCCGGGTCGGCGTCCCGCAGCGCGCCCAGGAAGAAGAGCAGGCGCACGAGCTTGTCGTCGACGCCGGCACCGGGCTCGCCGTGCAGGCCCTGGACGACGTAGACGTCGCGGCCGCGCACGCTCTCCAGCGGGCGAGCCTTGTGCTCGCCGTCCTCGAAGTCCCGCTCCTCGTGACGCGCCAGCTCGATGCCCAGACACGCCGCCACCCGGGCGCCGTAATCACGCCCCGCGTCGAGGGTGAACAGCGCGATGTCGGGGTACTTCATCGTCCGCCTTCCCTGTCGCACATGAACCGCTCCAGCCTACGCCACGATACCACCGCCGACGCCCCGCTCAGGGGGACTCGTCATCCGGCGGCGGCTCGTCCTCGTCATCCTCCCCGGCGCCCCCGGCCTCGCGGGCCTCGGGGTCGTGCGCCCACGGCTCGCAGGGCCGGCGGAACGGGGCGACGCCGGATACCCGCGCGTCTCGGTCGGCGAGCGCGTCGGAGTCGGTGCCGGTGTCGTCCTCCGACTCGTCCACCGGCCCGCTCCAGTCCTCCGTGGGCGCCCCGAGCTCGATGTCCATCGCCGGCCAGCCATCGCCGTCCACGGCCTCCAGGTCGCCATCGTAGTGCTGGATCTCCACGGCGCCATCGGCCTCCACGGCGACGACCACGAACGCCTGGCCCTTGTCGTGGTGCCAGTACCACTGCCCCACCACCGGCTCGAGCTCGTTGTCCATCGTCGCTCCCTCCCGGACGGGATCGTCCCCTCATTATGGCGGGCACCGCCGCGACGGCGCCCGTCCCCGCGGCGATCCCGCCGACCGGCGGTCAGGATGTCGATCACGGACCACTTGGATTCGGGATCGGGACACCACCCGGGGCCGTAGCGTCCCAGCATGAACGCCATGGTCACGAGACGTGGCAGACCGCCCTCACCACGAACATACTGGTGGCAGGTGGTTGTTGCAGACACCGGGACCCTGAACACCCGCAACCGGGGGGCCTGAGGCAATGACGACGGAGGAGAGTGACGGCACACTGCCGTCGACCATTGCAGCGATCTGCCGGCGGCACAGCGGCCGCGAGGGACCGTTGCTGGCGATCCTGCACGACGTCCAGGACACGTTCGGCCATATCCCGGATGAGGCCGTGCGGCACGTCGCGTACACGCTCAACCTCACCCGTGCCGAGGTCCACGGCGTGGTCCGCTTCTACACCGATTTCCACGCCGAACCGGCCCGGGCACACCGGCTCAAGGTCTGCCGTGCCGAGGCCTGCCAGGCCGTCGGTGGCCGGGCCGTGTGGGCGGCGGCCCAGGCACTGTCCGCGGTGCCGGACGGGCGGGTCGAGATCGAGCCGGTCTACTGCCTGGGCAACTGCCCCTGCGGCCCGTCGGCACAGTGGGACGGGCGCACGCTCGGGCGGATGACCCCGGAGCGCGTGCACGAGCTGGTCGCCGCCGCCAACGGGGGGATGCCGTCATGAGTGTCTACCTCCCCCGCGACAGCGCCGCGGTGTCCATCGGGGCGGACGAGGTCGCCGCCGCGATCACCGCCGCCGACCCGGCCCTCTCGCCGCTGCGCACCGGCGCCCGCGGCCTCTACGCCCTGGAGCCGCTGGTGGAGGTCGACCACGGGGACCGGCGTATCGGCTTCGGACCGGTCACCGCCGCGGCCGTGCCCGGCCTGGTCGAGGCGCTCCGCCATCCCGATACCGGGCATCCGCTGCGCATTGGCGACGTCGACACCCTGCTCGCCGACCAGGGCCAGAACCGCTTCACCTGCCGCCGCCTCGGCCGTGTCGTGCCCGACGACTGGGACGACTTCGTCGCCCACGGGGGCACTCGCGGCCTGCGCCGGGCCCTGGACATGGAGCGGCAGTCGATCGTCGACGCGGTCACGGCCTCCGGGCTGCGCGGGCGCGGCGGCGCCGGGTTCCCCACCGGCCGCAAGTGGCAGACCGTGCTCGATGCCGACGGCCCGGGCAAGGTCATCGTCTGCAATGCCGACGAGGGCGACAGCGGCACCTTCGCCGACCGCATGCTCATGGAGGGCGACCCCCTCGCCCTCATCGAGGGCATGGCCATCGCCGGTATCGCCGTCGGCGCCGTTCACGGCTACATCTACCTGCGCTGCGAATACCCTGCCGCACGGGCCTCGCTGCTGACCGCCCTGGACATCGCCCGGCACAACGGCCTGCTCGGCGCGGACGTCCTCGGCGCCGGGCACACCTTCGACATCGAGCTGCGCATGGGTGCCGGGGTCTACATCTGCGGCGAGGAGACCTCGCTGCTGGAAAGCCTCGAGGGCCATCGCGGCGAGGTGCGCTTCAAGCCCCCGCTGCCGGCGATCCGGGGCTTCATGGGCCGGCCCACGGTGGTGAACAACGTCGTCACCCTGGCCACGGTGCCGGCGATCCTCGCCGACGGCGCCGAGGCCTACGCCACCCTCGGCCACGGCAAGTCCCGCGGCACCCTCACCGTGCAGCTGTGCGGCAACGTCCGCCGCCCCGGGCTATACGAGGTGCCCTTCGGCGTATCGCTGGCCGACGTCATCGACGAGCTCGGCGGCGGCACCGCCTCCGGGCGGGCGGTGCGCGCGGTGCAGGCCGGCGGCCCGCTGGGCGCCTATCTGCCGGCCTCGGCACTGGACGTGCCGCTGGACTACGAGGCGCTGGCCGAGCGCGGCGGGATGATCGGCCACGGCGGCATCGTGGTCTTCGACGACACCGTCGACATGGCCGAGCAGGCGCGCTTCGCCATGGAGTTCTGCGCCATCGAGTCCTGCGGCAAGTGCACCCCGTGCCGGATCGGCTCGGTCCGCGCCCAGGAGGTGATCGACCGCATCGTCGACGGCGAGGCCCGGGAGTCGAACACGGCGCTGCTGCGCGAGCTCTGCGAGACCATGATCCAGGGCTCGCTGTGCGCCCACGGCGGCATGGCACCCCACCCGGTGCTCTCCGCCCTCAACCACTTCCCCGACGACTTCAACCGGCAGGCCGTCGGGTCCTGACGGATCCGGGAGGAGGCAATGGCGGCAATCAGACCCATCGACTACGGCACCCCGGAACGGACCGCGGAGGCGAGCGTCAGCCTGGAGATCGACGGCCAGGCGGTCACGGTTCCCGAGGGGACATCGGTCATGCGCGCGGCCATGACCGCGGGCGTGGACATCCCCCGGCTGTGCGCCACCGACAGCCTGGAGCCCTTCGGCTCCTGCCGGCTCTGCCTGGTGGAGATCGAGGGGCGCAGGGGCTACCCCGCCTCGTGCACCACGCCGGTGGAGGACGGCATGGTGGTGCGCACCGCCGGCGATACCGTCCGGCGCCTGCGCCGCAACGTCGTCGAGCTCTACCTCACCGACCACCCCGGCACCAGCGTCACCGGCGAGGGCCACGGCGACGACGAGCTCCTGGCCATGGCCGCCCGTCTCGGGGTGGAAGCGAGCCGCTACCCCTCGGCACGCAACCACCAGACCGCGGCCGTCGATGACTCCAACCCGTACTTCCGCTTCGATCCCAGCCGCTGCATCGTGTGCTCGCGCTGCGTGCGCGCCTGTAACGAGATCCAGGGCACCTTCGCCCTGACCGTGGACGGCCACGGCTTCGCCTCGATGATCAGCGCCGGCACCGGCGAGGACGATTTCCTGAGTTCCGAGTGCGTCTCCTGCGGCGCCTGCGTGCAGGCCTGCCCCACCGAGGCGCTGGAGGAGAAGACCGTCATCGAGGCCGGCGCACCGGAGCGCGCCGTGGTCACCACCTGCGCCTACTGCGGCGTGGGCTGCTCCTTCCAGGCGGAGCTCCGCGGCGATCGCATCGTGCGCATGGTCCCCTACAGGCACGGCCAGGCGAACCACGGCCACTCCTGCGTGAAGGGCCGCTTCGCGTGGGGGTATACCAACCACCCGGACCGGATCACCCGCCCGATGATCCGCGAGCGCATCACCGACGCCTGGCGCGAGGTGAGCTGGGATGAGGCCATCGGCTTCGCCGCCGAACGGCTGAACGGGCTGCGCGAGCGTCACGGCCCCGGCGTGCTGGGCGCGATCACCTCCTCGCGCTGCACCAACGAGGAGACCTTCCTGGTGCAGAAGCTCGCGCGGGCGGTGTTCGGCACCAACAACGTCGACACCTGCGCGCGGGTGTGCCACTCGCCTACCGGCTACGGGCTGAAGAACACCTTCGGCACCTCCGCCGGCACCCAGGACTTCGACTCCGTTCAGAGCGCGGACGTGGTGCTGGTGATCGGCGCCAACCCCACCGACGCCCACCCGGTGTTCGCCTCCCAGCTCAAGCGCCGGCTGCGGGCCGGGGCGCGGCTGATCGTCGTCGACCCCCGGGCCATCGACCTGGTGCGCTCGCCCCACGTGGCGGCGGACTACCACCTCCAGCTCCGCCCGGGCACGAACGTCGCGCTGGTCAACGCCCTCGCCCACACCGTGATCGCCGAGGGCCTGGAGGACGCCGGCTTCATCCGGACCCGCTGCGAGACGGACGAGTACGCCGCCTGGCGCGAGTTCATCCTGCGCCCGGAGAACGCCCCGGAGGCCGTCGAGGCGGTCACCGGCGTACCCGCCGCGACCCTGCGTGCCGCCGCCCGGCTCTACGCCACCGGCGGCAACGCCGCGATCTACTACGGCCTCGGGGTGACCGAGCACAGCCAGGGCTCGACCATGGTCATGGGCATGGCCAACCTCGCGATGGCCACGGGCAACATCGGCCGCGAGGGCGTGGGCGTGAACCCGCTGCGCGGGCAGAACAATGTCCAGGGCTCCTGCGACATGGGCTCCTTCCCCCACGAGCTGCCGGGCTACCGTCACATCGCCGACGAAGGCGTGCGGGGGATCTTCGAGCGCGAGTGGGGCGTCACCCTGGACACCGAGCCGGGCATGCGTATCCCCAACATGATCGACGCGGCCACCGGCGGCGCGTTCAAGGGGCTCTACATCCAGGGCGAGGACATCCTCCAGTCCGACCCCAACGTCCGGCATATCGCCGCCGGCCTGGAAGGCATGGAGTGCGTCATCATCCAGGACCTTTTCCTCAACGAAACCGCACGTTACGCGCATGTCTTCCTGCCGGGATCGACCTTCCTGGAGAAGGACGGCACCTTCACCAACGCCGAACGGCGGATCAACCGGGTGCGCAAGATCAGCGAGGCACCGGCGGGCATGGCGGACTGGGAGATCACCCAGGCGCTCGCCCAGGCGCTGGGCTATCCCATGCACTACCGCCATCCCGGCGAGATCATGGACGAGATCGCCCGGACCACGCCGACCTTCGCCGGCGTGAGCTTCGAGAAGATCGACGAGCTCGGCAGCATCCAGTGGCCGTGCAACGAGGCCCATCCGGAAGGCACCCGGGTCATGCACGTGGGCGAGTTCGTCCGCGGGCTCGGCCGGTTCCTGCTCACGCCCTACGTCGCCACCGACGAGCGGGCGAACCGGCGCTTCCCGCTGCTGCTCACCACCGGGCGGATCCTCTCGCAGTACAACGTCGGCACCCAGACCCGGCGCACGGACAACCGCGTGTGGCACGATGAGGACATCCTCGAAATCCACCCGGAGGACGCGGAGACCCGCGGCATCCGCGAGGGCATGCGCGTGCGCCTCGCCAGCCGCATCGGCGAGACGACCCTGCACGCGCACATCAGCCCGCGGATGATGCCCGGCGTGGTCTACACCACCTTCCACTTCCCGGAGACCGCGACCAACGTTGTCACCACGGAATTCTCCGACTGGGCCACGGAGTGCCCGGAGTACAAGGTCACCGCCGTGGAGGTGGCACCGAGCCACACCCTTTCCGAATGGCAGTACAGCCAGGCACAGGCCCGCGAGCGCCAGCAGCGCGTCACCCACGAGGAAAGCACGACCGAGGAGGTAACCGCCCGTGAGCGCGCCTGACCCGCTCGCCCCCCGCCGGCCCGCCACGCCGCGCCCCGGCCCCCCCGTGGAGCGGGTGAGCGGCCGGCTGACGGTGGAGCGCTACAGCGCCGGGGAGCGCGGCTCCAGCGACGGCGTGTTCCCGGAGGAGGCACCCGTCGCCGTGGTGGTGAACGACACCGACTACGCGGTGATGCTGGCCTCCCCGGCGGACGTCGAGGACTTCGTCCACGGCTTCCTGCTCACCGAGGGCGTCATCCGCGACACCGCCGAGGTCGACTCGGTAACGGTCACCGACCGCCCGGAAGGCGTGGTCGCCCATGCCCGGCTCCACGGCGCCCTCCCCGGCCACCTCCGGCGCGAGCGCGCCACACCGGGGATGAGCAGCTGCGGCCTGTGTGGCGTGCGCAGCCTGCAGGAGGCGGTGCGCCCGGTGCGGCCGGTCGCTGACGGCCCGGCATTCACGCCCGCCGCGCTGCTCGCGGCCATGGCCGCACTGCCGGACTGGCAGCCCTGCAACGCCGCCGCCGGGGCCATGCACGTCGCGGCCTTTGCCGCGGCCGACGGCACGATCCGTCACGCCCGCGAGGACGTGGGTCGCCACAACGCACTGGACAAGCTCATCGGCGCACTGCTGCGCGACGGCGTCGCGCCGGCGACCGGCTTCGTCGTCACCTCCAGCCGCTGCAGCTACGAGATGGTGCAGAAATCGGCGGCCTTCGGCGTGCCGCTGCTGTGCACCGCCTCGGCCCCAACGGCCCTCGCGATCCGTCTCGCCCGCCGGGCCAACATGAGCCTGGTATCGCTCGCCCGGGGCGGGTCCTTCCTCATCGGCTGCGGCGGCCAGCGCATCGCCGCAACGGAGGCAACCGGGGATGGATGACGCCAAGATGGTCCACCAGGCGAACCAGATCGCGGCCTACTTCGAGGCCTACCCGCAGGCGCGCGCCCGCGAGGGCGTGCTCGACCACCTCCACAAGTTCTGGCCACCGGACAAGCGTGCCCGCCTCGCCGCCTACCTCGCCGGCAACGGCGGCGGCCTGCATCCCCTGGCGGCCTGGGCCGCGGCGCAGCTCGAGGCGCCCGCCGGGCAGGACTGAGCTACCGCCCGGGCCCCGGCGGGGCCGCCGCTCTATGGCATCGCCCGGGCCTTCGCCGGTCCGCGTTTCAGCTCCCGGACGCGCTCGCGGGCTGCACCGCCGGGCGCCTGCCGAGCGCGAACAGCACCACCGCGATGGCGGCGCCCAGCACGTCGCTGACCAGCCCCGGGTAGATGAGCGCCAGCGCCCCGAGCAGTGCGAGGGCGCGCCACCCCGGATTCAGCGCACGCCGCATATAGCCCTCCACCGCGACCGCCAGCAGCAGCACGCCGAGCACGCCGGTGGCGGCCACCAGGAGGACGTTCAGCCAGGTGGCGTCGATGATGAGCATGCTGTGGGCGAACACGAACATGTAGGGCACCACGAAGCCGGCGATGGCCAGCTTCATCGCCTGCACGCCGGTGGCGTTCGGCGAGCCGCCGGAGATCCCGGCGCCGGCGTAGGCGGCCAGCGCCACCGGCGGCGTGAGGTTGGCGAAGATGCCGAAGTAGAACACGAACATGTGCGCCACGAAGATGGCGGTATCGCTGGAACCGGCCAGCTCGCGGAACAGCGGCAGGTTGAGCAGGATCGGCGCCGCCATGGTCGAGGTGATGATGTAACAGGGAATGCTGGGCAGGCCCATGCCGAGCACGATGGACGCGGCCATGGTCAGCGCCAGCGTGATCAGCAGTCGCAGCATGTCGTAGGGAATCGACTGGCCCATGGTCACGACCGCGTCGGCGGCGTCCAGGGCGATTCCGGTGAGCGTGGCCACGCCGACGATGATGCCCACCGCACCGCAGGCAATGGCCACCGGGATCGAGTTGCGCACGCCGTCGGTCATGGCGTCGCGGCAATCGCCGATGTCCATGACCTCGGACTCCAGCGAAAGCGACCGGCGCGCGAAGTTCACCGCCATCGGCACGGCGATGATGGCAAACAGCCACCAGCGCGCGAGCGTCATCTGTGGCAGGGTCCGAGCGTCGATCCAGGCCATGATCTGCGGCTCGAAGATCAGCGCCGCGAGCACCACCGACAGGCCGGCGACCAGCCGCGGCGTACCGCAGATGAGCACGGTGGAGGCGATCGACCAGAACGCGGCGAAGAACGGCGCGCGCCCATCGAAGATCAGCCACAGCAGCACGACCATGGGAATGAGCAGATGCCCGCGCTTGAGCATCACTTCCCGCACCGGCGTCAGCTCGGCGCGGTCGATGCCGGACAGGCCGTTGCGCAGCGCGCGCAGATGCACCTGGAACAGGATGCCCAGATAGAACAGCAGCGCCGGGATGATGCCGGCCAGCATGATCCGGGTGTAGGGCACGCCGAGCACCTCGGCCATGATGAAGGCCGCCGCGCCCATGATCGGCGGCAGGATCTGGCCGCCCACGCTCGCCGCGGCCTCGACCGCGCCGGCGAACTCGGAGCGATAGCCGGTGCGCTTCATCAGCGGAATGGTGAACGCGCCGGTGGTCACCACGTTGGCGATCGCCGAGCCGTTGATCGAGCCGAGAAAGCCGCTGGCGATGACCGCAACCTTGGCCGGGCCGCCCTTCGACGGGCCGGCGATCGCGAGCGCCAGGTCGTTGAACAGCTGCCCCAGGCCGGATTTGATCAGGAAGGCGCCGAACAGGATGAACAGGATGATATAGCTCGCCGACACCGCCACCGCCGTGCCCAGCAGTCCCTCGGTGATATAGACCAGGTGCGACACGATCTGGCGTGTGGTCGCCAGCACGATGGAGTCGTTGAGGGCCGGATACAGCGACAGCTTGGAGTAGAAGGCATAGGCCAGGAATACCGTCGCCAGCGCGGGCAGGCCCCAGCCGGTAACGCGCCGCGCGGCATCGATGACCAGTCCCAGCGCGGCCAGGCCCACGACCATGTCGACATTGTTGATGCGCCCGGCCGCGGCGATCACGCGGTCGGCGGAGAACAGCATGTAGCAGCCGATGGCCACCGCCAGCAGCGCGAGGACCGCCTCGATCAGCGGCAGCCGGTCGCGCGCGCCCTTCCTGGCGAAGGGATAGAGCACGAAGGTCAGCCCGAGCAGCACGTACAGGTGGATGCTGCGCTGCTTGATGTCGACCAGCGGCCCGGCGAACGAGGTGTACAGGTGAAACAGCGCGAGCAGCACACTCACGACGATCACGACCTGCATGATCGCCCGCGGCAGACGGTCGCGCAGCACGCTCTCGCGGTCGTATTTTTCCAGCGTCTCGCGCGACGCGATCTCCGGTTGCGGACTCTCGCCGCTCGGCTGGGAAGCGCTCATAGGATCAGCCCGTGCCTCGTGAATCCCTGCGGTTTGCAATCAGCGTCGGCAGCACGCGATACAGCGGCGCGCGCGCATAGGCGAACGTGAGAATGGGCGCCTCGGCCGGCCGGCCGAGCGTATGCCAGACGCCATCGTAGCGCAGACTGTAGTTCTCCGCCGCCGCGGCCTGCACGGCGAGCGGGTCGACGACGCGATCGATATCGCTCATCACCACCCAGCCATTCTCCAGCGTGGTGCGCTTGCCGGCGTGGGCCGGCACGCCCGCGCCGAAGGTCTTGAAACGGGTGCTGACCAGGACGATGTGGCCGTTGTCCAGACGAAAGCGTTCGATCCAGTTCTCCCGCTCCACCGAATGGGTCCAGCGCAACGCGAAGCTCGTCCCGTCATGCGCGGGGTAGACGTAACGCAGCTCGCCGTCTTCGCGGATCAGCAGCCAGGATTGCGGCCAAACGAAGACGGCGGCGATCACCCCGATCGCCGCCGTCACCAGGATCAGGCCCCTGCGCTTGCGGGCCGTCACCGCAGTGCGAAGCGGAACGCGTCAGTCCGCGTCATCGCTCGACCCGGAACCGCCGTCGGTGTGCTCGTCGTAGAACGACTGCGCGCCGTCGGCCACCGGGACCACCAGGTTCTCGTCCATGCTGTCACGGTCGAACTGCTTGAGCGCGCTGATCGAGACCCTGTCGGTGCCGAGATAGTCGTAGAAACGACTGGCCAGCTCGTGGGCGACGTCGTCGTCCATGGCGCCGGAGACGATCAGCAGGTTGCGGATCGACACGGTGTTCACGGCCTGATCGAGGTCGTAGCGCTCCGGCGCGTTCGCCGGGATCTCGTAGGTCTCGTAGTAGGGATACTTCTCGAGTAGCCTGTCGGCGGTGTCGCCGTCGACGTTGACGAAGTTGACGTCGGTGTTCTGCATCAGCCCGGTGATGCTCGAATTGGGCACACCCGAGGTGAAGAAGGCGGCATCCAGGTTGCCGTTGCTCATTTCGGTGACGCTGTCGGCGTAGCCGGTATGGCTGACGCGGCCGAGATCGTCATAGCTCAGACCCGCGGATTCCAGCACCTTCTGGGCGCTCTGCTCGACGCCGGAGCCGACCTTGCCCACGCCGATGCGC
The DNA here is from genome assembly GCF_000374645.1 of Arhodomonas aquaeolei DSM 8974. Classification (GTDB taxonomy): domain Bacteria; phylum Pseudomonadota; class Gammaproteobacteria; order Nitrococcales; family Nitrococcaceae; genus Arhodomonas; species Arhodomonas aquaeolei. The sequence continues at coordinate 341,038 of NZ_KB894801.1, forward strand.
TTGCCCTTCATGTCGGCGATGGAGTGGATGTCGCTGCTCGCGGTCGCGACCACCTGGACAACATTGGGATAGAGCCCGGCGATGGAGCGGATGTCGGCCTTGCGCCCGTCGAACTGGTTCTGGCCGTTGATCGCGTCGTAGGCCACATCGCTCATGACGATGGCGATCTGGTTGGTGCCGTCCTCGATGTTGTTGATGTTCTGCACCGAGGCACCGGTGGAGACGACCTGCACGTCGCCGATCCGGTCGCTGGCCTCGAACACGCCCTTGAGCGCGCCACCGATCGGATAGTAGGTACCCGAGGTACCGCCGGTGCCGAAGATCAGGTTGACCGGCTCGCTACTGGCCGAGGCCTCCGTCTGATCGGCGCCGGCGCCGCTTTCCTCATCGCCGTTGCCGCACCCCACAAGCAGCGCAGACAGCGCAAAGGCGGCACCGAATGCAAAAAACCGACTCCTCATGATGGACCCCTTCGTTGGATATGTACGTGCCCGACCACGGCCGAGTGCGGCGCCCATGAATAGCAAACCAGGCCGCCACGGGCAATGCGGCGATGCCGGGACGCCGTCTGTGCCAGGGCGTCCATCCCGCCGGTCGGGACTGACCTGGCCGTGTACCCCCCTAGCCATACAGGATCGGCTGCGCCCGACAGCCGACATCGTCACGCACGGGATCCCGGGCGGGTAGGCTGTGCTCGGCCGCAGACCGTGTGCGACGCCCCCGGGACCGGCCCGGAATGTCGCACGCCTGTGGCGCACGAGCCACTCGACATTCCGTTCCCTACCCCGGAACAGGATCAACACACGTGGTTGTTCACCCGGGCCTCCTGGCGGAGTGGCCGGACTCGCACCGCCAATCCTCCGGGTAGATCCCGAGTGAACAACCAACTGGAAGGTCACGCTAGCGCCCCGGCCCCGGCGGGGTCAGCTCGATGGCGTCGCTCGCCGGGAAGGTCTCCTCCAGCGCCTCCTCCAGCAGGTCGTTGAGATGCGTCTGGCGGGAGCTCGCGATCTCGCCGACCCACTCGATCATGGTCGCGTTCGCCCGGGGGATGGGCGCCTCGAGGAAGTTGATCACGTACCGGTCGGCGAGCTCCGTTACCGCAATGGCACGGGGGCGCACCGCCATCACCTCCGGGGTCGTGAGCGTGAACCCGAAGCAGAAGATCAGGTGGGACGCCGCCAGCACCTCGCCGCGGTCCGCCTCCGGCGCCAGCGCGGCCGTGTGGGCGGCGTGATCGAAGGTCGCGATGAACGTCGCCTCCGGGCACGCATCGACCCGCTGCTTCAGGTGGGCAACGATCTCGTGGACGCTGTCGAAGCGCGACTCGCTCTTCGCCAGCTCGAACTCGTAGATCGGGTACTTGCCCTGAAAGACACGTTTTCTCATCCGGTTCACTCCTATGTCATTCCGGATCCGCCGGCGCGGACGCCCCGTCCGCGCGTTCCCCGTCCTCGTAGCCGGTGATCATGGGCCTGAGCAGGCTGAACATCGTCCGGCCCATGGTGGCCATGTAGACGTGGGCGATCACGAAGGCGAGCATCAGGAACGCCGCCGCCGTGTGAACGAGTGCGACCGTACCGAGCTCCAGGCCCGCGAAGCCGGTATGGGCCCATCGGTTGTAGAAGAGATAGAGCAGGCCGCTGGCCCATACCAGCGGTGTGATCGCGAGCTTGAGCACGAGGTAGGTCAGGCGTTGCAGCGGGTTGTGTTTCGCCCGGGTGGTGCGCCGGAACGGGTGCGGCTCACCGGTGAACGTCCCCACCAGGTAATAGCGGATGACGGCACCGAGCCGGTCCGTCGTCGGCAGGAACTGACGCCATTCCCCGGTAACCGCGAACCAGAAGATCACGAACACCCAGAGCGCCACCAGGAGCCAGGCCGCAAGCGTGTGCAGCCGCGCCGCCGTACCGAAGCCCAGGGCGCCGTAGCTGCCGTGGACCTCGAAACCGGTGAACAGCAGCCCCAGGATCAGCACGGCCTGGCTCCAGTGCCAGAACCGCTCGAACCGCGTGTAGATCATCGCCCGTGTCATGCCTGCCTCCCGCGCCGGCCCCGGGTCCATACCCGCACGCCCGCGTGGGCCCCGCTGGCGGCGAGCACCAGGAGCACCAGCCCCCAGCCGAGACGCTCCACCCATGCACCGCGGTCGCGCCCCGGCAGGTAGAAACCGCCGAGGGCGGCGAGGCGGCCGTCCCGGGCGTGGCAGGCACCGCAGTCCAGGGCCGCGGAGGCCGGCGCGACCATGTGCGTGATGGGCCAGTACATGACCGTCTCGACGAAACCGTACTCGCCGCTGTAGGGCTGATCCGCGAACGCCGTGCCCGCGGCCAGGGCCCGGGCCCAGTCGAAGTTCGTCCACAGCGCGGTGTCGTCGTCGCCGTAGACGTGGTTGACGAGCAGGGTCCGGTTGACGGTGTCGTAGGGCTGGCGGCCGCGCATGACCTTGAACGGCCAGATCCGTGCGTCCGCGTCGTCCGGCCCGCCGCTGAAGCGGTTGATCGCCACCGGCGGGTGGTCCGCGTCGATGGGCTCGTCACGCAGGGTGTAACGCATGGTGCCGTCGAACCAGAAGTACGCGGGGACCACGTCCTCGGCGTAGCGGAAGCTGCCCTTGGTCGAGAGGTAGCTCAGATGCCCGGCCGCGTCCCGGATCGTGAGCGGCTGGTCGTCGTCCCCGAGGCGGCCGGCGGTGGACCAGTCCCACCACATCTTGGTCGCCACCCCGCCGCGGGCGAACTCGGGGATATGGCAGCTCTGGCAGGCGACGCGGTCGACGTGATCATTCAGCTTGGCCGTGCCGTGGGGCTGCAGGCCGTGGCAGGATTCGCAGGACGCGCGGCTGTCATCGGTCCGCCCGGGGATGTCTATCCCCCGGGTATCGCGGGCGTTGGTGGCGTAACGGCTGCCCGCCACCCGGTGGCCCCAGCTCGTGTGACACTCGGCGCAGCGGAAATCCGCACCCTGCGCCGACATGTGCACGTCCAGCGACCGCGGCGGCTCGACCAGCGACGAGTCGAGGTCGCCGTGCTTCACGCCGTCGCCACCGCCGCCGTAGAAGTGGCAGCTCCCGCAGTTGGCGCGGCCGCTCAGGCCAACGTTGCGGGCGACATGGGCGAGGTCCACCGGCGCGCCGGGGGCGCCGCTGCTCTTCGACGAGCGGGTCTCGGCGTATGGGGGATGACCGGCGCCGGCGGGCAGCTTCCAGTACGTGCCGGTGGTGTCGTGGCAGACGAGGCAGTCCACCTGATCGTCGGCCTGCGGCGGCGGCTCGTGCATGTCCGTCCAGCCGTAGCCGACATGGCAGCTCGTGCAGCGCGGCTCGTTGGACCACACCGACCCGCAGAAGCTGTTGATGACGTGACGCTTGCCGAGGCGCTGGCCCGTTTCCGGGTGCCGGAACTCCCAGCGCCAGTGGATGGTGCGCTGGACCTGATCGGCGGCCTTCGAGTGACAGCCCAGGCACGCCCGCGTGACATCGATCGCGGAATCGAAGGGACCGTCGAGCACCTCGAATTCACCGTGATCCGCCGTCGAGGGGGATTCGCCTTCGACCACCGCCGCGGACACGGAAACGGCCCGGGCCACCAGCCCCAGCAGGAGCAGGCCCAGCACGATCCCCAAATGCCGTTCCGTAGGCACCCTCACGGCTTCGCATCCCTGACCGATTCCGACCGACCGCCCACGGCGGCTTCCGGTTATAAATATAGCGCATAAGGTTATTTATACGGAAGGTGCCGGACCGGGGATGCAACGCCGGGACGGCATGCACCACCGCGCGGGCGCATCACCCGCGCGGCGCAACCGCGGCCCGGGGGCGGACCGCGGCGCTGGGGCTTCACTCACGCCATGGTGCCGATGGCCGCCCGGAAACGGGACAGCGAGTAGACGAACACGATGGTGCCGATCACGACGAGGGCGAGGAACTCCGGCCAGACCGAGGCCAGGCCTGCCCCGCGGTAGAGGATGGCCTGGGCCAGACTCACGAAGTGGGTCGTGGGCGCGGCCAGCATGAGCGTCTGCACCGCCTCCGGCATGCTTTCGCGGGGCGTGCTCCCGCCGGAGAGCATCTGCATCGGCATCATCACCAGCATCAGCAACAACCCGAACTGGGGCATGGACCGGGCGACCGTGGCCAGGAATATCCCGATGGAGGTCGTCGCGAACAGGTGCAGCGTCGCCCCCACCAGGAACAGGAGTATGGAGCCCTGTATCGGCACGGCCAGGAGTCCCTGGACCACGGTCACGAGCGCGAAGCCGCAGGCGAGGAGGACCACCAGCGCCATCGCCCAGACCTTGCTCGTCATGATCTCCAGCGGCGTGACCGGCATCACCAGCAGGTGCTCGATGGTCCCGTGCTCGCGCTCGCGGATCAGCGCCGCCCCGGTGAGCACGATGGAGAGCATCGTGACATTGTTGATCACCTCCATGACCGCGCCGAACCACGACTCGTTGAGCTCCGGGTTGAACCGGGCACGCAGTGCCAGCTCGACCTGACCGGGCGTATCCGAGCGGCGCCGCTGCATGAAGGCGTCGACCTCGTCGGTCAGGATCTCCTGGACATAGCCGGTACCCGTCAACGCCTGGCTGACCCGTGTGGCGTCGACGTTGAGCTGAACCGAGGGCGAGCGCCCGGCGAGGACGTCGCGCTGGAAGTCCGGGGGGATGTCCAGCGCGAAGGTGTCGAGCCCTGCGTCCATCCGCTCGTCCATCTCAGCCTGGGTGATGAGTTCCGGCGGCATGAAGTACGGTGGATAGAGGGCATCCACGAGCCGGGCGGACAGCGGCGATCGGTCCTCGTCCACCACGGAGATGGTCGCCTTGTTGAGCGTCTCCGGCATGGCCGTCGCCGCCGTGTAGATCGCCAGCGTGAACGCGTAAGCGATCAGTGCCAGCATGATCGGATCGCGCACCAGGCTGCGCAGTTCCTTGACCCCCAGACGGAAGACGTTCTCGGCACGCATGATCAGCGCTCCTGCTTGCGCAGCAGTACCGTCGCCAGCCCGATGAGCACCGGTACCACGACGAGCAGGGGAACGAACGATCCCCCCAGATTCTCAAACCCCAGCGCCTTCGAGAACGTCCCGCGGGCGATGGTGAGGTAGTGCGTCATCGGATAGACCTGCCCGATCACCGCGCCCATCCCCTGAAGCGAGGACACCGGATCCGTCAGTCCGGAGAACTGGACGGCGGGGAGCATCGTCAGAATCGCGGTACCGAACAGCGCCGCGATCTGGCTGCGCATGAACGTCGAGATCAGCAGCCCCATCGCCGTGGTGGCGCTCACGTAGATGAGCGTCGCCACGGCCAGGGTGACGAAGCTGCCCGTCATCTCCACACCGAAGACGGTCTGTGCCAGCAGCGTCAGCAACAGGAAGTTGAGCATCGCCAGGACGATGTAGGGAAACTGCTTGCCGAGCAGGAACTCCAGCCGGGTCACCGGCGTCACGTACAGGTTGACGATCGAGCCGAGCTCCTTCTCCCGGACCACGCTCAGCGCGGTGAGCATCGCCGGGATCAGGATCAGCAGCATCGGGATCACCGCCGGTACCATCGCCACCAGGCTCTTCACACCGGGGTTGTATCGGTACCGTGTCTCGATGTCGAACGCCCCGGCCGCCGCCGTAGGACTGCTGGACTGTCTGGCGTGCCGGGCGAGCCAGTCCGCATGCATGCCCTGCACGTAGCCGCGCACCGTCTCCGCCCGGGACGGCATGGCACCGTCGATCCAGGCACCGATCTGCACGTCCCTGCCCCGGGCGATATCCCGCGCGAATCCCGGGGGTATCTCGATCGCGAGGCTCAGGTCGCCGTTACGCATGCGCCGGTCCATCTCGTCGTAGTTGGCGATCGGCGCCTTCTCGACGAAATAGCGCGACCCCGCGATGTTCAGGGTGTAGTCGCGGCTCATCGTGGTCTGGTCGCGATCGAGCACGGCGAAACTGAGGTCCTCGACATCCATGGTGATGCCATAGCCCATCACGAACAGCAGGATCACACTGCCGAGCCCGGCGAGCATCAGCCGTATGGGGTCGCGCAGCAGCTCCAGGGCCTCCCGGCGCGCGTAGCTGAACAGGCGCCGCAGATCGAACACCCGCTGCCCGGACGCCGTCGTGGTAGCGACCGGCGGTGGCGATTCCGCCGGCGCGGTGTCCTCCCCCGCCTCCGCGTCGCTCGCCTCCTCCAGGTACTCGATGAACGCCTGCTCGAGCGAGTCCGTGCCCCGTTCGCGAAGCAGGTTCTCCGGCGCATCGCTGACCAGGACACGGCCGGCGCGCATCAACGAGATACGGTCGCAGCGCGCCGCCTCGTTCATGAAGTGGGTGGAGATGAAGATCGTCACCCCGTCCCGGCGGGAGAGCTCGATGAGGGCCTGCCAGAACTCGTCCCGGGCCACCGGGTCCACGCCGGACGTGGGCTCGTCGAGGATCAGCATCTCCGGGTGATGGATCATCGCGACCGCGAGCGAGAGGCGCTGGCGCTGACCGAGCGGCAGCTGGTCCGGGAGGGTGTCGGCAACGGTCTCCAGCCCGAAGCGTTCGCGCATCTCCGCGACCCGTTCGGGTATCGCCTCCGGCGGGAGCCGGAACAGCCGGGCGTGCAGCTCCAGGTTCTGCTGGACCGTGAGCTCCGTGTACAGCGAAAAGCTCTGGGACATGTAGCCCACGCGGCGCCGGGTCTCCATGTCGTTCGGGTCCACCTCGCGGCCGAACAGCCATGCCTGCCCCTCGCTGACCGGCAGCAGCCCGGTGAGCATCTTCATGGTCGTGCTCTTGCCGCAGCCGTTGGAGCCGAGGAAGCCGAAGATCTCGCCGCGGTGGATGCGGAAGTCCACGTGATCCACGGCCACGAAATCGCCGAAGCGCCGGGTCAGTCCCTGGGCCTCAATGGCCACGGCACCGTCGTCCGACGTCCGCGGCGGGATCTCCACCGCCTTGTGGCCGCGCCGGCGCTCCTCGGGGAGCAGGGCGATGAAGGCCTCTTCCAGGGTGTCCGCCCGGGTGCGCTCGAGCATCGCCCGGGGCGTCCCGGTGGCCAGAACGCGGCCGGCATCCATGGCGGCGAGCCAGTCGAAGCGTGCCGCCTCCTCCATGTACGCCGTGGCGACGATCACGCTCATACCGGGACGCTCGTCGCGAATACCGTCGATCAGCTCCCAGAACTGGCGGCGCGACAGCGGATCGACACCGGTGGTGGGCTCGTCGAGCACGAGCAGGTCCGGGTCGTGTATCAGCGCGCAGCACAGGCTCAGCTTCTGCTTCATGCCGCCGGAGAGCTTCCCCGCCGGGCGGTCCACGAAGGGAGCCAGCCCCATGCCCGCCACCAGCTCGCCGATCCGCCGCTCCCGCTCCCGGCCCGTGTGCCCGAAGAGGCGGCCGAAGAAGTCGATGTTCTCGAACACCGACAGGGTGGAATACAGGTTCTTGCCCAGGCCCTGGGGCATATAGGCAATGCGCGGCCCCATGGAGCGGCGGTATCTGGCGCTCGCGATGTCCCCGCCCAGTACCTCGATCCGGCCCTCCTGGATCCGGCGGGCACCGGCCACGAGTGCCAGCAGGCTGGACTTGCCCACGCCGTCCGGGCCGATGACGCCGACCATGCCCCCGGCGGGCAGCGTGAGGTCGATACCGTCCAGCGCCGTTACGGTGCCATAGCGCAGGCTGACGCCGCTCAGGCGGGCCGCCGCAGCGGCCTCACCGTCCGGCGCCGTCACTCACGGCCCCCGGCCTGGAGCCCCTCGGGCCACTCCACCCCGGAGTCCAGGCGCACGTAGCCCATACCGGGCAGGCCGGTCTTGACCTGGGTGATGTGTTCACGCAGGAGCCCGGGGTCGATTCGGGCCTTGACCCGGAACATCAGCTTCTGACGCTCCTCCTCGGTCTCCACGGTCTTGGGCGTGAACTGCGCGACATCCGCCACGAACGTCACCGTGGCGGGGATCACGTACTGCGGTGCGGCGTCGAGCACCAGGCGCGCCTCGGTGCCCATCGCCACCCGGCCCGCCTGGGCGGTGGGCAGGAAGAAGGTCATGTAGACGTTGGTGAGGTCGACGAGATTGAGCACACGCCCGCCCGCCCCGAGGACCTCGCCCGGTTCGGCAACGCGGTACTGAATGCGGCCGTCGGTGGGGGACTTCAGCACGCTGTCGTCGATATCCGCCTGGATACGCTGGACCGTGGCCTGCGCCGCCGCGACTGCGGCCTCCGCGTCGATCACGCCGGACTCCGCGGCCCCGACATTCGCCTCGGCCGCGGCCACCTGCGCCTCGGCGGCGGCCACCGCCGCCCGTGACGCCTGGAACGAGGCCCGGTCGTCATCGAGGCGCTCCTGGGGCACGGCCCCCTTGGGGGCGAGGCTCTCGGAACGGTTGAGCCGCAGCCGCGCGGCGTCCAGTTCGGCGCGGCGCTGGGCGACCACCGCCTGGGCGGCGCTGCGCTCGGCACGCCGCTGTTTCACCACGTTGCCGGCGGTCTCCACACCCACGCGGGCCCGCCGCAGCTGTGCCTGCGCCTCGTCGAGCTGCGCCTCGAGGGTGGCCGTATCCATGCGCGCGAGCACCTGCCCCCGGGTCACGAAATCGCCCTCGTCGACCTCGATCTCCCGGATGCGCCCGGCGATCTTGGTGGCAACGTCGACCTCCACCGCCTCGATACGCCCGTTACCGCCCGCGAACCCCGCGGGCAAGGCATCGTGATTCGACTGCCACCACTGCCACCCGAGCATGCCCACGACGGCCACGGCCACCGCCGCCGTCACCGTCCACTTCCAGAACGCCTTCATACCCTGCACTGCCCTGTAATCGACTATCCATAAGCGTACCGCCCGCAACGCGCACGACGCGCGGGACGGCCAGAGGTGTGTAACGCCACACCGGGAACACGGAGAGGGGCGCGCCAAACGCAGAGGGATCTACGCGGCCCCGGGGACCGCCGAAGCGCCGATTCGGGTGACAGGGGAGCGTCACCGGTCGGTGATGGGGCTGCCGGCAGCCCCGGTCCCTGGCGCCGCACCGACGGGTGCATGGCATGCCGCCATGGTCAGGGCCCGCCGGCCACGCGGTCGTTGATGCACGGCCCGAAAGGATGCTTGGCAATTCCCTGACTACGCGGGCATGCTACCCGGCGTTGCGATCCGCGGTCCGATGCAACACCACTATCACCACGCCGGTCTTCCCTGATGCCACATTTGTTCACCAATCGGCCAAGAATCTCAGATTTGACCCGGGGGGGCAAACCGAACGTCCGCGCCGATTTCAGGTGGGAGACGGCAAACGCCGTGATCTACAAGGCCGGAGGGGCGCTATTCGTGGTCGGCAGCGTCCTGTTCTTCCCCTATTTCGAGGAATATCAGGATATTGGCTGCTGGCTGTTCTTCGTCGGCTCACTGCTGTATCTCATCGTAACCGGCCACGACATGGCCGAAGTACGCCTGTTCTGGGGGCGCAACCGGCTGCACTCGCCGCGGGAGCGGCTGGACTATCTGGCGGCGTGGTCGTATCTGACGGGGACGCTGCTGTTCACCTTCGGCAGCCTGTTCTTCCTGTCATGGTGGGGGTGGTTCACGATCGCCGCCTGGTGTTTCGTGATCGGCTCCGTGCTGTTCGTGCTCGGCGCGAGCCTCAACGTCCTGCAGATCGTGCACCAGTCGTCGCTGGTCTCCCTGCAGCTGACCAACCTCACCGCCATCACCTTCGTCGTGGGATCGATACTGTTCGTGGTGGCATCGATCCCCTATCTGTGGACGTTCCATTGCGCCACCGACCGCTACATCGTGTTCAACTTTCTCGCCTGGCAGTACCTCGCCGGCAGCCTGCTGTTCCTGCTCGGCGGCGTGTTCAACTACTACCGCGCGTACCTGCTCATGCGTAACCGCCTGGCGGGCATGGAGAGCGACCCCCGGGCCGATGCCCGGATGCTGGCGTTCATGCGTGGCGAGATCGACGCGGACGAGTATCGCGAGCTGGAACGCCAGGCGATGCCCGGACGCCAGCGCTGGCACCGGTAGACCGGGGCGGCGCCGCGGAACTGGGATCCGGCGGCGGCCATCTCCCCCGCCGCCGTTGACCACGGCACCGCGCCAGGCGGCGCCCCCGTGTCTGGCCCGGCGGCATCGCGCCACGCGCGCCCTGCCCTCTCACCCGCCGGCACGCACCTCGACAGAGGGGTCCAGCGAGACCTCGCAGTCGAGGGAATTGGTGATCAGGCACGCCCGCTCGGCCTTCTCCAGGCAACGCAGTGCGGCATCACGGGCACCCTCGTCGGCGATTTCGAGCCGGGGCCGGAGCGTCACCCGGGTGAAGCACAGGGCGCGGTCCGGGCGGTCGAGCTCGCCATCCACGTCACAGGCGAGATGCAGCCATTCCAGCCGCGACGCCCGGGCAACGGCACGGAAGGAGAGAACGAAGCAGTCCGCGATCGACGCCACGAACAGATGCTCCGGCGTCCAGTGCCCGCCGGGCCCGCCGAATTCCTCCGGCGGCGCCGTGCGAATGGTGTCCAGACCGTCCGAGGTGACGGCGATCGTACCCTCCGCCTCACCGGCGGAACGTACCCGGTAGTGATGTGGCAGTGACTGCATGCATGCCCCCTTGCGTGTGTTTTCCGACAGACTGTCCGGCCTCACCGCAGCGACACCAGGACGCCTGCGTCGCCACCGCGGTTCCGCCCCCGCGAGCCCCCGGCCGTGCTACGCCGAACTGCGGCCCGGCCGGTCAGCACCTCCACCGGTCCGATGGGACTCGACCTGCCCCGGGATATGCCACAACATCCATACGAGGTGACGGGTGCGGGGGCGGCACCATGCGGGAAACCATCCCCATAATGCCGTACAAGAATATGCTTACGCTCAACAATCATAAATGAAAACCAAGGGCGGGGGGTTGGGGGAGAAGCGATCCACAACGGGCGGGAGTCGCCTTCGCAGCGCGCGGGGATGGCGCTGGGACGGGCTCACTGCCCGGTCCCTCGTGCTGAGCGCCGTCATGGCGGTGGCGACCATCGGTGCAGTGGCCCTGGCACTGAACGCGTTCTCCGAATACCGAAACACCGTCTCGTCCCTCGCCCAGGAGAAGACCGAGGGGCTGATGGCGGCGAACCTCCTGCAGCAGCAGGCGGAGAGCCTGGTCGCGAGCGGCGCCATGCTGCTGCTCGCGAACAGCCAGCTCCAGCGCCGTGAGGCGATGTTTGAGATCCAGGACCGGGTCGAGTGGATCGGCCGTCTCACCACCGAGCTCTATGCGTTGCGTCCCTCCGCCCGGCAACTCGCCGATATCCGGCACAACCGCGGGCAGCTGCAGGAGAACCTGAGCACGCTGGACCGTCTCGTCGCCCAGCGTATCGAGCTCTGGAACCGCGTAAGGAATAGCGAAACCCCGTCCCCCGCGGTGCTTCGCCGGCTCGGCGAGGTGGAATCCAGACTCGCCGATGTGCTCCAGGAGAACCGGGCGCTCTCACGCCATCTCGAGGTCGCCGTGGCCTACCATGTCGCCGCCATCCGCGAAGAGATGCGCCAGACCGTCAAGGCACTGAATGCGGACGTCGTCCGCCACGAGCGCTGGCTGATGATCGCGGCGGCGGTGGTCATGGTTGTGCTCGTCCTGATCGTCACCTTCGTCCAGTATTCCGTCGTGGGACGGTTGACGCGAATGCAGCGGGTCATGCGTCTGCCAAGGCCGACCCCGCAGGACATCGTCATCCGCGGACACGACGAGATCGCCAGCATGGGGCTTGCCGTGCGGCGGTACGTCGAGCGCATCACCGCCAACGAGCGGCGCATCACGCAGATGAACGAGGAACTCCAGTTCCACGCGACACGGGACGCGCTCACCGGACTCCACAACCGCCGGCACTTCGAGCACGCGCTCTACGAGACCTTCGAGCGCGATCCCGCAGCACCGCTGTGTCTGGCGATGATCGATATCGATCACTTCAAGGAGGTGAACGACACCCACGGCCACGACACCGGCGACCGTGTCCTCATCCACGTCGCCGAGCAGATGCGGTACCTGCTCCCCGAGTCGATGTACCTCGCGCGTTATGGCGGCGAGGAGTTCGCCGTCCTCGCCTCAGGGCTGTCTCCGGAACACACCCGTTCCCTGCTCGAGCGTCTGCGCCGGCAGCTCGCCGCGCAACCCGTGCACGTCGGCGACGATACGGTCGAGCTCACTATCAGTGTCGGCATCGCCCCCCGGCTCCCCGGCGGAGACGCCGCCCGGACGCTCAAGGCGGCGGACGAATCCCTCTATGCCGCCAAGCGCGCCGGACGCAACCGGACCGTCATACGCCCGCTCCGTGCGGACGACCAGGAGACAACGCAATGAAATGGCCCCATTACGTGCTGTTCGCCGTGGTGCTGGCATTCGGCCACATCACTGCCGGCAGCGCGGGTCCGCCGGACAGTGTGACGATCGACCGCCAGCTCCGACCGCCACACCTCGATCCCACCCGAACCGCCTCGGCCAGTACCGCGGAGGTCACGCACCTCAACGTCTTCCAGGGGCTCACCCGGATCAACCGCCACGGCGAGGTGAAACCCTGCCTCGCGACCGCATGGCGCGTCAGCGACGACGGGCGGGAGCTGCTATTGCGTCTGCGCAAGGGCGTGCGCTTCCACGACGGAAGCCACTTCGACTCCGAGGTCGTACGCTACAGCCTGAACCGGCTGCTCGATCCCGAGGCCGGCAACCCGCAGCGCCAGCTCTACCAGGCCATCGAGCGTGTGGAGACCGCCGGGCCGTACCGCGTCCGCCTGCATCTGCGCTATCCGGACTCACTGCTGCCCTTCCGCCTGGGACTGGCCGCCGCGGTCATCGTCCATCCGGACAGCGTCCACTCCAACCTGACCGCACCCGTCGGTACCGGCCCCTACCGCGTCATGCCCTGGGACGGGGGTGCGGTGGAGCTACAGCGCTTCGACGGCTACTGGGGCGATCAGCCACCGATGAGGCGGGCGACCTTCACCTTCACCGCCAACCGTCTGGAGCTGGAGAACAGCCTCAGCGAGGGACGCGTCGACCTGCACTCCGACGTCAGCCCGCTGCCCATCCATGTGCAGCTCGCGCTAAGGGGCGACTACGAAGTCCTGAAGGGCGAGAGCGAGGGCGAGGTCATTCTCGCGATGAACCACGCCAACCCCGCACTGGCCGACCGGCGGGTGCGGCGGGCGATCTCCCACGCCATCGACAAGGACGAGCTCCTGTCCATCTACCGCGGGGTCTCGCCGACGCCCATCGGCAGCCACTTCTCGCCGCGCCACCCGGCATACATCGATCTGACCGGCCGCTACCCCTACGACCCGCAACGCGCCCGCGAACTGCTTGCCGATGCCGGCTACGCCGACGGCCTGTCACTCACGCTGCGGCTCCCCCCGCCGATCTATGCCGAACGCGGCGGGCTGCACATCGCGAGCAACCTGGAGGCCGTGGGAATCAACATCACCGTTGAGCGGCTGAGCTGGGGGGAGTGGCTGGAGCAGGTCTTCCAGGACGCCAACTACGACCTCACGCTGGTCTCCCACGTCGAGCCCATGGACATCGGCATCTACGCCCGCCGTGACTACTATTTCAATTATGACAACCCTGAATTCCGCGCCCTGTGGCGCCAGGTCCAGCGCACCCAGGAAACGGCCGCACGCGACGCATTACTCGCACGCGCCCAGCGAATGCTCGCCGACGACGCCGTGAACGTCTTCCTGTACATGAAGCCGCAGCACTCGATACACCGGCGCGGCCTCAGGGGGGTATGGCGGGACGCTCCGATCCCGGCAATAGTCGTCGAGGATCTGTACTGGGAATGAGGAAACGGACCTACCCACGCTTGGTTGGAGGTATAATCCCGCAACTTATGTGACATCAGTCACGTGTTGTATAAAATACGTCCAATGTCGACATTGATGGATCATCACCGTGCCCCGAGTGTCCTCGACGCTTGACCTCCGACAGGCCGTGCATGACCGCATCGCGGAGCAGGCCCCGCTTGAACAGATCTTTACCGCCATCGTGGTCATGGCCGAGGAGGCGTTGCCCGGGGCCCGGGTGTCCATCATGCGTTACGACCCGGACTCGAACACGCTCAGCCTGACCGGGCAGTCGCCGTTTCCGCAGTGGTGCGAGGCCGCCCTGAACCATCTCCCGGTTGCCCCGGATACCGGAACCTGCGGCCGTGCCGCCTACCTGCGTGAAACCGTCATCACCCGGGACATCGACACGGACCCCGCCTGGACTGGCTACCGCCACGTCGCCCGCCAGGCCGGCCTGCAGGCCTGCTGGTCGGTGCCGATTCTGGGCGACGACGGCACACTGATCGGCACCTTCGCCGTCTACTACGACCGTCCCCGATCCCCCTCCCGGACCGCGCGCCGGGAGATCGAGCGCGCGGCGAGGCTGGTGGCACTGGCAATGGCGCGCCACGACGACCGGCGGCGACACCAGGCCACGGAGCAGCGTCACCAGTCGCTGTTCTTCCACCATCCCGACGGCGTATGCGAATTCGACCTCGACGGTAATTTCCTCCACTGCAACGCCGCCATGGAGCACATCACCGGCTTTCGCCGGGCGGGTCTGGTCGGCCGTCATTTCAACGAATTCGTGACCCCGGAATACCGTGCGCTCACCGAACGGCACTTCGACCTGGCCGCCCGTGGCGTCAGCCAGCACTACGAAACCAGCGGCATGCACCCCGACGGCCGCCAGTACCCGGTCGAAATGACCAACCTGCCCATCGTCGTCGACGGCAATGTGGTTGGGGTCTACGGAATCTGCCGCGACATTGCCGAACGCCGGGCCCGGGACGAGGAGCTCCGACTGCTTCAGCGCGGCATCGAGGCCAGCTCGAACGGTGTCGTCATGGTCGACGCGCAAAGCCCCGGGCTGCCGATGGTCTACGTAAACCCGGCCTTCACCCACATCACCGGGTACACCCGCGACGAGGCCATCGGCCACAACTGCCGGTTTCTGCAGGGTGCGGACACCGACCCGGCGGACATCGAACGGATACGCGACGCCCTGTCCACGCACCGGGACGTCCAGATCACCTTGCGCAACTACCGCAAGGGGGGACAGGCCTTCTGGAACCGCCTGTCGCTGACGGCCGTCTTCGATGAACAGCAGCGCTGCACCCATTTCATCGGCATCCAGCAGGACGTCACACGAGAGCGGGAAAGCCGGGCTCAGCTCGCCTACCAGGCCACGCACGACCGCCTGACCGGACTACTCACCCGTGAGGCCCTGATCCAGGAGCTGTCCCGTCTGGACCATGCCCTGCTGCTGCACATCGACCTGGACGGGTTCAGCCAGGTAAACGCCGGCGCCGGCTACGAGGCCGGCAACCGGCTGCTCCTCTCCGTCTCGCAGCGGTTGGGTGAAATAGCGGACGTGAACGCCATGATCGCCCGCCTGTCCGGCGACGGCTTCGCGATCGCGGTCCCGGGCAGGAACAGCACCCGTGTGGGCATACGCCTGATCGAAAGGCTGCTCGACGCACTCGCCACCCCCTTCGAGAACATCACCGGCCATCCGCTGCAGATCAGCGCGAGCATCGGCGCCGCATCCACGGACTACAGCGGCGAGGACAAGGAAGCGCTGCTCGGCAACGCCGAAGCCGCGATGCGCGAGGCCAAACAGATCGGCCGCAATACATGGCAATGGTACTCGGCGGAAGTGGCCTCGCCGGTTCGCGACTATGTCGTTCTCCGCCGCGAGCTCCAGCAGGCCATCGCGGAGGACCAGCTGGAACTCCACTACCAGCCCATCGTCGCCGCGGATACCGGCGAAGTCCGCAGTCTCGAAGCACTGGTGCGCTGGCGTCATCCCGAACGGGGCCTGCTCGGTCCCGGCGAGTTCATTCCGCTGGCAGAGACCACCGGCCAGATCGTGGACATCGGCACCTGGGTGCTGCGCCAGGCATGCCGCGACCTGGCCGGGCAGCGGCGGAACGGCGGGCTCGACGTCCCGGTCGCGGTGAACCTCTCACCGATCCAGTTCCGGCGCACGGGATTCCTGGACATGGTGCGCACGGCGCTGGCCGATAACGGCATCGAGGGCGAAGCACTGGAGGTCGAGGTCACCGAGAGCGTGCTGCTCTCCGGTGCCGATCAGGCCATAGCGCTGCTGGACGAGCTGCGCGCGATGGGCGTGCGCGTGGCCATAGACGACTTCGGCACCGGCTACTCCAGCCTGAGCTACCTGCGTGACCTGCCCATCACCAAGGTCAAGCTCGACCGCGGCTTCATCCGTGACATCAACGAAAGCCGGGGCAATGCCGCCATCGTCGAGGCCGTCGCCCACATGGCCCGGCACCTCGGCATAGAGGTGGTCGCTGAAGGCGTCGAAACCACGGCCCAGCATGAAGCACTGCAACGCTTCGGCTGCGGTCTGCTGCAGGGTTTTCTGTTCTCGCCACCCCGGCCGCTGGAGGCGATCGCGCGCGGCCCGCGCGTGCTGCTCCCCGTCGCCCCCTCCTGACGTGACGTTACCGTCCGGGCAACGCCCTCCGATCAGGCCGGACGCCTCCCTGTCTGGTCACGTGGCGTAGGGCACGTTCACGCGACATACCGCCAACGCCACGATACGTAGAGCAGTTCGTGTATATTCGGCTACCGGGGGCGGGATGAATACACCACGACAGGGGACGTACGGGTGGGAGAGGCAGATCGCACGCGACCCGGGTGGCGGCTCCGGCGGGTCCCCCGGGTAAAGGCACCGGCGCGGCGGCGCGCCGCCCCCGGCATGGCGGCGGTCATGCTGGCGACAGTGCTGCCAGTGCTGCCAGTGCTGTCTGCGGCACCCGCTGACGGACAGCGGAACCTGTCCATGGGCGACCAGCCGGTCAGCCGGACATATCCGCATTCGCCCCGGATCGAGCAGGTCATCGACCTCGACCACTTCGGCCGGTACGCCTTCGAGGCCACCGGTGAACAGCCCGTCGGGATACGCCTGGTCGACCGAATGGCCGGCCCCGGTCCCGCCCGGACCGGACGGGCCGACCGCTTCCTCGACCGTGGCACCGTCAAGGCCGTCCTGAACGGGGCGGAAAACGGCACCGGCGAGATCGGGCTCACGGTCCACCCCTTCCACGAGCAGAACGGCGCGGACCTCCCGCGGCTGCCGGAACGCCGCCTGGTGGAGACGCGGCTGCGGGACTATCAGCGCCGCTCCTACTGGATCGAGGTGTCGGAGCCGCGCACCATCGACGTCGAGGCGGGCGGCCGCTATCTGGCGGACCTCCGGCTGTGGCGCGAAGGCCGCTGGCTGATGGCGGCCGAACCGACGGCGGCGGTGCGCGAGCCCGTTACCGGGCAGCCGCTGGAGGTGCGCCGCCTCCATACCCGCCTGAGCCCGGGGCTCTACCGGCTCACGGCATACGGCGGGCCCGGCAAGCCGTGGTCCACGAATGCCGACGCCGACCCGCTCTACCTGCGCATGGGCATCCCCGAGCTGCCCGCCGGCGCCTGGTCGACACGGCAAGCCAGCCCCTTCGGCATCGATCGCTACCGCCTGCACACCGACGCCAACGTCTTCCAGCTCGAGCTCCCGGAGGCCCGGCCCGCCAGCCTGCGGGTTGCGGCCTACGACGACGCCCGCTCACCCTATGAGCCGGGAGGCGGCGCCGGCGGACGCATCGACAGGGACAGCCGGAACCCCGAGACCACGGTGCGCACCGGCGATGCTGGCCCGGGCCGTTCACGGGATGTGCTGGTGATGGTGGAGCGCGCCCCCGGCACCGAGTACCACCTCGCCTACCTGCGCAACGCGCCGCGCTATGCCATCCCCCGGGACACCGACAGCGCCTGGGTAGGCACGCTGGCGCTCGGCGACCCGCGGGACGCCGTAGACGCCACCGCGGTCATCGTCCACGACCCGCCGGGCGGCCGGCCGGAGGTCAAGGCGGCACGGGCGGTCGAGCTGTCCTCCAGGAAGGCGTGGCGCCGCCGGTTCAACCTGCTGGACACCGTAGACCTCCTCGTGGAGATCGAGGAGGACGGCACCTACGTCGCGACGATCGACGAGGATTCCAAGGCCAGCGTGGAGCTGCGGGTCGAGCCCCTCGACCGCACCGCCGCCCGCAACTTCCGCAGCCGCTGGGACGTCGCCTCCGAGGCGCGCTGGGACCTGGTCAAGGGCTTCTACCGCATCTCCATGCGCCCGCGCCACGGCGACGCCGGCATCGCCGAGGTCTCGCTCCACCACGCCGCCGCTCCGCCGGACAGCCTCGGCGCCCCCGAGCTGGTGCCGCGACAGGCGAGCGCCGTGTTCGAGGGCATCGCCCTGAGCCGCCACGACCACGTCCTGGCCAACCGCTACAATTACGGCCGCTCCGGCCTCACGGTGCGGCCCTGGCCGCTCACGCTGGAGAGTCCCCTGCCGGTGACCCAGTCCGCCGGCCGCACGCGGCGCTTCCGGGTGGCCGACGGCCGCGGCCGGACGCTCATCGCCGAGACACCCGCCGGCGAGCGCCTGCCCCTGTCCACCACGGAGAACGGCCCCGGGAAGCCGTCCCTGACGGTGAACGGCCGGACAACGGCCTACATCACCAACGATGGCGCGGAGCCGGTGCGTTACCTACTGCGCTGGGCCCCGGGACCCGAGCTCCCACCGCCGCCGCTGGAACCGGTCAGCGGCGCCGCGGTGGCGCGCCAGTTGCCGGACTTCCCGGCCCTGGCACCCGGCCGGCCGGCACGGCTCACGCTCGAACGCCAACAGAAGGCCACCTACCGGCTGGCCGTGGATACCCCGGCCCTGTACCGGCTGGAGACCACCGGACTCCTCGCCACCGCCGGCGAGCTCCGGACCCGCACCGTCACGCGGCTCGCCGCCGGCCGTGAGAACGGCATCGGCCGCAACTTCCTCATCCAGCGCTATCTCGGCAGCGGCGACTATCAGCTCACCGTGAACGCCACCGGCCGCAGCGCCGGGGCCCTGGGCGTGTCCCTGGAACGCGCCCCGCTGCGCGACGCCGGCGCGATCCCGCTGACCGGGGCCGTGCGCACCACCGTGGCGCCGGGCGAAGCGGTGCGCTACCGCCTCGACGTCCCGGAAACCGGCCAGTACCGCATTCGCGCCCGCGGGCTGAAACGCCCCTTCGCCGTCCAGCTCGCCGGCCCGGACGGCTGGCCCGTGATCCGGCCCGGCCGGCAGACCCCACTGTCGCTCACCCTTCACCCGGGCCAGCACACCCTCACCGTGCTGCCCCAGAGCGTACCCTCCCGCGCCGTGGTCACCGTCGAGCGCACGGACCGGCCGGCACCGCCGCTGACCGGACACGGCCCGCACCCGCTACCCCTGAACCGGCCCCGGGAACACACGTGGATGGAGCCGGCGGACGAGGCCGCGCCGCGGACGCCGGACCGGTGGCGGTTCGACCTCGCGGCAGCCATGCACGTCCGCCTGGATCTACCCGCAGAGATGGACGCCGCCCTCCTCCGCCGCGGCGATGACGGCGACTGGTGGCCGGCGCAGGCCGACATCAACGGGTCCCGGGAGGGCTGGCTGGCGCTCGACGCCGGTGCCTACCGGCTGGAGGCACGCAGCCGCCGCCCGGACAACCGTCTCGACTACCGCGTGCGCCTCGCCACGCAGGAGCTGCCCCTGGGCCAGCAGCGCGACATCGGCGTGCCCGGCACAGTCCCGTTCGTCCTCGGCGGCGACCGCCTCGTGAAGATCGGCTCCCTCGGCGAGGGCGACGTGGCCGCCACCCTGCTGGACGCAGACGGCAACAGAATCGCCTTCGGCGACGACCGCCCCGACGACTGGAACTTCCTGATAAGCCGCCAGCTCCCCGCCGGCCGCTACGCGCTGGCCGTCACCGCCCCCGGCGACGCCAACCGGACGACGGTGACCCTGGATGCCCCCCGCGAGGTCACGGAAGACGCCCGCACCCCCGACACGGACCTCACCGTCGCCGACGGCGACGTTCACGTCTACCCGCTCGACCTGCCCGGGCCGGACGCGGCGCCACGCCACGGCCTGCCGCTGGTGTTCGCAAGCCGGTCCGGCGCCACCCACGGCGTCGCGCTGGAACGCCGGGAAGACGATACGTGGCGGACCGTCGCCACGCGCACCGGCAGGACGGTCCGTGGCGGCGCCGTGCTCACCGCGGGCGACCTCGACCACGATTACCGCCTCCGGGTATGGACCCTGGAGACAGCGGCGGCGGGTGTCGACGTGGCCCTGCGCCTGGACGCACGGGACAGCGACGCCCCGGATGGCAGCGACCCGCGCGACTGGCGGCTCACGCCGCTGGACGGCACCAACGCGGCGCTGGGGCTAGCGCTCGCGGCACATCCGGGGCCGTTACACACCGCGGAGCGCCGGGACGGTCTCCTGTGGGCCGGCCCTGGTGGTACCTTCCGGGAGGTCCGGGAGGGCTGGATCCCGGCCCGGGATCGTCCGGTATGGCTGCTGGCGCCGCCGGGCGCCGGAACCCTCGACGCCGAACCGGTATCGCTGGTGCCGGCGACAGTGCGGACCATCCCCGCCTCCTCGAACACCACCCTGCCGCTGCCCGTCGGCACGGCCGGGGCGGAACGGCTCAGGATCTGGACCGCCGCGAGCGCGGCGCACACGCCGGAGCTGCGGGCGTATTCACCCGGTCGCACCGTCGCCGCCACCGCGAGTGACCGCAGCGCCCTGACCGTGGCGCTCCCCGGCGCGACACCCGTAGACGGCGGGCTGGCCCTGCGCCTGGCGGACGGCAGAGGCGACGCCCCCGTGACCGTCAGCGCGCACGCCCTCGCCACCGGCGATCCGGCCACTGTGACGCCGGGCAGCACCCAGCTCACGCTGCCGGCCGGCACGGCGGTGAAGGTGACCGGCCCCGCCGGTGCCGCCGACATCGCGCTCACCGCGCCCGCCGGTATCGCCGGCATCCTTGCCCGCGACGGGGCCATCGAGCGGCTCCTGTGGACCGGTGACAACGCCGGCACGCGCCACACCCGGAGCAACGTCGGCACAATCTGGCTGGCCAATCCCGGCGACGAGGCCGAAACGGTCGCACTCCGCTGGGCGTCCGCGGCCGGCGACCGGCAGCTGGCCCCGGGCGACTACCTGCGCCTGGGCCCCACCTTCAGCGGCACCCTGTCTCTGCCGGTCACGCTACCGGCGGGCGCCGAAGGCCGGGTTCAGGTGCACGGCGCGGTGCGCGGCGCCCGCTTCGTCCGCGACGACGGCCGCACCGGCCCCGCCGTCGACGGCCCGGGCAGCGTCACGGTCGCCGGCCCGGGCACGCTACAGGTGACCCACGCGGATGCGCCGTTCGGGGTCTGGCTGACCGCGCCCGACGGCAGCCTGACGGGCTGGCGGCACACCGAACGGCTGGCGCCGCGGGCGCCGTCGCTGCTGAGCCTGCGCGCCAGCCGCCCGACACTGCTCGCCCTGGAACGGCCGGATGGCCGTACCCGCCTGCACTGGCTCGACACGACGGCCGGCATCGACGCGCTGCTGCCGGCGGGCCGGACACGGCTGCGCGCCATGGACGCCGCGCCGTTCGTGCGGCTGACCACTCCCACGCCGATGCCCGCCGGGCTGGGAGCGCCCGTGCGGCTGGGCCCCGGGGAGAGCCGGGCCTTCACCTTCGAGCTCCGGCAGCCACGCACCGTGGGGCTCGGTCTCAAGACCGACCGTGAGTCGATCCGCGGCACTCTGGTCGACGCCCGGGGCCGACAGCTCGGCGACGGCATCGCGCAGATGCACCGGCTCGGGCCCGGGCGCTACTACCTGATCGCCCATCTGCCCCGGGACGAATCCCCGGCACTGGTGCGCTCGGCGCTGGTGGGCACGCAGCTGCCCGACGACGGCCCACCGGAACGGGTCAGGGAACGCTACAGACAACTGGCAGGCAAGGAATGAGCACTACGGCGAACCGACGTTGGCGCGACCGGCTGTTTCTGGCACTGGCCGCGCTGCTGATCTGCCAGGCGCTGGCCCCGGCCGCGGCCGCACCACCCGCCAGACCCGACGGCGCCGTGATCGTGCCCGGGGACTTCCTGCGCCGCTGGGACCCGGTCACCCTGTTCTTCAACGCCGCCCGCGGGCCGGAGGACGGCGGCCCGGAGGCCCACCCGGGCGAGTACGTCACCGTCTCCCCGGCGCACCCGGGAGCCTACACCTGGCTGGACGCACACACCCTCCAGTTCCGCCCCGCGGAGCCCTGGCCCGCCCTCTCGGCGTTCACCTGGCGCTTCGAGGGCGACAGCCACCGCCTGGCGACGCTCATGGCCCCGGCCATCGAGACCCGGCCCACGGATGGCAGCGACGACCTTGCGCCGGTGGATACCCTGTCGCTGCGCTTCCGCGACCCGGTGGACATCGACGCCCTGGAGCAGATGGTCTCCATCGAGGTGCGAGCCCTGCCGGGTATCGAGCCGGAGCCGCTGCGCACGCTGGGCGCGGACGACTTCACCATCAAACGCACCGAACGGGCCGGGCGCGACGCGCCGGTGGACTACGTGCTGCGCCTCCGCGAACCCATCCCCGCCGGGCGCAAGGCGCTGGTGCGGCTGCGCCTGTCCCTGGACGACCGCCCCGACCAGGCGATGCAGACCGTCACCTTCTCCACCCGCCAGTCGTTCCGCCCGGCGAGCCTCGGCTGCGCCGGCCAGCAGCGGGCGGCCACCGCCGGCGGGGTGACCTACGCCGCCTCCGATCCGCTGGTCTGCGCCCCCGGCAACCGGACCATCGAGATCGGCTTCACCGCGGAACCCCGGGACGTGGGCCCCGTGCTGGGACGCAACCTCGTGCGCTTCGAACCCGCGGTGGACAACCTGGAGTACCACCTCGCCGGCCGGCAGCTGCGCATCACCGGCGACTTCGCCGCCGACACGCGCTACCGCCTGAGCCTGCTCCCCGGCGATCTCCGGGACACCCACGGACGGCCGCTGCAGGCCACCGGCGTGAACAGCCTGTACCTAGCGTTCCCGGCCCGCGAGGACTTTCTGCGCGTCAACCGTGGCGAGGGACGCGCGGTCATGGAGCGCCAGGGGCCGCGGATGCTGCCCCTGCGCGGCCGCGGCGACACCCGCGTCGACCTGCGCATCCACGCCATCGACCCGCTGGACCTGCAGTTCTGGCCCTACAGCGACCGCCCGGTCAGCGTCGACGACGACGCCATGCCCCCCGGCCCGGGCGAGGCGCCGGCCCGGGGCCCGCGCCTGCGGGGCAACGACGTCGCCGCGCAGATCGCGACCCTGGGCTCGCCCAGCATCTCCGAGATCGTCGACCTGCCTCTCGAGCACGGCGGCCCGGCCGCCCGCTTCGGCCTCGACCTCCAGCCCCGGCTGCGCCGTCTCGCCGGCGAGACGGGTCCGGGCACCTACCTGGTGGGCGTCCGGCGGCTGGGTGCGGGCAGCGAGCGCCAGTGGGTGCGCGTCCAGGTCACCGACCTCTCGCTCACGGTGGTGGAGGCCGAGGACCGCGTGCACTTCGTGGTCACCTCGCTGGACTCCGGCAAGCCAGTGCCCGGCGCCCGGGTGCGCGTGCAGACCCGAGCCCGCGGCGACGACCGGCTGCTGGACACGGTGGTGGACGGCCGCACCGACGGGGACGGCGCCCTCGACTGGTCTCCCCGCCCGGGCCGGCTGTACGGCCCGCCACAGCGGCTGATCGTCTCGAACGGCGACGATACCCTGGTCATCGACCCCCGTGCCGATCCGCCGAAGCGCTATTTCGACAACCACTTCGGCACCGACCGGAACTGGCTGTCCTGGACCGGCCACGCCAGTCGTCGCCGGCCCGAGCCCCAGTGGCGCTGCCACCTGTTCACCGAACGCCCCGTTTACCGCCCGGACGAACCCGTTCACATCAAGGGCTTCATGCGCCGGGTGCACCGCGGCCGGATCGAGAACCGGGATGCGGCGGTAACGCTGGTGGTCACCGGGCCCGACGGCAGCGAATGGCGCTACCACCCCGGGCGCACGCCGGCCGGCGGCTTCTATCACCGCTTCAACGAGAAGACCGAGGCCACCGGGGCATACCGCATCGCCGCCGAGCTCCAGCCCCCCGGCGAGCGGGCGCGGCGCTGCGCCGAGGTCACGGTGCGCAAGGAGGCCTACCGGATTCCGCGCTTCGAGGTGCGTGCCAGCGCCCCCGGCAAAGCCCCGCTGGACCGGCCGTTCAAAGTCGACCTCGTTGCCGAGTACTACGCCGGCGGTGTCGCCCGCCAGCGCCCGGTGCACTGGCGGGTCACGCAATTCCCCTACCGCTGGACGCCCGCGGAGCGGGAGGGCTTCGTCTACTCCACCGACGCGCGCTTCTCGGGCATCGGCGAGTTCCGGTCCCGGCCCACGCTGACGCGGGAAGGCACCACCGACGACAAGGGCTTCGCCAGCATCCAGGTGGACCCGGCGCTGGAGCCGAGTGCCCAGCCGCGGCGCTACGTCATCGAGGCCACCGTGGCGGGCGCCGACGACCAGACCGTGACCGACACCGCCGACGTCCTGGCCCTGCCCCCCTTCGCCCTGGGCCTGAAGGCACCGCGCTATCTGGAGGACGCCGAGCGCCTGAAGGGCGCCTTCCTGGTCGCGGGAGCGGACAGCGATCTGCTCGCCGGCAGGGACGTCACGCTGCGGCTGATCAAGCGCCGCTGGGCGGCGCGCCTGCAGGCCAGCGACTTCACCAGCGGCGAGCCCGAATACGAGACCGAGGTCATCGACGAGACCCTGCTGGAACGCACGTTCACCAGCGGCGAGGCACCGACGGACTTCGACCTGCCGCTCGACGACACCGGCGTCTACATCGTGGAGCTCTCCGCCCGGGACACCCTCGGGCGGCTGCAGACGGTCCGTCTCGATCTCTTCAACGACGGCAGCGAGCGCGCTACCTGGCCACAGGCCCCGTCGGAGACGTTCACGGTACGCACGGCCAGCGACAGCTACGCCCCCGGCGAGACCGCCACCCTGGTGCTGGAGAGCCCGTTCGCCGAGGCACACGCACTCGCCGTCGTCGAGCTGCCCGACGGCCGCAACCGCTACGACTGGGTGCCCGTCCACAACGGCAAGGGCACCTACGAGCTGCCCATTCAGCGGACCTTCATGCCCGGCATCCCGGTCCACTTCGTGCTCATGCGCGGCCGTCTCGACGGCGTGCCGCGGTTCGACCGGGCGGGCCTGGATCTCGGCAAACCGGTCATGATGGCGGCGACCACCCGGGTGGACGTCTCCACCGCCGACCACCGCATCGACGTGGCCCTGGATCACCCCGACAACGCCCGGCCGGGGGACACCGTAGAGATGACCGTCAGGCTCACGGACCGCGACGGCGAGCCGGTCTCCGGCGAGGTGACCCTGTGGCTCGTGGACCAGGCCGTGCTGGCCCTGGGCGAGGAGCAGCCCCTGGACCCCCTCCCCGCGTTCATCCGCGAACGACCGGTGCGCACCGCCATCCGCGACACCCGCAACCGGGTGGTCGGCTACCTGCCCTTCCGCGAGACGCCCGGTGGCGGCGAGGCGGGCCGGGAGGCCGCGAGCGCGCGCAAGCTGCTGGACCGGGTCAGCCTCCGCAAGGACTTCCGCAGCGTGCCCTACTTCGAGCCCACGCTGCGGGTGGGCAAGGGCGGCACGGCGACGGTGCGCATCGAGCTGCCGGACAACCTCACCAACTTCATGGTGCGCGCCGAGGCCGTCGGCGACGGCGACCGTTTCGGCCACGGCACTGGCCGGATCTCCGTGCGTCTGCCCGTTATCGTCCAGCCGGCACTTCCGCGTTTCGTGCGCTACGGTGACCGCTTCGCCCTGTCCGCCGTTGCCCGCATCGTCGAGGGCGAGGCCGGTGAGGGACGTGCCGCGCTCGACGTGGACGGCCTGCGCCTGGACGGCCCCGCGTCGCAGACCTTTACCTGGCCGGACACCGGCACCCGGCGACTGAGCTACGACGTCGCCGTACCCCTGCCTGAGCGCTGGCCGGACGACCCCGGCGACGTGCCCGGCGCGCACGTCACCCTCGGCGTGGAACGGGCGGCCGACGGCGTCGGCGACGGCTTCCAGGTGGACCTGCCCGTCCGCCCGGACCGGCGCCCCCTGACCGTTCGCCAGACCGGCGAGCTCGGCGGCGGGGCCGCCTTCGACGTCCCGGCACTCGGGACCCCGGTCCGCCCGGGCAGCCTGCGCCGCACGCTGGTACTCGCCGACCGGCCCGGGCT
This sequence comes from Arhodomonas aquaeolei DSM 8974, assembly GCF_000374645.1. GTDB lineage: Bacteria > Pseudomonadota > Gammaproteobacteria > Nitrococcales > Nitrococcaceae > Arhodomonas > Arhodomonas aquaeolei. Next base: position 367,164 of record NZ_KB894801.1, read on the forward strand.
GGTGCGCATGGCCGCGGGGCTCGATTACCTGCTTGCCTACCCCCATGCCTGCACCGAGCAGCGGATCAGCCGCGCCCGCGGCCTGCTGGCGGCGAACGAGCTGCTAGGCCTGCTGCGCCCGGACACCGCGACCACACTGATCGACCGGCACGTGCGCAATACCCTGGCCTACCTGGACGAGGTGGTCCGCGAGGACGGCTACGTCACCTTCTGGCCCGGCAGCGGTGACGGCCAGGTGGGCCTCACCGCGTGGACCTACCTGTTCCTGCTGGAGGCGGACGATGCCGGCTACCGCGTGGAACCGGCCCTGCGCGAGCGCGTGCGCAGCGCCCTGCGACGCGCCCTGCGCGGGGACTACAGCCACTTCCTCGACAGCTACACCGAGCGCTCGATGGCGCTGACCGCCCTCGCCCGGGGCGGCGACCTGGACGCCGGCTACGCCGCCGAGCTGGCGCGGCGCACCCAGTTCCTGCCCCAGGAGGCGCTCGCCCACGTCACCCGGGCGCTGGCCGGCGAACAGGACCCGAGCCCGGCGGTGCTGAAGCGCCTGGAGGAGACCCTGTGGGACGGGCTGATCTTCAAGCTGCGTCACGGCAACACCGTCTACGCCGGGCTCAAGGACCGCCAGACCCAGGACTCGCCGCTGATCCTGCCCTCGGAGACGCGCACCGTCGCGCAGACCCTGCGTGCCGCCAGCGCCGTGCCCGGCAGCGGCGAGCGCGAGCGGATCCTGGCCGATGCCCTGGTCACCCTGGGACGGGACGACGGCTGGGGCACTACCAACGCCAATGCCGAGGCCATCCTCGCCCTGAACGACTTCCTCCTCGCCGGGGAATCGGCGACCCGGCCGGTCACGGTCTCCGCGCAGTGGGATAACACCAGCAGGACGATCCGCGTGGGCGGCAACCGCCCCGTCACTGCGACGCCGCTGCCCTCGCCCGGACAAGTGAGCCTGAGCGCCCCCGCGCTGGGTGACGGGCGCAGCCTGGCCGTGATGGCGCAGAGCCGGTACGTGCCCCTCCAACGCGGCGACCGGGTGGCCGCGCAGAGCCACGGCTTCGTGGTGGAGCGCAGCCTCGTACGGGTGGGCGGCGGCGACACCGCCGACCGACGGGTCGCACTGGACACCGCCGGGACGGCCGTCGACTTCACCGTGGGCGACGTCGTGGAAGACCGACTCACGCTGGTCAACCCGGAGGAGCGTCACCACGTGGCGGTGGTCGTCCCCCTCGCCGCGGGCATGGAACCGCTGAACCCCGAGCTGGACACCGCCCCGCCGGAGGCCACGCCCGGCCGGCCACTGACACTGGCGCCGGCCCACGTGGCGCGCCTGGACGACCGCGTGGCGTTCTACTACGAGACCCTGCCCAAGGGCACCTACGAGTTCGCCTTCCGGCTCCGGCCCCAGGTCCCGGGACAGTTCGTCCAGCCCGCCGCCTACGCGGAGATGATGTACCAGGAGGAGGTGCGGGGACACGGTAACGGCGCGCTGATCCGTATCCGGCGGCCCGACGGCGGATAGCACGCCGTGAGAACGACGGCACGGGCATTGGCGGGACGCTCCGGCCGGGCATTCGCGCACCGGCGGGTCCTGTACACGGTGCTACTGCTCGCCGTCGTGGTGCTGCTTGGCGGCGTCCTGCACACGGCCTGGAAGCGCTCCGCGCTGAAGGCCCCCGCCGCCAGCCACCTGGTAACCGACCGGTACGGACACTACCTCGCGGAGGTCGGCGGCCCGGAGCCCGGCCGCTACGGCTACTGGCCGCTCGCGGACGTCCCGCCGCGCATCGCCGCGGCCACCGTCGCCCTGGAGGATCGGCGTTTCCGCTACCACCCCGGAGTGGACCCGGTCGCTGTCGCCCGTGCCCTGTGGCAGAACCTGCGCAGCGGGCGCGTCGTCTCCGGCGCCTCCACCATCGCCATGCAGGTCGCGCGGATGCAGAATCCCGCCCCGCGGACACTCCCGAACAAGGCAATGGAGGCCGTCACCGCGGTGTTCATGACCCTGCGCCACGGCCGGGACGCGGTGCTCCGGCAGTATCTCCGGCTGGTGCCCTTCGGCAATGGCAGTCACGGCATCGCCCACGCCGCGCGCGTCTACCTGGACAAGCCGGCCGCGGACCTCAGCTGGGCGGAGATCGCCTTCCTCTCGGGTATCCCCCACGCACCGGAACGCCTCGACCCGCTCACCCAGGACGGCCGCCGCCGCGCAGCGGCCCGGGGCCGGCGCATCCTCGACGCCCTGGCGGAGATGGGCGTGATCGATGCCGGCCAGCTCGACCTCGCCCGGCGCCAGATCGGCGCCCTCCACGTACACCGACGGCCGCCACGACCAGCCATGGCGATGCACGCCATCATGGCGCTGGCGGACCGGATCGCGCCGCTGCCGGAGACATCCTCGCGCACGATCGCCGCGACGCTCGACCTGAACGCCCAGCGGATGGCGAACCGTCACCTCCACCGCTGGCTGTCCCGCCTGGCACCCCGGGGCGTGCAGCACGCCGCCATCCTCGTCGTCGACCGCGACGACATGGCGGTGCGGGCGCTGGTGGGCTCCGCCGGCTTCTTCGACGAGGACGCCGGGGCCCTCGACTACACCGCGGTCCGGCGCTCGCCGGGCTCGGTACTCAAGCCCTTCGTCTACGCCCTGGCCCTGGACCGGGGCGTCATCCGCCCGGACACGGTGCTCTGGGACCGGCGCGGCCTGTCCGCCGGCATCGACAATTCGGACCGGACCTACCTCGGCCCCATGCTGCCCCGCCGCGCCCTGGCCAACTCCCGCAACGTCCCGGCCACCAACCTGGTGCGCACCGTCGGGCTGGAGACCACCTACGCCCACCTGGAGCGCCTGGGCCTGCACGCCGACCGCCGGCCGTCGCGGCACTACGGCATCGGCCTCGCCATCGGCACGCTGCCGGTGCGCCTGCGCGACGTCGTCGCCGCCTACGGCGCACTGGCCAACGACGGCCTCTACCGCCCGCTGCGCTGGCACGCGGCGCAGCCCACCGCGCCCGGCAAGCGTGTGCTCGGCGCGGACGCGACACGGCTGGTCACCGCCTTCCTCTCGGACCCGATGGCCCGACTGCCGGTGTTCTCGCGCATGGGCTACCAGGAGTACGACTTCCCCGTCGCCACCAAGACCGGCACCAGCCAGAGCTACGCCGACGCCTGGAACGTCGTCTATACCCGGGACTACATCGTCGGCGTGTGGATGGGGCGCGCCGACGGCGGCCCCATGAAGGGAGTCAGCGGCGCGTCCGGCCCGGCCGGCCTCGCCCACGACGTGCTGACCGGCCTCTACCGGCTGCCGGGCACAGCCGACCGCCCTGAGCCGTTCCCGGCACCCGTGCACTACCGACGCGAGTCGCTGTGCAGTGCCCGCCCGTCGAGGTCCGCCAGCCAGTGTCCCCGTAAGCTGACGGAGTGGGTGCCCACGGCCGCTGGAAACACCACGTCCGCCGACACGGTAACGGCACTGGCCCGAACGACCGCACGGCAGGCGTCGGCGACGTTGCGGATCAGCTCGCCGCCGCCCGGTACCACGGTCATCCGCAACCCGGAGACACCGGACGATCTGAACCGCCTGCGCCTGACGGTGGACGCCGAGCCCCGGGGGATGCAGGTCGTGTGGTACGTGGACGGCCGCCCGCAGGTGGTGCAGCGCGCCGACGAGCCGTTTCTGTGGCCCCTGGACGACGGCCGCCACGTCTTCCAGGTCCGCCTCCCCTACCGACCGGAGCGCTCGCCGCCGCTGGTGCTCACGGTACGGTGAGCCGCGAGCCGCCGGCGTGGCCCCACGGGCTCGGCGCGCGCCGGCCGGATCTGATCAAATACGCGCAAGACTTGATACGAGCGCCGTCGGAGGGAGCATGAAAGGGGACAGGGACGACGACGCCGAACGCTTCGGGGTGATGGACGCGGTCCTGCCGAAGGACATGGCCAAGCGCGCGGAACGCGCGGGCGCGGAGAAGGCCGAACAGGACGGACTGAGCCTGCTGGCGCTGGCGGCGATGGCGGGTGCCTATATCGCGTTCGGCGCGACGTTTGCGGCCTCGGTGTCCGCCGGTTTCGACGGCGAATTCCCGATCGGGCTCGGTAACATGCTGGGCGGACTGGCCTTTTCCCTCGCCTACGTGCTCGCGATCGTTGGCGGTGCCGAGCTGTTCACCACCAACAACCTCATGGTCATGGCGTGGGCACACGGGCGGCTGCCGACCGGGTGGCTGCTGCGTGCGTGGGGTATCGTGTTCGTCGGCAACTTCATCGGGGCCGCCGCCACCGGTGGCATGCTTATCGTCGCCGGACAGCATGCCGAGTCCGCCGGCGCCGTGGGCACCTCGCTCCTCGAATCCGCGGCCCGGCTGAATGCCCTCGGCTTCGTCGAGGCCCTGTTCCTCGGGATCCTGGGCAACACGCTCCTGTGTCTCGGGGTCTGGCTGACCTACAGCGCACGCTCGACCACGGACCGGATCCTGGCCCTGATCCCGCCGGTCGCGGCCTTCTATGCGCTCGGCCTGGAACACGCCGTGGCGGTGATGTTCTACCTGCCCTGCGCCGCCTTCATCGGTGTCCTCGCCGAGCCCGGCTTCTGGACCATGGTGCCGCAGGCGCCGCCCGCGATCACGCCCGGCGGGTTCCTCCGGGTGCTGCTCCCGGTGACACTGGGCAACGTCATGGGAGGCGGCGTGCTCGTCGCGCTGGCCTACTGGTTCGTCTACCTGCGGCCCGGCCGGGTCTGAGCGCCACCACCTTCCCGCAGCACCGGGGATCCACCGCCGCGAGGCGGATGACAAGCGGCAGCGGGGCACCGTGGGGCCGGTATGGCGCCCGAAGCACCGGCCCCCGGCCTCCCCGTGCCATCGATCATGCCGCACCGGCGCGACGATGGCTGCCGGACCGGGGGTCAGCCAGGCGGAAGCCTTCCGGCACCATCGTCGCCGGCGCCCGCACCAGACTCAGTGAACGCGGAGCACAATCGCTCGGCAGTACGTCGGATCCTCGGCGGACTCCCCGGGCGTCGGGACATACGGACCGACAGTCTCGATCTCCGTGCAGGTACCGGCTTCAACAAGCTTTTCGATCCGGTCGCGGAACCCGTCGCGCTCGAACATCGCCTCGTTCACCGTGAACACGATCACGCCGTTGGGCCGGACCACCCGAACGAGGTCGTCGAGGCCCTCGGGACCCACGTGGCCCCGGGTGAACACGCCCATGCAGACAGCCGCCCCGAAACCGTCATCCGCGAACGGGATGTCCTCGCCGAGAAACGCCTTGCGCAGCACCGCATAGGCCTCCTTCCTGCCGGCAACCTCCAGCATGTCGTCCGAGGCGTCGAGGCCCTCCACATGGGAGTAGCCGAGTTGCCGCAGCCACGGGCCGATCATGCCGGTCCCGCAGCCGGCATCAAGGAGCGGGGTGTCGCCCGACGCGACATAGCGCGTGATCAACGGGAGGCAGACCACCGGGTGCGAATAGCCCGCGCCCGTCAGATCGTCCTCGTAGGTCTCGGCCCAATCGCGATAAATGGCCGCAAGCTCTTCCCGGGAACCACTCCCGTACACCCTGGAAAGTCGTTGGTCTATTGCATCGTTCGCCATGCATTACTCCTTGATTGGCCAGGCCCGGTACATCGTCCACCGCCGGACTACCGATGTCCGGAAGGTCATCCCCTCAATCCCGCGGTCGTCAGGGGCCCCAGCCGACACGGCCGGCCCACGGACTGGCGGCAGAGGCCTGCGTGCCTGCCCGTGTCATACCGGGATCGCGTGTCAGCGTGCCCCATGACGGTGGCCGTTGGCGGTCACCTGGTCCTTCACGTTGCATCAACCGGCGCAAGAGTGGCCGACTCCGTGTGTTAGCGTATTGCGAGACTCGCCTTCTTCTTGAGGAAATCCGCCATGGATACGGCGCCCGCAGCACGAGCGACCGGAAGCGGCATTAATGACCTACGAAATAGCAATCGTGGTAACGAACGATTTCAACGCGATGGGGACCACCGCGTTCATCGATCCACTGCGGGCGGCCAACTATCTCGACAATGAAACGCTCTATCACTGGGAGCTTTTCTCCAGTGACGGCGGGCTACTGCGTGCCAGCAATGGAATGATGATCGACACCCGTCCCATTCCGGACATTGATGAGAAGTGCCTCGATCTCGCCGTCATATCATCGAGCTGGACACCGGAGCAGCATTACGACGACGCCACGCTGATAAAAAGCATAAAACGCTGGGGTCGACGCGGCATTCCGCTGTGCGCAATCGACACCGGCGCATTCATCCTTGCTCACGCGGGACAGCTGAAAAACCATTCGGCAACGACGCATTATGAGCACCTCGATTCCCTCATGGAGGTGAACCCACAGGTTACGGCGAGTGACAATCTATTCGTCATGGACGGGAACATCCTGTCCACGTCCGGCGGAACAGCCTCGATCGACCTGGCTCTTCATATTATCGGCGCGCAGCACGGGTACGCACTCACCAATGCGGCCGCGCGTTATATTTTTCATCAGCGAATTCGCACAACGGACGAGCGCCAGAACCACCCGGCGCACGAGCCCCTCGGGAACACCCCGTCCCAGGGCATCCGCGATGCCATCCTGTTAATGGAGGAAAACCTGGAGACCCCGTTGTCCGTGCCGGATATCGCGGCACGTGTCGGTATATCCCAGCGCCACCTGACCCGGCTGTTCCAGCGCTACACCAGACAGTCCGCGGTGCAGTACTACCGGGACATGCGGCTCGACCGCGGGCGGGCATTCGTGACACAGACCGAAATGAGCGTTATCGAGATCGCAATGGCATGTGGGTTCTCGAGCGTCGAGCACTTCTCGCGCGCCTACCGGAGACGCTTCCGTATCAGCCCCAGGGAGGACCGCGTGGCGGGCCGGGTCCCGTTCCAGTTCCGTGCCCTGCCGCTACAGTCGAGTCGTTGACGGGCTGCGCGTCCCCCTCCCCGCCCCTGTTGCGGGAGGTCCCGGCGCGACCGGGACGGCCCCGGTGAACACACGGACGCAACGCCCGGCGCAGTGCACACACCCGCGTCAGGCGGAGCCGGATAACGCGATTCCACGGGCGAACACGGGAAGGAGTATGGAGAAATGGGGCCCGGAAATCCGGACACCGGAGCCGCGGTAGTAGTCCGCGCAGCGCGCGATCAACGCCCGGCATTCCGGCGTCATGTGCCGGAATACCGGGCACGGCCCAGGTTCGCGCGTCAGTCGGCGTAGCGCTCGCGCACGGCCGCCATGGCCGAGCCGCCATCGACCGTTTTCACGCCCTCGAGCCACTCCCCGACGGTGTCGAGGTTGGATGCGATCCACGCCGAGGCGACCTCGGAGGGCTCCCGGTCCTTCTTCGCGTATTCAAGCACCCACTTCGACTGATCGTCCTTGTCAACGACGTACTGGTTGAGGAACTTGACCACCTCGGGGCTCCGGTCGGCCAGTTTCGGATTCACGACGGTAAGGACATCGCTGGTCGCCGGCGCGATCTTCGATTCGCCCACGGCCGCGGGATAGCGGATATCGTAGGTGATGTTCATCCAGTGGGGTTCCCAACCGAGGAAAACGACCCATTCCTTGTTCTCGATCGCGCGCCCAACCTGACTCAGCATGGCGCTGGTACTGGAGGCGACCAGCTCCCAATCGCCCAGACCGTGGCGATCGTTGTCGATGGCGTCCTGGACATTCGAATTAAAGCCACTTCCGGGCTCAATACCGTAAATTTTATGATCGAATTTCTCGGCATACTTGTCGAGATCCGCCTCGGTTCGCACGCCGGCGTCCCAGACGTATTTCGGGACAGCGATCGCGTTGTGCGCACCCGCAATATTCGTGGTCAGAACCTCGACCGTTCCCTCTTTCTCCGCAGGGCGTATCAGGTTCGTTTCGGCGGGAATCCAGCCGCCCAGATAGATGTCGAGATCATCATTCTTGAGTGCGTTAATGCAGAAAGCGGGACTGGCATTTGTCTGCATCGTGGAATAGCCGATCGCCTCGATGAGCTGGGAAGCGACCTCGCTTTTCACGGTAACCCCGGGCCAGGTGGGAACGCCGAAACGGATTTCGGATGAATTCTTGGCTACTGCCACTGAAGAGACCAGGCAAACAGCCAGACACAAATACTGGATACAACAGCGGACGCGATGCATACTTTTCCTCTTTCCGTCTGTGGCGCCCTTCTCTATGAGGGCCCCTATTATCGGTCAGTCAGGACCGGCGTATTGCGACGCCAGATCCATTGTCAGGGGGCCTTGCGTCACCAACCTGATCATTTTCGTCGGGTACTTGATCAGATGCGCCCCCTTGCCCCCTATTGGTGGCCACCTCCGGATGTCAGCGCTCCCGGTTCAGACCGGCGTCAGACACTCTGCAGACGTTGCCCCACGGGGCCCGTCCGCCCCACTGCCGGCGCAGCCGGGATGACGCACGGATAACGGACTGGCTGTCGCACCACCCCATCAGGCCAGTATGACGGCTGCACGCTGTCGGCGAACGACATCGCGCACGCCGACAGGCGGCGCCGACGGGGAACATGCCCGGGGCAGACCAAGGGAAAGGGGGTTACCGGGACGGCGCACGACGGCGGAAGGCCGGCCATCGCCCGACACCGGCAATACAAAAAGAAAGGGCCCCATCTCTGGAGCCCTTGCTATATGGCGCGCCCGGGAGGATTCGAACCCCCAACCTCCTGATCCGTAGTCAGGTGCTCTATCCAGTTGAGCTACAGGCGCTATATCTTGTGGAAGCGCGTATTCTCGCGGTTTCGCCGGAACGCGTCAACCTCTGGTTGATGCCGGCGCCACCGGCCCTCGCGTTGCGCCCCCGTTGCCGGCTTGCCGACAACGGAGGCGAATAGTACGCGAGTGACCGGCGGATCGCAACCGCCGTCACCCCAGTGTGCCGGCGACATGGATCCCGGGGCGACTCTTCGTCCATCCGGTCGCCGCTTCCAGCTGAGCGGCAAGCGCCAGCAGAGTCGCTTCCTCCCCGTGTCCGGCAATAGCCTGCGTTCCCAGCGGCAATCCGTCGGTGGTTCTGTGCACCGGCATGGATATGGCCGGGTGCCCGGTCATGTTGAACGGAGCGGAGTACTGGGCATACGAGAATGTGTGTTCGAAGTATCCGCGGCAATCCAGATCCGTACGGCTGCTGGCGAACGTACCCAACGGCTGCGGCGGTGCCGGCACGGTGGGAGTAAGCAGCACATCGACGTCAGCGAGTTGCCCGTCCATGTGCCGACTCATGCCAGCGACGACGGTGTCCACGCCCATCAGATCCACCGCAGACAGGCGCTGCGCATATTCGTAGGTCGCGAGGATGCAGGGCTCCACGGCATCGTCATTGATGCGACGGCCCGTGACGCCAGCCAGCTGCTCAAGCCCCGCGGCCACAAACGCGGCCCAAACCGTCAGCGTCGCCTCACTGAACGAGTTCCAGTCGAAGCCCAGATCGCGTTCCTCGACCCGATGGCCGAGGCTCTCCATCAATCCGGCAGTCTCCTCGACCGCTGCACGCGCCTCGGCATCCACCCCTACCCCGGACCACGAATTCGACGTCCAGGCGACACGCAAAGGCCTCGGCGATTCCACGACAGCTTCCCGGAACGGAACCCGTGGACGGGGAATACGCGCGAAGGCCCCGGACTCCGGCCCCTCCACCGCATCCAGCAGCGCCGCAGCGTCGCGAACGCTCCGCGTCAGCGCGAACTCTATGCCGAAACCGAAGAGCGGACTGGAAAAGTCCGGGCCGACGGGGACACGGCCTCGTGTCGGCTTTAGCCCAACGAGACCGTTACATGCCGCAGGAATCCGGATTGAGCCGCCGCCGTCGTTGCCGTGAGCCATCGGCAGCGCCCCCGTCGCGACCGCGACCGCGGCACCGCCACTCGATCCACCGGGGCTCAGCTCCGGATTGTATGGATTCCGTGTCGGCCCATGGAGCAGGCCTTCCGTCGTTACACAGTACCCCATTTCCGGCGTGGCTGAACGGCCGATCACTCCAAGACCGGCGTTCCTGAAGCGCCGCGCCAGAGTCGTGTCGTGGGGGATTTGAACGCCGGCCGCGAGACGGCTGCCGAGCTCGTAGGTCTGACCGGCCTCGTGGCAGACCAGATCCTTGAGCAGAAACGGCACACCTCCGAACGGGCCGTCGGCCTTGCCCGGCCGGGTACAGCTGACGTCATAGGTTTCAACAACCGGGTTCAGCGCGGGATTGATGCGCTCGACGGCCACCCGCGCGAGTGCCGCCAAGTCCTCCGCCCGGACTTCACCGCGCCGGACCAATCCGGCAAGAGCGACCGCATCGTAACGGGCATATTCTTCCAGGGACATGACGAGAGACATGGTCCACTCCTTGTATTGAAATACCGAAAGGACGGGACTCCCCGTCAGTAGAAATGGGCATAGCGCAACAGAACCTGCTTCGTTTCGAAGCCGGCCTGCACCTCGACGTCCCGCGCGACCATCAGCATCAATTGGTCCCGGGGCGTGACCCAGTGGGCCAACTCCGCGCCGATTTGGTGGTTGCGCCGACGGGTGCCGCGGACATCCCTCCCGTCGATACTCACCGCGCCGCCGTGGCTGAAGTAATGCCGCGCGGCAACGTAGGTGCTGGGCGTGATATCAAAGGACAGGTGGGTCTGGAGCCGGTAGAGGGGATCCTGGGAAAGGGTTCGCCCGTAGTAGTCGTCGTTATCTCCGTAAAACTGTGCCTCTATCGTGCTCTCAAGATAAATGCCCTGACCCAGGCCGACGGTGTAGTTGGCCAATGCAGAGAAGGCCCAGCGGTTGCCGCCCGGCGAGGCGTCGGCCCGGTCACTGTCGTAGTGCCCCACCGGGACCGTGACGTAGCCGGTGACCCCGGCGTATTGCGCTGTCTCGGGGTCGTTCACCAGAGCGAAAGACGAGCCGAGCCGGGGATCGCCCACCCCGGAAACACGCTGCTCCGGTGCCACCGTGCCAGCCCCGATCTCGAGCTCGGTACGCTGGTAAGGCAACACGAACTGCGGCGTGCAGAGCACCCCGCAGGCATCCGTAAACACGGCGTGTCGCAATGCCACGGCGCTCGCGTCGAGCGATGACCCCGGCACCCCGTCGTCGTCAGCCCGGTAGCTCCCGGCCTTCATATAGGGGTTCAGATAGACAAGACTCACCTGCGTCCCCGGCGGAGCCCAGATATAGTCGCGGGCATTGGTGTCGATAGCGGACGCAGGCCGTGCGGCTAATGCAAACAACGCGGCCGCGGCCAAAACGGTGGCCCGAGCGTACCCAGCGTAACGACGTACGCGCATGGCATCCCCCTCCCCTGCTGCTTATCTTGGTCGGGGACACGCTAACCGGGGTCGGATAACGCCATAAGCCCGCAGACGGACCCGTTCATTTGAACGGCCGCCGCGTCCACCGCCTTTTCCTAAGCTTGGGTTGAAAGACGCGGCACGCTGCAGTGCCCGTGCGGGGGGAGGAAGAGACTTGCCGGAGATCGAGACGTTCAGCGCCTTCCTGCTGGACCTCTACCGCCTGGAGAAGGAACGCCCGATGGCGGCGTTCCAGGACGAGGCCTTGAGCCAGCTACGCCAGGTGGTCCCCTTCGACAGCGCGTGGTGGGGCATGGCGGCGATGGACACCGTCGACATACGGCTGCACTGCTCCCATGTGTATCGTCTACCGGCGGACTTCCCGGCCCAGTGGTATACCATACGGGCCAACGACACGCTTGCGCTTCGTGCCTACGAGCAACCCGGCCGCACGCTCCGCTTCTGCCGCCGAGCCCTGCGCGAACAGCCCCATCTTTCCGAACTGACGGCCCGCCACGACATCGACACCGCCCTCACGACGGTCGTTACGCGGCCGAAGCTGGGGCTGCTGACATTTCTGTCCGTCTACCGAGGATACGGGAGCGCGGCGTTCACAGAAGCGGAACGTACATTTATTGAGATCGCCATGCCGCATCTGGCGGCCGCATGGAACGGCAACTGGGTCGTGAACATCGACCGGCTGAGCGCCGAGTGCGCAGACACGCACTCGGCGGCGGCGGTCGCAGACACACAGGGCGTACTTCACGTCGCAGAGGATCGTTTCCAGGATCTGCTCACCCGTGAATGGCCGCGCTGGTTCGGCCCCCATTTGCCCGAGCCCCTTATCGCCTTGCTCGCCGGCGAACGTGGCCGGTGGCGAGGCAATACCCTGATAGCCGGCGTATACCGGCACGGGGGCCTCCACCTGCTCTGGCTGCGTCCGCGGGGACCGGCGGACCGGCTTACGCCCAGGGAACTGGCGGTAGTCCGCGTCTACGCGGGCGGGAGATCGCACAAGGAAGTCGCGGCCTCCCTTGGGCTCTCCCCCGCCACGGTCCGTCATTACCTGCGCAACGCCTATACCAAACTCGACGTCTCGGATAAGGCGCAGCTATCGACGTTGCTCCATAACACAGCGTCCACGAACGACAGTCAGGCTCCCCGCCAGGCTTCAGCGAGGCAGTCGAAGGAGCGTAGACGGTCATCGAGCTCGTAAGTGTCGGTGTTGACGATGAGCTCATCGGCGCCCGTTTCCTCCACGAATGCCTCCAGCCAGTCCCGCACGCCGTCGACATCGCCGATGGCCGTGGCCGCGAGCTGGTTGCGGACCATCGCCGCCTCCCGGGCGTCGCAGACGGACTCCAGCGACTCCACCGGCGGCTCCAGTGGCCCGCGGCGGTTGCGGATCATGCCGAGGAAACGCTGCTGCAGCGACGTCGCCAGGTACTCGGCCCGCTCCGCCGTCTCTGCGGCGATCACGTTCACGCCCACCATCGCGTGGGGCCGTTCCAGCCACTGGGAGGGGCGGAAGTGGCGGCGGTACAGCGCCAGCGCGTCGTACAGGTTCTGCGGGGCGAAGTGGCTGGCGAAGGCGAACGGCAGCCCCAGGTTGGCGGCAAGCTGGGCGCTGTAGTGCCCGGAGCCGAGCAGCCAGATCGGGACGTCGCTGCCCGCGCCGGGCACCGCACGCACCCGCTGGCCCGGCTCTGCTGGCGCGAGGTAGTGGCGCAGCTCCTCCAGCAATACGTCGAACTCCGGCTCCCCCGGGCCGAAACGCGCCCGCAGGGCGCGGGCGGTCTCGCCGTCCGTGCCCGGTGCCCGGCCGAGGCCGAGGTCGATGCGCCCCGGGTGCAGGGCCTCCAGGGTGCCGAACTGCTCGGCCACGGCGAGCGGCGCGTGGTTCGGCAGCATGATGCCACCGGCGCCGACGCGGATGCGCTCGGTGCGGTCCGCCACGTGGCCGATGAGCACCGTAGTGGCGGCACTGGCAATGCCGTCCAGGTTGTGGTGCTCGGCGATCCAGAAGCGGTTGAAGCCCAGGGACTCCACCCGCTGCGCGGCCGCGACGCTGCGCCGGAATGCGTCCGCCGGTGCGCTGCCGCGCGGGACCGTGGCCAGGTCGAGCACGGACAGCGGGATGTCGGCGAGCCGGCTCATGACGCTTCCTCCTCCGGCGTCGGCCGCACCAGTACCTCGTTGACGTCGACACGCCGCGGCTGGCTCACCGCGTACATCACGGCCTCCGCCACGTCACCGGCCTCGAGCGCATGCTCCGGACGCTCGTCGAAGAACGGTGTATCCACCATGCCGGGCTCGATCAGCGTGACCCGCACGCCGCTGCCGCGAAGCTCCTCGCGCACGCCATAGCCGATGGCGCTCACGGCCCACTTGGAGGCGCTGTACATGGAACCGGGGATCGTGGTCCGGCCCGCCGCCGAGCCGGTGATCAGCAGGTGCCCGCGGCTCTCGCGCAGCGCCGGCAGCGTATGCTGCAGCGTCAGCCCGACGCCGTAGACATTGGTGAGGATCATGTCGCGCCACACCGAGGTGTCCGCGCCGCTGAAGCCACCGGGGCTGCCGCGCATGCCCGCGTTGGCGAACACCACGTCGATGCGCCCGAAGGCGTTCAGCGCCGCATCCACCATGGCCTTCTGCTGCGCCTCGTCGGTGACGTCGCAGGCCACGGCCAGGGCGCGTTCGCTACCGCCCAGCGACTCCACGAGCCCGTCCAGACGCTCACGCCGCCGTGCGGCGAGGACCACGCGATAGCCCGCGGCGACGGCGCGGCGGGCGGTCTCCTCACCGATGCCGCTGGATGCCCCGGTGATCAGGAATACCGGATCGGCCATTGTTACCTCCCGAATCGTTCGTTTTCGGACTTTCAGGGCATGGGGGCGTGCCGTCGCCGGCACAACCCCCGCCCGGTCAGCCGCGCCCGAGGACCGCCGTCACCGACTCGTGGACGATCTCCACGATCCGGTCGATGTCCTCGTCGCGGGTGACGATCGGCGGCGCGAGACAGAGCACGTCACCCCGCACCCGCGTGAACAGCCCGCGATCCATGACCTCACCGAGCACCCGCGGGCCGACCTTGTCCGCCGGGTCGAAGGTCTGGCGGCTGTCGCGATCGCGGACCAGCTCCACCGCCGCCATAAGACCGAGGCCGCGCACCTCGCCGACGTTGGGGTGATCGCCGATCGCCTCACGCAGGCCGCCGATCAGGCGCTCGCCCTTGCGCGCCGCCTGGGCGGGGAAATCCTCGCCCTCGACGATGTCGAGCATCGCCAGCGCGACCGCACAGCCGACCGGGTGGGCACTGTAAGTGTAGGCATGCATCCAGGGGGTGTCCGCCTGGGCGAGGGTCGCGGCTATCTCGTCGCTGATGCCGATACCGCCGAGCGGGAAGTAGCCCGAGGTCACCGCCTTGGCGAACTGGATAAGGTCCGGTTTCACGCCCCAGTGCTCCATGCCGAACATCCGGCCGGTGCGCCCGAAGCCGGTAATCACCTCGTCGGCGACCAGCAGCACGTCGTAGGCGTCGCAGATCTCGCGGATCCGCGGGAAGTAGTCGTCCGGCGGCACGATCACGCCGCCGGCGCCCTGCACCGGCTCGGCGATGAACATCGCCACGGTCTCCGGGCCCTCGCGCAGGATCGCCTGCTCCAGCTCGTTGGCCGCGGCCACCCCCGGAGAGACACCCGCGGGGGCGTCGTAGAAGTAGGGGTACGGCGAGGGGATGTGCACGAAGCCCGGCACCCGGGGCTCGAACAGGCCCCAGTACGGCGCCATGCCGGTGGCGGACATGGCCGCCAGGGTCACACCATGATAGCCCCACTGGCGGGCGATCACCTTGGTCTTCTCCGGTCGACCCTTCATCTTCCAGTACGAGCGCGCCATCTTGAAGTTGCTGTCGCTCGCCTCGCCCCCGCCGGAGGTGAAGAAGAAGCGGTTGATACCCTCGGCGGTGATGCCGGCGAGGCGCTCGCCCAGCTCGATTGCCCGCTCGTTGGTGCTCCCGGAGTAGCCGGACGCATAGGGCAGGCGCATCATCTGTGCGCTCGCGGCATCCACCAGCTCCCGGCGGCCATGCCCCGCAGAGACGTTCCACAGCCCGGAGAGGCCGTCGATGAAGCGCCGGCCGTCCGCGTCCGTGAGCCAGGCGCCCTCGCCGCTCACCCACACGCGCCCGCCCTGATGGGCGGCGTTGTGCTGCAGCGGATGAACCAGGTGGGCGAGATCGCGCTCGATGAGCGCAGCGTTGCCGTCGGTAGCCATGCAATACCCTCACTGTTGTCTGTCTGGGATCGGATTACTCCCGCATGTTAGACCTCATCGGCGATCGGGGCACCCTCGGGGGAGCGAACGAAGGGAAGGGCGGGGAACAAGAGCCCCGGTTCGCCGGTCCACGTACATGTTGCGCCCGCCCGTGCACGGCACGGACGGACCGACGTCGACCCAGGTCTCTCGGCAACAAACGCAACAGAGGCGTACCCATGAAGCGACTCAAAACACTCACTGCCGCACTACTTATGGGCGTGGCCACCGTGGTCATGCAGCCCGCCTTCGCCGCCCTGCCCGATGCGGGTGGCAGCGAATCCGGCATGCCCACCCTCGCCCCGCTCGTGCAGAAGGTCTCGCCCGCCGTGGTGAACGTCTCCACCCGGGGCACGATCGAGACCGAACAGAACCCCCTGATGCAGGACCCCTTCTTCCGCCGTTTCTTCGGCGACCAGATGCCCCAGCAGCAGCGCGAGGTCCGCGCCCTGGGCTCGGGCGTGATCGTCAACGCGGATAAGGGCTACATCCTCACCAATAACCACGTGATCGCCAATGCGGACGAGATCACCGTGGGCACCACCGACGACCGCCAGTTCAAGGCCAAGGTCATCGGCGCGGACCCGGAGACGGATATCGCCGTCATCCAGATCGACGCCGACAACCTCACCCAGGTGAAGATGGGCGACTCCAGCACACTGCGCACCGGCGACTACGTCGTCGCGCTGGGTAACCCGTTCGGCCTGGAACACACGGTGACCAGCGGCATCGTCAGCGGCCTCGGCCGCAGCCTGTCCGGGCAGATCCGCGACACCCGCATCCAGGACTTCATCCAGACGGACGCCTCGATCAACCCCGGCAACTCCGGCGGCGCACTGGTCAACCTCAAGGGCGAGCTGGTCGGCATCAACACCGCCATCCTCTCGCGTAGCGGCGGCAACATCGGCATCGGCTTCGCCGTGCCGATCAACCTGGCCAGCCAGGTCATGGACCAGCTCATCAAGTACGGCGAGGTCCACCGCGGTGTGCTCGGCGTGCGCGTGCAGGACGTCACGCCGGACATCGCCGAGGCGATGGGGCTCGATGACCGTCACGGTGCGCTGATCTCCCAGGTCAGCCCGGACTCCGCCGCCGAGAAGGCCGGTCTGAAGGCCGGTGACGTGGTCACCGAGGTGGACGGCAAGCCCATTGGTGACGCCGCGGAGCTCGCCAAGGTCATCGGCCTGCGCGAGGTCGGCGAGCAGGTGAAGCTGACCGTCGTGCGCGACGGCGAGACCCAGACCATCAAGGCCAAGGTGGGCAAGCGCCCCGATGAGGCGACGCAGGCCACCGTCGAGGGTGGTCCGCTGGAGGGCATCCAGGTCGGCGAGCTGGACGAGCGCTCCAAGCTCTACGGTAAGGTCGAGGGCGTTCTCGTCACCGGCGTCAGCCGCGACGCCCCCGCCGCCGGCACGCTGCAGCCCGGCGACGTCATCACCTCCGTGAATCGTCAGCCGGTGACCTCCGTGGCGGAGTTCAACCGCGCCGCGTCGGGCAAGGACAAACTCCTGCTGCACGTGCGCCGTGGCAACGCCGCACTGTTCGTCGTGCTGCGCTGACGACGCCACCGGGGCCGCCGCCGGCGGCCCCGGTTATCCGCGGTAGCGCGCCACGGCCACGCGCAGCGCCGCGATCACGCCCAGCGCCAGGGCGATCCCGCCCAGCGTCCACGCCACCCCACTGAAGCTCTCTGCACGCACCAGCGAGGCGAGCTGGCTGCCCAGCACCGTCATCGCCAGCACCCCGGGCAGGATGCCGACCAGCGTGCCTAGCATGTAGTCGCGGAAGCGCAGGTGAAAGGCACCGGCGACCATGTTGGTCACCGTGAACGGCGCCAGCGGCAACAGCGAAATGACGATCATCGTACGCACGCCCCGGGCCGACAGCGCCGAGGCCAGCGCATTGAGCCGCCGGCCGCCGTGGCGCACCACCGCCTCGCGGCCCATGTAGCGCCCGATCCAGTAGGTCGCCGCCGCGGCGAGCAGCGTGCCCGCAACGGCGTAGAAGGACCCCGTGAACGCCCCGAAGATAAGCCCGGTAGCCGTCACCATAACGCTCAGCGGAAACACCACGAGCGAGGCCAGCACGTAGGCAAGCAGCACCAGCGGCGGCATCCAGCGGCTGTCACCGAGGGCGGTGACCCAGCGCAGCCAGTCCTCCAGGACCGCTACGGTGATGACCTCCTTCAGCGCGAGCCACTGCCAGAGTCCGGCAAGCAACCCCAGCGTCAGCAAAAACGCCAGGACCAGCCACAGTCGTCTCGGCAAGACACATCTCCCTTGTCCACGGGCACGGTGCAGCCGTCACCCGGCGCGCCGGCGCCCGACGTTCACGGCCGCGGACGCGACCCTGGCAGCGGCGTCCGCTGACCACACGGCGGATTCTCTCACGTCGCACGGCGGCACGCCGGACGCGGCCGGCCGGCCAGGCGAAGCCCGTCGCGCATGTTGAGCCCCATGAGCGTGAGATTCACCGCCCCGGCGAGGAGTTCCAGCGCCTGTACGGCAAAGAAGGTCCCGTCCAGCATTCCCACCGAAGCCCGCATCTGCAGGAACACGGCACAGGGCACGAGCACCAGCACCCCGTTGGCCGCGATGACCGGCATCCGCCGACGTTTCCTCCCGAGTAGCGCGCCGCCACGTCCGCGGGCCATACGCGAGCCGCTGGCGGCGGTCGCCATCAGCGCCGGGATCAGCACTGTCATGGCCCAGAGGATGTCCGTCTTGACGCGTACCACCGCGGCCTCCCCGAGCCAGAGCTCGGAGATCACCGTGGACATCCAGAAGATCGCGATGAGGGCCAGGGCGAGCACACCCGCCCCGGCATGAACGCGCGCGCTCACGACCCACCCGCCCCGACGGCGGTCACCGCCGGCTCGTGGGCCGTCTCAAGAAGACTGAGCACGCGCAACGCCGCGCGGAGGTCCGACTCGTCCAGGTGACCGGCGAGGCGCGCGGCATGCTCGCGCCACTGCGCCTCCGCCGCGGCATACGCGGACTCGCCGCGGGGCGTGAGCGCATACAGCGGCGAGCGCCGGTGGCCGGGGTTGGGCCGCTCGACCACCAGTCCCTCCGCCGCCAGCCGCTGGAGCTGCTTGCGCGCCCCCTGCCGGCTGACGCCCATGGCATCCGCGATGCGGGGTGTGGTCAACGCCTCGCCCGCGAGGGCGAGCGCCCCCAGCATCTGCCAGCGCGCGCTGGTGAGACCCAGCGGGGCGACGAAGCTGTCGCCCCACTCGATCAGGCGCCCGTGGGCGCGGAAGACGGCGAGCACCGTCTCAGTGATTCGCTCGACACTCGACCCGGGCATGGCGTTACTCCGGTAGGGACCATGGGGTCGATCGTCAGTTATTGACAACCGGTTGTCAAATGCCGCCGGTCGGCAACGGCGGGCTCGGTCAGCGGTTCACGTCGACGACCCGCCGGCCGCGGACCTCGCCGGCCATAAGTGCCGACGCCCCGGGAATCACGGCCTCCAGACCGATCTCCCCGGCGATGGTCTCCAGAACACCCTCGTCGAGGCTGTCCGCGAGCCGGCCCCACGCCTCCAGGCGGTCCTCACGAGGCCGCATCACGCTGTCCACCCCCGCGAGAGTCACACCCCGCAGGATGAACGGCGCCACCGTCGCAGGCAGGTCCATGCCCTGGGCGAGGCCGCAGGCGGCCACCGTACCGCCGTAGCGCGTGCCGGCGCAGACGTTCGCGAGCGTGTGGCTACCGGCGGTGTCCACCGCGCCGGCCCAGCGCTCCTTGCCGAGCGGCTTCCCCGCCCCGGAGAGCTCGGCGCGGTCGATAATCTCCGCCGCGCCCAGGCCATGGAGATAGTCCGCCTCCTGGGTGCGCCCGGTGGCCGCGATCACCCGATAACCCAGGTGCGAGAGCAGCGCGATCGCGAAGCCACCGACACCGCCGCCCGCACCGGTGACGAGCACGTCCCCGCGATCCGGCGTTACCCCGTTGCGCTCCAGGGCCATCACGCAGAGCATCGCCGTGTAGCCCGCGGTGCCGATAGCCATGGCGTCCCGCGTGGAGAAGCGCTCCGGCAGCGGGATCAGCCACTCGCCTTTCAGGCGCGCCCGCTGGGCGAGGCCGCCCCAGTGGGTCTCGCCCACGCCCCAGCCGTTGAGCACGACCCGGTCACCCGGCGAGAGGCCCGGCGCCGTCGTCTCCTCGACCGTGCCGGCAAGGTCGATGCCCGGGACCATCGGAAACCGGCGGACCACCGGCCCCTTGCCGGTGATCGCAAGCGCGTCCTTGTAGTTGATAGTGCTGTAGTCAACCCGGACGGTCGTGTCCCCTTCCGGCAGCTGGCCCTCATCCAGCTCTGCCACCCGGGCGCTGTAGTCGTCGCCGTCCTTCTCGATGAGGATGCCCTTGAACATGCGTGCTCCTCCTGGGATCTGCATTGCCGATGGATCGCCGCCACTCAGCGGGGCAGGCCCGCCACGAAGCCGGCGAAGAAGACGTCGAGGGGGTGCTCGGTGCGCGTCAGGCGCGCGCGCATCACCGCCCCCTCCCAACCAATCCAGAAACACTCCGCGAGCGCGTCGCAGTCCGCGTCCGGCGCGAGCTCGCCGGCCTCCTGTGCCGCAGCCAGACAGCGCGCCACCCGCGCCTGCCAGTCCGCCAGCGTGTCGAGGAGCTGCTCGCGAAAGCCCTCGGGCAGCGCGCCCACCTCCTGGCCAAGATTCCCCACCAGGCACCCGCGGCGGAAGCCGTGCCGGGCCATACCCGCCTTGGCGTCGTCCACGAACGCGGCGAGCCGGTCCAGCGGCGGGGTCGACGCATCCAGCAGCCAACGGTCCAGCTTGCCGGCGAAGTACGCCGCGTAATCCGCCAGCACCGCGCGGCCGAAGGCCTCCTTGCTGTCGAAGTAGTGATAGAACGAGCCCTTGGGTACGCCCACGCGGCGGAGGATCCCGTCGATCCCCGTGGCGGTGAAGCCCTGCTCCGTGAGCACCGCCGTACCGCTGCGGATCAGCGCCTCGCGCGTATCCGCATACGCCCTGGGTATCTTCGGCGGCCGCCCGCGGCGACGTTTCGGCGTGGCTGTCGTGTTCATGCCGTTAATTATAGACCGATCGTCTATAAATACCCAAACGCCCCCATGAAAGGCACGATATGCGCCAGAGATAAGGCGCCGGGAACCCGGCCGGAGGTCGCGATGGGACGATGGCGGACGTTCGCGGCGAGCATCGGGCAGGAGGTCGCCACCTACCGGGCGATCGCGCGGCACCCGAATACGCCTGTTGCCTCCCGCGCCCTGATCGCCGTCGCCGTGGGCTACCTGCTCTCACCCATCGACCTGATCCCGGATTTCGTGCCGGTACTCGGCCATCTCGACGACGTGCTCATCGTGCCGGGCCTTATCGCGCTGGCCCTCTGGCTCGTGCCGGACGACGTTGTCAGGGATGCCCGGGAGGCGACGCAGCGGAAAACTACGTCGCCGAAAGGGCATGAACGCGGGCAGACGCCCTCACCGTGCAGGCGCTGACTCCCGGACAGCGCAGGCGCAACCGGGGCGGAGGGTCTCCGGGCAACGCAACGGGCCCTCGCCCGTCGGACGAAAAGACGACCGCCCGCGGGATCGTGGCGCGGTCGCACCGTAAGTCGGGCATACCGGGCACGCCGGGCGGACCGGCATGCCCGGGATTCAGGCCGCGTCAGCCACCGCGGACGCCCTTCTCGATGCGCTTGCCGATCGCCAGGTCGACGTTGCGCCAGTACTCGAACGCCCGCTCGAGCACCGGCTCCGAGACGCCGCCCTTGAGGTGGCCGACAACGTTGCTGACCAGCCGCTCGCGGGCGGCCTCGTCCATCACCTCGCGGACCAGGGTGCCGGCCTGGCCGAAGTCGTCGTCGTCCCTGCGCAGGGTATAGGCCTGGCGGACGAAATCACCGCTGGCCTCCCAGGTCGCCGCCTCCGGGTATCGCTCCGGATCCGCGGCGGGCCCGCCCTTGGAGTTGGGCGCGTAGACCGGGTCCGAGACCTTCTGCACCCGCATCGCCCCGTCCTTGGAGTAGCTGTGCACCGGGCACTGCGGCGCGTTCACCGGGATCTGCTTGTAGTTCACCCCGAGCCGGGCCCGGTGGGCGTCGGCGTAGGAGAACACCCGCGCGAGCAGCATCTTGTCCGGACTGACGCCGGTGCCGGGCACCATGTTGTTGGGCTCGAACGCCGCCTGCTCGATCTCGGTGTGGTAGTCGGTCGGATTGCGGTCCAGGGTCAGCCGGCCGACCTCGATCAGTGGGTAGTCCTCGTGCGGCCAGACCTTGGTGAGGTCGAAGGGGTTGAAGCGGTAGGTCTCCGCATCCTCGAACGGCATGATCTGCATGTACAGCGTCCAGCTCGGGTAGTTGCCGCGCCGGATCGCCTCGTAGAGGTCGCGGGTGTGGTAGTCGCCGTCCGAACCGGCGAGCTGGTCCGCCTCCTCCTGGGTGAGGCACTCGATGCCCTGGTCGGTCTTGAAGTGATACTTCACCCAGAACTTCTCGCCCTGGGCGTTCACCCACATGTACGTGTGGCTGGAGTAGCCGTTCATGTGGCGCCAGGTCTTCGGGATCCCCCGGTCGCCCATCAGCCAGGCCACCTGGTGGGCGGACTCCGGCGAGAGCGTCCAGAAGTCCCACTGCATGTCATGGTCGCGGAGGTTGGTGTCGGCACGGCGCTTCTGCGAGCGGATGAAGTGCTGGAACTTCATCGGATCGCGGAGGAAGAACACCGGTGTGTTGTTCCCCACCATGTCGAAGTTGCCCTCGGGGGTGTAGAACTTCACCGCGAAGCCCCGCGGATCGCGCCAGGTGTCCGGGCTGCCCCGCTCGCCGGCAACGGTGGAGAAGCGGATCAGCACGTCCGTCTTCGCCCCCGGCTGGAACAGCGCCGCCTTGGTATAGCGACTGACATCGCTGGTCACCTCGAAGCGCCCGAACGCCCCTCCCCCCTTGGCATGCGGCTGGCGCTCCGGGATCCGCTCCCGGTTGAAGTTCGCCATCTGCTCGATCAGGTAGTGATCGTGCAGCACGATCGGCCCGTTCGGTCCGACCGTAAGGGAGTGTTCATCGCTGGAGACAGGGATGCCAGCATCCGTTGTCGTGGGCTTTCCTTTATCAGCCATGGCGAATCCTCCTGATGCCGCTGTCCGCGGCTACACCATCCTGGGGATATCCTCTACACCACTTGCAGCATGGTTCAGACGCAGGACGTCGACAAGGCGAAAAGCCATTGACGAACCGGGAAAAAGCGGGACGATACGCGGCTCACGCGGCGGTAGCGATGAACGTCGATGCAGACAGATGACAGGTTCCGGAAAGCTGGCCCTCGAGGATGAACAGCCGCGGCGCTGCCGCGAAATCGAACAACCGGTAGAGGTGATATTGCCCCTGCGCCTCCGCAGAGACATCCACCTCGTTGCGGGAGAGGAAGAACGGCGTGTCCTGGCCGTACTTGGTAGTCTTCACCTCGATCAGCCGGGGGGCACCGGAGGACTCGAAGGACAGGACATCGTAACCCGCTCCGTCGCCACGGGTCCTGGCGACATGCTCTATGCGTGCCGCCAGCGGTTCCCTGCCCGCCTGAATGAGCCGGGCGCACTCGTAGTTGATGACGAACCGCTCGCCGGCCTCGCCCAGGGATCGATTCCGCGCCTCGCGCTCCAGGTAATTCACGCTGAACGGCGGCCGGCGCACCGGTGCCTCCGCGACCCGAGGCTGTCGTGTCCGGCCTTTCGGCCGTTCTGTCAGGACGGCGAGGATGTCGTCGACCTCCGGCACGGTGACCCGCCGATCCGCGCTATCCGCCGCGATCTCCAGCAGTCGCTCCCGCGTCGCAAGCTGCTCCGAGACCTCCTCGAGAAGCGCGCCCTGGTAGTTGCTGCGACGCTTGTAGCCCGCGATGAACGGGAAGCCGAGATCGATGAGCGCGGCACTTATATTCGCGTGCTTGTACTCCACCGCCTGTGCCGAACGGCCGTTCAGGCGGGGGAGAAGCCGCTGCCGATGCGCCGTCTTGTTGTAGCGCACCCCCGAGAGCTCGGCCTCGAGCATATCCAGGTAGTCGGCTACCGTCGCGGCCACCTCCGCACGGGACCAGCTGTCCGTCATTGCCCCAAGTCCCCTTGCCGGATCACGGTCACGAACAGGGCATACACCCGATTGCTCAGTACGTACGACCAGGTTAGAGGGTACAGCGCGCCGCCGTCACCTCCGCCGGCAACGGGCGCCAGTTACTCTGGCACTCCGCGTGGTACCGGCCGGCCTGCCGAGGGCTATGCAACGAGCTTTTCGGGAAGGATAAGCCCGCCGAACGGCGGGCTTGAGGAATCTGGCGGAGAGGGAGGGATTCGAACCCCCGGACCCCGTAAAGGGTCACCGCATTTCGAGTGCGGCGCTTTCGACCACTCAGCCACCTCTCCGTGCCGTCACGCCGGGACGTCTGCGCCCGACGAGTGGCGTAGTCTACAATAAAGCCTTCGCTGGCGAACACCCCTGGACCACATGTCGAGACTCGCGCCACATCTCGCGATCGCCACGACGCTGCTCGCCCTGCTCGCGCTCACCGGAGCGGGCGGGTTCGACGGCCCCGACCGCCTGGACCAGATACGCGACGGCGGCGTGCTCTCGGTCGCCATGCGCGTGGGCCCGGCCTCCTATGCCCCGGCGGCGGGAGACGAGCCCAGCGGCTTCGAGTACGAGCTGCTCAAGGACATCGCCAGCGGGCTCGACGTCAAGCTCGAGATCCAGCCCGTCACCACCCCCGCGGAGGCGACGGCGCTGCTGGAGAACGGTGGCGTGGACCTGGTCGCCGCGACGATGAGCCCGACGCAGGAGCGCCGGCGGCGGTTCATTTTCAGTGACAGCTACCTCCAGACCCAGCCCCGTGTGATCTATCGCCAGGGCGCGAAGGCGCCGGAGTCCATCGACGACCTGTCCGGCCGGCACATCGAGGCCATCGCCCACTCCGTGCATGCCGAGCGCCTCGCCGAGCTGGCCGCCGAGCATCCAGGCATCGAATGGAAGCCCCTCGCCAACCACACGGCGGAGGACCTGCTCTACCGCGTCTGGCGCGAACGCTCGGACTACGCGGTGACGGACAAGCTGCGCCTGGCGCTGAACCGCCCGTTCTACCCGGAGCTGCGCGCAGGGATGAAGCTGGGACCGCCCCGGGGGCTGGCTTTCATGATGCGCGCGAGTGACGGCGCCCTGCGCGATGCGATCAATGAGCACCTCGCCGCGGTGCGCGATGCCGGCATGCTCGCCGTACTGCGCGACGAGTATTTCGGCCACCTGAGCGAGTTCGACTACGTCGGCACCCGGACCTTCCTCCGCCACATCACGAAGCGGCTGCCCCCGCTACGCCGGGCCTTCCAACAGGCAGCGAAAAAGGAGGACCTGGACTGGCGGCTGCTCGCGGCCATCGGCTACCAGGAGTCCCACTGGAACCCGGACGCGGTATCCCCCACCGGGGTGCGCGGGGTGATGATGCTCACACAGGACACCGCGCAGTTCGTCGGCATCGACAACCGCCGCGACCCGGCCCAGAGCATCAGCGGCGGCGCGACCTACTTGAATTCCCTGCGCGGGCGCCTGCCTGACGACATCGAGGAGCCAAACCGCACCTGGTTCACCCTGGCGGCGTACAACGTCGGCCTCGGTCACCTGGAGGACGCCCGGCGGATCACGGAGATGCGCGGCGGCGACCCGGATAAATGGCTGGACGTGCGTGACAACCTGCCCCTGCTGGCGAAGAAGCGCTGGTACAGCCGTGTCCAGCACGGCTACGCCCGTGGCTGGGAGCCGGTACGCTACGTCGCCAATATCCGCCGCTACTATGAGCTGCTACGCCGGGTGACGAGGCTCGGCCAGCCCACGCCGCCGGATGTCACTCGGGAGTCGATGATGCCGGCGCCGCTTCACATCCCGGCACCGCTGGAGTCCATTCTCTGAGAACCCGGTGGAGGCCACCACGAGCGGAGACGGACATGACGGATACGCCCAGCCCCATCCACGCCGGCGATCGCCTCGCACGCATGCGCGAGACGGCACCGCTGGTGCACAACATCACCAACGACGTGTCGATGAACTTCCTCGCCAACGTCCTGCTCGCCGTCGGGGCCTCGCCGGCGATGGTCCAGGCGAACGAGGAGGTCGGCGAGTTCGCGGCGCTGGCGGATGCCCTCGCGATCAATATCGGCACGATCACCGCGCCTCAGGCGACGGCAATGGAGACGGCGGTGGACGCGGCCCGCAGCGCGGATACGCCCTGGGTGCTCGACCCGGTGGCCTTGGGCGCCACGGCCTACCGCCGCGAGCTGGGCTCCCGGCTCGTCGAGCTGGGCCCCGCGGTTATCCGCGGCAACGCCTCCGAGATCCTGACCCTGGCCGGCGCGCACGCCGCCGGCCGCGGCGTCGACACCGGCGACACCGTCACCGCCGCGGAGACCGGGGCCGACGCCCTTGCCCGCCACACCGGCGCGGTGGTCGCCGTCACCGGCCCGGAGGACTACGTCACCAACGGTGTCCGTGCCCTGCGCATCGCCAACGGTCACGCGATGATGCCGCGGGTCACCGCCATGGGCTGTGCACTCACCGGCGTGGTGGCGGCATTCGTGGCTGCCGGCGGCATGCCCCTGGAGGATACCGCCGCCGCCCTCGCCGGCTTCGCCGTCGCCGGGGAACACGCCGGGGAGCGCGCCGCCGGCCCGGGCAGCTTTGCGGTGCACTTCATCGACGCGCTGTACACCCTCGACCCGGCCACGCTGGACGCCGGGGCGCACATCCGGGCGGACCGGCCCCGGGGCTGAGCGGCCTCAGCCGTCGCCGATCAGGCGGGCGTGCTCGATCTTCAGGCAGCGGTCCATCACCACGGTGAGGCCGGCGTCGCGGGCGCGCTGCGCCGCGGCCTCGTCGATCACGCCGAGCTGGAGCCAGAGCGACGGCGCGCCGATGGCGACGGCGTCTTCCACCACCGCCGCCACCTGGTCCGGACGGCGGAAGACGTCGACCATGTCCACCGGCTCCGGGATCGAGCGCAGGTCCGGATAGCTGGTCTCGCCGAGGATGGTCTCGTGCCCCGGGTTCACCGGGATGACGCGGTAGCCGTGGGCCTGCAGGTACTGCGCGACACCGTGGCTCGGCCGCTGCGGCTTCGGCGAGAGCCCCACCACGGCGATGGTGTGTGTGTGCTGCAGCAACGCCCGCAGCGACGTGTCGGTATCGGTCATTCGGCCTCCTTGCGGTTCCGCGGGGGCGGACACTCTCGGCGGAATACGATAGATTAGCGGACCCTTTCGGCACCAGCCCGCGCGATCATGCAGACAGCCCCGGACACGGATGCGGCGCTCGCCATCCTGCGCGAGACCTTCGGCTACGAGGACTTCCGCGGCCGCCAGCGCGAGATCATCGACGCCGTTGCCGGCGGCCGCTCGGCGCTCGCGCTCATGCCCACCGGCGGCGGCAAGTCCCTGTGCTACCAGATCCCCGCGCTGCTGCGCGAGGGCACGGGCGTGGTGGTCTCGCCGCTGATCGCCCTGATGCAGGACCAGGTCGAGGCCCTGCGCCACTACGGCGTGCGCGCCGCCTGCCTGCACTCCGGGCTGGCCCCGGACGAGCGCGAGCGCTGCGAGCGCGACCTCGCCGCCGGCGAGCTGGACCTGCTCTACGTCGCCCCCGAGCGCCTGCTCGGCGGCGGCCTGCTGCCACGGCTGGAGCGCCAGCGCATCGCGCTGTTCGCCATCGACGAGGCCCACTGCGTCTCCCAGTGGGGCCACGACTTCCGCCCGGAGTACCTCCAGCTCGGCCGCATCGCCGAGCGCTTCCCGGATGTGCCGCTGGTCGCCCTCACCGCGACCGCGGACGCCCGCACCCGCGGCGAGATCGAGCGCAACCTCCTGCCCGCCGGGGCGGAGACCTTCGTCGCGAGCTTCGACCGGCCCAACATCCGCTACCGCATCCGCGCCAAGGAGCGGGCACGCCAGCAGATCCTGGAGTTCATCCGCGACGCTCACCCGGGCGAGTCCGGCATCATCTACTGCATGAGCCGTCGTGCCACGGAGGACGTCGCCGAGTGGCTGATGGCCCGGGACGTCAACGCCCTGCCCTACCACGCCGGCCTGCCCGCCAGCCTGCGCGAGACCCACCAGCGCCGATTCCTGCGCGAGGACGGCATCGTGATGGTGGCGACCATCGCCTTCGGCATGGGTATCGACAAGCCGGACGTGCGCTTCGTGGTGCACATGGACCTGCCCAAGAGCCTGGAGGCGTACTACCAGGAGACCGGCCGCGCCGGGCGCGATGGCCTGCCCGCCGAGGCACTGCTGCTCTACGGCACCCGCGACGTCTACCGCCTGCGCGCCATGCTCGAGGACTCCGAGGCGGACGAGCGCCACAAGCGCCTGGAGGGCCAGCGCCTGGAGGCACTGCTCGGCTTCTGCGAGCACACCGGCTGCCGGCGCCAGGCCCTGCTCGGCTGGTTCGACGAAAGCCATCCGGGTGCGTGTGGCAACTGCGACAACTGCCTCGATCCGCCGGAGACCTGGGACGCCACCGAGGCCGCGCAGAAGCTGCTCTCGTGCATCTACCGCACGGGCCAGCGCTTCGGTGCCAATCACATCATCGAGGTCCTCACCGGCGGCACCGCCGCGCGCATCGGCGAGCTCGGTCACGACCGCCTCTCCACCTACGGCATCGGCCGCGACATCGCCCGCGGCACGTGGCAGTCCCTGATCCGGCAGATGCTCGCCCAGGGGCTGGTACAGCCGGACCCGGAGGGCCACGGCGGCCTGCGCCTGGCCGAGGCCTGCCGGCCGCTGCTGCGCGGCGAGCAGGGCTTCGTCGCGCGGCGGGATCCGGCGCGGCCCCAGCGCCGCAGTGCCGAACGCGGCAGCAGCGCCCAGATCCAGCCCGCCGACCGGGAGCGCTGGGACGCGCTGCGCCAGTGCCGGCGCGAGATCGCCGAGGCCGAGGGCGTGCCGCCCTACGTCGTCTTCCACGACGCCACGCTCATGGAGATGCTCTGGCAGCGCCCCGGCACCCTGGAGGAGCTCGCCGGCGTCAGCGGCGTGGGCCGGCACAAGCTGGAGAAGTACGGCGAGGCGTTCCTGCAGGCTCTCGCAAGGGCGTCCTGACGCCCCGGACGCTCACACCGCCGGGCGCACGTCTATCGCCGGCGCGCGGTCGAGCACGCCGGGCGCCCAGTCCCGAAGGGCCCGCAGGCAGGCGTCCAGCGCCGAACCGAGGGTCGCCCCGCTGGCCTCGCAACGCAGCAGCCCGCCGCCACGGCGCTCCAGCATCAGCCGGCAGGATACCCGCGCCCCGGCCTGGACCGGGTGCACCCACAGCCGGCCGGGCCAGTCCGGGTCCGCCAGACAGGCCTTGATACGCCGCCGGATCAGCCGGTAACTGCTGCGCGTCAGTGGATAGCCGGCGGCGTGAATGGTGATTCGCATCGGGTCCCGCTCCCTGTACCCCGTGAACCGGGCGGGCAGTGTGGCGGAGCGGCGTTACACCGGCGTGACGGCCGCGCCGGGCGGGCGCGGCCGTGGGTGCACTACTTCAGGGCCTCGATCAGCGCCTCGGCGGTACCCTTGGAGGACGGCGGATTCTGCCCGGTGACGAGCCGGCCGTCGCGCACGACGTGGGCGGTGAAGGGCTTCTCCGCCTTGGTGTGGCGGGCACCACGCTCGGTGAGCCGCTGGT
Source organism: Arhodomonas aquaeolei DSM 8974 (assembly GCF_000374645.1). Lineage (GTDB taxonomy): Bacteria > Pseudomonadota > Gammaproteobacteria > Nitrococcales > Nitrococcaceae > Arhodomonas > Arhodomonas aquaeolei. Next base: position 396,465 of record NZ_KB894801.1, read on the forward strand.
CGAGCAGGAACGGCACGACCCCGTCGAGCTTGACCGCCTGCTCCTCTTCAGTGGTGAACCCGGCGACCTCGCGCCCGGCCACCAGGTACGAGCCGTCGGAGAGGCGCACGTTCACCAGCGCGGACGGGCCGTGGCAGACGGCGCCGACCGCGCCGCCGCCCTCGTAGATGCCGGCGGTGAGGCGCTGCAGGGCCTCGCTGTCCGGGAAATCCCACATCGTGCCGTGACCGCCGACGAAGAACACCGCCGCGTAATCCTCGGCACGCAATGTCCGGGCGTCGAGGGTGTCCTGCAGGCGGCCCTGGATGGCCTCGTCGCTGTAGAACGCATCGGAGACCGGATCACGGTCGCCGGTGCTGCGCGGGTCGAAGTGCACCGGACCGCCGGTGGGGCTGGCGAAGTCCACCTCGTAGCCGGCCTTCGTGACGACGTCATACGGGTGTGCAGCCTCGGCGAGGAATACCCCCGTGGGCTCGCCGGTATCGCCGAGACGGTCGTTGCCCGTGAGCACGAAAAGGATACGGCGACTTGCATCACTCATAAGATATCTCCATTGTTCGTATAAGGACAATTCGTTAGCTGGCGTGTCTCACCGCCACTTTCAAGCCGGTGGGGCTTTGCCGAGGTGCCAATGCCCGATATGATTCCGTCCCCATGAGCCGCTATCACACCAGCAGCGCACCGTTCGCTCGCGTTATCCGAGCCCTTGCCGAGGCCTGGCAGTCCTTCGAGCAGTACTCCGGGGCCCATATCCGCACCACCGGCCTCAGCGCCCCGCAGTTCGACGTCATCTGCACGCTCGGCAACACCGAGGGCATGACCTTCTCCGAGCTCGGCCACCGGACGCTGATCTACAAGACCACCCTCACCGGCGTGGTCGACCGGCTGGAGCAGAAGGGGCTGGTGGAGCGCGTGCCCTGCGAGCAGGACCGCCGCTGCGTCTACGTCCGGCTCACCGGCGAGGGCGAGGCACTGTTCGACGAGGTCTTCCCGGCCCACATGGCGCACCTCGGCGACCGGCTCGACGCCCTCTCCCTCGAGGAGCTGGAGACCGTGGAGCACAGCCTGCGCCGCCTGGCCTCGGCGCTGTCGGGGCATGCCGGGGATGCCGAATCGGGTGAGCGCGTCATCGGCAACCAGGGCCGGGGCTAGCCCGAAGGCGACAGCAGCATCTCAGCCCGGAAGTCGGCGCTCCGGTCGACGGTCCCGCCGGAGACCATGAACACCCCGTCGCCGGTGTAGTGCACCGTCCGCGGCCACGCCGGCGCCGGTTTCACCCAGGCGCGCACGATCTCCCAGACGAAGAAGTTGTAGTCCGGGACCAGGCGGTCCCCGGCCAGCCGGCACTCGAACGCCGCGTGGCACTCGCGGATCAGCGGCGCCGCCACGACCTCACCCGACGCCGGCGTGAGGCCGAAGCGCTCGAACTTGTCCACCGAGGCGCCGGTGGTATTGCCCACGCCCACCACCGCGTCGAGCAGCTCGAGGGTCGGCAGATTGATGACGCACTCGCCGGCCTCGCGGATCAGCCCGAAGCTGTGGTTGCCCGCGGAGATCATGCAGCCGACGAGCGCAGGCGAGAACTCCATGACCGTGTGCCAGCCGAGCGTCATCACGTTGCGCCCGCCCGCCCATGCCGAGGACACCAGCACCACGGGCCCCGGCTCCAGGTAACGCCGCGCGCGTTCGACGGGATACGGCTGCCAGTGATTCCCTGCCATGGTCATTCCTCCCCCGCCGCCTCCTCGCGGGAGGGCAGCGTGCGCTGCATCTCGCGCACGGGGTGCTGGCGCCATTCCGGGTGTTCCCGCCGGAGCTGCCGCGCGACCCGCAGTGAGCGGCGGATTGCCCCGATGCCGGGCAGGAACGGCGTGTGCGCGAGCTCCCAGCGTATCCCGGTCGGGTCGGAGAAGAACACCGCGTAATAGCCCGGCGCGTAGACCGGGTACTCCGCCGGCTCGTCGGTGACGGTGACCGGCGCGTTGGCGAGGAACTCGCGGCGGAAGTCGTCAACCTCCCGCCGGCGGCGCGCCCACAGCGCGATGTGATGGATACCGGTGGCGTGCTCGTCGTGGTGCAGCCGCTCACCGGTCCGCGCCGGCTGAATACCGATGTAGCTGTGCGCGAAGGGGTAACGCGCCATGTAGTAGGTGGAGCGATATCCGACGTCCAGCGTCCAGAAGCTGTGATAACCGAGCCAGCCGAACATCCGGTCGTAGAAGGCGATGGAACGCTCGTAATCGAGCACCGAGAACTCCACATGATGCACACCGCGCCAGCGCATGGCTCCCTCCGTTGGTCGGTCCCCCGCGGCGTCGCCCGGCACTGTCCGCCAGCCGGCGGTTGCGGGCGTCCCCGGCAGTGCCCGGCCGCGCCGGCCGGGGTGAACCGGTATTGCAGCACGACACCACCCCCGCCGCCCACCGCGGAAGGCGTCGGCTCACCGTGCCCTCCCGGAAACGGATCGCGGATGACGGGTCGGGAGCAGGCGATGCCCGGCGTCCGCCTGGGGCGTTGCACGCCTGCGGCGCCCAACCGGCGCGGGGGCGTTGCGATAGATGCCGTCTCGCGTATCAGGCGATTCGCGGGGACCGCTGCTCCTGGCAGCCGGCAGTCGCGGGGAGCGGTGGTCGCGCACGGCCGTGTGCGACCTCCGTGCCCGGCGTCTCCTGGACAGGCAAGGTGCGGGCGGAAACGCCGATTCGCTTCCGCCCGGTGCGACCAACCGAAAAAAACGGGCCGCCTCGACGGCGGCCCGTGCGGTTCATTGACCGCGTTGCGGGAGCGGGATCTCCAGCCAGTCCCGGTAGAACGTCTCGATGTCGGGCTCGAAGTCGTGGATGACCGGGTACCACGGCGTCGGCGCCTCGACGTCGTGCTGGACGCCGCACTTCGGACAGTAGTACTCGCGGTAGACCTGCCACTCGGGGTCCGGCGACATCAGCTCCGGGTAGAGCTCGTTGAGCTCGTCCTTGCTGTCACGGACGTGGACGAGGGCCTCGAGCTTCCAGTTCTGGCGATAGTCGCAGAACTCGTGCCCGCAGGAGCACTGGGTCACCCAGTCGCCGTCGGCGTTGACCACGACGTAGAGGTGGGGCCCCAGCGGCAGGAGTATCGGGTCGTCCCAGTCGACCTTCTCCTGCAGCACCTCCCGGTAGAGGACGAAACGTTGCGCGTCCTTGGGCATGGAGAGCATGCGGTGGGTCGTCTCCCAGCCCAGGGTGCCGTCGACCAGCTCCTGGACGTCCTTCTTCGTATAGCTGCTCATGATGTGGTCTCTCCCCTATTCCTCGACCAGAATCACCTTGCGCACGTCCGGCAGCTCGCCGAGATCCATGCGGTGTTCGGGACGCGCCCCGTAGGTGGGCACCCCGAGATCCTCCTCCACGAGCTTCCAGTCCTCGGGCAGCTCCCAGAAGGCCCGGAACTCCTCGAGGAAACGCTCGCTGAGCCCGAAGCTGCAGGCGAACATCTGCCGGACCTGGGTGGAGGCGTCGTGGGCGATGATCCGCTCACGCTCCTCGCGCATCCACTCGCGGGTGGGACGGGCCCGGGCGATGCGCTCCTGGCGGATCTCCTCGCGGCGCCGCTGCGTCGCCTCGGCATCCACCCGCCACTGCCCGTCACCGTCCTGATGGATCACGGCGCCGTAGACCTTCTCGGCGTAACGCGGCAGCAGGTAGCCGCCGTTGAGGTCCGCCTCGATCCCGGCGGGGGCTCGCTCCAGGGGGTCGCCGAAGCCGGGTCCGCCGCGGAGGTAGTTGAGGTAGAGGTCGGTGTTCTCGAAGCAGTCCTCCGTGGTCATGCCCTGCTGGTCCCGCTTGACGCGGGCGTTGGGGCCCAGGTGGTTCTCGTAGTCGGGGTGGTCCGGGTCGGTGTCGCCGCCGAGGGGCAGCGACAGGCCCTTGTCGATGCGCTCGCGCAGCCCCGTGTCGTGGGCCTCGAAGCGGTAGCCGGTCGCGGCGGGATAGCCGCCCATGAGCCCCCAGTCGCTCACCATGTAGCCGTTGCCCATGAAGTACATGGTCCAGTCGCCGGCGTTGTGCACCATGCGCAGGGTCTCGAAACCGCAGCCGCCGCGGTACTTGCCGTAGCCGCCGGAGTTGGTCTTGATCGAACGGCCCAGGTAGACGAGGGGCTCGGCGAGCTCCCAGATCTCCATGTCGCCCATGTCGCCCTCCGGGTTCCAGATCGCGGCGGCATGGTCGAGGCCGTCCTTGACCGCACAGGCACCGGTGCCCTCGGCGGCGGACTCGAAGCTGTTCACCGCGTGGAGCTCGCCGTCCTGGTTGAAGCCGCCGCCCTGCAGCCAGTTGCTGGTGTTGGCGTTACCGGCGTTGACCTCTTCCAGGTAGCCGCGGCCGAAGTAGTTCCGGGACAGGCCCCGCCACAGGGCGCTCCATCCCGAGACCAGGAAGTGCCAGGCGTAGGAGTGGCCGGTACGGCGGTCGTCGGGGTTCATCCAGGTGCCCTTCGGCAGCCGGAAGGTCGTGCCGTAGTAGGCGCCGTCGTTGACCCGCTCCGTGGGCACGAGGGTCTGGGTCATCATCACCCAGATACCGCTGGTGAACGCCACCTGGTTCGCGTTGAAGGTATGCCAGCCCCAGCGGCTCGCGCCGTCGAAGTCCAGGGTCCAGGTCCCGTCCTTGTGGATCTCCACGGTGGAGGGCGCGTGCATGATGCTGTTGGTCTTGGCGAACATGGACGGCAGGTGCACGTCCTCGTGCTCGTAGGGCACGTCCACGAACGCGACCTGACGCGTCCTGCCGGGGATCGTCAGCGACTTGATGCGGTTCTGCAGGCCGCGGCGCCCGTCCTCGACCACCTCGTAGGCGAACTCCTCCCAGGCGTCGATGCCCTCCTCGCGGATGAGCTCCTCGACCATGTCACGGATCATGTGGCAGCCGGCCACCCGGGTGCGCTCGTCGAGGACCCAGAAGCTGGTGGCCCGCACCGAGCGCTGGCTCTCGTGCAGCCAGTCCTTGTGCAGCCGGTCGTTGGTGCCGGTCTTGCGGCAGGTCACCTGGTAGCCGTCGCCGAAACGCTGGACCTGGCCGGTGGACATCGACCCGGGCGCCACCGAGCCGGTGTCGATGACGTGGGTGACGCCGCCGACCCAGCCCACCAGCACGCCCTCGTGGAAGATGGGCACGATGCTGGCGATATCGCAGGGATGCACGTTGCCGATGGAGCAGTCGTTGTTGGTGAAGATGTCACCGGGCTCGATACCGGGATTGCCCTCCCAGTCGTTCTCGATCATGTACTTGATCGCCGCGCCCATGGTGCCGACATGGATGATGATGCCGGTGGAGGTCACCACGCAGTCGCCGGCGGCGTTGTAGAGGGTGAAGCACAGCTCCCCCTCCTGCTCGACGATCGGCGAGGCCGCGATCCGCTTGGCCGTCTCGCGGGCGTCGACGACCCCGCCGCGCAGCCGCGAGAAGATCTTCTCGTAGCGGATCGGCTCGCGTTCCTTCAGGGCCAGGCTCGTGAAGCCGTTGTAATGCCCGGTCTCACGGGTGCGTGCCAGCACCTCGTCCCGGTGGGACTTGAGCGAGGCACCGCCCCATGTGAGGCCGTCGCGGCCACCCATGTCCATTACTGCACTCATTATGGTCTCTCCTCTCTCTCCTGTCGGAATCGTTTACAGCTGCCTGAGATGGAACAGCCGGTGCTTGTCGAGGTGGGTCTCGAAGCCGTCGGGGACAACGAAGGTGGTGGCCGGCGACTCGATCACCACCGGCCCCCGCAGCCGGTTACCCGCCTGCAGCGTCTCCATCTGGTAGAGGTCCGCGTCGTACCAGCGGCCACGCCGGAAGAACCGCCGGGTACCGAGATGGGCCTCCGCGGGGGGCGCCTCGCCGGCCTCCGGCTCCACCGGGATCTTCGGCTTGGTGGTATCCACCACCCCGCGCATGATCGCGCCGGTGACGCTGTAACCGAGCTCCGGTGAGCGGGCCGAGTTGGCGTAGACGCGGCCGTACTGCTCGTTGAAGGCATCGACGAGCTGGTCCCAGTCGTCGGCGGAACCGGCCTTCGGGATGGGCGAGTCGATCTCCAGGTCGTTGAGCTGGCCGCGGTATTGCATGCGGTAACCGGGCTTGAGCTGCACGTCCGAGGGCGAGAAGCCGTTGATACGGAACTCCTCGATGACCTTCTCGGTGAGCTCCGACCAGCCCTTCTGCAGGGTCTCCGCCGCGCTGCGGCGTTCCGCCTCGCCCGCGTCCGGGGCCAGGGAGATGTCCTGGCTCATGTCGTAACGGTATTCGAACTCCGCGGCCGCGCAGCCGAACGCCGAGAACCCCGCGGCGAAGGCCGGGACGATGATGTCCTCGAAGCCCAGGTCCTCGGTGTAGCCGTAGGTGTGCACCGGCCCGGCGCCGCCGTAGGAGAAACACACGAAGTCCTGGGGGTTGTAGCCCTTGGCGCTGACCATGGAGCGCAGGTACTGCCGCAGCTCGAAGTCGAGCAGCTCGATGACCCCGGAGGCCGCCTCCTCGACGGGGAGGTTGAGGGGGTCGGCGAGCTGCTCCCTCACGGCCTGGTAGGCACGCTCGCGGTCGAGCTTGACCACGCCGCCGAGGAAGTTGTCCGGGTTGAGATAGCCCAGCACGAGGTGGCAGTCGGAGACGGTCACGGTCTCCAGCCCGCTGTCGGGCCAGCACACCCCGACGCGGTAGCCGGCGCTGTCGGGCCCGAGCTTGAGCCCGCCGGTGTACGGGTCGAGCCGCACGAAGCTGCCCGCACCCGCGCCGACGGTGTCCATCGCCACCAGCGGCAGGGACAGCACCAGGCGGGCCATGTCCGGGTCCTGCTTGATGGTGAAGTCGCCACCGGTGATCAGCGCCATGTCGAAGCTGGTGCCGCCGATGTCCGAGCACGCGATGTTCTTGTAGCCGAGCTGGTCGCCGAGGTACTTGGCGCCGATAACCCCGCCGATGGGACCGGAAACCAGGGTCCGTGCCAGCTCCTTGGCCTTCCAGCCGATCGTACCGCCGTGGCTCGCCATCACCCGCAGGTCGAAGTGAGTGCCGTGGTCGCGCAGCCGGTCCGAGATCCGATGGAGGGTCTTGCGGGAGGGCTCGGCGGCGTACGCCTCCAGCACCGTGGTGTTGATCCGGTGGGATTCCTTGCGCACCGGGTAGTAGTCCGCCGAGGCGACGATGGTCACGTCCCGCCCCATCTCGCGGGCGACCTCGGTGCACAGGTCGCGGACGCGACGCTCGTGGACCGGATTCTTGTACGAGTGCATCAGGCAGATGACGAGCCCGTGGACACCGTCCCCGAGCAGCTCGCGGGCGGCCTCCCGCACCTCCTCGTCACGCAGGGGGATGACCACGTCGCCCTTGGAGTCGATGCGTTCGGTCACGCCCCGGGTGTGGCGACGCGGGACCAGCGGCTCGTCGTAGCGGTGGGTGTTGAGGTGCAGACGGTCCTCGTAGGCATAGCCGAGATACGACTGAATGGCCCGGCCCATCCGGGGGACGTCCTCCATGCCCCGGTTGACGATCAGCCCCACCTCCAGGCCCTTGCGCGAGACGACCCGGTTGAGCATGGCGGTCCCGGAATACACGGCGGTGACCATGTCCGGGAACGCCTGTTCCACGGTGGTCCCCCACAGCGCCAGGGCGTCCTCCGCCGAGTTCAGCAGGGCCACGGACTCGTCATCCGGACTGGACTGCGCCTTGCCGACGACGAAGTCGCCGGCGGCATCGACGAAGAAGGTATCGGTCATCGTGCCCCCGGCATCGATACCCAACACCTCCACGGCCTCGGTATGTGCTTCCACGGTCTCTCCTCCTCGTTGTGCGTTAGCGGACGGCGGATGCCGTCGCCAGGCGCTATTGCACGGCGTGTGCCAGAACGGGCGAGGAGGTGATTGATCGCTGTTTCAAATGGGATTTTATGGATTAACAGGAGCTACCGGGACGCCTGGGGAACGTCCGGAAATCGAACGTCCAAACGTTCGACGCACGCCGCTATCGGACGCCGGCAGCAGTGCCGGGATCGAACGCCCGCGCCGGCCCGGGATTCAGTCGAGGGCGGAATCCCGGTCGATGCCCAGCCGCTTCATCTTGAGGTAGAGCGTGCTCTTGGCGATGCCCAGCTCGCGCGCGGCACGGGTCAGGTTGCCGGCACTGTCGTGAATCGCGCGCACGATGGCCTCGTGTTCCGCCGCTTCCAGACTTGCGCCCCCCAGCGGCGGGCCCCCGCCGGGGGCGCCGGCGTGGTACTCCTCCGGCAGGTCGGCGGGCACGACGGTCTCGCCCTCGGCCATGAGCACGGCGGCCTCGATGGCGTTGTGGAGTTCGCGGACGTTACCGGGCCAGTCGTAACGGCGAAGCAGCGCGTCCACCTCGGGGGCGAAGGCGGGCGCCGCCAGCCCCTGGGCCGCCGCCACGTCCGCGGCGAGCCGGTGCGCCAGGGGGACGATGTCGTCACGGTGCTCGCGAAGCGGCGGAATGGTCAGCGACATCACCGAGAGGCGGTAGAACAGATCCATGCGGAAACGCTCGGCGGCGATCTCCTCGCGCAAGTCGCGATTGGTCGCCGCCAGCAGGCGGAACCGCACCTTCCGCGGCCGGGTATCGCCGAGGCGGTAGAACTCCCCCTCCTGGAGCACGCGCAGGAAATGGGGCTGGATATCCAGCGGCATCTCGCCGATCTCGTCGAGGAACAGCGTCCCGCCGTCCGCCGCCTCGATCTTGCCCGCCATGCCACCACGGCGCGCCCCGGTGAAGGCACCCTCGACATAGCCGAACAGCTCGCTGGTCAGCAACTCCCGGGAGAGACCGCCGCAGTTCAGGGCCACGAAGTTCCCGTCCGCCGTGGGGCCGGCGCGGTGTATCGCCCGTGCGAAGACCTCCTTGCCGACACCGGTCTCGCCCTGGAGGAGCACGGGGATATGCAGCTTCGCGAGGCGTTCGGTGCGCTCCACCTGCGGCGCCAGGGAGGGCCGGCTCGCCACGATGTCGTCGAACGCCGCGGACCGCTCTCCGGCGACAGGCCGTGCGGGGGCCGTGGGCGACTTCGCGCCACGGTGCACCAGGGGAATGACCACGACCGACCCCACCCGATCGCCGTTTGTCTCCACGGGCTGCACCCAGTCGGCAGGCAGGGTCCGGATCTGCCGTCCGGTGGCGTCCACCAGCGTGTGATCGGCCCGCATCAGCACACCGAACTCGCCGGACGCCTCCAGACGCACACCGTGCGCCAGCAGCGCCGCGGCGGCGTGCTCGTTCGCCTTGACCAACCGGCCCCGGTCGTCGAAGGCGATCAGGCCGTCCCGCGGTCCGCCCCACCGGCGGCCGAAAGTAACGTCCAGCAGCTTCGCCCGCCGTTCCAGTTCCGCCTGCATGATCCGCTCCTGGACGCGGGCGGCGGTGGTGACGGCCAGTGCGAGGCAATGGGGGTCATAGGTGGTGCGCAGCCCGGAGATGTCCACGGCCCCGAGGACGCTGCCGTCGAACGGATCCTCGATGACGGTGGCGGAGCACGTCCAGGCCTTGACGCCCTCGCAGAAGTGCTCCGCGGCATGGATCTGCACCGGCCTGCGCAACGCCAGCGCGGTGCCGATGGCATTGGTGCCAGCAACCGCCTCGCTCCAGTTGCCGCCGGGCACCAGGCGGATGTCGTGGGCGGCGTCCATCGTGGACGTGTCGCCCTCGTAGTGAAGGATAATGCCGCCGGGATCGGTGATCACCATCACCGTGCCGGACTCCGCGACGAACTCCCGCGCCTGCCGGCAGACCGCCTGGGCCGCGTGAACGAGGACCTCGTTACGCTGGCGCAGCGATACCAGCCGTTCCTCGTTGGCGTCGAGCGGCGCGTGCAGCCGGGCGGGATCGACACCGACATCCCGGCATCGCGCCCAGGACGACTCGATCAACCCGCGAATGGTGTCCGTGGGAACGTCGCCCCCCATGAGGTAGCGTTCCCAGGCCTCCATGACACGGTCCTCGCCATCCGGGTCCGGCGCACCGGCCCGGACATCACCAGCCACCATGGCATCCTCCTCGCCCAAACCCGCCGCAGCGGAACGATGGCTTGTGCCATTCTCGTATTGTCAGGGAACTACATTAGCACCACTGGCCGTCCGTGCCGCACCGCCCCGCTCACCGCCGCTTGCGGTTGAGGAAGGCGTCGATGCCCGCCTGGGCGTCCTCGGCCATCATGTTGCGTGCCATGGTGCGGCTCGCATCGGCATAGGCGTCCGGCAGACTCATGCCGAGCTGGCGGTAGAACAGCTGCTTGCCGAGCCGCCGCGCGGTGGGCGCCTTGGCGGCGATGGTCTCCGCCAGCCGGTCCACCTCGCCCTCCAGCTCATCGGCGGGCACGGCGCGGTTGATCAGGCCGATGCGCGCCGCGGTGGCGGCGTCGATGAACTCGCCGGTGAGCAGCATCTCCATGGCGTGTTTCGGCGCGATGGCCCGGCTGACCGCCACCGAGGGCGTGCCGCAGAACAGGCCCAGGTTGATGCCGGAGGTGGCGAGACGGGCGTCATCGCTGGCGACGGCGAGGTCGCAGGCGGCGACGAGCTGGCAACCGGCGCCGGTGGCAATGCCCTGGACCTGGGCGATTACCGGCTGGGGCATACGATTGATCTGCAGCATGAGGTCGCCGCAGGCGTCGAACAGGGACTGGTGCTCGGCCTCGGTGGTGCCGCTGCGCACCTCGGCGAGGTCATGGCCGGCCGAGAAGGCCTTGCCCTCGGCGGCGATGACCACGACGCGCACGGCATCATCGTCCGCCGCCTCCGCCAGCCGCTCGCGCAGATCGTCCAGCAGCTCACGGGTCAGCGGGTTGTAACGCCCGGCGTTGGTGAGCGTCAGGGTGAGCACGCCGGTATCGCTCATCCGCTCCGTGAATCCACGTTCCATTGTCGCGGCCATGGTTCTCCTCCCTCTATTCCCCTGTCCACACGGAACACGCCTTGTGCGGATAGGTTATTCTCCCGCATACTATATATAGGGTGAGTCTTTATCGACAGGCTCGTGGATTCCTTTTCCAGAGAGGTCCCTTATCTCACCCGCTCCGCGCCCGTGACGAACACGTCGATCCGCGATGGCTCGGCGACGACGTGCCCCTTTTTGCATCTTCATTGCAATGGGGCCGCCCTCAATGTCTCGTCTAAAACTGGCTCGCTCGCACGCTGATCTTCTGTCGGGCGGCGCCGGCCTCGCGTCCACGGGCGTGGACGGGAGGACTGTGCACGAATGAACGAACTACTGCTCGGACTGCGACGCTCGAAACGCAACCTGCTCTCACCGCTCCTCTGGCGTGTCCGAATCGTCTTCTGGCTGGCCTCCATTGTCGTTGGCCTCGCGGGCGTCGCTTTCGCGATGGGCGCCGATTACGCCCAGGGCATTCACAACCGTCTCATGGACCTCTCGCCCTGGGCGACCCTGATCATCACCCCGCTGGGCATCGGCGCCCTCGTCTGGTTCACCGAGCGCTTCATCCCCGCCGCCTCGGGCAGCGGCATCCCCCAGGTCATCGTGGCCCTGCAGGGCCGCACCGGCGACCCGGTGCGCCAGCGGGTGCTCTCGCCGGTCGTCGGCGTCGCCAAGATCGTGGTGACGATGTTCGGCCTCATGCTCGGCGCCTCCATCGGCCGCGAGGGACCGACCATCCACGTCGGTGCGGCGGTGATGCACCTCGCGGGGCGTATCGGCCGTTTCCCGTCACATTACCTCGAGAAGGGCCTTATCCTCGCCGGCGGTGCGGCGGGCCTGTCGGCGGCGTTCAACACACCACTCGCCGGTGTGGTCTTCGCCATCGAGGAGCTGCACCGGGACTACGAGGAGGGCACCAGCGGCCTCGTGCTGCTCTCGGTCATCCTCGCGGGTCTGACCTCGCTGGTCGTGATCGGCGACTACGCCTACTTCGGCCACATCTCCACGACCATGCCCCAGGACTGGAGCTGGGTGGCGGTGCCGGTCTGCGGGCTGGTCGGCGGCCTGGCCGGCGGGCTTTTCTCCTGGACGCTGCAGGTCGGCGTGCGCGGCCTCGGCCCGATCCGCCGCGGCTGGCCGCTGCTCTTCGGTCTCGGCTGCGGACTGGTGATCGCGCTGATCGGCATTGCCGCAGGCGGGCGTACCTTCGGCACGGGCTACGAGCAGGCCAAGCACCTGCTGGATGCCGGCTCCATGGCCGAACCGGGGGCGATGCTGAGCACGCCGCTGCTGGCCATCGGCAAGTGGCTCGCCACCGTCGTGTCGTACCTCAGCGGCATCCCCGGTGGCCTGTTCTCGCCGAGCCTCTCCGCCGGCGCCGAGCTCGGTGCCGCGCTGACCGGCGTTCTACCCTACGCCCCGGCGGGCGTGGTGATCCTTCTGGGCATGACCGCCTACTTCTCCGGCGTGGTACAGACGCCCATTACCACTTTCGTGATCGTGCTGGAGATGACGGACAACAACGCCATGCTGGTACCGCTGATGGCCACCAGCGTGATCGCCTTCGGCGTCTCCCGGGCCATCTGCCCCTATCCGGTCTATCACGCCCTGGCCAAGACCTTCATAGGCCGGCGCGACGACGCCTGACCCGGCCCCTGGCGGTGGCCGTCTACGGTCACCGCCAGGCGGGGCAACGCCGGTCACGGGCCACGGGCGCGGCATCACACGGACACCGACGACGGCACGGGCGCCGGCGTGCCCTTCGCCCGCCTCCTCATGAAACGGGCCGGCGAGGCCGTCACAGCTCGCCCAGGACCGCGGCCGTCGGCACGCCGGCCACCACCCCGCCCCGACTTCGTGCCGCCGCGCCGTGAGCCTCCGCCCGGGGCAGCACGTGCGCGGCGTAGAACCGCGCCACGTCGACACGGGCCCGGTTGAAGGCGTCGTCCTCCGAGCCGGCCGCGACCCTGGCGGCGCGCGCTAGCAGCCAGCCGCCGGCGACGAAACCGGTCTGCATCAGCAGCGGGAACGCGGCCGCCCCGGCGGCGGCCGGGTCATCCGCAGCGTTCTCCAGTACCCGGGCGGTGCTTCGGCGCAACGCGGCGATCGCCGAGACCATGCCGCTGCCGATCTCCGAGAGCCCCGGCGAGGCGCAGTCGCCCAGGCCGTCGACGTCCGCCGCCATGTCGTCGAGTAGAGCGGTCATCGCCGCACCGCTGTCCCGCAACAGCTTGCGACCCATGAAGTCGTTGGCCTGGATGCCGTTGGTGCCCTCGTAGATCGCGGCGATACGGGCGTCGCGCAGGTACTGGGCGGCCCCGGTCTCCTCGATGTAGCCCATGCCCCCATGCACCTGGATGCCGAGCGAGGCGACCTCGATACCGAGCTCCGTGCACCAGGCCTTGATCACCGGGATGAGCAGGTCTGCCCTCGCCTGCTGGCGACCGCGCTCGTGGCCGTCCGTGGCACGCCGTGCGCGGTCCATGGCGGCGGCCCCGGCGTAGCAGAGCGCGCGCATGGCCTCGGTGCACGACTTCATGGTCAGCAGCATGCGGCGCACGTCCGGGTGACCGACGATGCTCGCCTCGCCGCTGACGGTACGCCCCTGGGTGCGCTCGGCAGCATACGCCGCGGCCTGCTGGTAGGCCCGTTCGGCAATGGACAGCCCCTGCATGCCGACCTTGTGGCGGGCCTCGTTCATCATCGTGAACATGTACTCCAGCCCGCGCCCCTCCTCGCCGACGAGGTAGCCCACGGCGCCGTCGGTCTCGCCGTAGATCATGGTGCAGGTGGGGCTGGCATGGATGCCGAGCTTGTGCTCGATGCCGCCGCAGTACATGTCGTTGCGCTCGCCAGGCTGCCCGGCGGCGTCCGGCAGGTACTTGGGCACGATGAACATGGAGATACCGCGCACGCCCGCGGGGGCGTCCGGGGTGCGGGCGAGCACGAGGTGGACGATGTTGTCCGTCATGCCGTGTTCGCCCCAGGTGATGTAGATCTTCTGGCCGAAGATCCGGTAGTGATCGTCACGACGCTCGGCGCGGGTGCGGATGGCCCCCAGGTCCGAGCCGGCCTGGGGCTCGGTCAGGTCCATGGTCCCCGTCCACTCGCCGCTCACCAGCCGCGGGAGATAGCGCGCCTGCTGGGCCTCGCTGCCGTGACGCTCCAGGGCCTCGATGGCACCGGCGGTGAGCATCGGGCACAGCGAGAACGACAGGTTCGCCGCCTGCCACATCTCCTGGGTGGCGGTAGCCACCAGCGCCGGCAGCCCCATGCCGCCATGCGCCGGATCGCAGGCAACGGCGTTCCAGCCCGCCTCCGCGTAGGCACGGTAAGCCGCGGCGAAGCCCTCCGGCACGACCACGTCACGCCCCTCCAGCCTGGCGCCGGCCCGGTCGCCCGGCGCATTGAGCGGCGCGAGCTCGCCGCCGGCGAAGCGCGCCGCCTCCTCCAGGATCGCGGCCACCGTCTCCGGCGTCGCCTCCTCGAAACCGGGCAGTGAGGCGATGTCCGCCAGATTGAAAACCTCCTCCATGAGGAAGCGCATGTGCCGCACGGGCGCATCGTAGCTCATTTCACTCTCCTCCTTTGTCGCGCAGCGCCGCCGCCTGCGCCCGGATGGCCGGCAGCTCCTCCGAGCGCCGCTGCAGGTTCTTCAGCTGCAGCCGCATGCGGTGGTTGCCCGTCAGGCGTTCACGGTGGCGGTCGAGAAAATCCCAGTAGAGGGTGGTCAGCGGACAGGCATCCGGCCCGCTGGCCTTTGCCGGGTCGAACCGGCAGCCCCGGCAGTAATTGCTCATGCGCCGCACGTAGGCGCCACTCGCGCAGTACGGCTTGGTGGCCATCACCCCGCCATCGCCGAACTGGCTCATGCCCAGCGTATTGGGCAGGCTCACCCAGTCGACGGCGTCGAGGTACATGGCCATGTGCCATTCGTGGAAACGGTAGGGGTGCACGCCGTAGAGCTGGGCGTAGAGCCCAAGCACCATCAGCCGCTGGATGTGGTGGGCGTAACCGTTGGTGAGGACGTTGTCCATGGCGTCCGCCATGCAGCGCATGGACGTCTCCCCGCTCCAGTAGGCCGCCGGCAGCGCCCCCTCGTGGCCGAGGTGATTGAGCCCGGCATAGCCCGGCATGCGGCTCCAGTAGATGCCGCGGACGTACTCGCGCCAGCCGAGGATCTGGCGTACGAACCCTTCGACGTGGTTGAGCGCCGCCCGCCCCTCCCGCCAGGCGGCCACGGCCGCCTCCACACAGGCCTGTGGTGTGATCAGGTGCATGTTCAGCGCCGCCGACAGGCGCGAGTGGTAGAGCTGGTGGCCACCGGTCCACATCGCGTCCTGCCAGGTGCCGAAGGCCGGGAGGCGCACGTCGATGAAGTGCACCAGCACCTGCTGGGCCTGTGCCGGCGTCACCGCAAGGTCGAAGCCCGCCATGTCGCCGGGATGGTCGCCGAAACGCGCCGTGACGGTCTCCATCACCGCACGGGTGGTGGCATCCGGGCGGAAGGACGGCGGCGGCTCGATCCACCCCGGCCCCTGGCGGCCAAAGGCACGGCGGTTGTCGTGATCGAGGTTCCAGACCCCGCCGGCGGGACTGCCGCCGTCCATGAGCACGCCGTGGCGCCGGCGCAGGCGGCGGTAGAAGTCCTCGAGCAACAGGGATCGGCGGCCCCGCGCCCAGTGTTCGAAGTCCGCGACGGTGGTGTAGAAGTGCCGGTCCGTGCGGATGTCCAGCGCCAGGCCCAGTGTCTCGGCGACGGCCTCGAGCGAGCGCCGCACGTGGTAGTCACCGGGCTCGAGGACCACCAGCCGTTCGGGTGCGAGGCGCGGCACGTCCTCCGCGAGGATGTCGGCGAGCCCGTGTCCCCGCTCCGCCCCCGGTGCCAGTGCCAGCGCGTGGTAGCACACATGCACGCCGCGGGCGCGAAGGCCGTCGCGGAAGTGGCGCATGGCGGAGAAGAACAGCACCAGCCGGCGCTGGTGGGCCGGGAAGGTGCCGGTACGGGTCTCGGCCTGCGCCTCGGCCATCCATACGCTGTCGCGTGTGGGGTCGAAATCGTCGAACGCCGCCGATGCCGGATCCAGCTGGTCGCCGAGGACGATCACCAGATCGCGCACGGGACGTACCTCAGCCGCCGGGCATGGGCGGAACCAGCAGGGTCGGGTCGACCCGGCGGTCGAACCAGTTCATGCGCCAGTCCAGGTGCGGACCGGTAGCCCGGCCGCTGGCGCCGACCTCGGCGATGGGATCGCCGCGGCGGACGCGCTCGCCCTCCTTCACGGTGATCCGGGAGAGATGGAGGAAGGCGGAGGAGACGCCCTGGCCGTGGTCGATGAGCAGGGTACCGCCGGAGTAGTACATGTCGTCGTGGACGAGGCTGACCACGCCGTCCGCCGGCGCGACCACGGTGGCCCCCCTCGGAGCGGCGATGTCCACGCCGTAGTGGGGCCGCCGCGGCTCGCCGTTGAGCACGCGCTGGCTGCCGTACACACCGGTGATGCGCCCGGTCACCGGCCACCGCCAGCCGCTGGTGTAGTCGGCGCGGGGATCGTTGCGCCGGCGCGCCTCGCGCACCATCGCCACCTCCCGGCGGATGCGCTTCAGGGCGTCCTCATCCGGGCTGACGGTACGGGGCGGCAGGCCGTCGATGTGCTGGATGCGGTAGTGCCGCCGCGCCACGCTCATCTCGCGTCGTACCCGGCTGCCGTCGGCCCACTCGGCCACGAGCGTCTCGCGACGTTCGGCGTCGCGGCCGAAGCCGATCACGAACGTACCGTCATCGGCCACGCGTACCTCCCGCCCCGCGAAGCGTACCGTGGCGGACGCCGGGGCGACGTGCCCGGTGAGCAACGCCCCCTGAACCGGCTCGCCGTCGAGCCGCAGCTGCCCCGCCACAGCGGGCAGGGCCGCCATCCATCCGATCAGCATCAGGGCCAGCGCCCACCAGCGTCCGCGCATCGTCTCCCTCCGGTTGCCCCACCGGCCGGTGGCAGCCGGCGGTGGACGGCCCCAGCCTACCACCCCGCCGGGCACCGCCGCGCCCCCGGCAGCGGCGTGTTCAGTGGCAGTGCTTGAGGTTGCGTCCGATGAGCCAGTAGTTGACCGGCAGCGCGGCGAGGAAGCCCACCGGCAGCGCCGCCACGAAGCCGGCCCAGAACATCGGGCTGGCGAGGCTACCGACCTGGACACCGCCGACCAGATAGTCGGTGACGTTCATCGCTACCTCCATGGCCGCGATGGAGACCGTCTCGCCGAGCCAGATCGTGCGGATGCCGTCCAGGTAGCTCATCCCCTGCTCGCGCATCAGCGGCTGCACCGCCAGGTTGAGCCCGGCGATGAAGGACAGGACGACCGCCAGAGTGAGGGTCAGGGTCGTGCCCAGCCCCAGCGCGACGCCGATGGAGAGCCCGGCGAACTCACCGATGGAGCAGCCGACGAGGCAGTGCACCGTCGCGTGCACCGAGGTGCGCAGCCGCCCGCCGTGGTCCCCGTGGGCGCCGTGGTGATGCGCGTGCCCGGCATGGCCTGCGTGCGTCGCCATGATTCGTCCTGCATTGCAAGTGACCTGTCCCGGAGGGTTGGGATGCCACCCCCTCCCCTCAAGGGGGGGATAGCGGAATCCCCGGTGTCAGGCCGCTCGCTCTGACCCCCTGTGGCGACGCTCGCGCCACAGACGCGCCGCCAGGGACAGGACGTAGACCCCGCACAGGGTGAGCACGATGGTCGCGCCGGCGGGCCAGTCGGGCTGCCACGCCAGGGCGAGACCGAGATAGCCGGTGCCTGCCGCGATCCCCGCCGCGAGCAGCATCATCGAGCCCAGCGAACGCACCCAGTCGCCCGCCGTGGCCGCCGGCAGGCTGAGCAGCGCGATCAGCAGGATCAGCCCGGAGACCTGTACCAGGATCACCACGGTCACCGCCACGAGGCACAGGAGCAGGATATGGAAGAAGGGCACGGGGACACCGCGCAGGCGAGCGAACTCGGCGTCGAAGCACACCGCGGTGAACTGGCGGTAGAAAAGCATCAGCACCGTGAGCATGAGCACGTCCAGCCCCGCCATGAGCCACAGCGTGGGCGCGTCCACGAGCAGGATATTGCCGAACAGGTAGCCGAAGAGGTCGGCGCGGTAGCCCTCGGTCTGGGAGATGAACACGATCCCCACCGCCATGCCGCCGGACCACAGGGCGCTGATGAGCATGTCCTCGTGGGCGCGGAAACGCAGGTTCACCCAGCCGACAATCAACGCCGCAAGCAACGCGGCCACCAGTGCGCCGGCCAGCGGGCTGGCGCCGAAATACCACGCCACGCCCATGCCGCCGAGCACGGAGTGGGCGATGCCGCCGGCGAGATAGCCGATGCGGCGCACCACCACGAACGGCCCGATCAGCCCGGAGGCGACCGACGCCAGGGCGATACCGATCGCCGCATGCTGAAGGAAGCCCTGGCGCAGCAGCGCCTCAATGAACGCCATGACCACCCCCATGGACGTGATCGACATGGGCATGGTCGACGAACCGCACCGGGTGCCCGTAGAGGCGCTCCAGCACCCCGGGCCCCAGGGGCTCGGCGGTATGGCAGACGAGCTCGCGGTTGATGCAGGCCACATGGGAGACGTACTCGCTGACGAAGGCGATGTCGTGGCTGACCACCACGATGGTCATGCGCTCGTTGAGCCGCCGCAGCAGCTCGAAGAACGCCCGCTCGGCCCGGGGGTCGACGCTCGCCGTGGGTTCGTCGAGGAGCAGCAGGGCCGGGCGCACCGCCAGCGCGCGGGCAATGAGCACCCGCTGGAGCTGGCCGCCGGAGAGCTGGTCCACCGTGCGCCCGGCAAGGGCGTCCACCTCCACCTCCGCCATGGCGGCATCGGCGGCGGCCCGCTGCTCCGCGCGGTAACGCGGCCACGGCTGCCAGGGCCGCAGGGTGGCGGAGCGGACCACGTCCGCCACGGTGATCGGGAAACTGCGGGTGAACGCGGCGTACTGCGGGACGTAGCCCACGTGCCGGCGCGCCCGCGCCGGCGACGTACCGAGCACCCGAACCCTGCCGGCCGAGGGGCGGATTAGCCCCAGCACCACCTTGAGCAGCGTGCTCTTGCCGCTGCCGTTGGGTCCGACCAGACCGAGAAACTCGCCGTCGGAGACGCTCAGGGTGACGTCCCGGATGGCGACGTAGCCGTCGTAGCCGGCGGTGACGCCTTCGAGCTCGACGGCTGGCGTCACTGCAGCGCCTCGGCGATACGCTGGCTGACGCGGTCGAGGTTGTCGATGTAGTCCGCGGCCAGCGGATCGATACTCACCACCTTGATCCCCAGCGCGTCGGCAATGGTCCGGGCACTGCGCTGGCTGAACTGGTCCTGGACGAACACCGCGGAGACGTCCAGCCCGCGGATCTCCTCGATGAGCTTGTCCAGCTCCGATCCCCCCGGGCTCTTGCCGTCCGCCTCTATGGCGAGCTGCACCAGCCCGTAGCGGTCCGCAAAATATCCCCACGCCGGATGGAAGACCACAAAGCGGCGCCCCTTCAGCGGTGCGAGGCGCTCGGCGATGCGCTTGTCCAGGGCATTGAGACGCTCGATATAGTCGGCGGCACGCTGCTCGTATTCCGCCCGGTGGGCGGGGTCCTCGCGGGTCAGCGCATCGCGTATCCGCTTGACCATCGGTACCGCGTTGGCCGGGCTGGTCCAGAGGTGGGGGTCCGCCACCTCGCGCGGCACACGGCCCTCCCCCATGGCGTCCACGACCTTCGCCACGTCCGGCGACAGGCCGGCGAGATCGTCCGCAGCATTCGCCTCGTCACTATGCTCGTGGGCATGGGCGCCGATCGCCCGGAGCTTGACGTCATCGCGCAGGTCCACGACCGACATGCGCGGGGCGGCGGCACGCAGACGCGCCATCCAGGAGCGCTCGAAGGGCACGCCGACGCGGAAATAGACCTCGGTGCCCTCCAGGGACGCCAGCGTCCGCGGACCGGGATCGAAGGTCGCCGGGCTCTGCCCCGGCTGCACCAGGGCGGTAACGGCCACGCGGTCCCCGCCGACGGCCTCGACCAGCGTCTTCACCGGGATCACGCTGGTGTACACCTGCATTGGCGCCTCCGCCGCGGGGGCCGCCGCCGGCCAGGCGAGCACGGCGGCCAGGACGAGGACGCAACGGGCGAGCTGTCGTCGCAACATGGTCGACTCCAAGGATTACGCTGGTTGGGACTGCCGACAGGCGGCACACACGCCCGCCAGCTCGATGGTCTCGTGCTCCAGGGCGAAGCCCTGCTCGGCGGCACGCTCGCCCAGCAGCTCGTCCACATCCGGGGCATCCAGCTCCGCGACGCGCTCGCAGCGCGTGCAGATCAGGAAATGCCCCGCGTGGGGATGCTCCGGCGCGGCACAGCCGACAAACGCGTTGAGCGAGGCGAGCCGGTGCACCAGCCCCGCCTCCATGAGGAAATCCAGCGCCCGGTAGACCGTGGGCGGCGCCACCGGCCGCTCGCCCTCCGCGAGCGCCTGCATGAGCTCGTAGGCCTTGGCGGGGCGGTGACCGCGCCAGACCAGCTCCAGCACCCGCCGGCGCTGTGGCGTCAGCCGCGCCCCCTGCTCCCGGCACAGCCGCTCCGCCGCGGCGAGGGCCGTCGCCACGCAGTCGCGGTGATCGTGTCCTTCGGCGGGAAACGCCATCAGTACGGACTCACTCATTGCGGACTCCCCGCGTTCCGATACCGTTATATCATTACATATCGATTCCACGCCCACCATACCCGTCTCCATTCAGGCACCGTTCAGCTCACCCCGTTCAAACTCGCGGCCACGATCACCATTCAGGAGGCGTCCGTCATGCACTACCGCATCCCCGCCATCGCCCTCGCCCTCTCCGTGGCCAGCGCCCCGGCGCTCGCCCGGGGCGGGCACGACGATTACGCCCGGGTCACCCACGTCGAGCCGCTGACCCGGACGGTGGAAGTGAGCACACCCCGGGAGGAGTGCTGGTACGAGACCGTGCGCTACCGCGAGCCTCGTCGGGGCAACGACACCGCCGGGCTGGTCATCGGCGGTATCGTCGGTGGCGTCCTCGGCAACCAGGTCGGCGGCGGCGACGGCCGGCGCGTGGCCACCGTGGCCGGCACCATCCTCGGCGCCGGGATCGGCCGCGGGATCGCCGGCCGGGACGAGCACCGCTATGGCGGCAGCCGGCGCGAACGCCGCTGCGAGACCGTCGAGGAGACCCACTACGAGACCCGCACCATCGGCTACCGTGTGCATTACCGCTATCATGGCGAGGAGTATGTCACCCGCATGGACCACGATCCGGGCCGACGCGTTCGCGTGCGGCTGGATGTGACGCCCTTGGAGTAGCCATGGCATCCCGTCTCGCCCTGTTCGCCCTGCTCGCCGCGGCGGTCTGCACGACCGCCGCGCCGGTTCACGCCGCCCGCGCCGCTGACGGCCGCGACCAGGCGGTCCGCCAGGTGGAGCGGCGCACCGGCGGGCAGGTGATCTCCGTGGAGACACGCACCCGCGCCGACGGCCAGCAGGTCTATCGCATGCGCGTGCTTCTCGGCGAGGGGCGGGTCCGGGTGATCGAGGTTCCGGCCGGACGGAGGCGCTGAACGGTGCGCGCGCTGGTCATCGAGGACGAGATCCGGCTGCGCCGCGAGGTCGCGGACGCCCTGAGCGGGGCGGGCTTCGTCGTCGATGAGGCCGGCGACGGCGACGAGGGCGTGTACATGGCCCTGGACTACCCCGTGGACGTCGCCATCGTGGACCTGGGACTACCCGGCCCCGACGGCCTGGAGCTCATCCGCCGTGTCCG
The DNA here is from genome assembly GCF_000374645.1 of Arhodomonas aquaeolei DSM 8974. GTDB lineage: Bacteria > Pseudomonadota > Gammaproteobacteria > Nitrococcales > Nitrococcaceae > Arhodomonas > Arhodomonas aquaeolei. Next base: position 418,162 of record NZ_KB894801.1, read on the forward strand.
TGCCGCCGGCCGGCGCTACCCGGTGCTCATCCTCACCGCCCGGAGCCGCTGGCAGGAAAAGGTCACCGGCCTCGAGGCCGGCGCCGACGACTACCTCGTCAAGCCCTTCGAGATGCCCGAACTCCTCGCCCGGGTGCAGGCACTGCTGCGCCGTGCCGGGGGGTGGGCCAGTCCGGTGCTCAACCACGGCCCGATCACGCTGGACACGCGCACCTCGGAGGTTCACTTGGACGGCGAACCGATCACCCTCACGGCGTTCGAGTACCGCCTTCTCGCCTACCTCATGCACCACCCCGGCGAGGTGCTGTCGAAGACACAGCTCATGGAGCACCTCTACGCCGACGACGACCAGCGCGACTCCAACGTCCTCGAGGTCTTCGTCCGCCGCCTGCGCCGCAAGCTCGATCCGCACCGGCGCTGGCAGCCCATAGAGACCCTGCGCGGCCAGGGCTACCGGCTCGCGCCGTGGCGGTAACGGCCTCACTCCACAGACGGCTGCTGGTCACCGCCGGCATCGTTACCGTGGCATTCACCCTGCTCGCAGCGACCGGCCTGGAGCAGGCGTTCCGCCGCAGCGCGATCGCCGCCGAGCGCGACCGCCTGCGTGGCCAGGTCCATACCCTGCTCGCGGCCATGCGCGTGGGCGAGAAAGGCATACGCCCCGGAGCCAGCCTGCCGGAGCCCCGGTTCGCCCGCCCGGGCTCCGGGCTGTATGCGTGGGTGCTCACGCCGGAGGGAGGCCAGGTCTGGCACTCGCGCTCCGCGATCGGCCAGTCCCTGCCGGCCCCGGAGTGGGTCACCCCCGGCACGGTCCGGTTCCGGCACAGTGACGGGCGCTTCCGCATGGACTACGGCGTGTCCTGGGAGCCGCTATCCGGCCCCACCCGGCGCTTCAGCATCACCCTGATCGCCGGGGACGAGGCCTATCGCGCCAGCATCGCCGGTTTCCGCCGCACCCTCTGGGCCTGGATGAGTGTGGGCTGTGCCGGGCTGCTGCTCGCCCTGTGGCTGACCCTGCGCTGGGGCCTCGCGCCGCTGCGGCGGGTCACCGCCGAAGTCGACGCCATGCACCGCGGCTGGCGTGACCGCCTCGGCGGCCATCACCCGCGGGAGATCGCCGTGCTCACGGACAACATCAACCGCCTCGCCGACGGCGAGCGCGAGCGCACGCGGCGCTACCGCGAGACCCTGGACAATCTCGCCCACAGCCTGAAGACCCCGCTCGCGGTGATACGCGGCGCCCTGGCCAGCCGCACACCGGCGGACCTGGACGCCGCTGCCGAGCAGATCACCCGCATCGACCGACAGATCGAGTACCACGTGCGCCGCAGCGGCGCAGGGCGGCTGGAAGGTGGCGGCCGCACGGCGGTGGCGCCCGTGATCCACCGCCTCGCCCGGGCGCTGCACCATGCCCGGCTGGAGCGCGACGTCGAGCTGCAGGTGCACTGCCCCGACGGCCTCTGGTATGCCGGCACCGAAGACGACCTCATGGAGATGCTCGGCAACATCCTGGACAACGCCTGGCGCTACGGCGCCGGCCACGTTGCCGTCACCGCCGCGGACGACGGCGGCGGGCGGCGCATCCGTATCGACGTGGATGACAACGGCCCGGGCATCGCCGCTGACGTGCGCGAGGCCGCGCTCACCCGCGGCCGGCGTCTGGACACCGGCGGCGACGGCCAGGGCATTGGTCTTGCGGTGGTCCGCGAGCTCGCTGGACAGGCCGGCGGCACGCTGGCACTGGACGGGGCCCCGGAACTGGGAGGCACCCGCGTGACCCTCATCCTGCCCGGCGGTGAGGACGGCTGACCCCGGCCGCCAGGGGATGTGGCCGCCGTTCCGGGCGACGACGCGCCACTGTCGGCCGGCGTGAGCCCCCGGACCGCGGGTCCCGGGCCTGGAACGATGCCGGACAGCGCGGTATCCCTGGCCTCCGGATGCAGCGCCGGCACTGCCTCCTGTGCGTGGCGGGCGACGGTGGACGACAGAGGGCCGGGTTAACGCATAGAATACGTGCCCCTGTCGAACCCCGACCCGGACCGCAATGAACTGCAACCGCATACTCGTGCACTACGCCGAGGTGGCCCTGAAGGGGCGGAACCGCCGCGACTTCGAGAGCCGGCTCAAGCGCAACATCAAGATCCGCCTCCAGAGCGAGGGCCTGGACTGGGAGGTGCACCGCGGCCGCGACCGCATCACCGTCCATCCCCGCGACCCGAACGCCGCCGCGCTGGAACGCGCGCTGGAGGCGGTCGGCGAGACCGCCGGCGTCGCAACCTTCGCGCCGGCGGTGTTCTTCCCCCGCGACGCCCTCTATGCCGGCGGCGACGGCCCGGACGTGGACGCCATCGAATCCGCAGCCCTCGCCCAGGCGGCGGAGCCGGCGAAGGGCAGGAGCTTCGCCGTGCGCGTCAACCGCGCGGACAAGGGCTTCCCACTGACTTCCGAGGCGTTCGCCCGACGCCTCGGCGCACGCATCATCGAGACCACGAGCTGGCAGCACGTGGACCTGCGCCGGCCGGACCGCGCCATCCACGTGGATATCTACCCCGAGGGCGTCTACGTCTACCATGACCGCCGGCGTGGGCCGGGCGGCCTGCCGGTATTCTCCGGCGGACACGTGCTCTCGCTGCTCTCCGGCGGCATGGACTCCCCGGTGGCCGCCTGGATGATGGCCAAGCGCGGCTGCCGTGTGGACTTCCTGCACATGACGGCCACGCACCTGCGCCCGGAAGACGCCGGGAACAACCTCGTCGCCCGCATCGCCGCGCACCTGAGCCGCTTCACCCTGCGCTCGCGGCTGCTGCTCGTGCCCTATACCCACTTCGACCTGGCTCTCACCGGGCAGGACAGCCAGGGCTACGACATGATCCTCTTCCGGCGCTTCATGACCCGGCTCGCCGAGCACGTCGCCGCGAACCTGCACGCCAGCGCGCTGGTCAGCGGCGACAGCCTCGGCCAGGTCGCCTCGCAGACGCTCGCGAACATGGTCTCCACCTCCCAGGCGGGCACGGTCCCGATCCTCCGCCCGCTGGTGGGGCTGGACAAGCACGAGATCATCGAGCGTGCCCGCGACATCGGTACCTTCGACATGGGCACGGAGCAGTACAAGGACTGCTGCGCGCTGCTCAGCCGCAACCCGCAGACGAAATCCCGCCACACCCGGCTGGAGGCGCTCGAGACGCGATTGTTCCCCGACTACGACGGGCTTATCGAGTCCAGTCTGGCGGACGCACTGATGCTCACCTTCGAGACCGGGCGGCTCACCGGCGTCGAGCCCGCTCTGTCCTCGTTGAGCGATGCGGGGTAATCTCGGGGAGAGCACCACGGCAACCCCCGGGCAGGCATGAGCGCAAACCTAGCCGGGCGCATCCGGAACTACTTCCTCGCCGGCGTTCTCACGGTGATCCCCATCTGGATCACCTGGGTGACCTTCCGTTTCGTCGCCCAGCGGCTGTCCGATTTCGGTCAGCCGTGGGTGGTGACGCTGGCGAGCCTGGTGAGCCCGTACTCGCCGGACGTGGCGGCGATCATGGTCACGCCGGCATTCGAGAACGCCGTCGGTCTGCTGCTCACCCTGCTCGGGCTGCTGCTGCTCGGCTGGGCCACCAGTCGTGTCGTGGGCCGGCGGATCATCGAGGGATTCGACGGCCTGATCAATCACATCCCGCTGGTGAAGAAGCTCTACGGCGCCACCAAGGCGCTGCTCGGCGCGCTCCAGCAGCAGCCCGACGAGGTCCAGCGGGTGGTGCTCATCGCCTTCCCCCACCGGGACATGAAGACCGTCGGCTTCGTCACCCGGGTGCTCACCGACCGCCGCACCGGCGACCGGATCGCGGCGGTCTACGTCCCCACCACGCCCAACCCCACCTCCGGCTACCTGGAGCTGGTGCCGCTGGAGTTCATTACCTCCACGGACTGGACCATGGACCAGGCCATGAGCTTCGTGATCTCCGGCGGCACCGTCTCCCCGGAGTACATCGACTATCACGATCACGGTGAACTCCCGGAGGAGTTCGCCAGGTCGGCGGACCGGGCGGAAGACACGGACAGGGAGGACCGTCCCGCGCAGGAGCGCTGACCGCCGGCCGGCGCCGGTCCCGGCATCGGCACGATCCGCCGGCAAGGCGGGACAGCAGCCCCGGCGATGGCACGGGGACCGCCGCGCTTACGGCCCGACGGTCAGGTCCCCGTACGCAGGTCCATGACCAGCGTCTGGAGCTCGCCGACTTCGCGGCGGATCTCCTCCATTGCCTGCACGTTCTCCCGCGCCGCACGCGCGGTCTGGTCGGAGACCTCCGCTATGCGGGAGATGTTCTGGTCGATCTCCTCGGCGACGTGGCTCTGCTCCTCGGCGCCGGTGGCGATCTGGCTGTTCATGTCGGTGATCGTACCCACCGCGTGGACGATGCCATCCAGCGCGGTGCCGGCCTCGTTAGTCTGGGCGAGTCCGGTGCGTGCGTTCTCCCGGCTGCGGGCGATCACCTCGGAGGCCTCCTGCGCCTGGCTCTGGAGACGCTCGATGATCTGCCGGACCTCCTCGGTGGAATCCTGCGTGCGCCGTGCGAGCGTGCGCACCTCCTCCGCCACCACCGCGAAGCCGCGGCCCTGCTCGCCGGCACGGGCCGCCTCGATGGCGGCGTTGAGCGCAAGCAGGTTGGTCTGCTCGGAGATGCCGCGGATCACCTCCAGGACCTGTCCCACCTCCTGGCTGTCCGTGGCGAGCTTGTCCATGGCCGTTCCGGCCTGCTCGACCTGGCCCGCGAGTGCCTCGATACTCTCCACCGTGCGCCGGCCGATCTGCTGGCCATTGCGCGCCTCACCGTCCGCCTCACCGGCAGCCTCGGCGGCCTGATTGGTGCTCCGCGCGACCTCCTGAACCGTCGAGGCCATCTCGTTGACCGCCGTCGCCACCTGGTCGATATCGCTGTGCTGCCGGCCGACGTCGCCCTCGGTGCGCTGCAGCGCCGCGGCGATGGTCTCGGCGTTCTCGCTCACCCGGCGCACAGTGCCGTGGACCCCCTGCACGATCTCGCCGACCTGTTCGAGCATGCGGTTGTAGGCGGTGTACATGTGACCGAGCTCGTTGTCCTCGTACTCGACCTCCAGCGGCCGCGAGAAATCGCCGTCACCCACCGACCACAACCGGCCGCGCAGGCGCTCGATACGCTGCATCAGCGGATTGACCCCGCCGAACCAGCTCAGCAAAGCCACAAGCAGGATCGCCAGAGCCGTGCCCACGGCGATGAACTGCTGCTCGCGCACCGCCTGGTTGGATGCCTCCGCCATCATGCCCACTCCGGCATTCATCTCGCGGAGCACCACCGGCGCACGCTCGTGGATGGCCTGGAGCCCGTCGTTCGTGGGCTCGTCCAGATAGGCCTGGATGTCACCGCGGTAGCGCTGCCACAGCGACTGGACCTCGCGGAGCTGATCGCGGATCGCCGGATCCTGCACCGGCTCGATCCCCATCCCCGGATCCCCCTGCAGGAGCTTGCGGTGAGAGGACTCGAACAGCGCGATGGTCTTCTCGACATCCTCACGGCTGCCCACGCCCTGCACGGCCATCACGGCCTCCTTCGCGACCCGCTGGCTGAGCATGCGCTGTCGCCCGGCGATATCCACTGCGGTGGCGCTCGATCCGAGGCTGAAATAGAGCGAGGCGACGGTGGCCAGGGCGAATACCGCGATCAGGGCATACGAGGCCAGGAACTGGCGCCCCAGCGTTCGCAACCCGACACCCCGCAATACCCGCTGGATCGCATGCCCGAAGTGTCCCTGCATCATCGCCCCCATTTCCTTGATTCATGACCGAGCAGTCACCTTCCGCCCGGGTTATCGGCGTCGGGAAACCATGCTTTACCCCCGCCGGGACACGGCGTCGGCGATCAGCAGCGCCCAACCCACCAGCCAGACCATACCGCCGAACGGCGTCACCACCCCGAAGGCCCCGACCCCGGTGAGGCAGAGCAGGTAGAGGCTGCCGGGGAAGAGCACCAACCCGGTCACGAAGCATCCCACCGCCCCCCGGCGGCAGCGACCGACGGCCCCGGGCAGCGCCGCGACCGCCACCAGTGCGAGGGCGTGAACGAACTGATAGTGCACCGCGGTCTCCCACACGGCCATGCGCTCGGCACTGAGTACGTCGCGCAGCGCGTGCGAGCCGAAGGCACCGAGCGCCACGCCGAGCAGCCCCGCCACGGCGCCGGCGGCCAGGGGCAGTCGACCGCTCATCGCGTTATCCGCCATAAAATGCATCCTCTATTTGCACATTAAAAAACACTACGCAAAAATAAGTAGCACACACGTAGCGAATGGCCACCATTCCAGGAGTCCAGCCGTGTCCGACGCCGACGCGCACCGCCCCGGGGAGACCCGCTCCCCCCACGTCCATCTGAACCTCAATGTCCGCGGCCTCTCCCCCTCGGCGACCCTCGCGATCAACGAACGTTCCGCCGAACTGCAGCGCCAGGGCCGCGAGGTTTACCGCCTCGGCCTCGGACAGTCGCCGTTCCCGGTGCCGCAGTTCGTGGTGGACGCCCTGCGCGAGCACGCCCACGAGAAAGACTATCTGCCGGTCAAGGGTCTGGCGGCGCTGCGCCAGGCCATCGCCGGCTATCTCCGGCGCACGGAGGGACTGGATTACGCCCCGGAGAATATCCTCGTGGGGCCGGGTACCAAAGAGCTGATGTTCATCGTCCAGCTCGTCTACTACGGCGATCTGGTCATCCCCACGCCGAGCTGGGTGTCCTACGCGCCGCAGGCGCACATCCTCGGCCGCCAGATCCGCTGGCTGCCCACCGACCCCGGCGCCGGCATGGGCGTGAGCGCGGAGGCACTGGAATCGCTGTGTGCCGCCGACCCGGAGCGGCCCCGCCTGCTCATCCTCAACTACCCGGGCAACCCCACCGGTGTGGCCTATTCGCCGGAGCAGCTCCAGGGGATCGCCGAGGTCGCACGCCGTTATCGCGTGCTGGTGCTCTCCGACGAGATCTACAGCGGCACCCACTTCGACGGCGGGCACGTCTCCATCGCCCGCTACTACCCGGAAGGGACGGTGATCAGCAACGGCCTGTCCAAGTGGTGCGGCGCCGGCGGCTGGCGGCTCGGCACCTTCGCCTTTCCCTCGGAGCTGCGCTGGCTGCTCGACGGCATGGCGGCGGTGGCGAGCGAGACCTTCACCTCCACCAGCGCACCGATCCAGTACGCCGCCACCACCGCGTTCGACGGCGGCCCGGCGCTCGAGCGCTACCTGGCCGACAGTCGCCGGATACTGAGTGCGCTGGCCCGGCGCTTCCACGCCACGCTCACCGGGGCGGGCGCGGCCTGCCGGCCGGCCCAGGGCGGGTTCTACCTGTTCCCGAGCTTCGAGGCACTGCGCCCGCAGCTCGAGGCACGGGGTATCACCGACAGCGCCACCCTGTGCGAGTCGCTGCTGGAGGATACCGGCGTCGCCGTGCTGCCCGGCTCGAATTTCGGCCGGCCCGCCCGGGAGCTGTCCATGCGTCTCGCCTACGTGGACTTCGACGGGGGGCCGGCACTGGCAGCCGCGGCGGAGCACACCGAGATCGACGAGCACTTCCTGCAGCGCTATTGCCCGAGGGTGGTAACCGCCGCGGACCGCATGGCGGCCTGGCTGAAGGGCTGACCGGGGGCCTTGCAAAACCGCGCTGGCGCCGTCACGTCCGGCGGCGGTACAACCGGAAAGGAGGCGACAATGGAGCTTCAGGTCAACGCCGCCGAAGGCATGCAGACATCCACGGCGCTGGAGGATCATATCCGGGCCAAGCTCGCCGGCGTGGAACGCCGCTTCGGTGAGCGTGTCACCCGCGTGGAGACCTACCTCAAGGACGTGAATGCCGGCAAGGGCGGCGTCGATACGACATGCACGCTGGAGGCTCATCCCTCCGGGCTGAATCCGGTAGTCGTCGAGTCGCAGGCGACGGACGCCTACTCCGCGACTCACGACGCCGCCAGGAAGCTGGAGAAGGCACTGGAGCACCGCTTCGCCCGGGCTGAGGGACCACATCGTTAGGTCCGGGAAAAACCCATCGCACCGGCCGCCGGCGGCCCTCCCGCCGGCGGCCCCATACCCGCCTCCAGCCGCTGTCACGCGGCTGTCACCGGTTGTTCACAAAAGCTGTGGATAACGCTGTGCAAAACCCGTAGAGACCGTCCCCAAACCCCTGACGCGGGCGGCCTCGCGTCAGATTGACGGGTTTTTCACCAGCTTATTAAATTTCCTAAAAAACAATGGGTTGCTAGTTTCTCACGTTGTTTTCCCCGGACCCCTGGTCGCCGGGCAGTCGTGCGCCGACGACGGCTCCCCGCTGTGCACAACAGGTAGCCACCAACGGCATCCCGCCCCTCAGTCAGCGACGCCCCGGGGCCCCACCCGTCCGGCAGCATCATGTTCACGAGGACAGCGCTCACGGCCCCGGGATCAGCCCCCGGCTCAGGGACACGAGCACCGGCAGGCCCGTCTTTGCCATCACTGCCACGTTCCTGCGGCACGGCTTTCACCGTCGCAGTCTTGCTGTGCTCGCGGCGACGGTGCTGACCGCATTCCCGCAGGCGTACACCGGGACTCAATACGTGAGCGATGTGCTGGGTGGCGCGGCCACCGGCATCATCGCTGCCATAATGGTGCGCATCCTTTACCGCGAAGGCTCGCGGCTTGACCGCCTGCTCACGAGCACTTGGTGATTGGGGGCACGGATCCTTTGATGGAGCGATTGTTCCACGCCATCCTGCCATCCATCGAGCACTTCCACATGCTCGGTTACTGGGTGGCCTTCTTCGCAGCGCTGCTGGAGACGGCGCTCGTGGCCGGATGGTTTTTGCCCGGCTCTACCCTCCTGCTGTTGCTGGGAGGCATGGCGGCTGGCAGCTACCTGGATTTCGGGGACCTGCTGCTGTTCGCCATCGCCGGCGCAGTGCTGGGGGATAACGTCAACTACTGGCTGGGCGAGCGCTACGGCAGCCAATGGGCACGTGACGGCGTCTGGTTCCTGACACCCGGCCATTTTGAACGGGCCCACCGCTTTTTTGACCGGCATGGTGCCAGGAGCGTTTTCCTCGGCCGCTTTATACCTAGCGTGAAGGAAATCGCGCCGTTCGTGGCAGGCACCGTGAGAATGCGCTATCGCACGTTCCTGTTCTGGAACCTGCTGGGCGCCGTCGGATGGGGACTGCAGTGGGTCGGCGGCGGCTATCTGTTCGGGCAGTCGTTCAGGGTTGCGCAGACCTGGATGTCGCGGGCCGGTATGGCGTTACTGGCCGTCCTGCTCTTGTGGGCGCTGCTTTGGCTTCTGCAGCGCTTCATCAAGCGCAAGGGCCGCGACCTCTGGTGGGTGGCGGTTTCGCTCACGCGTTCGGTAATGACGGCCCTGGCTCGCAATGCCTACGTGCGGCGCTGGGTACGCCGCCACCCACGAAGCGTCCGCCTCGTGATGAATCGTTTCGATCGCCGGCATTTTTCGGGCCTGCCGCTGACGGTTCCAGCCCTGGCGTTTACCTATGTGCTGGCCCTGTTCGCGGGCATCGTCGAGGACGTCGTCACCTCCGATCCAATCGTCGCAATCGATCATGCGACAGCCCAACTGGTCGCCGCCTTTCGCACACCGTCGGCTATTCCTCCGTTCGTGTGGATAACGGATCTCGGTCAGCCGCCCGTGGTCTTCGCGCTGCTGGCCTCGACCGGCCTGGTGCTCTGGCTCGTCAATCGGAAATACGCGGTTGCGGGGTTGCTGATGTCGAGCCTGGGAGCAACGGCTTTCACCACCCTGGGCAAATTGGCCTTTGAGCGGCCACGGCCGGCCGGGGCCGTACTGCTCGAGACCTCCTATTCCTTCCCTAGTGGGCACGCCACCATCGCCGTCGCCTGCTACGGTTTCCTGGGCTACCTGCTGATCCGCTCGGCGGCCCGCTGGAAGGCCCGTGTCAATCTGTTCTTCGCGACTGCCGGAGTTATCCTCCTGATCGGTCTCAGCCGCATCGTGCTCGGCGTGCACTATTTGAGTGATGTCTGGGCCGGTTACCTGGTCGGTGCACTGTGGCTGATCGCTGGCGTCACCCTGACCGAATGGCTCACTGCGGGCGGCAGGATCGACTGGCGGGCACCCACCGAACGATTCCGAAAGGCCTCGGCCTTCGGCGTGATCGCCATCGCGTCCGCTGGGTTCGTGACCTATGCAGCCACCCGCACGCCGCCAGCCCCGGTTCCCGCAGCGGAAACAGTCATCCAGGTCAATCGTCCTCTGGACGAAATGTTACGTGCGCGGAAACTTACCAACACCTCATCCGTGCTCGGCGCACCGGGACAACCGCTATCCTTTGCCATCGTCACGCCTGGCGCGGACAAACTGTCCGCGCTTCTGGACCGAGCAGGCTGGCTCTCCGCCGACAGTCCAGATCCAACGAACCTGCTGCGCCTCGCCCGACAGGGGCTCGACTACACCACGGCTCCCCTCGCGCCGGCCCTCTGGAACGACCGTGTCAACGATCTGGCTTTCGAACGACCGATCCAGAACTCGCAGGGCAAGGCGGTCGTAACCGTCAGGCTATGGCAAACCGCCTTCCGTGTCGGTGCGGAACCGATCTTCGTGGGGGTGGCGCGGACATATACCGGGGTCCGCTGGGGCGTTCTGCACACGGTCTCGCCTGATGTGGATGCCGCAACCGAACGATTCGTCGAATCGCTCAAACACACCGCGCAGCCGCTCACGTTATGCCAGCGCTCGTTGATGGCCCCGATGACAGGCTCCTATGTGATGGGCGATCGCTTCTTTACGCAGGGGCAGCTATGGCTGCTCGATCCGGGCGGCCGCACCAATACGGCAGCCCTTTGTGGCGCTCACAGGTCGAGGCAATGAAAAACCAGTCATTCCCGAAAAAACTACGCCATGCCATCTCCGGCATCGGTTTCGCATGGAATAGGGAACAGAACTTTCGCACGCAGGTCGTTCTCGGCGCCGTCACCTTCGTGGTGTTCTCCATCGTTCGGCCGGCCACATTCTGGTGGGCACTTATCGTGCTGTGTGTCGCGTTGGTACTCGTTGCAGAGTTGCTGAATTCGGCCATCGAGGCGCTGACCGATCACCTCCACCCGGATCTGCACCCGGTCGTGGGCAGGGTAAAGGATATGCTCGCCGGAATGGTGCTGGTAATGAGCATCGGCGCAGCGATCGTGGCGATGATCACCCTGTACGCCACGCTCGCCGCCTAGGGCCACCGCGGTTCGACAGGGAATGCGCCGGACTGCGTTGTCGACGAAGCGCTACTCCGCAGCCCCTCCCGGTGCGGCCGGCCCCTGCCCTTTCGCGTTCCGAAAAGGACACCGGCGGCGGCCCCCGCTGTGCACAACGGGTGGTCACCGACGGCATCCTGCTCCTCAACCGGCGCCGTCCCCCGGTCGCCATCCGCCGGGCAGGATCAGGTTCAGGAGGATGGCGGTCACGGCCCCCGGGATCAGGCCCGAGTCCATCATCGAGCGCGCGCTCTCCGGCAGGCCGGCATAGATTTCCGGGTGTTCGGGCAGGCCGAAGGCCATCGCCAGCGACATGCCGATAATGACCATGTTGCGCCGGCTGAACGGCACGTGGCTGAGCATCTTGATACCCGCGCTGGCGATCATGCCGAACATGATCAGCACCGCACCGCCGAGCACCGCGTTGGGGATGGCACCGATGATCGCGCCGAATTTGGGGAACAGCCCTGCGACCAGCAGGAACACGCCGCCGATGGCCACGACATAACGGCTGATCACGCCAGTGAGGGCCACCATGCCCACGTTCTGTGAAAAGCTGATCTGCGGGAAGGCACTCCAGAACGCGGCGAGCACGGTGGACAGCCCGTCCGCGGTAACCCCGCCGCTGAGCTCTCGCTCGCTGGGCTCCCGGTCCGCCCCGCCGACGGTGATCCCCACGAGGTCGCCGACGGACTCGGAGACGGTGACCAGCGAGAGCAGCACCATGGGCACAATCGCGCTCAGGTGGAACTCCATGCCGATCTCCCAGGGCAGCGGCACGGACACCCATGAGGCAGCCGCGACGTCGGAGAAATCCACCAGTCCGAACAGCGCGGCGATCACGAAGCCCGCCACCAGCCCCACCAGCGGCCCGATCTCGGCGATGAAGCCACGGGCAAACTGATGTAGACCCACGGTGATCACGAACACCAGCGCCGCCAGCGCGATATGGTAGGGTGCGCCGAAGTCCGGCGCCCCGAAACCGCCCGCCGTGTATGCGAATCCGACCGGCAGCAGCAGCACGCCGATCATGATCACGAACGTCCCCATCACCACCGGCGGGAACAGGAAGCGCACCCAGCGCATGCACAGGCCGACGACGGCCATGGCGACACCCCCGGCCAACGCCGCACCGAACACAGACGGCAGTCCCTGGGTACTGGCGATAGGGATCATCACCGGCACGAAGCCGAAGCTGGTGCCCATCACCACCGGCAACCGTGCACCGATGCGTCCGACACCGAGTGACTGAACCAGTGTCGCGACACCGGCGATGAACATCGCGGCCTGGATCAGCGCCGTGGTCTGCGCCGCCGGCAGATCCACCGCCCCGGCGATCACCACCGGTACGGTGACGTTGCCGACGAACATCGCCAGCACGTGCTGAATGCTCAGCGGAATGGCACGCCGCAGCGGCGGCATGTAATCGACATCCCCCCTCTGCTCCGGGCGCACTTCTTCTGTCTGCTCGCTCATGACAGCTCCTCTCCCCCTCCGGCAATGGCGGTCACTGTGATTGCCGCACGGCGCCCTCCGGCCCGGCGGCCCCACAGGCCTTCGGGGAATCCTTGATCATGGGTACAACCCTGTCAACAATTATGTATCCATTTTTGATACCGATCATGGACACCCGGGCGATCCGACCGACCCCCTGCGGTGGTATCCTGCCGCGACACCGCAACCCGGGAGCGACATGACCCCCGAAGAACTCCACCGCACCGGCCTGGGCCGGGGACTGTTCCAGATGACCTGGCCGATGCTGTTCGGCGTGCTCTCCCTGCTGGGCTTCCAGCTCGTGGACAGCGCCTTCATCGGCCAGCTCGGCGGCCGCCCGCTGGCCGCCCTGGGCTTCACCATACCCTTCATGCAGCTGGTGATCGGCACCCAGGTGGGCATCGGCATCGCCACCACCGCGCTGGTTTCGCGCGCGCTCGGCGGCGGCGAGCCCGAGCGCGCCCAGCGTCTGTGTGGACTGGTGGTGATGACCGGCAGCGCGATCGTGCTGGCGCTGGTGGTGATCCTGTGGTTCCTGCGCTCGTGGGCGGTGAGCCTGCTCGGCGCCGAACCCTCGCTGCTGCCGCTGATCGCCCGGTACTGGGCGCCGTGGCTCGCCAGTGCGTGGATGGGGGCGTTCCTGTACTTCGGTTACAGCGTGCTGCGCGCCCACGGCAACACCCGCCTGCCCGGACTGTGGATGGTCCTCACCAGCCTGATCAACCTGGTGCTGGACCCGCTGTTCATCTTCGTCTTCGACTGGGGTCTGCCCGGTGCCGCCTGGGCGACGCTCACCGCCTTCGGCGTCGGCGCGCTGGCGGTCTACCCCGCCCTGGCCCGTCGCCAGTGCCTGCGCCTGGACGTGCGCGTTCTGGGGGTGCTGCGGGCACTGGGCGGCATTGCCGCCATCAGCGGGCCGGCGATGCTCAGCCAGCTCATGCCACCGCTCTCGGCAATGCTCGCCACGCGGGTAATCGCCGGTTTCGGCGTGGACGCGGTCGGTGCCTGGGGCCTGGGTACTCGCATGGAGTTCTTTTCCATCGTGGTCGTGCTCGCGCTGACCATGTCCCTGCCGCCGCTGGTCGGGCGGCTGCGTGGTGCGGGCGATATCGTCACGATCCGCCGGCTGGTGCGCCTCGCCGTGGGCTTCGTGCTCGCCTGGCAGCTGCTGCTCGCGCTGATCTGGTTCCTGGCGAGCACGCCGCTGGCGGGGGTGCTGAGCGCGGATCCGGCCGTGGCTGACCGCCTCGCCGCCTATCTCCGGCTGGTGCCGTGGAGCTTTGGGGCACTCGGGGTGACCATGATCATGGTCTCTGTGAACAACGCACTGGGGCTGCCGCTGCGCGCCATGATCACCTCGGCGCTACGACTCTTCGCGTGCTACCTGCCGGCACTCTGGGGCGGTGCCCAGCTCGTCGGGCTGACCGGTGCATTCGCCGGAGCCCTGGCGGGCAATCTCGCCGCCGGCGCCACCGCCGTTACCCTCTATCGTGCGGGTATGGCCCGGCTGCGCGGGCCGGAACCCGCGAGCGCCTGAGGATGCCGGGCGCACGCACCGGGGACGGCCGGGATGGCGCCTCACTCCGCGGCGCGGCGCTGGTCGCCACCGCCGCGGGTCTGTGGAGCACCACCAGCATCGTTGCGAGACTGGCATTCACCGCGGGGGCACTGCCACCGCTGGTACTCGGGAGCGTGCGGCTCCTGCTGGTCACGCCGCTGTTCCTGGTCGCCATCGCCGTGCTGCGCGGCCGGCGCGGCATCGTGCCGGCACGCGCGGCATGGCCGTTCATCACCGGCCTGGGTCTGGCACAGGCCGCCTACCAGGGCCTGTATCTCACCGCCGTGAGCTGGGTCGGCGCCGGCCTCGCGACCCTGGTGACGCTGTGCTCCGCGCCGGTCATTACCGCCGTGCTCGCCGGCGTCGTGCTGGGCGAGCCGCTGACCCGGCGCACTGCGGAGGGTATGGTCGGGGCGATCACCGGCACCGTCCTCGTGGTCGCCTTTGGCGAGACCATCACCGCCGGTCCGATGCTCTGGTGGGGCGTGGCCGCGTCGCTCGCGGCGGGACTGGTCTACGCACTTTTCACACTGCTCTCACGCCGGGCCGGCCACTACTGCCACCCCCTGCAGAGCGCATGCTTCGGTTTCGCCGTCGGCGGCATCGCCCTCGCTCCGGCGGCGGCATGGAGCGCCTCCGCCGCGGCACCACTGACCGTCACCGGTCTCGCTGCGGTGGTCTACATCACCCTGGTCCCGACGTTCGTCGGCTACATCGCCTTCTTTCAGGGGATGCGCGTCACGCCGGCCACCGCCTCGACCATCATCGTCACCCTGGAGCCACTTGTCGTGGCCGTGCTTGCCTGGGCCCTGCTCGGCGAGGCCCTCGGCCCGTGGGGCATGGCAGGCGCCGTGCTACTCACCGCCTCCGTGCTGCGCGTCACCGGTGTCGGACGGCGGCGCTGAGATCTCCAGCGACAGCACCACCAGGGTCCCGCCCTGAACCGTCCAGAGCACGTTGTGACCGGCCAGGGTCACGCCATGGACGCGGTTCTGCTCGCCACGCCGATAGGCCGGCCGGGGATCGAGCGCCAGGGTCTCGGCAATAAGCCGCCGCAGGCCCGCCGGGGCCGCCGCAAGCGCCGCTTCCGCCTCGGCGGCGAAGTGCACCGGCATCGGCGCCGGTGCCTCGTCGAAGCGCACCGGCGGACACGCCTCCGGGATGGCGTCGCTGTAAGGGATATAGGGTTTGATATCGTAGACCGGCGTGCCGTCGACGAGGTCATGCCCCGCGATGGCAAGCCCGCGCCGTCCGGGCATATCCACCACGCGATCCAGAGTGACCACCGACAGCCCCAGCCCGTTGGGCCGAAACGGCGAGCGGGTGGCAAAGACCCCGAGCCGGCGGTTACCGCCGAGCCGAGGCGGGCGCACCGTCGGCGACCATTCCCGCAGCGGGTTGAGATGGAAGCCGAAGATCACCCAGACGTGGCTGCAGGCCTCCAGACCGCGCAGGGCCTGGGGATCGTCGTAGGGCGGCTCGAGCTCGATGAACGCCCTCGCCGAGGGCACCAGGCCGGGCTGGCGAGGCGTGCCGAATTTCTCCGCGAAGTCGCCGCGGATATGGCCTACCGGGGTCAGGGTCACGGCGTTCACGGCCTCCCCAGCCGCTCGGCGAGGAAGCCCTGGAGGGCATCCCATGACGCCATGTCCGCCTCCGGCCGGTAACGCTCGCCGGACCAGACCGTAAAGGCGTGCGGGGCGCCGCCATAGATCTCCATCCGGTGCGGGACCCCCGCGGCGTCCAGGGCGCCGGCCAGCGCAGCGACGTCGCTCATCGGCGAGGCCCGGTCGGCGGAGCCGTGCAGGATCAGCACCGGGGCGCGAACATCGGCGTAATCCTGGCCCTCCGGCGTGCCTAGACCACCGTGGAAAGTCACGAATCCCTGCATGTCTGCCCCGCTGCGTGCGAGTTCCAGCACCGCCGAGCCGCCAAAGCAGTAACCGATGGCGACGGCCCGTTCCGGATCCACGCCCTCCAGACCGCGCAGGGCATTCACGGCCGCATTCACGCGCGTGCGCATCAGGGCGCGGTCACCGTAGAGCTCGCCGCTCCGGGCGCGCGCGTCCTCCACCGTTTGCGGGCGTACACCGGCACCGTAGAGATCCGCGGCGAACGCCGCGTAGCCTGCCCGGGCAAGCATCCGCGCCCGGGTGCGCTCGTAGTCGTCGAGCCCGTCCCAGTCGTGAATGATCAGCACGACGGGCTGGGGCCCCGGCAACGCCGTATTGCGGGCATAGTAGCCCTCGAAGCGCGTATCGCCGGAACGGTAGGAAACGTCCTCGCCGACGATGTCGGCCACCGCGACGGCCGGCAGGCACGCGGCGGCGAGCGCAAGGGTGGTGATGACACTGCGGATCGTCGTCATACGGCCTCCCGTGGCACGTCGTCTGTGCCGGCAGAGATTGCAGTCCTGCGGGACTCGGCCAGACTGTCCCTGCTGGAGTATAGTGGGCGCTCCGGGCCGCTGCGCCGCGACCATGCACGGGCGGCAGACTGCGCCGCCGGGATGACAGGGAGGCCGCCATGACCCACCGTCAACGCCTGGCAAGCTGGCTGTTCGCCGGCTGGCACCTCGCACGCATGCCGGTACCCGACGACCCCGCTACGCTCGCCGCACGACGGCGCTGGTGCCGCGACCACTGCGGCGATTTCGCCGGCCGCTGGTTCGGCATCGGCGCCGCCCTGTGGCTGTTCTACGTCTTCCCGCTGCGCCCCGCGCTGCCGATGGAGACCGACTACGGCTGGCCGGGGATCGCCGCGCTCGTCGCCTTCGTCATCGGCGTGTGGTACATCGTCCGGCAGATCTACGCACAGTCCAAGGTCGGGCCGCCGCCGATCGACCCGCCCATGGACATGCGCGGGCCAGACGACCGTTAACCCCCGCGCTAGCCAGTCTGGCGCTGGAGCAGCTGCAGGTAGCCCTCGAGGACGTCGAGCAGCCGCAGGGCCTCGTCGAGGTCCGCCCTGCCGTCGTCCGCCACCGGCAGGGCATTCAGCCGCTCGCGGATATGGTGAGCATAGTCGGCGGCCGCATCCAGCGTGGTCGGGCCTTCCTCCCACGCGCCTTCGTCCTGGGTGGAATCCGTCATAATCCGTTCCCCCTCCAATGCGTCGCATGGCCCGTAGTGCGGCAGTGTACCCGCCCGCGGCGGCGGAGTTCGAATAACGACCTTGATTTGCGGTGGCGTCGATCCCACCCGGGCAGAGAGACGGTAGTCCCATTCACCCCATCAAGGAGCCAGCGATGAGCGAATTACTGGCCGGCAAGCGCGTTTGCCTGCTCGCCGAGGACGAGTTCGAGGACATCGAGCTGCTCTATCCGCTGCACCGCTTCGCCGAGGAAGGCGCTGAGGTCATCGTCGTGGGGCCGCGCAAGGCGACCTATACCGGCAAGCACGGCTGCACCGTGGAGGCCCACATCGCGTCGGCGGAAGCGGCGAGCCAGGATTTCGACATCGTCGTCGTGCCCGGGGGCTATGCACCGGACCGCATGCGCCGCCACCGCGAGATGCTGGAGATCGTGCGCCGGGCGGATACGGAGGGCCACGTGGTCGCCGCCATCTGTCACGCGCCCTGGGTGCTGATTTCCGCACGGGTCGTGGCGGACCGACAGCTGACGGGTTTCTGGTCCATCCGGGACGATCTCGTCAACGCCGGCGCCCGTTATGTCGATGAGCCGGTGGTCACCGACGGCAATCTGGTCACCTCCCGCCACCCCCCGGACCTCGGTGCCTTCTGCCGTGCCATCATCGCGCGGAGCACCGGCGCAGCCGGGGGTGCCCCCCGATGAGCGGCGGCGCGCACCCGGGCGCCCCGGAACGCCTGTTCGTCGACCACCGCGGCGGCATCCGGCGGTGTCCGCCCGGACAATCGCCACGGACACGGGCGGGGATCCACGGGGTGCTGATCTGCAACGCCCGGGTACTGCTCGTGCGCCCGCCGGGCGGCAACTGGCTGGAGCTGCCCGGCGGCGGTATCGACCCCGGCGAAGACCCCACCAGGGCCCTACAGCGGGAGCTGCGGGAAGAGGCGGGCGTGCGCGTTGCGGGGGTGGAACTGGCCGCCACCGCCGAGATCGCCATGCAGACGCGCTACTACGCGGCCAACCACGACGAATACTGGCACTACGACCAGACCTTCCGGCTGATCCCGCTGAGCGGTGAGCCAACGCTCCACCCGCCCGAAGAGCACGGCCATGAAGTGCTGTGGCTGCCCCTCGCCGAGCTGCACGGCGAGGCGCTGCACCATCTTCACCGTGCGGCGCTGGACCGCCTGCTCGGCCTGTGCACCTGAACACCGGGCGCACCGGCCACCCGCCGCCGCCCGGCCCCCGGACGGCAGGTTCATTGACACACCGTCACACGGGCGCCCCGGCCGCAGAGGGACGGCCTACAGCCGCTCGCGCGCCGCCGCGACCCAACCGTTCACCCGCTCCTGGGAAACGACCATCTGCCGTGCCTTGAGCTGCTCGGTCAGCCGTGCGGCATCGGTGTCCGCCAGATCGCGGAACGAGTGAATGCCAAGCTCGGCAAGGCGCTTCTGCACCGCCGCACCGATGCCCTTGATGGCGGTCAGGTCGTCCGCGCTACCGCCAGGGTTAGCCGGGGATTGCCCGGTCGCCGCGTTGGCACCCGCGCCACCGGTGTCGGGGGCACCCGCCGAGGTGGGAGCACTTGCCGGTGCGGACGCGGGCTTCGGCGAACCCTCGGCGCTGGCGGCCTCGCCGTCCCCCTGCCCGCCTGCCGGCGTGGCGGAAGCCCGGGGCGCCTGCGGGGTTGCCGGTGCCTCGGCACCCTGCCGTTTCGCCGTGGTCTCGCTCCCGCCCCGGGAACTCGTGGGCGTCGCCTGCGCCGAGCGTTCGCGGCCCTTCGACTCCGGGGCCTCGTCGATCCGCGGCAGCCACCAGAACACCATCTCCATCCAGCGTTTGAGCCATTCCGTCCACATGGCAACCTCCTGCCTATGTCACCCGATCCCCGCTCAATCTAACCGGGACGATGCAGTGCAGCAAACGAAAACCGTCGACCCGATCCGCATGGCTGGGTACCAGGGCGCAGACGTGCCCGTGCCCATCGCGTATCCTGCCCGCGGTCGGACACCTGCAGGATAGCCGCCGAACATGTCCCGTCTACTGATCAACCTACGCGACGTCCCCGACGACGAGATCCTGGAGCTGCGCGGCATGCTCGAGGCCAACGGCATCCCCTACTTCGAGACCGAGCCCAACCGCTGGGGCATCTCCATGGGGGCGATCTGGCTGGAGGACGACGACGATCTGGAACGGGCCCGGGCGCTGCTCGCCGACTACCAGGCCGAGCGCCAGCGCCGGGAGCGCAACGACTACCGCGAGCGGCTCGCACGCGGCGAGGCCGACACCCTCTGGCAGCGCGCGCGGCGCCGGCCGCTGGCAGTCCTCTTCTACTGTGCTGCCGCGGCGCTCATCCTCTACCTCTCGACCCAGCCCTTCCTGGATCTGGCACTGCCCTGAGCGGCGGTGCTCAGACCGCATCCAGCAAGCGCTGATGCATCTCCCGGGCCCGTTCGTCCGGGAGCACGAAACGCACGCGCCGTACCGAGACGAGTCCACGGGCGGCCTCACGGACCGCGCGCATCGCCACCGGCGCGGCCTCCGCCATGGGATAACCGAAGGCACCGGTGGACAGCGCCGGGAAGGCGACCGACGCCAGTCCGGCGTCGTCGGCCAGCTCCAGCGCCCGGCGGTAACAGCGCGCCAGCAGCTCGTCCGAGGGCGTGTCGCGGCCGTACACCGGACCCAGACAGTGGATGACGTGCGGGTTCGGGAGTCCGTGACCGCCGGTCATCACCGCCTCGCCCGGGGCGATAGGCGCCAGCGGCGCGCACTCCTGCGCGAGGCCGGAGCCAGCCGCGCGGTGGATGGCCCCGGCGACACCACCGCCCGGCATGAGGCGGGCGTTGGCGGCGTTGACGACAGCGTCCATATCCGGCTGGCGGGTGATGTCGCCGACGACGCACTCGATCTGGACCTTACCCTCTCCTGTGGCCATGACCCATCCTCCGTGCCTGTCTGTGCGATCGGCCCGGTCACCGGGACCCGGCGCTGGCCGGCGGCGGCGACAGCGCCGGCCCCGCGGGGACGACCGTGCCAATGACCCGGTCCGTACGGCACACTGTGGCGGCAGCCCGCGCACCGTCAACCCGCGCGTGCCGGGATCACACCGGCAGGGAGACGCCCGATGCCCATCAACACCAACCGCTGGAACCGCTGGCGTTATACCGTCTACACCCCGATATACGATGCCGTTGCCGGCGGCTTCGCGCGCCAGCGCCGTCGCGCCGTAGCGCTCGCCGGCCTGGTCCCCGGCGAACGGGTTCTCCTCTCCGGCGCGGGCAGCGGCCTCGACCTGACGGCAATCCCCACGGACAACCCGGTGACCGCCGTGGACATCACCCCGGCGATGATTGCCCGCCTGCGCCGGCGCGCCCGCCGCGCCGGGCGCCAGGTGGACGCCCGGGTCATGGATGCCGCGGCGCTGACGTTCCCGCCCGCGAGCTTCGACGTGGTGTTTCTGCACCTGATACTGGCGGTGATCCCGGACCCGGTGGGCTGTATCCGGGAGGCGGCGCGGGTGCTCCGCCCCGGCGGGCGGGTGGTGATCTTCGACAAGTTTCTCGCCGACGACGCCCGGCCGGGGCTCGTGCGCCGTGCCCTCGACCCACTGGCGACCGTCCTCGCCACGGGCCTCAACCGCCGCGTCGGCCCGCTGCTGAACGCCGCCGGACTCGAGCGCGTCCATGACGAGCCCGCCGGCCTCGGCGGGCTTTTCCGGATCGTCGTCGCGCGTCCTGCTCAGGCGGTCTCCGGCCCGGCATAGAGCCGTGCCAGCGCCTGCGGGTCAGCGATACGCAGCCAGCCGCGGTGGCGCTCGATCCAGCCGGCGTGCTCAAAATCCCCGAGCAGTCGGGTGATCACCTCCCTCGCGGTGCCGAGCTCGGTGGCGAGCTGCTGGTGGGTGGCCCGTACCGTGTCCGCCTCCGCACGGTCCACAAGCAGCTCGGCGAGACGCGCATCCACCCTACGGAAGGCAAGCTCCTCGACCAGCAGCATCAGCGACTGCAATCGCGCGCCATAGCTGCGCAGCACCATGTCACGGAAGGCCGGCGAGCCCGACATCAGGTCGTCGAACACCGCCGGGGGCACCAGCAGTGCCTCGCTCGGACGCTCGGCGACGGCGGTGGCGTGATAGAGCCCCTCGTCGAGGAGACAGCCGATGGACAGCGTACACATCTGCGCCGGCAGGATGCGGTAGAGCACGATCTCGCTGCCGGCCGCGGACAGCATATGAACGCGGATGCTGCCGCTGTGCAGTATGGGCAGGCCGCTGCAGCGCTCCCCGAGCCCGAACACCCGCTGACCGGCCGCGAAGGCGACCTCCATGCCGTCGGTAATCAGGCGCTGCCGGGCGCGCTTGTCGAGTTCCGGCAGCCAGTCCATACCCCAGGTCGATGACACGGCACGCCCTCCCTGTCGTGGCGACGAATGGTGACAAAGTCACTGACCGATGCCGTTATTTTCCAGCATTATGACGATGGGAAAAAGGGAGGTTATAAGGATATGAAGGCAAACGTCGGCACTATCGACCGTGCGGTACGGGCCATTGTCGGGATCATTCTGATCGCGCTGGTGTTCGTGGGGCCGCAGACGCCCTGGGGCTGGATCGGCCTCATCCCCCTCGCCACCGCGGCATTCAGCTTCTGCCCGGCCTACCGGCTGCTCGGTCTCAACACCTGCCGCATCCGCGGCAGCCACTGAAACCCTTTCGGAGGGGCGGTCCGCCGCCCCCCTCCGAAGGCCGACCGATCGGCTCCTCACAGAGGTCCTGTCGTGCGTCGGTCAGTCGAGCTGACACCTGACAATCCCTCCGGGAAGGTTAGTACAATGGAGGCCGTCGCAGACGAGCGGGTGACGAAGTGACCATTCCCGCGGACCTCTTTCCCGCCTCCTGGCTGTGGCTCGCCAACGCCCTGCTGGCCGCCTTGCTGGTGGCCGCCGTGCGGCGTGCGCCGTGGCGTCTGCTGAAGCGCTCCGAGCTGCAGCACGTGTTCTATGCCAGTGCCCTGCTGGTCGCGCTGCTCTGGCAGATGCGCGCCGGCATCGCCCCGGAGCTGCAGCTCCACCTGCTGGGCATGACCAGCCTCACGCTGATGTTCGGCTGGCGGCTCGCGATCGTGGCCGGCACGCTGGCGGCGGCGCTGTCCATCGTCGCCACCGGCGGTGCATGGCCGACGCTGGGTATCAGCGCGCTGCTCGGCGCCGCCCTGCCGGTGGCCATCACCCACGCGCTCTCCAGGGTGGTCGAGCGGGTCCTGCCGGCCCACTTCTTCATCTACGTATGGGTGAACGCCTTCCTGGGTGCGATGATCTCGGCGGGCACGGCCTACCTGTGTCTGATCGGCCTCGCCTCCGCGGCGGCCGCCTCGGCGGCCGCCCTCGCCCCGGACTACCTGCCGGTGCTGCCGCTGCTGATGTTCCCGGAGGGGTTCATCAACGGCGCAGTCATGACCATGCTCGTCGCTTACCGCCCGGAGTGGGTGAGCAGCTTCGACGACGAGCGCTACCTCAACCGCTGAGTACGCCCGCGTCGCGCCCGGTCAGCCGGTGACGTCGTCGCGGTGCTCGTCGATCCACAGCACCCGGTCGGAACGGGCCTGCAGGTCCGTGGACACGCCGGCCGAGAAGACCGCCAGCTCGACACGCTTGCCGCTCTCCGAGAGATGCTCGACGGCGTCGATGAGATCGCCGTCGCCGGACGACAGCAGCAGTGTGTCGTAGCGGTCCCTGTGGATCAGCGCGAGGGTGGCGAGGCCGACGTCCACGCCCATCTGGCGCTGGTTGACGAGGTTGTGGGCGTCACCGCCGTGGGGACAGGCAAGGTCCACCTTGGTGCCGCAGTCCTGGCAGTAGGCGTTACGCACCCGTTCGTTCTTCAGCCCGTAGAGCTTGACGATCAGGTTCGGCCCGGCCGGGGCGGCGGTCTGCAGCCAGCCGTGGAACCGGTCACGGGCCTCGTGGGCCTCGTTCTGCACGCTGTTGAGATAGTAGCCGCGCCAGACCGGGCCGAGCTCGCGTTCGACGAGATCCCGCAGCTTGAGGTAGTCGACCCGCTGATTGGGGCCGAAGGCCTGCATGTTGACGGCGTGGATGTAGCTGGCATCGATCAGCCAGAGGCGGCGGCCGGGGGCGGTGTGGGTCGGTTCGTGCTCGCTCATGGTCCGCCAGCATACAGGAGTCGGGGAGGCGTCGCCGCCATCGCGATCCTCACCTGCCGTGACGGCGGGCGGCGCGGTTGATCTGTATGGACCAGCTCGCATGGGCGAGCACAGCCCCGAGCCCGAACACCAGCAGCGGCGCGAGTGCGCCCTCGGCGTGCTCCGGGCGGGCCCCGCGCAGCAGCCACAGCGCCACCCCACCCACCGCCAGGGTCGGCACCGTAACCACCGCGCGGCTCAACGCCGGGCTGTCCGGCAGGGCCAGTGGCCCGGCGAGCATGATGAACGCCGCCAGCGTCCCCACCCAGACCCCGGCCAGGAAGTCGCCGGGCAGCGTACCGGCAGTGAATCCCATCACCGGTGCCACCAGCACCGCCGCCAGCAGCGTACCCGCGGCAAGACGCCGCCTCAGCGCCAAGAGATCCGTCCCGTTCACGCGTTCCTCCTCACTCCGTGCCGGCCGCACCGGCGCTCTATGACGCCGCGATCCTACTAAGGCGGTAACGCCGACGCCACCTCCGGCGGTCAACGCAGGCCGCACACGCGTCATCGGGGTGACGGCACGACGACCGCGCCGGTACCCTCCTGCAGGGAGGATGCACGAGGGGGCGGCTTGATGCTGGGACGGCTCGCCAAGTCTCTAATGGCGCTGGCGGTCGCGGTGGCGTTCGTGGTGATGGGCTATCGCTGGCAGCAAAGCGTGAAGGACACGATGGCGGACGCACAGGCGGTCGACGCCACGGTGATCGCCACCGGCATCGAGCGTCAGGAGGACGACACCGGTGGCCAGACGACGGTCTCCTTCACGCCGACGGTCCGCTACCGCTTCGACTACCGCGGCGAGGGCCACACCACCGACGGGATCTGGCCCGCGGCCACAGTCAGCGGCGAGCGGGACTGGGCAACGGCGTTCATCGAGGACTACCCGGTGGACGCGACGGTCACGGCGCACGTCCCCGACGGTGAGCCGGACCGCGCCTTTCTCGTGAACGAACGCACCTACGGGCCGTGGATCCCCATGGGCATCGGCGGCGTGCTGCTGGTGCTCTCGCTCTACGACCTGCTCCGGGCGCTACGCCCCTACCAAACCTAGCCGTATAACCCCTCACCCCCGAGACATACAGGGTCGGCTGCGCCTGACAGCCAACATCGTCGCGGACAGGATCCCGGGCGGGTAGGTCGTGCACGGCCGCAGGCCGTGTGCAACGCTGCCGGAACCGGCCCGGAGTGCCGCAGGCCTGTGGCGCACGACCTACCCGGAATTCCATTCGCTACCCTGCAGCAGGGTCAAAACACTGCGCCCCTATCCGGTCGCCTAGCGTTCGCGGCGCGCGGCGAGCCGGCGCCACAGCCAGCCGTCCGGGCGCTGCTCCCCGCTCGCCACGTAGCGGAAGACGTCCCGATTGGTCACGGTACGCTGCATCCGCACCCGTTCCCCGTGACGCGCGCACAGCAGCACATGGTCGCCGCGGGCAAGGGCGTGATCCGGCCCGGGCAGCAGCGTCTGGCCACCATCGCGCTCGATCATCAGCACCTCCGCGGCTAGGGCGAGGTCCCGCTCCCGCGGATCGCGCAGCAGCTCCGCCACCGTGACGGTCGTGCCCTCGTCCAGGGCCGCGTACAGCGCCGGCGCCTCGCCGGGCTCGACGGTCAGGGTCCAGACCTCCGGCGAAGCCTCACCGACGCGGGCGTGCCAGCGCTCGAGCAGCGTCCCGATCCACTCGTCGTCTCGCTCGCGGACCGCCTGGAGGAAGCGCGGCAGCATCGGGGTGGCGAGCAGCCGGAGCATGCGCACCGCCATGATGCTGCTCGACTCCATGATCCGGTCCACCGCTGCCGCCTCGAACACGGCATGGCTCGCGCGGTCGTTCTGCCGCGCGACCAGGTAGAGCTCGCCACGAAGCTCGCGGGCGGTCATGACGATGGAGAGATTGTCGGTGTCGTCGTCCGTTGCCGCGATCACCCCGGCCACGTCCGCCGCCTCGATACCCGCCTCGCGCAGGGTCACCGCCTCGGTGCCCTTGCCGCCGATAACCGTGGTCTCCTTCATCACGGAGGCGGGCACGGTATCCGGCGTCACCAGCACCAGGTCCATGCCGTGCTCGCGCAGGCGCCGGTAGAGGGCGCGGCCCAGGGCGGTGTAGCCGCAGACGATCCAGCGCCCGGCGGGCGGCAGCCGCTCCTCGTCGGCGGTATCCGCGTGGACGCTCATCCAGCTGTAGAGGCGGTGCGCCTGCGGTGCCTCCATGGCCATGACGAAGCCGCCGGCGAAGGTGAGGTACGGGTCGATGATGTAGTCGGTGCCGAACGAGGCCATGTTGGCACGGGTCTCGTCGCGCTCGGCACGCGCGATCACCGGCAGCCGGGGGTTGAGCAGCTTGGTGGTTATGGCGATGTGCAGGTTGGTGTGATCGTCGTCGGTCACCGCCAGCACCGCCCGGCAGCGCGGATCACCGAGCCCCGCGGCCAGCAGGTTGTCCGTGAAGTTGGCATCGCCGCAGAGATGCGGCACGAACGAGCGCAGGCCCTCCACGCTGACCCCGTCGAGCTGGCGCTCGTCCCAGTCGATCACCACCGCGCGCCCGCCCCCGCCGGTGATTTCGCGCACGAGTTGCGAGCCCGTGTCGCCGTAGCCGCAGACCAGTGTGAACGGCTCCACCAGCCGGGAGACGCTGCGGCGGAAGCGGTTCCAGGTGACCACGCGCTGGAACACCGGATCGCGGATGATGCCCACAATGGTGCCGATCGCGTAGAACCAGCTGATCACCAGCAGGTGCAGACTGACCACCACCCACAGGCGCTGGGCCTGGTTGAAGCCGGTGGGCAGCTCGCCGAACCCGATGGTCGTGGCAGTGTAGCTCACGAAGTAGAAGGCGTGGAGGAAGTCCACGCGATAGGGCTCGCCGGCGGCCGTGGTGCCCTCGATGAGCACCAGCCCGAGCACGGAGACGGCATAGGCGACGATCAGCGTGAGCAGCGGCGCGCGCATGCGCCGCAGTACCAGCGGGACGATACGGTGACGCGGGACGTCGATCAGCTCCGACATGGCCGCCGCCGCGTCAGCGCTGCATGTTGACGGTCTCGATCACGAGGATGGTCACCGAGGCCAGGTTCGCCATCAGTGCCCCGCCGGAGAGCGAGACGATGCTGCCCATCACCGCCGGCGTCAGGCCCACGCCGGTGACGTGCATGGACATGCCCCAGACCACCGCCGCGGTGATGAGCTGCAGGTCCGCGACCAGGCTCGCCGCCAGCAGGATGGCACCGATCTGCGTGCGCTCGCCGAACTTGAGCACGGTGGCGATGAGCGAGACCACGAGCGCCGCATACAGCTCGAAGACGTTGTGGTGAGCCGGGTTGTCGAACTCGCCGATGAAGAACCCGAAGTTCAGCGTCAGCGCGAGCAGGATGAAGAAGCCGAAGACGACCTTTTCCAGATTCATGGCGCGGCACGCTCCCGTCTGCGTTGTGCCCGGCCCGCCCGGTTCAGCCGGGCGGGTCCTCGCGGAGTTCCATGCGATCGGCGTCGCTCAGTGACACGAACCGCCCGTCCACGGTGTGGAACGAACGGCCGCCGATGTCCTTGCGGTAGACCCGGTACTCCGTGATCCCGCCGGTGCGGGTATCCACCACCCGCACGTGCACCACCTCGTGGGCCTGCTGCCACTCCATCCAGGCCATCCCCGAGACGCCGGCGAGCAGCACCGCCACCAGCGCATAGCCGGCCAGCGTCCGCGGCGACGGCCGCCGCCACGAACGGCCCGCCCGGCGGGGCGAGGAATCGCGGCGGGGCGCGGGGTCCTCGCGCCGCTGCGTGCCGGCGGAACCGCCGGCACGCAGGCGCAGCACCACCGCGACCACCACGATCACCGTCACTGTGAGAAGAAACTGGTACACACCGCCTCCCCCATGCGGGTTACGCCACGGATTCTAACCGTCTTCGCCGCCCGCACCCAGACGCGGACGTGACACGGCCCTTCTGACGTCATTGAACCGGTCTATCATTGTCATTGGACCGGTGGAATTCACACGGCGGGGTACGGCGGTTAAGGTGAATTGAATGTCAGACTAACTAAAAAGGGGGTAGGTACGGCCATGCGCGACACCCTGGCCCGAAAGAACAACCAGTCGGAATCGCGCCGCGCACGTCATAATGACAGTGCGCGGCGCATGGTGGAGTCGTTACTCGAGCACGCGGACGTCCGCATCGACGGCGAGCGTCCGTGGGACATCCAGGTCCACGACCCCCGCGTGTTCGAGCGCGCCCTCACCTACGGCAATCTGGGGCTCGGCGAGGCCTACATGGACGGCTGGTGGGATGTGGAGTGGCTCGACGAGTTCTTTCACCGCATCCTCGCCAGTGGCATCGAGGACCAGATCCGCCCCATGCGGCTCGCCCTCCACGCGCTGCGGGCACGGCTGCTCAACCTGCAGACCAGCCGCAAGGCCTGGGAGGTGGGCGAATCCCACTACGACCTCGGCAACGACTTCTACGAGGCCATGCTCGATCGCCGCATGACCTACACCTGCGGCTACTGGCGCGATGCCGAGGACCTCGACAGCGCCCAGGAGGCCAAGCTCGAGCTGCTCTGCCGCAAGCTCCAGCTCGAACCCGGCATGCGGGTACTCGACATCGGCTGCGGCTGGGGCAGCTTCATGAAGTATGCCGTCGAGCACTACGGTGTCGAGTGCGTCGGCCTGACCATCTCCGAGGAACAGGTCACCCGGGGCCGCGAGGCCTGCCAGGGCCTGCCGGTGGAGTTCCGCCAGCAGGACTACCGCGAGCTCGACGAGACGTTCGAGCGCATCGTCAGCGTGGGCATGTTCGAGCACGTCGGACGCAAAAACCACGAGACCTTCATGGAAGTGGCCGAACGGTGCCTGTCCGTGGACGGGATATTCGTGCTGCACACCATCGGCAAGAACGAGACCCACACGACGCCGGATCCGTGGATCGACAAGTACATCTTCCCCAACGGGGACCTGCCGTCGCTGGTGCAGATCGGCAACGCCGCGGAGGGCCGGTTCGTCACCGAGGACCTGCACAATTTCGGCGCCGACTACGACCGCACCCTGATGGCCTGGCACCAGAACTTCGAGGCGGCGTGGCCGCGTTTCCGCGAGACCTACGGCGAACGCTTCTACCGGATGTGGCGCTATTACCTACTCTCCTGCGCCGGGGCCTTCCGCGCCCGCGACATCCAGCTCTGGCAGTTCGTGTTCACCCGCAAGGGGCTGCCCGGGGGCTACCGCCGCCCGGACATGTAACCGCGCTCAGGCCCGGACCAGCGCCGCCTCGGCGCGGTCCAGGGCCGCGGCCGTACCGGCGAGTGTCACGATGTCGCCTTCGCTGAGCACCCAGTCACCGCCCGGGGCATCCTCGCGGGTGTCGTCGCGGGTCACCGCCGAGACGCTCACCCCCATCGCCTCCAGCCCCAGCGCGTCGATGCGCTGGCCGGTGGCACGGGCGTCCGCCGCGATATTGAAGGCACGCAGCTGCAGGGCATCCGGGTCGCTATCGTCGCGGCCGGGGAAGAGCGCGCGCAGCAGCTCGTAGCGCCCCTGGCGGAGGTCGCGGATACGCCGGGTCACGGACGCCGGCGGCTCGCCGAGCAGCAGCAGCACATGCGAGCTCACCGTCAGCCCGGCCTCCAGCGTTTCCGGCACCACCTCCGTCGCCCCGGCCTCCTGGAGCTCGCGGAGGTAGCTGTCATCGCGGGCGCGCACCAGGATGGGCAGATGCGGATGCGAGGCGCACAGCGCCTCCACCGTGTGCACCAGTGCCTGGGGCGCCTCCAGGGTGAACACCACCGCGCGCACCCGATCGGCACCGGCCGCGCGCAGCACGTCGACCCGCGTGCCGTCGCCATGGGCCACCGGGGCACCGGCGCCGCGGGCGTTCTCCACACGTACCGGGTCGGCGTCCAGGGCGCTCCAGGGGTAGCCCGCCTCGTCGAGCACGCGGGCGATGTGCTGCCCCACCCGCCCGAAGCCCACCAGCAGGACCCGTCCCTCGCCACTCGGCAGGGTGTGGACGTCATCCTGGATCTCCCGGGTGGCGGCGCGGCGACCGAGCAGGCGGTCGGCGAGCGGGCCGTTGAACCGCAGCGCCAGCGGCGCCACCGCCATGGACAGCAGCAGCGCGGCCAGCACCACCTGCCCGTAGGCCGGCGGCAGCAGCTCGTGGGTCAGCCCCAGGGTGAGCAGCGCAAAGCCGAACTCGCCGCCGTGCGCCAGCGTCAGGCCGGTGCGCACTGCGGTCACCGTGGGCATCCGTGCCGCCCGCCCGAGGCCGAACACCAGCGCGAACTTGAACACCACCAGGGCGGCGAACAGCAGCAGGATCCACGGCCAGCCCCGGGGCAGTACGCTGAAGTCGAGCAGCATGCCGATGCTCACGAAGAACAGCGCCAGCAGCACGTCCCGGAACGGGCGTATCTCCGCCTCCATGGTGTGGCGGAAGGCGCTCTCGCCGAGCATCATCCCCGCCACGAAGGCGCCGAGCGCCGGCGACAGGCCCAGGAACGCCGTCCACCACGCGGCCCCCAGCGCCACGGTCAGCGCCGCCAGGGTGAACAGCTCCCCGGAGTACAG
Source organism: Arhodomonas aquaeolei DSM 8974 (assembly GCF_000374645.1). Classification (GTDB taxonomy): domain Bacteria; phylum Pseudomonadota; class Gammaproteobacteria; order Nitrococcales; family Nitrococcaceae; genus Arhodomonas; species Arhodomonas aquaeolei. Next base: position 448,308 of record NZ_KB894801.1, read on the forward strand.
CGCGGCCACGTGGTTCAGCGCCCGGTTGAGCACGAACCGGCCCACCAGCAGGATCACCGCCACCGCGAGCACGCCCTTGCCCAGCGCCACCGCCAGCGCCCAGCCAAGGGAGTCGTCGGAGGGCACGGCGAGCCCGGAGATCACCACCAGGAACGGCACCACCGCCAGGTCCTGAAACAGCAGGATGCCGAGGGCCGCGCGCCCGTGGGGCTGGCCCAGCTCGACCTGGTCGGTGAGCTGCTTGGTGACCATCGCGGTGGAGGACATCGCCACCACCCCCGCGATCACCAGCCCACCGGCGATACCGATGGGCGGCGCCCCGGGTACGAGCACGTCCAGCAGCAGCGAGACACCGAAGGCGGCGGCGCCGGCGATCAGCACCTCGCCACCCCCGAGGCCGAGCAGCGCACCGCGCATGCGCGCCAGGTCCGGCAGCGAGAACTCCAGACCGATGGAGAACAGCAGCAGGACCACGCCGAGCTCGGCGAGGGAGCGGATCGTCTCGAGATCGTGGACCACCCCCAGCGCGGTGGGGCCCGCCACCAGACCGACGGCGAGGTAGCCGAGTACCGCGGGCAGCCGCAGACGCAGGAACACCGCCGCGGCACCCACGGCGATGAGCAGGATGAGCAGGAGTTCGGCGAAACCCTCAGGTGTGTGCATGCGCGCATTCCCGTCACGTTGACGGGCGCCATGCTATCCGAATTCCGCGGACGAACGGAAAACGCCGGGCGTTACGCCATCCCGCGCAGGTGCCCGTCCTCCACCGCGAGCACCCGGTCCACCGGCGGCAGCGCCTCGACGTCGTGGGCGAGCAGCACGGCGGTACGGCCGACGAGCCAGCGGTCCAGCCGCGTCGCTACGGTGGCTGCCGTCTCCCGGTCCAGGCCGGTGAAGGGCTCGTCCAGCACCACCACCGGCGCGTCCCGGAGCACCACCCGCGCCAGCGCGAGCCGCCGGGCCTGGCCACCGGAGAGACGCTGGCCGTGCTCCCCCACCCAGGTCGCGAGACCGTCCGGCAACGCCTCGACGAAGGCGGCCAGGTCAGCCACCTCCAGCGCGTGCCAGAGTGCCCCTTCGCCGGCCCCGGGGGCGGCGATGCGCAGGTTGGCGGCGACGGTGTCGTCGAACAGCTCGGTGCGCTGGGTGAGATAGGCCAGACGCCGGCGCAGGGCCGGGCGGTCGAGGGACAGCAGCGCCACCCCGCCCAGGCGCACCTCCCCGGCGGTGGGATCGATCAGCCGCGCGCACAGGTCCGCCACCGAACTCTTGCCACTGCCGGACGCGCCGGTGACGGCGACCCGCTCTCCCGACGCGACCGTCATCGCGGCACCGTCCAGCACCGGCGGCATCCACGACGCGTAACGCAGGCTCACGCCGGCGAGCTCGAGACCCGTATCCGCCGGCGGCGCCGTGGACCTCTCCGGTGTCGGCAGCGCGGACTCGCAGGCGACCTGCGCGGTGAGCCGGCGGGCCGAGGCCCGGACCCGGCCGAGCTGAACAAAGGCGGAGGGCAGTGCGACGAACAGCTCGCCCAGCCCGAGTACCGCCAGGGCCATGAGCACCACCACCGCGGCGGAGACCGTCCCCGCGCCGTAAGCGATCGCGCCGAGCCCCAACGCGGTGACACCCGCAAGCTGGATCCCGGCGAGCATCACGGCCTCCCCCGCCGCGGCGCGGCGCGCGAGGCGCCGCTGGTCCGCGGTGAGGCCCGCCTCCCGGGCAAGCATGGCCTCGCGATGATGCCGGCCACTGCCGAACGCGAGCAGCTCCGCCAGGCCCTCGACGTGGGCGACCACCGTCACCCGCAACGCCTCGGTCTCCGCTGCCACGCGCTCGGTCAGCGCCAGCCCGCCCCGCGCGGCGGCCGCGTTCACCGCGGCCCAGAGGATCAGCAACGCCACGGGGACGACGAGCGCGATCATCGGCGCGAACGCAGCGAGCAGTGCGGCCAGCAGCACGACCGCCACGAGCGCCACCAGCGGCGGCGCGAGCACCCGGAGATAGAGGGTATCCAGCGCATCGATGTCCGCGGTCAGGCGGTTGAGCAGCGTCGCCGCGCGGAAGCGCGCGAGGGTCGCCGGGTCGAGCCGTGTCAGCCGGGCGAACACGGCAGTGCGCAGCTCGGCGAGCAGACGCAGGACCGTGTCGTGGTTGTACAGCCGCTCCGCGTAGCGGGCCGCGGTCCGGGTCAGCGCGAACGCACGGATCCCCCCGCCGGGGACGTAGATGTTCAGCGCTGCCGCCGCCCCCGCCGCCCAGAGCGCCGCGGTCACCGCCGTGGCGGTAATGAACCAGCCGGATAACGCAAGCAGGCCGGTGGCCGCCACTGTGGTGAGCAACAGCAGCGCGGCTCCGGCAACGAGCCTCAACCGGTAGCCGCGGAGGACGCGGAGATACGGCCTCAGGTCACGCCACATCGCGCCGCGCCCCCGCCAGGTGGACCACCCGGTCCGCCAGCGCCGTGAGCACCGGGTCGTGACTGGCGATGACCAGCGTGCGGCCGGCCTCGCGCAGCGCCGCAAGCCCCGCGACGACCTGCTGACGGGTCGCGGCATCCAGCGCGCTGGTGGGCTCGTCCAGCAGCACCAGCGGCGCGGACGACACGAACACCCGCGCGAGGGCCAGGCGCTGCGCCTGGCCGCCGGAAATGCCGTAACCCCGCTCGCCCACCCGGCTATCCAACCCGTCCGGCATCGCCTCGGCGAACGCCAGCACGCCTGCCCGCCGGGCGGCCTCATGCACCGCGTCGTCATCGACGGGCTGCGCCGAGCCGAGACGGATGTTGCCCGCCAGGGTGTCCGGCACCACCAGCGGCCGCTGACCGAGCCAGGCGACGGCACCGTCGCCCCCCGCCCGTACCCGGCCCTCGTCGGGCGCCTGGAAACCCGCGATCAGTCTCAGCAGCGTAGTCTTGCCCGCCCCGGTCGCCCCGGTGATCACCACGCAGCTGCCCGCCGACACGCTGAGCGACAGGGGCCCGAACACCCGGGCATGATCCCCCCGGCCCACGGCCACGGCCGCCAGCTCCAGCGCACCCGGCGGCAACGCCGCGTCGGCGGTGTCGCTCACCGCCGACGGACGCTCCAGTACCTCCATCAGCTCCGCCGCGGCACCGACGGCCGCGGCGCGGTCATGGTAGTGCTGCGAGAGGGTGCGCAACGGCTGGAAGAATTCCGGCGCGAGCAGCAGGATGAACAGCCCGCTGAACAGCGTCAGCGCCGGCGCCGGCCCGAACGCGATGTAGCCGAGCAGGCCGAAGCCGATATAGATAGCGACCACCGCAATCGCCACCGACGAGAAGAACTCCAGCACCGCAGAGGAGAGGAAGGCAACGCGCAGGGTCCGCAGGCTCCGCCGGCGATAGCCGTCGGCTGCGGCGGCCACGGCCTCGATGCTGCGCTCGCCGTGGTCGAACAGCGCCAGCGTCGACAGGCCGCGAATGCGGTCGAGGAAATGGCCCGACAGCCGGCTCAGATCCCGGAACTGGGCGCGGTTCAGCCGCTCCGCACCCATACCCACCAGCGCCATGAACAGCGGGATCAACGGCGCCGAGGCCACCAGGAAGAGTGCGGCGAGCCAGTCCATCCAGGCCACCACGACCAGTATCGCCAGCGGCGAGACCACCGCCAGCACCATCTGCGGGAGGAAACGCGCGTAATAGCCCTCCAGCGCCTCCGCCTGCTCGACCACCCGGCTGGCAAGCCCGGCGGAGGGCTCCGCCGCCACCCCGACCGGGCCGAGGGCGTCCAGGCGGGCGAGCAGCTCGCGGCGTACGTCGCCGCGCACCCGAAGACCCGCCTCGAAACCGGCGTGCTGACGGGCGTACTCGGCGCCGGCACGCACCAGCACCGCGGCGACGAGGACCACGAACGCGAGGGTGGGAACCCCGACGCCGCGGTCGAGCATCGCCGCGACGATCCACGCGAAGGTCCCGGCCTGGATGATGACCGCGGCGGTCTGCACCAGCCCCGCAGCCACCGCCGCGACCAGCGGCCCGCGCACGCTGCGTGCGCGGGCATCGAGCCACCGCCGGGGCATGGTCTCCCCCGCCACCGGCGGTCAGTGGTAGCCGGCGTCGGCGCTGACTTTGCCGCGGAAGACCCAGTAGGTCCAGGCGGTATAGGTCAGCACGATGGGGATGACGAAGAGCACGCCGATGAGCAGGAACAACTGCGACTCCGGCGCGGACGCCGCCTCGCGGAAGGTGAATGCCGGCGGCACCACGTACGGCCACTTGCTCACCAGCAGGCTCAGGTACGTGAACACGAACACCGCCATGGTCGCCACGAAGGGCACGCCCTCCTGGCGCCGGCGCACGGCCCGGTAGAGGACACCGGCGGCGGCCAGGGTGAGCGCAGGCAGGATCCAGATCGTGCTGAGATTGCCGAACCAGCGCTCCCGCACCATGTCATCCACCAGCGGCGTCCACACGCCGATGATCGCGAACACCACCAGCACCGCGGCGAGCAGCCTCGGGCTCAGCCGGTATGCCCACTCCTGGAGCTCGCCCTCGGTCTTGAGAATCAGCCAGTTGGTACCGAGCAGCGCGTAACCGAGCAGCAGCCCGACGCCCGTGAGCACGGTGAACGGCGTCAGCCAGTCGAGGGCACCGCCGGCGTAGACGCCGTCAACAGTGTTGAAGCCCTGGATGTAGGCGCCGACCACGGCCCCCTGGGCGAACGCGGCCACCGTCGAGCCACCGGCGAACGCCCAGTTCCACAGGTAGCGCGAACGCTGCGCCTTGAAGCGGAACTCGAAGGCCACCCCGCGGAATATCAACCCGGCGAGCAGCAGGAACACGCCGATGTAGAGCGCCGGCAGCAGCACCGAGTAGACCCGCGGGAACGCCCCCAGCAGCCCGGCGCCGCCGAGCACCAGCCAGGTCTCGTTGCCGTCCCACACGGGGGCCACCGAGTTCATCATGGTGTCCCGCGAGCGCTCGTCGGGGGCAAAGGGGAAGAGCACCCCCACCCCCAGGTCGAAGCCGTCCATCAGCACGTACATCACCACGCCGAAGGCGATGATGACGGCCCAGATCATCGTGATATCGATCGTTCCCATGACTGCTTACCTCCCGGCCCGGGCCGTGTCCTCGTCGAATGGCGTGTGCGCTGCCGACAGCGGGCGTTTCGGCCGGTCGGACTCGTCCTCCGACTCCTCCGAGATGCCCTGGTGCACCACCCGGGTGAGGTAGTAGCCGCCCGAGACGAAAACCACGGCGTAGACGAGCACGTAGCCGATGAGGCTGAACAGGGCCATGCCGCCGGTGAGCGACGGCGTCACCCCCTCGGCCTGGGTCATCACGCCGTAGACCAGCCACGGCGCGCGGCCGATCTCGGTGGTAAACCACCCGGCCAGCACCGCCAGAAACGGGGCGAGCGCCATCAGCCGCAGCCCCTGAAGATAGCCCCTGGCGTCATACAACCGCCCCTTCCAGCGCAGCCATGCGCCCCAGAAGGCGAAGCCGATCATCAGCAGCCCGAGGCCGACCATCACGCGGAAGGACCAGAACACGATCGCCACCGGCGGCTGCTCGTCACGGGGCACCTCGGAGACCCCCGGGACCTCGCCGTTCCAGTCGTGGGTCAGGATCAGGCTCGCCAGGTTGGGGATGCCCACCTCGATGGCGTTGTCCTGGGCCTGCTGGTCCGGGAGCGCGAACAGCAGCATCGGCGCGCCGGCCTCGCGCTCCCAGTTGCCCTCCATGGCGGCCACCTTGGTCGGCTGGTGCTCCAGGGTCATCAGCCCGTGCAGATCCCCTACCAGGAGCTGCCCCGGGGCGATGAACAGGAGCAGCCACAGCGTCATCGACAGGGCGCGGCGGTTGGCCGGCACGTCGTGCCCGCGCAGGAGGTAGTACGCGCTCACACCGGTGACCACGAACCCGCCGGTGAGGAACGAGGCCAGCGCCATGTGGAAGAAGCGATACCAGAAGGAGGGATTGAAGATCGCCTCGCCCCAGGCGGTGACGTGAAAGACCCCGTCGCGCAGCTCCACGCCTGCCGGCGTCTGCATCCAGCTGTTCGCCGACAGGATCCAGAACGAGGAGATGAAAGTGCCGAGCGCGACCATCACCGCGGCGAACAGGTGGGTGCCCGGCGGGACCTTGTTGCGCCCGAACAGCAGCACCCCGAGGAACGCCGCCTCCAGGAAGAACGCGGTGACCACCTCGTAGGAGAGCACCGGCCCCATGAAGTTCGCCGTGGCCTGGGAGAAGTTGCTCCAGTTCGTGCCGAACTGGAACGACATCACGATGCCCGAGACCACGCCCATGCCGAACACGACGGCGAACACGCGGCTCCAGAAGCCCGACAGCCGTGCCCAGACCGGGTCCTCGGTGCGGTAGAACAGCCCTTCGAGGACCGCGATATAGGATGCGAGCCCGATCGTGAAGACGGGAAATATGGCGTGAAATGAGACAACGAACGCGAACTGTATTCGCGACAGGAGCAATGGGTCGAGTTCCATGACGATACCCCGGTTTCTAAAGAGACATTCCCTGGCGACAGGCCTTGTCAGGACGCCGCGCCCGCCCTCGGAGGTCCGTCGTACCGCTCCTCCCCCTCGATGACATCTATTGTTCTGTGACAATGCGAGCGAACACCCGTTCACTCACCATGGAGGTCATTGCCCGACCCCGCAGGCGGTGCCCTTGCTGCACCGCACCCCCCATGAGACTACGCCGGCTGCAACCGTGACTGTGACTAAGTCACGAACCACCACGTCCGGCGGACCCGCCACCCCGATCCGGCCGCGAGCGACAACGCGAACCCCCTACCCGTCCCGACCACGCACGATACACGCCGCCTGGCCCTTCCCATGATCGGGATGGCAACACCCGCGGCGTCAAGCCTGTCGACCAGACGGTGCCCGCGTTCATAACCGGGCAGGGCCGCCAGCCGGAGGTCCCTGCCGGGCGATTACGGCCTCCCGGGTCATCCTGTAAACCGGGACGCACCGGAGCGCCCACATCGTGAATCCGGGTCCCACAGCGCGGCCGGCGGTGACGACGCGGGCAGGCCTGCGCTACCGTTCCGCGCATAGAACGCACCGCAAGGGAGACCCGACGCCGTGTCTGATACCACTCCGTCCACCGCCGCCGGGGTCCGCAGCATCGAGCACACGAACATCCCCATGCCGGACGGCACCCGGCTCGCCGCCCGCATCTGGCTGCCGGCGGACGCCGGCGACGTGCCGGTGCCGGCGATCCTGGAGTACATCCCGTACCGCAAGCGCGACATCACCCGCGCCCGCGACGAGACCCTGCACCCCTGGTTCGCCGCGAACGGTTACGCGGCGATCCGGGTGGACCTGCGCGGCAGCGGCGACTCCGAAGGGGTGCTCACCGACGAATACCTGCCCATCGAGCAGGACGACGGCATCGCGGTGATCGAATGGCTTGCCAGCCAGCCCTGGTGCGACGGCAGCGTCGGCATGCTCGGCATCTCCTGGGGCGGCTTCAACGGCCTGCAGATCGCCGCCCGCCAGCCGCCGGCGCTCAAGGCGGTGGTGACCGTGTGCTCCACCGACGACCGCTACGCCGACGACGTCCACTACATGGGCGGCTGCCTCCTCGGCGACAACCTCTCCTGGGCCTCGGTGATGTTCGCGTTCAACGCCCTGCCACCGGACCCGGCACTGGTGGGCGACGACTGGCGCCGCATGTGGATGGAACGGCTGGAGGGCAGCGGCCTGTGGCTCGACACCTGGCTGCGCCATCCCCACCGGGACGATTACTGGCGCCACGGCTCGGTCTGCGAGGACTACACCGACGTGCGTTGCCCGGTCATGGCGGTCAGCGGCTGGGCGGACGGCTACACCAACACGGTATTCCGTCTGCTGGAGAACCTGCCCGGACCGCGCCTCGGGCTGGTGGGGCCGTGGAGCCACAAGTATCCCCACGAGGGCGTACCGGGCCCGGCGATCGGCTTCCAGCAGGAGGTCCTGCGCTTCTGGGACCGCTGGCTCAAGGGCCGGGATACCGGCATCGACGCCGAGCCCATGCTGCGGGCCTGGGTCCAGGACAGCACCGCACCCGCGGCCCAGTACGAGCATCGTCCCGGTCGCTGGGTGAGCGAGCGGCAATGGCCGTCACCGGACATCACGGCCACGCCGTACCACCTGAATCCCGGGTGCGACCTCGCTCGGACCGCGGCGCCGTCACCGGGCAGCGAGACCGTGCAGTCCCCCCTCAGCGTGGGCCTGTTCGCCGGCAAGTGGTGCTCCTATGCCGCCGGCCCGGATCTGCCTTACGACCAGCGCGAGGAGGATGGCGGTGCGCTGGTGTTCGACACCGCGCCGCTGGAGGCCCCCCTGGAGCTGCTCGGTGCGCCGGAGCTGGAGCTCGCCTTCTCCGTGGACCGGCCGGTGGCGATGGTCGCCGTGCGTCTCTCCGACGTCGCACCGGACGACAAGGCAACACGCACCACCTACGGCCTGCTGAACCTTACCCACCGCGACAGCCACGCCGAGCCGGAGCCGCTGACACCGGGGCGGCGTTACCGGGTCCGCGTCCCGCTCAACAACGTGGGCCACGCCTTCGCCACCGGCCACCGCGTGCGGCTCGCGATCTCCACCTCCTACTGGCCGCTGGCCTGGCCGTCCCCGGAACCCGTCCGGCTCACCGTGGACCTTGGGGACACGCGCCTGTGGCTGCCGGTGCGCAGCGCCCAGACGAACGCGCCGGCGGTACGCCTGCCTGCACCGGACTACCCGGCCCCGTCGCCGGTAACACGGCTGCACGAGGCGGAGTACCGCTGGCTGGTGCACCGCGACCTTGAAGGGGACTACGCGACCCTGGAGGTGATCAAGGACGAAGGCACCGTGCGCATCGAGGACGCCGACATCGAGCTGACCGACGAGACCCGGGAGTACTACCGCTACACGGGCGACGACTTCAGCTCGCCCAGCGGCGAAGTGGTCACCCGCCAGCGCCTGCGCCGCGAGGGCTGGGATATCGAGACCCGCGCCCGCACCCTGCTCACCGCGGACGGCGGGCACTTCCACGTGCACGCCGAGCTGGACGCCTACGAGAACGGCCGGCGCGTGTTCTCGCGCAACTGGAACCGCCGCATCCGCCGCCAGCTGCTGTGACCGGTGCGGCCCCTCAGGGCCGCTCGTCCACCTCGCGGTCACGCTGGCGCTCGACCACGGCGGCGAGGTCTTCGAGCACCTCCCCGAGCAGGCCGACAACGTCGTCCACAGCGATGATCCCGGCGAGATCGCCAGCCTCGTCCACCACCGGCACCCGCCGCACGCCGCGCCCGCGCATCACCTCCAGCGCGTCGAAGAGGCTGTCGCCCTCGTGCACGAAGAACGCGGAGTGGGTAACGATGTCACGCACCGCGAGCGTCTGAGGGTCGAGCCCCGGTGCCAGGACCTCGACCACCAGGTCCCGGTCGGTGATGATCGCCGCCGGCGGCCGGCCGGGTTCGAGCACGACGAGATCGCCCACGTGGTGACGCCGCATGAGCTCCGCCGCCGCACGCACTGACTCGTCGGCATCGATGGTGATCACGTTGCGGTTACAGTACTCGCCCACCGTCATGCCTCACTCCTCCCTGAGAACATTCCCAGGATGACCGCTCCGGAACCATACTGTTCGGCAGGGCGCGCGCCGACGGTGTCACGCCCACCGCTCAGGCAATAGCACACCACGAAGACAATGCCCAGCATCCGGGGAGGACGCCCGCCATGTTCAGGGATCGCACCGACGCCGCAGAACAGCTCGCCACACGACTCGGCCACCTCGCCGGGACCCATCCGCTGGTCCTCGGCATCCCGCGGGGCGGCGTCCCCATGGCCGCCGCGGTGGCCGACGCACTGGACGGCGAGCTGGACGTGGTGCTCGTGCACAAGCTCGGCGCCCCCGGCAACCCGGAGTACGCCATCGGTGCGGTGAGCGAGGACGGCACCACGGACCTCTCCGAGGACGCACGCCGCCACCTCGGCGCCGATTACGTGGATGCCGAGGTCTCCGCCCAGCTCGACACCCTGCGCGGGCGCCGCCGGCGATATACCCCTGTGCGCCCGCCGGTGGATCCGGCGGGACGCACCGTGGTGATCGTCGACGACGGCAGCGCCACCGGCGCCACGATGGCGGCCGCCCTGCGCGCGGTCCGGCGGCGGAAACCGGCGCGGCTGGTCGCCGCACTCGCCGTCGCGCCGCCGGAGGCGGTCGAGACCCTGGACGCGCTGGCGGACGAGGTCGTCTGCCTCGCCACACCCGGCGACTTCATGGCCGTGGGCCAGTACTTCCGCGATTTCGGCCAGGTCAGCGACGACGCCGTGATCCACTGCCTGGCGGGCCGCGCCGGCCCCCGGCACACCGACGGGCCGGGCTGAGACGGCGCTCAGGCGATGCTGTCCACCACCCCGCCGTCCACGCGCAGCGCCGCCCCGGTGGTAGCGGAGGACAGCGGCGAGGCCACGTAGACCACCATGTTCGCAACCTCCTCGACCGTCGCCGCACGCCGGATGATCGAACTCGGGCGCTCACGGCGCACGAACGAGGCCGCCGTCTCCTCCAGGGACTCCCCCGCCTGCTGCGCGTCCGCAAGCATCGCGCCCACCCCCTCGGAGAGCGTCGGCCCGGGCAGCACGGCGTTGACGGTGACACCGGTACCGGCCATGCGCTTGGCAAGCCCTCGGGAGAGCGACAGATCCGCCGTCTTGGTGACGCCGTAGTGGATCATGTCCGCGGGGATATTGAGCGCGGACTCGGAGGAGAGGAAGATCACACGCCCCCAGCCCCGCTCGGCCATGCCGGGGAGATAGGCCCGGGAGAGGCGCACGCCGGAGAGCACGTTCACCGCGAGAAAGTGCTCCCAGACGGCATCGTCGGTCTCGAAGAAGTCCTGCGGGCCGAAGATGCCCACGTTGTTGACCAGGATGTCCGCCGATGGGGCCTCGGCGACCAGGGCGTCGCAGCCCTCCGCGGTGCCGAGGTCAGCGGCCACACCGCGCACCTCGGCACCCGGGACCTCGTCGCGCAGGCGGGCGACGGCCGCGTCGACGGATTCGCTGCGCCGCCCGTTGACCACCACCGACGCCCCGGCGCCCGCCAGGCCGCGGGCGGTGGCGAACCCGATACCCGCGGTCGAGCCGGTGACGACGGCAATGCGGCCGGTAAGATCGATCTGCATGGCATTACTCCCGGTTGCTGAAAGGCGACCGCGACCCCGGCCAGGGCGGCACGGGGTCATCAGTTTGCAACCGGACTATCGCCTTTCGGACGGCGACCGATCAAGCGGCGATGCACGCCGAACCGGTCATTCGTCGCCGGCACCCATGCGGTTCTCGTACTCCCACATGTGGTTCATGAGGCGCTGCATGCGCTCCGTGCGGTTCTCCATGTAACGCAGCCGCTCGGCATCGCTGGCATTGGGGCCCGGCCCCTGCCCCCGGCGCATCATCTTGAAGTCCTGATCGATGCGCTGACGATAGGTCCGCATCAGGCGCTGGCGTTCAGCGGGATCGTTCGTATTGTGAATCCGGTCGCGAAGCTGATCCAGCTCACGCAGACGGTCCTGGTCCAGGCCGCGAACCCCGCCGCCGCCCTGCCCATCGGTCATCATCTGCCGGTGACCGGAACCGCCGCCACCACCCGCGGCCGCCACGTCCGGCATGGTTAACACCGCCCAGGTCACCGCTACCGCTACCGCGGCCACACGCATACCGCTGCTGACGGTCCTCATCCCGAATTCCTCCTGAAAAATCGTCCCTGCCCCAATCCTCACCGGTCAAAGGCGTTCCGCCCGCCGGGCCGTCACAGGCGGACACGCACGATCAGGAGCCGCCGCCGGAACGCCCCGCTCCGACAGCGCGCAAGGCTTCATCGCCGGAAGACCCTGACGGTACGCGGCGCTGACGCCGGGCCACTGCCCGGATCGCGCCGATATCGAGAAGCTCGCATTCCCGTCCGGTACCATCGAGCCAGCCCTGCTCGCGGAAGCGGCGGAACAGCCGGCTGACCGTCTCCGGAGCGAGTCCGAGATAGCTGCCGAGCTCAGCCTGGGACATGGCCAGACGCAGGGCGGTCGGTGACAGACCCCGGCCCGCGAAGCGCTCGGACAGGCTCACCAGACCCACGGCGAAACGCTCCTCCGCGGTACGCTTGAGCAGGGCCAGCCGCATCTCGTGCTCGGCGGCGATCTGGCGGCTCATCGCCTGAAGGAGGCGGTGCTGCAGGGCGGGCACCTCGCTGAGGAGCGGCTGCAGACGGGCGAAGGGGATGACACCGACACTCGCGGTCTCGAGCACGCAGGCATCCGTCAGGTAGGTGCTGCCGCCGATCGCATCAAGACCGACGATGTCACCGGGGAAACTGAAGCCGATGACGCGCTCCTCCCCGTCCTCGGTGACGGCGCAGGTTTTGACCGTACCCGCGCGGACCGTGTACAGCGCTGCGAACGGCGAGCCGGCGTGGTAGAGGTACTGCCCCCGGACCATCGGGCGTCCCACTTCCACGATCCGGCGGAGCGTCCTCGCCTCGGTACACTCATCCCTGCAGTGGAATACGCACGGTGAGCTGCCGCACAGGGGGCAGTCCGGGCGGAATTCGACAACGGCGTCTCTGCCCTGGCGTGTGTCCATACCGCGTCCCTCCCTAAACGCCACCCCCTCGATGGCGATGCCCTGTCGGCACCCGTGCTCGATCAGGCCCCATCCCTGGTCAAGAAGACACCATCGACGCGGGGACGCTGTCCACCGGCGCGCGCCGGTGGACAGCGTTTCACGGGGTTTCCCGGAAAATATAGACGCATCACGCCACAGGCAAAACGGAATAACTTCTCAGAAATTCAGATCATTGCCGGAATCGACGCGTTAGTGGACCGGTGGCCGGCATACGCCGACGAGCGTTGTATCAGCGCGCCGTCGGCGGCCACCGCATGCGCACGGCGTCCGTTCCATAGCCGCGCTTCAGGGCATACGCCCGGGCACGCTGCGGGGTACAGAAACGCAACGGTGCGCCGTCCTCATGATCAAGCAGGGTCCACTCGCATTCACCCTCCTGCTCCACCCAGGCCCAGAGCACGTAGCAACCACTGCCGTCCCAGGCGGGATGGATCTCGCAGCCGAAGCGCCGACGGCGTCGTGCCGCCAGAGCGGTACGGGCCGTGGGCGCCCGCCGCGGCCACGCAAACACCGCTGTCCGATCGATATCGGGCATGACTCTCTCCTCCCCGGCGATTCGGGGCTTCCGGGTCCCGACTAGCTCTGGGCCGCCGACTGTCCGCCGGTTTCCGACCCCGGTTGTCCACGGGACGCCGTGCGCCCGCCGCGGGTGGCCCGTGTCGACGATTTCGACGTCGTGGCCCCCCTTTCATCCGCCTCGCTCCGGGCGGCCCTGCCTGCCTCTCCCCACATAGCCGGCATCGCACCGGTCAACGCGTTCACGGACGCACCCTCGAGGGCGCGGAACCACGCCGTCCAGAGGCGTTCCCGGGTGTCGATACCCTGCTCAATGAGGCCAAGCGCGGATTCCCAGAGGGCGCCGCTTGCCGGCTGCTCACGGGCCTGGGCTCGCCAGGCGTGAACCATCGCACGCTCGAGCCCGATGGTCCGCTCCACCGCGTTGCGGGCCACGGCGACGCCCTCACGGTAGGCGCGCTCCGGACCGTCCGCCCCGTAACCGAGGCAGGCGGCGCTGCGCATCGCGCCCTCCGAGATATCGCGCCCGACATCCAGCATCTCGTGGTTGAACGTGTTCAGAGATCGTAACGATGATGTCGTCATCGTCCTTTCCTCCATGCGGTCCTCGCCCTAGGGGCGACACGGCGATCAAGCCCGCCCTCAGCGCACCTCGATACGCCGGCGGCGGGCTTCCTTCACCTTGGGCAGCGTGATCTCGAGGATGCCGTCCGCGAAGCGGGCATCCGCCTTGTCCGCGTCGACCTTGGCCGGCAGGGACACCGTTCGACTGAACGCCCCGCGGGCGATCTCGCTGCGAAAAAAGGCCCCTTCTTCCGTACGCTTCTCGCTCGCCGTTGCCCCCCGGATGGTGACCGTGGCGTCCGTCACCGAGACGTCGAGGTCCCTGCGCTGCACCCCCGGCAGCTCGGCGCGCAGCAGCACGTCGCTGTCGCGCTCGAGCAGGTCCACCCGCGGGATCCGGCCCTCGCCGCCCCCTGCGATGCGCTCCCACAGCGGATGTTCCCAGCGGAACGGGCGCATCCACCCGCGTTCGAACACCGTATCCAAGAACCGGTCGACATCGTCGAAGACACCCATCGTGCGACCCGTCGGCGCCGGCGTCTGCTCCGCCGGCACCGCCTTCGGCACGTCCGCCTTCATCTCCTTGGCCATCTCGCATTCCTCCCGGAATCACCCAACATCACGACCCCGGAGTTCCGACTCCGGCGCGCCCCGGTTATCCACCGGCGCGCACTGGGAATCACGTTATGCCCGGCCCTGGTGCGCCGGGGATGACGGCGGTCAATTACGGTGCCTGCGGCCGCGAAGCGCCGATGAGCGGAGACCGCGCCGCCGCCGGCCCCCATACGGCCGCAGCGCCCGCCGCAACCGGCCCGGTGGTATCGAACCGCCGGCGGCCTGTCTCCGAACAGCGACAGCCGCCAAGCTGATCCAGCTCAAGAGGCGGCGGTCCCGGCCCGGTAGAATCCGAAATGGACTAAACAAGGACCCCGACGTGCCGATAAGACCGGGGCAAAGGGACGAGGGGGCAGAAAGGACGGGGCATGCGACGTATATCCATCAAGCTGAAGATCCTGCCGGCGATTGCCGGCGTATTCCTGCTCGCGATGGCGCTGGTGACGGTCTACTCGGCACACCGCCAGCGCGCCCGGGTGCTCGACAACGCCGTGGCACAGGCCGACACCCTGATCTCCAGCCACCTGGACAGCCTCAATGCACTGATGCTGACCGGGCAGATGAAACGCCGCCGTATCCTCTTCCGTAAGCTCGAGTCCCACCAGAACGTAATCTCCGCGCGCACCCTGCGCGGCAAGCCTGTCCAGGCGCTCTACGGCCCCGGCATGGACGAGGAGCAGCCCCGGGACGCCATCGACCGTCGTGTCCTCTCCGGCGAGCGCGTCGTCTCGGTGGCACAGGGCGAGGACGGCCGCGCCCTCACCGTGGCCGTCCCCCACCTCAACCTCACCGACTATCACGGCACCAACTGCACCGGCTGCCATGCGAACGCCGACGAGGGCGCCGTGCTCGGCGCCACGCGCGTCCGTTTCTCCATGGCCGGCATGGACACAGCGGTCTGGCGGGACATCACCACCACGGTGGGCATCAACCTCGCCATTTTCCTCGCCGGACTGGCGGTGCTAAGCGCCGTTATCGGCCGGGTGGTGATCCGGCCGCTGCGGGCCCTGCGCGACACCACCGAGGCCGTCGCCTCCGAGGAAGACCTGCGTCCACGCATCGACGTGCGCGGCAACGACGAGTTCCGCAGCGTGGCCGATGCGGTCAACCGGCTGCTGGAGCACTTCCAGTCCACCGTGCGCAGCCTGGCCGGAGAAACGGAGCGCCTGCGCGACGCCGCCTCCACGCTCACCGAACAGACCCAGCGCACCCGCGAGGGCGCGAACACGGAGGCCGAGCGGATCGAGAGCCTGAATCAGGCGATGACCGAGGTACGCGAGGCCGCACGGGAAGTCGCCGACAACGCCGACGAGGCCAGCCGCGCCGCCGACGACGCCCGGGACCAGGCCAACAACGGCCACGCCCGCGTCGATGAGGTCTCCCGGGCGATCAGCCGGCTCGCGGACGGCGTCGCCGAGGCCGGCCGGATGGTGGAGTCGCTGGCGCAGGGCACGGAGAGCGCCAAGGAGGTCCTCGGGGTGATCGACAACATCGCCGAGCGCACCAACCTGCTCGCCCTCAACGCCGCCATCGAGGCGGCCCGCGCCGGCGAGCAGGGTCGCGGCTTCGCCGTGGTCGCCGAGGAAGTGCGCTCCCTCGCCGCCCGCACGCAGGAGGCCACCGGCGACGTGGCCGAGACCATCGAGAAGCTCGTCGCCTCATCCCGCGAGGCTGCACAGGCGATGGCACGCAGCCGTGACGACGCGGGGACCACGGTCAGTGCAGTCGACACGGCCGGCGAGGCCCTTCGCGCCATCAACGAGGCCGTGGACGCGATTACCGGGATAAACCACCGTATCGCCGACGCCGCGGGCCGCCAGAACGAGACGGTCACCGTCGCCGACGGCCACACCCGGGACATCGCCGAGGTCAGCGAGGAGACGGTGACCGGGGCGCAGCATACGGAACAGGCCGGTGGACAGGTGGCGCAGAGCGCCGAGGCACTGGAGCGGGTGGTCACACGCTTCCGCACCTGAAGGCGGCGGACGGCACGGCGGCGCTACATCTCCCAGCGGCTCGGCGGGACGTGGCGCAGATGAATACGGTGCGCGAGCCGGAGCGTCGGGCGCAGCATGAACTGCGCACTGCCGATAATGAACAGCCACACACCGACCGGCTCCCAGTCCGGGTAAAGGAAAAGGATACTGCCCACCAGGAACCAGCCGGCGACGAGGAAGTCGTTGAAGATGCTGGCCGCCTCGTAGCGCCGGCGGATCACCAGCTGCTCGGGGCCGAGGGTGAGGGTCATGGCGCTCGGATCGTCACCGTCGCCATAGCCGATGTGTCGTGCACGGGCCATGGGGCGCTCCTCTCTGCCGGGTGGGTACCGTGGCAGTCTCCCCTATCACCCGGCAACGCGCAAAGCCCCGCCCCTCGGCGGTGTTGTCCCGGCATACAACGCACGGCGCGGGCGCTCAGTCACCGATATCCCGGGCCGCCTCGTCGATGGCCGCACGGACCCGCTCGCCGTCGCCCACACGGTGGGCAAGCGCCAGGGAGAGCTTGGCCAGGAACAGCGACGTCTGCCGCTCCGGCAACCTATCCAACGTCTCCGCGATTCGCTCGTAGGCCGCCTCCAGCTCCGGGAACGGCAGGTGCTCTTCAGTATGCGACGCCATCAGGACATTCCTCCGGTAGCGGTGGCCAGGGCTCGGTACAGGGCGGCCGTGTCGAGGTCGCGCCAACGCGCGGCGACGTGCCGGTCCGGGCGCACGAGATAGCAGCTCCCGGCCCGCGCGCCGTAGGCAGCGGCGATACCGCGGTCGGGATCCGGAACCGGCGTCCACGGTGCGTGTTCGTCGACCCGCGCGCCCACGACGAGGCAGTGCAGCGGCATCGCCCCGCCGGCGAGTGCCTCCAGTGACTCCCGGTGTGCCGGCTCGACGTCCCCCGCGTCGCTGAAGTACAGCAGGTTGAAGCCCGGGCCGAGGTGATCCAGGAGGTAGTCGTCCTCACCGAGCCGGCGGTTCACCAGCGGTGCCCCCGGCGCAGGCCCCGCCGCGAACCCCGGCACCGTGTCCGGCGTGGTCAATGGGCTGTCGGCGTAGGTGTAGGGTGTGACCTGGCGGGGGTTGGCGAAACCGCCGGCATAGTCACAGCTCAGCGAGAGCGACAGCGCTGCATCGCGCATGAGCCGATAGCCCCGCGTCGGCGGGGTCATGAAGCGGGTGCTGCGCCCGGCGTTGGCGAAGACGTCCAGCGTCGCGCCGCGGCGCTCCGGGGTATAGCTCGCCAGCAGACCATCTCCACCCCAGCCCCGGATCCGCCAGGCGAGCTTCCAGCCCGCGTCCATGGCGTCGGCAAAGCCGTTGTTGAGACCGCGCACGCCGAATATCGGCACCAGGTGGGCGGCATCACCGATGAACATCACCCGGCCGTGGCGGTAATCATCCAGGGCCAGGGTGTAGGCCTTGTAAAGGCTCCACCACTCCAGCTCCCAGTCGTCGGCCTCGCCAAGCATCTCCACGACGGCACCCACGTTTCGCCGGATGCTCGCCTCCTTCAGCGCCTCGTCGGGGTCGTCATCGGGACCGAGCTGGTAGTCGATACGCCAGATGTCGTCCGGCTGACGGTGGACCAGCAGGGTCGAGTCCGGTAGCGCCGGCGGGTTGAAGAACGCCCGGCGTTCCGTGGGGAAGTCCGAGCGCATGCGTATGTCGGCGATGACATAGCGCCCCTCGTAGGCCTCGCCCTGGAGGCCGAGCCCTAACGCCCGCCGTACCCCGCTGCGCGCCCCGTCGGCAGCCAGGACGTAGTCGGCGTCCAGGCGATACCATCCCTCCGGCGTGTCCACGGACAGGCTCACGCCGTCGTCGCCGGCATCCACGTCACGCACCCGGCTGCGCCAGCGCAGCGCTACCAGCCCGGTCTCCTGTGCACGCTCGATGAGGAAGCGCTCGATGTACTGCTGCTGGATGTTGTACATCGGCATGAACCGCTCCTGCTCGGAGTGCGCCATTTCCAGACGGAACACCTCCCGCTCGCCGAAGTAGGTGCGCCCGTAACGCCAGCCCAGCGCCTTGTCGGTGAAGCGCCCGGCGACACCGAGCTGCTGGAGGATCTCCAGGCTGTGACGGGAGATGCAGATGGCTCGGGAGCCATCGTTGACGGTGTCCTTGTCGTCGAGCACCACGCTCGCCACCCCGTGGCGTGCCAGCTCCAGGGCGGCGGTCACACCCACCGGCCCGGCGCCGACGATGGCCACCGTGTGTCGCCGGTGGGTGCCGTCCAACTCCGGTGGACGCTCGAAGGCATAGTATGGATAGTCGAAATACAGCGAGTCGTACTCGCCGCGTCCGGCAGGCCGCATGGCTCTCCTCCCCTGGCTTGCGGTGACCGGGACGGTCGTTTACCAACCTTTCAGGACATATCGTGTCCATGCTAGAGGAGAGAGGGACTTCAGCCTGTCCCGTGAAATGCAGGACATCCCGTTATGGCGACGCTAACCGATAGAGACGACCGCATGGGCGCGACGGCGTTCCGGGCCGCCGGAGCATGCGTGGACGCCATCGGTCGCCCGGAGTTCGAGGACGCCCTGCTCGCGCTGCTGAGGCGCCAGACCGGCATTGAGCAGTGCATGCTCTTCGCCTACGGACACGGCGACCGCATGGGCTGCCTGCTCGCCGCAAACCCGCGCAAGCCGGCGCTCGCCCAGAGGCTCGCCCGGCGCTACGTCGGCGGCGGGTTCCGCAGCGACCCGAACTACCCACGGCTGCGCCAGCTGCTGACGCGCCCCACTGACGATGCCGCGCCGGAGGCGATGCGGACGACGGCGATGCCGGACGCCTATCGCGACGAGTTCTTTGCCCGACCCGCGCTGGTGGACAAGGTCTCGCTGCGGGTGCCCGGCGAGGGCGTGGCCTACTACCTCAACCTCTATCGCGGTCGCGGCGAAGGGGCCTTCACCGGCGACGAGGTCCACGAGATCTCGGCGCTCGCCCCCCTGCTGGCAAGCCTGATGCGCCGCCACTACAGCGACGGCCCACCGACGGAGGGCGCCGGCACGGCGGAGAGCCGGCTGCTGGAGACGCTCTCAACGCGCGAGCGCGAGCTGTGTACGCTGTTGCTACGCGGCCACACGCTCAAGAGCGCGGCGGCAGCGGCCGGGATGAACCCGGGCACCGCCGAGACCTACCGGCGCCGGGCCTATCACAAGCTCGGCGTGCACTCGCGCGCCGAACTCGCCCGGCGCTGCCACCCGCATCCGCCCGCCGGCTGAACCGGCCTCCCACCGGGGGATCACAGCCGCCAGCGCGCACTGCGCTGCTTCATCCAGCGAAGCAGATCCCGCGCCGGCATCGGACGACCGAAGAGAAACCCCTGAACGCTGTATACCTCAAGGGAGCGCAGGTAACGTGCCTCGTCCGGGGTCTCTATCCCTTCGGCGACGGTCTCGAGACCGAAATTGTGCGCGAGCCACAGGATGGTGCGGGTGATCGCGGCGTTGGTCTCGTCCCGGTGCACGTCGGTGATGAATGCGCGGTCGATCTTGAGCGTGGTGATGGGCAGGCGATGGAGGTAGCTCAATGAGGAGTAGCCGGTACCGAAGTCGTCCACGGCGATGCTGACGCCGAGGCCCCTGAGATCGTTGAGCTTCTGGAGGTTCTCGTCAGAGATGTCGAACAGCGCCGTCTCCGTGAGCTCGAGCTCCAGGGACGGCGGCGGCAGCTGGTAATGCTCCAGGGTGTCGCGGATCGTTGCGGCAAACCCGGGGGCACGCACGTCCTCGGCGGAGACGTTCACCGCAACCCGCTCGATCCCCACCCCCTGCCGACGCCATTCGCTCATGGTCGCGCACACGTTCACAAGCATGCAGTGATCGATTCGGGGCATGAGGCCGCACGTCTCGGCAACGGCAAGGAACTCCCCGGGCGGGACCAGCTCCCCGCTGGGCAGACGCCATCGCACCAGCGCCTCGACCCCCAGTATCCTGCCCGTCTCCAGACACAGCTGGGGCTGGAACCACTGCTCGAACTCGCCTTTCTCCAGCGCCTCCAGCAGCCGTGCCTCCGTGCGCACGAACCGTAACGCCTCCTGCTGGACCTGGCGGGAGTAAAATACCGGCCCGACATCGTCGGTCTCCGAGAGGGCGCTGGTCGCCCGGTCGAGGACCGTCGCGGCATCCGCCCCGTCCTCCGGGTAAAGGCCGACGCCGACCCGCGGGGTAATGCGCACGCGCTCGTCACCGATCTCCACCGGCGATTCCGCGATCTGGCGGATTCTCCCGCACACCTCCAGCACCTCGTTCACCGTGGTGCCCGGGCGATGCAGCAGCCCCCATTCGTCCGTGGACAGCCGCGCCAGCGAGGCGGTATCACCCAGTAACGTCTGCAGGCGCCGGGAACAGGCGGTCACCGCCCGTTCAAGCGCATGGTGGCCGAAGGACTTGAGCACCCGGCCCAGGGGGATACGGATCACGGTCACCGGCAGCTGCCGGTTGAGCACCGACGCCTCACGTATGGCGGCGACCAGGCGGTCGAGGAACAGGCTCTTGTTCGGCAGCCCGGTCACACTGTCGTAGTTGACCAGGTAAGCCAGGTGATCGCGCTGGGCGATGGCCATGGAACGGGCGCGTAACAGCATGGCCACGCGCTCGCTGAACTCGCGGCGCTCGATCGGTGTGACGATGAACTCGTCGGCCACATCCCATAACGCCGCCAGCCGGCGATCCAGCTCGGAGCGCGAGAGCAGCAGCACGACCGGCAGGAAGGTCGGCGCCTCGCGCCGCTTCGCCTCCTGTAGCCGGCGGCGCCAGTGCCGGAATCCGCCGACGTCGGCGATGGCCAGATCGAAGCCGTCCTCAGGCAACCCGCACTTGCCCGGCTCGAGCACCGTGCAGTGATCCTGTAGGTGGCCCTCGAGAAGGCGCCGGTTGCCGGAGGCGCCGAGCAGGAGCAGAACGCGGTCGGCAGGCACGGTATCGTCCACCGTGTCCGTCGCCACCCCGCGCCACGCTACCCCGTGGAGATCATCATACCGGTAGTTCAAGCCCTGCCTCCCCGTCGTCCGACGGTGTGCAAGTGGTTACACTGCTTCATCCCGGACCTGCCAGATCGCGGACGATTCGCAACAGGGCCACCTTGGCGACGGGTTTCTGCACCACGGTGCGGGCACCGCTCGCAACGGCACGACCACCGAGAGAGAGTTCCTCGGGCGCGGAGAGCACCACGAAAGGCACCTCGTTCGCCTGGAGGACCGCGCACATGGACCAGACCGAGGGGCCGAAGCCCGAGACGTCCACGAGCGCGAGCGCCGGCATCGGCGGCGCCGCCACCGCATCCGCGAGCGCGGTCTCGTCGTCGATGCCGATACCGCGATAACCGAGGCCCACCAGCGCCTCGCGGATCACGGCGACGTTGCCCGGGCGCTTCATCACGAGAAGGACGTCCTTGCCCCTGTCCGTCATGACTAAGGGTTCCGCTGTCGCGCCTGCGCGGTCATGAGGCCGTCTCCCAGACCACGCAGCGGTTCCCCCCGACGGATGCTGCCCTCGTTCAGCTCGAAGGCGTAGAGCGTGTGGTCGAAATCGCTAAGCCGCTTCTTGAGCACGCTGATCGACTTGCACATCTCACCATCCAGCTCGACATAGCGCAGACAGATCACGTTATCGGCCAGATAGCTGATACTGCGCTCGGAGATGCTGCTCTGCCCGCTCATGGCCTCGATCTCGTTGATCAGCAGCACCGTCACTCCGACACGCGCCAGGGATTTTGCCAGCGCGTGCAGTCGCGCCTTGATGCCCTCGCCGTCCAGGGCCAGCTCGAAGCCGGCGATGCTGTCGAGCACCACCAGCTCCACACCCTCCTTGTCGACGTGTTCGCGCACACGCAGGGCGAACTCGTCGGCCAGGTAGCGCATCGGCTCGATCTGCTCAATGGTGAGCCGTCCTTTACGCGCAGGCTCACGCAACTCGATACCGAACCCCTCGGCACGCGTCAGGTACGAGGCCATCTCCTCCTCGAAGAGATAGATTCCGGCACGCATCCCACGGCGCAGCGCCTGCGCGACGAACAGCGAGGCAAAGGTCGACTTGCCGATACCGGACGGACCCGTGACGAGCGAAACCGTCCCGGCCTCCAGCCCGCCGCTGAGCATGTCGTCGAACGCCGCGATCCCCGTCGACCAGATCCCCCGCTGCTGCTCGGTGAGCTTGCTCTCGGGCGGACTCGGGCGCGGAAACACCTCCAGCCCACGTGCGCTCACGCGCATCTGATGAGGCCCTTCCCGGAACCCGGAACCGCGGAATTTGGTAACGCTCAGGGACGCGCCGATATCGTCACGGCCCAGCGCGATCACACCGTCGGCCATAAACTGGAGGTCGTCGTCGGGCAGGTCCCGGCTGCTCTCCGAGGAGAACAGTACGGTGGCGCCCCGGTCGCGCAGAAAGCGCAGGAACGAAAGCACCTGCTTTCGATACTGGAAAACGTCGCTGGAGAGAAACCGCAGCTGGGTGAGCGAGTCGACGAACACGCGTGTCGGCGTCTCGGCCTCCACCGCGGAGACCACGAGCTCCGCCAGCGGCTGCTGCTCGACGTCCGACGAGGTGAACACATCGTAGCCCTGCTGGCCGGTGAAGAATTCCTCGTCCGGGGCCAGGCTGAGAAACCGGATGCCGTCTACATCGATACCCACCGAGGCGGCATTCGTGCGCAGCTGGTCCTCGGCCTCCTGAAAGCCGATGAACAGTGCGTTGCCCTCATCCCCGGCCGCTGCGAGAAAATTCAGGCCGAGCGTGGTTTTGCCAAGGCCCGGCCCGCCACGCACCAGATACGCCGAGCGCGGCAGCAGCCCGCCGTCGAGGATGGTATCCAGCCCACCAATCCCGGTGGACAGTCGGTCTCCGTCTCCACGCATGCCCCCTCCTTGAACCTGCCCATCGCACAGCTTGCCTTACGATGCCGGCACCTGTTTTTCGCGCTTCCCGCACCTGCAAATTAGTTCAGCACACGAATAGTGCAAATCATTATCGGAAAAGGCACTTAACGCCGAACGACGGTTTTTTCTGCAACCAGTTCAGCAGCGCCCCACCGGCGGCGTTTGCCCCATGCGTTGATTTCCGGATAACGCTCGTCAAAAATCGTCGCGGGGACGTTCACTGCCGCTCGATCGGCGACACAGCAGGGGCATCGATGACGGAGACAGCGACCCAGGTGCTCATGGCCCGCCAGCCTATCTTCGACACCGGGGTGAACGTCGTCGCCTACGAGCTCCTCTACCGCAGTCCGGACGGCCGCGGCCCATGCGGCCTGGTCGACGGCGACCGGGCGACGAGCGAGGTCCTGATCAGCCGCTACACCAGCCTGCACTGGTCCGGCGGCAGCAGTGTCGTGCCCGCCTTCGTCAATCTGCCGCAGGACATGCTCGAGGCCGAGTCTCTGCCCGCCGTTCCCCCGGCGGAGCTGGTCATCGAGGTCCTCGAGGACGCCTCGCCCACACCGGCACTGATCACCGCCCTGAAACGCTACCGCGAGACCGGCTACCGCATCGCACTGGACGATTTCGCCCATGCAGGACACCTCGAGCCCCTGATCGCCCTGGCGGACGTCGTGAAGCTCGATGTGCAGGCGCTCGGCGAACGCGGGCTGGCCGAACAGGTCCGGCTGCTCGCACCCCACAACGTAACGCTGCTCGCCGAGAAGGTGGAGACGCGCGAGGAGTTCGAGCACTGCCGCACGCTCGGCTGCACGCTCTTCCAGGGGTACTTCCTGCGCCGTCCGGAGCTGCTCACCGGGCGTGTGCCCGAGAGCAACCGCATCGTCCTGCTACAGCTGCTGGCCGCATTCGCTGACCCGGACGTGTCCACCCGGCAACTGATCGAGCTCATCGAACGCGACCCGCCGCTGACCTATCGCCTGCTGCGCGTGCTCAATTCCTGCGCCCTGGGTGTGCGTCATCCGGTAAGCAGCCTCAAGGACGCGCTGGTGCTGCTCGGGCGCCGGGAGGTACACAAGTGGGTCGCCCTGCTGGTGCTCGGCGCCCGGGACGGCACGCCCACGGAGCTCGTGCGCCAGGCACTCACCGTCTCGCGTATGTCCGAGTTGCTGGCCGGACGCAGCGGCCGCGCCGATCCCGACCAGGCGTTCTTCGCGGGTCTGCTCCGCCACATGGACGCCCTGCTCGACATCCCGCGGGAGACACTGTTTGCCGAGATCGATATCGGAACGGAGATTCGGGAGGCACTGGAAGGCGGACACAACGACGTCGGCGACGTCCTGGGCAAGGTATGCCTGTTCGTCGACGGCCGCTGGACCGAGCTGCCGCGCGGGGACGACCCGGCGATGCTGCAGGGCTGCTACGCGGACAGCCTGGACTGGACCAACGAGACCATGCAGAGCATGTTTTCGGTGGCATCCGATCCGTAGTCGCCGTCACCGTCACGACCCATTGTGCACCACCCGGCGGGCCTTCCCCGGGCATCCACGCGGAACCGGGCGAAAACACGGCATGGGCCGGCTAGTCGCCCGGATGCCCCTCCCGGAACCGGGCCACTTCCCCCATCAGCCAGTCGATGAAACGAACCGCCAACGGCGGCGGCTCGCCGGCCGCCGGTGTGATCAGGCTATAGCCGAACGGCGAAGGGAATGCATAGCGCTCGCCGAACGGGCGCACCAGTACCCCGCTGTCCAGGCGGTCCGCCGCCACGACCCGTCCCACCAGCGCAACACCGCGGCCGGCGATGGCCTGGTCCAGGGCATGACTGAATAGGGAATAGTGCCACTGCACCGGGGCCGGCACCCCGGCGGCCCCGACGTGGTCCAGCCAGTGCCGCCAGGTGGGAATCGCCGGCTCGGTGCAGGAGACATGAATCAACGTGTGCGCCGCCAGGTCAGCCGGCTCCTGCAGCGGCGGACCACGCTCCAGCAACGCCGGCGAACACACCGGAAACATGGGGTCGGAGAGCAGCGGCCGGTCCTCCACGCCGGGCCATGGCCCGGTACCGTAGCGGATGGCGAGACGGGCACGGCCGTCGTCCCATTCCGGCTGCGTGAGCACCTCGCTTGCCTCCAGCGCGACCTCCTCCCCGCGGGCATCAAAGCCCGCCAGCCGGGGCAGCAGCCAGTGCTGCACGAACGAGGGTGGAGCGGAGATCGACAGGCCGGCGCGCGGCAAGCGCTGGGCCTCCCGGTAGGCCTCGGCGAGCCGGTCCAGCCCTGCCCCGGCACTCTCCGCGAGACGCCGGCCCGCCGCGTTGAGACGCACGCCGTGGGCGTTGCGCTCGAACACCGGAAAGGCCAGCCGGGACTCCAGCTCCTTGACCTGCCGGCTCACCGCACCGGCGGTGACGTGCAGCTCCGCAGCGGCCTGCTGGAAACTCTCATGGCGCGCGGCAACAACGAACGCACGCAACGCATTGAGTGGCAGGCGCTCGATCATAGGTTGAGTATTCCTGACCCTCGTGCGGTGAATATATCGTTCGTCCGGCCGTCGGGCCAGTGCTAGCCTTCCCCGGACAATGGTCGAACCCAACAGAGGAGAATCGGCATCGTGGCGGAGCAGGCTGGCGGAGGTGTCGCGATAAGGCAGGGACTGGACGGTCAGGCCATCGCGCTGATGACGGTCTTCTGCATCGCCCTGGGTCTGCAGCAGGTCGCCATCAAGGCCGTGGCCGGGGACGTCGCGCCCCTCGCCCAGATTGCGCTGCGCTCAACCGCTGCCATGGTTCTGGTATGGATTCTCGCCCGCCTGCGCGGCCTGACACTGTTCGATCCCTCGCGCTTTGGCCCCGGCGTGCTGGTAGGGCTCGGCTTCACCAGCGAATTCGCCTTCGTCGCGATCGGACTGAACTACACGCTGGCCTCGCACATGGTCGTCTTTCTCTATACTGCGCCGGTGTTCGCGGCACTCGGACTGCACCTGCTCGTTCCCGGCGAACAACTCGCGCCGCGCCACTGGCTCGCGGTCGCGCTCGCCTTCATCGGCCTGGTCATCGCGATAGCACCTACTGCCTCCGACGGCGACGGCACGAGCGCCATCGCCTTCGGCGACTTCCTCGGGGTCCTCGCCGGGCTCTGCTGGGCCGCCACGACCCTCGTGGTCCGCCGCAGCGGGCTCTCCGAGGCGCCGGCGCTACAGACGCTGTTCTACCAGCTCCTGACCGCCGCCACACTGCTTATCCCCGCGGCCTGGATCGCCGGCGACCTCGCCGGGGCACGCCTGACCGGCGAAGCCATGGCGAGCCTGGGCTACCAGACGCTCATCGTCTCCTTCGCCGCCCTGCTCATGTGGTTCGCCCTGCTGCGGCGCTACCTCGCCTCCCGGCTCGGCGTGCTCTCCTTCCTCTCGCCCCTGTTCGGCGTGGCCTTTGGCGCGCTGCTGCTCGGCGAACCGCTGAGCATGAACTTCATGGTCGGCGGCGCGGCGATCCTCGCCGGCGTGGTCTGCATCAACCTGTAGGCGGCCCCCCATCGCCTGTATCGAGCGCGGCATCCAGCGCCCGCAGAAAGCGCTCGACCACCGGCGAATGGGCCGGCACGGCACGCCGGACACACCACAGGGGGCGTCGCAGCGAGAGCTCCGGCACGTCGACGAAGCGCACCCCGCCCCGGACACTCGCCTGGGCCGCGGCCAGCCGGCTCACACAGGCCAGCCCCGCGCCGGACGCCACCGCACGCACGATCGCGCCGCTGTCGTCCATCACCAGGCCACCCCGGGGCACCGGGTGCCCGGCAAGTGCCAGGCTCTGCTCGAACACCGCCCGGGTCCCGGACCCGGGCTCGCGCACGACCCAGGGATGCTCGGCCAGCGTCGCCGCCGACAGCCCCTCCACCGGATAGTCGGCCGGCGCGATCACCTGCAGCGCATCGGTACGCCAGGCGGAGACGTCGACATCGTCCCGCTGGGCCGGTCCCTCGATGAAACCCACGTCCGCCTCCAGTGCAGCGACGCGCGCCTCCACCGCCGCGCTGTTGCCCGAGAGCACCGTAATCCGCAGGCCCGGGTGCTGCTGGCCGAGCCGTGCCAGCGCGGCGGGCAGAACGTAGCGGGCAATGGTGTTGGAGGCGGCAACCTGCACCTCCCCGCTCAGCTCTGCCGCGGCATCCCCCGGCGCGAGCTGCGCGGGGACGTCCTCCAGCGCCGCCATCGGGGCCGCCACGAGTTCCAGCAGCTGACGCGCCGCCGCCGTGGGCACGATCTCCCGGCCGCGACGCTCGAACAGCGTGATCCCGAGGGCGTCGGCGAGCTCGTGCACGGCCTGGCTGACCGCCGCCTGACTGAGGTGCAGCGTCGACGCCGCACGCTTGACCTGGCCGGTGCGCACGACCGTCGCGAATATCTCGAGCTGGCGCAGGGTGAAGCGGTTCATCGGCACAACAATTCGGCGTCACCTAAGTTATAAATAAATAATAATCGATTTTGCGAAATGATTCCCGCCGGTACCGTCTCGCCATCCTTTACCGACGGAGACTGGACATGCCCGCCGACACCACTACCGCCCGCCGGCCGTCCCCGGCGCTGGATCGCTTTGCCGCCGTCGCCCCGGGGCTCGCCCTGTGCGCCGTGCTCGCCGGCCTGTCCTACGCCATCGCCGCCTGGCCGGCGCTCAACCAGGCCGTCCCCCTGAGCGCGTTGACCGTGGGCATCCTCGCCGGTGTGCTCGTGCGCCTGTGCGTGCCGATCCCGGCGTCCATGGAACCCGGGATCCGCTGGACGCTGCACTACGTGCTGCGCACCGGCATCGTACTGCTGGGCTTCCGGCTGGTGCTGCAGGACATGCTCTCGGTCGGCATGGGCGGGCTCGCACTGGTGGTGCTCGCGGTGGGCAGCACCCTGACCCTGGCGGTGGTGCTCGGACGGGCGCTCCGGCTGCCGGACACCCTGAGCGTGCTCGTCGGCTCCGGCACCGGGATCTGCGGCGCCTCCGCCGTGGTGGCGGTGGACGGCGTGGTCCGCGGCCGGGAGGAGGATGTCGCCTGCGCCATTGCCATCGTCACCGTCTTCGGCACCATCGCGATGTTCCTATACCCGGCCCTGGCGCCGTCGCTGGGGCTCAACGAGGCCACGTACTCCGCCTGGGCCGGCAGCTCCATCCACGAGGTCGCCCAGGTCGTGGCCGCCGGCTTCGCCTTCAACGACCAGGCCGGCGTCGACGCGAGCCTGTACAAGCTCTCCCGCGTCGCCATGCTGGCCCCGGCCTGCGCCGCCCTGGCGATATGGTGGCGCCGCCGGGAGCGGGACACGACGAAGGACACCACCACGGCCCGGCGCGCGCCGGTACCGCTGTTCGTCGCCCTGTTCGTCGTGATGGTGGGCGTGAACTCCTTCGCCCCGGTTCCCGCACAGCTCCATGACACCCTCGTGACCGTCGACTCCGGCCTGCTCGCCGCCGCCATGGTCGCCATGGGCCTGCACACCCGGCTGGTGGCCGTCGCGCGTCTCGGCTGGCGGCCCCTCGCCCTGGGCCTGGCCATGGCGATATGGATCAGCCTGCTGGCACTGGCAGGTGCCGTGCTCACAACCGGGTGAGACCACCGGAATGGCAATAAAGGCCGCATGACCATGCGGTCTTTGAATTCCGTCACTTAAGTGCTGAATCCCCGGGGGAGCGGAGGTTCGCGACGCTCGCCCTCGCGGCATTAGGATCGCGATCACGGAAGGAGGGAAATGGCGTCCCCAACGGGATTCGAACCCGTGTCGCCACCTTGAAAGGGTGGTGTCCTAGGCCGGCTAGACGATGGGGACGCTGCCGTGCAAGCGGGCGAAATACTAGGCGGGCGACCCCACGGTGTCAAGCGACGCCGGACCGCAGTGCCCGGCGCTGTCGAGGGGTGCGACCTGCCCCACGGAAACGCCCCGTTGCCCTGCTACACTCGTCGCCGCAATACCGCGACAGAGGACCACCATGCAGGACGCTGACAGTCTCCTCCAGGAAAACGGCGACATCGCCGCACGTCTCGACCTGGCGTGTTACCTGCTGCGGTGCACGAGCAATGTCGTCATCGTCACCCTGGACGGCGAACTGACCGCCAGCGGAGTGGCTGCCCAGCTGGCCCGGGCCCTTGCCGGCGGGAGTGAAACAGCGGCCGCGATCATCGACGTGACGACGGCGCACAACAACGACCACCTGGCCGAACGCCTGCTCCTCGACCCGGGCACGGACCCGGGGGAACCGGCAGCGGCGGATCAGCTCTCGCGCCGGCTCAGGAGCCGTAATCTCTCCCTGGCCGTGGTCGTGGAGGATGCGCACGGGCTCTCGGCACGCATCCTCCAGTCCCTGCTCACCCTGAGCCGACTCGTCAGCCAGCGCGACGCGAACATGCCCATCGCCCTGCTCTGTCCCGAGGCGGAGGCGGACCGGCTGGAGGTCCTCGCCCAGGAGGCCGGACGGGCGGCGGACCAGATCCAGCGCATCCGCCTGGCGCCGCCGGAATCAGAAGCAACCGCAGCCGCGGCAGCACCCGTGACGCGGCGCCGCCGTATTCATCCCGTCTGGCTCGCGCCGCCGCTCGGCGCGGTGGCGGTCGCCGTCCTCACCTACGCACTCCTCGCCGGCGGACCGGACACCGGGGACACCAGGACCACCTCGCTCGATATCGAGCCGGAGCCGGCGTCCAACACCGCGAGCGCAACGGTCGCGGACGACTCAACTACCGACGGAGACCAGGGCTCCGCCGATCCGGTAGCCGGCGCCGATACGAAGCGCGTCGACGTCCCCGACACGGGTGACACGCCGCCCTCGGTGAGCCTCCCGCCGGAGATCGCCGCGGGCAGCGCCCTGCTCAACCGGCCCATCCCGGCGCTGCCCGACGCACTGATTGAGACGATCGAACGCAACGAGACCGACACAACCGACAACGGCGAGGGGGAGACCGCCACCGAAATCGCGAGCGCGGACGCCGCCGCACCGCCAGCCAGCGGCGCGGGTTCGAGTGACGGCGAGACCGGGACGTCCGCAGGTGAGCCCACGCCGGCCGCCGAGGAGAACGGGACACCGGAGACGCAGACCGCCTCCACCGACACGGCGGCAGAGCCCGCGCCGGAGACGGCGAAGGAAGAGCCTGACGAGGAGGCACCCGCCGAGCAGCCCCGGACAGGCGAGGACTGGCTGGCCAGCCGCGACGGCGGACGCTACACGCTGCAGCTCATCGCCGGACGGAAGAAGCAGACCACCGCGAACTTCCTGGACGCCCACCCGGAGGTCCGCGACTCGGCCCGGGTGGTCACGGTGAGCGGCGACAACGGCACGTGGCATCTCGTACTGCTCGGCGACTACCCTTCCCGATCGGCGGCGATGCGGGACGTCCCCGCAAGCATCGGGGCCGACAACGTCTATCCCCGGCGCTTCTCGTCAGTGCGCAACTGAGCGCCCACGACGGACGCCATGACCAGACAGGGACGTCGCGCACGGCCTAACCTGCTTCGCAGCCACGAGCAGGTCGGTTGCCAGGGGCAGCCGACCCACGGACGTGCCACGCCCCTCTCCCCCTGCGGGAGAGGGGCCGGGCGAGAGGGGGTCTCCCAGGGCCGACGGGTCTTGTGAACCCCGTGCCCGTGAACGGCCGGTGCGGTAGGTTGACTGCTCCTGGCAGCCAACATCCCGTCCCGCGTGCGCGGGCAACATCGGCAGCCTTGAGCGGCCGGCCTTATAACCCTGATGTCCGCGCGTTCCTCCAGCGTCTAAGCAGGCGGGGCGAAGCCAGCATGGCCGCGTTGGGGCGGCCATGCGCAAGCCCGTCCACATATGTTCCGGCGTCATCAGGGACAGACCCTCTATACTCCGCAAATCGCCTGATCCGCGAGACAGTCCCTACCTGAACGTCGGGATCACGAGCAGGCCGATTGCCCGCAGGCAACCGACTTCATGTAACGGCCTTACCGGCCACCCCCGCGGGTCGGGCGCTGAAGGCGCGCGACCCCGCCGAGCGGTTTACGGGAAACGTCGCACGCGGCCTGAACCGCCGTGCACGACCCCGCCGGATACACCGTCCCGGGCACCATGACGGCCCGCTGCCTCGCCATCCTGAATGAAGGGGAAAGGTAATGATTCCGGAGGTCCAAAACAAAACGGGCGGATCCGAGGATCCGCCCGTCTTAAAGTAGAAACGCCCTGAGGTTCAGGGCGTAACCACCGGTTTTGTTTGGTGGAGCCAGGCGGGATCGAACCGCCGACCTCCTGCATGCCATGCAGGCGCTCTCCCAGCTGAGCTATGGCCCCGTGCGTTGGAGTGCGTATCCTATCGACCGGCCCGGGGGTCGTCAACCCTCCTGGGGCTGATCGACCACATTCTCCGCGATCCACGCCTCCGCGGCCTCGATACGGCGCAGCGTGGCCTCGCGACCGAGCAGGGCCAGGGTCTCGTCGATCGGCGGCGAGACGGGGCCGCCGGAGACCGCGACGCGCAGGGGCTGCGCCACCTTGCCGAGCTTGAGCTCCTGGCCCTCCGCCACCCCGCTGACCGTCTCGTGGATCGCCTCGGTCTGCCACTGACCGAGCCCGGACAGGGCCTCGCGCAACGCCGCGAGGACGGGTGCCGCCCCGGCCTTGAGGTTCTTGCGTGCCGCCTTCTCGTCGTAGCCCTCCGGCTCACGGAAGAAGAACAGGCTGTTCTGCGCCATCTCCCGCAGGGTCTTTGTACGCTCGGCCTGCGCACTGACCAGGGCCTCCAGCGACGGTCCCCCGGCCGGATCGACACCCATCTCGCCCAGGTGCCAGGCCAGGTGGCGTGCCACGTGGGCCGGGTCGCCGGTCTTCATGTAGTGCTGGTTCAGCCACTGGAGCTTGGAGCTGTTGAGGCTGGAAGCGGAGTGGTTGATGTCGTCGATGTCGAAGAGCTGGATGAGCTCATCCAGGGTGAAGATCTCCTGGTCCCCGTGGGACCATCCCAGCCGCGCGAGATAGTTCAGCACCGCCTCGGGCAGGTAGCCCTGATCGCGGTAGTCCATGACGCTCGCCGCGCCGGTGCGCTTGGACAGCTTCTTGCCGTCCTCGTCCAGGATCATCGGCACGTGGGCGTACACCGGCGGCTCCACGCCCAGGGCCTGGAGGATGTTCACCTGGCGCGCGGTATTGTTGACGTGGTCGTCGCCGCGGATGACATGGCTGATGCCCATGTCCATGTCGTCCACCACCACGACGAAGTTGTACGTCGGCGAGCCGTCGGCACGGGCGATGATGAGGTCGTCGAGCTCGCGGTTGGCGAACACGATGCGGCCCTTCACCCGGTCGTTGACCACCGTCTCCCCCTCCAGCGGGGTCCGGAAACGGATCACCGGGTCTCCACTCGCGTCCGCCGGCGGCTCGGTGAGGTGACGGCAGCGCCCGTCGTAGCGGGGCTTCTCCTTGCGCGCCATCTGCGCCTCGCGCAGCGACTCCAGCCGCTCGCGGGAGCAGTAGCAGCGATACGCCCTGCCCTCCTCCAGGAGGCGGTCGATCACCTCCGCGTAGCGGTCGAAGCGCTCGGTCTGGTAGAACGGCCCCTCGTCGTAGTCGAGTCCGAGCCAGGCCATGCCCTCGAGGATCGCATTGATCGCCTCGGGGGTGGAGCGCTCACGGTCGGTATCCTCGATGCGCAGCACGAAGTGGCCGCCGTGCCGCCGGGCATACAGCCAGGAGAACAGCGCCGTGCGTGCACCACCGATATGGAGATAGCCGGTGGGACTGGGGGCGAAACGGGTCTTTACGGTCATGTGCGCCTTCCGGAAAAGGGGGTTCGAACTCGGGCCCGCTCGGCAGGGCCCGCCGCCGCTGAAAGGCCCGTTATGCTAGCAACTCACGGAGCAAAGGCGAAGCGCGAACGCGCACCCGAGCGTTGACAGCGCGGCGGCGGCCGAAGTACTCTACGCCCCGCGCTTTCGGGCGGTTAGCTCAGCGGGAGAGCACTGCCTTCACACGGCAGGGGTCGCTGGTTCGAACCCAGCACCGCCCACCAGAATATCAAGGGCTTGGGAATCAACACCCAAGCCCTTTTTTATTGCCCGCTCTCACCGGAGACGCGGGGCGCCTACTCGGGGCCGGCCGCAGACGGCACAGGGCTGCGGCTCCGTGGTGACAGGATAAGCTCCGGCGACACCTCTTCCCATCGGCCGGGGCCGCTACCCGGACACCGGCATGCGACGACAATGCGGCTACCGGTGAAAACGTCATCCCCGCCGCGGCGCCCCCGAGCGCACAGCGGGACGAGGCCTACCTGTCTCACGTCACGGGTAAAACCACCAACTCGCCGGCCCAGAACCTCCACGACCCGGATTCCTCCGCGCCACCATCCCCGGGCGCACCGTCAGTCCCCCGGTTTCGACCCTTCGCGGCATTGCCTTCCCGTTACCCCGGCATACGGACGGATAAGCGCAACGGCCTGTCGCGATTTCCGATAAGCTGTCATGCACGCCACAGGGACGTCGCCGTGGGCCCTTCCGCCGCACACTTGGCGAAGGGCCGCCGGCACCGGACCGGCACGGGCAGGCCAGCCGCTGAGCCGTGACGCAAACAGGCCCGGAAGCGGGCAACAGGGGGAGGCCACTGGAGGGCAGCCAATGCCAGCTGGGTCCGCCGGCCAGAACGTGAACCGGCATCACCTCGTATGGAGTGGCATCTCCCTCGTGCTGTTCCTGGCTGCCCTGGCGGCACTGCATCATCTGCTTGCCGAGGTCCGGATTCGGGACATAGGTGCCGCCCTCAAGAACGTGCGACCGCTTCTTCTCGGCATGGCGCTGGCAGCGACAGTGGCCTCTTACTGCGTCCTCACGGTGTACGAGGTGCTGTCTCTCCATTACGTACGAAAGCCCCTGCCGTACCGGCAGCTCGCGGTCACGGCCTTTATCAGCTACGCATTCAGCCACAATATCGGGCTACCATTGCTCACCGGAGGCTCGATCCGCTACCGGATCTACTCCGCTGCCGGCCTTTCGGGGGCCGAAATCGCGACCGTCACGGGCTTCTCCACGCTCACCTTCGGCCTGGGTGCGATAC
Source organism: Arhodomonas aquaeolei DSM 8974 (assembly GCF_000374645.1). Lineage (GTDB taxonomy): Bacteria > Pseudomonadota > Gammaproteobacteria > Nitrococcales > Nitrococcaceae > Arhodomonas > Arhodomonas aquaeolei. The sequence continues at coordinate 482,545 of NZ_KB894801.1, forward strand.
TCCTCCTGGCCGTGGCGCTCACGTTCGAACCAGCCACCCTTGCGCAGATCCTGCCCCTCCCTGCGGCCGTGGCCCGGCTGGCAGGCATCACCCTGCTCGGCGTCACCGTGTCTTACACGCTCTGGACCGCGCTGCGCCGATCACCGATACGACTGCACCGTTGGCAACTGGCTGTACCCGCCGTGCCGGTCACCCTTACCCAGTTCGCCCTTGGGGTGCTGGACATCGGGTTCGCCGCAACCGCCCTCTACATACTCCTCCCTGCTGACGCCACCCCGACCCTGCCCGCTTTCGTCGGGATATATACCGGCGCGATGGTGATCGCCATCCTCAGCCACAGCCCCGGCGGCGTGGGTGTGTTCGAGGCACTGATGCTGATCGCGCTGCCCGACGGCGACAGCGCCGCCGTCGTGGCCGCATTGCTGGTGTACCGGGTCATTTACTACCTGCTGCCTTTCGCGTTGGCGGCGATCCTGTTGGCTAGCCGGGAAGTCACGCTGCGCTGGCCGCGTGCGGCGGAGCGCCCGTCATGGCCACTCGGTGCAATCGACGCACTGGTACCTCCGGTCATGGCGGCCGCCGTATTTCTTGGTGGACTGGTTCTCCTCATATCCTCGGCAACACCGACGCTCGGTGGCCGGCTGGCAATGCTCCGGGACGTGCTGCCCCTGCCCTTCGTCGAGGCGTCCCACCTGCTGAGCAGTATCGTCGGCCTGTGGCTGCTGCTTCTCGCACACGGCCTTCTCCGGCGGCTCGATTCCGCCTGGCAGCTCACGGTGCTGCTGCTCACCGCCGCGATCCCGTTCTCGCTACTAAAGGGTCTCGACTGGGAGGAGGCGCTGATTGCGGGCGTGGTCCTGACATGCCTGGTGATGGCCCGAAGCGCGTTTTTCCGCAAAGGCTCCCTGACCGGACACGCCTACACCCGGGGCTGGCTGGCCCTGGTACTGGGCGCGATCGCCCTCACGGGCTTCGTCAGTGTCCTCGCGCTGCGCCACGTCCCTTACGAGGACTCGCTTTGGTGGCAATTCGCCTTTCACGCGGACGCCTCGCGCATACTCCGCACTCAGCTGGTCGTGGTGGTCCTGACCAGCACCTGGGTCCTGCGCGAGCTGATACGCCCCGCACCACCCTTTGATACCGGGAAGGTCGGGGAGACAGCAGATGTCGCCCGGCTGGTGGCCTCTGCCACGCGAACCGGCGCGGCCCTGGCCCTGACCGGAGACAAGCGCTTTCTTCTAAACCCGGATCGCAACGCCTTCATCATGTACCGGATACAGGGGCGCAGCTGGATCTCACTCGGCGATCCCGTCGGCCCTGACTCGGCATGGCCCGATATCGTCTGGCGATTCCGGGAACTGTGTGACCTCCACGCTGGCAGACCCGTGTTCTACCAGGTGCCGCCGACAACCCTGCCCCTGTACCTCGACCTCGGCCTCGCACCGCTCAAGCTCGGCGAAGAGGCCCGTGTCGACCTCGCGGACTTCTCCCTCCAGGGGCACCGACGCAGCGATCTGCGACACTCCGCGCGGCGGGCGGAACGCGAGGGTGCCGAGTTCGCGATCGCGCCCCGCGGGACAATTGACGAGCGCCTGATCGGGGAAATGGGCGAGGTCTCCCGCCAATGGCTGGACCGCCGCGGGACACGGGAGAAGGGGTTTTCGCTGGGCCACTTCTCGCCCGCCTATCTCCGGCTATTCGACTGCGCCACGGTCCGGCGCAACGGGCGGCTGGTCGCCTTTGCCAACCTGCTGACGGCCCCGGCGGGCGGGGAACTGTCCGTCGACCTGATGCGTCACGGCGACGACGCCCCATATGGCGTCATGGACTACCTGTTTACGCACCTGATGCTATGGGGTCAGGAAGCGGGCTACCGGTGGTTCAACCTCGGAATGGCCCCTTTGTCCGGCCTCGACGATCAGTCCCTCGGCCCGACCTGGCAACGGCTGGGCACGCTGCTGTTCGAGCATGGGGAGCATTTCTACAACTTCCGCGGGCTGCGCCGCTACAAGGAAAAGTATGCACCGGTCTGGGAACCACGCTACCTGATCGCCCCCAGCGGCCTGGCGTTACCCCGGGCGCTGATCGACGTGGCGACGCTGATCGCCGGAGGCAACCGCGGGCTGGTCCTGCGATAGCCAGTGCGGATGCCGGAACGGCCGGAACCGTTCAGGCGGATGCCAGCTCGCGCAGCAGCGCCAATACCACCCGGACCTTCTTTCCCGGTCCGGACCCCCGGGTCACGCGTCCGGCGATGATTCCAGCGGTAATGACGCGCCGGCAACCGATGTCCGGGCACGTCCGCCGTCCCGACATGCCGCGAACGTCGACGAACCCCGTCCACGCGGCTGCTCCGGGGGTCGCAGGCCGTGTGCCGTGGCTATTGCCGGAAACCCCGCCCGCGCCGGCGCTCGTGTTACACGCCCCTCCCGGGAGACTAAGCTAGCCTTAGGAGTCGTTAGGGCAGGGCGAGCGACATGGACAGGAAGGCCCGGATCAATGCTGTCTACGTGGCGATCGCGGTGTTTCTGCTGCTCGCGTTCCAGAGCTGGTGGAATGCCTATCGCCTGGTGGAAACCGTCCCCTACAGCGAATTCGAAACGCTCCTCAAGGACGGCCGCATAAGCGAAGTGAGGGTGCACCAGGACTACCTGGAAGGCCGTTTGAAGAGCCCGACACCTGACGGGCACACATTCGTCGCAACCACCCGCGTGGAGCCGGCCATGGCGGCGCAGTTGCAGCGCTACGGGGTCAGCTTCAGCGGGGTGGTTGAGAGCACCTTCCTGCGGGACCTGCTCTCCTGGGTCGTTCCGGCACTTGTATTCGTCGCGATCTGGATGTTTTTCATCCGGCGCATGGCCGAAAAGCAGGGCCTTGGCGGTCTGACATCCGTCGGCAGATCCCGGGCCAAAATCTACGTCGAGACGGATACCCGTGTGACTTTCGCCGACGTGGCCGGTGTCGACGAGGCCAAGGCGGAGCTCGCGGAGGTGGTCAACTTCCTGAGCGATCCCGCGTCCTACGGACGGCTCGGCGCCCACGTCCCCAAAGGCGTTCTGCTCGTGGGGCCGCCGGGCACCGGCAAGACGCTACTGGCACGGGCGGTGGCCGGCGAGGCCGGGGTGCCGTTCTACTCCATATCGGGCTCCGAGTTCGTGGAGATGTTCGTGGGCGTGGGTGCCGCGCGGGTACGCGACCTCTTCGAGCAGGCCCGCAAGACGGCGCCGTGCATCATCTTCATCGACGAGCTGGATGCGCTCGGCCGGGCCCGGGGGCTTTCCCCCGTTGGCGGGCACGACGAGAAGGAGCAGACCCTCAATCAGCTTCTCACCGAGCTGGACGGCTTCGATCCGAGCCAGGGCATCGTACTGCTCGCCGCGACCAACCGCCCGGAGATCCTGGATCCCGCACTCCTGCGCGCCGGACGCTTCGACCGGCAGGTCCTGGTCGACCGCCCCGATCGAACCGGCCGCCTCGCCATCCTCAGGGTACACGCAGCGAGGATCCGGTTGGCGGAAAACGTGCGTCTGGAGGACGTTGCCGCATTGACCCCCGGTTTCACCGGCGCCGACCTCGCCAACCTGGTGAACGAAGCGGCCATCCTGGCCACACGCCGGGGCGGCGACGCGGTGACCGGCGACGACTTCAGTAACGGTGTCGAGCGCATCGTGGCCGGACTGGAGAAGCGCAGCCGGCTGCTCAATGCCCTCGAACGACGGGTCGTCGCCTACCACGAAATGGGCCACGCGCTGGTCGCCGCATCGCTGCCGGGCATGGACCCGGTGCACAAGGTCTCGATCATTCCCCGCGGCATCGGGGCGCTCGGCTACACCATCCAGCGCCCCACCGAGGACCGCTTCCTCATGACGCGCACGGAACTGCGCGACAAGATGGCAGTGCTGCTCGGTGGCCGCGCGTGCGAGGCGCTCGTGTTCGGGGAGATATCCACCGGCGCCTCCGACGATCTGGACAAGGCGACGGATATCGCCCGCAACATGGTCACCCGCTACGGGATGTCCACGAAAGCGGGTCAGATGGTCTACGAACCCCGCCGGACGAGCTTTCTCGGCGACGCGGGCACCGGCTCCCCGGCGCCGGAGTACAGCGAGGCGAGCGCGCACGTGATCGACACCGAGGTACGCGCACTGGTGGACGAGGCGTTCGAACGGGCGACGGACATACTCACCCGCCGGCGCCAGGAGCTGGAACGGGGTGCGGCGCTGCTGCTGGAACGGGAAACCCTGACAGCGGACGAATTCCCGCCACTCCAGGGCTCCGCTACGGCGCAGACACCGGCCTCGGGCACCGCGACACCCCGGTGAATACCTTCAGGACGCCGCCCCGGCGACGCCCGGCGCCTCCCGCAGCGCCAGGGAGATCGTCAGCCGCGTGGTTCGTCGCAGGATGTCCAGTTGCAGGATGCCGTCGGGCACCGCGCCGCTCAGCACCCGGAAGAGCGCGTCCATCCCGGGGGTGGCGGTCCCGTCGGCGGCGAGAATATAGTCACCCGTACGCAGCCCTGCTCCCGCTGCCGGCCCGCCGGCGGTCACTTCCGCCACCTCGACCGCCGAATCCGCGGGAAGCCCCAGCGTACGTACCAGGCGCCGGTCCAGCCGACGGACACGCCCGGCAATACCGAGGTGGGCACGGCGCACGCGCCCGAACGCCAGGATCTGGGCGAGGACGACCCGGGCCGTCGTGGCGGGAATGGCGAAACCGATGGCCTGCGCCGGTGCGACGATCGCCGTATTGATGCCTATCAGCCGGCCGTGACTGTCGAGCAGTGCCCCGCCGGAGTTGCCCGGATTCAGCGGCGCCGTGTGCTGTATGACGTTGTCGATAAGCCGCCCGTCCACGCCGCGCAGGACCCGGCCGAGGGCGCTGATCACACCGGTGGAGACGCTGGCGTCATAACCGTAGGGGTTGCCGATGGCGATGGCGAGCTGGCCGGGCTTTAGCGGCGGTGTCTCCTCCAGCGCCAGACAGGGCATCCGTCCGCCACGGGTCCATACCACCGCCAGGTCCGTGGACGGGTCGTTCCCGATGACATCCCCCGTTCGCGTGGCGCCATCATTCATACGCACTTCCACCGCCCTGGCACCGGTCACCACATGACTGTTGGTGAGAACGTGCCCATCGGGTGTCAGCACCACGCCGGAGCCACTGCCGGACACCGCGCCGCCATCACGCCCGCCCGTTACGGCAAGGCTCACCACCGCCGGTGCGACCGCGTCCACGACCGCGGTGACGGCACGGGAGTATGCGTCGAGCAACACCGCATCGGCGCGGCACCCGACGTCCTCACCGCCGCCGCGACTGCACCGCGGGGCGTCGTTTACAGGGACCGGCCAACGGTCGGGCATGGAGAACCTCCGGGACGGAACGGGTAATACATGGGGGCGGGATGCGGCATGCGCTGCGCCACTCGTCGGCCCGGCGACGTTCGCGTTGACCGCCGTCAATCGCCCCGTCCCCCCGGTCTCCGATATTCGATGCAGATGCCGGGGCAGAGCTCGACGGCGTGTTGCCACCGCCCCAAGCAGGAGGATGCGCGATGACAGTGTCACTCTGGCCTTCGGCCCGCGCGCATCACTGGATCCTGTCCGTCGGGAGCGCCGCCCTCCTCGTACTCGCGGTACCCGCCTCGGCGGAACACGCACTCGACGAGCAGAACACGATCGATATAGTGCGCCGGTTCGGTCCGAGCGTGGTGGCGGTGACGGTCACGATCGAAGGCCAACCGGTGGATCCTCTGCAGAACGTGCCACCGGAGCTGCGGCCCTTCTTCCCGCGTTTCGGCGTGCCCGGCGGGACGGACGAACCCGGAACCTACACCGAGCGGGCAGCGGGGAGCGGGTTCGTCGCGACCGATGAGGGCCTGCTGGTGACGAATTTCCACGTCGTGAGCGAGGCCCTGGAGCCGGGGAAGGTCACGCTCAGACAAGGCGCGACAATAACGGTGCGCTTTCCCGGTGACGAACTGGACCGGCCCGTGACGGTGCTTGGCGCCGACCAGTCCTACGACCTCGCGCTATTGCGTCTGCAGGACCCCGAGAGCCGTCCGGCGAACGCCATCGCGATACCTGTCGGCGACTCTGACACCGTCGAGGTGGGCCAGAAGGCCATCGCGATCGGCAACCCCTTCGGCCTCCAGTCCACGGTGACCAGTGGCATCGTCTCCGCGGTGAACCGTCGCGCGCCGAGCGCCGGCAGCGGTATTCCGATCGACTTCGTGCAGACTGACGCCGCAGTGAATCCCGGCAACTCCGGCGGGCCACTGCTTGACTCTTCGGGCAGGCTGATTGGCGTCAACGACGCCATTCTCGCGCCCAATGGGACCTTCGTCGGCGTCGGCCTCGCGATCCCGAGCAACCTCCTGAAGATCCGCCTCGCCGACCTGCAGGCCGGCGGCTACCTCGCAAAGGCACAGCTCGGGGTCCAGGTCCTGGATATGGCCGCCTATCCCGCGGAAGTTCGAACGCTGCTAAAACTGCCGGAAAACGGGGTGATGATCGTCTCCGTCGCCGAAAACGGCCCGGCGGAGAGTGCCGGTCTGCATGGTGCCGAATACACGCTGACCGCCTCGGGACAACAGTGGCCGGCGGGTGGCGACATCGTCATCGAGGCGGACGGCACCCGTATCGCCAGCGGCGGTGATCTCCAGGACGTGGTCCTCGCGACAAAGAAGGACCAGACCGTGCGGCTGGTCTACCTGCGGGACGGACAGCGACGCCAGGCTACCGTGCGGCCGGACATCCTTGTCCCTGCGGACGACTGAGGCGCCGGGGCTGAGGCGCCCGGCCGGTATCGCGGCCGGCCCCCCCGGAACGGCACGGGAGGATCGACGGCATTGCCCGGGCGGAGGGAGACATCGCCATGACCGATATTCGTGCCTCCGCGACGCGGTCCCCCACCGGGGACGACGCGACGGGAGACAACGACCTCGCAGCATTTGCGTTGCTTCCGGCGTTCCGACGACGGCAGTTCCAGCCGGACCAGGAGGTCATCCGGGAGGGCGATCCGGCACCCCACGCCTACGCCCTCGTCAGCGGCTGGGCGTTCTCCTACAGGCTGCTGGCCGACGGCACCCGCCAGGTACTCGCGTTCCACATTCCCGGGGATATGCCGGGCCTTGCCGACGCGCTGCTCGGCCGCTCCAGCGCCGGGTGCAAGGCCGCGACGCCGATCGTGGCGAACAGTCTTCCGGCGTACCAGCTCCGCGCCGCTCTGACTCACGACCCGGGCCTCGCCGCCCCGGTACTGCGGGCATTGTCGCGCGAGGCGGTCGCCGCGCAAGAACGCATGGTGGACCTGGGGCGCCGCAGCGCCGTGGCCCGCACCGTCCACATGCTGCTGGAGCTGGGAGAACGGCTGCAACGCGCAGGAATGGCCGTGGGAAACGGCTATGCGTGTCCGATATCGCAGATCCTCCTGGCCGACGCCCTGGGATTGAGCGCCATCCACCTGAACCGCGTGCTGCGGCGGCTACGCGAGGACGGTGTGCTCCGGTTTCGCGCCGGCCACGTCGTGTTCGACGATCCCGCCCGGGCCCGCCGTCTGGCGCTGTCCAGCCGCCAGGACACGCCTGAACCGTATCCGGGTCGACCCCGGCACTCCACTCTGCCGGGTCCCTGACCTTCCCGGGGACGCACGGCGCCAGCGCCGCCCCCGGGCGGCGCCGGATCACGCGAGCGCCGGAGACCGGAGGCGTCGCACAGCCGCGGTAACCGACGGTGCCTGTTTACGACTCGTCGTCCATTCCGGACCCGCCGCCCTTGTGAGAGCCCTCGCCCGTCTCACGCATAAGCGACTGGCGTGCCTTGGCTACTTCGTCCCGGCAGGTCTTCTCCTCATTCGCCTCCATCGCCTTTTGTGCCGCGTCGTAGTGACTCTGGACAGCGTTCCTGTGCATCCCCTCCGGCATGACATCCAGGCGCTTGTTGAGCATCTTCAGATCATCGGCACAGCCCATGGATTCCCCGGCAAGCGCGACGCCACTCATCATGGTCACCGTGGTCACGGCAGCGAGGGTCAGGGCGATTGCGTAACGACTCTTCATGATGTCGAACCTCACGACTATCACGGACAAACATCCAACCCACGGTTGGCAGAACAACGCTATGCCTCTTCCGCGGACTTGGCATTAGCCCAGGTTAATCGGACGGATACACCGTCCTGAAACCCGTTAAAGTCCCCCCGCGAGATGCAGCCCGGATCCCGGGGGCGGCAGACGGGACCTGACCGCAGCGCCTTATCCGGAGCAGCTGGAGCGGATCCAATCCTGTATGGGCCGTTTCAGGGGGACGCAGCCGGCGACCATGGAGACGTTCAATGCCCTGCACGCCGCCGGCGGCTACGACGGTGCGCTCAGCGCCAGGCACAAGGACTCATCGCGCTGGCCATCCCGGCCAGCGACGGCTGGATCTCGTTCCACACCCACGATTCGGTGAAGGCCGGGGCGTCGCCGGAGGGGCTCGCGGAGGCCCTGAGCGTTGCGGACCTCATGGGGGGCGGACCGGCGATGCTCTACGCGACCCGCGTGCCCATGATGGAGGCGATGGCGTAGTGTCGGTCCACCGGAGGCTGAGCCGGCGTCCACAAACGGAACACGGAAGAAGACGGGGCCGCCGGACGGCGACCCCGCTGCAGATAAGACCGTCGGCCGGGCCCGCAACCCGGAGACGGACGTGCCGCCAGCCCTGCCCGCGCACGGCCCCCGGGCCGTCCCGACGGGTCAGTCCGCCTCGACCCCCTCGCGGGTGATGCCCTCGGCGATGGTCGAGCGGCGCACGCGCAGGCTGCCGGCGCCGTCGTCCTCCTGGACGGCCTCGATGCCGGTGTCCTCGCCGTCGTCGTTGCCGGCGGTGGTGGCGTGCGAGACGGTGGCGAACAGGCTGCCCGCGCTCTCTTCCTCCAGGACGATGCCGTTGCCGCCGTTGCCCACGGCCCTCACGCGATCCAGCATCCCGGTCACGCCGCCGGCGTCCTCCTCGGAGAGCTTGAAGCCGTCGTCGTGATTGCCGCTGGCGTCGGTCGCGATGAAACGCACCCGGGCGTCGCCGTCGCCGCCCTCGTCGAAGTCCACGCCCTCGTCGAGGTTGCCGCGCACGATCGAGCCGTTCATGGTCGCCGTCAGCGAACCCTCGCCGGCCTCGTCGAAGTCGATGCCGTCGTCCAGGTCGATCCCGAACTCGTAGGCCGCGACGCTGCCGGACGCGTATGTCGAGACCTCGCGCTCGAAGCAGCTGTCGTCCAGCGTGCCGGTCACGACGGGTGGGACGTCGTCCCCGACGGTCGCGCCGTCGGCCTCGTTGAACTCGCGCTCCGCCGGCTCCGGCAGGTGACCGGCCAGCAGCCCAGGGTCGCAGTAGCCGCCGTTGTCACGGAACTCGCTGGCGTTGACCTCGGCATAGACATCGCCGCTGTCGCCCTCATCGAGCTCGAGCCCGTCGGCACCGATATTGGTGAACGAGGAATCGTCGACGAACAGGTAGATGCCGCCTGGACCGCGGTCGTCCACGCGCACGCCGTCGGCGTCGAAGCCGCCGTAGCCCACATGGTCGACGCGCACGCCGTTGAGCGTGAGGGAGACCGAGGCGTCCGAGCCCTGGCCGCCGCCCCCGCTGCCGGCGCCGCAGTCGTCGGCGAGGCTGCAGTCGGATATGTGCACCCCGTGCCCCGCGACACCGGCCACGGAGACCCGGTCCAGCTCGACGCTGACCATGCCGGTCTGATCGTCGCGCACGTCGACGAAGATGCCCTTGCCGGCCTCGCCGTCGATGTCGCCGCGGTTCTCGATGCTGTAGTCCCCGCGGCCCTCGAACGCGAGGTCGGAGACGGTGAGATCGGCGCCCTCGGTCACCGCGAGCAGGGTGACGTTGCGCCCGGTGCGCACCGTCTGCCCGCTGCCCTCGAGGGTCAGCGCCGCGCGTGCCGAGTAGGTGAGCGGGCTCTCGATAGTGACGGTGGTCACCGACGGCGCGATGAACACGTGGCTCGCCTGCTGACGCTCGAGGGCGTCGCGCAGCGAGCCCTTGCCGGAGTCGTTGCCGTTGGTCACGAGGGCGGTCCCGTCGGCCGCCGCCGTCGCGGGGGAGAGGATGGCGCCGGCGAGCACCAGCGCTGCCGCCAGCGCGCCGCCGTTGCGGATTGCCGTTTTCATTCCGTTCTGCTCCTGTGTACGCCATGGTGCAAAGGCACCGGTGACCATGGCAGAACGGTGTTCCAGTCCCGTTACACTGGCGGTGGCGGCATCAGCCCCCGGACCCCGAATCGATCCGCTGCCAGCGCTCGGCACGCCAGACCATGCGCAGCCGCGAGCGCACCTCGTCGCGCTCCTGGTAGGCGCCCTGCAGCCAGCGTGCACCGGAGCCGCCCTCGAAGGCGTCGCGGGCGTGGAGCAGCCGGCGGTTGTCGAAGATCACCAGGTCCCCGGGCTCATAGTCGAAGCGCATGGCCAGGTCCGGTTCGCGCAGCAGTCGCTGCAACGCCATCAGCGCCTCGTAGGCAGGCTCCACCTCCTCGAACGCCGTCATCAGCGGACCACGGAGAAAGTCGGCAATGCGCACCTCCTGCAGCCTGCCCCGCGCGTCGACGCGGATCACCGGACTGTGCCAGACGTAATCTGTGGTCCGGGCGGTGTTCGCAAAGCACCAGGACACGCGGGTCAGGGTCTCGTAGGCCGCCGGCTCGGTCTCGCGCAGGCGCTCGGCGACCGCGAAGCCGTCCACCATCACCGCCTGGCCGCCAACGGCAGTGTTCTCCAGGCAGTGCAGCATCTGCAGTCCCGGCTGGTACTCCCGGGTGGGCAGATCGACGTGCAGCGGCAGGGCAATGGACGTGTAGGCGTTGCTGTCCGGCTCCGGCTTGGCGCGCACGTTGAAGATCTCACCGAAGTTCGTCGGCCGCAGCGGTCCGATGCGCGCGGCGACCCGCCGGACCGTATCCGGCTCGGCCGGCAGCCGGCGCAGGCGGACGACGCCGTCGCCGAGCAGCACCTCGAGCGCGCGGCCGAGCAGGCCCTCCGCCTCGGCGCTGTCCTCCGCCTGGCCCAGCCAGTCGCCCGCGTCCAGGGTCACCGGGGCGGTCCGTTCGCGGCCCGTCCAGGTCGTGACCGGCACCAGCGGCGCCTCGGGGTCGCCGGCGTTGGAGTAGTCGTTGGCACGGAGCCAGCCGGGATGGAAACGCAGGGTCCGGCCTTCGGGGCGGAACGTCACCCACAGCGCGCCGGCGTCGTCCAGGCCGGCGGCCTCGACGGTCGGCCATGCGCCCAGGCCCGAGAGATCCAGGATGCGCTCGCGGGTGTCCGGGTTGACGGTGCTCTCGTCCGCGGCGTTCTCGCGCAGCCACACGCTGTGGTAGCGGCTCACCCGGCCGTCTGTCCAGCGCAGGGTCAGGACGCGGTCGTCGTGATCCACCGAGTGGAGGGCGACCTCCACCGGCCAGGCGTCGTAATCCGGCGTCGGCGGCAGGCTCGTCTTCGCCAGCGCATCCGTCATCGGTGATGCTCCTGTATCAACGTGTCCAGCGAACAGGATGCCCGCGGGATTCATACACAGTTTGCCTTGATTCGCCGGGAAATTTGCGCCATTCGCCGTCGCCGTGCATTCCGGTATACCCCGCCGCATTGACGGCTCAATACAAAAACACGGCGAATACAATCAACATCCCCGCACAGCGGCCACGGACACTATTGTGTCAGCGGACACCGGCATGCCGTCGTTCACGAGCGAACCGGGGCCGGCGCGGCCCCGTCGTCATCCGGCGTGGCGCCGTGATGGCCGTGACGGCCCGCCCCGCCAAGGCGGTCCGCGATGCGTAGACCACACAGGAGTAGTCATGAACCGCGATGTGATCATCAGTTGCGCCGTCACCGGTGCCGGTGACACCCCGGGCAAACACCCCGGGGTGCCGGTCACCCCGGCCGCGATCGCCAAGGCCGCCGTCGAGGCGGCCCGCGCCGGCGCCGCCATCGCCCACATCCACGTGCGTGACCCGGACACGGGCGCCCCCAGCCACGACCCGGCCCTCTACCGGGAGGTGGTCGAGCGGGTCCGCGCCGCCGACACGGACGTGGTCCTCAACATCACCGCCGGTGGCGGCGGCGACTGGGTCCCCAGCGCGGAGGACCCGAGCCGCGGCGGGCCCGGCACCAGCCTGCAGACCCCGGCGGAGCGGCACGCCCCGGTCGCCGAGCTGCGCCCGGAGATCTGCACGCTGGACTGCGGCACGTACAACGCCGGGGACGCCGTATACCTGAGTACCGCACCCTGGCTTCGCGAGCAGGCGGGACTCATCCAGGCGAGCGGCGTGAAGCCGGAGCTGGAGTGCTTCGACCTGGGCCAGGTCCGCTTCGCCCGGCAGCTCGTCTCCGAGGGGCTCATCGACGGCGATCCCCTGTTCCAGCTCTGCCTGGGCATTCCCTGGGGCGCCGAGGCGGACCCGGAGACCATGCTGGCGATGCGCAACAAGCTCCCGGCCAACGCGAGCTGGACGGCGTTCGGGATCGGCCGGATGCAGATGCCCATGGCCGCGCAGTCCGTGCTCCTGGGCGGACACGTGCGTGTCGGCCTGGAAGACAATCTCTACCTCGACAAGGGCGTATTCGCCAGCAACGCCCAGCTCGTCGAGCGCGCCGCCGGCATCATCACGCGCCTGGGCGCCCGGGCGGTCACACCGATGGACGCCCGCCGCATGCTCGGCCTTCGCAACCCCCATGAGTGAGGCAATGACGGACACTGCACAGACTCCCGCCATCGACCGGGTGGCCATCGTCGGCGCCGGCGTCATCGGCGCCGGCTGGGCCGCCCGCTTTCTCGCCAACGGCCTGGACGTCACGGTGACCGACCCGGACCCGGACGCCGAGGCACGGCTCAACGCCGCCGTCGACACCGCCTGGGCCACGCTGGCCGGGCGCGGCCTCGCCCCCGGCGCGAGCCGCGAGCGGCTGCACTTCACCACCGATCTGGAGGCGGCCGTCGCCGGCGCGGGGCTCATCCAGGAGAACGCCCCGGAGCGCGAGGCCCTCAAGCGGGAGCTTCTCGCCCGCATCGACGCGGCCGCGGAGCCGAACGCGCTGATCGCCTCCAGCACCTCCGGGCTGAAGCCGAGCACCCTGCAGGCGGACTGCGTCCACCCGCAGCGCGTGCTGGTCGCACACCCCTTCAACCCGGTATACCTGCTGCCGCTGGTGGAGCTGGTGGGTGGCGAGCGCACCGACCCCGCCGCAGTGGAGCGCGCCACCGCCGTCTACCGCGCCGCCGGGATGCGGCCGCTGGTGGTACGTCGCGAGATCGAGGGCCACGTCGCCGACCGCCTCATGGAGGCGCTGTGGCGCGAGGCGCTGCATCTGGTCAACGACGGCGTGGCGACCACCGAGGAGGTGGACGCCGCGGTGGTCTACGGCGCGGGCCTGCGCTGGTCGCTGATGGGTACCTTCCTCACATTCCACCTCGCCGGCGGCGACGCGGGCATGCGCCACATGCTCCACCAGTTCGGTCCGGCCCTTAAGCTGCCGTGGACCCGGCTGGAGGCCCCCGAGCTCACCGACTCGCTCATCGAACGCGTGGTCGAGGGCTGCGAGCATCAGGCCGCCGGGCGTTCCGTCGCCGAGCTGGCCTCGCGGCGCGACGAGTTCCTCTCCCGCCTCATCGACCTGGTGAGCGAGTACTGGCCGGAGGCCGAGGGCATTGAAGGCAGGATCTGAGGCGCCCGCCGGCGCGGCGCTGACCGTCCTGGAGACCGCCGTCGCGCCGGCCTGGGTGGATTACAACGGCCACATGAACGATGTCGCCTACGCCGGCGTGTTCAGCCAGGCCACGGACGCGCTGATGGAGTGGCTCGGCATGGACGCCGCCTTCCGGTCCGCCGCAGGCTACACGATCTACACCCTGGAGAGCCACATCCGCTACCGGCAGGAGGCCCACGAAGGCGATGGCCTGCGCGTCGAGGCCTGGCTGGCGGACCACGACGCCAAACGGTTGCAGGTGCTGATGCGGCTGTGCGATGCCGCCGACGGCACCGTGCTCGCCACGGGCGAACAGATGCTCATGGGCATCGACACGGGGAGCGCACGACCGGCGCCCTTTCCCGCCCCGGTGGCCGCAAACGTGGACCGGTTGTGGCAGGGCCATGCCCTGCCCGCCGGGCACGACTACGGTCCGCTCACGACGCGGATCCGTCGTCGTTGACCGCACCCCCGACCGGCGCCGCCAGGCCACTGCGGTCCCGGCTCGGGGGCGCCCCGAAGCGACGGCGGTAGGCCCGGGAGAAGCTCGCCGTGGAGCCGAAACCGCAGGCCAGTGCCACCTCGAGCACGCTGCGGTCCGTCTCCTGCAGGAGCTGGCGGGCGTGCGCCAGGCGCAGCTGCAGGTAGTACCCCACCGGGCTGGTCCCGAGCCGCTCGGCGAACAGCCGCTCCAGCTGTCGCTGGGAGATGCAGCAGTGGGCCGCAATGTCCGCCACGGCAACGGGCTGGGCCACGTTCACGCTCATGTACTCGATCGCGTTGACCAGGATCGGGTTGTGCACGCCCAGCCGTGCGGCGACGCTCATGCGCTGGTGATCGGAGCGCTCGCGGATGCGCTGGTAGATGAGCTGCTCCGAGACGGCCATCGCCAGCCCCGGCCCGTGATCGGCGGCGATGAAGCGCAGCGCGAGGTCCATGGTCGCGGTCCCCCCGGAACAGGTGACCCGGCGGCCGTCGATCTCGTACAGCGCGGTGGTGGTCTCGATGCCCGGGAACAGCTCCTCGAATGCGGGGATGCTCTCCCAGTGAAGGGTCACCCGGCGCCCCTCCAGCAGCCCGGCACGGGCGAGTACGAATGCGCCCGTATCCACGCCGCCGAGGGTCCCGCCCTGCCCGGCCAGCCATTTCAGCCACTGCAGGACCGCCGCCGAGGTGTGGCGCTCGTGGTTGAAACCGCTGCACACGAACACGGTCGGCTCGCTGGCGTCCTCGCCAATGGACGCGTCGGTGAGCAGGGTCATGCCGTTGCTTGCCGCCACGGGCATGCCGTCGACGGAGTACAGCGACCACTCGTAGAGCGGCTCGCCGGCGCAGCGGTTGGCGATGCGGAAGGGCTCGACGGCGGCGACGAAGGCCATCATCGAGAATTCCGGGAGCAGCAGAAAGCCGAGGCGCCGGGGCCCGGCGGTCATCGCCCCTCCCCGGCGTAGCCCCTGCGGGTCAACGGCGCTGTCGCCTCGCCAGACACGGTGAGACCCGCTCAGCGCCGCGCGGCAGGCACGATCTTGAGGGTGTTCGTGCCACCCCGTTCACCGGCGCGATCGCCCTTGGTGATGATCACCAGCTCGCCCTCGGTCACGGCGCCGATCTCCAGTAGCTGACCGACCGCCTCGCCGTCCAGCACGTCCCGGCCCGGCACCGTCGGGTCGAAGCTCACCGGGTGCACACCGCGGTAGAGCGTCACCCGCCCGCGTGTGCGCTCGTGTTCGGAGAGCGCGAATATGGGGATACGCGTGCTCAGCCGTGACATCCACATCACCGTCGCCCCCGACTCCGTCATCGCCGCGATCGCCCCCACGTCCAGCCGGTTCGCCGCGTCGATCGCCGTCTTCGCGATGGTCTCGTCGATGCGCCGGCACGGCGTGCTCAGCGCGTGCGCGTCCGGGTCCAGCGGACCGTCGTCCGAGGAGTGCTCGGCACCCACGCACACCTCGGACATCGCCGTCACCGTCTCCACCGGGTAGTGCCCCACCGCTGTCTCGTCGGAGAGCATCACCGCGTCCGTGCCGTCGATCACGGCGTTCGCCACGTCGAGCACCTCCGCGCGCGTTGGCACCGGGCTGTCGACCATGGACTGCATCATCTGCGTCGCCGTGATCACCACGCACTCGCGGCGCCGCGCCAGCCGCATGATCCGCTTCTGCACCCCGGGCAGCTCGGCGTGTCCGATCTCCACCGCCAGGTCACCGCGGGCGATCATCACCGCGTCCGCACTGTCCATGATCGATTCCAGCGACTCCAGCGCCTCGCGGCGCTCGATCTTGGCGACGATACCCGCCTCGCCGCCGGCGCGCCGCAGCAGCTCGCGCGCCTCGTCGATATCGTGGCCGTCCCGCGGGAACGAGACCGCCAGGTAATCCGCATCCAGCCGCGCGGCGAGCTCGATGTCGCGGCGGTCCTTGTCGGTGAGCGCGCGCACGGACAGGCCGCCACCCAGGCGGTTGATGCCCTTGCGCGCCGAGAGCGTACCGCCCACTTCCACGCGGGTGTGGATTCGCCGGCCCTCGATACCCGTCACCCTCAGGCGGATCAGCCCGTCGGCGAGGAGCAGGATGTCGCCGGCGGCCACGTCGTCCGGCAGCCCGGCGTAGCCCACGCCGACGCCTTCCGCGGTGCCGTCTTCGGCACCCAGCGTCGGGTCCAGGAAGAAGGCGTCACCGCTCTCCAGTGCCACCGGCCCGTCCCGGAACGCCTCCACGCGGATCTTCGGCCCCTGGAGGTCGCAGAGCACGCCGACGACGCGTCCGGCCTCACGGGCAGCGGCGCGCAGGGTGGCGGCGTTGGTGGAATGGTCGTCGGCGCTGCCGTGGGAGAGGTTGAGACGGACAACGTCCACACCGGCGTCGACGATCCCCCTCATCGCGGCCTCGCCGGCCGTGGCGGGCCCCAGGGTGGCAACGATCTTCGTCTGGCGTACCTGTTTTTTTGTCATGGCTACCGAGCCTGCATCAACGCGGCGATCCTGTCGAGCGCACCGGAGGTGCACCGGACGCCGTCATGGAGGAAGACCGCAGGCATCGCCTCGTGTCCCGTCACCGCCCGGCGTTCATGAGCGCGACGGTGGTGTCGAGCATCCGCGAGGAGAAGCCCCACTCGTTGTCGTACCATGCGCACGCCTTCAGCAGCGTCCCGCCCGTGACCTTCGTGAGCGTGGCGTCGAACACCGACGAGCGCGCGTCGTGGTTGAAGTCCACCGACACCAGCGGCGCCTCGTTATACCCCACAACCCCCGCGAGATCGCCCTCGGCCGCCTCGCGCATCAGCGCGTTCACCGCCTCGACACTGCTCTCGCGCGAGAGCACGCAGGTCAGGTCCACCATCGAGACGTTGATCGTCGGCACCCGGATCGCATAGCCGTCCAGCCGCCCCGCCAGCGACGGGATCACCTGCCCGATCATCGCCGCCGCCCCCGTCTTGGTCGGGATCTGCGAGGACGTCGCGCTGCGCGCCCGCCGCGGGTCCTTGTGGTAGACGTCGGTGAGCACCTGGTCGTTGGTGTAGGCGTGCACCGTGGTCATCAGCCCGTGCTCGATGCCGATACGATCGTTCAACACCTTCACC
Organism: Arhodomonas aquaeolei DSM 8974; assembly: GCF_000374645.1. Classification (GTDB taxonomy): domain Bacteria; phylum Pseudomonadota; class Gammaproteobacteria; order Nitrococcales; family Nitrococcaceae; genus Arhodomonas; species Arhodomonas aquaeolei. The sequence goes on from NZ_KB894801.1 coordinate 499,853, forward strand.
ACCGGCGCCAGGCAGTTGGTGGTGCACGAGGCGTTGGAGACAATCGCGTGGTCCTCGCGCAGGTCGCTGTGGTTGACCCCGTAGACCACCGTGGCGTCCACGTCGCTGCCCGCCGGCGCCGAGATCACCACCTTGCGCGCGCCGGCCGCCAGGTGCGCGGACGCCTTCTCGCCGCTCGCGAACAGCCCCGTGCACTCCAGCACCACGTCCACACCAAGCTCGCCCCAGGGCAGTTTCGCCGGGTCGCGCTCGCTGAGCATCTCGATGCGATCGCCGTTCACCTCCAGCGCCCCCTCGCTCACCGCCACCTCGCCGGGGAAGCGGCCGTGCGTGGTGTCGTGGCGCGTGAGATGGGCGTTCGTCTCCACGTCGCCAAGGTCGTTGACCGCCACCACGCGGAGCTCG
>NZ_KB894802.1:0-1637 GCF_000374645.1 Arhodomonas aquaeolei DSM 8974
TGCCGCGCGCCCACCACAAGCATCTCAAGAGCACCAACATGCTCGAGCGGCTCAACGAGGAGATCCGGCGACGCACGCGCGTGGTGCGCATCTTCCCCAACGCCGCCAGTTGCCTGCGCCTGGTGCGCGCGCTCGCCGCCGAAACCCACGAGGGCTGGCTCGAGGACAACCGCTACCTGAACATGCAGCTACTCAAGGAGCACAAGAAGGACTTGCTCAGGCAAGCCAACGCCGCCTGAGACTCCCCAACCCGACCATGGCCGCTTTTGCACAACTTGACGCACAGAACCCCGGCGCCCTACTACGGCAGCGGGAGTGGTGAGACGTGTTCCCCGCACCCGCGGGGCTGAACCGGGTGACTGGAGCGGAGAAATCAACCGCCACCAGTGTTCCCCGCACCCGCGGGGCTGAACCGATCACACTGACCGACCGTGAGCAGCACATCGCCGTGTTCCCCGCACCCGCGGGGCTGAACCGCCGTCCGCGCTCACGTGCAGAGCTGCTTCGATGTGTTCCCCGCACCCGCGGGGCTGAACCGCTGAGGTCGCTGGAGCGATCCGCGAGGGCCAGGTGTTCCCCGCACCCGCGGGGCTGAACCGATTCATTGTGCATATTCCGTACCATCAATTGGGTGTTCCCCGCACCCGCGGGGCTGAACCGGCGCAACGCATCATCGACGAGTACGAGCAGGAGTGTTCCCCGCACCCGCGGGGCTGAACCGGTCGGATACGTCGTGTACAAGCGTTGGAGTAGGTGTTCCCCGCACCCGCGGGGCTGAACCGTACGAGCTAACCGACGATACCAGGACCTATGCGTGTTCCCCGCACCCGCGGGGCTGAACCGTACTTCGTACTGTGTGCGTAGCTCGTCGAACAGTGTTCCCCGCACCCGCGGGGCTGAACCGGAACGACGGTTGACGTTCTGCATAGGGACGGCGTGTTCCCCGCACCCGCGGGGCTGAACCGTGCGCTGGTGTGTTTTGTGCGCGCCGCGTAGGGTGTTCCCCGCACCCGCGGGGCTGAACCGGTCTGCTCGTCGTCCTTGGCGCTGCGGAGGCAGTGTTCCCCGCACCCGCGGGGCTGAACCGGAGATCGACGACAGCTTCGGGTTCGACATCCGGTGTTCCCCGCACCCGCGGGGCTGAACCGACCCAAGCAAAACCGACGAGCGGATCAGATAAGTGTTCCCCGCACCCGCGGGGCTGAACCGTACAGCAGGACGAAAAAGCTAAAGGACACTGGCGTGTTCCCCGCACCCGCGGGGCTGAACCGTAGCCGTCCTGCCCCTCGGCCGTGGACTCGATGTGTTCCCCGCACCCGCGGGGCTGAACCGCGCCGATTCGCTCGGCGATCTGTCGCAGAGTCGTGTTCCCCGCACCCGCGGGGCTGAACCGGCGCGCATCCGCGCCTTCATCCGCAATCACTTGTGTTCCCCGCACCCGCGGGGCTGAACCGAAAAATGGGTTAACAAACGCAGTCTATATATAGTGTTCCCCGCACCCGCGGGGCTGAACCGTGATCGTGGACCATCCTCCCCAACACCTCCGGGTGTTCCCCGCACCCGCGGGGCTGAACCGCTGTTTGTCGGGTGTAAACCGGGTTAACAGGTGTGTTCCCCGCACCCGCGGGGCTGAACCG
>NZ_KB894802.1:1923-273653 GCF_000374645.1 Arhodomonas aquaeolei DSM 8974
GTGTTCCCCGCACCCGCGGGGCTGAACCGAGATCCTGCCTGGTGTGCCGGAGCAGGATATCGTGTTCCCCGCACCCGCGGGGCTGAACCGGTTTATGATTCCCAGCGCGTGCGAGTGGGGCTGTGTTCCCCGCACCCGCGGGGCTGAACCGGTAAACGTGGTTAACGCATACAGGAGATAGAGGTGTTCCCCGCACCCGCGGGGCTGAACCGCGCACCGTGCCGTCGACGCCCACGCGATACGTGTGTTCCCCGCACCCGCGGGGCTGAACCGCAGACCAACCCCCGCACCGGGCGTCCGTACAGGTGTTCCCCGCACCCGCGGGGCTGAACCGCACGGCGAGGCCGCCGCGGTCACGGTGCTCGCGGTGTTCCCCGCACCCGCGGGGCTGAACCGACATGCTGCCCATGTCCGCAATCGCCCGTTACGTGTTCCCCGCACCCGCGGGGCTGAACCGCGACCTGACCAATGCCGCACGCCAGCAGCAGCGTGTTCCCCGCACCCGCGGGGCTGAACCGCGGGCCAGCACGTCCTGGCGCTGTTCGAGAAAGTGTTCCCCGCACCCGCGGGGCTGAACCGGCGCCGTCGCCGGAATCGTCAAGCTGCACCAGGTGTTCCCCGCACCCGCGGGGCTGAACCGCGTGCGCAATCGTGAATACCGATATCTGTCGCGTGTTCCCCGCACCCGCGGGGCTGAACCGCTGTGCTCGTGGCGCCGGCGTCTTAGTCGGGCGTGTTCCCCGCACCCGCGGGGCTGAACCGTTAACGGCCCCTCACTGAGCTGGCTGAATCGCGTGTTCCCCGCACCCGCGGGGCTGAACCTGGTGGCCCTGGTGGCCGCTGTGGTGGTGGCTGGTGTTCCCCGCACCCGCGGGGCTGAACCGAGCCGAAACGGGATCAACGATTTTCTTGTCACGTGTTCCCCGCACCCGCGGGGCTGAACCGCCACCGGCGACAAACAGCACCACACCGAATGTGTGTTCCCCGCACCCGCGGGGCTGAACCGTGGTGTGCGCCGTCCGGGGTTGGCAACGTGATGTGTTCCCCGCACCCGCGGGGCTGAACCGCGGATCGGTTTCCACAGGCGTCTCCTGCTCAGGTGTTCCCCGCACCCGCGGGGCTGAACCGCGGACGTTCGCCTCCGCCCACTCGCTCGGCTTGTGTTCCCCGCACCCGCGGGGCTGAACCGCCCCAGCGTCAGGGCTACAGCTACCAGCCGATGTGTTCCCCGCACCCGCGGGGCTGAACCAGGTCAGGTCGAAACCGGATCATTTGAGGCTGCGTGTTCCCCGCACCCGCGGGGCTGAACCGCACCGCCGGCGTTTCCTCCAGGGTCCGGGCCTGTGTTCCCCGCACCCGCGGGGCTGAACCGCCGCGACGGTGCGCTACCGGGAATCGCTCGCCGTGTTCCCCGCACCCGCGGGGCTGAACCGTCCGCCAGCACCAGCTCGCGGTCAGCGAGGTAGTGTTCCCCGCACCCGCGGGGCTGAACCGTATCGCAGGGGTGTCCCGTATTTCCAGTGGGAGTGTTCCCCGCACCCGCGGGGCTGAACCGAGTCCGTGCGACAAACGTTGCGCGAGCTGGGCGTGTTCCCCGCACCCGCGGGGCTGAACCGGCCTCGTTCAAAGCGGGACAGGTTCCCGCGGTGTGTTCCCCGCACCCGCGGGGCTGAACCGTCCTCCTGCATCGACTTTGTCCCGTCGACGGCGTGTTCCCCGCACCCGCGGGGCTGAACCGATGGCCTGGCGCGTGATGCTGAACAGCCGCCCGTGTTCCCCGCACCCGCGGGGCTGAACCGGAGACGGCCAGGCGGTCGTGCTGCACGTCCACGTGTTCCCCGCACCCGCGGGGCTGAACCGGTCACGAATCCGCTCGCCATGAGCATCCAGCCGTGTTCCCCGCACCCGCGGGGCTGAACCGTCTATCGCGAACGAAAAACGGCCGCACTCAGGGTGTTCCCCGCACCCGCGGGGCTGAACCGTGCCGGGCATGAACTGCGCGATGCCGCGGGCGGTGTTCCCCGCACCCGCGGGGCTGAACCGGATTGCCAACCCGTCGGCTTTTTTTTACGCTCTAAAACTCGGTGTCGTGGTTAGGGCCGGGCCCCAGCGAGCCACGGCATCCGCCCACCCCGGCCGTGCGGGGTGAGGTCCCATCTACCGATCATTCCCGCCCGGATAAATGAGTATCCCGCGCCTCCGGTGATTGGCGTAGTTCAGGTTGGACGTCGGGATGAACGTTCACGCCCCCAGCATCCCTCCGTGCTCCTGGGCGATGACGAGCATCGCGCGGCCCTTGTCGTCCACGCGGTGTTCCCCACATCCGCGGGGCTGAACCGGCTGGTATGGAGTGACAACCTATCAGGCGGAGGAAGAAGCGCACGTCGAGACGTCCCGGCGTGGTGTGCGCCTTTTCCGGGGAGGCGAGTAATGACCGGGCCACGGCGCCGTCCCACCGTGGCCGCCCTGCGCGTGGGATTGGAGGTCCGGACGGGGACTGCCCGCACAATGAGTAATTTTATTATAAGAAAGGCCTCGTAGTGGATGCCAGCGTTCCCCTAACCCTCGGCGCTGAACCGACCTCGCCTTCAAGTCCGGCGAGGACACTGGCACGTTCCCTGTCAACGCCGGTTGAAAATCGCACACCTCCCTTGCCCCGGTGAGCGCGCTCACCGGGTATTGACCGATCTCGACGAGCGCCTCTGGCGCGTGGTGCTGGGCGCCTCGGCCTCGCTGCGCAGTGCTTGCGAGAGAGCGGTGTGCTCACGCATGCGATAGCTGTTACCGCGGATGTTGACCAGGTGGCGGTGGTGGAGCAGCCGGTCGATGAGCGCGGCGGCCATCACCTCGTCACCGAAGATCTCGCCCCACTCCTCGAAGCCCCTGTTGGAGGTCAGCACGGTGGAGGCGCGCTCGTAGCGCCGGGTCATGAGCTGGAAGAAGAGCACCGCACCGGTGTGGGTGACCGGCAGGTAGCCGATCTCATCGACCACCAGCAGTGAGGGATGGGTGAGCACGGCCAGACGGCGCTTGAGTTGCCCGGCGACCTGGGCTTCCTCCAGCGAGCTGATCAGATCCACGAGGCTGCCGTAGTACACGCGCTGCCCGTGCTTGGCGGCGATGATGGCGAGGCTGATGGCCAGGTGCGTTTTGCCCACCCCGGGCGGGCCGAGGAAGATCACGTTCTCGCGCCGTGCGACAAAGCCGAGCTCGTGCAGGCTCTCGATCTGTTCGCGCTTGATTGAGGGCCGCAAGGCGACCCTGACGGTCAGCTACAACTGGAAGTAGGATCCATCGGCCACGGATGGCCGGCCCCGCCGGGGTAGGCCCGTCGGCGGCACCCGGCGGTAGTCCCGTGCGTCACCCGTCCGTGAAGATGTTGGCTGCCGTAAGCGGTTTCACAAGACCTGCTGGCTCCGGGAGAACCCCTCTCCCCCGGCCCCTCTCCCGCAAGGGGAGAGGGGTGTGGCACGGCCGTAGGTCGTCTGCTCCTGGCAGCCGATATTCCCGGTCTCGGAGCCCGTCCGGGCAGCTATCCGCGGGTATCTGCAAAGCCTGGAACGGGGGCCGCTATCCGGCCGCGCTTTTCGAGCAAGGGCGTGCGGTATATGACGACGGGGCGCTGCGGGCTGGCTTGCTCGATATTGCCAGTGCCGTGAGCGGGGTGGAGGGCGAAGTCCGTGAGTGGTGATGAGGCCTCTCCGTGGTGGGCATCCCGGCGGTGTTCCCTGCGCCCGCGGGGCCGGAACCAGGGGGATTATCCGCCGTCGTCTTCGCCGGTGCTTGATCGCGCATGCCCTCGTGTATCAACGTTTCCGTGGTTGCCGGTGAGCGCCGCACGCCCCGTACACAGGGGCGCAGAGGTGGTTTCACGGCGTTGGTAACGGGACTGGGCCGCACGCAGCGGTGGAGGACAGGCAATGGCGTCCATGCTGGATCAGGCGAGAGCGCAGGCCCTGGTCGACGAGACCTGGGAGGCGTCCATCCTCCCGGCGCTGACGGAGTACATCCGCATTCCGGCGAAGTCGCCGCACTTCGACGGGAAGTGGGCGGCGTCGGGGCATATCGATGCGGCGGTGGCGCTCGCGGAGCGGTGGTGCCGGGAGCAGCCGGTCGAGGGCATGAGCGTGGAGGTGGTGCGCCTGGAGGGGCGCACGCCGGTACTGCTGCTGGATATCCCCGGCACCGCCGAGGGCACGGTGCTGCTCTACGGCCACCTGGACAAGCAGCCGGAAATGACCGGCTGGGACGCGGACAAGGGGCCGTGGCAGCCGGTCATGGAGGGCGACCGGCTCTACGGCCGCGGCGGCGCGGACGATGGCTATGCGGTGTTCGCCTCGCTGACGGCGGTACGCGCGCTGCAGGACCAGGATGTGGCGCATCCACGCTGCGTCGTGTTGATCGAGACCTGCGAGGAGAGCGGCAGCTTCGACCTGCCTCACTACATCGATGCCCTGGCCGGGCGCATCGGCGAGCCGGGGCTGGTGATCTGCCTGGATTCCGGCTGCGGCAACTACGACCAGCTCTGGCTGACCACGTCGCTACGCGGCATGGCGATGGGCGATCTCAGCGTGGAGATCCTCGAGGAGGGCGTGCACTCCGGGGACGCCGGCGGTGTGGTGCCGGACAGTTTCCGCCTGGCCCGGGGCCTGCTGGAGCGCCTGGAGTCGGCGGCGGACGGGGAGATCCTGCCCGAGGCGTTCCGCGCCGAGATCCCGGCGGAGCGCCTGGAGCAGGCCGAGGCCGCGGCGTCGGTGCTGGGCGAGGGCGTCTATCGCAAGTTCCCCTTCGTCGGCGGTGCCGGCCCCGACCGCGACGACCCGATGGAGCTCATCCTGGACCGCACGTGGCGGCCGGCGCTGGCGGTCACCGGCGCCGACGGTCTGCCGCCGCTGGCGAGCGCGGGCAACGTGCTGCGCCCGCGCACGGTGCTGCGGCTGTCCCTGCGCCTGCCGCCGACGGTGGACGGCGAGGCGGCGACCCGTGCTCTCAAGGACCTGCTGGAGCGGGACCCGCCCAACGGCGCGCGGGTGCACTTCGACGCGGCCTGGGCGACCACCGGCTGGCATGCACCGCCGCTGGAGTCCTGGCTGTCGGACGCGGTGAATACCGCCTCGCAGGCGTGGTTCGGCCGGCCGGCGATGGCGATGGGCGAGGGTGGCACGATCCCGTTCATGGGCATGCTCGGCGAGCGCTTTCCGCAGGCGCAGTTCCTCATCACCGGTGTGCTCGGCCCGCAGTCCAACGCCCACGGGCCCAACGAGTTCCTGCACGTGCCCACGGCGCGGCGGCTAACCGGTGCCGTGGCCTCGGTGCTGGCGGCCCACGCCGCGCAGGGCTGAGTGGCTGGCTGTGACCCTCCGGCAGGTTGTTCACCCGGGAGTTACCCGGAAGACTGGCGGTGCAAGCCGGGCCTTCCCGCCAGGAGGGCCGGGTGAGCGACCTTGTCTGTTGACCCTGCTCCTGGGTAGGGGATGGCAGTTCGGGTAGTTCAGGTAGGTCGTGCGCCGCAGGCGTGCGACATTCCGGACCGATCCCGGCCGGAGTCGCAAGCCGAGCCTTCCCGCCAGGAGGGCCGGGTGAGCGACCTTGTCTGTTGATCCCGTTCCCGGGTAGAGGATGGAAGTTCCGGGAGGTCGTGCGCCGCAGGCGTGGGACATTCCGGACCGGTACCGGAGCGTCGCACACGGCCTGCGGCCGTGCCCGACCTACGCGGGCTGAGACCTTCCGGTAGGGTGTTCCCCCGGAAGCCACCCGGACGATTGGAGGTGCGAGCCGGACCACCCCGCCAGGAGGGCCGGGTGCGCAACGTTGTCTGTCGATCCTGGTCCCGGGTAGAGGATAGGCGTTCAGGTAGGTCGTGCGCCGCAGGCGTGCGACATTCCGGACCGGTCCCGGCGGCGTCGCACACGGCCTGCGGCCGTGCACGAACTACCCGGGTGGGTGCCCGGGCGCGACGATATCGTCTGGCGCGTGCGGCCGGCCTTGTATCAGTTCGGGGTTGAGGGGGTGCGCGGCTAGCGGCGCCGTGCCGCGAACGGCGTGCCCGCGTGGTAGCGGCGGCTGGTCGGCACGGCGGTCCGTGTCGGCCGGCGCGTGAGGGCCACGGCCAGCGCGGCGCTGACGTGGCCCGCCAGCCATTCGCGCAGCGCCGGGCTCGGGCGATAGCGCAGTACGGTCGGCGCCGGCGTGCGGTGTCCCCGTTCGACGACGTCATAGAGCACCGGCGGCCGGGGCCGGCGCCCGGGGGCGGTCGCGATTCCGTGCGACATGCTTGTGATCCTTCCCGGTGGTCCCGCCGCGCGCGGCGGCGCGCGGCTTCCATACAGTACAGAGGCCTCATTATGGGTCGCCGCGCCGCGGTGTGTAGGCCTGTGCGACGGTTTCGTGCGGTAGGCCACACTCCGGCCGGGCCGGTGTACCGCTATAACGTGTGGTTGGTGGGCGTGACGCCCGCGTCGCGATAGCTACGGAACCGCGCCCGGGCCGGCCGGCGGGTCTCGTCGTCGGCGGTGACGATCTCCGCGACGCGCTCGAAGCCCTGCCAGTCCGGCGGGATGGCGTCGGTGAGGTTCACCAGCACGTCCCGCCGCGGCACGTCGCTGCCCCAGGCGATGACGACGGCGTCCGTGTCATCCGCCTCGCGGGCGAGGGCGTGGGGCACGAAGCTGCCCTGGCGGAAGCTCCAGAGCATGTCGTCGAGCTGTGCCGCGGCGGCGCTGTCGCCGGCCAGGATGGTGACGCCGAACGCCCCGCGGTAGGCCTTCTCGGCGAGCCGGCAGGCGAAGTGCGCACGCGCCTCCGCGCCGGCCTCGCCGAGAATGTAGAAATCGACCTGCACGTCAGCAGCGGTCGATCAGGTAGCGCGTGAGCAGCGGTACCGGCCGGCCGGTGGCGCCCTTGTTGTCGCCGCTGGTCCATGCGGTGCCGGCGATGTCGAGATGGGCCCAGCGCATCTTGCGGGTGAACCGCGAGAGGAAGCACGCCGCGGTGATGGTGCCCGCCGGGCGGCCGCCGACGTTGGCCATGTCCGCGAAGTTGCTCTTCAGCGCGTCCTGGTACTCCTCCCACAGCGGCAGCTCCCAGGCGCGGTCGCCGGTGTCGCGGCCGGCGGTGAGCAGCTCGTTGACCAGCGGGTGGTGGTTGCCGAGCACTGCGTGGGCCTCGTGGCCGAGGGCGATGATGCAGGCGCCGGTGAGGGTGGCCATGTCCACGACGCTGGTGGGCTCGTGGTAACGCTCGGTGTAGGTGAGCGCGTCGCAGAGCGCGAGCCGTCCCTCCGCGTCGGTGTTGAGGATCTCCACGGTCTGCCCGGACATGGTGGTGACGATGTCGCCGGGCTTGCTGGCGTTGCCGTCGGGGAGGTTCTCGGTGGCGGCGATCACCCCGACGAGGTTGAGCGGCAGCTCCAGCTCCAGCGCGGCGCGCACGGCGCCGAATACGCTCGCCGCCCCGCACATGTCGTACTTCATCTCGTCCATGGCCGCCGCGGGCTTCAGGGAGATGCCGCCGCTGTCGAAGGTCACGCCCTTGCCGACTAGGGCGTGGGGCTTGTCGCCCTTGTTGCCGCCGTCGTAGCGCATCACGATCAGCCGCGGCTCCTGGCGGCTGCCGCGGGCGACGGACAGCAGGGCGCCCATGCCGTGGGTTTCCATCTCCTTCGGCCCCAGTACCTCGACGGACAGCGCCGGGTACTCGGCGGCGAGCTGCTCGGCGCGCTCGGCGAGGTAGGTCGGCGTGCACAGGTTGCCGGGCAGGTTGCCCAGGTCGCGGGTGAGGTCCATGCCGTTGGCGATGGCCTGGCCCTCGCGCGCGGCCGCCTCGCCGGGGGCCAGGTCGCGGCGGCCGGGCACGGTGAGTACGAGCTTGCGCAGCGGCCGGCGCGGGGTATCCTTGCGGCTCTTGAGCTGGTCGAACCGGTACAGCGTGGTTGCCGTGGTCTGCACCGCCGTGCGCACCCGCCAGGGGTTGTCGCGGCCCTTCACGGGCAGGTCGGTGAGGTAGCTCACGGCCTCGACGGCGCCGCTGTCCTGCAGTGCGGAGGCCATGGCGGCGACCGCCTTGTTGTAGGCCTGGTCGCCGAACTCGCGCTCGCGGCCGCAGCCGACCAGCAGCACGCGGTCGCAGAGGGTGTCTGGTACATTGGTGAGCATCAGGGTCTGGCCGAGGCGGCCTTCCATGTCACCGCGGCGCAGCAGCTGCGTGAGAAAGCCGCCGCTCGCCTCGTCGAGCTGGCCCGCCGCGGCGGAGAGCCGGCGCGACTCGAAAACACCGACGACCACACAGGCTGAGCGCTGTTTTTCAGGGATGCCGCTCTTGACCGAGTATTCCATCGATTGCTCCTTTGCTGACTGGCGGCCCGCGCCGGCTGCGGATGGCCCGGGCGAAAACCGGATCGTAACGCAGATTGAGGCGGTTTTCGCGGTCTGGCCCGTGTTTTCCCATGCCGGCCCCCGGCGTGAGCGGTGCTGGCGGGCATGCTGAGGCGGCGGCTCGAACGCTACCTCGTGCGCGAGACCCTGCTCGCCTGGGGCGGTGTGACGCTGGTGCTGGTGGTGGTGCTGCTCACCAACCGGCTGATCAAGTTCATGGCCGCCGCCGCCCGCGGCGAGGTGCCCGCGGAGCTGATCTTCGGGCTGCTCGGGCTCAAGGCCCTGGCGAACCTGGGCATGGTGTTGCCGGCGAGCCTGTTCCTCGCCGTGATCCTGGCCCTGGGGCGGCTTTACCGCGATTCCGAGATGGCGGCGATGACGGCCTGCGGCTTCGGGCCCCGTCATATCCTGAGTGCGCTGATGACCCTGGCGGTGCCGCTGTCGATCTTCGTGGCGGTGTTCTCGATCTCCCTCGGGCCGCAGGCGGAGGCCACGGCACAGCGGCTGGTGATCGAGTCCAGCCAGCGTTCGCAGTTCCAGGGGCTGGAGGGCGGGCGCTTCCTCACCCTGGACGGCGGCGGTGCGGTGTACGCCGGCGCCGTCGCCGACGACGGCACGCTCCGCGATGTCTTCGCCCGCCTGCCCGGCGACGGCGTGGACCGCGTGATCGTCGCCGACAGCGCCTACCGCCGCACCGACCCGGATACCGGCGGGCGCTTCCTCGTGCTCGTGGACGGCTGGCGCTACGACGGCTCGCCGGGCCTGCTCGCCTGGCGGATGCTCTCGTTCAAGGAGCACGGGATCCGCCTGGACGCCCGGGCGCCGACCAAAGGTCATCTCGAGCGCGACGCCCGCAGCGTGCCCCGGCTGCTCGCCGGCGGCAGGCGTGCCGACTACGCCGAGCTGCAGTGGCGGCTCGGCATGGCGGTGAGCGTGTTCACGCTGATGCTCGCGGCGATACCGCTGGCGCGAACCGGCCCGCGGGAAGGGCGCTACGCCAAGCTGGTGGGGGCGGTGCTGCTCTATGTGGTGTACTTCAACGGCCTCAAGGTCGCGCAGGACTGGTACGAGAGCGGCCTGGCACCCCAGTGGCTTGGGCTGTGGTGGGTCCACGCCGCACTTGGCGTGTTCGCCGTGGCGATGCTGGTGCGCGAGTACGGCCTGCCACGGAGGCCGTCATGAACCGGCTGTCGCGCTACATCGGCCGTCAGGTCATCCTCGGTGCGCTCATGGCGCTGCTGGTGATCGTCGCGCTGGACGCGGTGTTCAGCTTCATCAACGAGAGCGGGGACGTGGGCCAGGGCGGCTACACCAGCCTGATGGCGCTGGTGTACGTGCTGCTGCAGGTGCCCCGCAGCGCCTACGAGATGTTCCCGGTGGCGACGCTGGTGGGGGCGCTGGTCGCCCTGGGCGGGCTCGCCGCGCGCAGCGAGCTCACGGCGATGCGCGCCGCGGGCCTGTCCATCGGCGGGATTACCCGTGCCGTGGTGATTACGGGGCTGCTGCTCGCGGTGGGCGCGGTGGCGCTGGGCGAGTGGGCCGCGCCGGCGGCCTCGCGCCTAGGCCAGGACCTGCGTGCGCGCAGCATCGGCGGGGGCAGCGCCGGGATCGGCGATGGCGGCCTGTGGCTGCGGGACGGCTCACGCTATATCCATGTCGCGCGCGTGCGCGAGCAGACCCAGGTCGAGGGTGTGCGCGTCTACCGCATCGCCAATGGCCGGCTGACCCGGATCGTCACCGCCGAGCGCGGACGCTACAAGGATGGTCGGTGGTTGCTCTCCGGTGTGGAGGTGACCCGCATCGGCGCGGACGGTGTGCGCGTAAGCCGTCCGGACGGCCGGGTGCTGGAGGCGGAGCTCAACCCGGAGCTGCTGGGGTTGGTGGCGCTGCCGCCGGAGCTGCTGCCGCTGCCGGAGCTCTACCGCTATATCGACTACCGCACCCGCAACGGCCTGGATACCGTGCGTTACCGTCTGGCCTTCTGGGTGAAGCTCGCCACGCCGCTGGCGACAATGGTGATGTTGCTGCTCGCGGTGCCGCTGGTGCTCTACGTCCGCCCGCGGGCGGGTTCGGGGCAGCAGATCGTGGTGGGCGTGCTGGTGGGTACCGCGTTCATGCTGCTCAACCGCCTGCTCAACCAGGCGGGCGTGATCTACGGGTTCCCGCCGGTGCTGAGCGCGATGGCGCCGTCGCTGATCTTCATGGTCCTCGCGGTGGCGGGGCTGCAGCGGCTGCGCTGACGGCGGCGTGGCCTCAGCGTCGCCGCGGGATGACGACGAGCTGGGTGCCCGAGAGGCGGTCGTGCCAGGCGAGGCGGTCGCGGTCCACCAGCGACCAGAGGAAGCCGAGGCCCAGGCTCGCCCAGGAGAGCAGGGCGGCGAGGTAGCGCAGCAGCGCGAGGCGCAGATCCACCGGGCCGCCGTCGTCGCGGCGCACCAGGCACAGCCGCCACGCCTGCATGCCCAGGGTGCGCCCGGCGCGCCACCAGAACCCGCAGAGGAAGACCGCGCCGATCGCGAGCAGTACGAGCTGGTAGCCGAGGTGGCCGGGCGGGATGGCCTCGCCGTGGTTGAAGGCGACGAGCACGCCGGTGGCGATCATCCACAGTGCAATCAGCAGCAGGCCGTCGTAGACCATCGCCGCGAGGCGCCGGAACAGGCCGCTGGTGCGTGGGGGCTCGCTCACTGTGCGTATTCCGTTGTACCGCCGGTCGGCCGGAACGAAAAAGGCCGCCCTGAGGCGGCCTTTGCGAAGATGGCGCTCCCACGGGGATTTGAACCCCGGTTTCCGCCTTGAGAGGGCGGCGTCCTTACCGCTAGACGATGGGAGCGTGTTGTCGCCGGGGCCCTTGAAGAGCCGCCGTCCGCGGTGCACCGCGTCTTGAGGGCTGCTATTATACGGAATCTTTATTCCCGCACAAGAGGCCGGTTCCAGTCCGTGTTTGAACAGCCAGCCCAACACGTCCAGCCCGTCATCGTCCCGCGGTCCGACCACCGGATCTCCCGATCGCAGATCAGCGATAACGCCCTCAAGGTCCTCTACCGGCTGAAAAACGGCGGCTACGAGGCCTATCTCGTCGGCGGCGGTGTGCGCGATCTCTCGCTGGGTCGTGAACCCAAGGATTTCGATATCGCCACGGACGCCACCCCGGAGCAGGTCAACGAGCTGTTCCGCAACTGCCGGCTGATCGGGCGGCGCTTCCGCCTCGCCCACGTGCACTTCGGTCGCGAGATCATCGAGGTGGCGACCTTCCGCGCCCTCAACAACGGTGGCGAGGAGGACAGCGACGGCGACCACGTCACCGAGGACGGCCTGGTGCTGCGTGACAACGTCTACGGCACCATCGAGGAGGACGCGCTGCGGCGCGACTTCACCGTCAACGCGCTCTACTACAACATCGCCGATTTCTCCATCGTCGACTATGCCGGCGGCATGGCCGACCTGGAGGCCGCGGTGATCCGGCTCATCGGCGACCCGGAGGTGCGCTTCCGCGAGGATCCGGTGCGCATGCTTCGGGCGGTGCGCTTCGCCGTGAAGCTCGGCTTCCGCATCGACCCGGACGTGGCCGAGGCGATGCCCCGGCTGGCGCCGCTGCTCGCCGACATCCCCGCGGCGCGGCTGTTCGAGGAGGTGCTGAAGCTGTTCATGGGCGGCCAGGGCGAGGGGACCTTCGAGCTGCTCCGCCGCTTCGGGCTCTACCGCTATCTCTTCCCCGCCACCGATACCCTCCTGGACGAGGCCGGCGACGACGTGGCCGTGCGCTTCATCGCGCGGGCGCTCGCGAATACCGACCTGCGCATCATGGAGGAGCGCCCGGTCACGCCGGCGTTCCTGTTCGCCGCGATGCTCTGGCCGGTGGTCGTCGAACGCGCCGCCGAGTGGCAGGACGACGTCGACAGCGACGGCCAGGCGCTGCAGCAGGCGTCTGCGGCCGTGGTCCAGGAGCAGGTGGCGGTGGTCACCATCCCCAAGCGCTTCGGCGTGCCCATGCGCGAGATCTGGTCGCTGCAGCCGCGTTTCGAGAAGCGCTCCGGCAAGCGTGCCCAGCGCCTGCTCGGTCACCCGCGCTTCCGTGCCGCCTACGATTTCCTCCTGCTCCGCGCCGAGGTCGGCGATGCCGACCCGGAGCTGGCGAACTGGTGGACGGAGTTCCAGGACGCCGACCCGGAGCGGCGGCGGGCCATGACCGGCGCCTCCGGCGGCGGGGGCAAGCGCGGCCGCCGCGGGCGGCGGGGACGGCGCGGTGACGATGGCGACAACGACGGTGACGATGAGGAGTAGCCTCCCCGCCTGGGTGGCCGTCGGCAGCAACATCGGCGGCCCGGTCACGCAGGTTCGCCAGGCCATGGCGGCGCTGGAGGCGCTGCCGGAGACCCGCCTGGAGGCGTGCTCCTCGCTGTACCGCAACCCGCCGATGGGGCCCCAGGACCAGCCGGATTTCGTCAACGCCGTGGTTCGCCTGCGCACGTCGCTGGAGCCGCTGGCGCTGCTCGATGCGCTGCAGGCTATCGAGCGCGCCCAGGGCCGCGTGCGCCACCGCCGCTGGGGCGAACGTACCCTCGATCTCGACCTCGTGCTCTATGGTGAGCAACGCATCGATCACCCGCGCCTGGTGGTGCCCCATCCGGGCATCGGCGAGCGCGCGTTCGTCCTCCGCCCGCTGCAGGAGATCGATCCCGGCCTGGATGTGCCGGGGCAGGGAGTGGTTGACGCGCTGCTCGCCCGGGTCGATGATGCCGCGCTGCAACGTGTGAACTGAATCGTGCCCCGGCGATGGTCGCCGGCGGTGCGGGCCACACGGGAGTGAGGGTATGTATTCGGGAGAACAAAAACCCCGTTCGCAGCCGGTGACCGTCGCCCGGCTGCACCGCATGAAGCGTGAAGGCACCCCCATCGCCTGCCTGACCGCTTACGACTTCACCCTGGCCAGCGCGGAGGACGCCGCGGGCGTCGACGTCATGCTGGTGGGGGATTCCCTGGGCAATGTCATGCAGGGCCGCAAGACCACCCTGCCGGTGACGGTGGACGAGATCGTCTACCACACCCGGTGCGTGACCGCCGCCTCCCCCGGCGCGCTGGTCATGGCCGACATGCCGTTCATGAGCTATCCCGACGTGCCCACGGCGCTCCACAACGCCGGCCGCCTGATGAAGGAGGGCGGTGCGCAGATGATCAAGCTCGAGGGCGCCGGTGATCAGGCCGGCGTGGTCGCTGCGCTGGCGGGTGCGGGCGTGCCGGTGTGCGGCCACCTCGGGCTGCAGCCCCAGCTGGTGCACAAGATCGGCGGCTACCGCGTGCAGGGCCGCGACAGCGAGACCGCCGAGCGCATGGTGGAGGACGCCCTGGCGCTGGAGCGTGCCGGCGCCGACATGCTGCTCGTGGAGTGTATCCCGGCGGCGCTGGCCGGGCGGCTGACCCGGGAGCTCACCATCCCGCTGATCGGTATCGGCGCGGGCCCGCACTGCGACGGCCAGATGCTCGTCCTCCAGGACATGCTCGGCGTCACCCGGGGCCGGCCGCCGAAGTTCTCCCGCGACTTCATGCCCGAGGCGGGCAGCATCCCCGCGGCGCTGGCGGCCTACGTCGCCGCGGTCCGCGAGCATCGCTTCCCCACGGACGAGCACAGCTTCTAGCGTTCGCCGGCAGGCGGGCGCCCGACGGAACACGGGGCATCCCATGCACATCATCAACAACGTCACCGAGCTTCGCGCCCAGGTCCGTGCCTGGCGGGACGCCCGCGAGGAGGTCGGCCTGGTGCCCACCATGGGCAATCTCCACGGCGGGCACATGACCCTCGTGGACGAGGCCCGCGAGCGCAGCGACCGCGTGGTGGTGAGCATCTTCGTCAATCCGACGCAGTTCGGTCCGGAGGAGGACTTCGACGCCTACCCACGCACCCTGGAGTCGGACTGCGAGCAGCTCGCCGGGGCCGGCGTGGACGTCGTCTTCGCGCCCACCGTGGAGGAGATGTACCCCGGGGGCGGCGGTCTCTCCACCGTGGTGGACGTCCCGGCGCTGTCCGGCATCCTCTGCGGCGCGACCCGGCCGGGGCATTTCCAGGGCGTCGCCACCGTGGTGGCGAAGCTGCTCAATGTGGTCGCCCCGGATATGGCGGTGTTCGGGCGCAAGGACTATCAGCAGCTCATGGTCATCCGCCGCATGGCGCGGGATCTCAACATGCCGGTGCAGATCGTCGGTGCGCCGGTGGCGCGGGAGTCCGACGGCCTCGCCATGAGCTCGCGTAACGTCTACCTAGGTGAGGACGAGCGTGCCCGCGCGCCGGCGCTCAATCGGGCGCTGCGGGATGCGGCGGCACGGCTCGCCGCCGGCGAGCGGGACTTTGCCGCGATCGAGGCCGCCGGCAGCGAGGCCATCGCCGAGGCGGGCTTCCGCCCGGACTACTTCAGGATCCGCCGGCCCGGGGATCTCGGCGACCCCACCGGCTCGGAGGAGGAGCTGATCGTCCTCGGCGCGGGCTGGCTCGGCCGGGCACGGCTCATCGACAATGTCGCCGTCCGGCTCTAGCGTCCTGACGCGGGTGTTCGCTGCGCCCCAGGTCGCCGGTTCCTGTCAGGGCCGGCCGCGGTCATCAGGCCGGATCGCATCACCCCTTACCCCGGAGGGTTTCCCATGTATCTGAGCATGCTCAAGTGCAAGCTCCACCAGGCCCGCGTGACCCATACCGAGCTGGAGTACGAGGGCTCCTGCGCGATCGACGCGGACCTCCTCGACGCCGCGGGGATCCGTGAGAACGAGGAGGTCCACGTCTACAACATCGCCAACGGCGAGCGTTTCTCGACGTACGCTATCCTCGGCGAACGCGGCTCGCGGATCATCTCGCTCAACGGTGCCGCCGCCCACAAGGCGAACGTCGGCGACCGCGTGATCATCTGCGCCTACGCCCTCATGGACGACGCCGAAGCCGCGGAGCACGCGCCCACCCTCGTTTACTGCGACGCGGACAACCGTATCGCCGGCACGCGCAACGCGGTCCCCGCCCAGGTCGCCTGAGCCGCCGGCAGAACGCGCGCGCCGGCGTCATCAGGCCGGCTGCGCCCGGCAGTCGACGTTGCCGGCGCCGCGGGACGGGATGTTGGCTGCCGGGAGCAGCCAACCTACACGGCAGTGCATCCGGCACAGCGATTCCACAAGACCCGCCGTCCCTGGAAGAACCCTCTTCCCCGACCCGTCCACCGCGAGGGGAGAGGGGTATGACGTGGCGGTAGGTCGGCTGCTCGAAGGCAGCCGACGTCCCCGGTGCCACGGTGCGGGATGTTGGCTGCCGGGAGCAGCCAACCTGCAACGCCGGTTCCCGTCACGGGTATGCCGCGGCGCGATCCGACCGCGGTTTATGACCTGCCTGGCGGTCGGGGCTGAACCCGGCGGGGCGACCGTTCAACCGGGCAGTGTCACCGCCAGCGCCAGCAGCCGGAAGGACAGGGACTTGCCGTGGCCGTCGAGGTTGAGCGCGCCGTTGACGCCGCCCTGGAGGACCGCGTCGATGACGAGGTTCATCCCCGCGAGCTGCGGGAGGAGGTGGCGGCGTACCCGCGTGGCGCCGCGATGGGCGAACGTCTCGAGCACGCGCTGCTCGGTGACCTGTGCGACCACGGCGTCGTAGTCCGCGGGGTCGTAGACGAACAGCGCCAGGTTGAGCCGGTTGCCCTTGTCCCCGGCGCGGGCGTGGGCGATCTCGTGGAGCGTGACGCGGCGCGCCGTCATCGGCCTGTCTCCGTATCCGTGGCCGCCTCCCCGGCGGCGTCGAGGGTGTGTACGCGGGTCGGCACCTGGGCACGGGGGACGAGGAATGACACCGTCGCCACCCGCCGGCGGTGATGGCGGCGCACGCCGCCGCCGCCGGCCGGGCCGGTGCAGTAGAGCGCGAGCAGCTCCTGGGTGGCCGTCTCCACCGCGGCGCGCCCGGTGTGGGCGACGGCGAGGCGAAGGCGTACCTCCGCCGGCGCGGTCGGCGGCGCTTCGGACTGCAGGGTGCCGTCGTCGTCGCCGAACACGCTCACGTGGCCGATGTAGTCGAACCGGCAGCGCAGGTCCGCCGGCAGGCGGCGCGCGAAACGCTCGCGCAGGGTCTCTGCCGCGAGCCGTGCGCGGGGGAGGGCGTTGGGCCCGGCGTAGGTGATCCCGGCCTCGCCCTGCCAGCCGGCGTCGTAGCACACCGTGGTCTTGAGGCGTTCCGGGGCGGGGCGGCCGCGCACGCCGGTGACCGCGACCCGGTCCGGTCCCTGCTGGTTTACCTCGACGCCGGAGAGGTCGATCACCACGTCCGGTGTGACGTAGCCGGCGGGGTCATGGATCTCGTAGAGCAGCTGCTCGCGCACGGTCTGCGTCGTCACCAGGCCGCCGCTGTCGCGGGGCTTGGTGACGACGATGCCGCCGTCGCGATCGACCTCGACGATGGGGTAGCCCAGCACCGCCAGGCCCGGGACGTCCTTGTAGCCGGGGTCGGCGAAGTAGCCGCCGGTGACCTGTGCGCCGCACTCCACCAGGTGGCCGGCGAGGGCCCCGGCGGCGAGGCGGTCCCAGTCGTCCCAGGGCCAGCCGAAGTGGTTCACCAGCGGTGCCAGCGCCAGCGCCGGATCCGCGACTCGGCCGGTCACGACCACGTCGCCTCCCCGTGCCAGGGCCTCGGCCAGCGGCGGTGCGCCCAGATAGGCGTTCGCCGCGATGATGGCGTCGCGCGCCGGCAGCGATTCGTGCTCGGCGTCCCAGGGGGCGAGGTCGAGCGTGGCCAGACGCTCGCGGAGGTCGTCACCCTCGACCCGGGCCATGCGGCCCTGCGGGTGGTCCGCGGCGCGCATCAGCGCGGCGATGCGCTCGCATGCCGCGCGGGGGTTGGCGGCGCCGAAGTTGCCGAGCACCGGGATGCCGTGATCGAGGCAACGGTCCAGCACCGGCGACAGGTAATCGGCCAGCAGCGGTTCGTAGCCCGCACCGGGATCGGCGTCCATGGCACGCTGGGCGGCGGCCAGGGTCCGCTCCCCCAGGGTCTCGAATATCAGCGCACAAGGCTCGCCGCGGCGGACGAGCTCGTCCACCACCGCCTCGGCGGCGTCGGTGCGGTCGCCGGAGAAGCCGGCGCCGCAGCCCACGAGAAACGTCATCGGCCGTCTCCTGAGTTGGTGATTTCCGCCATGTCCCCCGGGTGTGCCGGGGTGTTGTCCGGGGTGTCGCGCCGGCGCCGCGCAATTACGAGCAGCGCCGCGAGCAGGGCCAGTGCGGCGAGGGTGCTCGGCCATCCCGGTGCGAGGGCGAGTGCCACGGCGGCGAGCAGCACTGCCGTGCCCGCGGCCCGGCCCAGAGCCGGGCGGATCCCGGAGAGCAGGGTCGCGAAGGCGAGCACGAAGGCCAGGCCCTGGCAGGCGGCCAGGACGACGTCACCGGCGTTGCCGAAGCCGGCCAGCGCCGGGTAGGCAAGCATCACGAACGGGATGACATACGTAGCCGCGCCGAGGCGCACAGCCTGGCCCGCCGCGGGCAGCCAGTTCGTCCCGGCGATGCCGGAGGCGACGAATACCGCCACGCACACCGGCGGCGTGATCACGGAAATCGTGGCGAAGTAGAACACGAACAGATGGGCGACCAGCGGCTGGAACCCGAGCTCGGTGAGCGCCGGGGCGAGCACCGAGGAGACCAGCACGTAGGCCGCTGTCGTGGGGATGCCCATCCCCATGATCAGGCAGATGGCGGCGACGATGGCCGCCACCAGCAGCCCGGAGTGACCGGCCAGGTCGACGATCAGCCCGGCCAGGGTGACGCCGATCCCGGTCATGTTGATCATCGCCACCAGGATCTGGGCGCCGGCGAGCAGCACGCCGATGATCACCATGCCGCGGCCGGCGTCGGCGATGCCGCTGGTCAGCCGTGCGGCGATGGTCCGCACCGGCATGCCCGCGTGCACCGAGAAGCCCACGAAGGTCGCCACCACCGCGACCACGCCGAAGAATGCCGAGGTCTGGATGGAGTGGCCGGTGAGCACGCCGTAGAACAGCCCGCCCAGTGCCGCGGCGATGGGCATGAGTCGCCCGGGGCGCAGGATGGCTGGCCAGGCGGGCATGTCCGCCTCCGGCACCACCGGCAGGCCGCGGCGCAGCGCCAGCAGGTGGACGGTGAGGAATACCGCGACGTAGAACAGCACCGCAGGCAGTATCGAGGCGAGCACGATGCGTACGTAGCTCTCGCCGAGCACCTCCGCCATCACGAATGCCGCCGCCCCGAGGATCGGCGGCGCGATCTGGCCGCCGGTGGAGGCGACGGCCTCGACCGCCGCGGCCAGGGCCGGCGGGTAGCGCAGCCGCTTCATCAGCGGAATGGTGAAATTGCCCGTCGTCGCCACATTGGCCACGGCGCTGCCGCTGACCATCGCGAACAGGCTCGACGCCACCGTCGCGACCTTGGCCGCGCCGCCGGGGCTGCGCCCGCCGAGGCGCACGGAGGCGTCGATGAAGGTCTGGCCGCCGCCGGTATGCAGCAGGAGGCTGCCGAAGAGCACGAACGCGGCGATGGTGGTCGCGGCGACGCCCACGAGCAGCCCCCACACGCCCAGGTCGCCCAGGAACAGCGTCTCGGTGACGAACGCTGGCCCGAAGCCCCGGTGCGCCAGAGCCCCGGGGAGCAGGTTGCCGAAGAACGCGTATGCCAGGCCGACCACCACCAGCGACGGGAACAGCCAGCCGATGGCGCGCCGGGAGACCTCCAGGATCGCGGCGACCAGCCCGGCCGTCATCACCATGTCCGTGGGCGTCGCCCAGGGCAGCTCGGTGAGGATGCGCTCGTGGTTGAGCGCCACGTACCCGCAGCCGGCGACCGCCACCGCGCCCAGCAGCACGTCGACGGCGAGCGTCGCCGGGCGCAGGCGCGGGCCCGCCGGCAGCGGGTAGACGGCCAGGCCGAGCAGGAGGACCAGGGCCAGGAACACCGGCCGCTGCACCAGGCTCGGGAACTGGCCGAACGCCGAGGTGTAGAGGATGAAGCCGCCCAGCACGAGGGCCAGGGCGGTCGTGAGTCGCTCGCGCATGGTCGTGCTCCCGGCGTGCGGCCGCGGTCAGCGGGGCTGGAGCTGGTCGGGGATGTCCATGCCCTGCTCGCGGTAGTAGCGTGCCGCGCCGGGGTGCAGGGGGACGGTGCCGTAGTCCATCGTCATCGCCCCGAGGTCGGCGCCCTCCAGCGACTTGAACGCGTTGGCCTGCGGCCCCTGGTGCTCCATCACGGCCTTGACGATGCGGTAGGCGGCCTCGTCGCTCAGCCCCGGACGGGCGTGCACGGCGACGCCGAAGGCCCAGGTGGCGTAGGCGGGGATGCCTTCCGCGGCCCCGGCGGGGACGTCCACCACGCCGATGTCCGGCATCTCCTCGCGCAGGGTGCGTTTCTGCGCGCCGGTCAGCGAGAGCACGCGGATGGGGGTGAAGGTGGCGATGTCCAGTGACGAGCCGTCGAGGCGGTCACCCACCCCGGACTTGACGTAGCCATTGAGGCGGTTGTCCTTGATCGCGCTGACGATGTCGCTGGTGGAGCCGCGCACGTAGTCCGGCGAGATGCCCAGGGTCCGCATCACCGCCTCGGTGGTCTTCTCGGTGGCCGAGCCGGTGATGCCCGGATTCAGCCGGCGGCCGTCGAGGCCGGCGAGTGTCTCGATGCCGGCGTCCTTGCGCACGACGACATTCTGCGGCGCGACCGTATAGACCCAGAGTAGCCGGCTGTCGACGGCGTGCCCGTCGAAGGCACCGGTGCCCTTGTAGGCGTGATAGCCCACATTGGTGGTGACCAGGCCGAGGTCGACCTGCCCGCGGGAGAGCCGCCGGAGGTTGTCCACCGTGGCGCCGGTCTCCACCACCGAGGCGTTGACGCCCTCGGCGTAGTCGTTGATGACCTGATTGACGGCGACGAAATAGCTGTAGTGGCTGGATGACGTGGACGTCGAGCCGATGAGTATCTCGTCGGCGCCCAGCGCGCCCTGGCTCAGGGTGAGCGCGGCCATTGCGGCCGCCGCGGCAGCGGTCAGCTTGCGCATGATCTCCTCCTCCGCCGGCGCCGTGCGTGTGCGGTGCCGGCCGTTATGGCGTTGGCGGTGTGCCGGTGTGCGGCACGGAGGTATCGTTGCGGCGGGCCGCTATATTTGTCTAATTTATTATTTCTGAATAATGTTTTGTAAAATAAAACAATAAGGCGCGGGGGCGAGGAGATGACACCGACCGTCAAGCAGCTGCGGGCCTTCGTGGTCTCCGCCCAGTCGGACAGCTTCGCCGAGGCGAGCGAACGGCTGCACCTCTCGCAGCCGGCGCTGAGCCTTGCCATCCGCAAGCTGGAGAGCGGCGTGGGCGGTGCGCTGTTCGCGCGCTCGGGGCGTCACATGACGCTGACGCCGGAGGGGCAGGCCTTTCTGCCGGTGGCCGTGCGGCTGCTCAACGACTGGACCGAGGCGTTCGCGGACCTCACCGAGCTGTTCTCCAAGCAACGGGGCAAGGTCACCGTCGCGGCGCTGCCGACGCTTGCGGCGGGCCTGCTGCCGCCGGTGATCTCGACGTTCGGGGAGCGCCACCCACGGGTCAATCTCAGCGTGCACGACGTCCTCGCCGACGAGGTGGGGCAGCGCGTGCGTGAAGGGCGGGCGGACATCGGGGTGTCGGTGCCGCCGCTGGACTCGGACGATCTCGCCTTTGAGCCGCTGCTGCTCGACCGCTACGTGGCCGTTTGCCCGGAAGGCCATCCGCTGCTGGTGGGGGAGACGGTGGCGTGGGCGGCGCTGGCGGGGGTTCCGTTCATCGGCATCAACCGGTTGTCGAGTGCGCGCCAGGCGATCGACCGCGTCATGGCCGAGGTCGGCGGCACGCTGGATATCCGGTGCGAGGTCAACCAGATCGCCACGGTGGGCCGGATGGTCGCCGCCGGCATGGGGATCAGCGTCCTGCCGGCGCTCAGTTTCCGGCAGATCGCCGCCGCCGGCCTTGGTCACCGGCCCCTGGTCGAGCCGGTCATCGAACGCCGGCTCGGTATCATTACCCGGCGGCGCCAGCCCCTGTCCGCCGCGGCATCGGCGCTGCATGCGCTGCTGCGCGAACGCGCCGCCGAGGCCCCATGAGCGGTGGTCCGCGCCGGGGAACGGCTACGTCTGCGCCCCCAGCCGTTCCAGCGCCCACTGCACGTGCTCGCGCACCAGTTCCGAGGGGTGGGCGGTGCGCTCGCGCAGGGCGGCGAGCGCCTCATCCGAGGCCGGACCGTTGCCCAGGGCGACGGCGATGTTGCGCAGCCAGCGCTCGTGGCCGAGGCGGCGGATGGCCGAGCCCTCCGTGCGCTTGAGGAAGGTGGCCTCGTCCCAGCGGAACAGGCTGACCAGCGAGGCGTGGTCCAGCCCGTGGCGGGGGTGGAAGTCGGCCTCGTCGGTGGGCTGCGCGTAGCGGTTCCACGGACAGATGCTCTGGCAGTCGTCGCAGCCGAAGATGCGGTTGCCGATGGCCGGGCGCAGCGCTTCCGGGATGGTGCCGTGGTGCTCGATGGTGAGATACGAGATGCAGCGCCGGGCGTCGAGCTGGTAGGGCGCCGTGATCGCCCCCGTCGGGCATGCCGTCAGACAGGCCCGGCAGCTGCCGCAGTGCGCCGTGGGCGGCTCGTCCGCCGGCAGCGGCAGGTCCGTGAACAGCTCCCCGAGGAAGAAGTACGACCCCGCCTCGCGCGAGAGCACCAGGGTGTTCTTGCCGATCCAGCCGAGCCCGGCGTTGCGCGCGAGCGCCTTCTCCAGCACCGGTGCGGAGTCCACGAAGGCCCGGTAGCCGAACGTGCCGGCGGCGGCCTCGATGCGCCGGGCGAGCTGCTGCAGGCGCCGGCGCATGAGCTTGTGGTAGTCCCGGCCGAGGGCGTAGCGGGCGACGAAGGCGCGCGCGCCGTCGGCGAGCACCCGGGCGTCGTCCTCGACGTCGTCGGGGCGGTAGTCCAGGCGGACGCTGATCACGCGCACCGTCCCCGGGTGGAGCACCGACGGACGGGCGCGCTTGACGCCGTGCCGGCCCATGTAGTGCATCCCGCCCTGGCGGCCCTCCCGGAGCCAGCGCAGCAGGTGCGCTTCGTCCTGGCTGAGGTCCGGGGCGGCGATGCCGGCGTCGCTGAAGCCGAGCTCCCGTGCCCAGCGCCGGATGTCTCCGGCGAGATCGGTCATGGACGGGGCGGTGTCGGTCGCGGCGTCGCTCATACGCCTATTTTACTCGTCTTTCCGGCGGGATTGTCGTGTCTCTGGGCACCGGAACGGCTCGCGGGCAACGCGTCCGCGCGGCGCTACGGCCCGGCCGACCCAGGAGGGTGCCACGTCGGCCGGGCGGTCCCGCGTGAGTGTCCCCGCCCCGGCCCGGTATACTGCGGGGCTGTCCTGTGCGGCTGGAGCGCGGAGCGAGCCATGGAAGCGTTACCGACACGACTCTACACCCCCGAGCAGGTCCGGGAGCTCGACCGCCGGGCCATCGAGGACCACGGCATTCCCGGCGAGCGGCTGATGGAGCAGGCCGGGCGTGCCGCCTACCGGCTGCTGCGCCGCCACTGGCCGGGGGCGCGGCGGGTCACGGTGCTCTGCGGCGGCGGCAACAACGGCGGTGACGGCTACGTGATCGCCCGGCTGGCCGCCGCGGCGGGGCTGGAGGTGCGCGTGGTCGCCGTCTCCGACCCGGCCCGCCTGCGCGGTGCCGCGGCGGAGGCGATGGGCCGCTGCCGCGAACTCGTCGCCCCGGAGCCGTGGGATGCCGGGGCGCTGGACGGCGCGGACGTCGTCGTCGACGCGCTGCTCGGCACCGGCCTGGATCGCGAGGTCGCCGGGGACTATGCCGAGGCCATCGGGGCTGCCAATGTGCGCCCCGTCGGCCGGCTCGCCGTGGACGTGCCCTCGGGCATCAGTGCCGCCACCGGCGCCTGTCTCGGTGTCGCCTTCCGCGCGGACGTCACCCCGACCTTCATAGGCCTCAAGCAGGGGCTGTTCACCGGTGCCGCGCCGGACTATACCGGCACGGTCTGCTACGACGATCTCGACGTGCCCCCCGCGGTGTTCGAGGGCATGCCGCCCGCCGCCCGGCGGGTGGACGCCGGGGCGGTGGCCGGATGGCTGGCGCCGCGTTCGCCCACGAGTCATAAGGGCCATTTCGGCCACGTGCTGGTGATCGGCGGCGACCACGGCTTCGGCGGTGCCGTTCGCCTCGCCGCGGAGGCCGCGGCACGCACGGGGGCCGGGCTCGTGAGCGTGGCGACCCGCAAGCGCCATATCGCGCCGCTCCTCGCCGCGTGCCCCGAGGCCATGGCCCATGCGGTGGACAGCCCCGCCGCCCTGGAGCCGCTGCTCGAGCGCGCGAGTGTGGTGGCCATCGGCCCGGGGCTTGGACAGTCGGACTGGGGCCGCGGGATGCTTGCTGCCGTTGGCGGGTTTGACGGGCCGCTGGTCGCCGACGCCGATGCCCTCAACCTCCTCGCGACGGAGGGGCCGGTGGCGAACCCGCGCCGGGTGATCACCCCGCACCCGGGGGAGGCGGCACGGCTGCTGCGCCGCGACACCGCCGAGGTGCAGCGCGACCGGTTCGCGGCGGTGGACGAGCTGCTTAGCCGTTTTGGCGGGGCCGCGCTGCTCAAGGGCGCCGGCACGCTGGTCGGTGCCGGCGAGGAACGCTGGCTGTGCACCGCCGGCAACCCGGGCATGGCGAGCGGCGGCATGGGGGATGTCCTTACCGGCGTGGTCGCCGGGCTGCTGGCCCAGGGGCTCGGCGTGGGCGAGGCAGCGGCGGTGGCCGCGGCGGTCCACGGCGGCGCCGCCGACCGCGCAGCGGTGCGTACCGGCCCCCGGGCACTGCTCGCCCGGGACGTGATCGAGGCACTGTCCGAGGTCCTGCCGGCATGAGCGGGCTCACCCGTACCCTCCCGGATGCCGCGGCCACCGAGGCGGTGGGCATGGCGCTCGCCGCCTGCCTGCCGGAGGCGCTGACGGTGACCCTCGCCGGCGACCTCGGTGCAGGCAAGACCACCCTCGCGCGCGCCGTGCTCCGTGGGCTCGGGCACACGGGGGCGGTGCGCAGCCCGACCTATACCCTCATCGAGCCCTATGAATGCGGCGGCCGGCGGGTGTTCCACCTGGACCTCTATCGCCTTGCCGATCCGGAGGAGCTGGAATTCCTCGGCCTGCGCGATCTCTTCGAGCGGCCTGCGGTGGTGCTCGTGGAGTGGCCGGAGCGCGGGGCGGGCGTGCTTCCGGCGCCCGACCTGAGGCTTGCCCTCGACGCCGGCGGGACGGGGCGGACACTGACCGTCGAGGCCTGCAGCGAGGCGGGCGAGACAGCGCTCTCCGCGTTGCGGGCGCACCTTCCGGATTGAAGTGATAATCCAGAAACCGCGTCTATCTCTCTGCTCAGTAAGAGAAAAGTGTTGAAATACCCCAGTGTTTGTGCCTAACTGGCACCTACAGCGTCCCGGAGAAGAACAGGAATCCCTTCATGCGCCTTGTGCTCGCGCTAGTGCTCAGCCTGATCGTCGGCGTGGCGCACGCGGCCCGTACGCAGGTCACGGACGTGCGCACGTGGTCGGGTCCGGAGCATACCCGCGTGGTGCTCGATCTCTCCGGCGCTTCGGATTACAAGATGTTCACGCTGGACAATCCCAGGCGCGTGGTCGTCGATCTGCCGGAGGCAGGGATCGCGGATACGGCGGTGCGGAGCGACGAGGTCACCGGCGTGCTCAAGGACATCCGCACCGGTGTGCGCCACGGCCGGGACCTGCGGGTGGTGCTGGATCTGGACGGCGCCGCCAAGGCGAAGGCGTTCACCGTCTCCCCCAACGACACCTACGGCCATCGCCTGGTGGTCGACCTGGAGAGCCCCAGCAAGCAGGCGGCCAACCGCAAGGCGGAGCGCGAGGTGCGGCGGCAGTCCGAGCGCCAGGGCGACCTGGTGATCGCCATCGATGCGGGCCACGGCGGTGAGGACCCGGGTGCCACGGGGGCGCACGGTACCCACGAGAAGGACGTCGTGCTCAAGGTCGCCCGCAAGCTCGCCGCGATCCTCGAGAAGACGCCGGGGTTCCGTCCCGTGCTCACCCGCAAGGGCGACTACTACATCGGCCTGCGTGAGCGGACCCGCAAGGCCCGGGCGGTGGGGGCGGACATGTTCGTCTCCATTCATGCCGACGCCGTGCGCCAGCGCAGCGTGCGCGGCGGCTCCGTCTACATCCTCTCCCGCCGCGGTGCCTCCGGCGAGGTCGCGCGCATGCTCGCGCGCAACGAGAACGCCGCCGACCGTATCGGCGGTGTGTCCCTGGACGACAAGGACGACATGGTCGCCTCCGTGCTCCTCGACCTCTCCCGCGCGGCGACCATCGAGGCCAGCACTGGTTTGGCCAACACGCTGATCGGCGAGATGGACAACGTCGGGCGGATGCACAGCCGGGACGTGGGCAAGGCCGCGTTCGTGGTGCTCAAGTCCCTGGACATGCCCTCGGTGCTGGTGGAGCTGGCGTTCATCTCCAACCCGCAGGAGGAGCGGCTGCTGCGATCCGCCAGTCACCAGCAGGAGCTGGCCTCGGCGCTGGCCGAGGGTATTACCCGGTATGCCAACGCCCACCGGCCGCGGCTGCGCATGGCGGGCTCGACGTCGCAGGAGTACGTGGTCAAACGGGGCGACACCCTGAGCGAGATCGCCTCGAATCATGGCGTGAGCGTCAGCCGCCTGCGCCGCGCCAACGAGATCAACGGTGACACCATCGTCGCCGGGACGCGCCTGCGTATCCCGTGAACCGGGCCATGGCCCTGGCCCGGGTGAGCCCCCATAATGGGCGGTATGGGCACCCCCGAGACCGAACCCCGAATACGTGAGCTGCCGCCCCTGCTGGTCGATCAGATCGCCGCGGGGGAGATCATCGAGCGCCCCGCCTCCGTGGTGAAGGAGCTGCTCGAGAACGCCATCGACGCCGGCGCCCGGCGCATCGACATGGCGGTGGAGGCCGGCGGCAAGGGCCTCATCCGGGTGCGTGACGACGGTCAGGGCATGAGCCCGGCGGACCTCCGCCTGTCCGTCGGCCGCCATGCCACCAGCAAGATCCGTGAGCTCGACGACCTGGAGCACATCGCCAGCCTCGGCTTCCGCGGTGAGGCGCTGCCGAGCATCGCCTCGGTATCGCGGCTGTGCATCACCTCCCGTGCCGACGGCGAGGAGCACGCCTGGCGGCTGGAGGTGCACGACGGCGAGGCCGGTGAGCCGGCGCCCGCGCCGCACCCGGCGGGCACCACCGTCGAGGTCCGCGAGCTCTTCCACCGCACGCCGGCGCGGCGCAAGTTCCTGCGCGCCGAGCGCACCGAGTTCCGCCACGTCCAGGAGCTCGTGCGGCGCATGGCGATGAGCCATCCCGGCGTGGCCGTGAACCTCGAGCACAACGGCCGCACCGCGATGCAGCTCCCGGCGGCGGGCAACCGCGCGGCGTGGAGCCAGCGCCTCGCCGAGCTCACCGGCCGGGCCTTCGTGGACCAGTCGCTGTTCCTGGAGACCGAGGCCGCCGGGATGCGCCTGTGGGGATGGCTGGGCCTGCCCACGGCCTCCCGCGGCCAGGCGGATCTGCAGTACGTCTATCTCAACGGGCGCATGATCCGGGACCGGCTGATCAGCCATGCCCTGCGCCGGGCCTATGCCGACCTCCTGTTCAAGGGCCGGCACCCCGCCTATGTCCTCTACCTGGAGATCGACCCCGGGCAGGTGGACGTCAACGTGCACCCGACCAAGCACGAGGTCCGCTTTCGCGACAGCCGCCTCGTCTACGACTTCCTCCTGCGCCAGGTCCACCATGCCCTGGAGCATTCCGGCGATGCGGATGCCCCCGAGCCGGTGGCGCCCGCCGCGGAGCCGGTCGGGGCGGAAAGCACGGGGCATGCAGCACCCGCCGGCGGCGCGGGCGTACCGCCGCGACCGCCGCAGCAGGCCTCCATGGGCCTGCCGGTGGCGGAGGCCCGGGCACTGTATGGGCCGGAGGAGGGCGGTGCGCCGGCGGCCGGGGCGGAAGAGCGCCCGGTCACGGACAACGGCCCGCCGGACGGGCGTGCCGACCGGCCCGTGCCGCCGTCGGCCCACGCGCCGTCCGCCGTGCAGCCGCGGGAGGTCGCCGGCGAGGTGCCGCCCCTGGGCTTTGCGCTGGCCCAGCTCCACGGCGTGTACGTGCTTGCGCAGGACGACGACGGCCTGATCCTGGTGGACATGCACGCCGCCCACGAGCGCATCGTCTACGAACGCCTCAAGGACCAGGTGGCGGAGCAGGGCGTGGCCTCGCAGCCGTTGCTGGTGCCGGTGCGGGTGTCGGTCACGCCGCGGCAGGCGGACATCGCCGAGGAGTATGCCGAGGTCTTCACCCGCCTGGGCTTCGAGGTGGACCGAGGCGGCCCGGATGTCGTCCATCTCCGCCGCCTGCCGGCGCTGCTGCGCACCGCCGACCCCGAGACGCTGGTCCGCGACGTCCTCGCCGACCTCCAGGCGGAGGGACGCAGCGGCCGGGTGGAGGCCGCGGTGAACCACGTGCTCGCCACCATGGGCTGTCACGGTTCCGTGCGCGCCAACCGCCGTCTGAGCCTGGATGAGATGAACGCCCTGCTCCGGGAAATGGAGCGCACGCGCAATATCGGCCAGTGCAACCACGGCCGGCCGACCTGGACACGGCTGACCATGGCCGACCTGGACCGGCTGTTCCTGCGGGGTCAGTAGCCATGGGCGCGCCGTTGCCGGTGATCCTCCTCATGGGGCCGACGGCCTCGGGCAAGACCGCCGCCGCCATCGACCTGGTGGAGCGCTTCCCGGTGGACATCGTCAGCGTGGACTCGGCCCTGGTCTACCGGGGCATGGATATCGGTACCGCCAAGCCGGGGGGCGACGAGCTGGCCCGTGCCCCCCACCGCCTGATCGATATCCTCGATCCCTCGGAGCGTTACTCGGCGGCGGGCTTCCGCGCGGATGCGCTGGCGGAGATCGCCGCCATCCACCGCGCGGGCCGCATCCCGCTGCTCGTGGGCGGGACCATGCTCTACTACCGGGCCCTCACCGAGGGCCTGGCGGACCTGCCGGAGGCGGACGCCGAGCTGCGCGCCGAGCTCGAGGCGCAGGCGCGGCGCGAGGGCTGGCCGGCGCTGCACCGCCAGCTCGCCGGCGTCGACCCGGCGACCGCGGCGCGGCTGCACCCCAACGACGCCCAGCGCGTGCAGCGGGCGCTGGAGGTCTACCTGCTCAGCGGGCGCACGCTCACGGAGCTGACCCGTGCGGCGCGCTCGGAACCCCTGCCGTTCAGTGTGGTCAAGTGGGCAGTGGCCCCTGCCGAGCGGCGCATCCTCCACGAGCGCATCGCCCGGCGTTTCGACGCCATGCTCGAGCAGGGGTTCATCGACGAGGTCGCCGGCCTGAAGGCCCGGGGGGATCTGCATGCGGAGCTGCCGTCGATGCGTGCGGTGGGCTACCGCCAGGTCTGGGCCTACCTGGACGGTGACTGTGATCGCGAGACCCTGCGCGAGCGGGGTGTCGCTGCGACCCGGCAGTTCGCCAAGCGCCAGCTCACATGGCTGCGCCGCGAGCCGGATCTGAGGCACTTCGAGGCCACCGATCCGGCGCTGCGGCAACGCCTTAGGGAAGCCATGACGGGCGTGTTAGACTCATGCCAAGCGGTTGGGCCCTAGGGCTTTCGGGCGGCGAGGGAGGCCGCCCGACCGTCGATGAGCAGGCGCGGGTATGGAGGCTGCCGGCGCATAACAACAAGGGCCGAAGGCACGAAGGAGCATTTGGAATGGCCAAAGGGCAATCACTTCAGGAACCGTTTCTCAACGCCCTGCGCAAGGAAAAGGTACCGGTCTCCATCTATCTGGTGAATGGCATCAAGCTGCAGGGGCAGATCGAGTCCTTCGACCAGTTCGTGGTGCTGTTGCGCAACAGTGTCAGCCAGATGGTGTACAAGCACGCTATCTCCACGATCGTGCCCTCGCGCGCGGTCAGAGCCCACCAGCTAGAGGGGTCGGGTGCAGAGGAAAGCGACCAGTAAGCCGGTGACGGAGACCGCGCCGGCCCAGCTATTCGATCGTCCCGAGGGCGGCGAACGCGCCGTGCTGGTGCAGCTCGACGACGGTGGGGCCTCGCTGGACGAGACCCTGGAGGAATTCTCCGCGCTGGCGGTCTCCGCCGGCGCGGAGATCGTCGACCGGGTCGTGAACCGGCGGGACCGCCCCGACCCCCGTTACTTCCTCGGTCGCGGCAAGGTCGCCGAACTCGGCGAGCGCATCGCCGCGGCCGGTGCGGATCTGGTGCTGGTGAATCACATGCTGTCGCCGGCCCAGGAGCGCAACCTCGAGCGCGAGCTCGGCTGCCGGGTGCTCGACCGTACCGGGCTGATCCTCGACATCTTCGCCCAGCGTGCCCGGACCCACGAGGGTAAGCTCCAGGTGGAGCTCGCCCAGCTCCGCCACATCGCCAGCCGGCTTGTGCGGGGCTGGAGCCATCTGGAGCGGCAGAAGGGCGGCATCGGCCAGCGCGGCCCGGGCGAGACCCAGCTGGAGATGGACCGGCGGATGCTCGGTCATCGCATCAAGCAGCTGGAGAAGCGCCTGGAGCGGGTGCGCCGCCAGCGCAGCCAGGGCCGGCAGGCGCGGCGCAAGCGCGACCTGCCGGCGGTCTCGCTGGTGGGTTATACCAACGCGGGCAAGTCCACGCTGTTCAACCGGCTCGCCGAGTCCACCGTGTTCACCGCCGATCAGCTGTTCGCGACGCTGGACACGACCCTCCGGCGGGTGCCGCTCCCGGGTGGCGAATCCGCGGTGTTCGCGGATACCGTCGGCTTCATCAGCGATCTCCCCCACCAGCTCGTGGCCGCCTTCCGCTCCACCCTGGAGGAGGTCATCGAGGCCGATCTGCTGCTGCACGTCGTCGACGCGAGCGCCGCGGATCGCGGCGACCAGGTCACCGAGGTCGAGGGCGTGCTCGGTGAGATCGGGGCCGGCGAGGTGCCGGTGCTCACCGTCTACAACAAGATCGACCGGCTCGGCCAGCCCGCGCGGGTGGACCGCGACGAGCACGGCACGCCCGTGGCCCTGTGGGTCTCGGCGAAGACCGGCGAGGGGCTGGACCTGCTGCCCGGGGTGGTGGCCGAGCGCGTCGGCGAGCGCCGTGCCCGCGGGCGGCTGCGCCTGCCGCCCAGCGAGGGGCGGCTGCGGGCACTGGTCTATCAGTCCGGCGAGGTGCTCGAGGAGCGCATGCTCGACAACGGCGACTGCCTGCTGGAGGTGAGCCTGCCCCAGCGGGAGATGGAGCGTCTTCGCCGTCACGAGGGATTGCCGACCTTTATCGACTGAGGCGCGTCCGCCTTGCGGCGGGCGCGCGGGCGTCATTAGAATCCGCCGCTGTGCCTGTGATCGGCCCCGGCGGGCCTGTCCAACTGGGAGTACTTCAATCATGGCCTGGAATGAGCCCGGCGGAGACAACCGGGACCCCTGGAGCGGCGGTGGCGGCAACCAGGGACCACCGGATCTCGACGAGGCGCTGCGCCGCGCGAAGCAGCGGCTGAGTGCCCTGTTCGGCGGCAAGTCCGGCGGTAACGGCGGCGGCTCCGGCCCGGACGGGGGTGGCGGACTGTCCATCGGCCCGACCGGCATCGGTGTAATCATCGTCGTGATCGTGCTCGGGTGGCTGGCGTCCGGCATCTACATCGTCGACGCCGGCTGGCGCGGCGTGGAGCTGCGCTTCGGCCAGCACGTGGCCACCACCGGCCCCGGTCCGCACTGGCACCTGCCCTATCCCGTGGGCGAGGTGGAGAAGGTGCGCACCTCCGAGCGCCGGCGCATCACCGTGGGCTACGAGGCGACCACCGCCAACAACACCCGCACGGTGCCTTCCGAGGCGCTGATGCTCACCAAGGACGAGAACATCGTTAACGTCCACCTCGCGGTGCAGTACGACATCTCGGACCCCGCGAAGTACCTGTTCAATTTCCTCGAGCCGCAGCAGACGCTGAAGTCGGTTACCGAGTCCGCCCTGCGCGAGACCGTGGGCAAGAACGAGCTGGACTTCATCCTCACCGAGGGGCGCGCCGAGGTCGCGATGCAGACCCGCCAGCGCATCGAGGAGACCCTCAAGGCCTACGACTCCGGGATCAACCTCGTCGAGGTCGTGATTCAGGATGTCCAGCCGCCGGAGCAGGTGCAGGACGCCTTCGCCGATGCGATCAAGGCCCGCGAGGACCGCCTGCGCCTGATCAACCAGGCGCAGGCGTACCAGAACGAGATCATCCCGCGGGCCCAGGGTCAGGCCGCCCGTATCAGCGAGGAGGCCGAGGCCTATCGCGAGCAGGTGGTCGCCCAGGCCAATGGCGAGACCGACCGCTTCGCCGCCGTGGCCAAGGAGTACAACATGGCGCCGCAGGTCACGCGGGAGCGGTTGTACATCGAGTCCGTGGAGGACGTGCTCTCGGCCACCGGCAACATCCTGATCGACTCCGGCAAGGGTAACGGCAGCCAGTCTCTGCTCTACCTGCCGGTCGAGAAGCTTATGGAGCAGAGCCAGCGCGCCCGCGCCGGTGCCGATAACGGTGATACCGGCAGCATGTCCGGTGCCGGCGGTGGCAGCTCGTCGAGCAGTGCCGGCAGCTCCGCGAGCTCCGGCAGCCAGAGCAGCTCCGGGGGCAACTGGAGCGAGAGCCGTCTGAGAACCCGGGAGAGCCGCTGATGAAACGAGGATTGCCCATCGTCGCCGTCATCGTCGTCGTGGCGCTGGTGATCGGCTCCATGTCGGTCTACACGGTCCGCGAGACCGAGAAGGCGATCAAGTTCCGTCTCGGTGAGATCGTGGACGCCAAGGTCGCCCCCGGACTGCACTTCAAGACGCCGTTCGTGAACAACGTGCGCTACTTTGATGCGCGCGTGCAGACCCTGGACCAGGACCCCCAGCGGTTCCTGACCCAGGAGAAGAAGAACCTCATCGTCGATGCCTTCGTGAAGTGGCGCATCGGTGATGTGCGTGCCTTCTACACCACCGTGCAGGGCTCGGTGCAGGCGGCGAACACCCGGCTCTCGGAGATCATCCAGGAGGGGCTGCGCAACGAGTTCGGCTCGCGCACCATCCGCGAGATCATTTCCGGCGACCGCGTGCAGATCACCCGCATCCTGCAGAAACGCGCCTCCGAGGCGGCCAAGAGCCTGGGCGTCGACGTCGTGGACGTGCGCCTCAAGCGCGTGGATCTGCCGGACAGCGTGAGCGAGTCCGTTTACCAGCGCATGGCCGCGGAGCGCGAGCGCGTGGCGCGGGAGTTCCGTGCCGAGGGTGCCGAGGCGGCGGAACGTATCCGCGCGTCCGCGGACCGCCAGCGCACCGTCATCCTCGCCAAGGCGCGGCGCGACGCCGACCGCATCCGCGGTGCCGGCGACGCCGAGGCGGCACGGATCTACGCGGGGACGTACTCCGACAATCCGGAGTTCTACGCCTTCTACCGCAGCCTGCAGTCCTACAAGCGCAGCCTTGACGGTCAGGGCGACGTGGTCGTGCTCTCGCCGGATTCCGAGTACTTCCGCTACTTCCGCCAGCCCGGCGGCGGCGTCCAGTCCAGCGGTGATGCACAGTCCGGCGGCGCGGCTGGCGGTGGCGACGGCTGAGCGCCGTCGCCACCCACGCCGCCCGACCCCGGAGGCCTGACATCCCATGATGCTGGAGGACCTGCTGAGCGCGCTCGCGCTGATCCTGGTGATCGAGGGCATCATGCCCTTCCTCAGCCCGCGCACCATGCGCCGCGTGCTCTTCCAGATCGTCCAGCACAATGACCGGACGTTGCGCTGGACCGGTCTGGCGACCATGATCGCCGGCGTCATCCTGCTCTACCTGGTGCGCCATTGACGGTGCGGAGGCACTCATGACCGAGTCTATCCCGACCCGCGGCGAGCGCTGGATGCTCCCCGACGCGGTGGACGAGCTGCTGCCGCCCCGGGCCATGGCCCTGGAGCGGCTGCGCCAGCGCGTGCTCGGCTGCTACGAGCGCTGGGGCTACGAGCTGGTGATGCCCCCGGCGATCGAGTATCTCGACTCCCTGCTCACCGGCGCGGCCCATGACCTGGACCTGCAGACGTTCAAGCTCACCGATCAGCTCTCCGGGCGTATGATGGGTGTACGTGCCGACATCACGCCGCAGGCGGCGCGTATCGATGCCCACCAGCTCCGCCGGGAGTGCCCGGTGCGGCTGTGTTACTCGGGCACGGTGCTGCAGACGCGCCCGGACGGGCTCACCGGTTCGCGCAACCCGTTGCAGGTGGGCGCCGAACTCTATGGTCACGCCGGCGTGGAGAGCGACATCGAGGTCATCGCCCTGATGGTCGAGACCCTGCGCACAGCGGGGGTCGCAAGCGTCCACGTGGACCTCGGGCACGTCGGCATCTTTCGCGGCCTGGCGCGCCAGGCCGGGCTCGACGAGGCGGCCGAGACCGCACTGTGGGACGCCCTCCAGCGCAAGGCCGTGGCGGACGTGGACGCGCTGTTGCGCGAGTACAGCGTCCCGGCGCCGGTTGCGGGCATGCTCGCGGCCCTGCCGGAGCTCACCGGCGGCGTGGAGGTGCTGGATCACGCCAACGAGCGTCTGGCGGAGGCGAGCGAGACGGTCCACGACGCCCTGCGTCGGCTGTGGTCCATTGCCGGCGCGCTGGAGCGCTGGCTGCCGAGCGTGGCGCTGCATTTCGACCTCGGCGAGCTGCGAGGCTATCGCTACCATACCGGCGTGGTCTTCGCGGCGCTGGTGCCCGGTTTCAGCCAGGAGGTCGCCCGCGGTGGACGCTATGACGAGATCGGCGCGGTGTTCGGACGGCCCCGGCCGGCGACCGGTTTCAGCGCCGATCTGCGCAACGTGCTCGCCCTTGCCGACGAGGCGGGCGCCACTGGCGTCGTGCCGGCGGCGATCGGTGCCCCGTGGACCGACTCCACGGCGCTGTTCGAGCGCATCGACGCCCTGCGTGCCGCCGGGGAACGCGTCGTCTGGCTGCTGCCCGGCCACGAGCACGAGGCGGCAGAGATGGGCTGCGACCGGGTGCTCGTGCACAAGGGCGATGGCTGGGTCGTGGAATCGCTTGATTGAACGGAAGGAATTCAATGGGTAAGAGCGTCGTGGTCGTCGGCTCCCAGTGGGGCGACGAGGGCAAGGGCAAGGTGGTGGATCTCCTCACCGAGGGGGTATCCGCCGTGGCACGTTTCCAGGGCGGTCACAACGCCGGTCACACCCTCGTGATCGACGGCGAGAAGACCGTGCTGCACCTCATCCCGTCCGGGATCCTGCGCCAGGACGTGCTCTGCCTGATCGGCAACGGCGTGGTGGTCTCGCCGGCGGCGCTGCTCGAGGAGGTCGAGACGCTGGAGGCGCGGGGCGTGCCCGCCCGCGAGCGCCTGCGCGTGAGTCCGGCCTGCCCGGTGATCCTGCCTTCGCACCAGGCCCTGGACCAGGCGCGCGAGCGCGCCCGCGGCCAGGCCGCCATCGGGACCACCGGTCGCGGCATTGGCCCGGCCTACGAGGACAAGGTCGCCCGGCGCGGGCTGCGGATCGGGGATCTCTTCCACCGTGAGCGCCTTGCGGCGAAGCTCGGTGAGCTGCTGGACTTCCACAATTTCGTGCTCCAGCACTACTTCGGTGAGCAGCCGCTGGACTTCCAGCGCATCCAGGAGGCCTGCCTGGCCCATGCCGAGGCGCTGCGGCCGATGACCGCGGACGTCGCCGCGCTGCTCCATGACCGGCGCGACGCCGGTGAAAACCTGCTCTTCGAGGGCGCCCAGGGCACGCTGCTGGACATCGACCACGGCACCTACCCCTACGTGACGTCCTCGAACACCACCGCCGGCGCCGCCGCCGCCGGCACGGGGGTCGGGCCGCGGCACATCGACCACGTGCTCGGCATCACCAAGGCCTACACCACCCGCGTGGGCGCGGGGCCGTTCCCGACCGAGCTGTTCGACGAGCTCGGCGAGCATCTCGCCCGCCGGGGCGACGAGTTCGGCGCGACTACCGGACGGCCGCGGCGCTGCGGCTGGTTCGATGCCGTGGCCATGCGCCGCTCGGCGCAGATCAACAGCCTCTCCGGGCTGTGCATCACCAAGCTCGACGTCCTCGACGAGCTCGATACCCTGCGTATCTGTGTGGGTTACCGCAGCGACGACCGCGCCAGCGCGGTGCTGCCGGCGGGGGCCGAGGCCGTCGCCGAGTGCGAGCCGGAATACGTGGAGCTGCCGGGCTGGCGGTGCTCGACGGTAGGCGTGCGCCGCTACGAGGACCTGCCGCAGGCGGCGCGGACCTATCTCAGCCGCATCGAGGAGCTGGTGGGTGTGCCCATCGACATGATCTCCACCGGTGCGGACCGGCGCGACACCATCGTGCTCAACAACCCCTTCGATTGAGCAGGCGTGGGCGGGGCGTCATCACCCCGCCCGGCTGACCCCTGACGGATCGCCGGCGCCCGTCCCGGGCCGCCGGTCGTGCTGGCACCGATCACCGACGTTGTCGGTACCCCCCCTGGCCGCCGCGGATAGCACCGAAGGCATTGCGGTATTCGGCGTTGCCTGCTGTCGCCGGTGTCACTTCGGCATCAGTCGCACCGGGGAGGCACCGCGGGTGCCGGGGCGGTCGTGTGACGCGTGGGTGGGGAGCGGCGGTGGCGACCTTCCTGTGGCCGCGCATAAAAAAAGGCGAGCCGTCAGGCCCGCCTTTTCCGTTGTCTGGTGCCGAGGAGAGGACTTGAACCTCCACGGGGATTACCCCCACTAGCACCTGAAGCTAGCGCGTCTACCAATTCCGCCACCTCGGCTTTCCCGTCGACTCGATTGCCTCTCGTCGACAAGCGGCGCAGAGATTAACCGGGGTGCGCGGGCCTGTCAATGCCCGGGTGCGATCGCGTATGCTGATTTGATTGACTACAAGCGCCAAGCAACGAGGACTACCTGCCGAATGGCGAAAAAACGCAGCGTCGATCCGGACACGGATCCGCATCTTGCCCGTGAGAAGGAAAAATACGGTAACCCGGTTCCCAGCCGCGAGTTCATCCTGGAACAGCTGGAGGCCGCGGCCCGGCCGCTCTCCCGCCGGGAGCTCGCCGAGCTCTTCGAGCTCGCGGAGGAGGACGACCTCGAAGGCCTGCGCCGCCGCCTGCGCGCGATGGAGCGCGACGGCCAGCTCGTGCGCAACCGCCGCAACGGGTACGTCGTGGTGGACAACGAGGAGCTCGTCCGCGGCCGGGTACGATCCGGCCCGGAGGGCTGGGGCATGTTGCACCCCGACCTGCCCGGCGATGATGTACTCCTCTCGCCGCGGGAGATGCGCAACCTCCTGCATGGCGATCGCGCGGTGGCACGCATCACCGGCGTCGACCGCCAGGGCCGGACCGAGGGCGAGATCGTGGAGGTGCTCGAGCGCGCCAACCGCTCCATCGCCGGGCGCTATTTCGAAGAGAGCGGCGTGGGCTTCCTGGTGCCGGACAACAAGCGTCTCCATCAGGACGTGATCATCCCCGCGGATAACCGCGGCGAGGCCCAGAACGGCGACCTCGTGGTGGTCGAGGTGCTCAGCCAGCCCACCAAGCGCCGCCAGCCCATCGGCCGGGTCACGGAGGTCGTGGGCCGTCATATCCCCGCCGGCAGCGAGATCGATGTCGCCGCGAGGGTTCACGGCATCCCGGTGGAATGGCCGGCCGAGGTTACCCGCGACGCCGAGGCCTTCGGCGACGAGGTGCCGGGGCCGGCGAAGCAGGGACGCACGGACCTGCGACAGCTGCCGCTGGTGACCATCGACGGCCCGGACGCCCGGGACTACGACGACGCGGTCTACTGTGAGCCCACGGACAGCGGCTGGAAGCTGCTTGTCGCGATCGCGGACGTGGCCCATTACGTCGAGCCCGGCTCAGCCTTGGACCGCGAGGCGGCGGAGCGGGGCAACTCCGTGTACTTCCCGCGCAGCGTCGTGCCGATGCTGCCGGAGGTTCTCTCCAACGGCCTGTGCTCGCTCAACCCGAAGGTGGACCGCCTGTGCATGGTCTGCGAGATGCAGATCAGCCGCGAGGGCAAGCTCCGGCGCTCGCGTTTCTACGAGGGCGTGATGCGCTCCAGCGCCCGGCTGACCTACGACGAGGTCAAGGCCATCCACATCGACCGCGACCCGGATGTGCGCCGGCGTTTCCGCGGCGTGCTCAAGCACGTCGACAACCTCTTCTCCGTCTACCGCGCCCTGCGCAAGGATCGCGATCGCCGCGGGGCGATCGACTTCGAGACCACCGAGACGGAGATGAGCTTCGACGACCAGGGCCAGATCGCGGGTATCCACCCGACCGAGCGCCACGACGCGCACAAGCTCATCGAGGAGTGCATGGTGCGCGCCAACGTGGCCGCGGCGCGCTTTCTGCTGCGCCGCCGGATACCCGCGCTGTACCGTGTCCATGAGCGCCCGGCGGAGGAGCGGCTGACTAACCTGCGCCAGTTCCTCAGCCAGACCGGGTTGCGCCTGGAGGGCGGCGATGCGCCTGAGCCCAAGGATTACGCCCGTCTGATGCAGCGCGTGCGCAGCCGGCCGGACCGTCACCTCATCGAGACGGTGCTGCTGCGCTCGATGATGGCCGCCGAGTACCGTCCGGACAACGTCGGCCATTTCGGCCTGGCGCTGGACGCGTACGCGCACTTCACCTCGCCGATCCGGCGCTACCCGGACCTGGTCGTCCACCGTGCGATCAAGCACGCCATCAACGGCGGCAAGCCGGCGGACTTCGGCTACCGTCACGACTACCTGGTGACTCTCGGCGAGCACTGCTCCATGACCGACCGGCGCGCCGAGGAGGCGAGCCGCGATGCGGAGATGACGCTCAAGTGCCGGTACATGTCCCAGCACGTGGGCACCGAGTTCAACGGCGTGATCAGCGGGGTGACGAGCTTCGGGTTGTTCGTGGAGCTCGACGGCGTCTACGTCGACGGGCTGATCCATATCACCAACCTGGAAAGCGACTTCTTCCACTTCGACCCCATCGGTCACCGGCTGACGGGGCAGCGCACGGGCAAGGAGTACCGTCTCACCGACCGTATCCGGGTGCTCGTCGCCCGCGTAGACATCGACGAGCGCAAAATCGACTTCCAGCCCGTCGCCCATCCCCTCGGGCCGGACGGCGAGCCGCTGGAGGAATCCGCCGTGCGCCGGCGCGGTGGTGGCCAGAAGAAGCAGAAGTCCCGCTCCGGCCGTCGCCGCGGTGGCCGCCGCCGCAGTAGTGGCGGCAGTGGCAGCGGGGGCGGCGGTAGTTGAGCGGCAACCTCCAGGTCCTCTTCGGCCAGCACGCGGTACGGGCCGCGCTGCGCTACGATCCCACCCGCGTGGTCGAGGCCTGGGTGGACGCGCGCCGCGGCGACGCCCGCGGCCGCCGGCTGCGCGAACAGCTCGAGGGGGTGGGGTGCCCCGTCCATACCGCCGACCGCCGGACCCTGGACCGCCTCGCCGAGGGCGGCGCCCACCAGGGCGTGGTGATCCACTACCGCGGCGAGCGCCCCCGGGGCGAGGACGACCTGGCGCAGATGCTGGACGGCCTCGACGAGGCGCCCCTGCTGCTGGTGCTCGACCAGGTCCAGGACCCGCACAACCTCGGTGCCTGTCTGCGTACCGCGGACGCCGCCGGCGTGCACGGCGTGATCGCGCCCCGGGACCGGGCCGCCGGACTCACACCGGTGGTGCACAAGGTCGCTGCCGGTGCCGCGGCACGGGTGCCGTTCTTCCAGGTCACCAATCTCGCGCGCACGCTCCGCGGGCTGCGTGAGCGCGGTGTCTGGCTGGTGGGGGCGGCGGACGGCGCCGACGCCGCGCTCTACGACGCCGACCTCACCGGGCCGCTGGCGCTGGTGCTCGGCGCCGAAGAGTCCGGAATGCGCCGGCTGACGCGCGAGGCCTGCGATACGCTGGTGCGCATCCCCATGGCCGGTGCGGTGGAGAGCCTCAACGTCTCCGTGGCCACCGGCGTGGTGCTCTTCGAGGCCGTTCGTCAGCGGCGCTGACACGCGGTTTTGCGCCCGCCGCGTGTCGGGGTTATCATCCCGCGTTCGCCTGCTTTCGGGCGTCTCCTTGCCGTTCGCATTCGCGGGCGGCTTTCGTGACCCGGCCCATCGGTCAGTCAACCGCAAGGAGTGACAATGCGACACTACGAAATCGTATTCTTGGTCCACCCGGACCAGAGCGATCAGGTACCCGCCATGATCGAGCGTTACCGCAGCCTTATCGAGGGCAACAACGGTGCGATCCACCGCCTCGAGGACTGGGGGCGCCGTCAGCTCGCCTACCCGATCAACAAGCTGATCAAGGCGCACTACGTGCTCATGAACGTCGAGTGCACCTCCGAGGACCTGGACGAGCTCGTCTCGCTGTTCCGGTTCAACGACGCGGTGATCCGCCACATGACGCTGAGCCGTCAGGAGGCCGTCACCGAGCCGTCCCCGCTGGCCAAGAACCAGGAGGAGCGGCGCGAGGAGGAGCGCGGCGAGCGGGAGTCCGCCGACGCCTGAGCCGCGGCCCATGGCCGACAACCGTGTGTGCATCACCGGCCGCCTGGTCGATGCCGTCCAGCTGCGGTATTCGCCCGCCGGCGTCCCCATCGCGCGACTGCTCATCGAGCACGAATCGCGTCAGGTGGAGGCCGGGGTGGAGCGCCCGATCCGATTCCGGGTCGGCGTGCGCGCCGCCGGCGCGGTCCTGGCCCCGGAGGCCGGGGACTGGCCGCCGGGCACCGCGGTCACGGTGGAGGGATTCCTCGCCCGGGCGCGTCAGCGTGATGGCGACAGCCGTTTAATCATCAGCGCCGAGCGGATCAGCATTGCCGCCGGCGACGCAAACCATCGGGAGTGACGACGACATGGCACGTTTTTTCCGCCGCAGGAAGTACTGCCGCTTTACCGCCGAGGGCGTGAAGGAGATCGACTACAAGGATCTCAACACGCTGCGCAACTACATCACCGAGACCGGCAAGATCGTGCCGAGCCGCATCACCGGCACCAGCGCGCGTTACCAGCGCCAGCTCGCGCGGGCGATCAAGCGCGCCCGTTACCTCGCGCTGCTGCCGTACACCGACCGGCACTGACATGCGCTCACTGGCAGCGCTGGTCATGCGCGGCCGCATAGCGGCCATCGCCGTGACGGCGCTGACCGCCGTGGTGCCGCTGCTGCTGTGGATCAGCTCGGCAGTGGTGGCGCTGGTGACCCTGCGCCGCGGTGCCGGTGAGGGTGTTCTCACCGTTGCTGGTGCCACCGCGGTGCTGGCGGTACTCGCTCAGGCGAGTGTGGGCAGCCCGCTGCCGGCCCTGCAGCTGCCGCTGCAGGTCTGGCTGCCGATGGTGGCAGTGGCCGCCTGCCTCCGGGTGACGGTCTCACTGCCGCGGGCGCTGGAGGCGGCCGCGGCCCTGGCGGGCGTCGCGGTGATCCTCTTCCACCTGGTGGTGGGGGACGCCGGCGCCTACTGGCAGGGGATGCTGGAGCAGGCGGCAGGCCTGTTTGCGGACCCGGCCACCCGCGAGGCGCTGAACGCACAGGCGGGCCGGCTCGCGACGATGATGACGTCGCTGTGGTTCGGTAACCTGCTGCTGGTGGGTATTGCCAGCCTGCTGCTGGCGCGCTGGTGGCAGGCGCTGCTGTACAATCCCGGGGGGTTCGGCGCGGAGTTTCACGCCCTGCGTTTCTCCCGCGGGTTCACCTTCGCCTGCCTGGGCGTGCTCGTCGTCGGCTCTGTCGTCGGGGGCGGCGCGCTCTACGACGTGGCGCTGGTGGTGAGCACGGTGTTCGTCTTCCAGGCCCTGGCGGTTGCCCACGCGCTGGTCGGCGCGAAGGGGCTGAGCCGGGCCTGGCTGGTCGTGGTCTATGTGAGCCTCGCCCCGTTCGCGCGCATCTATGCCATCGCCGGCATGATGGACGTGTTCGTGGACGTGCGGCGCCGGGTCACGGAGTCCGCCTGAGACGGCGGGCGTGGATCGATTACTGGACTGGTTCTGGGGATTAGCAATGGAAGTCATTCTGCTTGAGAAGGTCGACAATCTCGGGGGGCTCGGCGACCGCGTTAAGGTGCGCGCGGGCTACGGGCGTAACTACCTGCTGCCGCAGGGCAAGGCGCGCATGGCCACCGAGGAGAACATCCGCTATTTCGAGGAGCGCCGCGCCGAGCTCGAGCGCCAGGCGGCGGAGCAGCTCGCCGCCGCGCAGCGCCGCGCGGAGCAGCTCGCGGGGCTGACGGTGACCATCACCGCCAAGGCCGGCGACGAGGGCAAGCTCTTCGGCTCCGTGGGCACCGCCGATATCGCCGATGCGGTGACCGCCGCCGGTGTCGAGGTGGAGCGCCAGGAGGTGCGTCTGCCCGAGGGGCCGCTGCGTGTGACCGGCGACTACGAGATCGAGCTGCACCTGCACTCGGACGTGGACGCCACCGTGACGGTCTCGGTCACCGCCGAGGAGTGACCGCACCGGCATGCCCGCCGGCCGGCGGGCATGCATCGCGGCCCCGCCCGGGGCCGTGCGGATGGGCAGCGGTGACCGTGGCGCCCTGCGGTGCCGCGGCCACCGGCAGTGAGCCGGCGCCCGGAGGCGGGCGCGGAGGTTGGAGATGGCCGACGCGCGTGCTGCGCTAACCGAGACGGAGGCGCTGAAGGTCCCGCCTCACTCCATCGAGGCCGAGCAGGCGGTGCTCGGCGGGCTGATGGTGGACAACGGTGCCTGGGACCAGGTCGCCGACCGGGTGTCCGAGGCGGATTTCTATCGCCGCGACCACCGGCTGATTTTCCGGGCCATGGAGACCCTGGCCGAGGGCGGCCAGCCCATGGACGCGGTGACCCTGTCCGAGTGGCTGAAGTCCAACGGCCAGCTCGAGGACGCCGGCGGCCTGCCGTATCTCGGTGCTCTCGCCAAGGATACCCCGAGCTCCGCGAACATCCGCGCCTACGCGGACATCGTCCGCGAGAAGTCCGTGCTGCGCCAGCTCATCGAGGCGGGCACGGAGGTCGCGAGTGCCGGCTACACGCCGGACGGCCGTGGCAGCGAGGAGCTGCTCGACTTCGCCGAGCGCACCATCTTCGAGATCGCCGAGCAGTCGCGCCGCGGTGGCCGCGGGTTCATCGGCGTGCGCGACATCCTGCCCAGCGTCGTCGACCGCATCGACACGCTCTTCCACCAGGACGGCGACGTCACCGGTCTGCCCACCGGCTTCAGCGACTTCGATCGAATGACCTCCGGGATGGAGGGCGGCGACATGGTGATCGTCGCGGCCCGCCCGTCCATGGGCAAGACCACCTTCGCCATGAACATCGCCGAGAACGTCGCCATGCACGACGGCACGCCGGTGGCGGTGTTCAGCATGGAGATGCCCGCGGACGCCCTGGCCATGCGCATGCTCTCCTCGCTCGGCCGGGTGGAGCTGCAGAAGATCCGCTCCGGGCGGCTGGAGGAGGACGACTGGCCGCGGCTGACCAGCACCATGAACCTGCTCTCGCAGGCGAAGCTGTTCATCGACGATACCCCCGGGCTCACGCCCACCGAGATGCGTGCCCGCGCACGCCGGCTCAAGCGTGAGCACG
Organism: Arhodomonas aquaeolei DSM 8974; assembly: GCF_000374645.1. GTDB lineage: Bacteria > Pseudomonadota > Gammaproteobacteria > Nitrococcales > Nitrococcaceae > Arhodomonas > Arhodomonas aquaeolei. Next base: position 44,858 of record NZ_KB894802.1, read on the forward strand.
GCCTCGGGCTGATCCTCATCGACTACCTCCAGCTCATGCAGCTGCCGGGCTTCAAGGAGAACCGCGCCCAGGAGGTCTCGGAGATCTCGCGTTCGCTCAAGGCCATGGCGAAGGAGCTGGACGTGCCCGTGATCGCGCTCTCCCAGCTTAACCGCAGCCTGGAGCAGCGCCCGAACAAGCGCCCGGTGATGTCGGACCTGCGCGAATCCGGGGCGATCGAGCAGGACGCCGACGTGATCGTGTTCATCTACCGCGACGAGGTCTACAACGACGACAGCCCCGACAAGGGCACCGCGGAGATCATCATCGGCAAGCAGCGTAACGGCCCGGTGGGCACCATGCGCCTGACGTTCCTCGGGCAGTTCACGCGCTTCGAGAACTACATCGACGACGTTTACGGGAGCGAGGGCTGGACGTGAGCCGCGTGGCCCGGGCGACCATCCACACCGATGCGCTCGTGCACAACCTGGGCGTGGTGCGCGAGCGCGCGCCGGGGGCGCGGGCGATCGCCGTGCTCAAGGCGGATGCCTACGGCCACGGCCTGCGCCGCGCCGCCGCCGCGCTGGCAGGAGCGGACGCCTTCGCGGTGAGCTGCCTCGCCGAGGCGCTGCCCCTGCGCGAGGCCGGGCATGACCACCGCATCGTGCTGCTGGAGGGCTTCTTCGACGCCGACGAGATCGAAGACTTCGCCCACCAGCGGCTGGATGCGGTGATTCACGCCCCGTGGCAGGTCGAGTGCCTGGAGCGGGCCGCGCCGTCCCGGCCGCTGGATGTCTGGATCAAGGTGGACAGCGGCATGCACCGCCTGGGCTTCCGACCGGAGGAAACGGCGGCGGTTTACCGTCGCCTGCGCGACTGCCCCGCGGTGGGGGAGATCCGCTGGCTCACCCATCTCGCCTGTGCCGACGACCGCCGCGACGACACCACGCCGCGCCAGCTCGAGGCCTTTGCGCGGGCCCGCGAGGCGGGGCGGGGAGAGGCGTCCATCGCCAATTCCGCGGCGACCCTGGCCTGGCCGTCCGCCCATGCGGACTGGGTGCGTCCGGGCATCTGCCTGTACGGGGCGTCGCCGTTCATCGATGGCGGCGAGCGCCCGCCGCTGGTCCCGGCGATGACCCTGGAGGCGCGGCTGATCGCCGTGCACCGCCACCATCGCGGTGACCGGGTGGGCTATGGCGGGACCTTCACCTGCCCGGAGGACATGCCCGTGGGCGTGGTCTCCATCGGTTACGGCGACGGCTATCCGCGCCACGCGCCCAACGGTACCCCGGTGCTGGTGGACGGCCGCCGCGCGGCCCTGGCGGGGCGGGTGTCCATGGACATGCTCTGCGTGGACCTGCGCGGGCATCCCGGCGCCGCCGTCGGCGCGCCGGTGACCCTGTGGGGGCGGGGGCTGCCCGCGGAGGAGGTCGCCGGGCGTTGCGGCACCATCGCCTACGAGCTGTTCTGCCGGCTGACCCCGCGCGTGACCTTCCGGGAGGAGTGACTGATGGCCAGGACGGCGAAGCCCCGGCGTCTGTACGTGTGCAGCGACTGCGGCGGTTCCTCGCCCAAGTGGGCGGGCCAGTGTCCCGAGTGCGGGGCCTGGAACACCCTGGAGGAGCAGATCGTCGAGGCCACGCCGGCCGCCGGCGGGCGGCCCCGGGGCCAGTACGCCGGCGACCGGGGGGTGCGCAGCCTTGCGGACGTGCCCTCCGACGAGGAGACCCGCTTCAGCGCCGGCATCGGCGAGCTGGACCGTGTCCTCGGCGGCGGACTGGTCCGCGGCGGGGTGGTGCTCCTCGGCGGTGATCCGGGCATCGGCAAGTCCACCCTGCTGCTGGAGATGGTGGCCCGGCTGCCCGCCGCGCACAGCGCGCTGTACGTCACCGGTGAGGAATCGCTGCGCCAGGTGGGCCTGCGCGCCAGCCGGCTGAACGTCGCCGCGGAGGGCCTGCGGCTGCTCGCCGAGACCTCGGTGGAGGCGGTGCTCGACGCCGCCGCCGCGGAACGTCCCGCCGTGATGGTCATCGACTCGATCCAGACCCTGCATACCGAGGGGCTGAGCTCGGCGCCGGGCTCGGTGGCCCAGGTGCGCGAGTGCACCGCCCAGCTCGTGCGCTACGCCAAGCAGACCGGCACGGCGCTGTTCCTGGTCGGCCACGTCACCAAGGACGGCCAGCTCGCCGGCCCGCGGGTGATGGAGCACATGGTCGACACGGTGCTGTATTTCGAGAGCGACGCCGGCAGCCGCTACCGCCTGCTGCGCGCGGTGAAGAACCGCTTCGGCGCCGCCAACGAGCTCGGGGTCTTCGCCATGCTCGACACCGGGCTGCACGAGGTGAAGAACCCCTCCGCGATCTTCCTCTCGCGCCACGAGCAGCCGGTGCCGGGCAGCGTGATCATGGTCACCCGCGAGGGCACGCGGCCGCTGCTGGTGGAGGTCCAGGCGCTCGTTTCAGAGAGTCCGCTGGCGAATCCGCGCCGCGTGGCCCTCGGGCTGGACGGCAACCGCCTGGCCATGCTGCTGGCGGTGCTGCACCGCCACGGCGGCATCAGTACCGCGGGGGAGGACGTCTTCTTCAATGTGGTGGGCGGAGTGCGCGTCACCGAGACCGCCAGCGACCTGCCCAGCCTCGTGGCCGTGCTCTCCAGCCTGCGCGACCGCGCCGTGGGCCAGGAATGGGTGATGTTCGGCGAGGTCGGCCTGGCCGGCGAGATCCGGCCGGTCCCCAACGGCCCGGAGCGCCTCGGCGAGGCCGCCAAGCACGGCTTCCGGCGCGCGCTGGTGCCGGCCAAGAACCTGCCCCCCAAGGGCCAGCGCCCCGAGGGCCTGGAGATCATCCCCGTCAGCCGTCTCGACGAGGCGCTGGAAGCGGTTTTCTAGCTGAACCCCCCGATTCATAAGGCCCCGGGGCGTGGCCGCAGGCTGCCCAGGGTGGAATGCCACAGCCGGTTGGCTGAGTCCCCGGGCACGTCGCCGCCTTCCATGCGAATCAGAATGAATGGGTGGCCGGGGTCCGATACCTGTCCCTGTGCGACGAAGTTGTAGTCCCGCCCTGATGAAAACCGTGTGTTCGTTCATCCGGCACGAATCAGAAGGCGTTGGGGCGGGGCTGGAACGTGCGGGTGACGGCATCCCAGAGGCCCGCGGCCTCGGCGTCTGTCAGTGAAGCCTGGTCGATTCGCGGGTGCGTCCCGTCAGTGACGAACTCCCCCGTGCGAAGGGTGATGTCGACGTAAGGGGTTTCGGGGGAGCCGATCCTGCTGTTGGCCTCGATGTTGAAATAATGTCCGCGAACGTCCTCGTCGGTGGTGCCGGTTGTCAGGACCTCCTCGGCCTGCTTTATGCCCTCGAGATCGACCTTACCGTCGCGGAGCATCGAGTGGTTCGGGTCTCTGGACAGGAGCGCTATTACCCCCGGTTTGCGCTCCAGCAGCGTGGTCTCTGCCGCGATCGTGGTGTTGGTATAGATGTTGAGATAGATGTCTTCATGGACGTTATCGACGAAGGTCATCCCGATGGATTCCTCCCGATACGGTAGGGCGGCGCCGGGGATCGTCTCGTCCGCGCCGCCGGCGAGGAATCCGTGGCCGAAGCACAGGCCGGGGCGTTCGGGTATCTCGTCGCTCTCGCGCGGGTGCAGGCGCTGCAGCAGGTGCTGCACCTGCTTGAGGCGCTCGGACTTGTTGGTTGTCAGGTACGCGCGGTCCGCCTTGTAGCGCTCGTCGGTCAGGTCCGTTGCCTTGAGCTCGACGGAGAACATCGTGAACCCCTCGAATTTGTATCCCTCCAGGGTTCTCGATGAGTCATAGGCGCTACGGCTTTCGTTTCTGTCGAAGATGACGAGTCCGGAGTCAGTCTTGATCACGTTCTTGAGATAAGGGGCATCGTCCTTGTTGACGGTCTCTTGGTTCTCGAACGTGTTTCTCCGTTTCTCGATGAACCGGTCATACATCTGCCGGCTCATCGGCCGGGCGCTGATTTGCGCCTCGTTCACCGTCAGGCTGCTCGAGCTCAAAGGCATGCGCTCGGGCATCTGTAGCTGAAAGCGCCCCACGCACACGGGGCGCATGGTCTGGGTGTAGCCCTCGAGCGTGTGTCGTTCCTGCTCGTTCATCGTCGGTACGCCTCGTTCGTATGCCCCGTAGCCCAATACCAGCAGCGCTATGGCCACGCCGATACCGGCCCGGATCCAGAGTTGTCGGGTCCTCTTCATGGTGTCGTCCTGTGGCGATGAGCTACTGCCACTGTTGCGCCATCTCCAGGATGGCGCCGAGCACGAACCAGCGGGCCTCGGCGTTGTCGTAGGCGGACTGGTGCTCGGTGGCAACGGCCAGGGTACGCCGGGCATGCTCGGCACCGGCGCGGCCCGAGCGGCTCGGCACCGTCCCGTCGCCGGGGTCCTCGGGCTCGCCGATCTCGTAGCGGTAAACGCGCTCGTGACCGTGACGGTCGGTTTCCATGGCCAGGCGATACTGGTTGTAGTGGGGGCGCGACTGTGCCGCCTTCCAGAGATGACGGCTATATTCCGATTCCCTTCCCTGCCATATCACGGCGCCATAACTCATGTGATCCGGGCTGTCGGAGTAGAAGAGATAGGTATTGGGATTGAATCGGTTGGCCATGTTTTTGTGAAAACTCTTCACTTTGTCTTTCATTGTCTTTACGTATTTATCCCATTCCCTCTGGATTTTCTTCTCCCTGTCAGGGGCATGACTCCCTGTCAGCTCCGGATTGGCCAGCGCCGGCTCCAGCATGCCCCACCACTGTTCGCGTTCCAGGTAGATCGCCGTGTAGGGGTCGTCCCCTTCGGGCAGCGACCGGATCGCCCGGCCGTTGCGGCGGATCTGCAGCCAGTGCCGGCCATAGGCCGGGGTGGGGACCAGCTGCAGCGGGCCCGGGGCGCTACCGAGCACGGCCGTGGTCTCGCGCGCCGTCGCGCCCATGATGTGACTGGTGAAGAAACCGCCCTCGGTGCCGCACTTCATGCGCCGGTAGAAGACCGGCGCCCCGTTGGTGGGCATCACCCCGTGCACCACGCCCAGCATGCTGGCGTTGCCGCCGTCGACTTCCGAGTAGTAACGGGCGACCAGTCCGCCCATGGAGTGGGTGAGCAGGATGACCCTGTCGCAGCCCATCCCGGCCCGGCGGTAGCCGTCGATAATGGCGTCCACCCGCTGTGCCAGTGCATCGGCCGAGTCGGCGTTGGATTGCAGCCAGTTGTAGCCGCAGGCGTGCACCGGGAAGTGGTAACGCGTGAGTGTCTTCAGCCATCCGTTGACTGTCGCGTCGAAGTCTTCCGGCAGCGAGACGTCGTCTCTGACCAGCCCCACCAGCTGGGTGATGGGGATCGAGTCGGCCGCCGATATGTCATCGGGCAGGTTTAACCAGTTCTCCAGCCAGACGAGGAACTCCCCGTAGACCATGCTGCCGAGCTCGCCCCAGCCGCGCGCCTTCATCAGCGCTTCGTTCGGGATCGTCTCGCCCTCGGCGGTTTTCCAGCTGCGATTCAGCCCGTGAGGGATAGCCCCCTCGGGGTCGACCTCGGTTTCGTCCGGGTTCAGGATCTCCTGGCGTGCTTCGGGGCTTTTCCAAAGCCACCCCAACAGGCTCCAAACACTATCTACGCGCCACTTTTCCTTGTTCGACGTATTCTTCAGATTGCTCCCCATCACCCCCGGCACGAAGACGACGGGGAGCACCCAGTCGCGGCAGCGCACGCGCGTGACGTGCTTTTCTTCGCTGGGGTGGTGGCAGCTGTGTGCCGTGTCGAAGATGTCGTAGATGTCGTACTCGTCGCTCATCCCTGTCCCCGTCGGAGCCGTATGCTCATGCCGTCGATGAATTCGCTTTTCCGGATGCCGGTGTACCCCTCGGCGTCGGTAATGCCCGTGGTGATGATTTCCTTCCCCTGGCGCAGTTCGAAGTACCGATGGGCGATCGGTGTGCCATCCGTGTCGACGGCCTGATACGTCTCGCTGAAGCTCGATTCGGGGAACTGGTTGAAGCGGTGGGTCATGCTCACGGGGCCGCCGAACTGCTTCTTCGCGCCCTTGACGTTGACGGCCTTGGGGGCGTGGATCTCGATGTTGCCGTCGGCGAGGCGGATGTAGGCGTCACCGCTGGTGAGCAGGATCTCCTTCTTGCCGGCGAGGATGACCGCATCGTCCGTGGACGACAGCCGCATCGCCCGGCGTGACTGCAGCTCCATCTCGTCGTCCTGGGCCTGGATGTCGACACGCCCGCCGGCGGCGATGAGCTTCATGCCGGCGCGATGCACGAACAGCGAGAGCCTGTCGGCGATGCTGGCGAGAAGGCTGCGGCCGGCGGCAATGTTGACGTCCTCGCCGGTGGAGACGGTGAGGTGTTCGCCGCTGTGCAGGTGGGTGCTCTCGGGCGTGGCCGTGGCGATGCCGTCGGGGGCCGCCATGAGGATGAGCGCGTCCTCGAGGCCGGGGACCTCGCCCTGTCCGCCGTTGCGGATCGCGTGGTCGGTGTCGCCGCCGCCGTCCGCGAACCGGCGTGCGCCGGTGCCGTCGATGGTGGTGGCGTTGCCGTAGGTGTGCTCGCTGTTGCGGTTGAAGCGCTCGAGCGGCTCGACCCCGCCCAAGGCCTCGGCGCGGTGGCGCTTGGCGGTCTGTGAGAGCGTGCGGCTGAGCTCGTGGCCCTCACGGAGCTGGCGCCACGCCTCGCCGGCGTCGAGCTGGCTGCCGGTGCCGCCGGGGCGGCCCCAGCTGGAGAGGTAGAGCCCATTGCGGGCGCGGATCGCGCCGTAGGCGTCGGTGCGCAGCTCGAAGCCGGTTCCCCGCCGGGCGCCGCGGGTGTTGCCCTGCTGGTCGATGAGATAGCCGAGGTTGAGTTCGGTGGTGGACTCGCTGCTGGCGAGCTGGGTGCGGAGCTGGCCAGTGGCGTCGTCCATCACCAGCTGGTTATGGCCGCGCCCGCCGATCTCCTTGCTCCTGAGCCCGCTCATCAGTCCGGTGGAGTGCCACTGGGGGTAGTGGCCGCCGTAGAGCTGGCCGAGAACGACGGGGCGGTCCACGTGGTTGTCCATGAAGCCCACCAGCACCTCTTCGCCCGCCCGCGGGACGTTGACCGTGCCCCAGTCCGGGCCGCTGCTGTTGTGCATGACGCGCAGCCAGCACGAGCTCAGCCGCTCGTCGCTGGCGAGGCGGTCCCAGTTGAAGCGGACGTGGATGCGGTTGAGGCGGTCGGTGTAGACCTCGTGTCCGGGCGGGGTGACGACCACCGCGGTCTGCATGCCGACCTCCGGGCGGCGGTGCTGCTCGGGGCTGCGATAGGGCAGGTCGCGGCGCTGGCATTCAAGGCGGTTGAGGAAGAAGCCGTAGGTGCGCGAGCGCTCGCGCTCATCGGCGGCCTCCGCCGGGGCATCCATGACACGGTCGCGGAAGGCGCGGATCAGCGGGCCGAGGCTGCCGGGGCGGTCGCGGCGCTCGAAGGCGATCGGCAGGTTGCTCTCGGCGAATAGCTCGACATCGATGACGATGAACTGCCGTGCGTTCTCGCCCCGGCGCTCGACGAGGGGATGGTCGCGGAGCTCGAACCACTCGCCGGCCTTGAGGCGGCGTACGCCGCTGACGGCGTGGATGCGCCGGGCTGCGGACTCCTGCGCCTCCATGCGCCCGCGCAGCAGCCGTGCGCCGTCGCCTGTCGTGTTCCAGGCGTACTGGCCGCGCCAGGCGTAGCGTTCGAGTCCGTCCAGGGTGGTGGCGTCCGGCGTCGTGGGTACGCCGGCCTCGAGCGGGCGGGTATGCGCGCGGTAATCGCGGCTGACGTAGTGCGTGCGCTGGCTGTGCAGTGTGTGATTCGGGCGCCATTGCAGGACGCTGTCTTCGTGCTGGGTGGCCGCCTGGGTGTGGAAACGGATGGCCGTCGGTTCGCTCGCCGGCAGGGTGTCGACGTCATCGGTGAACACGATCGTGTGCCGGTCGGGCTCGTGCAGCGTGTACCAGTACAGCCCTTCCTGTTCGAGCCAGCGCTGAACGAAGTTGCTGTCCGGCTCGTTGATCTGGACGACGTAGCTCAGCGCCGGGTAGTCGCGGCGCAGATCGAAGCGGTAGCGCCCGGCGGCCTCGGGATAGTGGCTGAACACGTCGGTAAGGACGTCGATGATGCTGCGATCCATCCAGATGCGGCAGTCCTCGCGATAGGCCAGCAGCGCGAACCAGGGGACGAAGACCAGCTGCCAGTCGTGCAGACCGCCGTCGGCGCCGAGGTAGGTCAGTGATTCCACCAGGCCGTGGCGACAGGTTTCGCTGCCGTCCTCCAGGCGGATGGCGAGCGTGACGGGCTTGCCGATCAGCGCCTGGGGGTCGATGTCGGCATCGAGGCTGATCGTGTCGACGCGCCAGGCGGGGATGCGGCCGAGTCGCTCGTGGCCATGAAAGCGGTGGGCGAGCAGGCGGTCCTTGCCCAGGGGGGTGGTCAGGCGCAGCAGACGCTCCCGCTGGGTCATCTCGGCCCAGTCGCGGAGCGGGTCGAGCAGGCGCTCGCCGGTGTCGTCGCTCATGAGGGGGCTCCCGTCGTCCGTGTGCTGGGAGGTAAAGACCTGCCGCCGCGCTCCGGCGGCGGGTTGGTGGCGGTTTCCGCACAGGCCAGGTGCATGGCCACAGTGGTGTCGTCGCCGCGGCAGTCCAGGACCAGAGTGTTCCCCGCCCGCTGCTCCGCCAGCCTCAGGGCGACGGCGAACTGATAGGGGGTGGTATCGGTGTCCATCGATCCGCACAGGCCCTGTAGGGACCACACGTCGGTATCCCAGTGCAGATGGGGGAAATCGCGCTGCAGCAGTGCCGTGAGCTGATCGAGCCGGTTGCCGCCGGTGACGCCGGCCCAGACCAGTGCGCCGATGGCCTGTCGGGCGTCGTCCTGCGGGAGGGCCGTGGCGACGGCGCGTTCAAGCAGGGCGGGGTCGTCCCGCCGTGTCAGGTGTCTTGGGGGGTGTTCGTGGCGCCCGGGCAGGGAGAGCCGGCAGTGCGCGGTATGCGGTGTGTTCGCGCCGGGAGCGTGCTCCTTCGTCGGCCGCCTCAGCCACAGTGACGCGAGGGCTTCGCCGTTCGGGTGGCCCGTCCGGATGGGGCGGAGTCCGAGCGGTGTGACGGCGATGAACTGATAGCACTCGATCGTTCCCTCGGAGGCGGCGAGGGTCTCACGCAACCACTGATCGAAGGTCAGGGCGGTGACGTGCATCCCGTGCCTGGGCTGCAGTCGGGCCGGCCAGAGCGCGAGCACGGTATCCAGCCATGCCTGCGGATCGGTGCCGGCGGGGTGCTGCAGCACGATCTGGCCTTCCCCCCATGCCTGACGGTCCCCCCGCGCGAGGAGTCCGGGCAGGGCGTATTCGAGGAGCTGCCGGGCCCTTGCGCCGGGGGCGAGCTCGGCCGGACGGCCGGTCCCGATTCGGTACACGCCCATGAACTCGTCGGCGGCGTTGCGCACGCGCTCGTCGAACGTGTAGTCACAGCCGGCCGGGGCCGGCATCCCGGGCACCAGTTCATCGGTATCGCCAAAACCGCCCAGCAGCCAGGCGTGTGCCACGGCCATGGACTGGGTGTCGAAGTGCCGCGGTGCCGGCGGCGCCTTGTCCTGCCGGGCCGCCGTTCTCTTCTGCAGGCGGTCGTAGATGGAGGGGCGCCGGTGCCCGGACATCAGAGCGTCCCCGTGTCTGCGACGGAGGCGATGAGCGTCGCGCCGCAGGCGCACTTGTCGCCCTCTCTGGCGAGGGGGCGGCCGTCGACGAGGGCCGTGGGGTCGCCGGTCACGATCACCGACGGGGTGTGGCCGTCCCTGGGGCAGCTCACGCGGTCGCCGACCCGCGCGACCCGACGTTCCCGAACGAAAGTGCTGTCCGCGCCCTCCAGCACGATGCCGCCGTGGGAGGTGCGGTCTCCCATCAGGATGACCGGCCTCATCGGTGCCGTTCCCCGCGACGTGCGCGTGCTGTCGGCGTGTCCGCGGCCGGGGGCGATGACGGCCGGCCGGAGGGAGCGGTCGCACGACCGGCGATGGCGGAGGCAGTGGACGGGGAGGTCCCCGGTGAGGACGTGCCGGCCTGTACGCGTAGGGGGGACGCGCGGTACGGCGATGCAAAGGCGATGCCTGTCATGAGCACCTTCCGTGGTCTCCAGGTCAATGACAGAGGGTTTTTGCCCGCCTCCCTGGCGGGCATGCGGCCGGTGGGTATCTCCGACCGGCGTTCGCCGCTATCTAGGCCTAAAAGATAAGGGATGTCAACGGCGGGCGGCGGTCACTGAGACGTCGGTCGCGGTCGAGCGTGGGAAGCGTGGTGGCTGACTTCAGCGGGTGGTGACACGGCGGAATCGGGGCCTTGCGGCGGTGCGTGATATCCCCCGGGTACGCCGTTCGTGCAGCGCTCCCATCGTGGTCTCGGGGGCCGTGTCGTGCGGCGTGCTGTGAGGGCCGGATGACGGCAGGCTCAGTCCGTGCGGTCGCCGAGCCCGGCGAGGGCCTCCAGCTCGCGCTCCAGCAGCTCGGGGTCGCCGAGGTTGAGCTCCACCAGGCGGCGGAGGTGGCCGGCGCTCTCTACCGGCAGGTCGTCGCAGCGCAGGCCGACGAAGCCCGCCTCACGGTGCATGGGCGTGACGTGCATGCGGATGACCGCCTCGTCGCCGAGGGGGATCGTGAGGGTGGCGGGGGTATCCGCGATGGCCGCCTCGGCCTCGGGTCGGACCAGGGCGCCGTGCAGGCTGATGTCGATCACCCGCACGGGGATGCCGGCGCCGTCCGCCTCGAGCCGGGCCGGCTGATCCATGTCGATGCGGCTGAAGCGCCGGCGCTCGTCGCTGTCGCTCATGCTCCCCTCTCCGTGTTCCGGCTGCCTGCCGCCAGCGTAGTCCTTCCCGGACGTCGCGCACAGTCCCGGCGGCGGTTCACGGGCCGTCCGGGGCATGGCCGCCCAGGCGGGCGGTGATCTCACGGGCGGTGCGCGAGACCGCCGCGCCGAGCTCGTGCATGAGGCTGTCGGTGATCCGCGCCCTCGGGCCGGAGACCGAGATTGCCGCGAGTGCCGCGCCGGTCTCGTCGTGCAGGGTCGCGGCGACGCAGCGCAGGCCGATGGCGTGTTCCTCGTAGTCGCAGGCGTAGCCGCGCTCGCGGATCTCGGCGAGGTTGGCGTGCAGCCGCGCCGGGGTGTCCAGGGTGTTCTCGGTGACCCGCGAGAGCCCCCGGCGCTGGAGGATGCGCTCGACCTCCGCCTCGGTCATGCCGGCGAGCAGCGCCTTGCCCACGCCGGAGGCATGCAGCGGTGCGCGGCTGCCGAGCCTGACGATCATGCGCATCATCTCCTGGGACTCCACTTGGGCGAGGAACACGGCGTAGCCCTCGTCCTGCACGGCGAGGTTGGCGGTCTCGCCGGTCTCCTCCATGAGCCGGTGGAGGTACGGGCGGGCGACGGCGACGTAGTCGCGGGCGCTGATGAAGCCGTTGCCGACGATGAAGGCGCGCACGCCCACGTGCCACAGCCCGAGCTCCTCGTCCTGCTGGACGAACTGCATCTGCTCCAGGGTGTGGAGCAGGCGATGGGTGGTGGAGGGCGCCAGCCCGGCCATCTGCGAGACCTCGGAGAGCGTCAGCCCGTGGCCGGCGCCGGAGAGGGCTTCGAGGATGCTCAGGCCGCGGGTCAGGGACTGGCTCTGTGCGGCGCTTCGCCCGCTGGTGCGTGGCCGGCCGGTGGATCGTGTCTGTCGTTCCGCCAACGTCGTTCCCCGTGGAAGGATTTTCCACAATTGTATGCCATCGGGATGGCGGTGTGGGAGGCGGCGGCCGCCCCGGCGGGGGCGGCCGCACAGCGGTCAGCGGCGATGGTAGATCGCGCCGCCCTGTTCGCGGAAGGTCTGCGCCTTCTCGGCGAGCCCCGTCTCCAGGGCGCTGTCGGCGTCCAGGCCGCGCTCGCGGGCGAACGCCTGGACCTCCTGGGAGATGGCCATGGAGCAGAACTTCGGCCCGCACATGGAGCAGAAGTGGGCGACCTTGTGCGCCTGCTTGGGCAGGGTGGCGTCATGGAACTCCCGGGCGCGCTCCGGATCCAGCCCGAGGTTGAACTGGTCGTCCCAGCGGAACTCGAACCGTGCCTTGGACAGGGCGTTGTCGCGGATCTGTGCCGCCGGATGGCCCTTGGCGAGGTCCGCGGCATGGGCGGCGATGCGGTAGGTGACGATGCCCTCGCGGACGTCGTGCTTGTCCGGCAGCCCCAGGTGCTCCTTGGGGGTGACGTAGCAGAGCATCGCGGTGCCTTCCCAGGCGATGTTGGCCGCCCCGAGCGCGGAGGTGATGTGGTCGTAGCCGGGGGCAATGTCCGTGGCCAGCGGCCCCAGGGTGTAGAACGGCGCCTCGTGGCAGTGGCGCAGCTGCTCGCCCATGTTCTCGCGGATGCGGTGCAGCGGCACGTGACCCGGACCCTCGATCATCACCTGGACATCGTGGCGCCAGGCGACGTCGGTGAGCTCGCCCAGGGTGCGCAGCTCCGCCATCTGGGCGTCGTCGTTGGCGTCGGCGATGGAGCCGGGGCGCAGGCCGTCGCCCAGTGAGAAGGCCACGTCGTAGGCCTTCATGATCTCGCAGATCTCCTCGAAGCGTTCGTAGAGGAAGGACTCCCGGTGGTGGGCCAGGCACCACTTGGCCATGATCGAGCCGCCGCGGGAGACGATGCCCGTGAGCCGGTCCACGGTCAGGGGGACGAAGGGCAGGCGCACGCCGGCGTGGATGGTGAAGTAGTCCACGCCCTGCTCGGCCTGCTCGATGAGGGTGTCCCGGAAGATCTCCCAGGTCAGGGCCTCGGCCTCGCCGTCGACCTTCTCCAGGGCCTGGTAGATGGGTACCGTGCCGACAGGCACCGGCGAGTTGCGGATCACCCACTCCCGCGTCTCGTGGATGTCCCGGCCGGTGGACAGGTCCATGATCGTGTCCGCCCCCCAGCGGGTGGCCCAGACCATCTTCTCCACCTCCTCGCCGATGGAGGAGGTCACCGCCGAGTTGCCCATGTTGGCGTTGACCTTCACCCGGAAGTTGCGGCCGATGATCATGGGCTCGCTCTCCGGGTGGTTGATGTTCGCCGGGATGATGGCCCGGCCCCGGGCCACCTCGTCGCGCACGAACTCCGGCGTGATGGTCTCCGGCAGGCTCGCGCCCCGGGGCTCGCCCGGGTGGCGGCGGCCCAGGGCGGGATCGTCGCGACTGGCCTCCAGGCGCTGGTTCTCGCGCACGGCGACGAACTCCATCTCCGGGGTGACGATGCCCCGCCGGGCGTAGTGCATCTGGGTGACGTTGGCGCCGTCGCGGGCGCGCCGCGGAGTGCGTTCCGCGGGGAAGCGCCAGGTCGTCGTGCCGGTGTCGGCACGCCGCTCGCGGCCGTAGCGCGAGCTCAGATCGTCGAGGCGCTCGCTGTCGCCGCGCTCGGCGATCCAGTCCGCGCGTAGCGGTGCCAGACCCGCGCACAGGTCGATGGCGGCGGCCGGGTCGGTGTACGGGCCGGAGGTGTCGTAGACCGCCAGCGGCGGGTTGGGTTCGGGCCCGTTGCGGGTGGGCGTGTCCGCCTGCACGATCTCGCGCATGGGCACGCGCACGTCCGCACGGCGACCGCTGACGTGGATGCGCCGGGACCCCGGGAACGGCCGGGTCACGGCCTCGCCGAGGGCGGCCGCGGTGCCGCGGATATCGGTATCGGTGTCGCTCATGATGTGTCGCCTCTGCTCGCAGATGGTGAAAAGGCGACGAAAAGGGGGGAGGGAAGGTTGCACGTCCGCGATGACGGCGGACGCCGGCCGGTGGCCGGTGATGTGCAAAGCTCCCTGCGCCGGTACGAACCGGATCAGGTTCCAAGGGACTCTCTCAGCCCGGCATGCGTCGTTGCACCCGGGCACCCCCGCTTCTTCGTCCAGTAACGTCCCCGGCGCGGCCGGGGACTGTCACCGAGACTAGAACCGGCGTGTCTGCCGGTCAAATGCGGGTTTGATCTGGATCAATGCCCCTGTCGCCCCGTTGCGATGTGATCGTGCGGTCATGTTTTGAACGAGCGGAGGCAGTCATGGCCGTAGTCACGAACCAGTCCTGGGATCACCTCGAGTGCCCGGCATGCGCGGCGTGGCAGGTGGTGCCCCGTGGCGCGGCGGTGTCGCTGGAATGCCGCTGCGGCCGGCCGGATCCGGCGGCGCATCTGCGCCGGCCCGCGACCGGCTACGAGGTAATGCTTGCGAGTCAGCGCCGGTCGCTGTTGACCGTCCACGAGCCCGTGCCCGCGGGCGAGGGCCTGCGCGAGGCGGCCTGACCCGTTACCCGGTCCGGCGGGACCCTGCGCTACACTGGCGGTCCATTGCGGACCGCCGGTGAGTTCCCATGCCCCGTTTCGCCGCCAATCTGTCGATGCTGTTCACGGAGCGCCCATTCCCGGCGCGTTTCGAGGCTGCCGCCGCCGCGGGGTTCCGTGGTGTCGAGTGCCATTTCCCCTACGACTATCCGGCGCCGGTGCTCGCCGGCGCCCTGGCGGACAGCGGTCTGAGCCAGGTGCTGTTCAATCTGCCCGCCGGGGACTGGGCCGCCGGCGAGCGCGGGATCGCCTGCCATCCGGACCGCCGGGATGAGTTCCGGGCCGGCGTGGATACCGCGATCCACTACGCTCGCGCGCTGGCGTGCCCGCGGGTGAACTGCCTCGCCGGGCGGCTCCCCGGGGACGTCTCTGCGGAGTGCGCGCGGGAGTGCCTGGTCGACAACCTGCGCTATGCCGCGCCGAGGCTTGCCGACGCCGGCGTGCAGCTGCTCGTCGAGCCGATCAACACCCGCGACGTGCCGGGCTTCTTCCTCTGCCGCTCCGACCAGGCCCTCGGAGTGATGGACGATGCCGGCGTCGCCAATCTCGCGTTGCAGTACGACGTCTACCACATGCAGGTGATGGAGGGGGACCTGGTGCGGCATATCGAGTCCGCGTTCTCCCGCATCGGCCACGTCCAGGTCGCGGACAACCCGGGCCGCCACGAGCCGGGCACCGGGGAGATACATTACCCCTTCGTGTTCGAGCGACTGGACGCGCTCGGCTACGACGGCTGGGTCAGCGCCGAGTACGTGCCCCGCAGCGGTACCGCGGCCGGACTCGGCTGGCTGATGCCCTACCTCCGGGGGTAGGGCGGCGGGTCAGCGCCGGAGGATCTCGGCGAGGTCCACCGGGCGCTCCTCGTCGCTGAGCGCGAGCCGGGATTCCAGGGTGGAGAGGTGCTGGCGCACCAGCGTGGCCGCCTCGTCGCCGCGGCCCTCGGCCAGGCAGCGCACCAGCTCCTGGTGGTCGTCACCGAGGTAGCAGGCGCTCATCCCGGGGGCCTTGTACAGCGCGATCACGATGGAGGTGCGGATCACCAGCTCCCGGAGCATGCGGCCGAGCACCTCGTTGGGCGCGTTGTCCGCCAGGCACAGGTGGAAGGCCATGGAGTGGTGGACCCGGTCCTCCTGGCGGTCGCCGGTGTGGGCGGCGTGCTCGTCGCGGATGATGTGCTCGAGCCGCTCCCGGGCATCGCCGCTGAGCCGGCCGGCAAGCTGGCGGGCGACCTCGCCCTCCACCAGGCGCCGGGCATCGAAGATCTGGCGGGTCTCCTCGACGCTCGGGTGGGCAACCAGCGCCATCTGGTTGGGCCGACGCGTGATGATCTGGTCGGCCGTCAGGCGCGAGAGGGCCTTGCGGACCACGGAGCGGCTGACACCGAACAGCTCGCCGAGAGTGATCTCGGGTAGCCGCGTGCCGGGAGGCAGCCGCTGGGTCAGTACCGCCTCGTAGATGGCGTCGTAGATGGCGTCGTCGGATGCGCGACGCCCGCGTCCGGGCGTTTCGAGGCCCGCCTGCTCCAGCGGTCGTGGCTCGCGTTGCTGCGCCATGGTCTCCTGCCGCGTCGGGATGTCTAGGGGTTACGGATACCGCTCGAATGTATCGGTTACCCCCGGGCCTCGCAAACGGCGGCGGCGCTCACGCGCGCGCCGCGATCCGCCGGGCGATGTCGTTGTGCCGACGAACCAGTGCGGGGAGGTCCACGTCCGTGAGCGCGCCGTCGCGGACCCGGAGGCGCCCGTTGATCAGGCTGAGTGCGACCTGCGGTGGGCGGCAGAACACGAGCGCGGCGAGCGGGTCGTGGACCGCGCCGCCGGCGAGCGGCAGGGTGTCGAGCCGGTAGCCGACGATATCCGCGGCCATGCCGGGGGCCAGGTGGCCGATGTCATTGCGGCCGAGCACCGCGGCCCCGCCGCGGGTGGCGAGGCTCAGTGTCTCCACGGCGCCCATGGCGTCGGGGCCGTCCACGAGGCGGTGCAGCAGCATCGCCTGGCGTGCCTCGCCGAGCATGTCCGAGCCGTCGTTGGATGCGGAGCCGTCCACCCCCAGGCCGACGCGGGCGCCGGCCCGGCGGAGCGCGCGCACCGGGGCGACGCCCGAGCCCAGGCGCATGTTGGAGCTCGGGCAGTGCGCCACGCCGCAGCGGTGTGCGCCGAGGCGGCGGATTTCGTCGTCTTCCGGGTGCACCATGTGCGCGAACCAGACGTCCTCGCCGCACCAGCCCAGGTCCTCGGCGTACTCCACCGGGGTGCGGCCGAAGCGCTCGCGGCAGTAGGCCGTCTCGTCGCGGGTTTCGGCGAGGTGGGTGTGGCAGTGCACGCCGTAGTGTCGGGCCACCTCCAGACTCTCGCGCATCAGCGTCTGCGATACGGAGAAGGGGGAGCACGGTGCCAGGGCGATGCGGGTCATCGCGTAGTCCGCGTCGTCGTGGTGGGTCTCGATCACCCGCTGGCTGTCGGCGAGGATCGCGGTCTCCGACTCGACCACGGCGTCCGGCGGCAGGCCGCCGTCCGACTCGCCCACCGACATGGACCCGCGCCCGGCGTGGAAGCGCAGGCCCATCTCCCGGGCGGCGTGGATCTGGTCGTCCAGGCGGGCGCCGTTGGGCCAGAGGTAGGTGTGGTCGGCGGCGGTGGTGCAGCCGGAGAGCATGAGCTCGGCGGCGGCGATCCGCGTGCTCACGTCCATGGCCTCCGGATCGAGGCGTGCCCACACCGGGTAGTGGCTCACCAGCCAGTTGAACAGCCCCGCGTCCTGCCCCGCCGGCAGGTTCCGGGTCAGGGTCTGGTAGAAGTGGTGATGGGTGTTCACCAGCCCGGGGATGAGGATGTGTCCGCGGGCGTCGATCACCCGGTCGGCATCGGTGCCGATGCGCGCCGCGGGTCCCACCGCGGCGATGCGGTTGTCCTCGATACGGATGCTGGCGTCGTGGAGCACGCCGCCGTCGTCGCCCTCCATGGTCGCGACGGCCGCGGCGTTGTCGAGGATCAGGCTCGTCATGCCGCTGTCACTCCTTGTTTCGCTCGATCCACGCGCCGAGGGCGGCACGCTCCTCGTCGGTGATGCCGGTGATGTTGCCGAGCGGCATGTAGTGGCTGTCGACGGCGACGCGCTTGATATCCGCGCGGTGTTTGCGGATCTGTGCGGCGGTCTCCAGCACGATGCCGGCGGGCGGGCTGGCGTATCCCGAGAATGAGGGCTCCGGGGCGTGGCAGGTGGTGCAGCGTTCGTCGATGATCGTGTGCACCTGCTCGAAGCTGACCTCGCTCACTGTCTCGCCGGTGCCGTCGCCCGCCAGCATCGAGCGGACCGGCGGGCTCAGCACCGCGACCACCGCGGCGAAGGCCAGCGCACTCGCGGGCAGTATCAGCCGCTTCACCGCACCGGGCCGGTGGCGGATGTTGAAGTAGTGGCGCACGGCGACGCTGATGATCGACACGGCCGCGAGGATCGCCCAGTTCCACGCCGCCGCGTAGGTGCCGGGGAAGTGGTTGCTGATCATGATGAACAGCACCGGCAGGGTGAGGTAGTTGTTGTGGCGGCTGCGCAGCAGGCCGTTCTTGCCGTAGCGCGGATCCGGCGAGCGGCCCTCCTCCATGGCCCGCACCAGCTCCTTCTGCGAGGGGATGATGACGAAGAACACGTTCGCCACCATGCACGTGCCGATCGCCGCGCCCACGTGGATGTAGGCGGCGCGGCCGCTGAACACGGTGCTCAGTCCCCACGCCAGGAGCACGATGAGTACGGTGATCAGCGCCGCGAGCAGCCGCGGGCGCTCGCCCAGCCAGCGGCAGAGGCCGTCGTAGACAAGCCAGGCGGCCACCAGCGTGGCGATGCCAATGGCCACCGCCTGCCAGGGCTGGAGGGCGGCGACCGCCGGATTGACCATCATCGTCTGCGCGTTGAGGTAGTAGACGATGATCAGCAGGGTGAAACCGCTGATCCAGGTGAAGTAGGCCTCCCACTTGAACCAGTGCAGGGTCTCGGGCAGCTGCGGCGGTGCCACCGCGTACTTCTCGACGAAGTAGAAGCCGCCGCCGTGCACGGCCCAGAGATTGCCGGCGATCCCCGCGGGCTTGCCCGTGCGTTCGAGGTTGTTCTCCAGCCAGTTGAAGTAGAACGACGCCCCGATCCAGGCGATGCCCACGATCAGGTGGATCCAGCGAACCAGCAGGTTCGCCCACTCCATCAGATGCGCTTCCATATCCGAGGGTCCCCGTGAGTCTCGTGCGGCCGGCGGTCTTTAACTGCCCCGGTAGGTGGTGTAGCTGTAGGGTGAGATGAGCAGCGGCACGTGATAGTGCTCGTCGGCATGGGCGATGCCGAAACGCACCACCACTTCGTCGAGGAAGCGGGGCGCGTCGCCGGGCAGGCCCAGCCGGTCGAAGTACTCGCCGACCTGGAAGACGAGCTGGTACTGCCCGGCCCGGAAGGCGTCGCCTTCGAGCAGGGGGCCATCCACGCGGCCGTCGTCGTTGCTCACGGCGTCGGTCAGCGGGGTCAGCACGTTGTCCTCGACCCGTGCCAGCGCGATGCGGATCCCGGAGCCGGGGCGGCCGTGGGCGGTATCCAGTATATGGGTGGTGAGTCGGCCCATGGCACTCTCCTCCTCGTTATTCGCTCGTCAGCGGGTGGGTGACGGTGGTCCCGGTGGCCGTCCGTTGGGAGGTATAAAACACGTTGTCGACAAACGCAAACAAAAGTGTATACATTTTTGGCCGGCTGGTGATGCCAGCCGGAAATGAGTTATGGGGGAAGTCATGGCGGAAGGCGTACTGGAACCGAGACCGAGTCAGCTCAACGAAGACGATTTCGTCGCCCATTACGGCGACGTCTACGAGCACTCGCCGTGGATTGCCCGGCAGGCGTACCGGCGCGGCCTGAGCGTCACCGAGGACACCCCGGATTCGCTCGCGGCGACGATGGCGGCGGTGCTCAATGCTGCCTCCGCGGAGGACCAGCTCGAGGTAATCCGCGCCCACCCGGACCTCGCGGGCAAGGCGGCGGTGCAGGGCGGGCTGACCGACGACTCCGCCCGGGAGCAGGCCGGGGCGGGCCTGGATCAGTGCACGCAGGAGGAGTACGAACGCTTCCAGCGGCTCAACCGGGAGTACTGGGAGCGGTTCAACATGCCCTTCGTGATGGCGGTCAAGGGCCATGACCGCGGGACGATCCTGGAGTCCTTCGGGCGCCGCCTGGAGAACGGCCCGGACGAGGAGCGGCGCACCGCCGTGGCGGAGATCAACCGCATCGCGCGGCTGCGCCTGCTCGACCGGGTGACGTGATCAGCGGGCGCGGGCGTCGGCGGCCTCGAGCGTGTTCTCCAGCAGGGTGGCGCGGGTCATCGGGCCCACGCCGCCCGGGACCGGCGTGATCCAGGCCGCATGCTCCGCGGCCGCGGCGTAGTCGACGTCGCCCACCATGCGGCCTTCCTCGTCGCGGTTGATGCCGACGTCGATCACCACCGCGCCGGGCTTGATCCAGTCGCCGGCGACGAAGCCCGGGCGGCCGACGGCGGCGACCACCACGTCCGCGGCACGGACCTTCTCCGCGAGGTTGCGGGTGCGGCTGTGGCAGATGGTCACGGTGCAGCGCGCGTTCAGCAGCTCCAGCGCCATGGGCCGGCCCACGATGTTGGACTGCCCGATGACGATCGCGTCCAGGCCGGTGAGATCGACGCCGGTGCGCTCGAGCAGGGTCATCACGCCGTGGGGCGTGCACGAGCGCAGGCCCGGCAGGCGCAGGGTCAGGCGCCCGACGTTCACCGGGTGGAAGCCGTCCACGTCCTTGGCGGGGTCGATGGTCTCGATCACCTTCTGGGCGTCCATGTGCCCGGGCAGCGGGAGCTGGACGAGGATCCCGTCGACCTCGTCGTCGGCGTTGAGCCGCTCGACCAGGGCGAGCAGGTCCGCCTCCGGGAGGTCGGCCGGGAGGTCGTGGTCGATGGAGCGGATGCCCACCTCGGCGCAGTCGCGGCGCTTCATGCGCACGTAGACCTGCGAGGCGGGGTCGTCGCCGACCCGGATCACCGCCAGTCCCGGGGGCCGCCGCCCCTGGTCGCCGCGCTCCGCCACGTCCCCTGCGATGCGCTTTCGCAGCGCTGCGGCGATCCCCTTGCCGTCGATGATGCGCGCGTTCATGTGCTATAACCTCCGGGTGGACAGTGACCGGCGAGTAAGGCGCCGAATTCTCGCACTTGGGCGCCGGCCGCTCAACTCGAACGCTTGACGGCGGCGGGGGCTCTGCGTAGTATTCCGCCGTCTGCAGCGACGGCTGTAAGGCCTGCCCGGCGTGACCCGGCACGAGAAGCACGGGGTGTAGCGCAGTCTGGTAGCGCGCCTGCTTTGGGGGCAGGATGTCGGGGGTTCAAATCCCTCCACCCCGACCAGTACCGTCGCCGCACTGGCCAGGCGACCCGGCGGGTGTGCCGACGCTTGGGGCTGTGGGTCAAGCGCCCGTAGCTCAACCGGACAGAGCATCGGCCTTCTAAGCCGAGGGTTGCGGGTTCGAATCCCGCCGGGCGCGCCAGATTCGAGGGATTGGCCGATTCGACAATGGTGGGCGTAGCTCAGTTGGTAGAGCACCGGATTGTGGCTCCGGAGGTCGTGGGTTCAAGCCCCATCGCTCACCCCAAACAATACGGGCCGTTAGCTCAATTGGTAGAGCAGCTGACTCTTAATCAGTTGGTTCAAGGTTCGAGTCCTTGACGGCCCACCATACCGCTGAAAGGGGCAGGCCCACGGGCCTGCCCCTTTTCTTTGCGCCTTTGCATTCCCTTTGTGGCTGCCGGGTCCGGCAGCCGGATCCCGTGGCGATGACGGAATAATCCCTGCCGGTGGCCGGTGGTAAGTGCGACGTAAGTGCCGGGGCGCTAGGGTGTCACCCGGGGACCGTGGCGCGGGGCGCCGCGGCCGGGTGTCCAGGCCACCGGAGCTCGTCGCCATGAGACAGCGTATTGTCCCGCTCGCCATCCTCGCCGCCGCCGTGGCGCTGCCTGCCCTGGCCGCCGCCGTGCCCCGGCCGGTGCCAGGGCGCTGGGTGAGTGTCGCGCGTCTGGAGGCGATCGGCATTACCCAGCGTCACGAGGGGGTGCTCAGTGCGCGGTGGTGTCAGTCCGGTTTCGTGTTCGCGCCGCAGGGCAAGCCACCGGCGACCTTCACGCTGGATCCGGATGCCGGGGTGTACACGGCGACCACCAAGGCCGACAGCTGCGTCACCCACTGGCGGCTGAGCCCCGGGCAGCGCCGGCTGGAGGGCACCTATACCGGGCAGTGTCAGGGCATGAGCATGGAGGCGCGGGTCACCATGCGCCTGCTCGAGGCATCGGGCTCCGTCGAGTCAGCGCCGCCGAAGCGGGGTGGCGGCGCTGACGGGCGGGCCGGTGGCGCCGGCGGGGATATCTCCGGTGGCCGGGCCCTGGGCGTGGTCGCCTCGGCGCTGACCGCGGTGGGGGCCGCCACCGATCCGGGGGCGTTCGGCGACTATCTCTGGAGCGACGTGAAGCAGGGCTCGCGGCATGTGTCCATGTGGCTGACGGCGGACCGGCAGCCCCGCCGGGCCGCCCGGTCGATGCCCGATCCCTGTGATGTCGCGCCCGGCAGCCTGGAGGGTGCGCGCTATCTCCTCGACTTCGAGATCTACCGCCTGGGCGGCGACGGTACTCACATGGCGGTCGCGCGCGTCGTCGACGTCGAAACCGGCAGGATCCTCCAGCAGCGCATGGGCGAGGGCGGCCGCGGTCGCGACGGTGCGGTCGCCGCGGTCGGCGGTGCCTACGATGCACTGGATCTCGGCATCACCGTGCCGGCGAAGCGGTGAGGAGGCGGGGCGGTGAGCGTGGCAGGCGATCCGGACCGCGAGACGCTCGTGCGGGCGCTTGAGGACGAACGCCGACGCGAGCTCCGGCGGTTGGTGTCCCGCCTGGTGGTGCTCGCGGTGATGGTCGTCGCGGTATTCGGTGTCTTCTTCGCCGGTGCGGATACCGTCGAGGACCGGCTCGTGATCCTGGCAATGGCGCTGATCGTGGGGGGCGTCCCCGCCTGGATGATCGGTCGCGGCGGTCCCAACCGCTGGCGACGGCACGTCGCCGAAATGCTCTATCCCGCGCTCGCGCAGGAGGCGGGGTTCACCGACTACGCCTACCGCGGTCCCGGCCTCGCCTTTGACGGCTTCCGTGAGATGGACCTGGTCCCCGCGTATCACAGTGGTACCCGGACCCATCTGCTGGCGGGGACCTTCAGCGGCGTGCGGCTGCAGGCGGCGGAGGTCGAGCTGCGTCGCGGCCGCGAGGGGCGTGGACGGGTGTTCACCGGCCTGGCGGTCCGGGCGCGGCTGTCCGGCGATCCGGGGGTGAGCGTCCGGGTCGGACCCGACGGCGGGCGAATCGTGGGCGCGGTCCGCGAGGCGGTTCGTGCGCCGGCATCCGGGCTGGCTCTTGTCTCTCATGCCGGGCTGCGCGGTGCCGGACTGGAGGTTCGGGCGGACAACGCCGTGCTGGCCTCGCGGCTGCTCGACGCCGGCCTGGCCGAGGCGTTGAAGGCCCTCCGGCCTTTCGGTGCCGTGCGCGCCGCAGTGGTCGATGATGTATGTCTGGTCACGATCGAGACGGAGGCGGCCTTCTTTCCCGAGCCGGCGGTCCGGCGGCCGGTTCCCGGAGATCATTCCCGCGCCGTCGCCGCCAGGCTGTCGGCGCTCGCCGAGCTCGGCCGCCGGCTGGGTGAGGCACTCGCGAGCGGCCCCGCACGGCAGGGCTGATGCCGGGCGCCGCCAAACGCTGCTGCATGAGGAGAGCCGCGATGAACACCAGCAAACGCCTGTTCGCCGCCGCCACCGCTGTGCTCGCCGGTCTTCTGGCGGGTATGTCCGTCGTCCACGCCGGCAACTGCCGGACCCCCGCCAAGGCCGCTGCCGACCTGTGGGACCGTTACGACCAGGTCGCCAAGGCGGTTGGCTGTGCCGTCGGTACTGCCGGCGCCGCGGTCGCAACCGGCGGTGTCTCCCTGCCGGCCTCCGCGGCGATCTACGCCGGCTGCCTTGGCAAGAGCGAGGCAGCCGACCGGGCAACCAAGGGCATGATTGCGGCCTGGAACCGCATGAACCGCAACGGCTGGGGCACCATAGGCCCGCGCAAAATGGTTCTCGGGGCGTCCTACGAGGGCACCATCCGTGGCCCGGGCAGCCGCATGTACATCACGCCGGCGCCGGTGGGCGCCTTCATGCTCGACCTCTCCCTGGGCAAGCGCGATGAGCGCCGCAACAAGGGTCGAACGGAGGTCACGGTCTGCCGCTTCGCCCCGCCCGGCGATGACGGGCTCGTCGACGGCGAGAAGCTCTGGAGCTTCACCATCGACCGTGGCCGCGGCAACCAGGGCCGGACCTGGCACCGCCGTCTCACCGGCGTACGCGGGTACATCGTCACTGTCGCACTGCAGGGCAAGAGCGCGGTGAAGGCGATGAAGTACCGTGTCTCCGCCAAGGAGAGCGCGCCGGACCATACGGTGGTGATCGACGGCGGTGCCGCCGCCGGGCGCACCGGCTACCGTCTGGTCGCCGGCCGCTTCGTCCAGCCGGTGGACGGCCGCGTCGCGGGCCGGCGCGTCAGCATCGATTCGAACGACACGGCCCGTGGCCGTCGGGCGGAGGGGAGCGTCTCCAGCGGCGCGGACGGCTTCCGCGTATACGGCGACGTGCGCTCGGTGAGCCTCGATAATCCGGCGGCCGCGCGGGTCTACGTGGATGGCCGGACGCGCGCCGTGGACACGGCGGGTCGTGACCGCGGTGGCAACACGCGTGACAAAGCCGGCGGCAACCGGAATGCTTCGGCCGGCGGGCAGGGCGGTAACGGCACTGTCGGCAAGCTCGCCGGGAATCCCGGCCTTGACAGCGGCGTCGAGCTACCCAACGGGGTCGTCAACAAAGGCAGTGGTGCCGGGAATGGCGGTGGCGCCGATCCGGACGCCTTCGCCGGGCGCTGGTCCACCGACTTCGGTGAGCTACGGCTGCACCGCGCCGGGCCCTTCGTGGTCGGCGACTACGCCGACAAGGGCGTAATGGTCGGTCGCGTCTCCGGGGGGTGCGCCGCGGGCGTGTTCACCAACGGCGGGCGTAACGGGATCTTCCGCTTTACCCGTGCCGGCGATGGCCGTTTCCGCGGTCAGTGGGCCTGGCACGGCAAGGACCTGCAGGGCAACTGGACCGGCAGGCGCACCGGCGATGCCCCTGCGCGCCTGCGCAACTTCACCCGCGACGGCGGGACCACGCATACCCAGTCCCTCGGCCGTGACGTCTTTGACGGACGTTACACCAGCGATTACGGGCCGGTGGGCCTGTATGCGCGGGACCTGTTCGTGGTCGGTGACTACGGCGACAAGGGGATCCTCGCCGGTATGTGGGACGGCAGTGGCTTCGTCGGCCGCTTCACCAACGGTGCACGCACCGGCTGGTTCGATTTTCGCTTCCTCTCGAAGAACGGCGACTTCCGTTCCGGGCGCTGGGGCTGGGTCGGTGACGACGGCGGCGGCGACTGGTCGCTGCGTCGCCGGCGTGATGGTGTCGACCCGGCGGCCCTGACCCTCGCCGAGTCGGTCGGCTGCCCGCGCTGACTGCCGTGTCCGCCACCGCCCGGGCTGGGGCGCTCGCGTGTGTCCCCGCGATGGTTTAGGATACGCGCGCTTGCGGTGCGTGCACTGTGTCCACCGCGTGGCTGCAGGCCACGCACCGTCTCTCGCCCGGCGCGTGGGCGGGCCGTTTAGCGCGGTTCGCCGCGGATTGTATAATCCGCCGGACACTGCGAAAGTGGCGGAATTGGTAGACGCGCTGGGTTTAGGTCCCAGTGGGGTAATCCCCCGTGCGAGTTCGAGTCTCGCCTTTCGCACCAGACATTGAATCGTGAGGCGCGGACACGGCGTTCGCGCAAGAGGTGGTAGTCGATGCAAGTATCCGTGGAGACGACGGAGGGCCTGGGCCGGCGCATTCGCGTGCAGGTGCCCTCCGAGCGCGTGGACAGCGAGGTCGAGAGCCGGCTGAAGGACCTGCGCGGGCGTGTGCGCATGAACGGTTTCCGCCCGGGCAAGGTGCCGCTCAAGGTGGTGCAGCAGCGCTATGGCGAGCAGGTCCGTGGCGAGGTCCTCAACGAGGTGGTGCAGAGCACCTACAGCGAGGCGCTGGAGCAGGAAGGCCTGCGTCCGGCCGCCGCGCCGGAGATCGAGCCGGTACAGACCGATGCCGGCAAGGACCTCGAGTACCAGGCTTCCTTCGAGGTGCTGCCCAGCGTCGAGGTCCAGGGGATCGAGGAGGTCGCTGTCGAGCGCCCCGCCGCGGATATCGGCGATGCGGACATCGACGCGCTGATCGAGCGTCTGCGTCACCAGCAGGCGGATTACAGCGAGGTGGATCGTCCCGCCGACGAAGGTGACCGTGTCACCATCGACTTCCACGGCACCGTGGACGGCGAGGAGTTCGAGGGCAACAGCGGCGAGGACGTGCCGGTGCAGCTCGGCTCCGGTCAGATGCCCTCGGAGTTCGAGGCCGAGCTCGTGGACGTGAAGGCCGGTGACGAGACGCGCATCGAGTACACCTTCCCCGAGCAGTTCCCGGACGAGACCATCGCCGGCAAGACCGCGACCTTCGAGGTCCGCGTCAAGACGGTGGAGGCCCCGGACCTGCCGGAGGTCGACGACGAGTTCGCCAAGGCCCTGGGCATGGAGAACGGTCTCGAGGAGCTGCGCGAGCGCGTGCGCGAGAACCTCGAGCGCGAGCGTGACCAGGCGGTGCGCGCCCGGGTCAAGGAGCAGGTGATGGATGGGCTGCTCGAGCGCAACCCCATCGACCTGCCCCAGGTGCTCATCGATCGCGAGATCGAGCAGCTGCGCGAGCAGACCAAGCAGCGCATGCAGCAGTACGGTGCCGAGGGCGAGGAGCCGGACCTGCCGGCCTCCCAGTTCGAGGACGAGGCCCGTCGCCGCGTCGCGCTCGGCCTGCTGGTCAACGAGGTGGTGCGCGCCAACGAGATCGAGCTGGACCGCAACCGACTCCAGCAGGCGCTGCAGGACATCGCCAGCAGCTACGGCCAGCCGGACCAGGTGATCCAGGCCTACATGCAGAACCAGCAGCTCATGGAGAGCCTGCAGGTGCAGGTGATGGAGGATCAGGTGGTTGACTGGATCGCCGAGCGCGCCCAGATCACGGACAAGCCCATGAGCCTTGACGTGCTGCTGGGCCGTGCCACTGACGAGACCGCCGGAGAGTGATGATGATGAGCGAGCGCGAGGGCCAGATCCGCAGCGAGATCGAGAACACCGGGCTCGTGCCCATGGTGGTCGAGCAGACCGCCCGGGGCGAGCGCGCCTACGATATCTACTCGCGGTTGCTCAAGGAGCGGGTGATCTTCCTGGTCGGCCCGGTCGAGGACTACCAGGCCAACCTGCTTATCGCGCAGCTGCTGTTCCTGGAGTCCGAGAACCCGGACAAGGATATCCACCTCTACATCAACAGTCCCGGCGGCGTGGTCACCGCCGGTCTGGCAATCTACGACACTATGCAGTTCGTCAAGCCGGATGTGAGCACCGTGTGCATCGGCCAGGCCGCGAGCATGGGCTCGCTGCTGCTGGCCGCGGGTGCCGCGGGCAAGCGTTATGCGCTGCCGAACTCGCGGGTGATGATCCATCAGCCCCTCGGTGGCTTCCAGGGCCAGGCCACGGACGTGGACATCCACGCCCGTGAGATCCTCTCCACCCGGGAGCGTCTCAACCGCATCCTTGCCTATCACACCGGCCAGGACATGGAGACGATCCAGCGTGACACCGAGCGCGACAACTTCATGGATCCGGAAACGGCCCAGGAGTATGGCCTGATCGACGCCGCGCTCAAGGACCGCTCCAGCATCGCCGGCGCCACCGAGTGACCCGCGGCCCGCCCCGGCGACAATCGCCGGGGCGGGGATTGAACCTGCCTTCCCCGCCCCCCATCTCCAGCCCTGGAAGGCGCCGGAAAGGCCGCCGTGCGGCCGTCGGCGTGTACTTGCGTGCCTGCCAAAATGCAGGCAAGGTTTCAGCAAATGCTTCTCCCATGTTCGAGGGTGACCAATGACTGACAGAGAGAACGGCAGGGGCGACGACAACGGCAAGCTGCTGTACTGCTCCTTCTGCGGCAAGAGCCAGCACGAGGTGCGCAAGCTGATTGCAGGCCCATCCGTTTTCGTCTGCGACGAGTGCGTCGAGCTGTGCAACGACATCATTCGTGAAGAGATGGAGGAGAAGGCGGCGGGGGCCGGCAGCCGGCTGCCGAAGCCGCAGGAGATCAAGGAGGTCCTGGACGAGTACGTGATCGGCCAGGAGCCGGCCAAGAAGGTGCTGGCGGTTGCCGTCTACAACCACTACAAGCGCATGGAGGCGGGCCAGTCCAAGAGCGACGTGGAGCTCTCCAAGAGCAACATCCTGCTCATCGGCCCCACCGGCTCGGGCAAGACCCTGCTCGCGGAGACCCTGGCGCGGCTGCTGGACGTGCCCTTCACCATCGCCGACGCGACCACGCTCACGGAGGCGGGCTACGTCGGCGAGGACGTGGAGAACATCATCCAGAAGCTGCTGCAGAAGTGCGACTACGACGTCGAGAAGGCGCAGCAGGGCATCGTCTACATCGACGAGATCGACAAGATCTCGCGCAAGGCGGATAACCCGTCCATCACCCGGGACGTCTCCGGCGAGGGTGTGCAGCAGGCGCTGCTCAAGCTCATCGAGGGGACGACCGCGTCCGTGCCCCCGCAGGGCGGGCGCAAGCACCCGCAGCAGGAGTTCCTGCAGGTCAACACCGCCAATATCCTGTTCATCTGCGGTGGTGCCTTCGCGGGGCTGGAAAAGGTCATCCAGCAGCGCTCGGAGAAGGGCGGCATCGGCTTTTCCGCCGACATCAAGGCCAACAGCGAGCGCAAGAGCACGGGTGACACCCTCCGCGACGTGGAGCCGGAGGACCTGGTCAACTACGGGCTCATCCCGGAGTTCGTCGGCCGCATGCCCGTGGTCGCAACCCTCGCCGAGCTCGACGAGCAGGCGCTGGTGCGGATTCTGCGTGAGCCCAAGAACGCGCTGGTCAAGCAGTTCGGCAAGCTCTTCGACATGGAGGGCGTGGAGCTGGAGTTCCGCGACGAGGCCCTCGTCGAGGTGGCGCGCAAGGCCATCGCGCGCAAGACCGGTGCCCGCGGGCTGCGCACCCTCATCGAGCACGTGCTGCTCGACACCATGTACGATCTCCCGAGTATGGAGAACGTCAGCAAGGTGGTGATTGACGACGCGGTGATCCGGGGCGAGACCCGGCCGTACGTCATCTACGAGGGCTCCGAGCAGCAACCCGCCGCCGCCTCCGACTGAGCGCCCCGCTCCGGGGGAGCCGAACCGGGCCCGGGCACCCGCAGGGTGTTCCGGGCCTTCGAGCGTATGTTGAAAGCGTAGTCGCCCGGCTCCATATCCCCCACATCCGAATCGTCGCGATCGCCGCGCTTGCGGCGGTCGCGGGCACAGGCACGAGGGCCAGAATCCTATGTCCACCGAATCGAGCGCCGAGCGCAACACCCCGGTCACCGGGCGCATGCCGGTCCTGCCGCTGCGCGACGTGGTGGTGTACCCGCATATGGTCATCCCGCTGTTTGTCGGGCGGGACAAGTCCATTCGCGCCCTGGAGGCGGCGATGGAAGGCGAACGCCGTATCTTCCTGGTCGCCCAGAAGAGTGCGGAGGTCGACGAGCCGGGGCCGGACGACCTCTACGGCATCGGCACCATCGCCAACATCCTGCAGATGCTCAAGCTCCCCGACGGCACCGTGAAGGTGCTGGTCGAGGGCAGCCAGCGGGCGCGCTTCTCCGCACTTGTGGAGGACGCCGACTACTTTGCCGCCAACGCCGAGGAGATCCCGGAGATCACCGGCGAGGGCGACCGCGAGCTCGACGTGATGATGCGCTCGCTGATGTCGCTGTTCGAGCAGTACGTCAAGCTCAACAAGAAGGTGCCGCCGGAGATCCTCTCCTCGCTGCAGGGCATCGACGAGCCCGGGCGGCTGGCGGACACCGTCGCCGCGCACATGTCGCTGTCCATCGAGGAGAAACAGCGCACCCTCGAGATCGAGGACGTGCGTGCGCGCCTCGAGCACCTGATGGCGCTGATCGAGGGCGAGCTCGACATCCTCCAGGTCGAGAAGCGCATCCGTGGGCGCGTCAAGCAGCAGATGGAGAAGTCCCAGCGCGAGTATTACCTGAATGAGCAGATGAAGGCCATTCAGAAGGAGCTGGGCGAACTCGAGGACGTGCCCAACGAGGTCGAGGACCTCGAGAACAAGATCGCCGACTCCGGCATGCCGCAGGAGGCACGCGAGAAGGCGGACCAGGAGCTCAACAAGCTCAAGCTCATGTCGCCGATGTCCGCGGAGGCGACGGTGGTGCGCAACTATCTCGAGTGGATGGTGAGCGTGCCGTGGAAAAAGCGCACCCGCGTGCGCCACGACCTCGAGCGCGCGCAGCACATCCTCGACACGGACCACTACGGTCTGGAGAAGGTGAAGGAGCGCATCCTCGAGTATCTCGCCGTGCAGAAGCGCGTGCGCAAGCTCAAGGGCCCGATCCTCTGCCTGGTGGGCCCGCCCGGTGTCGGCAAGACCTCGCTGGGGCAGTCCATTGCCCGCTCGGTCAACCGCAAGTTCGTGCGCATGTCCCTTGGCGGCGTGCGCGACGAGGCGGAGATCCGCGGCCATCGCCGGACCTACATCGGTGCGCTGCCCGGCAAGATCATGCAGAAGCTCTCCAAGGTGGGTAACCGCAATCCGCTGTTCCTCCTCGACGAGGTGGACAAGATGGCGATGGACTTCCGTGGCGACCCGGCCTCGGCGCTGCTCGAGGTCCTCGACCCGGAGCAGAACACCACCTTCAACGATCACTACCTGGAGGTGGACTTCGACCTCTCGGACGTGATGTTCGTGTGCACCGCGAACACCATGAATATCCCGGCGCCGCTGCTGGACCGCATGGAGGTCATCCGGCTGCCGGGCTACACCGAGGAGGAGAAGATCAACATCGCCGAGCGCTATCTCGTCCCCAAGCAGATCAAGGCCAACGGCCTGCGCAAGGGGGAGCTGGACATCAGCGCCAATGCGGTGCGCGACATCGTGCGCTACTACACCCGCGAGGCGGGCGTGCGTAACCTCGAGCGCGAGGTCGCCAAGATCGCGCGCAAGGTCGTCCGCGAGGTGGTCACCGGGGCCAAGAAGAAAGGCAAGACCGAGACCGTGCGGGTCACCACCCAGAATATCGATCGCTACCTCGGCGTGCGGCGCTACCGTTACGGTGTGGCCGAGGAGGGTGACCAGATCGGGCGTGTGACCGGCCTGGCATGGACCGAGGTGGGCGGCGAGCTGCTCACCATCGAGTCGGCGGTGGTCCCCGGCAAGGGCAGGCTGACCAACACCGGTCAGCTCGGCGAGGTCATGCGCGAGTCCATCGAGGCGGCACGCACGGTGGTCCGCAGCCGTGCCGAGGCCCTGGGCGTGGACCCGGAGTTCCATCAGAACCGCGACATCCACGTCCACGTGCCCGAGGGCGCCATCCCCAAGGATGGTCCCAGCGCCGGTATCGGCATGTGCACGGCGCTGGTCTCGGCCCTCACGAGCATCCCGGTGCGTGCGGACGTGGCCATGACCGGCGAGATCACCCTGCGCGGTGAGGTGCTGCCCATCGGCGGGCTCAAGGAGAAGCTCCTCGCGGCCCTGCGTGGGGGTATCAAGACGGTGCTGATCCCGGAGGAGAACCGCAAGGATCTCGCCGAGATCAACAAGGATATCAAGGGCAAGCTCGATATCCGGCCGGTACGCTGGATCGACGAGGTCCTGGACGTGGCCCTCATCCGCCGGCCGGAGCCCGCCGACAAGGCGGAGCCGGAGACCGGCGAGGCCGAGACCCCGCGCAAGGGGCGTCGCAAGCGCGAGAGCGCCCGTACGCACTGAGTGCCGCGTCCGCTCTGGCGTTGACACTCTTCGGGGGCATTGCTATAAATCGTCCCGCCGGTGAACGGCGGGACGGTTATCCTCCCGTTGCCCCATGCGGGGTATCCCCTTTGTGGATAGAACGCGGTGGATAGGAACAGGACGTCCCAGCGGTCCGCGCCCCCAGTGTTGTGCGTCTCCGTTGGTGACGCTAGGATGCGGGAAGGCTTACGCCGCGGTGCTTTGCCGACGCGGCCGGCACCAGCCGAAGTCGCGGGCAATGGGTTGGTCCATAAAAGAACACCAAGGGGAATCGTTCTGATGAATAAGTCCGAGTTGATCGAAGCGGTCGCGCAGTCTGCAGACATTTCCAAGGCGGCGGCCACTCGTGCCGTTGATGCCTTCGTCGACTCCGTCGCCGACGCGCTTCGCGAGGGGGATCAGGTCACGCTGGTGGGCTTCGGCACCTTTACGGTGCGCGAGCGTGCCGCGCGTAGCGGGCGCAATCCGCGCACCGGTGAGACCATCAACATCCCCGCGTCCAAGGTTCCCGGCTTCAAGGCTGGTAAAGCGCTCAAGGATGCGGTAAACTAGCCAGTCTCAGTTGGGGTGGTTAGCTCAGCTGGGAGAGCGTCGCCCTTACAAGGCGAATGTCGGGGGTTCGAACCCCTCACCACCCACCAAAAACGGAGCGGTAGTTCAGCTGGTTAGAATGCCGGCCTGTCACGCCGGAGGTCGCGGGTTCGAGTCCCGTCCGCTCCGCCACCGATTTCCCAGCACTCCAGAAAGGCGCCCGCGCGGCGCCTTTTTGCTGTCCGGAACCCCGGAAAACACGGGTTGTCTCCCGGGGGACGTGTATAACCCCAGTCGGCATGGTTGGTGACGATGCTTCAGGCTATTCGTGACAATACCAGGGGCTGGATCGCCTACGTTATCGTGGCGGTCCTGATCGTCCCCTTCGCGCTGTTCGGCGTCTATAACTACTTCACCGGCGGGAGCAATCCGCCGGTCGCCGAGGTCGCGGGCCACGAGATCACCTCGCAGCAGCTCGACCGAGCGGTCCAGCAGCAGCGCCGGCGTCTGCAGCAGATGCTTGGCGACCAGTACGATCCGTCCATGTTCGGCGACGGCGTCCTCCGGCGCCGCGCCCTGGACAACCTGATCGATTCCACGGTGCTCGACAGCTATGCGCGGGAGCATGGTTTCCGCCTCACCAATGCCGCCCTGCGCGCCCGGATCCGCTCTCAGCAGGCATTCCAGGCCAACGGCGAGTTCTCCCAGGAGCGCTACCAGGCGGTGCTCCGCCAGAACGGCATGACCCCGGAGCAGTACGAGGCCCAGCTGCGTCAGCAGGGGGCCACCGGGCAGCTCCGCCAGGGGGTCACCGGCTCGGTGATCGTCACCGACGTCCAGCTCGCCCGTTTCGTCGCCCTGCAGCGCCAGCAGCGCGATGCGGCCTGGCTGCGGGTCGATGCCGCCGCGTTCAACGGCGAGGTGGACGCCGGCGAGGACGCCCTGCGCGAGTATTACGACGCGCACGCCGATGCCTGGCAGCGGCCGCAGCAGGTCCGGCTCGCCTACGTGGAGCTCTCCCGTGACAAGCTCGCCTCCAGCGTCGAGGTCAGCGACGAGGCGGTGCGCAAGCGCTACGAATCCCTGCGTGATACCCGCTTTACCCAGGGGGGCGCGCGCCGGGTGCAGCATATCCTCATCCAGGTGCCGGACGATGCCGCCGACGAGGAGGTCGAGGCCGCGCGCAAGCGCCTGGAGGATGTGCGCACGCGGATCGTCGACGGCGACATCGATTTCGCGGCGGCGGCACAGGAATATTCGGACGACGCCGGCTCCGCGGATGACGGCGGCGCCCTGGGCTGGGTCTCCCGGGGCGACCTCTCCGAGCCGATGGCGAAGGCGGCGTTCTCCCTGGAGGAGGGGGCGGTCAGCGAGCCGGTGCGCACCGATTTCGGCTGGCACCTGATCCGCGCCGCCGAGGTGCGTGACCGCGAAGTGCAGCCCTTCGAGGCCGTTCGTGACACCCTGCGCCAGGAGCTTGCGGCGGAGAAGGCCGAGCAGCGTTACGTCGAGGTACGCAACGAGTTCGCCAACGTCGCCTACGAGAACCCGCAGGGTCTCGAGCCCGCCGCCGAGGCGGCCGGGGTGCCGGTGCAGACCACGGACTGGGTCTCGCGTCAGGGCGGCGGCGAGGGCATTGCCTCCAACCAGTCGGTGATGGAGGCCGCCTTCTCCAGGACCGTCCTGGATGACGGGATGAACAGCGAGCTCATCAAGCTCGGCGACAATCGCTCGGTGGTCGTGCGTATCGCCGATCAGCGTCCCGCGACCACGCTGCCGTTCGATGAGGTCCGCGATCAGGTGCGTGAGCGTTTCGTCTCGGAGCACACCGCGACCCTCGCCCGCGAGCGCGGCGAGGCGCTGGAGAACAAGCTCGCCGACGGCACCACGGCGGAGGACCTCGCTGCCGGTGGTGGCGGTGTCGACTACAAGGCGTTCGGCTGGGTCGGCCGTGACGGTGGCGGCGGGCTACCGCGTGCGGTTACCGACCGGCTCTTCCGTATGGCCCATCCCGGGGACGGCGGGACGACTCGTGCCGGGGTCAGCCTGGCGGACGGCGACTACGCGGTGGTCCTGCTGAGCGGTGTGCGTGACGGCAGCCTGGATGACGTGCCCGATGCGCAGCGCGAGCAGCTGCGTCAGCGTCTGGGGCAGCTCGATGCGGCCAGTGTCGGTTCGGCCCTGGTCGAGGCGTTGCGCGCCGAGACGGACGTCACCATCTACGAGGACCGCCTCTAGGCCGGGGACTCACTGCCGGCCGTCCAGCGCGGCGCCGGGGTTCCGGCACCGCGCTGGGTATGCCTTACTCGAACTCGGCGCCGGACAGTGCCACGGCGTGGAAGCCCGCATCCACGTGGACCACCTCGCCGGTAATGCCGGAGGCGAGGTCGGAGCACAGGAACGCCCCCGCCTTGCCCACGTCCTCCGGGGTGACGTTGCGCCGCAGCGGTGCCGCCTGGGCGTTGTAGTCCAGCATCTTGCGGAAGTTGCCGATCCCCGAGGCCGCCAGGGTGCGGATGGGGCCGGCGGAGATGGCGTTCACCCGCGTACCCTCCGGGCCGAGGTCGTAGGCCATATAGCGCACCGACGCCTCCAGCGCCGCCTTGGCCGGCCCCATGACGTTGTAGTTCGGCAGGGCGCGTTCACCGCCGAGGTAGGTCAGGGTCAGCAGGCTGCCCTGGCGGCCCTTCATCATGGGCCGTGCCCGCCTGGCCAGCGCCACGAAGCTGTAGGCGGAGATGTCCTGGGCGGTGCGGAAGCCCTCGCGGGTGGTGTTGTCCACGAACGAGCCCTCGAGCTCCTCGCGGGGCGCGTAGCCCACCGCGTGGACCACGATGTCCAGGCCGTCCCACTGGCGCTCGAGCTCGGCGAACACCGCCTCGATATCCTCGTCACGGCTGACGTCCAGCGGCAGCACGATACTGCTGCCACACGCCTGCGCACACTGCTCGACCCGCGGCTTGAGCTTGTCGTTCTGGTAGGTCAGCGCGATTTCCGCACCCTGCTCGGCCATGGCCTCGGCAACCCCCCAGGCGATGGAGCGGTTGCTCGCCACGCCGACGATCAGTGCCTTCTTGCCATCGAGAAAACCCATCGGCTCGTCCCTAGTCTCTGTCTGAAGTGATAGCCCACCCCGGCCGCGCCGGCGGCCGGGGTCCCGCAGGGGAATGGTACACGAGCGTGGCGGCCGCGGGGTGGGGCGAGTGTTGGCGCCTCGTGATGGAGTGCTACTATGCCCGGCAATGTGTCCGTGAGGAGTCCTCGCCGATGAAGGTCCTGGCGAAGCTGTGTGCCGGCGTACTCGTGCTCGCTGCCGCACCGGCCGCGATGGCCGCGCATGCCGTGGCCATGTACGGCAGCCCCAAGTATCCGTCCGGATTCGAGCATTTCGATTACGTCAACCCGGATGCCCCCAAGGGCGGCACGCTGCGGCTGGCGAACACCGTCGCCGCGACCTTCGACAGCCTCAACCCCTTCATCCTCAAGGGTAATCCGGCGGCGGACCTCACCCGGACCTACGACACCCTGACCGTGCGCTCGCTGGACGAGCCGTTTACCGAGTACGGGCTGGTGGCGAAGGACATCGAGATCGCCCCGGATCGCACCTGGGTGCGTTACCGCCTGCGCAAGGCGGCGCGCTTTCACGACGGCGAACCCATCACCGCCGAGGACGTGGCCTTCAGCTTCCGCATCCTCAAGGAGAAGGGGCATCCCCAGTACCGCTCCTACTACAAGGATGTCACCGGCGTGGACGTGGAGGATGCGCACACGGTGACCTTCCATTTCGCCAGCGGAGACAACCGCGAGCTGCCGCTCATCCTCGGTCAGCTCCCGATCCTGCCCAAGCACTACTGGGCGGAGCGTGATTTTGACAAGACCACGCTGGATCCGCCGCTAGGCAGCGGCCCGTACCGCATCGCCGAGGTCGATCCCGGCAAGCGTATCGTCTATGAGCGCGTGGACGACTACTGGGCGAAGGACCTGCCCGTGAACCGCGGGCGCTACAACTTCGAGCGCATCAGCTACGACTACTACCGCGACGCCACCGTCGCGGTGGAAGCGCTCAAGGGCGGGGCCTACGACATGCGCATCGAGAACGTGGCCAAGAACTGGGCCACCGCCTACAACATCCCCGCGCTGGAGGAAGGGCGGCTGGTCAAGCAGTCCATCGACCATAACCTGCCCTTCGGCGTGCAGGGGTGGTTCTTCAACACGCGCCGGCCTGTATTCCAGGACCCCCGGGTGCGTGAGGCCATCGGCTACGCCTTCGATTTCCAGTGGACCAACCGCAATCTGTTCTACGGCGCCTACAAGCGCCTGGACAGCTATTTCGCGAACTCCGAGCTGGCCGCACGGGGCAAGCCCTCAGGGGCGGAGCTGAAGCTCCTGGAGCCATGGCGCGACCAGCTTCCCGAGCGTGTGTTCAGCAAGGCCTACACGCCGCCGAGTACCGCCGGCGAGGGCGGCCTGCGGGATAACCTGCGCCGCGCGGTGGCGCTGCTGAATGATGCCGGCTACGCCATCCGCGACGGGCGCATGGTCAACGAGGATACCGGCAAGCCGCTGTCCTTCGAGATCCTGCTCGACAGCGCCTCGATGGAGCGGGTCACGCTGCCCTTCGTGAAGAACCTCGAGCGGCTGGGGATCGACGCCACCGTGCGGACGGTGGATCCGACCCAGTACCAGAACCGGGTCCAGCGCTTCGAGTACGACATGATCGCCGAGCGCATCGCCCAGTCGCTCTCTCCGGGTAACGAGCAGCGTGCCTACTGGGGCTGCGAGGCGGCGAAGACGCCGGGCAGTCAGAACTATGCCGGCATTTGCAGCCCCGCGATCGACGCGCTCATCGACAAGGTCATCCATGCGCCCGACCGCGAGGCGCTGGTCACGCGTACGCGGGCGCTGGACCGGGCGCTCCTGTGGGGGTTCTATGTGGTGCCCCACTGGTACTCCGGCAGTTTCCGGCTGGTCTACTGGGACAAGTTCGGCCAGCCCGCCAGGAACCCGCCCTACGGACTGGCGCTGGACAGCTGGTGGGTGAATCCGGAGAAGGCGGCGGCACTGTCGCAGTGACGGCCGGGCAGGGAACCAAGGAGGTGCGAGCATGTCGGACGCACTGATGCACGGCGCGGAACGCATCACCGAGCGGGTCCGGGAGCGGGCCAACGCGGCCAACGTGGCCCTGCTCTCGGTGTTCTGGAACGGCGATGAGGGCCTGCGCGGCGACGCCGACCTGCAGACCCTGTTCATCGAGGGTGTGGAGAAGACCGCACGCGTGGCGCTGACCAGCGACCAGGTCAGCGGCGCCAGCGAGGGCGGCGTGACCCCCGACGTGGACGCGCTGCTCGAGGAGGCGCTGAACAGTATTCACGTGCCGGCGGCGCCGTCGCCGCCGGAGGGGGGAGCCGGCTGAGGGGATGCCCGCCTATATCGCGCGACGCCTGCTGCTGATGATCCCGACCCTGCTCGGGATCCTGCTGCTGAACTTCGTGATCGTTCAGTTCGCCCCGGGTGGCCCGGTGCAGCAGATCGCCGCGCAGGTGCGCGGCACCACCGATCTGAGCACCAGCCAGTTCGCCGGCAGCAGCGGCGATACCCGTGGCGGGGACGGCAGCGACACCGGCTCGGGTTACCGGGGTGCGCAGGGGCTGCCGCCGGAGCTGATCGAGGAGCTGCGCCATCAGTTCGGCTTCGACCGTCCGGCCTACGAGCGCTTCCTCAAGATGGTGGGCGACTACCTGCGGCTGGATTTCGGCGAGAGCTTCTACCGTGACCGCAGCGTGCTCGATCTGATCATCGACAAGCTGCCGGTCTCCATCTCGCTGGGGTTGTGGACGACGCTGATCGTGTATCTCGTCTCCATCCCCCTGGGGATCCGCAAGGCGGTGCGCGACGGCAGCCGCTTCGACGTGTGGACCTCCGGCGTGGTGATCGTCGGCTACGCGGTGCCGGGGTTCCTGTTCGCCATCCTGCTGATCGTGCTATTCGCCGGCGGGACCTACCTCGACTGGTTCCCGCTGCGCGGACTGACCTCGGAGAACTGGGCCGCACTGTCGTGGCCCGCGCGCATCGCGGACTACTTCTGGCACATCACCCTGCCGGTCATCTCCATGGTCATAGGCGGCTTTGCGAGCCTGACCATGCTCACCAAGAACTCCTTCATGGAGGAGGTGCACAAGCAGTACGTCGTCACCGCCCGGGCCAAGGGGGTGAGCGAACGCCGGGTGCTCTACGGCCACGTCTTCCGTAACGCCATGCTGGTGGTTATCGCGGGAATGCCCGCGGCGTTCGTGAGCATCCTGTTCACCGGCGCGATGCTCATCGAGGTGATCTTCTCGCTGGACGGGTTGGGTCTGCTCGGCTTCCAGTCGGTGGTGAATCGCGACTACCCGGTGGTGTTCGGGACCCTGTTCATCTTCACGCTGCTCGGCCTGATCCTTAACCTGATCGGCGATCTCACCTACGTCCTCGTGGACCCGCGTATCGACTTCGAGACCCGGGAGGGCTGAACGGATGC
Organism: Arhodomonas aquaeolei DSM 8974; assembly: GCF_000374645.1. GTDB lineage: Bacteria > Pseudomonadota > Gammaproteobacteria > Nitrococcales > Nitrococcaceae > Arhodomonas > Arhodomonas aquaeolei. The sequence goes on from NZ_KB894802.1 coordinate 83,231, forward strand.
ACTGGCGCGAGGCATGCCGGAGCGCACAGGGCGGCCGCGGGGCGCGCCCATCGGGGGGCGAATGCGCGGACCGCGTCTGAGCCCGATCAACCGCCGGCGCTGGCAGCAGTTCCGGCGCAACCGCCGGGGCTGGTACTCGCTGTGGCTGTTCACGACGCTGTTCGTGCTGACCCTCTTCGCCGAGGTCATCGCCAACGATCAGCCCCTGTTCGTCTGGTACGACGGTGCCGCGTATTTCCCCGTGGTGGCGGATTACCCGGAGACCGCCTTCGGCGGCTTCCTGCCCACCACCGCGGACTACCGCGACCCCGCGGTGCAGGAGATGATCGAGGCCAAGGGCTGGATGCTGTGGCCGCCTATTCCCTACAGCTACGACACCATCAACTACGACCTGCCGGTCCCGGCGCCGGCCCCGCCCAGCGCGGACAACTGGCTCGGTACCGATGATCAGGGCCGCGACGTCACCGCCCGGCTGATCTACGGCTTCCGCATCTCCGTGCTGTTCGGCCTGCTACTGACGCTGACCAGCTCGGTCATCGGTGTCGCCGCCGGCGCGGTGCAGGGCTACTTCGGTGGCTGGACGGACCTCCTCGGCCAGCGAGCGATCGAGATCTGGTCCGGGCTGCCGGCGCTGTACGTCATCATCATCCTCTCCAGCTTCGTACAGCCCGGCTTCTGGTGGCTGCTGCTGATCCTGCTGCTGTTCAGCTGGACCCAGCTGGTCGGCGTGGTGCGCGCGGAGTTCCTGCGCGTGCGCAACTTCGACTACGTCAAGGCCGCCCGCGCGCTGGGTGTCTCCGACGGGGTGATCATCGCCCGGCACGTGCTACCCAACGCCATGGTGGCCACCATCACCTTCGTGCCCTTCGTGATGACCGGGGCGATCACCGCGCTGACGTCACTGGATTTCCTGGGCTTCGGCATGCCGCCCGGGGCGCCGTCGCTGGGCGAGCTGCTGGCCCAGGGCAAGGCCAACCTCCAGGCCCCGTGGCTCGGGATCACCGCGTTCGTCGCCCTGGCGGTGATGCTCTCGCTGCTGGTATTCATCGGCGAGGCCGCCCGGGACGCCTTCGATCCGCGCAAGACCCTGCAGGGGGGCATGGATGGCTGACGTCCCCCTGCTCGCCATCGAGGGACTCCAGGTTGCCTTCGGCCGGCAGGTCGTGGTTCACGGCGTCGACCTCACGGTTCGCGGCGGCGAGACCCTCGCGCTGGTGGGGGAGAGCGGCTCGGGCAAGTCGGTGACCGCCATGTCCGTGCTCGGGCTGCTGCCGTACCCCCATGCCAGCCACCCGGCGGGGCGCATACGCTACCGCGGCGGGGACGTCCTGGGGGCCGACGACGCGCGCCTGCGGCAGATGCGCGGCGGCGAGGTCGGCATGATCTTCCAGGAACCGATGACCTCGCTGAACCCGCTGCACACCGTGGAGAAGCAGATCGGCGAGAACCTTGCGATCCACCGCGGACTGCGCGGTGCGGCCATGCGCAGGCGGGTGCTGGAGCTGCTGGAGCTCGTTCGTCTGCCGGATCCCGAACGCCGCCTGGGGGCCTATCCCCACCAGCTCTCCGGCGGCCAGCGCCAGCGTGTGATGATCGCCATGGCGCTTGCCAACGACCCGGCACTGCTCATCGCCGACGAACCCACCACGGCCCTGGACGTGACCATCCAGGCGGAGATCCTCGACCTGCTCGCCGACCTCAAGGCCCGGCTCGGGATGGCGATGCTGTTCATCAGCCACGACCTCAACGTCGTGCGCCGCGTGGCGGACCGGGTGGCCGTGATGAAGGACGGACTGGTCGTGGAGCAGGGGCACGCCGCCACCGTGTTCGCGGCTCCCCGGCACGAGTACACGCGCGCGTTGCTCGCCGCGGAGCCCTCAGGGCGTCCGGAGCCAGTGGCCGACGGTGCGCCGACGGTGCTCGCCGCCGAGGACGTGCGCGTGTGGTTCCCCATCCGCGGCGGGCTGCTCCGTCGGGCACGGGATTACGTTCGCGCGGTGGACGGTGTCTCGCTCACCGTGCGCCGGGGCGAGACCCTGGGCATCGTCGGTGAGAGCGGCTCGGGCAAGACCACCCTGGCTTTCGCGCTGCTGCGCCTGCAGCCCGCCACCGGGCGGGTGGTGCTGCTCGGTGACGACATCTCGCGTCGCCGCCCCCGGGCCCTGCGGTCGCTGCGCCGGCGCATGCAGGTGGTCTTCCAGGACCCGTATGGCAGCCTCAACCCGCGGCTGTCGGTGGCACAGATCGTCGCCGAAGGCCTTAGCGTGCACCGCCTCGCCCGCGACGATGCGGAGCGCGAGCGCCTGGTCGCCGCCGCGCTGGAGGAGGTGGGGCTCGCCCCGGAGCTGGCCGAGCGCTTCCCCCATGAGCTCTCCGGCGGTCAGCGCCAGCGGGTCGCGCTGGCCCGCGCGGTGATCCTTAAGCCCGACCTGATGGTGCTCGACGAGCCAACCTCCGCGCTGGACCGTACCGTGCAGTCGCAGCTGGTCGCGCTGCTACGCGACCTCCAGGTGCGGCACGGACTGGCGTTCCTGTTCATCAGCCACGACCTGTCTGTGGTGCGGGCGATGAGCCACCGCATCCTGGTAATGAAGGACGGCACCGTCGTGGAGTCGGCGGAGACCGAGGCCCTGTTCCAGCGTCCCGGCGAGGCCTACACCCGGCGGCTTATCCAGGCGGCACTGGGACCCGCGTGAGTCGCCGCGTTCTGATATCCTTGCCGCGTTTGGCCCGCTGACGGAAAACCTACCCCCATGGACCCGGTCATCGCCCTGGTGGGCCGCCCCAACGTGGGCAAGTCCACCCTGTTCAACTACCTCACCCGGAGCCGCGACGCCCTGGTCGCCGACTACCCGGGGCTCACCCGCGACCGCCAGTACGGCCTGGGCCGTGTCGGCGGGCGTGCCTATATCGTCGTCGACACCGGCGGCGTGGGCGAGGACGAGGCCGGCATCAACCAGGGCATGCAGGGGCAGGCCCGCCAGGCGGTCGCCGAGGCGGACGCGGTGTTGCTGCTTGTCGACGGCCGCACGGGGCTGACCGGGGCGGACGAGGCCCTGGCCGCCACCCTGCGCCGGGCGGGCAAGACGGTCTGGCTGGTGGTGAACAAGACCGACGGGGTCGATCCCCGCCTGGCGGTAACGGACTTCCACGCCCTGGGGATCGGTGAGCCCCGTGCTATTGCCGCTGCCCATGGCCGCGGCGTGCCCGCGCTGATGGACGAGGTGCTCGCGGCGCTGCCCGCCGAGGGCGCCGGCGACCACCCGCCGGTGGACGAGGCCCAGGACGCCATCCGGGTGGCCGTGGTCGGGCGCCCGAACGTGGGCAAGTCCACGCTCATCAACCGCATCCTTGGCGAGGACCGGGTGCTGGTCTACGACATGCCCGGCACCACGCGGGACAGCATCTTCATCCCCTTCGAGCGTGACGGCCAGGCCTACACCCTCATCGACACCGCCGGTGTGCGGCGTCGCGCCCGGGTCCGCGAGGCGGTGGAGAAGTTCAGCATCGTCAAGACTCTCCAGGCCATCGAGGCGGCCCACGTGGTGGTGATGGTGGTCGACGCCCAGGGGCTGGTCTCCGAGCAGGACGCCCACCTGATCGGCCACGTGCTCGAGGCGGGCCGGGCCTTGGTGCTGGCCGTGAACAAATGGGATGGCCTCGAAGAGGGCCACCGCAATGAGGTCCGGCGCTCGCTGGACGTGAAGCTCGGCTTCCTCGACTTCGCGCGGGTGCACTTCATCTCCGCGCTCCATGGCACCGGCGTGGGGCTGCTCTACGATACCATCGGTCAGGCCTACGCCGCGGCCATGGCCGAGCTGGAGACGCCGCGGCTCAACCAGATCCTCACCGACGCCACTGCCGCCCACGCACCGCCGCTGGTGCGCGGGCGTCGGGTAAAGCTGCGCTATGCCCACCAGGGCGGGCGCAACCCGCCGGTGATCGTCATCCACGGCAACCAGACCGCACGACTGCCGGAGGCCTACCGGCGCTACCTCTCCAACACCTTCCGCCGGGAGCTGGACCTGTGGGGCACGCCGCTGCGCCTGGAGTTCCGCACCGGCGACAACCCCTACGCCGACCGGGCCAACACGCTGTCCGCGCGCCAGCGCGCCCGCCGCCGGCGGCTGATGCAGCACGTCAAGCGCCAGAAGTCCAAGCGCGGCGGCAAGGGGCGGTGACCGGGCGGCGCGGCGCTAGCGTTTTCGCCCGCCGATGACCTTCGCCCGTAGCGTGTCGCCGTGGGCTGCGCCCAGGGACTGCACGCGCTCCAGCAGACCCTCGCTCAGGCGGTGACCGGCGGGGATGAGCAGCAGTCCCTCCGGCGTGGTCAGGTCCTTCGCCAGCACCATGCCCGGGCGGAGCTCCGAGATCGGGACCCCCTCCTGGCCGGCATCGTCGCCCTCCGACTGGAGGTCGTGCCAGCGCAGGAAGGCGTTCACGGCGCGGGGGTCGAAGCGCCCGCCGCGCTCGCGCTGCAGCAACGCCCGGGCGTCCGCCTCGCTGAGCCGGCGTGGGCGGATGTGGCCGTGCATGGCCTCGTCGAAGACGTCGATGACGGCGAGCATGCGTGCCGCCACGGGGATCGCGTTGCCCTTGAGCCCGTCCGGGAAACCCTTGCCGTCGTAGCGCTCGTGGTGGTGGCGCACGATGCTCGCCGCCTCCCCGAGCGGCGCGCTGTGGGCGAGCGCGTCGGCGATGATGACCGGATGCCTCCTGAACGACTCGATGGCCGACTCCGGCAGACGCGACTCCGGCGTGCGCTGAATGGACTCCGGCAGGGTCGCTTCGCCGACGTCGTGCAGCCGTGCCGCCAGTGTCGCCTCGATCACACGGGACTCGCTGAGCTTGAGATGACGGCAGAACCCTTCCATGAGCGTTGCCACACGGTCCCCATGGCCCTGCTTGGCGGCGGTTTCCAGGGTGTACAGGCCCTCGGCGAGGGTGCGCGCGGCTTCGGGGATGGTCTCCGCCGGCGGCTGCTCGGTGGCGATATCCCGGTCGAGGCGTTTGCCCTCGGCGTTGCTGATGGCGGCGACGAGGGTCGCGTGAAGCTCGTCCGCGGACCAGGGCTTCTCCACCAGGGCGTGGATGCCCGCCTCGTTGATCGCGCGCAGGCTGGTCGCATAGTTGCCGTACGCGGTGAGCAGGATGCGCGGTACCGAGGGCGCGCGGGCGGCGAAATCGATAAGCAGGTCCACGCCGTTCTCGTCGGCAAGGCGGTAGTCGCAGATGATCGCGGCCACGGATTCCTCGTCGAGCACCGCCTTCGCCTCCGCACCGGAGTTTGCGCCGCGCATGGCGTAGCCGCGGCCGATGAGTTCCCGGCGCAGGGCGGTGAGCACGTGGGGCTCGTCGTCGATGCACAGCACGGTGTGACCGGATCCGGTCTCCGGCGGGGCCGTGTCATCGCTCATCGTCGTGCTCCTCCTCCGTGGTGTCGCCCTCCGAGCGCAGGGCGTTGGCCTCCGCCTCGTCGCGCTCGCGTTCCAGCTCGCTGATGCGCTGCTGCATGGTGATCGCCTGGGCCGCGAAGCGGTCGACTGTCTCCTCCAGCGAGGAGATCGCCTGGCGCTGGTTCTCGTAGGCCTCGGCCTGGCTCATGAGCTTGCGGATCTGGCGGCGGTTGCGGTAATTCTCGTTCTGGAACAGCGTCAGCGATTGCTCGGATTCCTGGATCTGGCGTTCGAGCTTGGCGATGCGGGCGAGGTACTCGCGTTTCTGCTGTTCCTTCTCCTGCTCGGAGCTCTCGAGCTGGGTCCGCAGCTCGCGGATGACGGTGCGCTGCTGGTCGAGTGAGTTGACGATGCGCCGGTACTCGGTGTCCATGCGCTCGGTGCTCTGCTCGATCAGCTGATCCCGCCGGCGGAGACTGTGCGGGCGGGTCGGGCGCTGCACGCCGGCGGCGGGCCGTGCCTCGAACGGGGCGATGTCGCCCCGGTCCATGTACTCGTCCAGGGGCTGGCGGCTGTGCTCGTAGTGAGCCAGGTGCTCGTCTAGACGTCGCCCCAGGGCGCCCTCGTCACCGAACTCGGCCCGCAGGGCATGGCGCATCTCGGCGTTCGCGCGGCGCTCGACGACGTTGGCGCTGTGCATCTCGTTGAAGCGCTCGCGGTATCCTTCCAGGGCGCCGATGCGTTCCTGCAGCCGCTGGACCTCCACGGCCTGGTTGTGCGCCGCCCAGGGGTCATTGCCGCCACTGTCCGGCGGCGACGCGGTCTCCGTATGCGAGCGTTCCCGGGATGACTCCGCGCGGCTGGCGCGCATGGCCGTGGTAATCGCCTTCTCCACCCGGTCCCAGAGGCGGATATCGCGCTCCACGGATTCCTGATGCGTGCGCCAGTAGGCCTCCGGTGGCGCCTCCAGACTGGTGAGCTGGGATTGCAGGAGCGCGTAGCGCATCTGCAGGCAGACCAGCTCCGGGTCACCGGTATCGTCGATGTGGGCCAGCCGGTGCAGCTCCGCGGGCGCGCCCTGCCAGCCCTTGCGGAAGCGGTGTACCAGCCGTTTGACGGCCTCGTGGAGAAACGCGGAGAAGGCCTCGACGTCTTCCGCAGGCGCAACGCCCTCCGCTTGCAGGCCGCGGATCCGGCGGCGCTGGCGGCGGTAGAGCACGGCGAGGACGACGACGGCCACCAGCAGGATGTAGATGACCTCTGCCAGCACGACGACGATGCTGATCCAGATGTTATCCCCGAGATTCATGGGCCTGCCCCGTTTTTGCTGCGCTTTTCCCGGGCGTGAGCCGGCCGGCGGCGGGTGGCGGTCGTCGTGTGAAAAGGCTTTGCCAATACCGGTTCGGCAGCCCATTATCTGCACAATGTGAGAACGCCGCCAACCGGGGCGCGATATGATGCCAAGCTCCTTTCTCCCCGGCCTGCGCGGGCTGACCGGGCGCCTGTTCCGTGTCCTTTCGGGCCCGCGGCGACGCTCGTCCCGGCTCAGCGACGAGATGGCGCGCTCGTGCCTCATCGATCAGATCGCCACGGTAGCCGCTGCGACCTCGGCCGCGGAGGCCGCGGAGGCGGTCGTCGCCCGGCTCGCCGCGGCCTTCGGGCCGGGCGGTGGCGCCTGGCTCACGCTGCCGGAGGGGCGTTTTGCCGCCGGTTACACCGAGGATGATGGAGAGGGTATTCGTGCGCCGGTGCCCGGCGTCGGTGACGACTGCGAGCTGTGCCTCGTGCCCGGCCCGGCTTACCGGGGCGGGCCGGGGGAGCATCTGGTGGCGCTGGTGACCGCTACCGCCGATCTGGTCGGTCTGTTCCGCCGTGGCGAGGCCCACCGTCGGGCCCGTGCGGCGGATGAGGCGTACCTGCGGGTTATCGCCTCCACCGCGGAAGAGGGCATATGCCGGGTCGCCCTCGACGGCCGGGTGCTGGATGCCAACGAGGCGTTCGCCCGGATGTACGACTGCCGGCTCGAGGAGTTGATCGGGCACTGCATCATGGAGTATCTGCCGCCGCAGATCGCCGAGCGTATACGTACCGGCCTGGCGGCGCGTGCCGAAGGCCGTAGTGAGCGTTACGAGCTCCACCTCCATCCCGATACCCCGCAGGAGCGCTGGCTGATGGTCTCGGCCTCTCCGGTCCGTGGACCCGACGGCCGGGTCGAGAGCGCCTTCGCCATGGTCACCGACATCACCGCGCTCAAGCTCGCGACCCGCGAGGCAGAGCAGGCGCGGGAGCGCGCCGAGGCCCTGCAGGCCGAGATGCTGCGTACGGCCAAGCTTGCGGCGGTGGGGCAGATGGCCGCCGGGGTCGCCCACGAGATCAACAATCCGATCGGTTTCGTGCGTTCCAACCTGGGCACGCTGCGTGAGTATGTCGGCGTGCTCGAACAGGCCGCGGCGGGTGACGACGATGTCTCGCAGGAGAAGCTCGCCTTCGTGCGCGAAGACATCCCGGAGCTGCTCTCCGAGAGCGAGGCGGGCATACAGCGGGTCGCCGACACCGTGCGCACGCTGCGCGGTTTCGCCCGTGACGACAGCGGGGAGTGGACGGGTGTCGACCTCAACGAGGTGGCGGTGAATGCGCTGCGCATTGCCGGGCCGCGCCTCAAGGGGCGGGCGCGAACGCTGCGCGAGTTCTCCGCCGTGCCGACGGTGCGGGGATCGCCGGTGGAGCTCTCCCAGGTGCTCGTGAACCTGCTTATCAACGCGGCCAACGCCCTGGATGGCCACGGCACCATCCGTGTGGTGACGCGGTGTGAGGGTGACGAGGCGGTGCTCGAGGTCGCCGACGACGGCCGCGGGATGAGCGAGGAAGAGCGCGTGCGGGTGTTCGAGCCCTTCTACAGCCGTTCCGGCCAGGAGGGCACCGGTCTCGGGCTGTCCATCGTGCAGAACATCGTCGAGCGTCACGGCGGGCGGATCGAGCTTGCAAGCGAGCTGGGTGCGGGCAGCCGTTTCAGTGTCCGTCTGCCGGCAGCGGCGGACGTGGAGCCGGCCGTGGAGGCGCCGGGCGGGTGAGCGCGGACGGTACGTATCAGCCCTCGTCATCATCGCCCTCGTGCGGGCTGGTGGAATCGCCGTCGAGATACCGTGCGTGGATGCGGGGCGCCGGCGCCGGGCGGTGGAAGTAGTACCCCTGCAGGTAGCGACACCCCAGCTCGCGCAGGTACAACGCCTGTTCGTGCGTCTCCACCCCCTCGGCGACGACTATCAGGTCGAGCTCGCCGGCGAGGGCAATGATGCCGCGGACTATGGCCTCGCTGGCCTCGTTGTCGTGCATTCGCGCGATGAACGTGCGGTCGATCTTCAGGCCGTCGATCTCCAGCTCCGCCAGGTAGCTGAGTGACGAGTAACCGGTGCCGAAGTCGTCGATGAGCACCCGCACGCCGGCGGCACGCAGCCGGTGAATGCACGGCACCACGGTGCCCTGGTTGCTTACCAGGGTGTCCTCGGTGATCTCCGCGACCACGTTTTGCGGGTCGATATTGAAGCTCTCCAGGCGTTCCAGGAGGCGGTCCGCCATGTCCGGGGCACCGAACTGTTCGCCTGAGAAGTTGATACTGATGGACAGTTCCGTCCCGCGGCTCCTGAACCAGCGCCGCCAGTCGAGGCAGACGTTCTCCACGACGACGTTGGAGAGCTCGCGCATCAGCCCGGCCTCTTCGGCGACGGGCAGGAAGTCTCCGGGGGGGACGACCCGATCCGGGTGGCGCCAGCGCACCAGTGCCTCGAAGCCGACCACGGCGAAGTCCCGGCTGCGCACCACCGGCTGGTAGTAGTTGGTCAGCTCCGCGGTCTCCATGGCCAGTCGCAGCTGGGCGGCGATCTCGATGAACTGCCGCGCCCGGTCGCCGAGCTCGTCGGTGTAGAAGCAGTAGCCCTGGGTGTCGAGCCGTTTCGCCTCGCTGGCCGCGGCCTCGGCGCTGCGTAGCAGCTCGCTGTCGGTGAGCCCGCAGCTCGGGTAGGTGCCGATGCCCACGCCGGAACCGAGAGTGATCGTGGTCCCCTGCAGGGTCAGCGGCCGGGCGACGGCGTCATTGATGGCCTGGGCGGTCAGCGCCGCATCCATCGGGTGGGAGATCTGGTCCAGGCACACGAGGAAGCTGTCGCCGGTGTGCCGGGCGACTTCGCCCTCGTCGTCCACCACGGTCTGGAGGCGTTCGCCTATGGCCTTGAGGACGGCATCGCCGAAGGCGTGACCGTAGGACTCGTTGATCGGGCGGAAATGGCGCAGGTTCACCGCCAGAACCGCGCAGATGTCCTTCTCCGGATCGAGGGCCCCGAGGCGGCGTTGCAGGGTGGCGGTAAAGCCTTCCCGGTTAGGCAGGCCGGTGACCGAGTCGAACGTGGTGAGCACGTTGATACGGTGTTTGTAGGCCTCGATCTCGGCGCAGTCGTAGAAGCAGCAGATGTAGCTGCAGTCGGGGCCGTCCTCTCCCACCCGGGTGATGGTGCCCGCCAGCCGCAGGGGCGAGCCGTCGCTCGTCCGGGAGCTGACACTGCCGTGCCAGACGCCGTACTGCGCCAGGCGGTCGTCCATGGCCTGGCGTTCCCGGGGGTGGCCGTCAAGGAGCTCCCGGAAGGGGACGAGCCGGCCGGTCACCGCCTCCGCGGAGCGGCCGGATATCTCCTCGAAGGCGTTGTTGACCGCCATTACCCGCCAGTCCGAGTCGAGTATGGCGACGGCGTTGGTGATGCTGTTGAGGGCGAGCTGGGCCTTCTCGCGTTCCTGTTCCGCGATGATGGTCTCGGTGATGTCGCGGATGACCATGACGTTACGGGGGGCACCGGCGCTGTTACGGTACAGCGCGCTGGTCAGTGCCAGGGTGATCTTTGCGCCGTCCGCCCGGCGTGCGGGGACACGGGCGCGCACGCTACGGTGCCGCCGGCGCCGTTCCAGCAGGTCGGTGATCGCGGGATCGGTCTCGTCGACGACGAGCCCGGGTCCGTTCGAGACCAGTGTCTCCTCCGGGTAGCCGAGGATGCGGCAGGCGGCCGGGTTGGCGCTCAGGATGCGCCCGTCCCGGGCGGTCGTGACGATGCCGTCGGCGCTGTGCTCGATCAGCAGGGCGTATTCTCCCGCGAGGTCGCGTCGGGCGAACTCCGTGCGCAGGGCGTGGTAGACCGGGACCCCGGTGGCAAAGGCGAGATACACCAGGCCCAGGGGGATGAAGAACAGGGTGGTGGGCAGCCCCCAGGGCGCGCCGATCCCGTCGAGCCCGAGGGCCAGCCATCCCACCACGCACACCGCGGCATACGCGAGCGCAAGCACCGACGCCGTAATCACTGGATGAGGCCCGGGGGCGCCGCGTTTCAGGGCAGGCTTTTCGCGCCGCATCGTGCCTCCCTCCGATCATGCAGGGGTGTAGGGAATGTTGATTCTGGCCCGCGTTTCAAGCCGTTGTCGCCGGTTGGTCAATATTCATTCATATTGTGATGTTTGTCACGTAAATTCAGCATCCGGAATGGATGCCGCCTAGCCTGGCTGTGCTGGCCGGTGCCTGTTGCGCGTGCGAGACTGAAAAGATGACCGGTCTATGCCAAATGCCAGGGGAGAGACCCGCCGTGCCATCCCAAAGCCCGCCCTTTTCCGACCATCCCCGATGCACGGTGACCGGTGAGCCGCGTCACGTGGGGGTCGAGATCGAGCTCGCGGGCCTCGGGGTCGAGGCACTGTCTTCGCTGGTCGCCGCCAGTGTCGATGGCCGCGTGGAACGTCTCAGCCGCTACGAGCACCGCATCATCGGCGATGCCCGGGGGGACTGGGGCGTGGAGCTGGATTTCGCGTTCCTCAAGCGACGGGGACGGCGTTCGGGGAATGACGGTGTCCCTGAAGATGCCCTGGAGGCGATGATCCGGCTGGGCGCGGAGCAGCTCGTGCCGGTGGAGGTGGTCTCGCCGCCGCTGCCCATCGACGAGCTCGGCGGGGTGGACCGCCTCATCGAGTCGCTGCGCCGGGCCGGGGCGCGGGGTACGGGGGACGGGCTGACCTATGCCTTCGGGCTGCAGCTCAACCCCGAGCTGCCGGCACTGGATGCGACCACCGTGACCCGCTATCTGCAGGCGTTCCTGTGTCTGCACGACTGGCTCAAGGAGCGCGCCCGGGTGGATCTTACCCGGCGGCTGACGGCCTACATCGATCCGTTCCCGCGGGATTACGTGAGGCGGGTGATCGATCCCGGCTACACCCCGGGCCTGGCGACGCTGGCGGACGATTACCTTGCCGCGAACCCCACCCGTAACCGGGCCCTGGACCTGTTGCCGCTGCTCGCCCATATCGACGGGGAGCGCGTGCGTGCGGCGGTCGACGACCCCCGCATCAAGCCGCGTCCGGCGCTGCACTATCGCCTGCCCAACAGTGAGGTCGGCCGGCCCGGATGGGGGATCATGGCCGCCTGGGCGGACTGGCTGGCGGTGGAGCGCCTCGCCGCCGATCCGTCACGGCTTGCCGGGGTGTGCACCGCCTACGCCGAGCACCTGGATCAACCCCTGTCCGGGCTCGTGCACCCGTGGAGCGAGCAGGCCGGTACGTGGCTGGACGTCCCCGACGCCCCCTGATCGCGGTCACCGGTCCACGGCGTGGCGGTATCGGTCCGCGCCGGTGCATCGACGTCGCCCTGCGCCTTGCCGGCGGGAGACCGGTGCACTGGCATGCCGGGAGCGTCACTGACGGCGTCGCGGTCCACGCCGTGGTGATCTCCGGCGGCCACGATGTGGACCCGGTACTCTACGCGCAGACCCCCCGGGTCCGGCCCCGCCACGATCCGGAGCGCGACGCCTTCGAGTCGGACGTCATCGCCCGCGCCCTTGCCTGCGGCATCCCGCTGCTCGGCATCTGCCGAGGGGCGCAGTTGCTCAACATCGTGCGCGGCGGCAGCCTGCACCAGAGCCTGCGTAGTCGCCGTCGGCACACCGGCAACCGACGGACCTTGCTGCCGTGCAAGAGCGTGCGTGTGGTCGCGGGCAGCACGGTCGAAGCGGTCCTCGGAACCGGGCGGTTGCGGGTGAACAGCCTCCACGATCAGGGTATCGACCGGATCGGCGAGGGGCTGCGGGTGGTGGCGACGGACCGGGACGCCATCGTCCAGGCCGTCGAACGGCCCGGTGCCCGTTTCGTCATCGGCGTGCAGTGGCATCCGGAGTTCCTGGTTTACCTGCCCTCGCAGCGGCGGCTTTTCCGTTCACTGGTGGACGCGGCCGCGGCGAGCGAGGCCGTGCCTTTCGAGACAGCGTCCCGGCCGTGAGCGGCTATCTCGGGCTTTTCGCGCTCGCCTTCCTGGCGGCCACGATTCTGCCGGCATACTCGGAGGTGCTCTTCGGGGGCATGGTTGCGGCCGGTTATGACCCGTTCGCCCTGTGGCTGTGGGCGAGCGCGGGCAATACCCTGGGGTCAGTGGTCAACTGGTTGCTGGGGCGCTATCTGCTGCACTTTCGAGACCGCCGCTGGTTTCCGTTCCCGGCCGGCGCGCTGGGGCCCGCGCAGCGCTGGTTTCAGCGCTACGGGGTGTGGTCCCTGCTGCTGGCCTGGGCCCCGGTGGGAGGGGATGCACTGACCTTCATCGCCGGCATGATGCGTGTGCGCTTCCCGCTCTTCCTGCTGCTGACGGGGATCGGCAAGGCCACCCGCTATGCGGTCCTGCTCGCCTTGATCGTCGGCGCAGGGACGGCATTCCCCGTCCCGGGCTGAGCCTGGCCCCGGGCGGCGCCAACGCCGACTAACGTTCTACTAACGCACCCTCGGATACGCTGCGCTGCAGACAAGGCGTACTCCGCAGTCGGTCGTCACCGCTTTGCCGCAGGCAGCGATCGGGCCGGCCCCCAGATAGAACACGAACGGTGCCGACAGCCATGCGTTATCCAGCGAATCCGACCGTAGCCGCCTCCCGGATCGCGGCCGCCCGGGTGGGCGGCGGTTGTGCCCTGTCCGTCGCAGCGGTCGTCTCGGCGTTGGCGAGTGCGCCAGCAGTGGCCGGCAAGGACATCGTCATCACCGGGGAGACCGCCACCCGGGTGGTGCGTGACGGCGACACCACCACGGTGTCCACGGACACCGTACGTGGGGAAAACGGCTTCAACGATTTCAAGCATTTCCGCGTGCGCCGCGGCAATACCACCAATATGAAGCTGCCGGCGGGAACCCGGCGGCTGATCAACCTCGTGCACGACAGCCGCGCGGTCGTGAACGGCGAGCTCAACGCCATCCGCAACGGCGCGGTGGGCGGCGAGCTGCTGTTCGCCGATCCCCACGGGTTCGTGGTCGGGGCGAGCGGCACGGTGAACGCCGGCAGCCTCGCGGTGGCGGCGCCCACGGCGGATTTCATGGACCGCGTGGTCGAGGACATCGACGGTGACGGTAGTGCCGTCGACGCCCTCGTGCGCGGCGCGTTCCCGGTCTCCGGCGACGGCGTCATCCGCATCGACGGCGAGGTCAATGCGGACAAGGGCGTGCGCATCGTGGGCACCCGCTACGAGCAGACCGGCACCGTGAACGCCGGGGCAGCGCCCACCGACGGTGACCGCGCCGAGGCCACGTTCCGGGCAGCGGTAAACGTCGAGGGCTTCGCCGAGGCGGACGCCCTGCGCGTAGAGGGCGGTTCGCTGGTGGCCGTGACCACCGGTGACGCGACGATCGACGGCGAGGTCATCGCGCAGGCGCGCGACGGCAACGGCGGCGGCGTGCTGGTCACCGCCGGCGAGGACCTGGACATCGGCGGCAACGCGCGCATCGACGCCGACGCCGACGGTGCGGACGGTGACGGCGGCACGGTCGGCCTGTGGGCGGACCGCAATGCGGTCATGTCGGACGGGGCGCACGTGAGTGCGGACGGTGCCGGGGCCGGCGACGGCGGGTTCATCGAGTTCAGCGCGGGCGAATCGGTCAACATCGGTGCCGTGGAGATTACTGCCCGCGCGCCGGGTACCGGCACGGCCGGTACCTTCGTGGTCGATCCCGCGGACCTGACCATCAGTGGACGCGAGGACTACGACGGCACTAACGCCGAGTTCACCGCTACCAACAGCATCACCGTTGCCCAGGGGGCCGTGATCAATACCCGGGACACAGCCGGGGGTGTGTCGGACGGTACGGACCGGGATGACGCCGGCCTGTCCGCGTCCCAGGGTGATTCCGGCAGCATCTCACTGGATGCGCCCGCCATCACGCTGGCGGGCGACGGCGGCAGCGGTGCGCAGCTGCTCACCTTCGCCACCGGGAGTTACAGCGCCGGCGATGTGACGCTCACCGCCGGCGGCGACCCGGAGATCAACCTCAGCATCGACACCACGCCGACGGCGACCATCGACGTCCAGGCCGGGGCGCTGGTCGACGCCGGGGCCCGGGGCAGTGGCAGCGCGGGTGACGTGGCGCTGGTGGCTACCGCCGTGGACCGGAAGGTGTCGGGCTTCAGCCAGGTATCCGCGGATGTGGACGTGGCGGGTGAACTCATCGGCCGTGACATCTCGGCGACCGCGGAGGCACGGTCGCTGATCAAGCTCGTCAATCTCCAGAACGCCAGCGACGTGGTCACCGAGGACATCGGCAGCGGCCGAATCGAGGCGAGCTTCGACGACGTTACCGATCTCAGCCAGCTCGGCTACGAGCTGCCCGCGTCGTTTTCCGTGGCGAAGGTGGACGCGACGGTGGACGTCACCGCCGGTGCCAGCCTCGACGCGGCGCGGAATGTCACCGTGGACGCCAACGCCACCCGGCACGTGGACACCGCGGCGGACAATGCCGTGGGCAACATGGCGCTGCCCATCGGTATTGCCGCCATGTACGGCCAGATCAGCGGCACGACCCGGGCCGAGGTCGCCTCCGGGGCGACGGTTACCGCCGGTAACGACCTCGCGGTACAGGCCCGCAGCGACAACACACTGAAGGCGGCGGCGAGCGCCAGCGGCGAGGCGACCAAGTCGGGCAGCAGCGCCGCCGGTTCCGGCTCCACCTCGTACAAGACGGCCTCCACCGTGGGCGGCGCGCTCAGTATCGGCTATGCCGATACCAGCACCGAGGCCGTGGTTCGCGGCGACCTGAGCGTGGGCCGGGATGTTGCAGTGACGGCCCGGGATCGCAACGCCTACTCGGTGAGCGCGTCGTTCATGCTGCAGTCCGCACCGGACGCGCCAACCGCCGGACTTACCGCGGCGTTCGGCGAGTTCAACGCCGATGCCGACGCCCGCCTGGGGAGCGATGTCAACGGCGTCAGGGACGTCCGGGTGACCGCGGATTCGCTCACCGACGGCAACGCCGTGTCCTCGACCGCCGGGATCGACAGCGCCAAGAAGCGGACCAACCGCGTCAGCTCAAGCGGTGGCAGCTCCCGGGCGGCCGGCGGTGTCGGCGGCGGCATCTCCGGCGGGCTCAACCAGCAGGCCGGCGGCGCCTCCGGCGGCAAGATCCAGCTCGGTGCCGCCATGGCCATCGGCCTCACCGACGTGGGCTCCGATGCGCGTATCGAGGATGGCACCACCGTGAATGCCGACGGCAGCGTCGCGGTCCAGGCCCGGACCAAGCAGCAGGCGATCCGTACCATTGCCAGCAACACCCTGGCGGTGAAGGGCGCCAGCGCCAGCGGTTCGTTGACCACGATCAGCACCGGCCTCACGGTCGCCCGTCACACCCAGCACGCGCGGGCGCTCATCGGCAACGACGCCACCGTCACCGCGGACACCGTGGGGGTGCGCTCGGAGTCGCGAACGCCGATCACCGTGGACTATCCGGATGCCTGGACCGGCCCGGAATACTGGGACTCCGCGGCGGACGTGGTCAGCAGCCTCAAGGAGACGGCCTCGGCGGCGACCGGCGTGCTCGATCTGGGTAACAGCCTGTTCTCCTCGTTCACGCAGACCGAGGCCAAGAGTGCCGGCTCCCTCGGGCTCGCCGGTACGATCAACTATTTCGGCGTCGACCACACCTCGGAGGCGTGGATCGGTGACGGTGCCAGCGTCACCGCCCGCGGCGACGGGGACGGCACCCCGGATACCTGGTCCGCGCCGCTCGTGGCCGGTTCGGACGGCACCGACTGGCAGTACGACCAGGCCATCGACGTGAGCGCCCTGTCGCATACCGGGGTGATCACCGGGGCCGGTGTGCTCAACAAGCTCACCGGCGGCTCCTCGTCCAGTGGCGGCAGCTCCTCGAGCTCGGTCGGTGTCGGCGGTGCGTTCTCCTGGATCGACCTGGATGCGACCACCAGCGCCGGCATCGCCGACGAAGCGGTCATCGACGCGGGCGGCAACGGTCTGGGCGTGAACGCCCACGCGGACGACCTCGTCGTCCAGGTCCTGCCGGCGGCGGGCAAGGGCGCGAGCATCGGTGTCTCCGGCGTGTTCGGTCTCACCCAGGTGGACAACGATACCGATGCCGTCATCGCCGACAGCGCCACGGTCGATGCCGGGCGCATCGGCGTCAATGCGGACCAGTCCCTGCAGGCCTACGGTCTCGCCGGCGCGGTGACCCTCTCCAGCAATGCCGGCGTGGGCGCGAGCGTGTTCGTCCACGACGTCGAGACGGATACCAGCGCGGCGATCGGGGATATCGGCAGTAGTGGCGACAACCTTCTGCCGCCCCCGCTGGACACCGGTGGCCTGTCGCTGCCCGACGGTGGCGGCGTGCTGACCACGGGCGATCTCGTGGTCACGGCGGACACGTCCGGTCGCGTGGTCGGGCTCGGGGTGGCCGCGGCGGTCGCCCGGCAGAAGAACTCGCAAAAGCAGGGCATGACCGGCACCCAGCGCAGTGACGCCAATAACACCAGCAGCTCGGCGCAGAGCAGCACCCAGGGGCGGGTGAGCGATCCGCAGAACGACGGCAGCAACAGCAACGGCGCCGGGAGCACGCTCAGCAACACCGGTTCCCGCCTGGAGCAGCGCTCCGGCGGCAACAACAGCCAGCAGTCCCTGTCCGGCAGCAACGGCAGCCAGCAGCGCAGCAACAGCAAATTCAGCCTGGCCTTGGCCGGCTCGGGGGTCTTCAACCGTTCCCGCATCGATACCGCGGCCGAGATCGCCAACGTCACCGTGCACGCGCCGGACAATAGCAGCGACACGGACATCACCCTGCGCGCGGTCAACAACACCGATCTCATCGGTGCGGCGGGGTCCGGCGCGCTGAGCGTGGGCGGCAACAGCTCGAAGTTCTCCTCGGCGATCGCCGGCGCGGCCGCGATCAACTGGCTCGAGAACGACACCAGCGCGCGGATGATCGACACCACGGCGGATCGCGCCGGCACCGTGAACGTGCAGGCGGCCAATGCCGGCGACCAGGTGGCGGTGGGCCTGGGTCTCGCGGTGAGCAGCGGCAGCTCGGGCAGCGCCGCCGTGTCCATCGCCGGTTCGGCATCCCTCAGCCTGGTGGACGGGAGCACCACTGCCGCCATCGATGGCAGCGACGTCACCGCCGTGGATGCGGACGGCGACGGCACCGCGCCGGACGTCACGACGGCGGCCTTCGACCGTTCGCGCATCCTGAACGGCGGCGGCGCGTTCTTCGCCGCCGCCGGCCAGCAGAGCGGCGGGTTCGGCGCCGCCGCCACCGCGGCGTGGATCGGCAACGACACCACCGCCCGTATCGGCGGGAGCGCGCTCTCCGGGTTCAACGACGTCGACGTGCTCGGGCTCTCGTCCAGCCAGATCCTGCTCGGCGCCTTCACCGCCGGTGCCGGTGGCCGGGTGGCGATCGGTGGCTCGTTCTACGGCGCCTATGTCGACAACACCCTTACCGCGGAGATCGACGAGCGCGACGGCAGCCGTGCCAGCATCAATGCCGACGGCGACGTGACCGTCCACGCGGAGGGCGTCGACGGGTTCTCGCCGCTGGCCGGGTATCTCACCGCACCGGGGGACAGCAGCGCTTGGCTCACCGGCGCCTCCGGGCTCACCGGCGACAGCCGGCTGCAGCAGGAGGTCGAGACCGACAACGACGACGGCACCGCCACGGTGTTCGACGGCGATCTCTCCGGGGAGATGATCCTCGGTGCCGCGGTCAGTGCCCAGGGCAGCACCAACGGACCGGCCGGCGGGCTCGCGTTCGGCTTCACCTACGTGGACAGCGCCTACACCGCCGTGATCGGCGACGCGGACGTCACCACCGGCGGCGACGTCGACGTCCGCGCCGCCAACAACGCGGCGATACTCGGCATGGCCGTCGGCGCCGCCGCCGGCAACCAGGCGAGCTTCGCCGGCTCGGCGATCGCCAACGTCATCCGCGCGGACGTCACCGCGCGGGTGGGGGCCGAGCGCGACGGCCTCGCGGCCGACCAGCACCGCGCGGTGGTCAACGCCGCCCGGGTGGACGTGGACGCGGCCGCCGACGGCGAGCTGTATTCCTTCATCGGCAGCCTCTCCGCCTCCGGCAAGGTCGCCATTGGTGCCTCCCTCGGCTACAACAGCATCGGCGGTGACGTGGCGGCGCGGGTACGCGCTGCCGATATCACGACGTCCGCCTCGGCCACCGATCAGGCGCCGTGGGCGGTCTCCGTGGACGCCCGCCGACGCTCGGCGGTGCGGACCCTGGCGGTCTCCGGCGGCGCCGCGGGCAACACCTCCGTGGGTGGCTCCCTGGTGGCCAGCGACCTGCTGGGCACCACCGGCGCCACGGTCGATCAGGGCAGCGATATCGACGCCGCGAGCCTGCGCGTGAACGCCACCGATGGCGGTGACCCGCTCTCCGGCATCTGGTCCTTCGCCGGACAGGTCGGCGGGGCCGGTACCGCGGCGATCGGCGGTGCGTTTTCCGTGAACACCATCGACCGGGACCAGACCGCCGCCGTCGACGACAGCGACGTCACCGCGAACGGCGACGTCCAGGTGGCCAGCGAGGCGGACGCGAACGTGCGTACCGGTGCGGTCGCCGGTGGCGCGTCCGGCAACGTCGCGGTGTCCGGGTCGCTGACCATCAACACCCTGCTGGGCGAGGAGGAGGCCCGTGTCAGTGGCAGCACGGTCAACGCCGGCGGTCTCGAGGTCGCGGCGCGCGGCGGGCGCAGCATCTGGAGCCTGGCCGGCTCGTTCTCGGCGAGCGGTAATGCCGCAGTAGGCTTTGCGGGGTCGATCAACACCATCAAGGGCAGTCGCACCGCGACGCTCACGGGTAGCACGGCGGACGTCGGCGCCGGCGACGTCGACGTCGCCGCCGGCGGCTACGAGAACGGCACGACGCGCCTGGTCTCCGCGGCCGTCGCCGGCGGTGCCGCCGGCTCGGCGGCCATCGGCGGCTCGCTGGCGGTCAATACGGTGCTGCGCACCGAGACCGCGCAGGCGGACGATGCCGACGTCACCGCCGGCAGCCTGTCGGTGACCGCGAACGACGGGGCCACGGAGATCGACGCCCTGGCGGGAGCGGCGAACGCCTCCGGCAGCGCGGCCGTGGGCGCCGGGGTGACGGTCAACACCATCAAGGGCAGCCGCAGCGCCCTGCTCACCGGGAGCGTGCTCGACGTCAGCGACAGCGTGGACGTGCTCGCGCGCCAGGACGGGACCATCCGTTCCGCCGGCGTCGCCGGCTCGCTCGCGGGATCGGTGGGTGTCTCCGGCTCCAATACCACCAACATTCTTGACGGCACCGTCGAGGCGGGCGTCGAGAATACGGCCTCCAGCGACGACGGCCAGGACACCACCGTGCGCGCCACCGACGCCGCGACCATCGAGTCGCTGGCGGGGCAGGTGAGTGGCGGCGGATCGGCGGGCGTGGGTGTGGCCGCCGGGATCAACCGGATCGGCACGGCCGTCAGCGCGTATATCCGTGGCGAATCCGGCGACGGTGCCTACCGCGGCAACGACATCCGCGTGGACGCGCTTGCCCGGCCGGAGATCAAGACCGTGGCGGTGAGCGGCTCCGCCGCCGGCCAGGCCGGTGTCGCCGGCTCGGTGGCGACCAACATCGTCACTGCGACGACCAGGGCGCGGATCGAGCAGGGCGCGCACGTCGTGGCGGCCGACGACCTCGCGGTCACCGCCCGCGACCGCAGCGTCGTGCGCGTGCTCGGCGGCGCCGCCGGCTTCGGCGGCCGCACCGGGGTCGCCGGTACGGCGACCTTCAACCTCATGGAGGGCGAGACCTCGGCGGCCATCACCGGCGGCGCCACGCGGGTGTCCGCCCTGGGCGGGGACGCCGGCGACGACGTCACCGTCTCCGACGGCACCATCGCCGGGGATGCGCCGGATCCGGGGGCCTGGTCCGACCCGGAGGACTTCAGTCCGGTGAACGACCTCGCCGAGAACGAGGAGGACGTCAACGGCCTGGCGGTGCGCGCGAGCAGCATCCAGCAGGTGGGCGTGCTCGGCACCGCGGTCTCGGCCACGGTCCCGCGGCTGACCGGCTCCGGCTCCGGCGCGGCGGTGGGCAACGTCAACGTGGTGGCCGGCGCGACCCGCGCGGAGATCGAGAACGCCACGATCAACGCGGCCGCCGACGGTACGCCGGCCTCCGGCGCGGACGTCACCGTGGGCGCGAGCAGCCACGTGTTCGACGTGGACTACGTCCTCGCCGCCTCGGGTGGCGGCTGGGCCGGGGTCGCGGGGGCGATGGACGCCAACGTGATCAAGCGCACCACCCACGCGGGGCTCCACGGTGCGACGGTCAACGCCGGCGACGCCGTATCGGTGGATGCCCGCTCGACCCAGGCGGTCGCCGGCTTCGCGGCCGGGGCGACCGCCGCCGGCGGGGCCGTGTCCGGCTCCGTCGCCCTCGCGGTCGCGCAGGGGAACACCGAGTCGCTGGTCGACGGCGGCAGCGACGTGGACGCCGGCGGCGACGTCTCCGTACGCTCGGAATCGGACGTTAGCGTCGCCACCACCGGCGGCGCCGCCTCGGTGGGCGCCGTGGGGGCTGGCGCCGCCTTCGGCGTGGGGGTTACCGAGGCGACGACCGTGGCCCGCATCACCGGTGCGGGCACGCGGGTGCTCACCCCCGGGCAGGTGACGGTGGACGCGGATGCGACCACGACTCTCACCACGGCGGCCGCGGCGGCCTCACTGGCCGCCGGCGGCGCGGTCGCGGGCGCCGGCTCCCTCGGCTACGTACGCAATACCACGGAGGCCACCGTCGAGGACGCCACGGTCGGGACAGACGGCGACGCGGTGGGCGGCCTTGATGTGAACGCCGGCGACGACGTGACCCTGAACACGGTGGCGGGCGCGCTGGGTGTCGAGGTCAGCGGGGGTGCCGGTGCCGGGGCGGGCGCCGGCGTGATCCTGGTGCAGAGCGGCACGCGCGCCGAGATCAACGGTGCCGATGTCGTCGCCAGCGGCGACGTCAACGTGGATGCGCGCCGCGACGCCGACCTGTTCCTCACCTCCGTGGCCGGCGGCGCCGGCGTGAACGTGGGGCTGGCGGGTTCGGCGGGCGTCATCATCCTCGGCGACGGCACCGTGACCAGTGACAGCGAGGACTACGGCAGCCCGGACGAGGAGCTGGACAAGGGCGGCAGCGGCACGCTCTCGGAGATCGACGGCCTGACCAGCGGCGGGAAGACCGGCAATTCCTCCGGCAAGTACGACAACCCGCTCCAGGCCAATTCCGACCCGGACGCCGAGCTCGAGACCACGACCTCGGATACCCTCGCGTACGACGACGGCACCGGCGGTACCCGCGATGCCGGGACCACGCTGGAGGACAGCACCGCCTATGACACCGGCGGCCGGTACCGCAACCGCAGCGCCGACGAGACGGCCGCGCGGATCATCGCCAGCGACGTGGACGCCGGCGGCGACGTCTCCGTGACCGCGACCAATGCGACCGCCACGGAGAACATCACGGGTGCGCTGGGTGTCGGCGGCACCGTGGGCGTCGGCGTGGGCATCGGTTTCACCCGGGTCTACAGCGAGGTCACCGCCGAGATCGATGACAGCACGGTCTCCGGTGACGGGATCACCGTGAAGGCGGACGCCGACGACCTCGGCGACGATTACACCGCGCTGCTGCATTCCTACGTGGGCTCGGTCGGCGGCTTCGGCGGTGTCGCGGTGAACATCGCCGACGCGCGGCTCGACGACACCGTGACCGCCCGGGTGCGCAACAGCACGGTCACCGGCAACGGCGGCGACCTCGACGTGATCGCAAGCGACGGCTCCAGCGTCTCCACCAGTGCCTACGGTGCGGCGCTCTCCGGCGGGATCGGCGTCGCCGCCGTCTATTCCGGCGCTAAACGCGACGGCACCGTGGACGCCTTCCTGGACGCCGACAGCCCGGTGACCGGGTTCCGCGACGTCGGCCTCAGCGCGGCGACCGACGCCGTTACCGGCGCCCGAGGATGGGCCGGTGCCGGCGGTTTCCTCGCCGGAGCCTCCGGCACCGGCGTGGTGGCGGCGGACGAGGTCGCCGCGGACGCGCGGATCAAGACAGGCACCGCCGTGAACGTCTCCGGCGGCGTCTCCGTCGGCGCCTCCGCGCGCTCCCGCGTGACGGCGGATGCCCTCGGCATCGCGCTCGGCGGCTACCTCTCGGCGGCGGCATCCATTGCCGAGGCGACGGCGGGCGCCGGTGCGGTTGCCGTGGTCGAGGACAACGCCGACGTCCGGGCGGACTCCCTGGATGTCTCGGCGAGCCGCGGCACGGCGGACGCCGACGATGCCGACATCGCGGACAACGGCCTGGACGGCAGCTTTTCCTCCGACCCCGCCTGTCCGGGGGCGGGCGCCGTCGATGCCTGCGCCTTCGCCCGCGGCGCCTCCGCGGGCGGCCTGGTCGGCGTGAACGCCACCAAGTCCACGGCGACGAGCACCGGCGAGGTCCGCGCCGAGGTGGGGGATGTGACCCTGCCGGGCGCCGACGTCTCGGTGACGGCGGGCGCCACCACCGGCCAGTACAGCGAGGCCACCGGCTACTCCGTCGGTATCGTGGCCGCGGGCGCCAATCTCTCCTACGCCACGAACAGCGTCACCACCAAGGCCATCCTCGACGGGCCCGCCGGCCAGCACGG
Organism: Arhodomonas aquaeolei DSM 8974; assembly: GCF_000374645.1. Taxonomy (GTDB): domain Bacteria; phylum Pseudomonadota; class Gammaproteobacteria; order Nitrococcales; family Nitrococcaceae; genus Arhodomonas; species Arhodomonas aquaeolei. Next base: position 106,598 of record NZ_KB894802.1, read on the forward strand.
CGGTATCGGTACGCTCGAGGTCCGGGCGGTCAGCGAGAACGACGCCACCGGCCGCGCCACCGCCGGCAGCGGCGGCGTGGTCTCGGGGGCCGCCTCCAAGGTGGAAACCGACGACGAGGCCGTGACCCGGGCCAGCGTGGCGGCGGGCATCACCGACGATCCCCTGGTCAGCGACGCGCTGCGCGTGCGTGCCTACCATACCTCGCGCTACGACGGCCGGGTGGACAGCGTGCAGGCCTCCGTGGTCGGGGCGAGCGGTGCCCGCGCGGATCACGACATCACTACCGACGTCGATGCGACGATCGCCGGCGGCGCCCACCTGGCCGCCGGTTCCGCCCAGGTGACCGCGCAGACCGACGTCCGCAGGCCCAAGGATACCGACTACGACATCACCTCGGGCTCCGGCGGCGTGATCGACGCCCCGGCGGTAGAGGCGGACAGCCATATCGCGCCGCACACCGATGTCACCGTCGGCGACAACGCCGTCCTGGACGTCTACGGCGACTGGCGCGAGCCCGGTCACCGCCTGGTGCTGGAGTCCGTCAACGACGTGCAGGCCGATCAGCGGGTGAAGCTGGATTCCGGCGGGGCGATCTCCGTCGCGAAGGCGGAGTCCCTGGTGGACATGGAGGGTGCGGTGGCCGGCGTCTCCGTCGGCAACGCCACCCTGGAGACGGTCGGCGACCTCGTGCTCGCGGCCTATACCACCGCCGATCTGGATGCCCGCGCGAACGTCAAGACATACGGCGGTGCCGGCGCGGCACAGGGCAAGAGCCGCACGAAGGCGGCGGTCACCAACCGGGTGGATGTCGCGGGCGGCGCGCGCACGAAGTCCTGGGGCGACACCGCCATCTATGCCGGACGCGATGCCGACGGCACCCAGGGGCTGTTCGATCTCACCGCCCGCACCGAGCTGTGGAACAAGACCGCGTTCCCGGTGGAGACGGACCCGGTGGCGGACGCCATTGCCGATCAGTCCAACCTGATCACGCTCGCCAGCAACGCGAAGGTGCGCAGCGTGCGCGACGTCGAGCTCTACGCCGATGACGGCCGCCGCCTGCTCACCGGCTCCGGCACCGGTACGGACCTCTACCGCAAGGCCGCGGAGGACATCGCCAACGCTATCGGCGACCTGGTTGGGGCCGACGACATCTCCCTGGAGATCACCTACCAGAATACCGAGGACGCCAGCACCGACCGCGTGCAGGTCGATGGCGACGTGCTCACCGGCGTGCACTCCCACCAGACCCTGACTATTGCCAACGCGCTCGACGGCGACGGGGAGTACGAGGCCACCGAGCAGAGCGCCGGCATCACGTACAGCAGCGATACCCGCAACCTGCTCACCGAGCTGCAGGACCGTATCGACGAGCTCTACGAGATGAAGGCGAACTACGGTTCGGTGGAGGCGGCGCGGAACGCGTTCGAGGCCGAGATCAACCTGCTCGAGCGCCAGCTCGCCCGGCTCAGCGGCCAGGCCGACGATTACCCGGGCCAGGGTGTGCAGGTGCGCTTCATCGAGGTCGATCCGATCCTCGCGCGTCCCGGCTCGATTCACGTCATCGGCGACAGCCTCCGGGGCAGCGGCGAGCTCCACGCCCCGGGTGACGCGCGTATCGACATCAACAACGCCAGCCCGGCGTTCCTGGACATCACGGGCCTCGAGATCCCGGCGGACGCCGGCGGGGAGCTGACGTTCAACTACACCTCGGTGTCGGACAACGCCGAGCTGAATAACCTCAACGCCGGCGGCGGTGCCGCGTTCACGGAGATCGAGACCGCCGAGAACTCGCCGGATCCGCTGATCACGGTGGACTCGACCTTCAACCCGGACCTGAACGACCCGCCGGCCGGTGTCTCCGGGGACGAGGCGAGGGCGGTGGACCCGGCGATCTACGTCACCGGGGATATCCGCAACCTCCGCGGCAAGGTGGCGATCGAGAGCAACACCGGCAACGTGCGCGTGACCGGCAACATTCGGGCGAACACCGTTGACATCGCCGCCGGCGACTCGCTGACGCTCTCCTACGTGGACACCTTCCGCCACGTCGGCGGCGACCCCCGGGTGGGCGGCTACGGCGGCGTGAAGGTCGCGGCCAACAACCTCATCGCCTCGGCGCGCTATCTCAACCTCAACGCGACCCTGCAGAGCGGCATCGCGGACTGGGACCTGAACCTGGACAGCGCGGACAAGGCCGATATCGATGCCTTCCGCACGGACTACTGGCTCGCCCGCATCCGCGGCGAGAGCCCCGATGCCACGTTCAAGGTGCGTGAGCGCGATAACGACACGGGCACGCCGGCGGTGATCTACGACGCCAGCAAGGACCGTCTCGAGCTGGAGGGCGTGGAGGTCAAGGGCGGCTACATGGAGCTGTCCGGCAAGATCATGAACACCGGCAAGGGCACGTTCTGGGACACCAGCATCGCCGCCCTGAACGTCGGGAACATCACCGACATCCAGGATGCCCAGGCCAATGACACCACGGTGACCCTCGCCACCAAGTCCATCGGCTCGGACGACGTCCGCATCGTCTATGACGGCGCAAGCGATGAATATCGTCTCGAGGGCGCGGGCGTGCAGAGCATGCCGGACTTCAACGGCAAGAAGAGCTATCTCAGCAGTGCCGGGCGGATCAATATCCTCACGGACGGCTTCGACTTCACCGCCAGCAACGCGAGTGACGACGCTGACATCAGCACCGTCGGCCGGCTGCGGGTGCTCGACGGTTACGGCCGCATCGACATCACCAACGAGACCGGCTACCAGCTGCACGCCAATGCCCTCGATGCGGGCAACGACATCGAGGGCACCCTGCGGATCAACGACACGGACGCCGCCTCCGGAGGCGGCAGTGCGACGACCACCGTCTATAAGCACCTCGGCAACGACGTCCAGGTCTACCGCGAGCACGACGACGGGACGCTCAGCCTGTTGCGTACCAACGAGGACAGCCGTTCGGCGCAGTACACGCCGGAGGAGCACCTCAAGTATGCGTGGCTCACGGGCACGGACTACCGCGAGAAGCGCACCGTGCGCCGCTACAACGACACCGCGATCGGCTTCATCCCCAGCGGCGAGGGGACGGTCGATTATGACCACACCAAGGAGCTCGATCACGCCCCCCTGCCTGGCGCGGAGTTCATCACCACCGACCAGGTGACCGAGGGTACGAAGGAGGTCGACCGGGGTGACTGGGAGACCGTGTCCAAGCGCAACTGGTCGACCTGCGAGACCAGCACGCCGGGGGTCTGCTGGGAGTGGCGGTACTGGTCCGAGGAGGTCACAGTCCGCGGCCGCACGGATATCGACCGCCATGCGGTCGCCGCGGACAACCCCATCGACGTCGAGTTCATCGGTCAGGACGCCCCGGCCATCAGCGTGGACAACGGCGGCGCGCGGCTGACGCTGGGTGGCGCGGTCACCGCGCCCACCGGTACGGTGACCATCGACGCGGGGGCCGTGTCCGGGACGAGCGACGGCGCGGCGGTCGTCGCCGACCGTATCGATATCGGCGCGGTCAGCGGCATCGACAACTTCACCGTCAACGCCGGGGATGCGTTGCGCGCGGTCACGGACGAAGGGGCGGTGGCGCTCACGGCCACCGGCCGTACCCCGCTGGAACGGGTGGCCTCCGGCAACGGCAGTGTCCGCCTCGACGCCGGCGGCGACGTCGTGGTGGCCGGCTCCGCCGGTTCCGGGGCGGTGGTCAGCGGGCGGGACGTCTCGCTCACCTCCGGCGCCGGCAGCGTGGGCACGTCGGCGGTCCCGGTGCGGCTCGACTCCAGCGTCGGCGGGGAAGGCACGGTAACGGTCACCGCCTCCGGCGACGCCCACGTCACCGAGACCGCCGGTGACCTGCGTGTCGACCGGATCGTCGGCCGCGGCGGGGATGTGAGTGCCCGGGTGGTCGACGGCGACATCGTCGACGCCAACACGACCCAGCGCCGGGACGAGCGGGCCCGCAGCGAGCTGCTCGACGTGTGGGAGGGCATGGACCTGCGCGCCGAGGACGGTGCGGCGGACGCCGTCGCCATCCAGGAGGACGCCTACGCGGCCCGCCAGGAGCGGGTCTACCGGCTCTACTGGGAGGCGCGCAACGTCCACCAGGACGGCAACGGCGACTATGTCGCCGACAGCTTCGATCCGGATACCTTCGACTATCAGCTCCCGGGCAGCGAGCGCCAGCGCCTGCTCGACGACGGCGTCGCCCAGTCGGCCATCGACGACCTGGAGCAGCAGCGCGAGTCCGCGATACTCGCCATGCACAACGAGGTGCTCAACGATCCCGCTGCCGCCGATTACGATCCCGACTTCAGCTATACGCTCACCAGCGCGGACCGCGACTCGCTCTCGCAGGGCTCGGTCTGGACCACCGAGCAGCTTGAAAGCCGGATCGGTGCCGGGCTCGCCAAGGGCACGACGGATACCACCACCCGTATCGAGGAAGAGAACTTCGTCGCCGGCGGCCGGCTGGACCTCGTCGCCGATCGCATCGGCGCCGAGACCGCCGACGAGATCGTCATCGACCTCAGCGGCGGCTCGGTGAGCCTCACCGATGAGCAGCGTATCGCCCTGGCCGCTGCGGAGCCGGACGACCTCGACATCACCGACGACACCATCCGCATCCGCCAGCGTGAGGACGTGGACGTGGACGCCGGCGCCGCCGTCACCGCGGTTTCCGGTTCCGATGTGTTCCTCGGCGGCCAGCAGGACATCAACGTCGAGGACGTCAGCGGCGGTGCCGTGCGGATCAAGACCGCCGGCGACGTGCTTACGGCGGCCCCCGGGCAGGTGGTGGTGGACGGCAACCGCGTCATCCTGGAGTCCGGCAGCGGCACCCTGGGCACGGCGGCCGACCCGGTGCAGGTCAATGTCGCCGACCGCCTCACCGCCCGCGGTTCCAACGGCGTCTACATCCGCCAGGACGGCACCCTCACGCTCCAGCGCATCGTCTCCGACGCGGGCGTGGGCCTGTGGGTCGACGGCGGCGATTTCCTCGCCGGCACCGACCAGGGGATCGATATCCAGGCCGGCGGCCCGGTGTCGCTGAACGTCAGTGGCGACGTGGGCGATGCCGGCGAGGCCCTGGACATCACCGGCGGTGATATCGCCCTCGATGTCGGTGGCGACGCCTGGCTGGCGGCACTGCCTTACGCCGGCGCCGTGGCGGACATGACCCTCGCCGCCTCCAGCGTGACCGGCACGCTCGACGTCGCCGATGTCCGCAGCCTGACGGTGGACGGTGCCGTGGATACCGGCGCCTTTGCCGCGGCCGTCGGTGACCTCGGCATGACCGTGAACAGCGGTGCCGGTGTCACCGCGGCCGGTGCGATCGACATCACCGGCGATCACCTCGCGATGCAGGGCGACGCCGGCCTGACCGGTGACCGCCTCTCCGTGGACGTGGCCGGCGATATCGTTGCCGACCGTGTCCGCGCCCGCGGCGGTGCGGCGGACACGGACCTGCTGCTGGACGCCGGCGGCTCGCTGACGATGACCGACGACGGGTCGCTGATCAGCAACGACGCAGGGCTCGCCCGTCTGCGTGCCGGCGGCCATATCGGTACGCCTGCCCGGCCGCTGGAGGTCGACGTGGACACGCTGCACGCCGACGCCCTCGGTGGTGATCTGCGGCTGCACAGTGGCCACGCCATCGGGTTCGTCGACCGCAGCACGGCCTCCGGCAGCGGCACCGCGACCGCACGGATCGTGGCCCCGGCCGTCACCGGCGCGGACCTCATCGCCGACCGGCTGCTGGTGGAGGCGGGGACCTTCTCCGGGCCGCGGCTGGAGACCCGGGACGCGCCCATGGATCTCGCCGTGGACGGGCTCGCCGACATCGGCACGCTCATCGCCGGGACCACGGCGGTCATCGATGCCGGGGCGCTGGCCATCGACTCGGCCGCCGTGACGGACACCCTCACCGCCACCACGACGGTGCGCAGCGGCGCCGACGGGCACCAGGACCTCGGCACCCTGGACGCCGGCGCCCGGATGAGCCTGACCGCCGCCGGCGACGTGGATTACGACAGTCTCACCGGCGACGCCACGCTGGCCATGGACGTGGCCGGTACCGCCACCGGCCGGACCGCCGCGTTCGAGGACACGCTCACGTTCACCGGCACCGGGGACTATGACGTCGGTGCCGTGACGAGCAACACCGGGGACGTGATCGCCGACGATGTCGGCGGCGCCTTCGACGTCGCCACGCTGCGGACGCCGGCGGGGCTGATCGATGTCACCGCCGGCTCCTCCGCCATCGCCGACGGCGAGGCCGGCGGCGTCCACGCCGGGGACGGCTGGTCCGTCAGCGTGGTCACCGACGGGGTCCAGGATCACGGTCGTCTCGCCGCCGAGGGCGACATGGCCTTCGAGGCCGGCATCGACCACAGCGGCTACGAGAACGACGCCGCCGGCGGTGCGGACTTCCGGGCGCTGGACCTCCTCTCCCGCGGGGGCAGCATCCACGTGGACGCCGGGTTCGCGGCAGTGGAGGCCGCGGACGCCTTCGCGCCGGATCAGGCGATCCGGATCCACACCACCGGTGCCCAGCGCCATGGCCGCATCGAGGGCTCCGGAACCGCCCGGCGGCTCCGTGCCGACGGCCGGGTGGAGCTGTACGCCGGTGACGACATCACCATCCGCGAGGTCATCGCTGGCATCGACGGTGAGAACTGGTCCGACACGGAAGGCGGTGATGCCGATATTGAATCGGCCCACGGTGACATCGTGGGCAATCACATCAAGGCCAGCCGCGACATCATCCTGATGGCCATCAACGGCCGCCTGGAGCTCAACCGCCTCGACTACGGCCGCGGCTACACCCTGGAGGCGGGGCGCGACATCATCGCCGGCATCGGTGGCAACTTCGACTCGGCGGACGGCGAGATCAAGGCCGGGCGACACATCGAGATCACCACCCTGGGCCGGGCCGGCGAGAACGGGGATATCCTCCTCGGCGGACTGGAGGCGACCGACGGCCACATCTGGCTGGATGCCGCCGGCGACATTCTCGTTAGGGTGAACGGGGCCGGGGCCCGCGCCACCAGCGGCCTGATGACCGCGGGTGCCGGGGTGGACCTGGCCGCCGATGGGGATATTCGCGTCGATACCGGCATCGACGCGGGCGACGGCATCGACGCGGTCTCCGGTGGCGACATCACCGTCGGTGGCTTCCTGCGCAGCGGCGGCGCCCAGGACCTGAAGGCGGCGGGCGAGATCACCTTCGACACCGCGGATGCCGGCGGCGACGTGGACCTGGACGCGGTGCTCGGACCGGTCCGGTTTGTCACCGTGGACAGCGGCGGTGCCGTCACCGGCACCAGCGGCGGCGATCTCACCGGCGAGCGCGTCTCGGCCGACGATGAGGTGCGGCTCGCCGCCGGTGTGCGCGACGGTGCCGTGACCCGGCCGGCGGACCTGCGCCTGACCCGCCTCGACGGCCGCACCGGGGAGCTGACCGCCTCCGACGAGCTGCGGGTCGACGATGCCCGTGTGGCTGACCGGCTGTGGCTGATGGCCCGGGATGTCGACGTCGGTGCCACCCAGACCGGTACCGGCGTCCTGGACGGCCGGATCACCGGCGCCCTCGGCGGCGTCGCCGATGTGGCACGGCTGACCCTCGATGCCGCGGCCGGCCGGGGCGCGGTGTTCGACCGTGTTTACGGCCGTCAGGTACGCATCGACACGACCACCGACCGGGTCCACATGATGGATGCCTGGATCCCGCAGTGGCTTCGGCTGAACACCGCCGAGGCGGCGGTGCTGGCGGACAACGTCGATCCCACGTCCGATCCGGCCATCGACATCCAGCTCCACGAGCTCGACTACCGTTTCGAGTTCGAGATCGACGGGACCGACGCCTTCACCGACGCCTACGTCACCCGCTTCGCCAACGGCTATGCCGTCGAGGTGCCGAACTACAACGCCGACCACAACCGTGGCGGCACGCGCACCGGCGGCACCGGGGCGGCACGGCGCACCGCGCAGAAGAGCATCGTTCGCGAGGCCTCCCGGGTGCTTTCGGTGCAGCCGCCGGTCACCCCGGGGCTGCCCGTGGAGCCGGTGAGCGTGGGTACGGGCGGCGCGGTATCGACCTCCGGCGGTGGCGCCGGGATGTTGCAGAACGATGGAGACCGCAATAGTGATGCGATTTGAAGCGCGGGTCTGCGGACTCGCTGCCGGCCTGAGCCAGGTCGCGGCGGCGGTCCTGCTCGCGGTGCCGGCCGTCGCCGGCGCCCAGCAGGCGGCGGATGCCCCGGAGCCCGGTGCGATCCAGGAGCAGCTCGATCGTGAGCGCCGCGACCTCGAGGCCGCCCAGCAGCCCGGGGATGAGGGTCCGGTGCTGGATGTGCCCGAGATGCGTTCCGGAAAACTGCCGGAGACCGGCGAGCGGTTCACGCTCAAGGGCGTGCGCTTCACGGAGTCGACGGTGATCCCGGAGGAGCGCCTGCGCGCCATCGCCAGCGATTACGTCGGCCGCGAGGTCGGGTTCGACGACCTCAACGAGATGGTGGCCCGGATCAACCGCATCTACGATGAGCGCGGCCAGCTCACCGCGCGGGCCATGATCCCGCCCCAGCGGCTGGACGACGGCATCCTGCGCGTGACCATCGTCGAGGGCAGGCTCGGCAGTCTGCGTATCGAGGGCAACACCTATACGCACGAGGACTACATACGCTCGGTCATCCCGGTGGCCCCGGGGGAGTTCGTCGACGTCCCGGAGCTGCGCCAGCGGCTGCAGACGCTCAACCGTCTCTCCGGGCTGCGCTATTCCGCCGGCCTCGAGGCGGGGGAGGGCTTCGGCGAGAGCAACGTCCGCGTCGACGTTCGTGAGCCCCAGCGCTGGCGGGCACAGGTGTTCGCCAATACCAACGGCTCGGACTCTACCGGTCAGTACCAGGCCGGGACCTTTCTCGTCGTCAACGGCCCGCGCGGCGTGAGCGACCGGCTGGTGGTCTACGGCATCGGTGCCGAGGGCCTGGCAAGCGGGTATCTCGGCTACGAAATGCCGGTGACCGACTCCGGTGGCCGGCTCAATGTCTCGGCGACCTACACCCGGACCAAGATCGTCGGCGGTGGCTTCGAGCAGCTCGATATCACCGGCGATTCCAAGCAGGTCAGCGCCAGCTACATCGGCCCCTGGATGAACTGGGGGCAGACCGTGCTCGACTGGAATGCCCGGGCGTCGTGGCTCGACTCCGGTAGCGAGATCTCCGGCGGCACCCTCTCGGACACCAAGCTTTACCGTCTGGGCACCGGCGTGGTCCTCCGCGGCGTGGGCGCCAGCGGTGCGCGCTGGCGCGTCAGCCAGGAGCTGGTGGTCAACCGCTCGGACGTCTTTGGCGAGGAGACGCAGACCTACGCCACTTTCCCCGGCGAGGCCACCTACGCCCATCCCTTCACGCCGCGTATCAGTGGTCTGGTCAAGGGCAGCTGGCAGTATGCGATCAAGGATCAGTTCGCCTCGCCGTCCTACTACCAGGCCGGCGGGCAGTCCAGCGTGCGCGGCTACGACCGCGGCGTGCTCTCCGCGGCCCGGGGCGGCGCCGTGTCAGCGGAGGCCCACTGGCGGGTCCACCCCACCACGGACCTGTTCTACTTCGTCGACTACGGCTTCGTCGAGGGCCGCAGCCAGGACTTCGAGCAGCTGCGCAGCACCGGTGCGGGCGTCAGCGCGGGCACCGGCACCAACTGGAACGCCTCGCTCACGGTGGGCGTGCCGCTGCGCGACGTGACCCAGGACCAGGACAGCTACCGCATCCACGCGCAGCTCAGCTACAGCTTCGGTTCTTGAGTGACCGCCCGTCACCCCGATCAGCACAGCACAGGAGACCCCCAATGGCATCGCTGCTCTTCTATAGCGACATCGTCCCCCTCAACAGCGAGCGGCACGCGGATCTGCGCCTGCGCGACGCCGTCGGCGACTGCAGCTTCGCCCGCGACACCCACTTCGTGCCCGTCGCCGGGGTGGAGTTCTACCAGGTCGCCGCAGACTACCCGATCCTGTTCGCGGGGAGCGATGAGGACCCCTCGCCGGTCGCGCTGCTCGGCCTGGAGAGTGGTCGCAACCTGTTCGTGGACAGCGAGGGGCACTGGCAGAGTGGCACCTACGTGCCCGCGTTCGTGCGGCGCTACCCGTTCGTCCTGGCCCGGGGCGAGGACGGTGAGGATGCCGACATGACCGTGTGCATCGACCAGGCCTACGGGGGTTTCAACCGCGAGGAGGGCACCGCGCTGTTCGAGGACGACGGCAGCCAGAGCGAGTTCCTGCAGCGCACTGTCGGCTTCCTGCAGCAATACCTCGCCGACAGCGAGCGCACCCGGACCTTCGCGCGGCGGCTCAACGAGCTGGGGCTGCTCGTACGCCGGGACCTCCAGATCACCGACGCCGACGGCAACAGCCGCGCGATCCGGGATTTCCGCGTCGTCGACGAGGCGGCCCTGGACCAGCTGGACGACGCCACTGTGGCGGAGCTCCACCGCGACGGCTCGCTGGGCTGGATCCACGCCCACATGGTCTCCCGCGGCCAGCTCGAGCGCATGCCGGTGCGTCTGCGCACCGAGGCGGCGTGATTCCCCCCGCGGGTCATAGCACCGGCGGGTCCGTACCCGGTCCCGGCCGGCGGCATGCCCGCCGGGGCGCGCCCGTGCCGGGTATGGCCGCGTCCGTATCTCGGTGGATAAAAAGGGGAGGGGTCGGTGTGCTGGCGCCCCGGGCAGGATTCGAACCTGCGACCTACCGCTTAGGAGGCGGTTGCTCTATCCGACTGAGCTACCGGGGCGTGAGCGGGCAGTATACCGGTGCGCCTCCCGGCGCCCAAATCCCGCCCATAAAAAAGGCCGGTCACTGACCGGCCTTTTTCCGTTATCTGGTGGAGCCGAGGGGAGTCGAACCCCTGACCTCTAGAGTGCGATTCTAGCGCTCTCCCAACTGAGCTACGGCCCCTGTAAGAACGCGAGGGAGTATATCATCGTGCTCTGTCTATGCAATACCGCCGCCCCGCGCGAGGCGGCGGTACGGCGGGTTCACTCGCCGGTCAGCAGCACCTTGATCGCCTTCTCGTCGCTGGCGCGGGAGAACACGTCGTAGGCCCGCTCCACCTCGTCGAGCCGGAAGCGATGGGTCACCAGCCCGGCCGCATCGACACCGCCGGCCTCGAGGATGCGCATGAGCACGGGGATGGTGTTGGTGTTCACCAGGCCGGTACGGACCGTGATGTTCTTGATCCACAGGTCCTCGAGGTGGAAGGTCACGCCCTTGCCGTGGACCCCGATGTTGGCGATGTGACCGCCGGGGCGGACGATGCGCTGGCAGATATCGAACGTGTCCGGGATCCCCACGGCCTCCATGGCCACGTCCACGCCTTCACCGCCGGTCATGTCCATGACCGTGTCCACCGCGTCGCCGGTGACCGTGTCGGTGGCGCCGAGCTGCCGCGCCATCGCCAGCCGGTTCTCGTCCGGGTCGATCATGATGATGCGCGCGGGGGAGTAGAAGCGCGCGGTGAGCAGGGCGGCGAGGCCGATGGGCCCGGAGCCCACGATCGCGACGGTATCGCCGAGCCCGACTTCGCCGTTGAGCGCGCCGATCTCGTGGCCCGTGGGCAGGATGTCGCTGAGCATCACCGCGGCCGCCGGGTCCAGTCCTTCGGGCAGGCGGTAGAGGCTGTTGTCCGCGTGGGGGATGCGCACGCGCTCGGCCTGGGTGCCGTCGATGCGGTGGCCGAGGATCCAGCCGCCGTCGCGGCAGTGGGCGTAGACGCCGCGCTTGCAGTAATCGCAGCGCCCGCAGGCGGTGATACATGAGATCAGCACCGGGTCCCCGGGTTTTACGCCGGCGACGCCGTCACCCACGGACTCGACCACGCCGACACCCTCGTGGCCGAGGATACGGCCCGGTTCGCAGGTGGGGACGTCGCCCTTGAGGATGTGCAGATCGGTGCCGCAGATGGTCGTGTGGGTGATTCGCACGACCGCATCCGTGGGTTTCTCGACGGACGGATCCGGACGGTCCTGCCATGTGCGCTTGCCGGGTCCTTCGTAGACCAGTGCCTTCATCGCGTTGCCTCCCTGCCTTTACAGGCCGTTACGTGGTATCCCCAGTCTAGCTCCGCCGCCGGCCAGGATCACCATCGTCGGTGAGGCACGCCGGACAGCCGCCGGCCGCCGTGCGGTGAGCGGAGGCCGGTGTTCGTGTCAGAATCCCCCTGTCGGCGGGCCATCCCGCGCCCATGGAGCAAGACGTGACGCCGCGGCTGTCGATCATTATCCCCGTCCTCGACGAGGCGGCCGTTCTGCCCGGGCTGCTGGCGTCCCTGGTGCCGTTTCGCGAGGCCGGGGACGAGGTCATCGTCGCGGACGGCGGCAGCCGTGACGGTACGCCCGCATCCGCGGCGCGGCGGGCGGACCGGGTCGTGGGCACGCCGCCCGGGCGTGCCCGGCAGATGAACGCGGGCGCCGCCCGGGCCTGCGGCGGGATGCTGTGGTTCCTGCACGCGGACTCGCGGCTCACCCCCGGATGCCGGGACGCGCTTCTCGACGCCGTCGACGGTGGTGCCGCGTGGGGGCGGTTCGACGTGCGTCTGAGCGGTGACCGCTGGCTCTACCGGGTCATCGCCGCGGCCATGAACACCCGTTCACGCTGGACCGGTATTGCCACCGGAGACCAGGGACTGTTCGTTGACGCCGGCGTGTTCCGGCGCGTGGGCGGATTCCCGGAGCAGCCGCTGATGGAGGATATCGCGCTGTCGGCCCGGCTGCGCCGTGTCGCGCCCCCCTGGTGCGCGCCCGGGCCGCTGGTGACCTCCAGCCGGCGTTGGGAGCGTAACGGCGCGTGGCGCACGATCGCACTGATGTGGCGCCTGCGCCTGGCCTACCGGCTCGGCGCCGATCCGCAGCGTCTCCACCGGCGCTACTACCGTAGTGGCGATGCCCCGTGAGCCGTCATCTGCTGATCTTCGCGAAGCCCCCGCTGCGCGGGCGGGTGAAGACCCGGCTGGCGCGGCGTATCGGCGACCGTGCCGCGCTGGCCGCATACCGGGGCCTGCTCCGCGATACGGTTGTCCGCCTCGCCGGCGCCGGCGGCGCCCGGCTTACCGTGGTTGGGGCCGGGGCGCCGCACCCGGCGCTGCGGCGCCTGGCTGAGCGTCACGGCGGTGATTTCCGGACCCAGGGGCCGGGCGACCTCGGGGCGCGGATGGAGCGCGCGCTGCGGCGCGTGCTGGCTGGCGGCGGTCTGCCGGTGATCGTCGGTGCGGACTGCGCCGGCGTGACCCGTGCCCATTTGACCGGGGCCTTCGCGGCGCTGGAGGCGGGGGCGGGTGTGGTGCTCGCCCCGGCCGAGGACGGCGGCTATGCGCTGGTGGGGGCCTCCCGGCCCGTGTCCGAGGCGTTCGTGCGCATGCCCTGGGGCGATCCCCGGTTGATGCGCCGTACGCGCCGCCGTCTCGCTGCTGCCGGCGTCCCCGTTACCGAGCTGGCGCCGGCCTGGGACGTGGATGACTGGCTGGATCTGCACCGCTGGCGGCGCGAGCGCGGCCGGCGGCCGCTTGGAGGTCGCCCGCGCCACGGGTATCCTTGAGACCCGTCGGGTTCAGCGGCATAACGCTCGCCGCTCAGGGCCCGGATCGATGCCGGCGGACCGCATAACGGCCCGCTTTCCCGGGCAGGTGGCCTGTCGGAGTCAGGCCGCTACTAGGAGTGGCGATGTTTCTGGAGCGCAACCCCCGCTTCGTCAGCCGTCTTACGCGCGACACCCTCGCGATCATACTGGCGGGCGGCCGCGGCGGCCGGCTCGCGAACCTCACCGACTGGCGGACCAAGCCGGCGGTGCCGTTCGGCGGCAAGTTCCGTCTCATCGACTTCCCGCTGTCGAACTGTATCAACTCGGGCATCCGCCGCATCGAGGTGATCACCCAGTACAAGGCGCACTCGCTGATCCAGCACGTCCAGCGCGGCTGGGGGTTCCTGCGCGGCGAGTTCGGGGAGTTCATCGAGGTCGTCCCGGCCCAGCAGCGCCTGGATAAGCCCCTGTGGTTCGCGGGGACCGCCGATGCCATCCATCAGAACATCGACATCATCCAGGCCCACAACCCGGGCTACGTCCTCGTGCTCGCCGGCGATCACGTCTACAAGATGGACTACGGGCCGATGATCGCCCAGCACGCCGCGAGCGGGGCGGACATGACCGTGGGCTGCGTGCGCATGCCGCGTGAGCGCGCGCGCTCGTTCGGGGTGATGACTGCGGATACCGACGGGCACGTGTTGCGTTTCGCCGAGAAGCCCGTGGACCCGGAGCCTACGCCGGACGATCCCGACCGGGCGCTGGTGTCCATGGGCATCTACATCTTCAATCGGGAGTATCTCTTCGAGCGCCTGCGCGCGGACGCCGAGGACATCAACTCTTCCCGGGACTTCGGCCGCGATATAATCCCCGCCGCGATCGAGCAGGACCGGGTGATGGCCTATCCATTCGCCGACCCTGAGTCCGGTGCCCAGCCCTACTGGCGGGACGTGGGCACCGTGGACGCCTTCTTCGAGGCGAACCTGGAGCTCATCGGCCGGACCCCGGAACTCGACCTCTACGACGAGGACTGGCCGATCTGGACCTACCAGGCGCAGCTGCCGCCGGCGAAGTTCATCCACGACGGCGAGGGTCACGGCGGCATCGCCGTGGACGCGATGGTCTCCGGCGGTGACCTCATCGAGGGCGAGGTGCGCCATTCGCTGCTGTTCAGCCAGGTCCGCGTGCGTCCGCGGGCCCGGGTGGAGGACGCCGTCATTCTGCCCGACGTCGAGGTGGGAGCGGGTTCGCGGATCCGCCGCTGCGTGATCGACGAGGGCTGCCGTATCCCGCCCGGGACGGTGATCGGCGAGGACGAGCAGGCGGACTGCGAGCGCTTCTACGTCTCCTCCGGCGGGGTGGTCCTGGTCACCGCGGAGATGCTTGGCCAGGAGGTCGCCCATGTCCGGTGATGGAAACGATTTCCATCGTTTTTCGGCCGACGAACGGTCACTGGCGACAATCCTGTATCCATTGAATTAATCCCTTTACAGCCCTAGAATTAGCTATGTCGCGGCGCAGCATAGCGACAGCAGAATCAGTGGTGTTTTCAACAATGTTCTGAATCGGAGGTTCACCATGCAGAACGAGGGGCGTGATCTCATCTTTTTCCCGTCCAAGGCGCAGGACCTGATGGCCATGACCGCCGCCGAGCGCGATCACTGGCTGATGCAGGAGATGCGCCGGGCCCGCGCCCGCACGATCCAGCATGGTGTCACCGCGATTCGCAACTGGCTCGGGCGTCGTTTCGGGTTCGGCGGCAGCGCGCCGGCGGGCAACGTGGTCTCGGTCAACGAGCGTGCCCGCGGCGGCGAGAGCCGCGAGGGCCGGCGGCACGTCGCCTGAATGACACGCCGGCGGCGCCACTGTGCAGCGGCGGCCTCCGGGCCGCCGCTGTCGTTTGCGCGAATGGTTTTTGGCCGTATGATTTCGGTTGTCGACGAATCCACCCCACTGAGTGAGGAGACGACGGAAAATGGCTAGTACGCTGCGTGCCATCATTGCCCTGACGCTGATCGCCGGGGTCCTCGTGATCGCGGGCTGCAACACCATGGAAGGCTTCGGCAAGGACGTGAAGAACACCGGAGAGGCGATCGAGAAGAAGGCGAGCGATTAGGCACAGGGCGGAGCGCCCGGCGGGCGTGTTCGTCCCGACGAGAGAAGCCGGCCCGCAGGCCGGCTTCTTCGTATCCGCAAGCTGGTACCGGGAGGGGGACTTGAACCCCCACGCCCTTTCGGGCATCGAATTTTGAGTCCGACGCGTCTACCGATTCCGCCATCCCGGCAGGGCGGCTTCAGTATACGTCAGCCGCGGACACCCCGTGAAGGCGCCGGCGGGGCGCGGGGATTCGCCGCCGTGCGGCGGCCCTGATACTATCGCCGGCTGTTCGGTAACGGCACGGCCCCAATGGATCGCAGCGACTTCCACTTCGAACTGCCCGACGAGCTGATCGCCTCCCGCCCGTTGGCGGAGCGGACCGCGAGCCGGCTGCTTTGCCTGGACGGCGAGACCGGTGCGGTTGCCGACCGCCGGTTCACCGATATCGCGGGGCTGCTTGCACCCGGGGATCTGCTCGTACTCAACGACACCCGTGTCATCCCCGCGCGCCTGCATGGCTGCAAGGAGAGCGGCGGGCGTGTGGAGGTGCTGGTCGAGCGCCTGACCGGCGAGCACGAGGCGCTGGCGCACCTGCGCGCGAACAAGACGCCGAAGCCGGGGGGACGGCTGGTGCTGGAGGGCGGGATCGAGGCGGAGGTCGTCGCGCGCGAGGACGCGCTCTTCCGGCTGCATTTCGCCGGCGACACGCCGCTGCTCGAGCTGCTCGAGCGCCACGGTCACATGCCCCTGCCGCCATATATCCGCCGGCCGGACGAGGGCCTGGACCGCGAGCGCTACCAGACCGTGTTCGCCGAGCGCCCCGGTGCCGTCGCGGCGCCCACGGCGAGCCTGCATTTCGACGAGTCGCTGCTGGCCGGGCTCGCCGGTGCCGGCGTGGAGGCCGCGCGCGTTACCCTGCACGTGGGGGCGGGGACGTTCCAGCCGGTCCGCGAGGCGGACATTACGCGTCATCACATGCACAGCGAGTGGCTGAACGTGCCGGCGGACACAGCCGCAGCGGTGGCGCGTACCCGCGAGCGTGGCGGCCGGGTGGTGGCGGTGGGCACGACGGTGGTGCGCGCGCTGGAGACCTGCGCCCGCGCCGGCACGCCGGCGGCATTCAGCGGCGAGACCGATATCTTCATTTACCCCGGCTATCGCTTCCGCGCGGTGGACGCGATGATCACCAACTTCCACCTGCCGGAATCGACCCTGATCATGCTGGTCAGCGCCTTTGCCGGCCGCGAGCACGTGCTCGCGGCCTACCGCCACGCCGTCGAGGCGCGCTACCGGTTCTTCAGCTACGGAGACGCGATGTTCATCCAGCCGCCCAGCCCGGAGGCCCGGGCATGAGCGTGGACTTCGAGATCGCGGCGCGCAGCGGCCGCGCCCGCCGGGGCACGCTGACCTTTTCCCGGGGGGGCTCGGTGCCGACACCGGCGTTCATGCCGGTGGGGACGTACGGCACGGTCAAGGCGATGACGCCGGAGGAGCTCGAGGAGCTCGGCGCCGGCATCATCCTCGGCAACACCTTCCACCTCTGGCTCCGGCCGGGCACGCGGATCATTCGTGCCCACGGCGATCTCCACGACTTCATGGGCTGGGACGGGCCGATCCTCACCGACTCCGGCGGCTTCCAGGTGTTCAGCCTGGGCCGGACGCGCCGGATCACCGAGGCCGGCGTGCACTTCCGCTCGCCGGTGGACGGGGCGAAGGTGTTCATGGGGCCGGAAGAGTCGATGACCGTGCAGCACGACCTCGGCTCGGACATCGTGATGATCTTCGACGAATGCACGCCGTATCCGGCGAGCGAGGCCGAGGCGCGCACCTCGATGGAGCGCTCGCTGCGCTGGGCGGCCCGCTCGCGGGCCCGTCACGACGAGCTCGGCAATACCAACGCCCTGTTCGGCATCGTTCAGGGCGGGGTCCACGAGGGTCTGCGCACGGCCTCGCTCCAGGGGCTCACGGAGATCGGCTTCGACGGCTATGCCATCGGCGGCCTCGCCGTGGGTGAGCCCGCCGAGGAGCGCCACCGCGTGCTCGAGCACCTGGAGCCCCAGCTGCCCGCCGGCCATCCGCGCTATCTCATGGGCGTGGGCAAGCCGGAAGACATCGTCGAGGCGGTGCGCCGCGGCGTGGATATGTTCGACTGCGTCATCCCCACGCGTAACGCGCGCAACGGCTTTCTCTACACCGAGACCGGGGTGCTTCGCATCCGCAATGCGCGCCACGCGGAAGATATCCGACCCATCGATGAAACCTGTGGCTGTTATACGTGTCGACACTACTCACGGGCCTACCTGCGGCACCTGGACCGTTGCAGGGAAATCCTGGGGGCACGGCTGAACACCCTGCACAACCTGTACTATTTCCAGCGGCTGATGACGGGAATCCGTTCGGCGATCGAGGCGGACCGCTTCGAGGACTGGGCGGCGTCGTTCTACGCCAAGCGCCGGGGGCTGTGACATAATGCGCGACTTTGCGGGTCACCCGGGAGGCGGTGGCCGCGGAGTTGATACGTCAATGATATCGAGGAGACTCGTATGGACTTCCTGATTTCCGATGCCCTAGCCCAGGGGCAGGGCGGGGCCGCACCGGGCGGTACGCTCACCAGTCTGATCTTTCCCGTTGCCCTGATCGTCATCTTCTACTTCCTGCTGATCCGTCCCCAGCAGAAGCGCGCCAAGGAGCACAAGAAGCTCGTCGAGGGCCTCGCCAAGGGCGACGAGATCGTCTCCAGCGGCGGGCTCGCCGGCAAGGTGACCGATGTCGGCGAGAACTTCGCCAGCGTCGAGATCGCCCCGAATGTCGAGATCCGGCTGCAGAAGAGTGCCGTGGCGCAGGTGCTGCCCAAGGGCACGCTCAAGCAGAAGCTGGAGAAGGCCGACAGCGGCCAGGACAAGTCGGGGAAGAAAGCCGGCAAGTCGGACGAGCAGTAATCCCGCCGCGACCAGGGAGTCGGCATGACCAACCGCTATCCGCTCTGGAAGTACCTCATCCTTGCGGTCGTGCTCGTGGTGGGGGTGATCTACGCGCTGCCGAACCTCTTCGGCTCGGACCCGGCGCTGCAGATATCCACTGAGTCCGGTGACCCTCCGGCGGAGACCGTGCAGCAGCGCGTCGTCGACCGCATCGAGGGCATGGGACTGGCAGTCAAGGGCACCGAGGTGCGCGAGGGCCGCTTCCTGGTCCGCCTCAACAACACCGAGGCCCAGCTCGCCGCCAAGGACGAGCTGGACGTCTCTCTGGGGCCGAAGTACACGGTCGCGCTCAACCTCGCGCAGTCCACACCGGACTGGCTGCGGGCGCTGGGGGCGCGGCCGATGTTCCTCGGCCTCGACCTGCGCGGCGGTGTTCACTTCCTCATGGAGGTGGACACCGATGCGGCGATCCAGCAGCACATGGATCGCTATACCAACGAGTTCCGCAAGGCGCTGCGCGAGGCGCGCGTGCGCTATACGGACATCAGCGAGGATGGCACCAGCCTGCGCCTGGGCTTCGATGCCGCCCAGGAGCGCGAGCAGGCCTTCCAGGTCCTCAGCGACGACTACCGTGAGCTCGAGTTCACCTCGGACGAGTCCGACGGGCAGTTCTGGATGCGTGCGAAGCTGCCGGAGAAGCAGGTCCAGGAGATCGTCGACTTCGCCGTCGAGCAGAACATCACCACCCTGCGCAACCGGGTCAACGAGCTCGGCGTGGCCGAGCCGGTGATCCAGCGCCAGGGTCGCAGCCGCATCGTGGTCCAGCTCCCGGGTGTGCAGGACACCGCCCGCGCCAAGGACATCCTCGGCGCCACGGCGACGCTCGAGTTCCGGCCCGTGGACATGGACAACTTCCCCTACCAGGGCGGTGCGGACGGCCCGGTGCCGCCGGGCTCGGAGGTGTACCCGCGCCAGGACGGCGGCTACGTGATGCTCGAGGACAACGCCATCCTCACCGGCGAGTACATCACCGACGCGCAGTCCGGGCTTGATCAGCGCACCGGCCAGCCGGAGGTGACCATCCGCCTCAACGCCGCCGGCGGCGACCTCATGACCCGGTTCTCGGCCCAGCACGTCAACGATTACATGGCGGTGCTGTTCATCGAGACCCAGACGGTGACCCAGCGCGTCAACGGCGAGGTGCAGCGTCGCCAGCAGACCGACCGCAAGGTCATCAGCGTCGCCCAGATCCAGGAGCAGCTCGGCAGCCGCTTCCGGATCACCGGGCTGGGGAACCCGCGGGAGGCGCGCAACCTGGCGTTGCTGCTGCGGGCCGGCTCCCTCGCCGCGCCGCTGCAGATCGTCGAGGAGCGGACCATCGGCCCGAGCCTGGGCCAGGAGAACATCGACCAGGGCCTCGCCGCCGTGGTGGTCGGCTTCCTGCTCGTGGTCGCGTTCATGGCGCTTTACTACAAGGTCTTCGGCCTGATCGCCGACGTGGCGCTGCTGCTGAACCTCGTGCTCATCGTCGCCGCGTTGTCGCTCCTGCAGGCCACGCTCACGCTGCCCGGCATCGCCGGCATCGTGCTGACCGTGGGTATGGCCGTGGACGCCAACGTGCTGATATTCGAGCGTGTACGCGAGGAGATACGGGCCGGGGCCTCGGCGCGGACCGCCATCGACTCCGGCTACGGCAAGGCGTTCTCGACCATCGCCGACGCGAACATCACGACGCTGATCGCAGCGATCGTGCTCTTCGCCTTCGGTACCGGCCCGGTCAAGGGCTTCGCGGTCACCCTGTCCATCGGCATCGTGACATCGATGTTCACCGCGATCATGGGCACCCGCGGGCTGGTGAATCTCATCTACGGCGCCCGCCGCAAGGCGCGGCTCTCGATCTAGGGCGAGGTCCAGCATGAACCTGTTCAAACGTGACACGCAGATCGACTTCCTGGGCAAGCGGCGCATCGCGTTCGTCGTCTCGCTCGTCCTGCTCCTGATCGCCGTGGGCTCGCTCGCCGTGCGCGGGCTGAACTTCGGGCTCGACTTCACCGGCGGCACGCTGGTGGAGATCGGTTACCAGAAGCCGGTGTCCCTGGACGAGGTGCGAAGCGAGATCGGGGACGCCGGGTTCACCAGCGCCGTGGTCCAGCATTTCGGCACCGCCAAGGACGTGCTCATCCGGGTGCCCCCGGAGGGGGCCACGGGGCAGCGTGTCGGTGACCGCATCCTCGCCGCCGCCCGCGGCGGCGACCGCCAGCCGGAGCTGCGGCGGGTGGAGTTCGTCGGGCCACAGGTGGGCGATCAGCTCAAGGAGCAGGGCGGACTGGCGATGCTCTACGCGCTCGCCGGCATTCTCGCCTACGTTGCTTTCCGCTTCGAATACCGCTTCGCCCTGGGGGCGGTGGCGGCGCTGGTGCACGACGTGACCATCACCCTGGGCTTCTTCTCGGTGACGGGCGTGGAGTTCGACCTCACGGTGCTCGCCGCGTTGCTCGCGGTGATCGGTTACTCGCTCAACGACACCATAGTGGTGTTCGATCGTATCCGGGAGAACTTCGTACGCGTACGCAAGGGCACCCCGGTGGACGTGGCGAATATGTCGCTGAACCAGACCCTCTCGCGCACGTTGATGACCTCCGCGACGACGCTGCTGGTCGTCATCGCGCTGGCGGTGCTGGGCGGTGAGCTCATCCGGCCGTTCTCGGAGGCGCTGCTCGTGGGTATCGGCGTCGGGACCTACTCCTCGATCTTCGTGGCGAGCGCCCTGGCGCTGCGCCTCGGGGTGAGCAAGGAGGACCTGATCCCGCCGGAGAAGGAGGGCGCGGACCAGGAGAACCATCCCTGATCCGCGGTTCGCGGGGCGGCCCGGCCCGGGCGGCCCCGCGGCGGTGTGCTAGCGGCGCAGCGCCTCGGTGAGATGGGGGCGGATGGTGCCGAGCAGGCTGCCGTGCAGCTTCAGGCTGCCCGCGACCACGTTGCCGCTGTCGAGATACCCGGTCTCGCCGGTGAAGTCCGTCACCAGGCCGCCGGCCTCCTGCACCATCAGCGCCCCGGCGGCGATGTCCCAGCGGCTGAGCCCCAGCTCCCAATAGCCGTCCAGCCGGCCGCAGGCCACGTAGGCGAGGTCCAGTGCGGCCGATCCGGCCCGCCGGATGTCACCGGCATGCTCCATCGCATCCGCGAACATCCCCAGGTAGGCGGGTTTGTGCTCGGGGTGACGGAAGGGAAAGCCGGTGCCGAGCAGTGCGCCGTCGATGCTGCCCCGCTCGCGCATGCGGATGCGCCGGCCCTCGAGGGTCGCGCCGCCGCCGCGGTTGGCGGTGAACAGCTCCTGGCGCACCGGGTCGTAGATCACCCCCGCCTCCAGCTGTCCGCGGTGGAGCACGGCGATGGAGACCGCGAAATGCGGGAAGCCGTGCAGGAAGTTGGTGGTGCCATCGAGGGGGTCGATGAGCCAGACATAGTCGGCATTCGCCTCGCCGCCACCTTCCTCGCCGATGATGGCGTGGTCCGGGTAGGCGCGGCGCAGCGTGGACACGATCTCGCGCTCGGCCATGATGTCCACGTCGCTGACGAAGTCGTTCGCCCCCTTGCTCTCCACGCGCACGCGGTCGAGCCGGTCGAGGTTGCGGACAATGACGTTACCGGCGCTGCGCGCGGCGCGCACAGCGATATTCACCATCGGATGCATTGGGGATCGCCTATTCCGGCCAGCAATGGACAGCCGTAAAGCGTAACAGCAATAATGCGCGCCTGTCCTGTCCGGAGCCAGCGGGGATGCTCGATCACGTTCAGGTGCTGCTTGTCGGCACCACCCATCCCGGTAACGTCGGCGCCGCGGCGCGGGCGCTCAAGACCATGGGCCTCTCGCGCCTGGCGCTGGTCGCGGCCTGCGCGGTCGACGACCACGCCCGCGCCAACGCCGGCGCCGCCACGGACGTGCTGGACGCCGCGACCGTTACGGCGGATGTGGATACCGCGCTCGCCGGTGCCGGCCGGGTCTTCGGCGTCAGCGCGCGACCGCGCCGTCACGGCGTGCCCGCGCTCAGCCCCCGGGACGCGGCGGCGGAGATCGCCGGTGCGCCGGATACACCGGTGGCGGTGATGTTCGGGCGCGAGCACTCCGGGCTGACCAACGAGGAGATCGGGCGGTGCCATCGCCTGGTCCATATCCCCGCCAATCCCGACTATGCCTCGCTCAATCTGGCCGCGGCGGTGCAGGTCGTGTGCTACGAGCTGCGCCTTGCCGCGGCAGGGGCGGCGCTGCCGACGGCGGGGGTGGACGACGCGCCGGCCTCGGCGAATCACCTCGCCGGGCTCTACGACCACCTGGCGCGGGTCATGGCGGCCAGCGGTTACGCGGCGGCGGCGGACCAGAAACACCTCATGCAGCGCCTGCGCCGGCTGTTCAACCGGGCGGTGCCGGAGCACACGGAGGTGAACATCCTTCGCGGGATCCTCGCCGCGGTGGAGCGCAGGCTCCCGCCGCCGGATGGCCGGGAATGAATCCGTACCGTTATACTGCATGCATGATTGCCATGCTGCCCGGTCCCGGCCGTTTCTCGTGTAGCCGGCCCGGATAGCGCCCCGGCGGTGCTATCCGGGCCGGCGCGGGGCCCGCACGTGCCGGTGCTCCGCGTCCCGTGGGCCGCTCAACCATCCACCGGCATCGATACGGGGCCTCCCTTCATCATGTTCGACCGCATCAAGCAAGATATCGCCTGCGTCTTCGACCGTGACCCGGCGGCGCGCAACGTCTTCGAGGTGCTCACCTGCTATCCCGGCGTGCACGCGCTGATCTTCCACCGCTGCAACCACTGGCTGTGGCAGCGCGGCGTGCGCTGGCTGGCACGGTTCCTCTCGCTGTTCGCCCGCTGGGTCACCGGCATCGAGATTCACCCCGGTGCCCGTATCGGCGAGCGGTTCTTCATCGATCACGGCCTGGGTATCGTCATCGGCGAAACCGCGGAGATCGGCGACGACTGCACGCTCTACCAGGGCGTGACCCTCGGCGGGACCTCCTGGGAGAAGGGCAAACGCCACCCGACGCTGGGCGATAACGTCATCGTCGGTGCCGGGGCGAAGATCCTCGGGCCGATCACCCTGGGCGACGGCTCCCGCGTGGGTTCCAACGCCGTGGTGGTCAAGGACGTGCCGGAGGGCGCGACGATGATCGGCGTCCCCGCGCGGGTGGCCCGGCGGCCGGAGCCCGTTACCGAGGAGGACCGCCGGCGCGAGGCGACCGCGCGGCGCATCGGTTTCGATGCCTATGGCGCCACCCGCGACATGCCCGACCCGGTGGCCAACGCCATCAACGCCATCCTGGACCATGTCCACACCACGGACGAGCGCCTCGAGGAGATGTGCCGCGCCATGCGCAAGCTCGGCGCCGAGGTCAGCGACGAGCGTCTGCCCGAGCTTGGTGACTGCGGCATGCAGACCGGGGCCGGCGAGGAGACCGAGGAGGCCTCCGGCGAGGCGTCCGGTGCGGACGACTCGGAGAGCCCCCGCACCGGCACGCACTGATGACGGATCCCGGCCCGGTCTATCTCGACTACGCGGCGACCACCCCGCTGGACCCGGCGGTTCTGGCCGCGATGCGACCGTGGCTGGAGGGGCTGGCCGGGAACCCGGCGAGTGCCCACGCGGTGGGCCGGCATGCCGCCGCCGCGGTGGCGCAGGCCCGTGCCCGGGTCGCCGGGGCCCTGGGGGCGTCGGCCGACGAGATCGTGTGGACCTCCGGGGCGACCGAGGCCGACAACCTCGCGATCAAGGGGGCGGCGCGTCACCAGCACGCGCGCGGACGCGGTGATCATCTCGTCACCCTGGCCACCGAGCACCGCGCGGTGCTGGCGAGCTGTGAGGCCCTGGAGCGCGAGGGGTTCACGGTGACGCGGGTGCCGCCGGAGTCGGACGGCGGCGTGAGCGCCGGGGCGCTCGCCGCCGCGCTGACCGCGCGCACGGTCCTGGTGTCGGTGTCCGCGGTGAACAACGAGACCGGCGTGATCCCCGACCTGGCGGCCATCGCCGAACGGGTGAAGGGGCACGGCGCGCTGCTGCATGTCGATGCGGCCCAGGCCCTCGGCCGGGTGTCGCTGGACGTCTCCGGGCTGCCTGCCGACCTGGTCTCGCTTTCGGCCCACAAGTGCTATGGCCCCCAGGGCGTGGGGGCGCTGTATGTCCGTCGTCGCCCGCGGGTCCGGCTCATGCCGCTGCTCCATGGCGGCGGCCAGGAGGGGGGGCTGCGGCCGGGCACGGTGCCCGTGGCGCAGGTGGTCGGTATGGGGGCGGCAGTGGCGCGGTGCGTGCGCAACGCGGCCCGGGACGGCCGTCACCTGGAGGCGCTGCGGGGTCGCCTGCTTGCCGGCCTGGCCGAGATCGGCGGTGTGATCCTCAACGGGCGTCGGGATGGTTCGCCGCATATCGTCAATGTCTCGTTTCCCGGGGTGCATGGCGCCGCGCTTGCCGGCCTGCTGGACGGCCTGGCGGTCTCCGCGGGCTCGGCCTGTGCGGCGGCCGTGCCGGCGCCGTCCCACGTGCTGCGCGCCATGGGCCGGCCGGATGCCCTGGCCCACGCCTCGCTGCGCCTCAGCCTGGGCGGGCCGACCACTGCCGGGGAGGTCGATCGGGCGGTGGCGGTGATCGGTGCTGCGGTGGGGCATCTGCGCGGCTTCTCACCGGTGTGGCAACGCCTCGCCGCCGGCGAGACGATCCAGTCGGTCTACGGGACCCGCACTCCGTTGGTGTCGATATGACGGGCTGCGGGGCGATACCGCTGGATCCCGCAGTGGCGTTGACATACGGCGGGGCCGTGGCCGCACGTTTCGCCGCCCCCGCTCATGCCGGCCGTCCCGATGGGACCGGCTGGCTCTCGGGGGAGGCCGGCCGGGTGCCGGCCGGCGTGACGGTGAGGATCTGGCTGCGCGGCGACACGGCCGGCGGTGTCACCGCCGCGCGTTTCGAGGCGTTCGGCGATCCGGCGGTGATCGCCGCCGCGGACTGGCTATGCGACGAGATCGCCGGCCGGCCGCTGACGGAACTCGGGGGGCTGACAGCCCGTCGAATCAGTGAGGCACTGGCCATTCCCGCGGCCCATATGGATGGTACGCTGGTGGTTGAAGACGCGCTCGCCGCCGCGGCCGAGCGGCTCGCGGCCATCGGCGGGCGGTCCGGCGACGACGGAGGTTGTGGCAAATGAGTATTCAGGTAACCGATCGCGCGGCGGCGCACATCCGCCGCTCCGTAGCGGGACGCGATGACGCCGTGGGCCTGCGGCTCGGGGTTCGCACGTCCGGCTGCTCCGGGTTCATGTACACCGTTGACTACGCCGATGCCGTCGGCGAGGACGATACCGTATTCGACGTCGGTGACGTCCGGGTCGTGGTGGACCGCAAGAGCCTGCCGTTCATCGAGGGCATGGAGGTCGACTTCGTGCGCGAGGGCCTCAACGAGCGGTTCGCGTTCCGCAATCCCAACGCTACCGCCGAGTGCGGTTGCGGCGAGAGCTTCTCCGTGGCGTGAGCCGGTCGCCGGGGGCTCAATTGCCCGGTCCGGCGCCCCGGGTTAGACTGTTCGCCTTTAGCCGGCGCCCTCGTCCGGGGGTGCCGGCGAGCCTCGTTAACATCCTGGAATCCACTGCGACCGAACACGGAGTAGCCGCATGGCCGTTGAACGCACCCTCTCCATCGTCAAGCCCGACGCCGTGGCGAAAAACGCGATCGGCGAGATCTACAGCCGCTTCGAGAAGGCGGGTCTGCAGATCGTCGGCGCGAAGATGCTGCACCTCAGCCGCGAGCAGGCCGAGGGCTTCTACGCGGTGCACCGCGAGCGGCCGTTCTTCGACGCGCTGGTCTCGTTCATGACCTCGGGGCCGGTGATGGTGCAGGTGCTCGAGGGCGACGACGCGATCCGCAAGAACCGCGAGATCATGGGTGCGACCAACCCGGCCGAGGCGGCCGCGGGTACCATCCGTCACGATCTCGCCGAGACCATCGACGCGAACGCCGTCCACGGTTCCGACGCGGCCGAGACGGCCAAGACCGAGATCGAGTTCTTTTTTGGCGACGATGAGCTCTGCGCCCGTAGTTGATGCCAACCCCGGTGATGCGCCGGGTCGGGTGAACCTGCTCGACCTGGACCGCCAGGGCCTGCAGCGGTTCTTCGCCGATCTCGGCGAGAAACCGTTTCGCGCCGTGCAGCTGCTCAAGTGGCTGCACCAGCGCCGTGTGCTCGACTTCGAGTCGATGACCGATCTCAGCAAGTCGCTGCGCGCGCAGCTGCACCGGCACGCCGAGGTCCGTCTGCCGAGCCCGGTATTCGATCAGGAGTCCCGGGACGGCACGCGCAAGTGGGTCCTGTCGCTGGAGGGCGGCAACGCCATCGAGACGGTGTTCATCCCCGAGAACGACCGCGGCACGCTGTGCGTGTCCTCCCAGGTCGGCTGCGCGCTCGACTGCACCTTCTGCTCCACCGCCCAGCAGGGGTTCAACCGCAACCTCTCCACGGCGGAGATCATCGGCCAGGTGTGGTTCGCCCAGTCCGCGCTCGACGCCGAGGGGCGCGGCCGCCGGGTGACCAATGTGGTGCTCATGGGCATGGGCGAGCCGCTGGCGAACTACCGGAACGTGGTGCCGGCGACCCGGCTGATGGTCGATCAGCACGCCTACGGGCTTTCCCGGCGGCGCGTGACGCTGTCCACCTCCGGGCTTGTGCCGAACCTGCGCCGGCTCGCGGGCGAGAGCGACATCAGCCTGGCGGTGTCCCTGCATGCGCCCAACGACGCCCTGCGTGACGAGATCGTGCCGGTGAACCGGCGTTATCCCCTGGCAGAGCTGCTCGACGCCTGCCGGCAGTACGTGGCGAATACGCCCCACCGCCGCATCACCTGGGAGTACGTGATGCTCGACGGCGTGAACGACAGCGACGGCCACGCCCGGGAGCTGGCGCGGTTGCTCGAGGGCATCCCCTCGAAGATCAACCTCATCCCCTTCAATCCGTTCCCCGGCGCGGCGTACGAATGCTCGCCGGCGGAGCGGATCCAACGCTTCGCCTCGCTGCTGCAGCGCGCCGGCTACATCACCACGGTGCGCCGGACCCGGGGGGAGGATATCGACGGGGCCTGCGGCCAGCTCGTGGGCGAGGTCTCGGACCGCCTCCGCCGGCATCCCCGCTGGGGCCGTTCCGCCCCGGAGGGTGCGGCATGAGGGGTGTCTGGCTGGCGGTGGTGCTGGCACTCGGGCTGAGCGCCTGTGCGAACGTGCCCCAGCAGGAGCCCGCGCCGGATTCGCAGCCCAAGACCGACAGCCAGCAGGCGGCCAGCGCCAATACCCAGCTCGGCGTGCGCTACCTGCAGCAGGGCGAGCCCCGGCAGGCGTTGCGCAAGCTGCGCAAGGCGCTGCGCCAGGATCCGGACAACGCGGACGCGCACACGGTGACCGGGATCGTCTACGAGCGCCTGGACCGGCCCGAGCAGGCCGAGAAGCACTACCGGCGCGCCGTGGAGCTCGACGGTAACAACGGCACGGCGCTCAATAACTACGGACGCTTCCTGTGTGACCGCGGCGATGTCGACCGCGGCCTGACGATGTTCGACCGCGCGGCGGACAATCCGCTCTATGACCGCGTCGCGGTGGCCCTGACCAACGCCGG
Organism: Arhodomonas aquaeolei DSM 8974; assembly: GCF_000374645.1. GTDB lineage: Bacteria > Pseudomonadota > Gammaproteobacteria > Nitrococcales > Nitrococcaceae > Arhodomonas > Arhodomonas aquaeolei. Next base: position 134,836 of record NZ_KB894802.1, read on the forward strand.
CAACTGCGCGCTCAACGCTGGCCGAAAGGACGTCGGGGAGGACTACCTCCTGCGCGCCCTGGAAGCGAACAAGACCTTCCCGCCGGCCCTGCTGCGCATGGCACGCCTGCGCTACGAGCAGGGCCATTACCTCAACGCGCGCGCCTTCTACCAGCGCTACCTCGATGCCGCGCCGCAGACCGCCCAGTCCGCGTGGCTCGGCCTGCGCATCGAGCACGAGCTCGGCAACCAGGATGCGGTGGCGAGCTACCGGCTGCTGCTGAACAATCGTTTCCCCGAATCGCCGGAGACGCGCCAGATGCTGGAGTGGGAGAGCGATGGCAAGCTTTGATTCACCCGTGGCGGAGGCCCCTGAGGAAACCGGCGGGCATGGACCCGGCCGGCGTCTGCGCCTGGCCCGCGAGCGCCGGGAACTCGCTGTCGGCGCGGTGGCCGACGCCCTGCACCTGCACCGCCACGTGGTGGTGGCGATCGAGGAGGATCGCTACGACGATCTGCCGCCGGTGACCTTCACCCGCGGCTATATCCGCTCCTACGCGCGGTTTCTGGAGCTGCCGGAAACCGAGATCCTCGAGGCCTTCGACCGCCTGGGCGTCCGCGACGCCTCGCCGACGTTCACGCCCCCGGGCTCCGAGAGTGGGCCGCGGCGGGGGGCAGGCCTGCCCGCCGGCACGCCCTGGCTGCTGGTCGTGCTCGTGGTGGCGGTGCTCGCCGTGGCCGGGTGGTTCTGGTTCAACGACGACGGTTTCGGTGCCCTGATCGGCCGGGACCAGCCCGAGGTCGGGGCGTCGGCGCCCGCGGCGAGCGGTACGGTCGAGCAGCAGGGCGCCAACGCGACGGAAGGCTCCGGCGGGGCCGCCTCCGGTGTTGAGGGGGACGCTGTGACGGGCACAGGGAGCAGTGCGGCCTCTGCCCCGCCGGAGGACGCCGGCGTGGCGGCATCCGGTGAGCAGACCGGCATTACCGGCGCCGGCGATACCGGGACCGGAGGCGCCGGGTCGACGGGTACCGCGCCGGAGGTCGGTGACTCGGCGGCTGCGGGTGCGCCTGAAAGCGGTACGGAATCGCCGGCGGCCGCGGATACCGGCACGTCGTCCGGCACGGCGCGTGGTGCGTCCGCCGCGGACGCGGCGTCCGGGGTTGCCATGACCGGCGCAGACGCCGCTGTCGGGAACGGGGCTGCCGGCACCACGGCGGCGGCCGCTGGCGAAGAGGATGGGGGAGACGGGGCCGGCCCCGCGCCGGCGGGAAGCGACCGTCTGACCTTCGAGTTTACCGGCGAGTCCTGGATGGAGGTCACCGACGCCGCCGGCGACCGTCTGCTGTTCGGGCTGGTCGGCGGCGGCGAGACCCGCACGGTGACCGGTGAGCCGCCGTTCGAGATCGTTGTCGGCGACGTCAGCGTGGTCTCGCTGAGCCACGACGGCCAGGCTGTCCCCCTCGCGGACCGCGCCAACGGACGCGTCGCCCGTTTCACCCTGGGCGAGTCGCGCTGACCGCCGAACCCAATCATCACGGAGAACGACTTGAGCAGTAGCCTGCAGAGCCTGCGTGGCTTCGCGGACATTCTCCCCGGCGCGAGCGCGCTCTGGCGCGATGTCGAGCAGCGCCTTCGCCGGACGGTGTCCGCCTACGGTTACCAGGAGATCCGGCTGCCGGTGCTGGAGCGCACTGAGCTGTTCGCCCGCTCCATCGGCGAGATCACCGACATCGTCGAGAAGGAGATGTACACCTTCGAGGACCGCAACGGTGAGAGCCTGACCCTGCGCCCCGAGGGCACCGCCGGCTGCGTGCGAGCGGCCCTGCAGCACGGGCTGCTGCACGGCGCGCAGCCGCGGCTCTGGTACATGGGGCCGATGTTCCGCTACGAGCGCCCGCAGAAGGGGCGCTTCCGGCAGTTCCACCAGATCGGGGCGGAGGTCTTCGGCCTCGACGGCCCGGACGTGGATGCGGAGATGATCCTGATGACCGGGCGCATGCTCCGGGCCATCGGCCTTACCGACGTGCGCCTGGAGATCAACAGCCTCGGTACGCCGGAGGCGCGCCGGGCGTACCGCGAGCGCCTCCAGGCGCACCTGCGCAAGCACGAGGACGTCCTCGACGACGACGCGCGCCGGCGCCTGGAGAGCAACCCGCTGCGCGTGCTGGACAGCAAGAACCCGGCGATGCGCGAGGTCATCGCCTCGGCGCCGAGCCTGCTGGACGCGCTGGACGAGGAGTCCGAGGCGCACTTCGGGCGCCTGCGCGAGCTGCTCGACGCCGCCGGCCAGCCGTACACCGTCAACGAGCGCCTGGTTCGCGGTCTGGACTACTACAGCCGCACCGTTTTCGAGTGGGTGAGCGACCGTCTCGGTGCCCAGGGCACCGTGCTCGCCGGTGGGCGTTACGACGGACTGGTCGCCCAGCTCGGCGGCCGGGCGACCCCGGCCATCGGCTTCGCTGCCGGTATCGAGCGCCTGGTGGCGCTGGTGGCGGATGCGGAGGCCGATGCGGCCGAAGGGGCGGCGCCCGCGGTGGACGCCTACATGGTGATCATGGGCGAGGCGCCCCGCGGTGAGGCGATGCGTCTTGCCGAGCGTCTGCGCGACCGGCTGCCGGCGCTGCGGCTGCAGCTCAACAGCGGCGGCGGCTCGTTCAAGAGCCAGTTCAAGCGAGCCGATCGCAGCGGTGCCCGGTACGCGCTGATCGTGGCCGAGGAGGAGCTGGCGGAGGGCCGGGTCGGGCTCAAGGACCTGCGCGGCGAAGGCGATCAGGTGCGGCTCGACGAGGATGCGCTGGTCGGGCAGCTCGCTGCCGTGGCGACCCGGCGTGACGACATCAACGGAGGGGGCTGACGTGGCATACACCACCGAAGAGGAACAGCTTGAGGCGCTCCGGCGCTGGTGGCACGAGAACGGCCGGGCCGTGATTGCGGGCGTGATCATCGCGGTTGCCGCGGTGGTCGGCTGGCAGCAGTGGGAGTCCTGGCAGGAGCGCAGCGCCATGGAGGCGTCGGCGCGCTACGACGCGCTCAACGAGGCGGTGGCCGAGGATCGCCCGGACGCCGTCGAGCAGGCGGTGGAGGCGCTGCGTGCAGACTCCGGCGACAGTCCCTACGCCGTTCTCGGCAGCCTGGCGGCGGCCAAGTACTTCGCCGGCCGGGGCGACCTCGAGGCGGCCCGGGCGCGGCTGGACTGGGCGCGCAACAACGCTTCCAGCGATGCCCTGCGGCAGGTCGCGCGGCTGCGTCTCGCGGAGGTTCAGCACGCCCTCGGTGACGGCAAGGGCGCCCTGGCGACCCTCGAGCCGGTGCCGGGTGGACCGTTCGCGGCCCGTTACCAGGAGCTGCGCGGCGATATCCTCGTGGCGCTGGACCGTCACGACGACGCGATCGAGGCCTATCGTGCAGCCATGGACAGCGAGCCCGGCAGCCAGCGCAGCCAGTACGTGCGGGTGAAGCTCAATGACCTCGGTGCCGAGGTCGGGGAGGCCTCATGATGTCGCGGATAGCCCGGCTTTCCCTGGCCCTCGTGCTCGGCTCGGCCCTCGTCGGTTGCGCCACGCCCGACGCCTTCGAGGCGACGGATCCGCCCGGCGGCGTGTCCGTCGCGGGCGGTCTGGAACCGGAGATGGTGTGGTCCCGCGATGTGGGCGAGGCCGGCGGTCTGCATGACCGGCTGGAGCCCGCCTACTCGGACGAGCGGATCTATGCGGCGGGCGCCGACGGCACGGTCTACGCGTTCGATGCCGAGAACGGACGGACCGAGTGGACCCAGGACCTGGGCGCCCCCCTGTCCGGCGGACCGGCGGCCGGGCACGGCCTGGTGGTGATCGGCACGCGCAAGGGCGAGGTCATCGGCCTGTCCGCCGACGACGGCGAGGTGCTCTGGCGCTCCGGGGTCACCAGCGAGGTCCTCGCGCCGGCGGCGATCGGCGACGACGTGGTCGTGGTCCGGACCAACGACGGGCGCGTGTTCGCCCTGGAGCCGGACAGCGGTGAGCGCCGCTGGCTCTACGACCGCAACGTCCCGACCCTGACCGTGCGCGGGCACAGCGCCCCGGTGATCGCCGAGGGCGGTGCCATCGTCGGTTTCGACAACGGCCGCCTGGTGGCGCTGTCGCTGAGCGAGGGCACTCCCGTCTGGGAGGCGTCCGTGGCCGTGCCCAAGGGGCAGACCGATCTGGACCGGATGATCGACATCGACGCCGATCCCCTCGTGGCGCGGGATGCGGCGTTCGCCGTGGCCTACCAGGGCCGTGTGGCCGGTGTGGCGCTCAAGAGCGGCCAGGTGGTCTGGGCCCGCGAGCTCTCCGGGAACGCCGGTCTGGCGCTCGCCGGGCGTCGTCTCATCGTGCCCGATACCGGGGGCCGTGTCTGGGCGCTTGATCCGTCCAACGGCGCTTCGCTGTGGCGCCAGGACGCCCTGTCCGGTGAGGCCCTCGCCGGCCCCGCGATCCAGGACGGGTACGTCGTGGTGGCGGGTGATGACGGTTACCTGAGCTGGCTGAACGCGGACAGCGGCGAGATCCTGGCGCGGCGACATGCCGCGGATACCCGCATCACGGTCGCCCCGCTGGTCGTGGGTCACCGGCTCTATACCCTCTCCACCGGCGGCCAGCTTCAGTCCTGGTCCCTGCCGGGCTCGTGATCGCGACGGCATGTGCCTGATCGTCGTCGCGGCGGGCCACCACCCCCGCTACCCGCTGGTGGTGGCGGCCAACCGCGACGAGTTCCATGAACGCCCCGCCGCGCCGGCGGCGTGGTGGGACGACCCGCCGGTGCTGGCGGGGCGCGACCTGCGTGCCGGCGGCACCTGGTTTGCGGTGGACCGGCGCGGCCGTTTCGCCGCGGTCACGAACTTCCGCGATCCCTCCACCGAGGCGGCGCCGCGCTCCCGCGGCGAGCTGCCCGCGGCGATGCTTGCCCACGAACGCCTCGAAGCCGGTCTCGACGCACTGGCCGGCGTCGCCGGCCAGTACGGCGGTTTCAATCTGCTCTCCGGTGACGCGCACGGCGGCGGGCTCGTGCACCTGTGTAACCGGACCGGCGAGTCACAACGGCTCGGGCCGGGGCTGTATGGCCTGAGCAACCACACCCTGGACACCCCCTGGCCCAAGGTCCGGCGGGCCCGTGACGGGCTGGCGGAGTTGCTGGCAGCGGACGCCGTCGACGCCGGCGTGCTTCTCGAGCTGCTTCACGATCGCCGCGGCGTTCCCGACGACGCGCTCCCGGATACCGGTGTCCCGCTGGAGTGGGAGCGCCTGCTGGCACCGGCGTTCATCGTCAGCGAGCGCTACGGGACCCGTGCCTCTAGCGTTTACATCGTCGCCGACGACGGTACTGCGACCTTCGTCGAGCGGCGTTTTGACCCGGCCGGCCGGCCGACGGGGGAGACCCGGGAGGCCTTCCGCGTCATGGGCTGACGGTCGGCGGGCCCGGCGGGCAGGTTACCCGGCGCATCGGCGCGTTCGCGTGGTCCCCCGGGCTGAATTGCGCCCCCCGGGGGCGGGTGATAGGCTCGTTGGCCTCCGTCCGGAGGGTCCCTCCGGACCCGGCCGTCGGGCTTCGCCCCGGCCGCGAGCGAAAACGCCAGCGAGCGACATTGGAGGAGTTCGACTCATGCGCATCATTCTTCTGGGCCCCCCGGGGGCGGGTAAAGGGACTCAGGCGCAGGCCCTGTGCGAGACCTACGGCATTCCGCAGATCTCCACCGGGGATATGCTGCGCGCCGCCGTCAAGGCGGGTACGCCCCTCGGCCAGGAGGCCAAGAAGGTCATGGACAGCGGCGGGCTGGTCTCCGACGAGATCATCATGGGCCTGATCAAGGAGCGCGTGGCCGAGCCGGACTGCGCCAACGGCTTCCTCTTCGACGGCTTTCCGCGCACCATCGCCCAGGCCGACGCCCTGGCGGCGGAGGGCATCCGCATCGACAACGTCGTCGAGATCCAGGTGCCGGACGAAGAGATCGTCCAGCGTATGACCGGGCGGCGCGTGCATCCCGGCTCCGGGCGGGTCTATCACGTCGAGCATAACCCGCCGAAGGCGGCGGGCCGCGACGACGAGACCGGCGAGGAGCTGGTCCAGCGCGACGACGACCGCGAGGAGACGGTCCGCAAGCGCCTGGAGGTCTACCATGAGCAGACCCGTCCGCTGGTCGACTACTATCGCGATCTCGCCGGAAAGGGCGGGCCGGATGCGCCGAAGTACGTGAGCGTGGACGGCCGCGGCAGCGTCGAGGACGTGCAGGCGCGTATCCGCGCCGAGCTCGTCGACTGAGCCCCGATAACGCGGGCGGGCTGCGTCCAGTCCCGCCCGCGTGCGTATTCCGGCCCGGCCCCGTGTCGTGCCGGACGTTCCGGCGGGGCGGCTAGTCCCCGCCCCGGCCATGACTGGCCAGCCGGCGCAGTGCGTCGGCCAGCCGTGGGTCGTCACAGCCCTCGGCGGTGGTCTCCAGCAGGCGGGCGTTCGTGCCACTCAGCCGCCGAGGCGGCGCACGACGGGTGCGCAGTCGCGGCGGCTCGACGGTGATCCGGCACGTACGGGGGCGCTGGTCGATCAGCGATGCGGCGGCCTCCAGCAGCTCCCCCTGCCGGTATCGCAGCTGGGTGGCCCAGATCGGAGAGTGTGCAACCAACGCCAGGGCATCGCGGTCCAACCCGGCGAGGCGCCACTGGCCGTGTAGCTCATCGGGCAGCACGCGCTGGAGCCGGCGTTGCCACCGGGTCGTCTCCCGGGTGCGTGCGCCGAGCCGTTCCAGCACGGTGTTGCCCCGGTGCAGGACCCCGCGCAGGACCTTCGGACGACCGTTGCCGCGCTGATCCGCCGGCATTAGTGACCCTGCTAATGGATGGATGAATACGCTATAGTAGCGCCCTGTCGCGAAGTGGACTACCGCTTTCAGCCCGCACCCATGCCAGCTCGGATGACGTCCATATGTTAGGTGCCATTACCAAGAAGGTCTTCGGCAGTCGCAATGACCGCGTAGTTCGCCGGATGCGCAAGACGGTGCAGCGCATCAACGACCTCGAGGAATCCGTCCAGAAGCTCGACGATGACGCCCTGGCCGGGCGTACCGCGGTGTTCCGCGAGCGTCTCGAGGCCGGCGAGAGCCTGGACGACCTCCTGCCCGAGGCGTTCGCCACCGTGCGCGAGACGGCCCGCCGGGTGCTCGGGATGCGCCACTTCGACGTCCAGCTCATCGGCGGCATGGTGCTCCATGAGGGCCGGATCGCCGAGATGAAGACCGGTGAGGGCAAGACCCTGGTCGCCACGCTGGCCGCCTATCTGAACGCGTTGCCGCGCACCGGGGTGCACGTGGTCACGGTCAACGACTACCTGGCCCGGCGCGACGCCGAGTGGATGGGACGGGTCTATCGCTTCCTGGGCCTGGAGGTCGGGGTCGCGGTGCCGGGAATGGACCCCGAGGACAAGCGCGCCGCCTACGCCGCGGACATCACGTACGGGACCAACAACGAATTCGGCTTCGACTACCTCCGCGACAATATGGCCCTGCGCCTCGAGGAGCGGGTCCAGCGCGGCCGCGGTTTCGCCATCGTCGACGAGGTGGACTCCATCCTCATCGACGAGGCGCGTACCCCGCTGATCATCTCCGGACAGGCGGAGCAGTCCAGCGAGCTCTACCAGCGTATCGACCAGCTCGTGCCCCGCCTCACCCGGCAGGAGGAGGAAGAGGGGCCTGGTGATTTCAGCGTCGACGAGAAGGCCCGCCAGGTCTATCTCACCGAGGACGGCCAGGAGCGCGCCGAGCAGATCCTCAAGGAGAGCGGCCTGCTCAAGGCGGACGAGAACCTCTACGACGCCCGCAACATCTCGCTGGTCCACCACCTGAACGCGGCACTGCGCGCCCACGCGATCTTCCAGCGCGACGTCCACTACCTCGTGCGCGATGGCCAGATCGTGATCGTCGACGAGTTCACCGGCCGTGCGATGCCGGGGCGGCGCTGGGGCGACGGTCTGCACCAGGCGGTCGAGGCGAAGGAGGGGGTCGAGATCCAGGCCGAGAACCAGACGCTCGCCTCGATCACGTTCCAGAACTACTTCCGTCTCTACGACAAGCTCTCCGGCATGACCGGTACCGCCGACACCGAGGCATACGAGTTCCAGCACATCTACGGCCTGGAGGTGGTGGTCATTCCCACCAACAAGCCGATGGTCCGCGAGGACCACCACGACCTCGTCTACCTGAACCAGAAGGACAAGTACGGCGCGATCCTCGAGGACATCCGGGACTGCCACCAGCGCGGGCAGCCGGTGCTGGTCGGCACCACTTCCATCGAGGCCTCGGAGCTGCTCTCCCGCGAGCTCAGGAAGGCCAACGTCCCCCACGAGGTGCTCAACGCCAAGCAGCACGAGCGCGAGGCGGGCATCATCGCCCAGGCGGGCCGCCCGGGGGCGGTGACCATCGCCACCAACATGGCCGGCCGCGGCACGGACATCGTGCTCGGCGGCAATCTCGACGCGGAAATCGCGGAGCTCGGCGACGACGCCGCCGAGGAGGCGGTGGAGGGCCAGCGCGCGGACTGGCAGGCCCGACACGACGCGGTCATCGAGGCCGGCGGCCTGCACGTGATCGGCACGGAGCGCCACGAGTCCCGGCGCATCGACAACCAGCTCCGCGGCCGTTCCGGCCGTCAGGGTGATCCGGGCTCGACCCGCTTCTATCTCTCCCTGGAGGACAGCCTGCTGCGCATCTTTGCCTCCGAGCGCGTCTCGGGGCTGATGCAGCGGCTCGGCATGGAGGAGGGTGAGGCCATCGAGAGCGGCATGGTCTCGCGGGTCATCGAGAACGCCCAGCGCAAGGTCGAGGGCCACAACTTCGACATGCGCAAGCACCTGCTCGAGTACGACGACGTCGCCAACGACCAGCGCAAGGTGGTCTACCAGCAGCGCGATGAGCTGCTGCGCTCGGAGGACATCTCCGAGACCATCGAGGCGATGCGCGGTGACGTCGTCGAGGCGGTGATCAGCGAGCACATCCCGCCGGGCAGCATCGACGAGCAGTGGGACGTCGCCGGCCTCGAGGAGGCACTCGCCGCCGAGTTCAACGCCCGGCTGCCGGTGCAGCAGTGGCTCGACGAGGAGGACGACCTCCACGAGGAGACGCTACGCGAGCGCATCCACGAGCACATCGCCGAGCAGTACCGTCAGAAGGAGGCGGAGATCGGCAGTGATCTCATGCGCCAGGTCGAGCAGAGCTTCCTCCTGCAGGTGCTCGACTCCCACTGGAAAGATCACCTCGCCGCGATGGACCACCTGCGCCAGGGCATCCAGCTGCGCGGCATGGCCAGCCGCGACCCCAAGCAGGAGTTCAAGCGCGAGGCCTTCGCGATGTTCCAGGAGATGCTCGAGGGCATCAAGCGCGAGACCATCAAGATCCTCAGTCACGTCCACGTGCGCTCCGAAGAGGAGACGCGTGCCGCGGAGGAGGAGCGCCACGCCCGCGAGCAGGCCTCCATGCGGGCCCAGCACGCCGAGGCGAGCGCCATGAGCGATGCCTCCGGCGAGGAGGGCGCGGGCGCCGCCGCGGAGAGTGGGGAGAGCGGGACGTTCGTGCGTGACGGCCGCAAGGTCGGGCGCAACGAGCCTTGCCCCTGCGGCTCCGGGCGCAAGTACAAGCACTGCCACGGCCGGCTGGCGGGCTGATCCGTGGCGGTCGGTAACGACGCCCTGCCGGTGCTGCACCCGGTGCCCGGCGTGCGCCTCGCCGCCGCGGCCGCCGGGGTGAGCAAGCCGAACCGGCGCGACCTCGCACTCATCGAGCTCGCACCCGGCGGCACTGCCGCCGCCGTGTTCACCGAGAACCGTTTCCGTGCGGCGCCGGTGGTGCGCGCCGAGGCGAACCTCGCGGCGATGGCGCCGCGCTATCTGCTCGTCAACACGGGCAATGCCAACGCCGGCACGGGCGAGCGCGGTCACGCGGACGCCCGGCGCTGCTGCGAGGCACTGGCGTCCCTGGTCGGCTGTGCGCCGGAGGCGGTGCTGCCGTTCTCCACCGGCGTGATCGGCGAGCCGCTGCCGGCGGGCCGCATCGAGGCGGGCCTGCCGACGCTCGTGGACGGTCTGCGCGACGATGCCTGGGCGGACGCCGCCGAGGCCATCCTCACCACCGACACGCGGCCCAAGGGGGCCAGCGAGCGCGTGGAGGTCGACGGGCAGACGGTCACCCTCACCGGCATCGCCAAGGGCTCGGGCATGATCCGGCCCAACATGGCGACCATGCTCGCGTTCCTGGCCACCGACGCGGTCATCGAACCGGCGCTTGCGCGGCGCCTGCTCGCCGATGCCGTGGCCGGCAGCTTCAACCGCATCACCGTCGACGGCGACACCTCCACCAACGACGCCTGCACCCTCGTCGCCAGCGGGGACAGTGCCGCCCGCCTCGATCCGGACGCGGATCCCGCGGGTTACGAACGCTTCCGTGCCGCGCTCTCGCGTGTGTGCGAATCCCTGGCGCGGGCCATCGTGCGGGACGGCGAGGGGGCCACCCGCGAGATCGCGGTCACCGTGTGCGGGGCCGGGGATGGCGACGAGGCGGCCCGCGTGGCGTTCGCGGTGGCGGAATCCCCGCTGGTGAAAACCGCCGTGTTCGCGGGCGACCCGAACTGGGGCCGTATCCTCGCCGCGGTCGGCCGCGCGGGCGTGGACGACCTCGACGTCACCCGGGTACGCATCGATCTCGCGGACTACACCATCGCCGACGGCGGTGGCCGCGTTGATGGCTACGAGGAGGCGGAGGCCGCGCGGCGCATGGCCGCGGACGAGCTGCAGATCACCATCGACCTGCGTCGCGGTGAGGCCGTGACCACGGTCTGGGGCTGCGACCTCTCCTACGAGTACGTGCGGATCAACGCCGATTACCGGTCATGAGCCCGGCAGCGGAGACGATTCACGTGGCCGTCGCGGCCATCCGCGGCGGTGACGGCCATGTGCTCATCTCCCGCCGGCCCGACCACCTGCACCAGGGCGGGCTGTGGGAGTTCCCCGGTGGCAAGGTGGAGCCCGGCGAAGCCGTCACCGAGGCGCTCGTCCGCGAGATCCGCGAGGAACTCGATATCACCGTCACGCCACGCCGGCCGCTGATCCGGGTGCCCTTCGATTACCCGGGCCGGCGGGTCGAGCTCGACGTCTGGCTCACGGTGCCGCAGCCGGGCGAGACGCCGAGGGCCCTCGAGGTGGCCGAGTGGCGCTGGGTCCCGTCCGCCGGGCTGAGTGCCTACCCGTTCCCGGCCGCCAACACCCCGATCGTCCGGGCGCTGACCCTGCCGGAGCGCTACGCCATCACCCCCGCGGAGGAGGACGGTGATGCGCTGCTGGCCCGCCTCGACCGGGCCCTGGCTTCCGGGCTGGCGCTCGTGCAGTGGCGGCGCGCCACGGCGGACGCGGCGCTGCTGCGAGAGGCGATCCGGCGCTGTCACGCCTCGGGCGCCCGGCTCCTGGTCAATGGCGACCCGGCGGCGGCGCGGGGGGCGGGGGCCGACGGCGTCCACCTGTCCTCGGCACGCCTGCGTTCGCTGGACGCCCGGCCGTTGCCGGCGGACATGCTGGTCGCCGCTTCCTGCCATGGCCCGGAGGAGCTCGATCTCGCCCTGGGCGCGGACGCCGACTTCGTCGTGCTCTCGCCGGTGCGCGCCACGCCGTCCCATCCGCGTGCCCATCCCCTCGGCTGGCCCCGCTTCGCGGAGTGGATCGCGGCGTTCCCGCGCCCGGTCTACGCGCTGGGGGGGATGAGCGTGGCCGACCTGCCGGACGCGCTGGCCGCCCGGGCACAGGGGATCGCCGGCATAAGAGGGCTCTGGTAGGCGCGACGACGGCGGTCTTCCCGGCGGCGGCCGCCGTCAGTTGTCGGCGTCCTCGCCCTCGCCGGGGCTCCACGCGTCCAGGGACGGTTCCCCGGGGATATAGCGCTCGCCCTCTACCCACGCACCGAGATCGATGAGCCGGCAGCGCTCGCTGCAGAACGGGCGGTAAGGCGAGCGCTCGGACCACTCCACGCGGGCACCGCAGTTGGGGCATTGAACCGTGCCCGGGCCGCCGCCCCCGGGCCTGTTGGCGGTCAGATCGCGCATAGCTCCAGCCGGAAGGGTACGTTCTCGTCGGTCTGTTGGGGACGCTCGGTGGCGCCGCCCTGGACCATGAAGCGCACGGTGCAGAAGTGCTTGTTCCCGCTGATCTCCGGGAAGTACGGGGCGTCCGCGGGCAGGGCGACCCGCAGCAGCTGGTACGGCGATCCCCGTTCGAGGGTCCGCTGGTAGCTGCCCCCCTCCGCCTCGAGGGTCACCGGGTCGGCACTCTCGCGCAACAGCGAGAGGATCCGCCGGGTTGACTCGCGCAGGATACCGAAACCGTCGTACCAGCTCTCCAGGTCCTCGCGGCGCCGCTCCGGCGACCGGTTGAGCCACAGGTGATAGCCCGGCAGGTCAAACGCACAGGTCCCGCCCATGATCCCGGAGCGCTGCGCCACGGCCGCGAGGAACTCGTTGTCGCGAACGATGGCGGGTATCCCCGGCGGCGCGGCGCGCAGGCGCTGGGCGAGGTCGCGGCACTCGTCGAGCACCGGTGCGAGCAGTGAGGGATCCACGCCCGGGCGCTTCTCCAGCGCCTCCAGCGAGGTGACCATCTGCTCGAGCTCCTTCTGGATCTCCGAGCGCAGGTCCCCGCGGGAGAGCAGGGCGACGATGTCCACCAGCGTGCCCACCGCGAGCCGACTGTGCCACTCCGTGTCCCCCGTCATCCCGAAGCGGCCCTGGTCGAAGAGGAACTCCAGGCGCAACAGGGTGCGCACCCGTTCGTTGAGCGGGTGTTCGTAGGTGATGCGCGACGAGGAGGATTCACTCATGGTGGACGACCCTGCAGAAACGAGTGGCCTATTGTGACGCAGCGGGCGAGCCGCGACCAACCCGTCGCCACGCGACGTCACCGCAGGGGTTAGCGGCCGCCGGTGGCGAGGGCGAGGTAGCGCTCGTGAAGGGCGTCGACGGCGTCACGCAGCGCCTCCGGCGGCCCGCGGTTGTCGATCACGTCGTCGGCATGGGCGAGCCGGTGCGCGCGCGATGTCTGGGCCGCGAGCGCGGCACGGGCCTGCTCGTGGGTGTGGTCGTCGCGCTCGGCGAGGCGTTCGATCTGATGCGCCTCCTCGACGTCCACCACCGCGACGCGGTCCACCCACTCGTGCCAGCCGGATTCCACCAGCAGCGGCACCACGAGGACAATATACGGTCCCGGGCTGGCCGCGATGCGCTCACGGACGGCCGCCTCGATGCGCGGGTGCAGGATGGACTCCAGGCGCCGCCGGGCAGCCTCATCGTCGAAGATGAGCGCGCGTAGGGCGCGGCGGTCGAGGCAGTGGTCCTGGGTGAGCACGTCCTTGCCGAACGCATCCACCACGGCCGTGAGGCCGTCGGAGCCGGGGCGTACAACCTCGCGGGCGACGGCGTCGGTGTCGATCACGTCGGCGCCACGTCGGGCGAACAGGCGGGCCACCGTCGACTTGCCGCTGGCGATGCCGCCGGTGAGACCGACCACGAACACTAGGCGATCCCCGCGAACTGCAGGTAGGCGTCGATGAGGGCGTCGCCCCACAGCAGTGCCACCCAGCCGGCCGCGGCGAGGTACGGCCCGAACGGGATGGGCTGGTCGCGGTGACGGCCGAGCCCCGCGATGAGCGCGATGCCCACCGCTGCGCCCACGAACGACGAGAGGATGATGACCAGCGGCAGCATCTGCCAGCCGAGCCAGGCGCCGAGCAGGGCGAGGAGCTTGAAGTCGCCGTAGCCCATGCCTTCCTTGCCGGTGATCAGGCGGAAGGCATGATAGACCGCCCAGAGCACCAGGTAGCCGGCGGCGGCCCCGGTGATGGCCGTTGCGGGTCCCACGAACACGGGGACCAGGGCGAGCAGCAGCCCGAGCCACAGCCCGGGGAGGGTCAGGCTGTCCGGCAGGAGGAAGTGGTCCAGGTCGATGACCGTGAGCACGATCAGCCACCAGGTCAGGACCAGCCCGGCGGCGCCGGCGACGGTCCAGCCCAGCTGCCACCAGGTGACCAGCGAGAGCACCGCGGTGAGCCCTTCCACGATCGGGTAACGCGGCGAGATCCGCGCGCCGCAGTCACGGCAGCGGCCACGCAGGAGCAGCCAGCTCACGACGGGGACGTTGTCGCGGGCCCGGACCGGGCGATTGCAGGCGGGGCAGTGCGAGCCCGGGCGGATGAGGTTGAACGGCTCGCGCGCGGGCGGTGGCTCGCCGCGAAGCTCGGCGCACTGGGCCGCCCAGTCCGCCTCCAGCATCCGCGGCACGCGGACGGCGACCACGCTGAGGAAACTGCCCACCGCGAGCCCGACCAGCACTACGAGGGCCGCCTGCAGGCCGGTGTTGGCGGCCAGGAGGTCAAAGAGCGGCATGGGCGCTCAGATCACCTGGCCGAGCTTGAAGATGGGCAGGTACATCGCGATGACCAGCCCGCCCACGAGCACGCCCAGGATGACCATGATGAAGGGCTCCAGGAGGCTGGAGAGGCTGTCGATCGCCGCGTCCACCTCCTCCTCGTAGAACTCTGCGACCTTCGCGAGCATGCTGTCCAGCGAGCCCGCTTCCTCGCCGATGGCGATCATCTGCACCACCATGTGCGGGAATGTCTTGGACTGGTCCGCTGCCCATTGCAGCTGCTGGCCCTGGGCGACTTCCTCGCGCATGCGCAGCACGACGTTGCCGTACACGGAGTTGCCGGTGGCACCGGCCACGGATTCGAGCGCATCCACCAGGGGCACGCCGGCGGCGAACATGGTCGAGAGGGTGCGCGCGAAGCGCGCGATCGCCGCCTTGTGCAGGATCTGGCCGATTACCGGGATGCGCAGCACTACCCGGTCCAGGAAGTGCCGGAATCTCTCCGAGCGCTTGTAGGTCTGTATCGAGGCGATCACCACCGCCACCAGGGCGGCGAGGATGAACAGCCAGTTGTCCCGGGTGAAGTTGGACAGGTCGATGACCATGCGGGTGAACGCGGGCAGGTCGGCGCCGAAGCCCCGGAACAGCGACTCGAACTGCGGCACCACGTAGATCAGCAGGATCGCGGTCACGCCGATGGCCACGCAGACGACGGCCGCCGGGTAGAAAAGCGCCTTTCGGATCTTGCGCTTGATCGACTCGGTCTTCTCCTTGTAAGAGGCGATCTTGTCGAGGAGGGTGTCGAGCACGCCGGCCTGCTCGCCCGCCTCGATGAGGTTGCAGACCAGCTCGTCGAAGTACATCGGGTGCTTGCGCAGCGCATCCGACAGCGGTGTGCCGGACTCGACATCCTCCTTGATGCCGAGCACGAGCTGCTGCATGTTCGGGTTCTCGTGCCCGCGGCCGATGATGTCCAGCGCCTGCACGATGGGCACGCCGGAGTCCAGCATCGTCGCCATCTGGCGCATGAGCACGGCGATATCGCCGGCGCGAATGCGCTTGCGGCGCTGCCCCTCCATGAGCTCGGCGATGGAGGATTTGCGCCGGATCCGCTGCGCGGCGATGCCTTGCTTGCGCAGCGTCGCGCGCAGGCTCGTCGCGCTCTCGGCGCGGGAGTCGCCCTTGACCTTGCGGCCGTTTCGGTCGACCCCTTCCCAGTTGAAGCTGTTGAGCTTGAGCGCCTTGGTCGCCATGGCCTAGTCCACCGTGACCCGGTTGATCTCCTCAAGGCTGGTCACACCTGCGCGAACCTTGTCCAGCCCGGATGTGCGCAGGTCCTTGACGCCTTCGCGCTCGGCCTGTTCCTGCAGCTGCATCGCGTTGCCACCCTCCATGA
Source organism: Arhodomonas aquaeolei DSM 8974 (assembly GCF_000374645.1). Taxonomy (GTDB): domain Bacteria; phylum Pseudomonadota; class Gammaproteobacteria; order Nitrococcales; family Nitrococcaceae; genus Arhodomonas; species Arhodomonas aquaeolei. Next base: position 150,612 of record NZ_KB894802.1, read on the forward strand.
TGATCTGTCCCATCCGCTCCGATACGGGCATGACCTGATAGACGCCCACGCGCCCCTTGTAGCCGGCCGCGCACTGCTCGCAACCCTGTGGGGCGTAGAGGACGAGATCATCTATCTCGTCCTCGCGGAAGCCTTCCTCGAGCAGGGCCTCCCGCGGGATATCCTGGGGCTGTTTGCAGTGGCTGCACAGGCGCCGTGCCAGGCGCTGGGCGATGATGAGATTTACCGACGAGGCGATGTTGTAGCCCGGCACGCCCATGTTGGCGAGACGAGTGAGCGTCTGCGGTGCGTCGTTGGTGTGCAGCGTCGAGAGCACCAGGTGGCCGGTCTGCGCCGCCTTGATCGCGATCTCCGCGGTCTCGAGGTCGCGGATCTCGCCGACCATGATGACGTCGGGGTCCTGGCGCAGGAATGAACGCAGTGCGCCCGCGAAGTGCAACCCGGCCTTGGGGTTGATGTTGACCTGGTTGATACCGCCGACGTTGATCTCGACCGGATCCTCCACGGTGCAGATGTTGCGGTCCGTCGTGTTGAGGATGTTCAGTGCGGTATAGAGCGAAACCGTCTTGCCGGAGCCCGTGGGGCCGGTCACGAGCACCATGCCGTAGGGCTTGTGGATGTACTCGAGGAAGTTGTCCTTCTGCTCCGGCTCGTAACCGAGCTGGTCGATGCCCATCTGCGCCGAGGTCGGGTCGAGGATGCGCAGCACGATCTTCTCGCCGTAGATCGTGGGCAGCGAGCTGACACGGAAGTCGATGGCCCGGCGGCGCGAGAGGTTCATCTTGATGCGCCCGTCCTGGGGCACGCGGCGCTCGGCGATGTCCATGCGAGACATCACCTTCAGCCGCGCCGCGAGGCGGGGCGCGAGCGCACTCGGCGGGCTCGCGACGTTCTGCAGGATGCCGTCCTGGCGGAAGCGGACGCGGTACTCGCGCTCGTAGGGCTCGAAGTGGATGTCCGAGGCACCGCGGTTGATCGCGTCGAGCAGGACCTTGTTGATGAAGCGCACGACCGGGGCATCGTCGGAGTCCGGCGTTGCCGCCCCGGCGTCCTGGCCCTCTTCCTCTTCCTCGCCGCTCGTTGTCTGAAGATGTTCGAGATCCTCGTCCAGGTCGAGGTCGGCGAGGGCGTCACCGGCGTCGTTGAGCGCGTTCTCGATCGCGGCGCCGAGCTTGTCGTCCTCCACGAGCACGGGCTCGGTGATCAGCCCGGTGTGGAACTTGAACTCGTCCAGCGCGCGCAGATTGGTGGGGTCGGAGACGGCGACGAACAGCCGCTTGCCACGGTGCACCAGCGGCAGTGCGCGGTGGTGGCGGATGAGGCGCTCGCGGACCAGCGACACCGCGGTCTGGCCGAGGTCGATGGCATCGAGGTCGATCACGGGGAGGCCGAACTCGTCCGAGCCTGCCGCGGCGATGCGCAGCGGCGCCACCATGCGTTGCTCGACCAGGTAGGTAACGAAGGGCTGTTCGGCCTGCTGGGCCGCGGCGAGCGCTTGCTGAGCCTGCTCGGTTTCAAGCAGACCGTCGCGAACGAGCCGCCCCGCGAGTCCCCCGAGCTTCACCGACGGATTGGCCGTTGCCATAGGCTGTCACCACTTGCCTGATGGAATACGGCGCGAAATGCCCCGGGGTTGGCCGCCCCGTCGCGCCTGTTGCCGACTCCCCTTATGGGGCGACTATACCCGATCGTCCCGTCGACTGTAACCAGCCCCGCCGGGGCCCTGTGCCCGTTTGCCGCAGGTTTTCGCGGCAAAATGGGAACGGGTCGGCACTAATGCGTGTCCTCCTCGACCAGGTTCACGCCGGCGGCCCAGAGCGAAGCGAGCGTGCCGGCGCGGGCGACCGGGGGCGCGATAACCGCGACATCATGGGCGCGGGCGTGCCCGGTAATGGCGCGCAGGGCGGTGTCGTCGAGGACGGAGCCGTCACTGGCGAGCAGCGCCTCATGCAGCCGGATGAAGGCCAGCGGCAGCGCCGCGGCGATCTCCGCGAGGCGTGCGGCGTCCGCGACGCCGGAGACCGCCAGTGGGTCCGGAATGTTCGCGGCGAGGGCCGGGGTGGCGATTTCGGCGGCGGCCACTTCCGGGATGACAGCCCCCTGGGCGACGCCGTGATGGTCGCAGCGCCCGCGCAGCCACCCGGGGTAGGCCGGATCGGCGAACGTGCCGACCCCGAGCGGCACGATGACCGCCGCGATATCGGCGGATGCGGCCAGCCCGTCGAGGACGCACTCCAGGACCTCGCGGTCCAGCCGCATCGCCAGCCGGGAGCCGGCGATGGCGGGACCGTAGTCCCCCGGCGGCAGGGGCGATCCGGCCTCGTCGAGGATACGCGGGTGTACCCGGGCGAGGTGGCTCGTACCGCCGTCGAGACGCGTCAGTGCCGCGCTGCGCGTGGCCAGACGCTCGGCATTCAAGGCGCTCTCGATGCGCCTGCGCCACTCGCCGCTGCTCCTGTGACCCCCCGGTTGGGGGAGCGGGCCGGAGGCGCTTAGAAGGCCCTCCGGATCCGACGCCGGCGTCACTCCGCGGGCATCGACCTGCGCCGATACGGTTGGCGCCGCGCCCTCGGCGGCGTCGGCGAGGCGGGCCGCGAGGTCGCCGCAGGCGCCGGCGGGGACGCCCCGTGCGAGAAACGCGAAGCGGTCGTGCCCGAGCCGGGCGAGGGGGCCCAGCGGCGGCACCGCAGTGTTCATGGCGTCGGCGGCGGTGATGATCGCCGCCTCCTCCTCGGCCGGCGTGTCGCCGTCGGTGGTGAGCGCGATGTGCAGCACGGTGGAGGGGACGCGGTCGGCCGTTGCGGTGGCCGTGGCGACCTCGGCGAGCAGGGCGTCTCCGCGCATCAGGCCGGTGGCCGGGTCGCTGTGTTCAAGCATGCAGGCGTTGGTGATCCGGCGGCGGTTGGCCTGGATCCGACGACGGAGGAGGGGGGCGAGTACGGCCTCGTGGCCGGGCCCCAGAGCCAGGTCGACACCGGGGGGCGGGCACCGCGGCGGGTCACCGGCGTGCAGGGTCGCAAGTACCGGTGCCGTCAGCGACGGACGCTGGCGGATGGCCGGAACCAGCGTGGTCGTGAGCTCGGCGTCGACGATCACGGCGTCCGGCCGCCATCGCTCCAGCCTCAGCAGCAGGGCGTCGTCGTCCGGCTCGAAGGTGGTGACGGCGAGGCCGTCTGTCGCAAGCGCATCCGGAATGGAGGCGGCGGTGCCGATCAGCGCGGTCCGCCCCGGTTCCCCGGTGTCGCCCAGCCCGGCGAGGAGCCGCCGCAGCGGGCCCGGGGCGACGGGCTGTGGCACCACCGCGTCGGCCCCGGCATCGAGGGCGCGGCGATAGCTGCCGACACCCGCATCCGGGACGGCGAGGATGAGCGTGGTGGCGCCGGGGTCTCGGGTTGTCCGCCATGGTGGGCCGTCCTCGCCGGCGGGAGGGTCCACGGCCGCGACGATAACGGCCGGCGGGCGGTGGGCTACTGCGGTCCGGAGCACGGCCGCGCTGGCGAACGCGCGGGCGTGGTGGCCGTGCGCGCGCAGTGCCGCCGCGAGGTGCTGGCTGTCCGTCAGCTGCGACAGGCAGATGTAGATGGTGTCGGGCCGGTCCGTTCCCTGGTCCATGGCGGTCTCTCATGATGGCGTCCCCTGCGGGCGGGGCCCGGTGGCAATGGTGCGTCATTCCCCGTGCGCGGTCGAGCGGACCTTGTGTGCCGAAGGGTGCGGCGTTATGCTCTGAGCGACATATACCCCTCCCACCGGGGGAGGGATTGAGGCCAGGAGGTGAACGATGGAGTTCCAGGTTGAGGGTATGTCCTGCGGTCATTGCGAGAAGGCGGTTCGCGAAGCGGTCGAGGCCGTGCCCGGGGTGGAGTCGGTCACCCGGGTGGACGCGGCGAGCGGTGCCCTGGTGGTGAGCGGCGAGCCGGAGGCCGGGGCAGTGGCCGACGCTGTGCGCGAGGCCGGTTACGACGTGACGGCGCCGTCGTCATGAGCGAGGCCGAGACGCACTGCGGACTGCAGCTCGACGACGGGGTCCGCGAGGACGCCCGTCGCCGTCTGCTGTCCCTGCGCGGGCATGTCGATGGTATCGCCCGCATGCTCGAGCGCGACGAGATCTACTGTGTCGACGTGCTCAAGCAGATCAAGGCGGTGGAGGGCGCCCTCGGCAAGGTCGGGGATCTCGTTCTCCGCAGCCATCTGCGCAACCACGTCACCACCGCCCATGAGCGCGGCGATACCGACCGTATCGTCGAGGAGCTGATGGACGTCCTGAAGTACCGGTGAGCCGACCATGAGCACCACTGTCGATATCCCCGTGGAGGGGATGACCTGCGCGGGCTGTGTCTCCCGCGTCGAGAAATCCCTCGGCGGCGTCTCCGGCGTCAGCGAGGCCAGCGTGAATCTCACCACCGGTAACGCCCGGGTGGCCTTCGACGGGGACCCGGCGGTGGCGGACGCGGTTGCCGCGGTCCGGGACGCCGGCTACGACGTCGCCACCGAGGAGCGGACGTTCACCATCGAGGGCATGACGTGTGCCGGCTGCGTGCGCCGCGTGGAGCGTGCGCTCGCCGCCGTGCCGGGCGTGCTCGAGGCCAGCGTCAATCTGACCCTGGGCAACGCGCGGTTGAACGTCATCCCCCGCGCCGATCTCGACCGCGAGGTCATCGCCGCGGTGGACCGGGCGGGCTACACGGCCAGCCGCGATGCGGACGAGGGGGCGCCCTCGCAGGGAGACCGTGCCGACCCGGAGCTGACGCGGCTGAAGCGCTCGGTGGCGTTCGCGGCAGCGTTCACGGTGCCGCTGGTGATCATCGGCATGGGCAAGATGCTGCCCGGGATCGGTTCGTGGATGCAGTCGGTGATGCCCGAGCGGGCATGGATGTGGCTCGAGCTGGTGCTGGCCTCGCCCGTGCTCTTCTGGGCCGGTGCGCGGTTCTTCCGCGGCGGCGTGGCGGAGCTGCGCCATGCCGCGCCGGGCATGGACAGCCTCGTGATGCTCGGGGCCAGCGCCGCCTGGGGCTATTCGTTCCTCGCGCTGGTGGTGCCCTGGATATTCCCCGAGGGCACGGCGCAGACCTACTTCGAGGCCGCCGGTGTGATCGTCACCCTGATCCTCGTCGGCCGGCTGCTCGAGCACGTCGCCCGCGGGCGGACCTCGGAGGCGATCCGCGGGCTGCTTGCACTGCAGACCCCCACCGCGCGGGTCCGTGACGGCGACGATACCCGGGAGGTCGATGTCTCCGAGGTGAGCGTGGGGGCCGAGGTGGTGGTGCGCCCCGGGGAGCGGGTGCCGCTGGACGGATCCGTGATCGAGGGTCGTTCCTGGGTGGACGAGTCCATGCTCTCCGGCGAGCCCGAGCCTGTGGCGAAGGAGGCGGGTGCCGAGCTCATGGGCGGTACCGTCAACGGCCAGGGCGGGCTGGTGATGCGGGTCAGCCGCGTCGGCGGTGACACGGTGCTCTCCCAGATCATCCGCATGGTGGAGGCCGCGCAGGCCGAGAAGCCGCCGATACAGCGTCTGGCTGACCGGATCGCGGGGGTGTTCGTGCCCCTGGTGCTGGCCGCGGCGGCGATCACCTTCGTCGTCTGGCTGGCGGCCGGGCCCGAGCCGGCGCTGTCCTACGCCTTCGTCACCGCGGTGAGCGTGCTGCTCATCGCCTGCCCCTGCGCCATGGGACTGGCCACGCCCACGGCGATCATGGTCGGTACCGGCCGGGGGGCGCGCATGGGCGTGCTCTTCCGCCGCGGGGCGGCACTGGAGGGCCTGGCGAAGGCGGATACCGTGGTCATGGACAAGACCGGGACCCTGACCCGGGGGCGGCCGGCGGTCACCGACGTGCGCGTGCTCGCCGGCGACGAGGCGACGGTGCTTGCCCGTGTCGCCGCGGTCGAGGCCCTGAGCGAACACCCGGTGGGCGAGGCCGTCGTCGCCGCGGCCCGGGACCGCGGTCTGGAGCCGACGCGCGCCGAGGGCTTCGAGGCGGAGGCCGGCTACGGTGTGCGCGCCCGGGTGGACGGTCACGACATCGCGGTCGGCGCCGAGCGCTACCTCGAACGCCTCGACGTGGCGGCGGGTGATGGCCGGGAAATCGCTTCGACGCTGGCGGCCCGGGGTCGCACCCCGCTCTACGTCGTCGAGGACGGTCAGCTGGTCGCGGTGCTCGGCGTGGCCGATCCGGTCAAGCCGGAGGCGGCGACCGTCGTTTCAGCGCTGCGCGAGCGCGGGCTCACGGTGGCGATGCTTACCGGTGATACCCGTACCACCGCGGAGGCCATCGCCGGGGAGCTGGGGATCGACCGGGTGGTCGCCGAGGTGCTGCCGGCGCAGAAGGCGGACGAGATCCGGCGCCTGCAGGGCGAGGGCCGGCGTGTCCTGTTCGTGGGCGACGGCATCAACGACGCCCCGGCGCTGGCCCAGGCGGATGCCGGTATTGCCGTGGGAACGGGGACGGACGTGGCCATCGAGGCCGGCGATGTGGTCCTGATGCGGGGATCGCTGGACGGGATCGTCAATGCCGTGGCGCTCTCGCGGGCGACCCGGCGGACCATCCTGATGAACTTCGCCTGGGCCTACGGCTACAACGTCGCGCTGATCCCGGTGGCTGCGGGGGTGCTCTGGCCGGTGAGCGGCTTCCTGCTCAACCCGATGCTCGCCGCGGGCGCGATGAGCCTCTCCAGTGTGCTGGTGCTCACCAACTCCCTGCGGCTGCGCCGGTTCCGTGGGCCCATGGGCCCGGGGGAGGCGGGTGAGGCGGCCGGCGGGCGTACGCCGGCCGCCGCGGCCTGATCAGCCGCCGTTGACCTGATCCTTGAAACCCTTGCCGGGGCGGAAGGCGGGAACGCGGCTGGCGGCGATCCGGATGCTCTCGCCGGTCTGGGGGTTGCGCCCGGTCCGGGCCGCGCGCTCGGTCCGGGTGAAACGCCCGAAGCCGGTAACGCTGACATCGGTGCCGTCGGCAACTGTGCCCTGAATGGTGTCGAACAGCGCGTCCACGACCTCGGCGACCGCCTTGCGAGGCAGCTCGTCACAGCGGTCACGTACGGCGTCGATGAGCTCGTTCTTGTTCATCACAGGATTCATTCGCCTCTCTCCCTTCGATTGCTGTCGGAGTCGGATCGCTCGCCACCGGGCGGCGGCAACGCAGGGTCTGTGGCGGAGTTCAGCAGACGCATTGCCGCCGTGTCCAGCGATTCCGCGACGAGTGTGACCGGGACCACATTACAGGAGGGTTTTGGCGACGCTCCAACGAAAAAGGGGCCGGATCCGTCGATCCGGCCCCTTCTCGGGGAATGGTCGGGGTGACTGGATTCGAACCAGCGACTCCTACGTCCCGAACGTAGTGCTCTACCAAGCTGAGCTACACCCCGGATTGTCTGCTAGTGGCGACGGTCGGCAGCGAATCGTGCCAGCTCAGCGAGGGCCTCGCGGAGCCGATCGTCCCTCGCGAAGGTGAGCGCTGCCTCTGCCTGGCGCGCCTCCTCCTCAGCGAGGCGGCGAGTATAGGCAATGGCGTCGGTGTTTGCAATGGCCTCGCAGACCGCGGTGATCCGTTCGCGCCCGCCGGCCTCGATCGCCTCGCGGATGAGTGCCCGGGTATGCTCGTCGCCGACCTCCATGGCCCGGATAAGCGGCATCGTCGGCTTGCCCTCGGCGAGGTCGTCGCCGACGTTCTTGCCGATCTCCGCGGGGTTGCCATCGTAGTCCAGGGCGTCGTCAATGAGCTGGAAGGCGGTCCCCAGGTGGCGGCCGTAGGCCGCCGCCGCGGTGTCGTCGCTGCCGGCGAACAGCGCGGCCAGGCGGCAGCCCGCCTCGAACAGGGCCGCGGTCTTGCGGTAGATGACCTCGCGGTAGCGGGCCTCGTCCACGTCGGCGTCGTGGACGTTAAGCAGCTGCAGCACCTCGCCCTCCGCGATCGTGTTGGTCGCGCGTGCGAAGGTCTCCATGGCCTCGGTGCTGCCGAGCTCCACCATCATCTGGAACGAGCGGGTGTAGAGGAAGTCGCCGACGAGCACGCTCGCCTCGTTGCCCCAGATATGGTTGGCCGTGTCCTGTCCGCGGCGCTGGTCGGAGCCGTCGACCACGTCGTCGTGGAGCAGCGTCGCGGTGTGGATGAGCTCGACGATGGCCGCCAGCGGGATGTGGCGGTCGCCCCCGTAGCCGGCGGCGCGGGCGGTCAGCAGCACCACCATCGGGCGCAGCCGCTTGCCGCCGCTGTTGACGATGTAGGCGCCGAGCTGGTTGATGAGCACCACGTCCGAGCGCAGGCGGTCCTGGATGGCCCGGTCGACGGCCTGCATGTCCTCGGTGACGAGTTCGCGAATGGCGGCGAGATCCATTAAATGGTCCGTCCCGGGCAGCTCCTGGAGTGGTGAGTCGACCGGATGCTAGAGAGGGGGGTGGGGGGTGTCAAGAAAACGCCCGCGGGAGTTGACCTCGCGCGGCGCGAAGCCTATGATTCGCGGTCTTTAGTTTCCCAGACTGCATTAGCAGCGAACCGGATTTGGAGAACGCAGCCATGTACGCCGTGATCAAGACGGGCGGTAAGCAGTATCGCGTCAGCGAGGGCGATGTCCTCCGTGTGGAGAAGATGGAGGCCGAGGCCGGCTCCACGGTCGAGTTCGACCAGGTGCTCATGGTCGGCGGCGACGACGTGAAGGTGGGTTCTCCGCTGGTGGACGGCGGCCGTGTTTCCGCCGAGGTGGTCTCCCACGGCCGTGACCGCAAGGTCGAGGTGGTGAAGTTCAAGCGCCGCCAGGGCTACCACCGCAAGCACGGCCACCGCCAGCACTTCACCGAGGTCAAGATCACCGGCATCAACGCCGGCTGAATCGGAGGTTAACGAGGCATGGCACATAAGAAGGCAGGCGGTAGTACCCGCAACGGTCGCGACTCGGAATCGAAGCGCCTGGGCGTGAAGCGCTTCGGTGGCGAGGCGGTGCGCGCCGGTAATATCATCGTTCGCCAGCGCGGCACGCACTTCCACGCGGGCGCCAACGTCGGCATCGGTCACGACCACACCCTGTTCGCCAAGAGCGACGGTGAGGTCGTGTTCGAGCGCAAGGGGCCGCGCAAGCGGCGCTTCGTGAGCATACGCGCGGCGAGCTGATCGGCGACCGAACGCATCCCGAAAAGCCCCGTCGCAGGACGGGGCTTTTTTTTGCCGGTAAGGGCCGGCTCGAGGTGGCGGTATGAAATTCGTGGACGAGGCGCGTATCCGGGTCGCCGCCGGTGACGGCGGGGACGGCTGCGTGAGCTTCCGGCGGGAGAAGTTCGTCCCCAGGGGCGGGCCTGACGGCGGCGATGGCGGCCGTGGTGGCAGCGTCTACCTGGTCGGCGACGAGGGCCTGAACACCCTCGCGGACTTCCGTCACAGCCGCCGTTACGCGGCCGAGCGCGGTGAGAACGGCCGCGGCCGGCAGATGACGGGACGCAGCGGCGACGACGTCATCGTGCCCGTACCGGTGGGCACCGTCGTCACCGACCGGGAGACCGGCGAGGTGATCGGCGATGTCACCGCCGAGGGCGAGCGGCTGCTCGTCGCCCGCGGCGGTGACGGCGGTGTCGGCAATATCCACTTCAAGAGCTCCACCAACCGTGCCCCCCGGCAGTCGACGCCGGGGCAGGATGGCGAACGCCGCGAGCTCTCGCTGGAGCTGCGCGTGCTCGCCGATGTCGGCCTGCTCGGGCTGCCCAACGCGGGCAAGTCCACCCTGATCCGCGCCGTCTCCGGTGCCCGCCCGCGGGTGGCTGACTACCCCTTTACCACCCTGTATCCCAGCCTGGGCGTGGTCCGCGTGGGACCGGGGCGCAGCTTCGTGATGGCGGACATCCCGGGGCTGATCGAGGGGGCGGCTGAAGGTGCCGGGCTCGGGGTGCGTTTCCTCAAGCACCTGGCGCGTAACCGGCTGCTGCTGCACGTCCTCGACATCGCCTGCATCTACGACGACCGTGACCCCGCCGCCGATGCGCGCTCGGTCGTGGACGAACTCGCCGCGTTCGACCCCGGGCTGGCGGCGCGGGAGCGCTGGCTGGTGCTGAACAAGATCGACCTCATTCCCGCCGACGAGCGCGACGCGGTGGCCGCCGAGATCACCGCGGCGATGGATTGGGAGGGCCCGGTGTTCCTGGTCTCCGGTGAGAGCGGGGAGGGCGCGGACTACCTGTGCCAGCGCGTCATGGACCGCCTGGAGGCGATGCGGGGCGAGGGTGACGCCGATGGATGAGGGTGCGCGCTGGCGCGCCCGGCTGGCCGATACCCGGCGCTGGGTGCTCAAGGTGGGCAGCGCCCTGGTGACCAATGAGGGCCGGGGGCTCGACGGTGAGCGCATCGCCGGCTGGGTGGCTCAGATCGCGGACGCTCATCGCCAGGGGCGGCAGGTCGTGCTGGTCTCCTCCGGCTCCGTCGCCGAGGGCGTGCAGCGCCTTGGCTGGCCCCGTCGGCCGCATGCGCTGCATCAGCTCCAGGCCGCCGCGGCGGTCGGGCAGATGGGGGTGGTCGAGGCCTACGAGCGGGAGTTCCGCCGTTTCGGTCTGCGCACCGCCCAGGTGCTGCTCACCCATGAGGACCTTGCCGACCGTCGCCGCTATCTCAATGCACGCAGCACCCTGCGCACGCTGCTGGCGCTGGGGGTGGTGCCGGTGGTCAACGAGAACGACACGGTCGCCACGGACGAGATCCGCTTCGGTGACAACGACACCCTGGCGGCGCTGGTGACCAACCTGGTCGAGGCGGAGGTGCTGGCGATCCTGACCGATCAGGACGGTCTGTACGATGCCGATCCCCGCCAGAATCCGCGGGCCGCCCTGATCAACGAGGCGGACGCCGCCGATGAGCGCCTGGAGGCGATGTGCTCGGATGCGCCCGGTGCCCTGGGCAGCGGAGGGATGCGCACGAAGGTGACCGCGGCGGCCCGTGCCGCTCGTTCCGGTGCTGTGACCGTGATCGCCTCGGGCCGCCTTCCTGACGTGGTGGCACGAATCGCCGGCGGAGAGCGGCTGGGCACGCTGCTGTGGCCCTCGCGGGAGCGGATGGCGGCGCGCAAGCAGTGGCTGGCCGGCCAGCTGCAGGCGCGGGGGACGCTGTGGCTGGACGCCGGTGCGGCACGGGTGCTGCGCGAGGACGGCCGCAGCCTCCTGCCGGTGGGCGTGACACGGGTGGACGGGCGATTCATGCGCGGTGACATGGTGACCTGTCTCGACCCGGATGGCCGCGAAGTGGCCCGGGGGCTGGTGAACTATGGCTCGGGGGATGCCCGCCGGCTGCGCGGCGTCTCCTCCAGTCGCATCGAGGCCGTACTCGGGTATGTCGACGAGCCCGAGCTCATCCACCGTGACAATCTGGTGCTCTCGGAGGAGAGCTGAGGCGGGTGCCGGTGGGGCGTGTCCGGCGGGCAGGTGGAAACGAAGACGCCGGCCAGCGGCCGGCGTCTTCGTCACGATCAGGCAGGTTCCGGCTTAGCCGAGGGCCTTGATCTTCTTGGCCAGGCGCGCCTTGTGCCGCGCGGCCTTGTTCTTGTGGATCACCCCTTTGGTGGCCATGCGGTCGAGGACCGGGACGGCCGTACTGTAGGCTTCCTCGGCCTTCGCCTTGTCGCCCGCCTCGATCGCCTTGATCACCTGCTTGAGCTGGGAACGCATCATCGAGCGGCGGGCCTGATTGTGGCGACGGCGCTGCTCGGTCTGACGAGCGCGCTTCTGAGCAGAGGCGATGTTAGCCAAGGTCGAACTCCTGCGTGATCCTGTCCACGATAAAGTCGCGTATGATGGCGCCTCGCCCGGTCGGTGTCAATCACGCGCGACGCCCGCGGCGCGCGGGCGCGCGACCGCGTACCGGGCCCGGGCATCGCAGGCGTATACGGAGACAACGGCATGAAGGTAGCGGGCCTGTTCCGGGCGTTGCTGACATTCAGCTCGTGGACGCTGCTCTCGCGGGTCCTGGGGCTGGTGCGCGATATCGTCCTGGGCGTGGTCTTCGGCCCGTCGGCAGGGATGGACGCGTTCCTGGTGGCGTTCAAGATCCCGAACTTCATGCGCCGGCTCTTCGCCGAGGGGGCGTTCTCCCAGGCCTTCGTGCCGGTCCTCTCGGAGTACCACACGCAGAGCACGCCGCAGGAGGTCAGGGCGCTGGTGCGCCGGGCCTCCGGGAGCCTGGCGGTGGTGCTGTTGGCGGTGACCCTCGTGGGGATGGCGGCCTCGCCCTGGCTGGTGCGGGTGTTCGCCCCCGGCTTCGCCGGTGACCCCGAGCGCCTCGCGGCGGCAGCGGGGATGCTGCGGGTGACCTTTCCCTACCTGATGCTGATCTCGCTGACCGCGTGTGCCGGCGCGGTGCTCAACAGCCTGGGCTCGTTCGGTCCGCCTGCGTTCGCGCCGGTACTGCTCAACATCTGCCTGATCGGCGCGGCGCTGATCCTCGGCGACGTGCTCGATCCCGGGGTGGCGGTACTTGCCTGGGCGGTGGCACTCGCCGGGGCGTTGCAGCTGGCGCTGCAGCTGCCGTTCCTCGCCCGCCAGGGGTTGCTGGTGATGCCGCGGCCGGATTTCCGCGATCCCGGCGTTCGACGGGTCCTGCGGCTGATGGGGCCCACGCTGTTCGGCACCTCGGTGCAGCAAATCAACCTGCTCGTGGACACAGTGCTGGCGTCGTTCCTGATGACCGGCAGCATCAGCTGGCTGTACTGGTCCGACCGTCTGGTGGAGTTTCCGCTGGGCATCTTTGGCGTCGCCCTCGGCACGGTGATCCTGCCGCGGCTGTCTCGGGATCACACCGGCGCCGGGCCGGAGGCGTTCAACGCGACCCTCGACTGGGCCCTGCGGCTCACGCTGGTGCTCATCGTCCCGGCGACCGTGGGGCTGATGGCGCTGGCCGCGCCGATGCTGGCGACGTTGTTCCAGTACGGCGCCTTCGGGGCCCGCGATGTCCAGGCGGCGAGCTTCAGCCTGCTCACCTACGGGGTGGGGCTGTTCCCCTTCGTGCTGGTCAAGGTCCTGCTGCCCGGCTATTTCGCCCGCCAGGACACGCGCACACCGGTGCGTTACGCGGTGGTCGCGATGGTGGTAAACGCGGTGTTCAGCATCGCCGCCGTGGCGCTGCTGTACGGCAGCGGCGTTGCCCACGCCGGGCTGGCCCTGGGTACGGCCCTGGCCGCGGGGGTGAACGCCGGACTGCTCGTGCGCGGGCTGCGCCGGCGCGGCGTCTACCGGCCGCAGGCCGGCTGGCCGCGCCTGCGCCGGCAGGTCGGTCTGGCGGTCCTGGTGATGCTCGCCGTACTCTACTGGCCGGCCCGCCAGCTCGACGCCTGGATCGCGGCGGGACCGGGGCTGCGGGTGGCCGCGCTGGCGGGCTGCATCGTGGTGGCGGCGGTGGCGTATTTTGCCGTGCTCCTCGCCCTCGGTCTGCGCCCGGCGATGCTGCGCGAGCCGCCGTCGTCGGAGGTTCGGACGCCGGCGGGGTAGACCGGCCGCGCCCGGCGGCGGGCCGTCTTCACGGACGGGTGCCGGTCGGGACTCCGGCTCCCGGGAGGCGGCCCGGACTGTCGCACGCCTGCGGCGCACGACCTACCTGCGGGTTCCGGCCGGGATATACCGTGCCATCTGTAGGTCGGCTGCTCCTGGCAGCCAACAGCTTCCGGGCCCGTGTCGGAACCTGCGCATGGCCGGTCCACGGCGGGTCTGGCGGAACGTCGGCTGCCTGCGAGCAGCCGACCTACCGGCGGCAACATACAAGGTCATGCGTGGTCGCAGGCCGTGTGCGACGTCCCCGCCGGTTCCGGCCGGGGTGCCGTGCCACCGGTAGGTTGGCTGCTCCTGGCAGCCAACAGCTTCCGGGCCCGTGTCGGAACCTGCGCATGGCCGGTCCACGGCGGGTCTGGCGGAACGTCGGCTGCCTGCGAGCAGCCGACCTACCGGCGGCAACATACAAGGTCATGCGTGGTCGCAGGCCGTGTGCGACGTCCCCGCCGGTTCCGGCCGGGATGCCGTGCCACCGGTAGGTTGGCTGCTCCTGGCAGCCAACATCTTCCGGGCCCGTGTCGGATACCTGTACATGACCGGCCCAAGGCGGGTTGGGCCGGGATCTTGGCTGTGCTCAGCAGCCAGCCCACGGGCCCCCTGCGGCCAGGGCCTCCACGCACGGGTCCCGGTCAGGGTGTCGGTGGCCGGACGTAACCGGCCCGCGGTGGCGGTGCGGGCCGTCGTCGGCGTTCGGCAGATACGCTGAACCGGCGTTACGCCGGGCCGGCGGCGGCCCACGACTTTCACCGCGCAGTGAATCCACCGTAGAATACAGGGATTTGGGGACCGGCACGGCATGGAGCTCATCCGGGGCAGCCACAATCTAGTGCACCGGCACCACGGTTGCGTCGCCACCATCGGCAATTTCGATGGCGTGCACCGTGGCCATCATGCCGTGATCGCGCGTCTGCGCGAGCGCGCGGACGCGCTCGGGCTGCCGGCGACGGTGGTGACCTTCGAGCCCCACCCGCTGGAGTTCTTCGTGCCCGAGCGTGCGCCGCCGCGTATCACCGGGCTGCGCGACAAGCTCGCCGCGTTGCACGGCTGCGGCATCGACCGGGTCGTTTGCCTGCGCTTCGGCCGAGGCCTGGCGGATATGCCGGCGGAGGCGTTCATCGATGATCTGCTGGTGCGGCGGCTCGGCGTGCGGTTCCTGATGGTGGGCGACGACTTCCGCTTCGGCCACGGCAGGCGGGGCGGTTTCGAGATGCTGCGCACGGCGGGCGAGACGAACGGCTTCGAGGTGGAACGGATGCCGACGGTAGTCGACGGCGGCAGCCGGGTTTCGAGCACCCGGGTCCGGGAGGCGCTGGGATCGGGTGACCTCGCCACGGCGGGCCGGCTGCTCGGACGGGCCTACACCATCAGTGGCCGGGTCGCCCGCGGGGACGCGATCGGCCGGGAGCTCGGCTGGCGTACCGCGAACATCCGTTTCCGGCGTTCGCCGCCGCCGGTGCACGGCATATTTGCGGTGACCCTGGACGGTCTTGGCCGGCGGCAGGAGGGGGTGGCCAGCGTCGGCACGCGGCCCACGGTCAACGGTCGGGCCACGCTGCTGGAAACCCACCTCTTCGATTTCGACGGCGACATCTACGGCGCCCACGTCGCCGTGACCTTCCGGGCGTTCCTGCGTGGCGAGGAGCGTTTCGACACCATGGAGGCGCTGCGCGAGCAGATCGCGCGCGACGCCGACGCGGCGCGGGCCTGGTTCGCCGGGCAGCCCGACAACCCGTCATCGACACAGGATCGCAGGACGACGTCGTGACCGATTACAAAGACACCCTGAATCTGCCCAAGACGGACTTCCCCATGCGCGCCAACCTCGCCAAGCGCGAGCCCGACCGGGTGGCGCGCTGGAACGATGAGGGCCTGTACCGGCGCATCCGCGAGCAGCGCGCCGGGCGCGAGCGCTTCATCCTCCACGACGGCCCGCCCTACGCCAACGGCGAGATCCATATCGGCCACGCGGTCAACAAGATCCTCAAGGACATCATCGTCAAGGCGCGCACCCTGGACGGCTACGACGCCCCTTACGTCCCCGGGTGGGACTGCCACGGCCTGCCCATCGAGCACAAGGTCGAGCAGGACATCGGCAAGGCCGGCGAGGACGTCTCCGACGCCGACTTCCGGGCGGCCTGCCGACGCTTCGCGGAGGCGCAGGTGACCGGGCAGAAGGCGGACTTCCAGCGCCTCGGCGTGATCGGGGACTGGGACGATCCGTACCTGACCATGAACTTCCGCACCGAGGCGGACATCCTGCGCGCGCTCGGGCGCATCGTCGGCAACGGGCACCTCAAGCGCGGCTTCAAGCCCGTGCACTGGTGCACCGACTGCGGCTCGGCACTGGCGGAGGCCGAGGTCGAGTACGACGACCACGTCTCCCCGGCGATCGATGTGCGGTTCACCGCGGTGGACGGCGACGCGCTGCGCCGTGCCTGTGGCGCCGAGGGCATGGAGCCGCAGGCCGCCGCGTCGCTGGTGATCTGGACGACGACCCCGTGGACGCTGCCGGCAAACCAGGCGGTGGCCGTCCACCCGGAGCTGGATTACGTGCTGGTCTCCGCCGACCACGGCCGCGAGCTGCTTCTGCTGGCGGAGGCCCTGCACGAGACGGCGCTGGCGCGCTACGGCATCGAGCACTACGGCATTGTCGGGCGTTGCCTGGGCCGGGACCTCGAGGGACTGGCGCTGCGTCACCCGTTCCTGGACCGGCGGGTGCCCGTGGTCGTCGGCGAGCACGTCACCACCGAGGCGGGCACGGGTGCCGTGCATACCGCGCCGGGTCATGGTGCCGATGACTTCGAGGTGGGCCAGCGCTACGACCTGCCGCTGGAGAACCCGGTTGGCGATGACGGCCGCTTCCTCCCCGGGACCGAGCGTTTCGCCGGGCTGTTCGTCTTCGATGCCAACCCGAAGATCGTCGAGACCCTGCGCGAGACCGGGACGCTGCTCAACGTCGAGCGCTACGAGCACAGCTATCCCCACTGCTGGCGGCACAAGACCCCGATCCTCTTCCGCGCCACGCCCCAGTGGTTCCTCAACCTGGAGGCCAACGGGGTGCGCGAGAAGACCCTGGAGGCCCTGCCCACGGTGCGCTGGTTCCCCGACTGGGGTGAGGGCCGCATGGCGGCGATGGTGCGCAACCGCCCGGAGTGGTGCATCTCGCGCCAGCGCAACTGGGGCGTGCC
Organism: Arhodomonas aquaeolei DSM 8974; assembly: GCF_000374645.1. Lineage (GTDB taxonomy): Bacteria > Pseudomonadota > Gammaproteobacteria > Nitrococcales > Nitrococcaceae > Arhodomonas > Arhodomonas aquaeolei. The sequence continues at coordinate 167,301 of NZ_KB894802.1, forward strand.
CATCGCGCTGTTCGTCGACCGCGAGACCGGTGAGCCCCACCCGCGCACCGACGAGTTCATCGAGGCGGTGGCCCAGCGCATGGAGCAGCGCGGCATCGACGCCTGGTTCGAGCTCGATCCCGCGGCGCTGCTCGGCGACGACGCCCCGCGCTACGAGAAGGTCACCGACATCCTGGACGTGTGGTTCGACTCCGGGACCACCCACGCCTCCGTGCTGGAGTCGCGCCCGGAGCTCGCCAAGCCGGCGGACCTCTACCTGGAGGGCTCCGACCAGTATCGCGGCTGGTTCCAGTCGTCGCTGCTCACCGGCATGATGCTCGACGGCCGGCCGCCCTACCGGGGGACGCTCACCCACGGCTTCACCGTGGACGAGAAGGGCTACAAGATGTCCAAGTCGCGGGGCAACGTCATCGCCCCGCAGACGGTGATGAACAAGCTCGGTGCCGATATCCTGCGGCTCTGGGTGGGCTCCACGGACTATACCGGCGAGATCGCCGTCTCCGACGAGATCCTCAAGCGCACCGCCGACAGCTACCGGCGCATGCGCAACACCGCCCGCTTCCTTCTCGCCAATCTGGCGGGGTTCGACCCGGCCACCGACTGCGTCGAGCCGGAGCGCATGCTGGCGCTGGACCGCTGGGCGGTGGACCGGGCGCTGGAGGTCCAGCGCGAGGTGGTCGCCGCCTACGACGTCTACGACTTCCACCAGGTCACCCAGCGCGTGCACCACTTCTGCGTGCTGGACATGGGCGGCTTCTACCTCGACGTGATCAAGGACCGCCAGTACACCACCCAGAGCGACAGCCTCGCCCGGCGCTCCTGCCAGACGGCGATGTACCACATCGTCGAGGCGCTGGCGCGCTGGATCGCGCCGATCCTCTCGTTCACCGCCGACGAGCTCTGGGCCCACATCCCGGGTGAGCGGGGCGAGGGCGCGGGCGCGGGCGCGGTGTTCACGGCGGAGTGGTACGACCAGCTCGTCCCGCTGGAGGGCGAGGCCTTCGACCGCGGCTTCTGGCAGCGGGTACTGGGCCTGCGCGAGGCGGTGGCCAAGCGCATCGAGGAGCTGCGCAACGACAAGGTCCTGGGTGCCACCCTGGAGGCCGAGGTCGAGCTCTACTGCCCGGAGCCGCTGTACAGCGAGTGGCAGCAGCTCGGCGATGAGCTGCGCTTCCTGCTGATCACTTCCGCGGCGCGGGTGCACCCGGCGGAGGCCCGTCCGGAGGGCGCGATGACCGCGAGCCTCCCCGATGGTACGGAGTTCGGCGTGGTGGTCTCGGCCACCGAGCACGCCAAGTGCGTGCGCTGCTGGCACCACACGCCGGACGTGGGCCGCAACGCCGATCATCCGGAGCTGTGCGGCCGCTGCGTGGCCAACGTGGCCGGCGAGGGCGAGGAACGGCTGTATGCCTAGCCACGCGGTGGCGCCCGCCGTGTGTCCGTCGCACGCCTCCGGCGCACGACCTACGCGGTCCCCAGTGGTCGTCCAGCGGGTAGGTCGTGCACGGCCAAAGGCCGTGTGCGACAGCGCGGCCCTGCGGCAGGTCAGGGCGTCGCAAGTACGTCGTGCACGGCCGCAGGCCGTGTGCGAGAGCCCAACACCGCGGCAGGTCGGAATGTCGCACGGCCCCGTCGCGCGACCTGCTTGGTCGACGGCGGATAGCGGTCGGGTAGGTCGTGCACCGCCAAAGGCCGTGTGCGACAGCCCCGCGTCGCGGCGCCTGGTCCGCGCGCGGTGCATCATCGACTCGATCCATGGTGATGCTCGCGCGGGTAGGTCGTGCACGGCCACAGGCCGTGTGCGACATCGCCTCCTTCGCTGTGCCGTGCCCGCCGCGAGGCCCGCCTTGTCACACCGGGAATCCGATCCATGCTGCGCTTCGGCCTGATCATCGCCGCCGTCGTCCTGGTCGCCGATCAGGCGACGAAGTACTGGGCGGCAACGGCACTGATGCCCTATCGTCCGGTGCCCGTGATGCCGTCGTTCAACCTCACGCTCTCGTTCAACACCGGTGCGGCGTTCAGCCTGCTCGCCGACGGCAGCGGCTGGCAGCGCTGGCTTTTTACCGCCCTGGCGCTGGCGGTGAGTGTCTACCTGATCTGGTGGCTGCGTGCGCTGCGGCCCGGTGAGCGGCTGGTCGCCGCGGCACTCGGCCTGGTGCTCGGGGGCGCGCTGGGCAACGTGCTGGACCGCATGGTCCACGGGTACGTCATCGATTTCCTGGACGTTTATGCCGGCAACTGGCACTGGCCGGCCTTCAACGTGGCCGACAGCGCCATCTCCGTGGGTGTGGCGATGCTGGTGATCAGTGTCGTCCTGGGCCGGCGGGTGTGAGCCTTCTAGGCGAGGCTCCGGCGCTCGTGAGACAATCCGCCCACATACGCGAGGCGACTGCCACCATGCCCGAGATACTGCTTGCCAACCCCCGCGGCTTCTGCGCCGGCGTCGACCGGGCGATCAGCATCGTCGAGCGGGCGCTGGAGTGTTTCGGCGCCCCGATCTACGTCCGCCACGAGGTCGTGCACAATCGCACCGTTGTCGAGGATCTCCGCGGCAAGGGCGCGGTGTTCGTCGAGGAACTCGACGAGGTCCCTTCCGGTGCGACCGTCATCTTCAGTGCCCACGGCGTTTCCCAGGCGGTGCGGGAGGAGGCGGACCGTCGCGGCCTGCGCGTGTTCGATGCGACCTGCCCACTGGTCACCAAGGTCCACATCGAGGTGCAGAAGCATGCCAGCGAAGGGCGGGAGGTGGTGCTCATCGGCCATGACGGCCATCCGGAAGTGGAGGGCACCATCGGCCAGTACGTAGGCGAGGGCGCGGACCGCGGCGCGATCTACCTGGTGGAGACGCCCGACGACGTCGCCCGCATGGACGTCCGCAACCCGGACGAGCTCGCCTTTGTCAGCCAGACGACCCTGTCGATGGATGATACCGGGCAGGTCATCGACGCCCTGCGCGAGCGCTTCCCGCGTATCCACGGGCCGCGCAAGGACGATATCTGCTACGCGACCCAGAACCGCCAGGATGCCGTCAAGGACCTCGCCGCGCAGGTCGACTGCATGATCGTCGTGGGCTCCCAGAACAGTTCCAATACGCGCCGGCTCAAGGAGCTCGCCGAGCGCATGGGGGTCACCGCGTACCAGATCGACGGCCCTGACGACCTGCGCCGGGAGTGGCTTGACGGTGCCGAACGTATCGGCGTCACCGCCGGGGCGTCGGCACCGGAGGTCCTGGTGAAGGGGGTCGTGGACCGCCTCGTCGCCTGGGGCGGCACCCGGCCGGCGGAACAGGCCGGTCACACCGAGGAGGTCGTCTTCTCCCTGCCCCGGGATCTCATGCGAGAGATCAGACGGCGGAGTGCGTAGCCACGACTTTCGCGCCTCCGCCGCCGATTCAGCCGATGGCGCCCTCGGTCGTCGCTTAGCAGTCGTTCTTGTCGATATCCGATATCCGATGCGAGACGCGGGCGCGTCCAGTCGCGCTGATGACAACGGCGCGTGCATGTCCTGCGGTGGTGATGCCAGTGTCGTCACAGACGGTGAACGTGCCCATCTGCAAAGCCCCCGATGCGGTGCGGGGGTAGCCTTGGGGTATGTAGGAGAGCGATTCCGACACCATCTGGTTGCCGGTTAACCGGAAGCCGTCGCGCAGGGCGCGTGAATCGCGGAGTAACGGCTCGGTGTTATTCCGGTCCCCGCTACCGTCGCGGTCGACAAACACGACCCAGCCGGCAGACCAGTCGGTGCCGGAGCGGCGAACCGTTATGCGCTCGCCGCGTTTGACTGCTTCGGATCGTGCAAACGCCAGTGTCGTCAGAAATCGGTTGGTCGACGAACTCAAGGCGGTGCTTCGAACAATCGTTGAGAGGGTGGGTATGGCGATCCCGAGTATGGCCGCGAGCAGGGCGACGGTAACCAGTAGCTCGATGAGCGTGAAGCCTCGTCGGTGCATGTCTGCTCCTCCATGAGCGGTTTCGAAGGACTGCGTCATTCCGTGACGAGTGATCTCGAAGGTCAGTTTTTGAGCAATGAGTGATCGTCGTTGTCTCTCGATGCTGTTCCGTTCATCGTGTGATGAGACCCACCAATCGGGCCGGGCTCGTGGAGGTCCCCGAAAGATCCTACCGTTGTCGCCATGAATAGCAAGATACGCGGATTCACGCTGATCGAATTGATGCTTACCGTGATCGTGGCTGCGATCCTGCTCTCGGTCGCGATCCCCAGCTTCCGCACGTTCATACAGAACAACCAGCTGACCACGGCGACCAATCAGTTCGTTACCGCGCTCAATCTGACGCGTAGCGAGGCCGTCAAGCGTGGTCGTTCGGTTCGTATCTCCGCCCTTTCCCCGTCGGGTAGTAACGAGTGGGGGGGAGGGTTCATGGTGTGGATCGACGAGAACGGTGATGGCACCTACGACGCGAGCGACGATCAGCAACTTCGCCGCTGGGATGCCCTGGACGGCAACATGACGGTCGACAGCAACAATGGCAGGACATTGTTCATCTATGACGGTGACGGTGTCGTCAACGCCGGAGATACGGTCGACGTCTGTGACAGTGGACGTTCGGGGGAGACCGGCCGCCGGCTTGCTATCGACGTGACGGGCCGTATTTCCATCAGCGACGATAGCTACAGTGGCTGTTCATAAGATCATGTACTCCTCATCAACAACAACCGTACGACAGTCGGGGCTCTCCATGATTGAGATCCTCGTGACCGTGCTTGTGCTCTCTATTGGCCTGCTGGGTGTTGCAGGGTTGAACCTGCAGGCGATCAAGGCGAATACCGAGGCGATGAAACGCTCGCAGGTGACTTGGCTCGTCGACTCGCTGGCCGAGCAGATGCACGCCAACAGCGACGGCGTGTACGACTACTTCAGCAGCTCCAATCCTCCAATGCCGTTGAAGGGTGGGACGAATCGGTGTGATTCCCCGCCGACGGACCACTGCAGCTCTGATGCATGCCGGGTATTCCGGGATGCACTATGGCGCGTCGCCTGCGACGCCAGTCTTGGGGCGGAGGCATCCGGGGTCGCGGCGTTGCCCGGTGGAGAGCTAAATATCGAGTGCAGCGAGGACCCTTGTGAGGAAGGGGACTCATTCGAGATAGAGGCCGTATGGCGCTATCAGGGCGGCGACGGTAGCGGTGACGGCCCCGACGACAAGAGCCGATTCGTACAGGAGGTCGTGCCGTGATGGTGATGGGCGATGAGTCGCATTCCAGGGAGCGGGGGCTGACGCTTATCGAGCTCATGATCGCGCTGGTCTTGGGGCTGATGCTCTCCGCCGGCGCGGTGCAGTTGTTTATCGCCAATAAGCAGAGCTACCGCTTGCAGGACGCTTTGGCGCGGGTACAGGAGAACGGCCGTTTTGCCATGCAGCGGCTTGGCCGTGACGTCCGCATGGCGGGTTATCACAATCCGCTCACCGCGCCCACTCCGGATGCGTTTCATACCGACGCCACCCCTTCGGATTCGAATACGGCCGATGGCGGCAGCGGCGCGAGTGATCGGGTCGCCGTAGTCCGTATGTATCCCGATGAGACAGCGGCCGACTGCCTGGGAACCAAAGCCGCAGGGGAGCGTGTCGTCAACGTGTATTCGGTTTCGGGAGGTTCGCTTGTTTGCCGCGGTATGGACCCTGAAACCGGAAGCTGGCTGGAGAGCGCACAGCCGCTCATCGATGGTGTCGATACCTTCCAGGCAGAGTACGGAATCGACAGTGATGATGACGGTAGCGTCGACAGTTACGAGGATGCGGGTGGGGTGACGGACTGGAGTCAGGTCATCACCGTAAGGCTTGCGCTACTGCTACGTACGCAGCAGGACAACCTCAGGCCCGCCAATGCGGATACCTACAACGTGCTCGGCGAGACGGTTTCCCCGGGCAGTGACGGACGGCTGCGCAGCATCTTCGAGAACACCATAGTCCTTAGGAACCGTTTGCCATGACTGCGTGGAATCGGATTGCGGACCTTTCTCGAATCGGCCGGCAACGCGGTGCCGCGCTGGCGATAAGTCTGGTAATCCTGCTTGTGTTGACGTTGGTTGCCGTTACCGCGTCACAGGTCAGCCGAATGCAGGAGGCTATGTCGGGTAACGCCCAGCAGGAACGGACTATATTCCAGACGACCTATTCGGCCATTTCGTGGGCGCTTAACAAGTTCAGCGACGATCCGTCCACACTGGCCAGCGCGATTGACAGCGACGGTACGGAAAACGTGAGCATGGATGAGTCCACCGAGGACCGGTTGGTCACGGATCGCCACCTTCAGCTGAGCACCCTGGAGGTTACGCATACCGGTCAGGGATGTCCCAGTGGCTTCAGCTGCAAGAATTTTGAGGGGCATTACTTCGACGTGGACTCGGAGGCATCGATCGCCGGTACCGGTGCTAACTCGAGTCAGACTCAGGGCATTATGCGCGTAACGCCAAAAGATTGATGACCGTGATGTGTTTGTGCGTTTCGGTAATCGTATGTGGCTGAATAGTGAACCGGGGGTGAGGATGTCAAAGACTGCAGGCGTTTTCTGGGGAGTTTTGCTTCTCGTTGTCGCGGCAGCGGCCTCGCCGGTATCGGCGGAAATCCGTAACCTTGAATCCGCCATTGAGGCGGCAAGAATCACCATGACGAAGCAGGGGGCGGGGCGTTTTGAGGTTGAGGCCCAGGCCTGCCCGACGTGCAAGAAGCGGCGTTTCGACGTGTCCGACGATACCCAGTTCATAAACCGCGGACAGCAGTCGAGTATCGATCAGTTTCTCGCGACGCAGCCGACAACGGGAACAGTCATCTACAAATCGGATAGCGGCGAATTGACCAAGGTCCTCTGGTCGAAGTGAGCGTCTGGACGTTGGGTGTCCGGTATCCCGATACGAGCCAGGGCTAGGAGCAACAGCAATCATGAGTCATGGAAGCAGCGTCTGCCGGTGGGGCTTGGTAGCGGGGTTACTTCTGTCTTTGCTCTCGATCGCCCATGCGGACGATACCGAAATCTATGTGCCTGACGAGAGCGCATGGAAGCAGCCGAACGTGCTGTTTGTCGTCGATACCTCGGGGAGTATGAGCTCCACTGTCGAGGTGACGCCTGAAGAATATGATGCCTCACAGTCGTATGACGGGGATTGTGACACCGGGCGAATCTACTGGTCAGAAGGAGGCGGCACGCCTTCCTGCGGCGGGAGGAACGGCGGTACGGACAACTGGATTACCGAGGACGCGTTCAAGTGTGACTCCGCTCAGGGTTCGCTGGATAGCGCTGGTCAGGCACTCGGCGTGAGGAGCGCGCAGAACAGGGAGCAGTGTTCCTGGTCCTGGTCGTGGTCCGACGGCTGGCACAGGGAATGTTCGACGAGCTGGCGGGATCTGGATGACAACTCCCATGACGCAGCAGTGGAGTGCCGTGCTGACCGTGGGACGCATGGTGCCTCCGATGGTGATGCCGCTGTGTATGCCTCGGACACCGATGGCCCTTGGTCCGAGAATGAGGACGAGGAGATCAACTGGGGTTATCGGGATGACTATAATTTTTACACTGGAAATTATCTGAATTATCTCGATAGCGCGACGGTCGAGGAAAAAACCCGGCTGGAGGTCGTGCAGCAGATCGCCGGCGACTTGGTTGATAGCATCAATGGTATCAATATCGGGTTGATGCGATTCGATGCGGGACACGACTGCGGTTATTGGAGCTGCAGCTACTCCGGCGGCTTCGTGGATTTGGCAATCGACGATATCGGGGATAACAGGTCGGCTTTCAAAACCAAACTCAACAGCTATTATCCGGGCGGGAACACCCCTCTCAGCGAGACCTATTGGGAGGCGGCACGGTATTTTCGCGGTGAAGGCGTAGTTTTTGGTAATGAGACGGAGCCACGCACGAGCGTTGACGAATGCAGGCAGTCCGACTCGTGGAACACTTACAAGTCGCCGATTGAGGACCCCTGTCAGAACAACTACGTCATACTGTTGACGGATGGTCTCCCTACAGACGATACCGAGGCCAATGATGCGATCCGTGATTTGACGGGGGCGTCGTGCTCGGGGAACGGCGGCTGTCTCGACGAGCTGGCGGAATACCTGTACGAAGAGGACCAGTTCGACGATTCCGATTTTGGTCGGGATCTCAGTGATTTCGAGGAAAGCACCCAAAAAATAATTACCTATACCATCGGCTTCCGGGTTGATGATGGGCTGTTGTCTGATACAGCCAATAAGGGGGGGGGTCGTTATTACACTGTCGATACCTATGACGAGCTGAAGAGTGCGCTTACGGAGATATTCGTCGAGATAGTCTCTTCTGGGGCGACGTTCGCGTCACCGGGTGTGGCTGTCGACAATTTCAATCGCCTGCAGAACCGTAACGAACTTTACTATGCGCTGTTCGAGCCGGCCTCGACGACGCGATGGCCGGGGAACGTCAAGAAGTACCGTCTCGGGTATGACGAGGACACGGATACATTCCAGGTTGAGGATGCGAACCACACGGCGGCTGTCGATTCGTCTACCGGCTTCTTCAAGGACAACGCCAAGAGTTACTGGAGTGAGGTCGTGGACGGCGACGATGTCCAGAAGGGCGGTGCCGCCAATCAGTATCCGGATCTCAATCCTGAAAGCCGCAATGTCTATACGTATCTCGGTGATTCGGAAAACCTGACAGCCAGCTCGAATGCGCTCGATGAGGGCAACTCCGGGATTACCAAGTCCATGATTGGCTTGGCCGACAGTGCGTCGGATGCCGAGCGTACGGAGGTGCTCAAATGGGCGCGCGGTGTTGATGTCCTGGATAGCGACGATGACGGCAGTACCAGCGATGCATGTCAGCGAATGGGGGACCCCCTGCACGGCCAGCCCGTCCTAGTGACCTACGGCGGCAGTCAGGACAGTCCCGATATAACGCTATATGCGATTACCAATAGCGGGTATCTGCACGCCATTGATACCAGTGATGGCTCGGAGACGTTTGCGTACGTTCCCAGCGATCTGCTCGGAAATCTCGCAACGCTCATGGATAACCCGGACGGTACGGACAAGACCTATGGCCTCGACGGACCATTAGAGACCTATGTCGAGGAGAACGGGGACGATTCCGATCAGACCATCGAAGCCGGCGAAGGTGACAAGGCTTACGTGTTCGCCGGCATGCGGCGTGGTGGGCGCGACTTTCATGCACTGGATGTGACTGACCGCTCTGAACCTTCCCACCTCTGGACAATCACTGGTGGTAGCGGGGAGTTTTCGGAGTTGGGGCAGACTTGGTCCGCGCCGCAGACGGCGACCCTGCTCTGGACAGATGGCTCGGAGAAGGACGTGCTCATCTTCGGTGGCGGGTACGATCCTGCGCAGGATGTCGAGGGTGCTCCGGTAACGGACGGCCAGGGGCGCGCGATATACATCGTCGACATGGAAACGGGGGAGCTTCTGTGGTGGGCCGGTCCGTCTGATTCCGGGGCCGATCTTGAACTCTCCAATATGACGAACTCGATCCCGGCGGATGTGACGGTTGTCGATATCGATGCCGACGGTTACCCGGATGCCCTGTTCGCCGCTGACATGGCGGGACAGATATGGCGTCTGGACTTTACGTACAAGGACACCGATAGCGGTGAGCAGGATGGTGACCCGGGGATAGACGCGCTTGACGAGATTACCGGCGGTCGCATAGCCGATTTTGCTGGTTCGGGTGAGGCCGGCAACCGGCGATTCTATAACGCGCCGGATGTGACCCTTATCAATAACGGCGGGGAAAACTACCTGGCTGTCTCCATCGGTTCCGGTTACAGGGCGCATCCGCTTGATACGACAATCAACGAGCGGTTCTATATGCTAAAAAGCACACCGGTGTATGGGGCCCCGACGGGCAATGATGGAAACGTCGACTATACGACGGTCACCGAGAGTGATCTCTACGACGCCACCGATAACACCATCGGGCAGGGCAGCGACGAGGACAGCGCGGCTGCTCAGGAAACTCTGGACGAGGGTGATGGCTGGTATATCGACCTTGAGGCAGACGGTGAGAAGGTCCTCGGTACTGCCACGGTATTCAATAGCCGACTGCTGTTCACCACGTTCATCCCAAGTGATGATCCGGAAGCGGTATGCGGGACCCGTAACGGGCATTCCCGGCTCTACCTGATGGATGTCCGTGACGCCACCCCTGTGGCGAACCTTGATACCGACTCGGACGATCTCACTGATACGGACCGTTACGTCTCGCTTACGCGCGGCGGGATTGCGCCGTCACCACAGGTTCTTCTGGTACCGGGAGGTGAGAACGGTGACGGACCCATCCAGCCAGTGGTGACCGTTGGTACGGAACTCCCTCTGGAGAATTTCTGTAAGGAGGACGGAAATTGCGTGGACGGGGGGCCGCTGGGCTCGTTACCGGCGCTTTCGCGCACGTACTGGCGAGAGAACGAGACGGAGTGATCAGCACATGATTATTCGCGTAACGAGGGAACGAAGCGTTGCAGGATTTACGCTGATCGAATTGATGATTGTGGTGGCGGTTCTGGCGATCATTGCGGCGATCGCCTACCCGACCTACCAAGGCCAGGTGCAGGCCTCCCGCCGTGCGGACGGTAAGTCGATGCTGATGCAGGTTATGCACGCTGAGGAGCGCTATTACACGGAAAACTACTCTTACACCACTGATCTCGACGATAGTGGCGACGGCGGCGAGCTAGGCCTTAATGACGGAGGGGCGTCGGCGGGTAACGTGCTCTCGGACGATGAGTTCTATGAGATCAGTGCCAGCGGCTGTGGCAGTGGTATCGGCGAGTGTGTCCAGTTGACCGCATCCCGGCGGGGCGCTCAGCAGGCGGACACTGAGTGTGGCAACCTCACGATGGATTCCCTGGGCAACAGGGGCAACACGGGCTCCGCTCCCGCCGATGAGTGCTGGTGAGTGTTGCACGTTGACGTGTAATCGTGGGGCGATATTAGGCCCTAGATAAGGCTGGACAGCGATCGGTGTGCGCGATAACCTTTGCTCCCGACTCAAGGCCGGCGTAGCTCAGCTGGTAGAGCAACGCATTCGTAATGCGTAGGTCCGCGGTTCGAGTCCGTGCGCCGGCACCATATCTTCCGCTGACCGGGTCCTCCGGTTGGCATCGGTTCCCGCGAGTTCGTCGCCGGCCTGTTTCCATCACAGGCTGGCGGTATGCACGCCGCTCAAGTTCCCGGGTGAACCTGCCGCTAAAGAACGGTAAGGGTTTCACGGACGGAAGAGGGGCGATCGTGTTCAGACTGCTGACGTCGAGCATCCGCAACAAGCTGCTGCTCAATACCGGCCTGGGTACCGGGCTGACCCTGGGCGCTGCGCTGTTTGCCATGGCCGTGGCCTGGCAGGGCCTGCAGACCTATCGCGGGCTGCTCGACAGCTCCCTGGTCACCCAGGCCGATATCAGCTCTCTGAATCAGGATCTGGACCGTCAGCTTCTTGCCTGGAAGGACATCATGCTTCTCGGTGCCGACCCTGCGCGTGAGAAGGCGGAGGCCCGGTTCCGCAAGCAGGGTGACTCCATCGAGGAGGACAGCAAGGCGCTGATCTCCCGTCTCGACGACATGCCAGAAGTGCGGGCCTTGCTGAAACGCTTCCGTTCCGAGTACGCGGAGATGCGCAGCGGCTACGATGAGGCGCTGCAGGTCTTCGTCGACTCCGGGTATATGCGTCTGACGGCGCGTGCGATGGTGGACGGGTTGGCCGAGCAACCGCGGCAGACCCTGGTCGAGGTCCAGGACCGGGTGGACGAGCGGCTGCAGGGCATGGCCCAGGAGACCGCGGCGTCGACGATGCGCAACTTCATGATCACGCTCGTCCTGATCGCGATCGCGGTGCTGGTCGCGTTTGCGGTCTTCCTGTTTCTCCTGCGCCGCAGTATCACGCGCCCCGCCGGCGAGCTGGTGGAAGGGCTCCAGGCGATGGCGGCCGGGGATTTCACCCGGCCGGTGGAGCGTCATACCCAGGATGAGCTCGGGCGGGTCGCCGAGGCCGCGGAACGCCTGCGCACCGATGTCGGCGAGCTGGTTGGAGAGGTCCGCGGGGCGGTCGCCCGGCTGGGCGAGTCCGCCGAGCAGACGGCGGCACTGGCGGAGCATAATCGCACCGCGATCACGACCCAGCGCGAGGAGACCAGCCAGGTCGCCACCGCCATGAACGAGATGAACGCCACCGTGCAGGAAGTGGCCCGGAATGCGGGCGAGGCGGCCGAGTCCGCGGCGTCTGCGTCACGGGATTCCGAGAACGGGCGTGGCGTGGTGGAGACCACGGTATCCCGCATGGATCAGCTGGCCGAGCGTATCGACGAGGCGGGTACGGCGGTGGAGCAGCTCGACCAGCACAGCACGGCCATCGGCTCGGTGCTGGATGTCATCCGCGATATCGCCGAGCAGACCAATCTGCTGGCCCTCAACGCCGCCATCGAGGCGGCCCGGGCCGGCGAGCAGGGCCGTGGTTTCGCCGTGGTCGCCGAGGAAGTGCGGGCGCTGGCGCGTCGCACCGCGGAGTCCACGGATCAGATCCAGCGCACGATCGAGGAGCTGCAGTCGGGTAGCCGGCGGAGCGTGGAGCTGATGGGGGAGAGCCGCGGTGCCGCGGGCGAGGTCGTGGAGCAGGCCCGCGAGGCCGGGGCGGCGTTGCAGCGGATCGCCGAGGGTGTGCAGCGCATCAACGAGATGAACGACCAGATCGCCAGTGCCGCTGAAGAGCAGAGCGCGACCACCGATGAGATGAACCGCAGTATCTCCAATATCGCCCAGGTGGCCGACGACAGTGCCGAGACCGCCGGCGAGACGACCCGCGCCAGCGAGTCGCTCCAGCGCCTGGCCGACGAGCTGGATGAGCTCGTCCGCCGTTTCCGGATCAGTGCTGCTCGATGACCAGTACCCGGCCCTCGTGCCGGAGGTTTACCCGCCCGAGAAACGACATCCCCAGTAGCGGCGTGCTCGGCGCGCCGCCGGGGAGCACCATCCCGTCGACCCCCTGGACCACCACCTCGCCGAGGCGTACCCGATCGAAGGTGACCCGCCAGCCCGTGGTGGCGCCGGAAGCGGTATTGACCCGTATGCGGGTCCCGCTTTCCTGGTAATCCAGCCCCATGCCGTCCGCCATGGCCGCGTTGATCGCTACCATATCGGCACCGGTGTCCACCAGGAAGCGCACGGGGCGGCCATTGATGCGGCCGTTGCTCATGTAGCGCCCGCGGGTGTCCGGTGACAGCCGCATCTGGCGGGGGGTGGCGGCGGCGTATGTGCCGCCGGCACGGCTGGTGAGGCTCAGTCGACGGCGCTGGCCGTCGATACTGATGACTGCCGCCTTGGGGGTGGCGTCGATGAGGCGCACACCGCGGGGACCGGTCGTGCCCTCGGAGAGCACGACCCGGGTGCCGTCGATCTCCAGCAATGCCTTGCCGGGGAACAGGGCGCGGACCTGCACGTCCGGAGGGGCGGCTGCGGCGACGGTGCATGCCATGACGGCGGCGGCCGCCGCGGTGCGCAGCCATACCCGGAGGGTGAGCCGCGCATGCCGTGCCCGGCGGCGTCCGGATTGGATGGGTACGTGATTCAACACCGGCGACTCCCTGTGGTGATGAGGTGTGCGTGGCGCTCCAGCCGGGGTTCAGCATACTAAGCCGGCTATTGCCATTGCCACCTCCCGAATCGTGCCGATGCCCGACCCGAGCGATCGTCCCGGCTGGCGCTGGTCTCCGGCCTTGCCCATCGTCGGCTGCCGGGAGCAGCCGATCTACGGGAGGTGCAGCGCTACCGGGTTTGCCGGCAGGCCCCCTTTGCGGGATGCCTGCGAAGGGGACCGGTGTTGTAGGTTGGCCGCTCCTGGCAGCCAACATCCCGTCCCCGGCTACGCCGACGGCTTGAGCGGCCTGATGACCCCGATGTGCGCGCGTGCCGCCAGCGCCGGCGGGACAAAGCCGGGATGACCGCGTCGGGGGGCGGCCATGCGCAAGCCCGTTCCCATCTGTTCCGGCGTCATCAGGAACCAGACACCCGATACCCCGCAAATCGCTTGATCCGCGAGACGGTATCTACGGAAGGGTGGACCACCGGGACTTCGTCGAAGGGGTAGATTGGCTGCTCCCGACAGCCAACATCTGTGCGGGAAGGGTGCGCACGCGGGACAGGCGCCTTGTGATTGCGGGAGGCGGACATCCACTACCCGCCGTATGAGAATGTCGGCTGCCTCCCTGCCGCCGATCTACGGGATGCGTCGCGCGCTTTCGGCGCATGCCCGGTGAGATTGCCGGGCGGAAAAACGCCCCGGCCGGGGAAAACCGGCCGGGGCGGTCACGGGTCGTGCGGCGTGTCGGTCGGTTACTCGCCGCGGAAGCGGCCCACGAGCTCGCGTAGGCGGTTGCTCATGGCCGCGAGCTCCTCGCCCGCGCTCTTGAGCTGATCCATGGCGTTGACCGACTCCTCGACCACCGAGCCGACCTGCGAGACGCTCTGGTTGATGCTCTCGCTGGTGGCGGTCTGCTCCTCGGCGGCGCCGGCGATCTGCGTGTTCATCTCGGTCATCTGGTTGATGCCCTTGCTGATGCTGCTGAACGAATCGCCGGCCTCGGCGGCCTTGTCCACGGTCTCCTGGGCGCGGCTGCGGCTGCTGTCCATGGCGGTGGCCGCGTCCTCCGCGCCGTTCTGCACCCGCTCGATGATCGACTGGATCTCGCCGGTGGACTCCTGGGTGCGCTGGGCGAGGGTGCGGACCTCCTCGGCGACCACGGCGAAGCCGCGGCCCTGCTCGCCGGCGCGGGCCGCCTCGATGGCGGCATTGAGGGCGAGCAGGTTGGTCTGCTCCGCCACCTCGCGAATGACGTCGAGCACCGTGGAGATGTTGCCCGCCTCGTCACGCAGGGCCATGACCTTCTGCGCCGCGGACTCCACTTCCGAGGCGAGCCCGTCGATGGCCTCCACCGTGTCCTGCACGACCTTGCGGCCGCGTTCGCCCTCGTCGGAGACGGATTCCGCGCTCTTCGCCGCCTCGGCGGTGTTGCGCGCGATCTCCTGTGCCGTGGCCGCCATCTCGTTCATCGCGGTGGCGACCTGGTCGATCTCCGAGCGCTGGCGCTGGACACCCTCGTCGGTGCTCTGGGTGACCGCCGTGAGCTCCTCGGAGGCGCTCGCCAGGCTCGTGGTCTCCTGTTTGATACCGCGCACGACGCCCTGCAGTGCACCGAGGAAGCCGTTCACCGCGGCGATGAACTCACCGACCTCGTCGTTCTTGCCGGCGTCCAGGCGGCGGGAGAGGTCCGCGTCGCCGTTCTCCATGCTGGTGAGCAGCCCGGTGATCTGCTCCTGGCCGCGCTTGATCGGGCGCACGATGCCGCGGGTGATCAGCAGCGCGAGCAGCAACCCGCCGATAACGGCCGCCGCCAGCACGCCGGAGGTCACCAGGGAGGCCTGCTGGGCACGGCCCTGGGCGCCTTTCGCCACGTCGGCGAGGTCGTCGAACGTGCTGTCCTGCAGCGCGCGGGCGGCCTTCGCCATGGACTTGCCGAGCGGGTCGAGGGTGTTGTCCCTGGCGGTCCCGATGGCATTCAGCCGGGAGGCGAGCCCCTTGGCGGTCTCGTGGTACTCCGTCAGGCCGTCGCGGGCCTGCTTGACGAGTTCCTCCTGGTGGTCGCCGAGCACGTAGGTGGACAGGCGCTCGATGCCCTTCGCCGTCTCCTCGGCGAGCTGGTTCGTTTCCTGCTTCAGGGCCGGGTCCTGGTTGTTCACGTACTGCCGGGTGGTGGCCCGGAGCTGGTTGAACAGACCGAGCGTGGACTGGGCCTGATAGGCGAGGAGGTAGTCGTTGGAGCCGGTGCCCGCCTTCGCCAGCTCCTGGAGCGGGGCATTGATGCCGGAAGCGGTATCGCCGAGCTTGGCGGCGATCTCATTGATGCCCGTCGCCGCCTGCTCGATCTTCGTTTCGAAGACCTTCTCGTAACGTCCGTGCTGTTCGGCGAGCTGGTCGACCAGGTCCTGGCGCTCGGCGTTCTCGATCAGGCCCTGGGCGCGTTTGACCGCCGCGTCGAACTCGCTGCCGAACTGGGAGAACTCCTTCGCCATCTGTGGATCCCGGGAGGCGATGTAGGCGTCCAGGCGCAGGCGCTGGCGGTACAGGGAGCTGAGCATGTCCGTGGCGACGGCGGTGTTCGGCACGAGCGTCTCGGTGACATCCGTCATCTGGGAGTCGACGCTGCGGAAACCGTTGACCGCCACCACGCCGACGATCACGAACAGCGCCAGTATCAGCGCCGGTGCCGCCATTACCTTGGCCGTAAGGCCCATCCTGCGGTTGCGCAGGCCCTTGCGCGTTGCGCCCCTCTCGGTGGCTTCACTGCGTTTTGACTGCTTCATTGTTGCCCCGCCGTTCCGTGAAACATAGCCTTCCCCGTTCGTATCGGCACGGCCGCGGGCGACTTGACCGGCGTACCGGAGCCGGTCGGGGGGAACGCCGCGCGCGCCGTGTTGTCCGCATCTGCGGGGTACCGGCGTGATTGCGCCGGATATTAGCATGACGTCAGTCAAGGATCGGGCTCCGGGGCCGATACCCTTGGTGAAAGCGGGGCGAAGTTCTCGCCATGCACTGGCAGCATCGGGGACACATAGCGGATGGATCTGGCGACGCTGATCGGTCTAATCGGGGCGACGGGCGTGATCATGATGGCCATCGTCGTGGGTGGCGATGCGGCGATCTTTCTCAACGTCCCTTCGTTGCTGATCGTGGTCTCCGGCGCCCTGCTCGCGACACTGATCAAGTTCCCCCTGAGTCAGTTCCTCGGGGCGTTCAAGTCGGTGGGAAGGGCGTTCAAGTATCGTAGCGACGATCCGCGCCGGCTGATCGAGCAGACCGTCGACCTCGCCCAGGTGGCGCGCAAGGAAGGGCTGCTGGCGCTGGAGAACTACGAGGTCGATAACCCGTTCCTGCAGCAGGGCGTTCAGCTGCTTGCCGATGGCCACGAGCCCGAATTCGTCAAGAAGGTGCTCGGCCAGGAGATCGACCTCAGCATCGAGCGTGCCGAGCGTGGGGAGAACGTCTTCCGTGCCCTCGGGGACGTGGCGCCGGCGATGGGCATGATCGGCACGCTGATCGGGCTCGTGCAGATGCTCTCCAATATGGACGATCCCAAGAAGATTGGTCCGGCCATGGCCATCGCGTTGCTCACCACGCTCTACGGTGCGGTTATTGCCAACGCCATCGCCCTGCCGCTGGCCGACAAGCTCGCCGCGCGTAATACCGAGGAACGGCTCAACCGGACCCTCATCCTGGAGGGGCTGATTTCGATCCAGGAGGGCTTGAATCCGCGGGTCATCGAGGAGCTGCTCAAGACCTACCTGCCGACGAGCCAGCGCCAGGACGCCACCGACGAGGCGGCGTAGGCGATGATCGGGGACGCGCCGACACGACGGCAGAAACGCCAGGCGATGCCGCCGGGGGCGCCGCAGTGGATGGCGACCTTCGCGGACCTGGCGACGATCCTCCTGTCCTTTTTCGTGCTGCTGCTCTCGTTCTCCGAGATGGACGTGGAGAAGTACAAGCAGGTGGCCGGATCGATGCGCAACGCCTTCGGCGTGCAGCGCATCGAGTTCGCCTCCGACGTGCCCAAGGGAACGAGCTTCGTGCAGCAGGAGTTCGAGACCGGCCAGCCGCAGAAGACCTCCATTGACCGTTTGCGTCAGATTACCAGCTCCGCCCAGCGCCGGAACCTGACGCGGCTCGACGAGCAACTGCCTATCCCGGTCGAGGAGCGCCAACGAGGCCTCAAGGAACAGGCACAGGCCAAGCAGAACGCCAGGGTGGAGGAAAACCTCAAACGCCTGCGGGCACTGCTCGCCGAGGAGATCAAGCAGGGGCTGGTCGAGGTCAAGCGTGCGGGCACGCGTATCATCATACGTATACGTGAGCGGGGCTCGTTCCCCACCGGCTCGGACCGCCTCATAAAGCCGTTCAAGCCCGTGGTCGAGAAGATCGCCACGGCGCTGGGGGAGACCGCCGGCGGGGTCACTGTGGCGGGGCACACGGACAACGTGCCGATAGACAACGACCGTTTCCGCTCGAACTGGGCGCTGTCAGCGGCTCGTGCGGTGACGATGTACCATCGCCTGGTGACCGCGGCCGATCTCGATCCGAAGCGGTTCACCGTGGAGGGGCACGCCGATACCCGTCCCGTGGCGTCCAACGATACGCCCGAAGGCCGTGCACAGAACCGGCGGGTCGAGGTCATTCTCGAGCATGGTGGCAGCGGAGAGATCGAGCGCAGCATTGATGCCCTGCTCGGACTCAAGGGAGGAGGGAAGCCGGATGAGCCATCATCAACCACCGGACAGTGACGAACGGCGCGCGCACTTCCGTGTACCGGATACGCTGCTCCTCGACTACGAGCCAATAGACGAGGGGCAGATGGAGTCGCGCCGCGAGGAGATGGCGGGGCGCTGGCCGAATGCCTTCATGCTGGCCAGCCGCCTGCACGAGATCCGCGAGGGGGCGACGGTGCTCCGACGCCACGCCCGCCAGGAATCCGCCGTTTTCTCCAAGCTCGTGGATACCCTGGATCAGAGCATCGACCTCCTCGCCGAGACGCTGGCCGTCCAGGCGTTCGGCAACCGGGTCGCCAAGGTGACGGACGTCAACATCGGTGCCGGCGGGATGGATTTCATAAGCTCCGACGGCGCGCTGCCACCGGGCTCCATCCTCGATTTGCGCATGCTCTTCCATTCAACCGGTGCGGGGCTGCGTATGTTCGGCCGCGTGCGCCATTGCGACCGTGTCGCAACCGGAGGACACCGGCTCGGCATTGAGTTCGAGTTTGCCCGCGAGCACGACCGGGAGCTGCTGGTGCATCTGATGCTGCGCCGCGAGGCCCAGCTGCTGCGTGAGGAGCGAGGAGACTGAGCGTCAGGTCTTGCGCAGGAGCTCGCGCTGTAACGAGAGCACGAGGCCCTGGAGGCGGTCGCGGTCCGCGTGCGTGAAGTCCTGGAATTCGGCGCCGAAGCGGTAACGCTTTCGCTGCCGGTCGTATTCGAGGTAACGGATCTCCACCCGCGCGTCCAGCGGCTGGCTGTCGTGCAGGGCGATGTGGCAGTCGTACTGGTTATGCGGCTCGGGCTCCGGGCCCTTGATCACGTAGGCGCCGATGCCGCCGGCGGAGAGGTCGCAGAGCTGTATATCGGTATCCGGGGCGTCCTCGCCGCCGGACAGTGTGCAGTGCTGCTGGCGGGTCAGCGGGACGGGCACGCGCACGAAGCGTCGGCGCTGATTGTAGACGATCTCCTCGGGGTAGCCGGCCACGTAGTAGTAGATGCCATCGGCCAGGCCGATCTCCTGGACAGTGACCGTGAACCGGGTGTCGACACCGAGGGTCCGGCTGACGACGCGCAGCTCGGTGCCGATCTCGATGCGGTCGTGGCCGCGTCGGGGTTTGAGCTCGTCGAGGGTCAGCCGGCGGCTCTGGGGGTCGACGTAGAGCAGCGCGCTGCGGAAGGGCGTGCCCCGTTCCGGCAGGTGGACGTCCAGAAGGTTGCGGGATTCGTGGAGGCGGCGGAGGATTCCGGTCTTCTGCCCGGGGTTGCGTATGATTTCCGGTTCCTCATAGGGCGCCGCGTTCGTCATACCGCTTTTTTCCCCACCGTCAGGCGCTGGTTCGCAGGCGCCCGGATCCGGACGCTGTTCCCCCGCCGGGACCGTAGGTCTCGCCGTCGCGCTCGCGGCCGGTCAGCAGCGCGACTTCCTCGCCGACGGTCTCGAGCACCCGCGCGATGGCAATGCCGTTGCGCTCGTTGCGGCGGTTAACGCGCGCGAGGGTATCGCGCAGCGCCTGCCACTCGGTTTGCAGGGCCGAGTCGGCGTCCTCGCCCGGGGGGGCCGGTTCGGGGCAGGTGTCGATTGCCTCGAACAGCCGCAGCTTCTCCTGGGCGGTGGCCTCGATGGTCGCGGGATCGGCACGCGCGGTGATCTCCGCGTGCTCGCGCTCGAGCACTGCGTCGAGTTCGTCGACAAGCCCGCGGAGGGTGCGCAATCCGTCAAGCGTCAATGTGCCGTCAGCCATCGCTCAGCAGTTGCTCGAAGTCCGCGAAGCGCTGGGCGATGCGGTCCGCGTCCAGCGGGTACTCCCCTCGCGAGATGCGATCGCGGAGATCCTGGACACGGTTGCTGTCCACTTCCGGCGTGTTATCGATAGACTCACGCACCGCCTGCAGGCGGCTGGATTCGCTGGTGCTGTCACTCTGCGGGGCCGCGGTCGCGGCGGACGGGCGGCTGTCGGTATCCTCGTGCGAGCCGGTCCGTGCCGTGCTGTTCCTGCTACCCGTCGGGTAACTGCCGGGCGGGCGCGGGCCGTTGTCGATGGGGTTGCTCATGTTCCCTGCTCCTCGATTATCCAGACCTGCCTCTGCAGGAGTTAGCGGCCGGATTTCCGCGAACTTTAGCAGCTCGCGGGGTGAATGTCCGTTGTCAGCGCTCAAATGTCCGTTGTCAGCGCTCAGTAGTTGACGCGCATGCGCCCGCGCGCGACGACCTCGCCCTCGACGACACGCTCGGAAGAGAGATTGCGGGCACGTATCCGTTCGCCTCGGGTGCCGTCCTCCAGGGCGCGCCCCTGCATGCTGACCTTCACCGGGCCGTTGCCGGCCTGGATAAGCAGGGTATCGCCGCGGCGCACGAGTGTCGGGCGGGTCAGCTGACCGGCGTCGATGACCGTACCCGGTTGCAGCGACCGCTGTGTCTGCAGCCCGATCAGGCCCTCCGGGTCGGTATAGTACTCGCCCCGGAGCCTGGTGGTGGTGCGCCGGGCCGTGCGCAGGTCTTCGGCATCGAGCCGGCTGCCGCGGGGGACGGGCCGGGCCGCGACGACGACCTCGATGCTGCGCACCACCCGGGTCGGGACGTAGACCTTCCAGGGGGAGGGACCCGGGCAGCGAACCCGGACCACGAGCCGCTCGCTGCCCTCCCGCCGGTTGGGAGCGTCGGCAGCCAGGGCCTCGCCGCAGGCCGGTAGCCGCAGGCGCTCGTCGAGCCGGTCGATTTCCACGCGCTCCAGCTGTCCGGCATCGCCGTCGAGCTCGTTGACGAAGGCCTGTACGCTCGTGCGTATCTCCGCCAGCGACTGGGTCGGGCGGGCCTGGGCCGCGGGCAGCACGCTGCCCAGCAGTATCAGTGCGACGATTGCTCGGTAGGCCATCGTGGGTCCATATCGTTCCTGTGTCCGCCCTCGTGCTTGCAGAATCCGTTCCAGGTGGGTTCAGTCCCGTGGCGGTTGGCCGATAACCATACTGTCCGGTACATCAGTGGAGCCCTGTTCCAGGACGCTAGCGCCATCCGTTACGATGGAGTCGCGAAATCCGGCCCTGCGGCCGGTGAAATGCCCGAGGAGGTCGCGCGTGGCCCTGGAGAGCCGCAAAGACAACAACACGATGGCCGCGGCGGACTACGAGGCGTTCCGGCGCTTTCTCGAGGAGCGCTCGGGCATCATGCTCGGCGAGAACAAGCAGTATCTCGTCACCAGCCGCCTGGCGCCGTTGCTGCGTCGCCATTCCCTCGCCGACCTGGGGGCGTTGGTACAGCGGCTCCAGTCCGCGGGGGGGCAGCAGCTGCGTACCGAGGTCGTCGACGCGATGACGACCAACGAGACGCAGTGGTTCCGCGATATCTACCCGTTCCGCATCCTCGCCGACCAGCTTTTTCCGGAGTTCGAGCGGCGTGGCAAGCGCCATATCCGGATCTGGTCGGCGGCGTGCTCGTCGGGCCAGGAGGCCTACTCGGTGAGCATGACGCTGTCGGAGTACCAGGCAAAGGGTCGGAATCTTGACGCTACAATCGTCGGTACGGACATCTCCACGCAGATTGTCGGTCGGGCGAAGGCCGCGGAATACAGTGCCAGCGAGATCCGTCGCGGGCTGAGCGAGGAACGCCAGCGACGATATTTCGACGCCGTCGATCAGAACACGTGGCGGGTTCGCCCGGAGGTCACCCGGCGGGTGAGCTTCCGCCAGCACAACCTCCTCGAGGCCTACGGTACCCTCGGCCGGTTCGATCTCATCCTCTGCCGCAACACTCTCATCTACTTCTCCATGCCCACGCGCACGGATCTCATCCGCCGCATGGGGCAGGCCCTGGAGCCCGGCGGCTACCTCATGGTCGGGGCCTCCGAGTCCCTGCCCAGGGAGCTCACGGAATTCGAGATGGTGCGCTGCCATCCCGGCGTGGTGTACCGCCGCAAGGACTGATCGTTTCCGGGTTGATCCGGCCTGTCGCACACGGCCTGCGGCTGTGCCCGGCCCATCTGTTTCGGCCTTGACCCCTTCGGCTGGTGGTGTGAGACCTGCGTCCCGGACGCGGGATTCGGCGAGCCGGGCGGGTAGGTCGTGCGCCGAAGGCGTGCGACGTCGCGGAGGACAGGCCGTCTTCTCGCACACGGCCTGCGGCCGTGCCCGGCCCATCTGTTTCGGCCTTGACCCCTTCGGCTGGTGGTGTGAGACCTGCGTCCCGGACGCGGGATTCGGCGAGCCGGGCGGGTAGGTCGTGCGCCGAAGGCGTGCGACGTCGCGGAGGACAGGCCGTCTTCTCGCACACGGCCTGACGGCCGTGCCCGACCTACACGTTTCGACCTGTAACCCTCCGGTGGTCGAGGCGCTCGCGCTAGCTGGCACGTCTGTTGCATCTGCCTGACCCGGAATCATCGCAGGAGGTGACCGGGCATGAGCATCACGATGGATCGGGTTTTCGGCGTCGCTGCCGACGCCCTGCAGGTGCAGTCCGAGCGCACGCAGCTGATAAGCGGCAACATCGCCAACGCCGATACCCCCGGCTACAAGGCGCGGGACATCGATTTCCGCAAGGCCCTGGACGGCGCCGGCGGCGGTGCGCTGGCGCTCGCGCGGACGTCGCCGGCGCATCTCGGTACCGGCGCCGCGGGCACGAGCGCCTCGGTGCAGTACCGCGTGCCTGCCAACCCCTCCCTCGACGGCAACACCGTGGAGGTCCACCGCGAGCAGGCGAAGTTCGCGGAGGCCACCACCCAGTACCAGGCCGCCCTCAGCATGCTCGGTGACGACATCAAGGGCATCATCGGCGCGATCAAGGGGGAGTAGCCCATGTCCATGTTCAATGTCTTCGACGTCGCGGGCTCGGCGATGAGTGCCCAGTCCCTGCGGCTGAATCTCACGGCGAGCAACCTCGCCAACGCCGAGACCACGGCCTCGTCGCCGGAGCAGGCCTACCGGGCGCGCCAGCCGGTCTTCTCGGCGGCGTTGCAGGCGGCCCAGGCACGCGACGGCGACGCCGGTGCGGTGCCGGTGGAGGTGCGCGGCGTGGTCGAGAGCGAGGCACCGGTGCAGGAGCTTTACCGGCCCAACAGCCCGCAGGCCGATAACGAGGGCTATGTCTATCGCTCGAACGTCAACCCGGTCGAGGAGATGGTCAACATGATCTCGGCCTCGCGCTCGTACCAGAACAGCGTCGAGGTGATGTCCACCTCCCGCGATCTGATGCTCCAGACGCTGCGTCTCGGACGCTAAGGAGAACGCCATGACCACGGTGACCGGCACGAGCAGTGCCTCGCAGCAGGCTGCCATGTCGTCCAGCCAGGCAGAGAACGACCGCACGGAGCTCGGCCAGCAGGACTTCCTCAAGCTGATGACCACCCAGCTGCAGAATCAGGACCCGATGAACCCGATGGAGAACGCGGAGTTCATGTCGCAGATGGCCCAGTTCACATCGGCGTCGGGCATCCAGTCCCTGCAGAGCTCGTTCTCCGACTTCCAGTCCTCCATGACCGCCAGCCAGTCGCTGCAGGCGGCCGGCCTGGTCGGCCGCAAGGTCACCGCCGAGAGCGACACGGGGCATCTGCCCCAGGACGGCGAGCTCAGCGGCACCGTGGAGCTGGACGCCGGAGTCGGCAATTTGACGGTATCCATCGTCGACGGTACCGGCACCCGTGTCGCGGAGATGGCGCTCGGCGCCCAGGATGCGGGCTCGGTGGATTTCTCCTGGGACGGCGAGAACGCGAACGGCGAGCGCCTGCCCAGTGGCGATTACCAGGTGGTCGCCGAGACCACCACGACGGACGGGGTGACTACGCAACCGGTACGCATCGCCGGCGAGGTCACCAGCGTTGCCCTGGCGGGCAACGGCCGTACGCCGACACTCACCGTCGACGGCGTGGGCGATATCTCGCTGTCCGATGTACGCAAGGTTCAGTAAGGGGAGGCACAAGGCATGTCTTTCGGAACGGCTCTCACCGGTCTCAAGGCCGCGGCATCGGACCTCGATGTTTCCGGCAACAACGTGGCGAACAGCCAGACGACGGGCTTCAAGTCCTCGCGGACCGAGTTCGCGGATATCTTCGCTTCCAGCAACCTGGGGGTCTCGCAGACCGCGGTGGGGCAGGGCGTGCGCCTGGCCAATACCCGTCAGCAGTTTTCCCAGGGGCAGTTCGACTTCACCGGTCGCAGCCTGGATCTGGCCGTCAACGGCGAGGGGTTCTTCCGCGTGAGCGACGGCGGGGAGACGCAGTACACCCGAAACGGTGCGTTCAGTCTCGACAAGGACGGCTACATCGTCGATGCGAACGGCCGCCAGCTCACCGGTTTCCAGGCGGACGGCGAGGGCAATATCACCGGGGCGCAGGGGCCGCTGCAGGTCAATATCGGCAACGTCGCACCCCAGGCGTCCAACGAGATGCGGTTGTCGGCCAATCTCGACGCCACCGCGGACGCCCTGACCAACCCGTTCGATTCCGGTGATCCCGAGACCTATAACTTCTCCACGTCGACCACCCTGTACGACTCCCAGGGCGGTGATCACCTGACGACGCTGTATTTCCGCAAGACCGGCTCGAATCAGTGGAACGTCCAGGCGACCGTCGATGGGGCCTCCGGTGTCGGGAGTCCTGGCAACGAGATCGACATGGGTACCGTGTCGTTCGACACCCAGGGTCAGCTGACGGCGCCGGCGAACGACACCCTGACGTCGGGCGCGGTCCCGCTAAGCGGCAACGTCGCGGACCTCGATCTCTCGCTGAACGTCGAGGACCTCACCCAGTTCGGCTCCCCCTTCGAGGTCAAGCAGCTGCGCCAGAACGGCTACGCCGCCGGCCAGTTCACCGGCCTGGGCGTCGAGGCGGACGGGCGCATCATCGCGCGCTTCACCAACGGCCAGACCGAGGCGCTGGGGCAGGTGGCACTGGCGCGTTTCCCGGCCCCCGAGCAGCTTCAGCAGGTGGGCGACACGAGCTGGGTGGAGACCTTCCAGTCCGGCACGCCCGTGGTCGCCGCGCCGGGCTCCTCGGGGACGGGATCGCTGGAGCCAGGGGCGCTGGAGCAGTCCAACGTCGACATCACCGAGGAGCTGGTGAGCATGATCACCGCCCAGCGCAACTATCAGGCGAACTCCCAGATGATCTCGACCCAGAACCAGATCACCCAGGAGATCCTCAATATCCGCTCGTGAGCGGTGAGCGTCTGCGCCGCGGCACGCCGGCCGTGCCGGCGGCGCAGGCACAGGCTCGCGCCCGAAGGAGGCAGAGACCATGGATCGCATGGCCTACATCGCGATGGCGGGGGCGAAATACGCCCTCGAACAGCAGCGGGTTACCAGCAACAACCTCGCCAACGCGAACACCACCGGCTTTCGCGCGGACCTGGAGGCACTGACCAGTCGCGACGTTCACGGCCCGGTGCGCCCGAGCCGTGTCTACGGCGTGGAGACGCGCACCGGCAGTGATTTCACCGAGGGGGCGCTGAAGACCACCGGGCGTGACCTGGACGCCGCGATCAGCGGCAACGGCTGGTTCACCGTCCAGGCGGCCGATGGGACCGAGGCCTACACCCGCCGTGGCGACTTCCGCGTCACCCAGGGCGGCCTGCTGGAGACCGGGGCCGGCGAGCTGGTCATGGGGGAGAACGGCCCCGTGGCCATCCCACCGGCGGAGAAGGTCGAGATCGGTCAGGACGGCACCATCAGCGTCGTGCCCAAGGGGCAGAGCGCCAATGCCATGGCGGTGGTTGACCGGCTCAAGCTGGTGGATCCGCCGACCCGGCAGCTGCGCAAGGGCGAGGACGGGCTGTTCCGGCTCGCCGGCGGCGGCACTGCCGATGCCGACGCCGGTGTGAAAGTGGTTTCCGGCGCGCTTGAGTCCAGCAACGTCAATGCCACGGACGCGCTGGTGCAGATGATCGACCATGCCCGCCGCTTCGAGAGCTACATCAAGATGATCGAGACGGCGCGCCAGACGGACGAGGCCGGACAGCGACTGCTGCGCAGCGGCGGCTGATGCGGCATGAGAGTTGCAACGGTTTAGCCACGACGGGATCGATGCGCGCGGATACGCGCGGGAGGAATGAACCATGAATCCGGCACTCTGGGTGGCCAAGACGGGGATGGACGCGCAGCAGACGCGGATGTCCGTGGTCTCCAATAACCTGGCCAACGTGAACACCACCGGCTTCAAGCAGGACCGGGCGAAGTTCGAGGACCTCGTCTACCAGACCGTCCGCCAGGCCGGCGGCCAGACCACGCAGGACGCGCAGCTGCCCTCCGGGCTGATGGTCGGGACCGGCGTGCGCGTGGCCGCCACGGAGAAGATGCACACCCAGGGCAACATCCAGCAGACGGGGAACGCCCTGGACATGGCCATCAACGGGGACGGCTTCTTCCAGGTGCTGCAGCCCGACGGCACGATCGCCTACACCCGGGACGGTTCGTTCCAGGTCGACAGCCAGGGCCAGCTCGTCACCAAGAACGGTCTCTCCGTGGTGCCCAACATCACCATCCCGGACGACGCCCAGAGCGTGACCATCGGCCAGGACGGTACCGTTTCCGTCAAGACCGCCGGCCAGGCCCAGTCCACCCAGGTGGGTACCGTGGAGCTCGCGGGCTTCGTGAACCCCGCCGGGCTCAAGCCCGTCGGTCAGAACCTGTTCGTGGAGACCGGGGCCAGTGGCACGCCGCAGACCGGTACCCCGGGGCTCAACGGCCTGGGGAGTATCCAGCAGGGCTCGCTGGAGAGCTCCAACGTCAACATCGCCGAAGAGCTGGTGAATATGATCGAGACCCAGCGGGCGTTCGAGACCAACACCCGTGCGATCTCCACCACCGACGGCATGCTCCAGTTCATGACCAACAACCTGTAATCACCGCAGGTGGGCGGGGCATTCAACATGACCTTCGAGACAACAGACCGGCCAGAGGCGGATCGAGGGCGCGGGAGCGGGCAGCCGACCGCCTCGCCGGTTCCCGTAGGTCGTGCGCCGAAGGCGTGCGACTTCTCCGACGGCGCCCCGCGGGGTGCCGGGCGTGCCGTGTCGCCCACGGCCCGGGATGTCGGCTGCCGGGAGCAGCCGACCTACGGGCAAGGCGTAGCCCCGGTAGGTCGTGCGCCGAAGGCGTGCGACTTCTCCGATGGCGCCCCGCGTGGCGCCGGGCGTGCCGTGTCGCCCACGGCCCGGGATGTCGGCTGCCGGGAGCAGCCGACCTACGGAAAAGGCGTAGCCCAGGTAGGTCGTGCGCCGAAGGCGTGCGACTTCTCCGATGGCGCCCCGCGTGGCGCCGGGCGTGCCGTGTCGCACACGGCCCGGGATGTCGGCTGCCGGGAGCAGCCGACCTGCGTGACGTCATGGCCCGCCGCGGGTGGCGGCCGTGCCGGCATGCTGCGCGGGCTGCTCGCCTGCCTGTTGGTGGCGCTGTTCCTCGTCGGCTGCGCGAGCACGCCACGCACACCGCCGGAGCCGTTGCCCCAGCCCAAGCTCTATGAGCCGGAGCAGCAGGACAATGGCGCGATTTACCAGCCAGGGCTGGATACGCGGCTGTTCGAGAACCGCGTCGCCCATCGCGTCGGCGACATCGTGACGGTGCGGCTCGAGGAGGAGACCGACGCGAGCAAGAACGCCAACATGGCGCTCGGCCGCAGCTCCAGCTACAGCATGCCGTCGCCGACCCTCGCGGGGAAGACGCCCACGGTCGACGGCAATCCGCTGTCGTTTGATGTGCAGAGCGAGCAGGACTTCGACGGCGGCGGCTCCGCGTCCCAGAGCAACGCCCTGTCGGGCACGGTGACGGCCACCGTCGTCCGCGTGCAGCGCAACGGCAATCTCGTCATCCGGGGGCAGAAGCAGATCACGCTGAACCGGGGCGAGGAGTACGTCACCATCTCCGGGGTGGTCCGGCCGGACGACATTGATGCACAGAACACCGTCTCCTCCACCCGCGTCGCCAACGCCCGGGTCAGCTACACCGGTTCCGGTGCGCTGGCGTCGAGCAGTCGCATGGGCTGGCTGGGACGCTTCTTCCTGAGTGTGGTCTGGCCGTTCTGAGGGCATGAACATGACACGCACGCGACTCATTCTCCTCGTGCTCACCGCGCTGATGCTCGCCGTGCCGCCGGCCTGGTCGGAACGGATCAAGGACCTCGCCTCCGTGCAGGGGGTACGTGAGAACCAGCTCGTCGGCTACGGCCTCGTGGTCGGCCTCAACGGCAGCGGCGACCGCACGAGCCAGACCCCGTTCACCGTGCAGAGCATCAAGTCGATGCTCGCCAGCCAGGGCGTGACCCTGCCGGCGGACCAGAACCTGCAGGTCGAGAACGTCGCGGCGGTGATGGTCAGCGCCGAGCTCCCGCCCTTCGTCAAGCCGGGCCAGCGCATCGACGTCACGGTCTCCTCCATCGGCAATGCCGACAGCCTGCGTGGCGGCAGCCTGCTGATGACCCCGCTCAAGGGCGCGGACGGCCGCGTCTACGCCATGGCCCAGGGCAATCTCCTCGTCGGAGGCTTCAGCGCCGGCGGCAACGACGGCTCCAACGTCACCGTCAATATCCCGACCAGCGGCCGGGTCCCCAACGGCGCCACCGTCGAACGCACGGTGCCGGACAGCTTCGGCAAGGGTCGCACGGTGATGCTCAACCTCCACACCCCGGACTTCACCACCGCCAAACGTGTCGCTGCCAAGGTCAATGGCAAGCTCGGCGACGGCACCGCCAGCGCCATGGACGCCGCCACCGTGAGCGTGCGTGCCCCTGCGAACCGGGACTCCCGGGTGAGTTTCGTCTCCTTCCTTGAGAACCTGGAGATCGACCCCGGCGAGGCGCCGGCCAAGGTGATCATCAATTCGCGCACCGGTACCGTGGTGATCGGCAACCAGGTCGAGGTGCGCGCCGCGGCGGTGAGTCATGGCAGTCTGACCGTCACCATCACCGAGAATCCCCAGGTCAGCCAGCCCGAGCCCCTCTCTCAGGGGCAGACCACGGTCACACCGAACAGCGGGGTACAGGTCGATCAGGAGAACAACCCCATGTTCCTGTTCGGCCCCGGCACCCAGCTCTCGGAGATCGTCAATGCCGTCAACCGCGTGGGTGCCTCTCCCAGCGACCTGGTCGCCATCCTCCAGGCACTGCGCAAGGCCGGCGCCCTGCGTGCCGAGCTGATAGTGATCTGAGGCCGTCGCCATGCGTGCCGATGGACTGGGAGGCTACAACGCCGTCAACTCCGGCGACCTGACGCGTTTGCGCCGGGACGCCCGTTCCGGCGGGGAGGACGCCGTCCGGCAGGTGGCGAAGCAGTTCGAGTCGCTGTTCGTGCAGATGATGCTCAAGGGCATGCGCGATGCCTCCATCGGTGACGGTGGGATGTTCTCCAATAACGCCACGCGCCAGTACCAGCAGCTCTTCGACAAGCAGGTGGCGATGCAGACCGCCGACGGTCAGGGCTTCGGTATCGCCGCCATGGTCGAGCGCCAGATGCGGGGCCAGGCCGAGGGCGGCGCGGGCGCGGTTAACGGGACGTCACTGGCGGATTACCGGCAGCGGGCCGTACCCGCCGCTGCCCCGCCGACCGGCTGGGCGGCCGCCGGGGCGGATGCCGCCGCTTCCGGGAGCGGCACCGCCGGGCAGACCGACGAGAGCGTCGGGGCAACGGACAGCGCTGACGGTGGCGGACGCTGGGAGAGCCCCCAGGCCTTTGTCGAGGACGTCCTCCCCGCGGCCCGGCGTACCGCGGAGCGCCTTGGCGTCCCCCCCGAGGCCCTGGTGGCCCAGGCGGCCCTCGAGACGGGCTGGGGGGCGAGAACCCTGCAGGCCGCTGACGGCAGTCCGAGCTTCAACATGTTCAACATCAAGGCCCACGGCTGGCAGGGCGCCCGGGTGCGGGTGCCGACGCTGGAATACCGCGACGGCGCGGCGGTGCGCGAGCAGGCCGAGTTCCGCGCCTACCGCTCGGTTGACGAGGCCTTTGCAGACTATGCGGACTTCCTGCAGAGCAATCCCCGCTATCGCGACGCGTTGAACGCGGGCGACGACGATCCCGCCGGATTCGCCGACGCCCTGGAGGACGCCGGCTACGCGACGGACCCGCGTTATTCGGAAAAACTGCGCCGGATCCTTGACGGTCCCACCCTCCGGGACACGATGGCGGGTCTCAAGGATTCCGGCGAACGGTCGACAACCTGACATGTACCCCGCGTGAGCGCGCGAGGGGCCCGACGAGGGAACCGGTATGGGTGTATTCGAAAACGGTGTCTCCGCGCTGCAGGCCCTGCAGCGCGCGATGAACACCACCTCGCACAACATCTCCAACGTCAACACCGACGGTTACAGCCGTCAGCGCACGGAGTTCACCACCCGTACGCCCCTTGGTGCGGGCAACGGCTTCTCCGGCAGCGGCGTGGAGGTGGAGACCGTGCGCCGGATCTTCGACCAGACCCGGGAGACCTCGGTACAGCGCAACACGTCCGAGTACCAGCGCCTGGAGACCCTGGCCAACAGCGCCGGGCGCATCGACGACATGCTCGGCGACGAATCCTCGGGGATCTCCAGCGCCCTGCAGGATTTCTACGGCGCGGTCCAGGATGTCGCCGCGGATCCATCGTCCGCGACCAGTCGGGATACGCTGCTCACGCAGGCGCGCAACCTCTCCAGCCGTTTCCGCGGCGTCGGTGAGCAGCTCCGCGGTTTCAATGACGACGTCAATACCCAGCTCAAGGGCAAGACCGCCGAGGTGAACCAGCTCGCGGGCTCGATTGCGGACCTCAACCAGGAGATCTCGGTACAGAGCGGGCGCTTCGGCGAGCCGCCGAACGACCTGCTCGACCAGCGTGACCAGCTCGTCCGCGAGCTCTCCGGACTCGTGGACACCCGCACGGTGGAGGCGAGCGACGGTTCGCTGAACGTTTTCGTGGGCACCGGCCAGACACTGGTTTCCGGATTCAGCAACTCCGAGCTGACCACCGTCCGTCCCGACGGTGACCCGACTCGGCTGAACGTTGCGATCACCACCCGCTCCGGCGGTACCACCGACATTTCCCGCCAGATAGGCGGTGGCGAGATCGGCGGTCTGCTCGACTATCGCGAGAATGTACTCAACCCGACCCGCGAGGAGATCGACCGCATGGCCGCCGGCCTGGCGCAGACGTTCAATGCCCAGCATCGCGACGGCCTGCAGTTCGGAGGCGGCAACGAAGGGGGCCTCGGCGGCGACCTGTTCTCGCTGGGCGGGCCCGGCAGCGTCGCCGATGGTGCCACCGTTGACAGCGGATTTGCGGCCTTCGACCCCGAGAGCGAACCGGCCCTGAACGGGGTGCGCCTGACCTTCGACCAGGCGAGCTCGCAGTGGACTGCGGAGAACGTCGCCACCGGCGACACGCAGACGTTTCAGGACAATGACCAGGTCGTCTCGTTTGCCGGAATGAACCTGGACATGGGTAAGGTTTCCGGTGCCTCCGATGGTGCGACCATCAGCGTCGATCCACTGCAGGACGCCGCGACAGGCATGCGGGTCGCCATCGACCGGCCCAGCCAGGTCGCTGTCGCCGCCCCGCTGCGGGTGGGCGAGGTCAGCGGCAACGACGGTGATGCGGCTGTCGACGATTTCAGCGTCGACAGCATCGACGGTCTGCCGTCGGGCGGGCCGGCCTACCGGCTGGAATACACCGACAGCCTGCCCGGTGGTGGCACGGGCTACGAGCTGGTGGACGGCGGCGGCAACGCGGTGAACGATGGCGCCGGCAACCCGGTTACGATCGCCTACGATCCCGCGACTGACGCCGCGGGCAAGGCGTTCTCGGTGGACGTCGCGCTCGGCGGTGGCAATACTGCCACCGTCTCGGGCGCGTTGAGCGGCCGTCCCGAGGTCGGCGACGCGTTCACCCTGGAGCGCAATACCGGCGCCGTGGGTGACAGCAGCAATGCCGTGGCCCTCGGCGACATCGCCGAGCAGGGCGTGTTCGACGGCGGTGACACGACCCTGCAGGAATTCTATGCCGGGCTGGTCGGCGAGGTCGGCACGAAGACCCTGCAGGCGCAGACCGGCCGCGATGCCCAGGAATCCGTGCTGGAGCAGGCGAGGGCCGCCCGTGACGAGGTCTCCGGCGTGAACCTCGATGAGGAGGCGGCGGACCTCATGCGCTTCCAGCAGGCCTACCAGGCCGCCGCACAGTCCATCTCCATCGCCCGCACCACCTTCGACGCGCTGCTGTCGGCGACACGAGGCTGATCATGGTCCGCATCTCTACCAACCAGTATCACCAGACCGCCCTCAATGCGCTGCTTGACCAGCAGAACACCCTCTCGAAGGTCCAGGAGCAGATTGCCTCGGGCAAGCGCATACTCAGCCCGTCGGACGACCCGTCCGGTGCGGCGCGGGTCCTGGAGCTCGCCCAGAGCATCGAGAGCACGGAGCGTTACAACCGCAACATCGATGCTGCCGAGTCGCGGATGGGGCTGGAGGAGTCGACCCTGAACGAGGTCAGCTCGACTCTCCAGCGGGTGCGCGAGCTCGCCGTTCAGGCGAAGAACGACAGCAATACGGCGGAGGACCGCAAGAAGATCGCCGCCGAGGTCCGCGAGCAGTGGAAGCACCTCGTTCAGCTTGGCAACACCACCGACGGCAATGGCGAATACCTTTTCGCCGGTGCCCAGAGCGGTACCCGCCCGTTCCAGACGCAGGCGGACGATACCGTCCAGTATGCCGGTGGCCAGACCGCCCGCCGTCTGCAGGTGGGAGCCGGCCGGAGCATGGAGACGACCCATACCGGTTATGAGACCTTCATGGACATGCCGGCCAGCTACGAGGTGACGGCCACTACAGGAAGCACCGGTACGGCCACGGCGGCAGTGGCGGTCAACACGTCGGTCACCCAGCGCGAGGACGTCTCCGGCTACGAGGTCCGGTTCACGGAAACCGCCGACGGCGGGTTCGACTATGCGGTCGTCGACGACAGCGGCAACGCGGTTACCGACAGCGACGGCAACGCCATAACCGGGCGTTACGAGGCCGGCCGGAGCATCCAGCTCCCAGAACAGGGCGTGGAGCTGACCCTGCACGGCCAGCCGGCGGACGGCGATGCGCTCACCATTCAGGCGGACAGCGATCGCTCGATGTTCGATGCGGTCGAGCGGTTCGCGAGCGCGCTGGAAAACGCCAGCGACACGGAGCAGGGGCGGAGTGCGTTCCAGGCCGCCGGCGACCGGGCGCTCGCGGAAGTCGACGCCGGTCTGGAGAACGTCGAGCGGATCCGCGCCGAGGTGGGCGGCCGGCTGAACGGCCTGGACAGCGAGCGCAATGCCAACGAGGCCGCGGCGCTGGAGCTCAAGAGCGCGCGCAGTACGATCCAGGACCTGGATTACGCCAGCGCCATCTCCGAGTTCTCACGACGCCTTACCGGCATGCAGGCAGCCCAGCAGAGTTACTCCAAGATCCAGGGCATGAGCCTGTTCAACTACCTGTAAGCCCGCATAAGACCCCATTCCGGTAGCTCGTGCACGGCGACCGGCCGTGTGCGGCTCCGTCCGCCACCCCCGGTAGGTCGTGCACGGCCGCCAGGCCGTGTGCGACATCCCGCCTACCGGGGCGAGAACGTCGCACGCCTTCGGCGCACGACCTACCATATCCGGCGGGCTATACACGGCGAGCGGCGGTGTGCCACGCGCCCGCTGCGCCGGGCCCGAAAACGCTCACCGCCGGCGTTCGCCACCCCAGCCGGTAGGTCGTGCACGGCCGCGAGGCCGTGTGCGACATCCCGCCTACCGGGGCGAGAACGTCGCACGCCTTCGGCGCACGACCTACCCATCCGGCGGGCTATGCACGGCGAGCGGACGTGGGCGGCTGCTCCGTCCGCCAACATCGGTAGGTCGTGCACGGCCAAAGGCCGTGTGCGACATCCCCCGTCGGGCGCGCCTCCAACCGCCTGCGACATGGCACCTGCAACCCCACCACTCACTCACGCCCGACATGCGGTGGTAGGGACGGCACCTGCTCGCCCCAATACGGCGGGTACACACCCGCGCGTACCAGTCGATGAAAACTCGACCACGGCCACGCCGCCGGACAGGCCACGAGGCCGTGGCGAACCGGATTGTAATGGACATAATCGAGGTGGTTGCGGAAGTCAGCCTCGTCGCGGATACAGTGCTCCCAGAACCTCGGTTGCCAGATGCGTCCGCGCTGCGCGCCCGCCGTCACGGCCCGTTTGATCAGGCTCCAGCGGGTGGCGAAATCGGCATCGTCCGGTGGCAACGTCCACACGCAGTGAAGATGGTCCGGCAGCAGCGTGATCGCCTCCATGCGAAACGGCCGGCGCTCGCGCGTTCCGCGGATCGCGGCACCGAGCAGGGCGCGGATGCCCGCGTCGCACAGCACGGCCCGCCGCCGGTAGGTCACAACGGTAAAGAAATAGGAACCACCCGGTATCCATGGGCGTCGGTATCGCATCCCTGCGTTCCCCGATGATCGATTCGTGTCGTTCGACCATCGTGGATCGCACTCGCGGTTGCAAGGAACGGTATCCGGCACGAGAACGTCGCACGCCTTCGGCGCACGACCTACCATATCCGGCGGGCTATACACGGCGAGCGGCGGTGTGCCACGCGCCCGCTGCGCTGGCCCGAAAACGCACACCGCCGGCGTTCGCCACCCCAGCCGGTAGGTCGTGCACGGCCGCGAGGCCGTGTGCGACATCCCATCCCTCTCCGAAAGCCACGCGCAAAGGCACGCCAACGCCCGCCTATTCGAACGCCAGCGCCTCCCCCAGCCCGTTGATCAGCGGCTTGAGGTGCTTCTTGTAGTGCCGCCAGCGCTGCTTGGACTTCGTGTAGATCGGCTGGCGGACCTGGTCGTAGCTCGCCGTCAGGGTGCGTACGCCGGAGCGCGTGTGGTCCAGGCAGGCGTCGTCCCACGGCAGGTCACAGAACTCGAGCATCCGGCGGATTTCCAGCTCCGGGTCACTGACCAGGCGCTCGTAGTGCAGCTCGTGGATCGACAGCGGCAACGCCTCCCGCCAGTAGGCCATCAGGCGCCGGTAGTGGCGGTAGTAATGGGCCAGGTTGTCCTGGTCGTAGGCGAACTGCAGGCCCGAGGCGGCGAAGTTCTGGAAATAGCAGGACAGGCAGGTGTCCAGCGGGTTCCGGTTGCAGTGGATGATCCGCGCGTTGGGGAACAGCAGCGCGATCAGGCCGAGATGCATGAAGTTCTGCGGCATCTTGTCGGTGACCCGCAGTGTCTCGTCCGGCGCCAGCTCAGCGAGGAAGTCCAGGTACTGCCCGGCGGCCTTCGCCGCGGACTCCCGGGTGAGCTCCGGCACGCACTCCGGGTAGGGGGTGGTGACGTCCATGAGATCCGGCAGGGCGTTGGCGATGCTCTGGATCTCGCGTAGCTCGCCGGCGGCGGTGACGCCGGGGTGGCTGGCGATGACCTGCTCGGTGAGGCTGGTGCCGGAGCGGGGCATGCCGACGATGAAGATTGGTCGCCGGGAGTCGCTGCCGATACCCGACAGGCGCTCGAACAGCGCCTTCGTGAAGGTCGTGGTCACCGCGTCGAACTGCTTTTCCGCGAACGCCCGGTCGTAGGTCCGGGGCTTGATCTCGTTGCCGCGCCGGAAGAAGTCGAAGGCCCGGTCGTAGTCGCCGATGTCGTCGTAGAGCTGCCCCGCGGTGAAGTAGAGGCCGTAGTGCGAGCGGCTGGCGAGCCTGCCGGACATGGCGCGGTCGACGATCTCCGCGGCCTGCTTCTGTTCGCCCATCCGGCGGGCGAGGGTGAGATAGGCCCCCAGGGTACCCGGGGCCACGGTGGCGTTGTTCTCGATCAGCGGCCGGACCAGCTCGAAGGCCTCGGCCTTGCGGCCGCTGCGTTCCAGCACCCGGGCCTTGATGCTGACGAGCTGGTCGTCGCCGGGTTTGAGTGCCAGTGCCCGTTCGATCGCATCCTGCGCCTGGTCCCACTCCCCCTGGCCGGCCAGGATCTCCGCCATCAGTCCCAGCCCCGCGGTGTCCTCGGGGGCCAGCGCGATCGCCTTGCGAGCCTCTCGGTAGGCCTGTTCGTGGCCGCCGGAGTGGGCGAGGCACTCAGCGAGCAGCCGGTGGAAGCGTGCCTCGCCGGGGGCGTAACGCACCAGGCGCTTCGCCCAGGCCAGCGCTTCCTGCGGGCGCGCCAGCGCCACGAGGGTGGAGGCCAGTGCGAAGAGTCCGAGGACGTGGCGGTTGTCGAGGTTGACTGCTGCCCGCGCGATGTTCTCCGCCGAATCGTGCTGGCCGATCTCCAGCAGCGCCTCGGCGAGGTTGGCGAAGGCGTCCGGATCCCGCGGGGCCGCGACCACGGCGCGGTTGAGCACCTCGGTGGCCTGGGCGTATTCGCGGCGCGCCTTATGGATAATGCCGATGTTGAGCAGGGCCTTGGCGCAGTGTTCGTCGTGCGCCAGCGCCTGCTCGAATACGGCCCGGGCCTCGTCCAGACGCCTCTCGCCGTACAGGGCGGTGCCCTGATTGCAGAGGAAGACCGTATCGCCGGGGGCGAGCTCGACGGCCATGCCGAAGAGCTGGCCGGCCACGTCGTGCTGGCCGATCCGCATCGCGAGCAGACCCAGGCCGTTGTAGGCGTCGGCGTTCTCGGGATCGTCCGCGAGGACTGCGCGGTAGCCCGCCTCGGCCTCCTGCAGGCGTCCGGCGCCCTGGTGCAGGTCGGCCAGCTCCAGGCGCTCGTTGTCCGTGCCGGCGTTAGTCATGTCTGTCGTTCCACCTGTTTGTCCGTCCACGCGGGAGTGTCGCATCCACGGCGCCTGCCGCCCAGCGGGCCCCGCCATGGCGCCTCCCGCGGCCCGTACGGGGCATTGCAAGGGGCATGCCGTCGCCGATTGGATAATCTCTTGTGGTCAGGGGGTAAAGTCCTTCGCGGGGGTGCCGATAGAGGGTTTGAAGGCGGCCATCAGTGCATCAGACAGGCCGGTCGCCGAAGCGCAATCCGGGGCTCCGGACTATCTGGCAAGGAGACTGAGCAATGGCACAGGTCATCAACACCAACATCGCGTCGCTGAATTCCCAGCGGCACCTGAACAACACCCAGGACACCATGCGTACGGCCATGGAGCGTCTCTCCTCGGGTCTGCGCATCAACAGCGCCAAGGACGACGCGGCGGGGCTTGCGATCTCCAATCGCATGACCGCCCAGATCAACGGCATGGACCAGGCGGCACGTAACGCCAATGACGGCATCTCCCTGGCGCAGACCGGCGAGGGCGCGCTCCAGCAGATGACCAACAACCTCCAGCGCATGCGTGAGCTGGCGGTGCAGTCGCGTAACGCCACCAACGCCACCCAGGACCGGGAGTCGCTGGACGCCGAGTTCCAGCAGCTGCTCTCCGAGAACGACCGTCTGGCCAAGACCACGGCGTTCAACGGCCGTAATATCCTCGACGGCAGCCTCGGCACCGAGGAGTTCCAGGTGGGCGCCAACGTCGGCGAGACCATCTCCGTGGACGTCAGCTCCAGCATGCGGACGAACTCCATCGGTAATCACGCCACGGCGGACTACGCGCTGAACGACTACTCCGCTTCCACCAGCGCGCCGTCGAACAGCAACGATTTCTTCCTCGACAGCTCCGGCGATCTGGCGATCAACGGTGTCAACGTGGCGTCCGTCAGCTCCGCGCTGACCTCCGACGAGATGAGCGCGGGCCGCGGCGCCAACTCCGCCTATGGTATCGCCGAGGCGATCAACCTGGGCACCGAGGACCACGGCGTGACCGCAACGGCAGAGGCGGCGCAGACCACCCTGAGCTTCAGCGAGCTGAGCTTTGGTGACAGCACCAACACGTCCGAGACCTACACCCTCGAGATCAACGGCAAGACCATCACCCAGCAGACCGAGGGCAGCGTGGACGTGAGCAGCGCCGAGGCGCTGGCCACCCAGATCAACAACGCCTCCAACGAGACCGGCGTGGGTGCGCGGGTGGACGGTTCCGGCAAGCTGGTGCTGAGCGCGGAGGATGGCCGCAACATCGAGATCAAGGAGTCCGTGGGCAGCTCGGCCAGTGTCGGCGGCTTCTTCGGCAACACCGGAATTACGGCGACCGGCGGTGAGTACACGGTCTACAAGGGCAGCGTGCGCCTCGATTCCGACAACCAGATCTCCGTGGCCAACAACGACGGCGAGTCGCAGTCGTTCAGCACGGTCGCCGCCACTGCGACCGACACCACGGGCACCAAGGCCCTGTCCGCTTCGGACATCCTGACCGCCGCGAACTCGGATGCGGCGCTCCAGCGCATCGACTCCGCGCTCTCGGACGTCGACTCGCTCCGGGGTACCTTCGGTGCCATCCAGAGCCGCTTCGAGTCCACGGTCTCGAGCCTCGAGACCAGCTCGGAGAACCTCTCGGCCGCGCGCAGCCGCATTCAGGACGCGGACTTTGCCGCCGAGACGGCCAAGCTGTCCAAGGCCCAGGTGCTCCAGCAGGCGGGTACGTCGATGCTGGCCCAGGCCAACCAGCAGCCGCAGTCGGTGCTGAGCCTGCTGCAGTAAGGCAGGCGGATGGCGGCGCCCTGACCCGGGGCGCCGCCGCTTACCGGGTGGTGAGAGGGTCCGGAAATGGCAACCGTTCAGAATGTTTCACAGGGGCTTTCTCAGGTGGTGCCCCCCACCACTGAGGCCGATGGCCGCTCAATGTCTCGATCAACGGTGCAGCAGCAGCGCACGGGGGACCAGCCCCGCACCTCGGCGATACAGGACTCGGAGCGCCCGGCCCTGGGCGGCGAGGGTGAACGCAAGGCGGCGGAGCAGCTCGTGGAGCAGCTGCGCGAGCGCTTCGAGCGCTATGACCATAACCTGCAGTTCTCCGTGGACGATGCCACCGGACGCAGCGTGGTGAAGGTGGTGGACGGCCGTACCGACGAGGTGATCCGGCAGATTCCGCCCGAGGATATCCTCGAGTTGGCGCGTTTCATGCACAAGTTGAGCGACGAAGACGGCGGCGCACTGTTCCGGACCGAGGCGTGACGGACGGTTCGCCGGCGGCGGTCAATCGGTAAGAGGTCAGCCCCATGTCAACGCTCACCAGCCTGGGAATCGGCTCCGGCCTGGACATCAACCAGACAGTTTCCGATCTCGTGTCCGCCGAGCGCGAGCCGGCCGAGTCGCGGCTCTCCTCGAAAGAGGAGACCTATCAGACCAAGCTCTCGGCCTATGGCGCGCTGAAATCGGCCCTGTCGAGCTTCAGCGATAGCATCCAGGGGCTGCAGAAGGTCGATACCT
Organism: Arhodomonas aquaeolei DSM 8974; assembly: GCF_000374645.1. Taxonomy (GTDB): domain Bacteria; phylum Pseudomonadota; class Gammaproteobacteria; order Nitrococcales; family Nitrococcaceae; genus Arhodomonas; species Arhodomonas aquaeolei. Next base: position 206,801 of record NZ_KB894802.1, read on the forward strand.
TCGGGCAGCGAAGCGCGAGCTCATCGGATTCCGAGGTGTTCACTGCCTCGGCGGATTCGACCGCGCAGACCGGATCCTACTCCATCGAGGTCACGAAGATGGCGAGCCCGCAGAAGCTCGCCAGTGCCGGCGACATGGGATGGAGTGAGGACTCTACCGTCGGCACGGGCACGCTGAGTATCGGTGTCGGTGGTTCCTCGTTCGACGTCAAGATCGGCAGCGGCGACAACACCCTGGCCGGCATTCGGGACGCCATCAACGACGCCGACGGCGGCGTGACCGCAAGCATCATCAACGTCGACGACAGCAGCGGCAACACCGAATCGCGCCTGGTACTCACCGCGGACGACCCGGGTACCGAGAACACGATTACCGTCGGCGTCAGTGGTGACGGAGACGGCGACGACACGGACGCCGCCGGCCTGTCGGCACTGCGTTATGACTCCGGCGTGAGCAACCTCACCGAGACCCAGACCGCCGAGGACGCGGTGATCCAGGTGGATGGTCAGACCGCGACGCGTTCGAGCAACAGCATCGACGACGTGATCCCCGGTGTGACCATCGACCTGGCGTCCTCTGCGCCGGGCGAGACCCAGACACTCACCGTGGGCCGTGACGACAGCGGCGTTAAGTCCGCGCTGGAGGATATGGTCAAGGGCTACAACACCCTGATGCAGACCATCAGCCAGCTGACCAGCTACGACAAGGCCAGTGGCGAGGCCTCTGTGCTGCTTGGGGATGCCACCGCCCGCGGGCTGCAGACGCAGGTCCGCCAGGGCGTGACCAGTCCCGTCGAGGGTGTCGAGGGCGATCTCCGCAGCCTCGCGGATCTCGGCCTGGGGGTTGGTCGCGACGGCCAGCTGAGTATCGACGAGGAGCGTCTCAACGCCGCCCTGGAGGACAATCCGAAAGGTGTCGCGGAGCTGTTCACGGCGGATTCCGGCGGGGTCGCGGGCCGGCTGGAGGAGATCGCCGATTCGTATCTCGGCGATAACGGGCTCATCAGCAGCCGCACCGACGGGCTGCAGGACCGGCTCGATCGTATCGCCGACCAGCGCGACGACCTGGACCGGCGCATGTCCAACCTCCAGCAGCGGTATCTCGACCAGTTTATTGCCATGGACCAGATCGTCTCGGACATGGACAGCATGCAGAGCCAGCTGACCCAGGGGCTGAAGAGCCTGCCGGGCTACATCAGCACCAACGGGGACAACTAGCGCCGACTGGCGTTCGTTTGAAACAGACGCCCCGGAGCGGGGCACACGGGGTACGACAGAGGTAGCGGCAGATGACTTACGGCGTTAACGCCTACCAGCAGGTGGATCGCAGCGGTGCGAACTACGCTGATCCCTGGCAGCTGACAGCGATGCTGTTCAACGGTGGTCTGGAGCGTGTAGCCCAGGCCCGCGGCGCGATGGAGCGTGGCGATGTCGCGGTGAAGGGCGAGCGTATCGGCAAGGCGATCGGGATCCTCGACGGTCTGCGAGCCAGTCTGAATCATGAAGAGGGTGGAGAGCTGGCGAGCAACCTGGATTCGCTGTACGAGTATATGCAGCGGCGCCTGGTGGCGGCCAACGCGCATAATGACTTGACGGCGCTGGACGAGGTCGCGACCCTGCTCCGCGAGATCAAGGAAGGCTGGGACGGAATCCCGGCAGAGGCACGCAATGCCCCCGGACAGCAAAACGCCCAGGCCGGTGGCGCCGTCTGACGGCGATGCCGCCGCGGCCGCGGAGCGCGAACGCATCGCGCGGCGGCTGCTGGCGCTCACCCGTGAGATGCGCACCTTCGGTGAGGCGGGTGACTGGGTCGGCTTTGCCGAACGCGAGGCTGAACGCCAGGAGCTTTCCCGCGAGCTCTTTGCCACCCCGGTTCCCCACGATGCCGCCCCGGTGGTCGCGGACTGCGTCCGCCGGGTGCTTGAGCTCGACGAGTCGCTGATCGAGCTCGCCCGTGCCCACCGCGACGAGGCCGCCCGCATGCTGGAGGAGTCCCAGCGCGGGCGCCAGGCGGCCGACGCCTACCGCCGCTTTTCCCGCTGAGCCCCAAGAGACGTTGCCCGCCTTCGGGAACCGCGGGTAGGTCGTGCACGGCCGCAGGCCGTGTGCGAGAGCTCCCGCCGACGCGCGACACGGCGCTACTCGAGACGTCGCACGCCTTCGGTGCACGACCTACCGAACCGTCCGGTAGGTCGTGCACGGCCGTGAGGCCGTGTGCGACAGCTCCCGCCGATGCGCGACACGGCGCTACCCGAGACGTCGCACGCCTTCGGCGCACGACCTACCGAACCGTCCGGTAGGCCGTGTGCGACAGCTCCCGCCGACGCGCGACACGGCACCAACGGAGGCGGCGCACGACCGGGGTGTCAGGGCGTCGACACCTGGTGACGGTGCGTCCTTTGATCGTCGGTTCATTGACGCCGGGTTCTCGAACTGCTGAACTCTAGCCCCGGGTGAGAACCGGCGCACACAAGAAGGCGGACGTGTCTCACCCCGGAAGAACAACAAGGCCGCCTGAGGGGGTGGCCCTTCTGATGAACGGGGCAATGCAATGGCGAATGTTCTGGTGCTCGACGCGGACGCCGAGCGGGCTGCTGGCGTCTGCGCTGTCGTGGAATTCGTCGGGCACACGGCGCGCTGTGTGGCCCATCCGGCGGAGTTCGACGGCGTGCTCGGTGAGGTCGATCCCGCGCTGTGCCTTGTCGTCGGGGGCGACGATTCAGGGGCCGAGCTGCTGAACGCGCAGTGGGAGCGCCTGCCCGGCGTGCCGGCCTACCTGGTCGGGGTGGAGCGGGGCAGTGCGCTGAGCCGTGGTGCCAATGTGGTCGGTACCCTGCAATTGCCATTGCGCCGCCAGGAGTTCCAGTCGGCGATGCAGAAGGTCCTCGGCCAGCCCGCGAGACCCGCCGAGGGAGCGCGGGATGCGGTGCCGCGGCTCGTCGGCGAGAGCCGGACCATGCAGCGCGTCGGGCGGCTTATCGAGCAGGTCGCCGCGAGCGAGGCCAGCGTTCTGGTCCTCGGCGAGTCCGGCACCGGCAAGGAGGTGGTGGCGCAGCAGATCCACGCCCAGTCCGGGCGGGCTGACAAGCCGTTTGTACCCGTCAACTGCGGCGCTATTCCCGCGGACCTGCTGGAGAGCGAGCTCTTCGGTCACGAGAAAGGTGCGTTTACCGGTGCTATCTCGGCGCGCCAGGGCCGTTTCGAGCTCGCCCAGGGGGGCACGCTGTTCCTCGACGAGATCGGCGACATGAGCCTGCACATGCAGGTCAAGCTCCTCCGCGTGCTTCAGGAGCGCACCTTCGAACGGGTGGGCTCCAATCGCAGCATCGAGGCGGACGTGCGTATCATCGCGGCCACCCACCGTGATCTGGAGCGGCGGATCGCCGACGGCGAGTTCCGCGAGGATCTCTACTATCGCCTCAATGTCTTCCCCATCGAGCTGCCGGCGTTGCGGCGCCGGGTCGCCGACATCCCGGTGCTGGTGGACGAGATCGTGCGCCGGATCGAGAGTGACGGCCGGGGCTCCGTGTCGTTCAGTCCGCGTGCGCTGGCGCTGTTCGCGCGCTATCACTGGCCGGGCAACGTCCGCGAGCTCGCCAACCTGGTCGAGCGCATGGCTATCCTCCACCCGTGGCAGGAGGCGGATGTTGACGACCTGCCGGAACGCCTTCTCGAAGCGGTGGACGAGCACATCCCCGAGCCCGAGCCGGAAGCGGAGGCCGCGGCCGTGGAATCGGATGCTGCCGGGGGGGGCTGGCCGTCCCTGGATCCGGAGACCGGTATGGACCTCCGCGAGGTGCTCGGCGATCTGGAACAGCGTCTGATTCGTGACGCCCTGGATGCCACCGACGGCGTCGTGGCCCGTGCGGCGAAGCTGCTCAACCTGCGTCGCACGACCCTCGTGGAGAAGCTGCGCAAGTATGGTATCGACCGCGAGGACACCGCCTCGCGCCCGGCGTGACCGGGGTGTGGGGAGCAGGATGGCGTTTCGCGGATATCCCGGGCGGCGGGGGGTTGACCGAAGACGTCGCACACGGCCGTTGGCCGTGCCCGACCTACAAAGGTGGGTAGGTCGTGCGCCGCAGGCGTGCGACGTCTTTCGGGGCGCCCGAGCGGGGTCAGGGACGTCGCACACGGCTTGGCGGCCGTGCCCGACCTACAACGATGGGTAGGTCGTGCGCCGCAGGCGTGCGACGTCTTTCGGGGCGCCCGAGCGGGGTCAGGGATGTCGCACACGGCCTGGCGGCCGTGCCCGACCTACAACGGTGGGTAGGTCGTGCGCCGCAGGCGTGCGACGTCTTTCGGGGCGCCCGAGCGGGGTCAGGGATGTCGCACACGGCCTGGCGGCCGTGCCCGACCTACAACGATGGGTAGGTCGTGCGCCGAAGGCGTGCGACGACTTTCGGGGTGCCCGAGCGGGGTCAGGGACGTCGCACACGGCCTGGCGGCCGTGCCCGACCTACAACGATGGGTAGGTCGTGCGCCGCAGGCGTGCGACGTCTTTCGGGGCGCCTGAGCGGGGTTAGGGATGTCGCACACGGCCTGGCGGCCGTGTCCGGCCTACCCTTGGCGGCGGGAGCCACACCTTCTCCCCAACCCCTCTCCTGTGAAGGGAGAGGGGCACGGCGCGGTCGGCTTGGCCGGTAGGTCGGCTGCTCCTGGCAGCCGACAGGCCGGCTGTCGGCAGTTCCGGGCGGAGCCGTTGCGTCGGCCGGCGCCGGATTTGCCCGGCACGTGACGGGGGTTCTCGAAAGTGGGCACGGCCCTTGCAACACCGGGGCAGGTCCAATGCCCGTGGAGGGAATGAACATGGCCGACCCCAGTATCCAGCAGGTGCTCGCGCAGATGCGCACCCTGGCCTCGCAGGCCCAGCGCACACCGTCCAACGAGGCCGCGGCCACCGCGACCGGCACCGCCTCGTCGTCGCAGGGCTTCCAGGGGATGCTCACCGATGCGCTGCGTTCCGTGAACGACCTGCAGCAGACCGCGAGTCAGAAATCCGACACCTTCCTCCGGGGCGGCAACGTCTCGCTGGCAGAGGCAATGGTGGCGGGGCAGAAGTCGCGGGTGGCGTTCACTGCGGTCAAGGAGACCCGGACCCAGCTACTGGACGCATACCGCCAGATATCGCGGATGCAGGTGTAACTTAGGGCACGGCAATGGCGCAGGCGAGTCAGGCACTCACGACACAGCCCGGGCAGCAGCCCGCCACCGATACCGCCGGGTCGGGACCGCGGCGCGACGGTCAGGGGCGGCTCGGCCGGCTCATCAGCGAGTACCTGGGCGACCGGGTATTCCGTCAGCTCGCGCTGGTGCTTGGCCTGGCAGTGGCGATCGCCGCCGGTGTCGGCCTGGTGATGTGGGTGCAGGAGCCCATGTACCGGCCCCTGTTCTCGGATCTGCCCGCCGAGGACGCCAGTGCCGTGATGGACGCCCTGCAGACGGCGAACATCCCGTTCCAGGTGGACGAGAACAGCGGCGCCATCATGGTGCCGATGGATCGCATCTACGACGCGCGCATGACGCTCTCCGCCCAGGGCCTGCCGCAGACCGGTGGTGTGGGGTTCGAGAGCCTGCGCAAGGATCCGGGCTTCGGCACCAGCCGGTTCCTGCAGACGGCCCGGTTCCACAGGGCGCTGGAGACCGAGCTCGGCCGCACCATAACCAGCCTCAACGCCGTGCGCTCGGCGCGCGTGCATCTCGCCATCCCCGAGCGCTCGGCGTTCGTCAGCGAGGACCGCAAGCCCACCGCATCGGTAACCGTCACGCTATTTCCCGGCCGGTCGCTTAGCGACGGCCAGGTCCGGGCGGTGGTCAACCTCGTCGCCGGCGCGGTTCCCGAGCTCAGCGCCGAGCGTGTTTCAGTGGTCGATCAGGACGGCACGCTGCTCACCGAGCAGTCCGGGGGCAACGGTGCCGAGGCCAGCGGTGAGCAGCTCGCCCAGCAGCGGCGTATCGAGCGGAACTACGTCCAGCGCATTCGCGATCTGCTCGCGCCCATCGTGGGCCGGGACAAGGTGCGGGCGCAGGTGGATGCGCAGCTTGACTTTTCGGTCACCGAGCAGACCGAGGAGCGCTACGACCCGGATCAGACGGCGCTGCGCAGCGAGCAGATTTCCAATGATCGTTCCGTGCGCGGCGAGGGGCCGAACGGTGTCCCCGGTGCCCTGACCAATCAGCCGCCGGCGGGCGGCCAGTTGGCCCCTGTACAGCAGGGACAGCAGGGTCAACAGGGCGCGAACGCTCAGGGTCAGGGCGGCCAGGGCGGCCAGGGCGGCCAGGGCGGCCAGGGCGGTCAGGGCGGCGCCCAGACGCAGGTGGTGGACGCCAGCGAGAGCGCGACCCGCAACTACGAAGTCAGCCGGGTGGTCAGCCACCGCAAGGGCGAGGTGGGCACGATCCAGCGCCTCTCGGTGGCGGTGTTGCTGGACCAGCCGACCACGACCAATGATGCGGGTGAGACGGTGGCCGATCCGTTTTCCGCCGACCAGCTCGAGGAGATCCGCTCGCTGGTCCAGCGCGCTGTGGGCTTCAACCCCGGCAGGGGCGATACACTGGACGTGGTGAGCACGGAATTCCGTGCCCCGGTGGAGCAGGCGCCGGACGTGTCGCCGCCGCTCTGGGAGCAGCCCTGGGTATGGGAGCTCGGGCGGTTGCTGCTCGCGACCATCGTGGGGCTGGTGTTGATCCTGGCAGTGATTCGCCCGCTCATCCAGGGCCTGCTCGGACGCGACCGGCGCCGCGACGGTGAGGCGCGCGAGGACGGCGAGGCGGCAGCTCAGAGCGCGCAGCTCGAGGGGCAGGGTGCTGAGCAGGCGCAGCTTATGGCCGAGCGGGCCCAGCGACAGGTCGAGAGCGGCGGTGGCAGCCGGGGCAGCGAGGAGTACGAGCAGCGCGTGCAGGCGGCACGCGAGATGGCCAGTAGCGAGCCGGCACTGGCGGCGAACGTCATCAAGAGCTGGCTCAGTCCGGAAGGCAGCAGCGAGTAGCACGGCATGACGGGTGCGGAGCGCGCGGCGATATTTCTCATGACCCTCGGCGAGAACGAGGCGGCCGAGATCATGCAGCACCTGGGCCCGCGGGAAGTCCAGCAGCTGGGACTAGCCATGTCGAGCCTGGAAAACGTCTCCAAGGATCAGGTCAACAAGGTCCTCAACGACTTCGTCACCACCGTCGAGGAGCAGACGTCGCTGGGCATCGGCAACACCGACTACATCCGCTCGGTGCTGGTCAAGGCCCTGGGCGAGGACCGCGCCGGCAGCATCATCGACCGCATCCTCATGGGCGGCAACACCCGCGGCCTGGAGCAGCTCAAGTGGCTCGATCCACGCACGATCGCGGAGATGGTGCGCCTGGAACACCCGCAGATCATCGCCATCGTGCTTGCCTACCTGGACGCCGACCAGGCCGCGCAGGTGCTCGCGGAGCTGCCGGATCGTATCCGCCACGACATCGTCATGCGTATCGCCACCCTGGAGAGCATCCAGCCCGCCGCGCTGCAGGAGCTCGACGAGATCATGGAGCGTCAATTCTCCGGCAAGCAGCGGATCAAGTCGTCGTCCATCGGCGGGGCACAGTCGGCGGCGAACATCATGAACTACCTCGACTCCAGCGTTGAGAGCGACGTCATGGAGCATATCCAGACCGCCGACAGCGAGCTCGGCGACCAGATCCAGGACCTCATGTTCGTGTTCGACGACCTCGCCGACGTCGACGACCGCGGCGTGCAGCTGCTGCTGCGCGAGGTCGGCACGGACATCCTCGTGCTCGCGCTCAAGGGCGCGGACGACCGGGTCAAGGACAAGGTCATGCGCAACCTCTCCAAGCGCGCCGCCGAGATGCTCCAGGACGATCTCGAGGCCAAGGGGCCGGTGCGCGTCAGCGAGGTCGAGCAGGCGCAGAAGGAAATCCTTACCGTGGCGCGGCGGCTTGCCGATGAGGGCCAGATCATGCTCGGCGGCGGTGGGGAGTCCTTTGTATGAGCGAGCGTATCCGCCCGATCTGGGCCGAGGAGAACGACACGGGTGTCGCCAGTGCGTGGGAGATCCCCGATATGGCGGGCAACCGGCGCGACGAGGCCACCGAGCCGGCGCCGGAGATGCCGAGCGTCGAGGAGATCGAACGGATGCAGGCCGAGGCGCGTGCCGAGGCCGCGCGGGAGGGGCGCCGCGAAGGCTACGAAAAGGGCTTCGCCGAGGGCCGGCAGGCGGGCCTGGACCAGGGGCAGGCGGAGATCAAACGCCGTGCCGGCGAGCTCCAGGCCCTGCTCGATTCGCTCCAGGCCCCAGCCGCGGAGATGGACGCCGAGGTGGAGCAGGGGCTCGCCGAGCTCGCCCTGGCGGTGGCCCGGCAGGTCATCCGCCGGGAAATCGTCACCCAGCACGGCGAGATCGTCGGCGTGGTGCGCGAGGCGGTGGCGGAGCTGCCGCTGGACAACCGTGAGGTGCGCCTGAGGGTGCATCCGGACGATGCCGCCGTGCTCCGCGATGCCGGCGTCGAGGGTGAATGGCGGATCGTTGAGGATCCGTCGGTCAACCGGGGTGGCTGCCTGGTGGACAGCGGTGCTTCCCACGTGGACGCGCGGCTGGAGACCCGGATCGCCAACGTCGCGGCCTCGCTGCTCGGCGACGGCCGGGACGGTGACACGGCCGCGGAGGGCGGGGCGGATCCAGCCGGGGAGGCGGACGATGACTGAGGCCCGCCGCGTGGACTGGGCCGGGCGCCTCGCCGCCCGGCGCGACGGACTGCGGCGGCCGGACCCCGTCGTTGAGGGGCGGTTGCGCCGGATGATCGGACTCACCCTGGAGGCCGAGGGCTGCGAGGCCCCGGTGGGCTCGCGCTGCGAGATTTTCGGGCACGGCGATCACAGCGTTGAGGCGGAAGTGGTCGGCTTTGCCGAGGGGCGGCTGTTCCTGATGCCCACCGGCGCGCTCCACGGGGTGACCCCGAACGCACGGGTGCTCCCCCGTGAGGAGGCCCTCGCGGCGCACGTTGGTCCCGATCTGCTCGGGCGCGTGCTCGATGGCGGCGGTGAGCCGCTGGACGACCGTCCCGCGCCGGAGGCGCCGGCACGCATGCCCCTCGCCGGTCGCTCGATCAACCCGCTGGGGCGTGCCCCCATCCGTGAGCCCCTGGATGTGGGCATCCGCGCGATCAACGCGCTGCTTACCGTGGGCCAGGGCCAGCGTATGGGCCTGTTCGCGGGCAGCGGCGTGGGCAAGAGCGTGCTGCTCGGCATGATGACCCGCTACACCAACGCCGACGTCGTGGTGGTGGGGCTCATCGGCGAGCGCGGCCGGGAGGTCAAGGAGTTCATCGAGGACATCCTCGGCGAGGAAGGGCTGGCGCGCTCCGCGGTGGTGGCAGCGCCGGCGGACACCTCGCCGCTGATGCGCATGCACGGGGCCATGCTCGCCACCAGCATCGCCGAGTACTTCCGCGACCAGGGCCTGCGCGTGCTCCTGCTCATGGACTCGCTGACCCGCTACGCCCAGGCCCAGCGCGAGATCGGACTGGCCATCGGCGAGCCGCCGGCGACCAAGGGCTATCCACCGTCGGTGTTCGCGCGCCTGCCCCAGCTCGTCGAGCGCGCCGGCAACGCCGGTCGGGGCGAGGGTTCGATCACCGCCTTCTATACGGTGCTCACCGAGGGCGATGACCAGCAGGACCCGGTGGCCGATTCCGCCCGCGCGATCCTCGACGGGCACATCGTGCTCTCGCGCTCGCTCGCCGAGAGCGGCCACTACCCGGCCATCGACATCGAGGCGTCCGCGAGCCGGGCGATGCTCAACATCACCGACGACGCGCACGTACGCGCGAGTCAGCGCCTGCGGCGGCTCTATGCCACCTACCGGCGCAACGAGGACCTCATCAACGTCGGTGCCTACCAGCACGGCAGCGACGCGTCCGTGGACGAGGCGATCGCCTATCACTCGTCCATCATGCGGTTTCTCGGTCAGGATATCGGCGAGGCCGTTTCGTTCCGGGACGCCGTTGCCGAGCTGCACGACCTCATCGGCGAGGACACGGGGGCGAGTCTTGCCTAAGAGGGGATGCCATTGACACGACGTAGCGAACGCATGCAGCCCATCCAGCGTCTCGCCGGTGAACGGGCGCGGGAGGATGCGCGCCGTCTCGCCGGCCGCCGGGACGACGCCGAGCAGGAGCGCGAACGCCTCGCCCAGCTCCAGGGTTTCCGTCGGGAGTACGAGCAGCGCTTCGCGGTCTCCGGCCAGGCGGGGATGGACGCCCACAGGCTGCGTGACTACAACGCCTTCATGGCACGTATCGACACGGCGGTGCGCCAGCAGCGCCAGACCGTGGAGGCGGTCGAGGCGGAGGTGACCGCCCTGCGCGAGCAGTGGCTGAAGTCCTGGGGGGATGCCCGGGCACTCGACACCCTGGTCGAGCGCTACCGCGGCGAGGAGCGCCGGCGCGAGGCCGGCCGGGAACAGCGGGAGAACGACGACTTTGCCCAGCGTGTGCGCCGCGGCGGTGCCCGTGACGGGGGGAGGAACTGATGCAGTCGATCAAGCTTTCAACGGAGACCACCGGCGCATCGCCGGGCACGGCGGCCCAGGCGGGCGCCGGCGCCGGGGGCGACGCCTTCGAGACCCGCCTCGGCGAGGCCATCGAGGCCGCCACCGGACGGCGGCTGAGCAAGGAGCAGATCCGCGATCTGCTCGCCGGCGAGGACGGTGCCGGTCTCAGCCGTGAGCAGTTGCTTGCCCTGCTCGCCGGCCAGGACGCCGGTGGCACGGGGCTGGACGCCGACGCCCTGGCGGGCCAGCTCGCCGGTCTGGAGGCCGATGTCGATGGCGACGGCAGTGACGACGATGGTACCGGCATGGACATCGGTGCCTGGATCGCGGCCCTGGTCTCGGCACAGCAGGCCGGCGGGAGCAACGGCGACGGTGCCGACGCCCTGCAGCGCGCCGTTGCCGCCGGCAAGGGTGGCCAGAATGCCGGTGACCGCCTCTCCCAGCTGCTCCAGGGGCTCGGGGCAGGGGGGAGTGCGCCGGACGACAGTAACAGCCGCGACGGCGGGTTCGACGCGCTGCTCGGCAGCGTGGATACCCGCGCCGCCGCGAGCCGCGGCGGCAACGCGACGCCGACGCTGCAGCTCTCGACCCCGGTGGGGCAGCCCGGTTTCACCCGCGGCGTGGCCGATCAGGTCACCTGGATGGTGAACAACGGCACCCAGAATGCCCGGGTCACGCTGGACCCGCCGGATCTGGGTCCGCTGGAGATCTCCGTGTCGACCCGTGACGACCGCACCAGCGTGTCCATCGTCGCCCACCACGCGGGCACCCGGGACGCCCTGATGGCGGACAGCGCGCGGCTGCGGGCGATGCTGGCGGACAACGGGTTCTCGGGGGTCGAGGTCTCGGTGCGTGACGGCAGCGCCGAGGGCGGCAACGCCCAGGCCTTTGGCGACGGGGGCGCTGGCGCCGACGGCGGTCACTCCGGCGACGGCGGCGGCCAGGGCAGCGGTCCGGGCGCCTCGGAGATCCGTCAGGACAACGGCGGCCTGATCGGCGGCAACGGCCTCGTGGACCATTACGTTTGAGCGTGCGGTGCGGAATTGGTTTGCGCCGGGTGGCGGCGTATCCTTGCCGGCCGGTCCGCAGAACACCGCCAGCGCCGGCGCGCTGAACGAATCAACAGGGGGATAAGGAATGCCGACGAACGTCTCCGGGCGCGTCCCGCCCGCCTCGCCGGGCCGGCAGTCGGGCCTGTCCAAGCTGGTCCTGATCCTGGTCATCATGCTGGGCCTGCTGCTCATCGGTGGCGGCACGGTGGCGGCGCTGTACTTCACCGGCGTCGTCGGCGGCGACCAGGCGGCCGAGGCGGCCGCGGCGGAGGGCGATGCCCAGGACGGCGCCCAGAAGGAGCCCGAGCCCAAGCCGGCGCTGTATCTGCCGCTGGAGCCGCCGATCGTGGTGAACTTCAGCGGCGAGCAGCGCAGCGGCTACCTGCAGGTGGGCGTGGAGCTCATGGCCCGCGACCAGGCGGTGCTCGACGCGGTCAAGACCCACATGCCGGTGGTGCGCAACAACCTCATCCTGCTCTTCGGCGATCAGGACTACGACACCCTGGACAACCGCGCCGGCAAGGAGCAGCTTCGGGCGAAGGCCCGGGAGGCGGTGAACGAAGTGCTCTCGAACCACGGTATCGAGGGGCAGGTGGAAGCGGTGTATTTCACCTCCTTCATTCTCCAGTGACGGCGGATCCGCGCGATGAGTGATCAGGACATCCTGAGCCAGGACGAGATCGATGCCCTGCTTCACGGCATAGACGGCGGGGACGTGGCCGGTGAGGAGGAGGAAGCCTATACCGATCCGGGCCAGGCGAAGTCCTTCGACTTCGAGAGCCAGGAGCGGATCGTGCGTGGGCGCATGCCCACGCTGGAGATGATCAACGAGCGCTTCGCGCGGCTGTTCCGCATCGGGCTGTTCAACATGCTGCGCAAGGCCCCGGAGGTCTCGGTGGGCGGCATGGAGATGATGAAGTTCTCCGAGTACGTCCACACCCTGTACGTGCCCACCAGCCTCAATCTGATCAAGGTCCAGCCGCTGCGCGGCACGGCGCTGTGCATCCTGGATCCCAAGCTGGTGTTCATCCTGGTGGACAACTTCTTCGGCGGCGACGGGCGCTACTTCACCAAGATCGAGGGCCGCGAGTTCACGCCCACGGAGACGCGGGTGATCCGCATGGTGCTCGATCAGGCGTTCGCCGACCTCTACGAGGCCTGGAACCCGATCCTGTCGGTGGAGTTCGATTACGTTTCCTCGGAGGTGAACCCCCAGTTCGCCAACATCGTCTCGCCCTCCGAGGTGGTGGTGGTCTCCAAGTTCCAGGTGGAGATGGACGGCGGCGGCGGTGAGTTCCACGTAACGCTGCCCTACACCATGATCGAGCCGGTGCGCGAGATCCTGGACGCCGGCGTGCAGAGTGACCGCAACGAGGTCGACGAGCGCTGGATCCGCTCGCTGCGCGAGGAGATGAAGCAGGCCCGTGTGGAGCTGTCCTCCTCGCTCACCGACGTGACCATCGGGCTGCGCGATCTCATGCGCATGAAGCCCGGCGACGTCATTCCCATCGAGATGCCCGAGACGGTCACCGTGGTCGCCGAGGACGAGGTCCCGGTGCTGCGCGGCCGCCTCGGCCAGTCGAACGGCAACATGGCGGTTCAGATCACGGAGTTGCTGCGCGTACCCGAGCGCGACAGCCTGATCAAGCTGAGGAACAGAGAGCATGAGTGACGAGGACAACCAGCAGGACGATCAGGGCCAGCTCGGTGACGAGTGGGAAGCGGCTCTGGCCGAGCAGGGCGTACAGGATGGCGACGCCGACGACGAGGGCGGTACCGCCGGCGGCGGTGCCGGGGAGACGGGCGATGATGCAGGGGACGCCCCCGGCGGACAGTCGGCCGCCGACGAGGCCTTCCAGCGCGCGGCGCTGAACGATCTCCAGGACAGCGCCGGTGCAAAGCCCGCGGACGAGGACGTCAATCTCGACGTCATCCTCGATATCCCGGTGACCCTGTCCATGGAGATCGGGCGCACCAAGATCAGTATCCGCAACCTGCTCCAGCTCAACCAGGGCTCGGTGGTCGAGCTCGACCGCCTGGCCGGTGAGCCCATGGACGTCATGGTCAACGGTACCCTGGTGGCCCATGGCGAGGTGGTCGTGGTCAACGAACGCTTCGGCATCCGGCTGACCGACGTTGTCAGCCCCAGCGAACGCGTGAGAAAGCTCAAATGAGACGGGCGTTCACGGCGGTGACGTCGCTCGCGCCGGCCGCCGCGGCGGCCGCCGAGGGCAGCGGTGTGGATACCGGGGCGCTGCTGCGCCTCACGCTGGGACTCGCCGGCGTGCTCGCGCTGATCGTGGTGCTCGCCTGGGGGATGCGGCGGATGGGGCGTTTCGGCAGTAACGCCGGCGGGCGGCTGCGCGTGCTCGGTGCGGTGCCCGTGGGCCAGCGCGAGCGGGTCGTGCTGTTGCAGGCCGGCGAGCGCCAGCTCCTGATCGGCGTGGCCCCGGGCTCGGTGCGCACGCTGCAGGTGCTCGACGAGCCCATTGTGCCAGTGGACGGTGGCGGGGCGCCGGCACAGACCGGCTTCGCCGCGCGCCTGCGGGGTGCGATGCGCGATACGGAGGCGTCGTGAGCCGACGCTGGCTCTGGGGGCTGCTCGCCGCGCTGCTGGTGCTGCTGCCGCTGGCCGCCTGGGGCCAGGCGGACGGCATGCCGGCGCTGACCATCGAGCAGACCGCAGACGGTGAGCAATGGAGCCTGAGTCTCCAGGTGCTCGCGCTGATGACGCTGCTCACGCTGCTGCCGGCCATCGTGCTGATGATGACGGCATTCACGCGGATCATCGTCGTGCTTGCCATCCTGCGCACCGCCATCGGCACTCAGAGCACGCCGTCCAACCAGGTGCTGGTGGGGCTGGCGTTCTTCCTCACCCTGTTCGTGATGCAGCCGGTCTTCCAGCAGATCAACAGCCAGGCCCTGCAGCCCTACATGGCCGATGAGCTGGGACCGGTGGAGGCGATGCAGACCGCGGTGAAGCCGTTGCGCGGCTTCATGCTCGCCCAGACCCGGGAGCAGGACCTGTCCATGTTCCTGAATATCTCCGGCGAGGGGCAGGTCGAGGGGCCCGAGGCGGTCCCGTTGACGGTGCTGGTGCCCGCGTTCGTGACCAGTGAGCTCAAGACCGCCTTCCAGATCGGCTTCATCCTGTTCCTGCCGTTCCTGGTCATCGACCTGGTGGTGGCGAGCACGCTGATGTCCATGGGCATGCTCATGCTCTCGCCGATGATCATCTCGCTGCCGTTCAAGATCATGCTGTTCGTGCTCGTCGACGGCTGGTCGATGATCATGGGCACGCTGGCGCGCAGCTTCACCGCGGGGTAAGGCGGGGCGGCAATGGCCGCTGCGCAACCGGGAGGGAGTCATGGAACCGTCTTTCGCGATACAGCTCGGCAAGGAGGCGCTCACCGTCGCCATCCTCATCGCCGCCCCCATACTGCTCTCGGCGCTTGCCGCCGGCCTGATCATCGGCATGTTCCAGGCGGCGACCCAGATCAACGAGCAGACCCTGTCGTTCGTGCCCAAGCTCGCGGTGCTGGCGCTCACGCTGTTCATCGCCTCGCCGTGGATGCTCAACGTGCTCATGGACTTCACCGAGGGGCTGTTCCGCAACATCCCGCAGTTCATCCGGTGAACCTCGAGGCGGCGCAGATCACCGCCTGGCTCGGCCAGTTCCTCTGGCCGCTGGTGCGTGTCGGCGCGATGATGCTGGTCGCGCCGGTGTTCTCCAACGCGGCGGTGCCGGTGCGCATCCGTGTGCTCCTGGGCGTGGCACTGACGGTGGCGGTGATGCCGGCGGCCGGCGGTGCGCCGGCGCTGGATCCGCTTTCGGCCGCCGCGGTGGTGCTCGCTGCCCAGCAGGTGATTATCGGCGCGGCCATGGGGCTGCTGGTGGCGATGGCGTTCCAGACCGTGGTGGTGGCGGGCGAGAGCATCTCGCTGACCATGGGGCTCGGTTTCGCGACCATGGTCGACCCGCAGTCCGGGGTGCCCGTGCCCGTGCTCTCGCAATTCCTGCTGGTGATCCTCACACTGCTGTTTCTCGCCTTCGGCGGCCATCTGGTGCTCATTCAGCTGGTCGCGGAGAGCTTCCGGCTGCTGCCACTGGATGCCGGCGGCCTGGCCGCCGAGGATTTCCACACGGTGGTGGCATTCGCCTCGACCATGTTCTCGGGGGCCGTGCTGTTGGCCCTGCCCGCAATGGCGGCGCTGCTGATGATCAACATGATCATCGGCGTGATGACCCGCGTCGCTCCGCAGATGAACATCTTCTCGGTGGGCTTCCCCATCACCATGCTCTCCGGGTTCGTCATCCTGCTCACCCTCGTGCTCCCCTCGATGCCCCAGCGCATGTCAGCCATCTGGCGCCAGGCCTTCGACACCATCCGCCAGATTCTCGGCGCCTGACCCCCCCCGTCCGCCGCCGGCGGGTGTAAGCACGTTGTCCGTGCACTGGTACGAAACCTGCTTGCCCGGTACCGGGACGGTACGTATCGCGAGGCGGGGATGGCCGAGGAAACCCCGGACGGGCAGGAAAAAACCGAAGAGCCGACCGAAAAGCGGCGGCGGGACGCAAAGGAAAAGGGTCAGGTCCCGCGATCGCGGGAGCTGAGCACCACCCTCGCCATGCTCGCCGCCGCGGTGGGGCTGCTAGGGCTCGGCGGCTATATGGCCGATGGCCTGGACGCGCTGCTGCGCGGCAACCTCGCCGTCGACCGCGCCGCCGCCTTCGACCCGAATGCTCCCGTGCGCATGTTCGAGGAGGCGATCATCCAGGGCATCCTCGTGGTGGCGCCGTTCGCGCTGATCATGCTCGCGGTCAACCTGGTGGCGCCGGTGGCGCTGGGTGGCTGGTCGTTCAGCGGCAAGGCGCTGGCGCCGAAGCTCGAGAAGATCAGTCCCCTCAAGGGATTCAAGCGGATATTCGGCGTCAATGGCCTGGTGGAGCTCGGCAAGGCGCTGGCCAAGATCACGGTGGTGGGGACAGTGGGGGTGGTGATGCTGAAGGTCCAGCTCCGCGACTTCCAGGCGCTCACGGGCATGCCGCTGGCCGCGGGCGCGGCGCAGGCGGCCGACCTGTTCTTCGGCACCTTCCTCGTTCTCTCCGTCTCGCTGATCCTCATCGCGGCGGTGGATATCCCCTACCAGATCTGGGACCACACCAAGAAGCTGCGCATGACCAAGCAGGAGGTCAAGGACGAGTTCAAGGACACCGAGGGCAAGCCCGAGGTCAAGGGCCGTATCCGCCAGCTCCAGCAGGAGCTGGCCCGGGGACGGATGATGGAGGCGGTGCCCGAGGCGGACGTGGTGGTCACCAACCCCACCCATTTCGCGGTGGCGCTGCGTTACGACGGCGCGAACATGCGCGCGCCGCGGGTGGTCGCCAAGGGAGGTGACCAGCTCGCCCGGCGCATCCGCGAGCTCGCCGGCGAGCACCGGGTGCCGCTGTTCGAGGCGCCGCAGCTCGCACGGGCGCTCTATCACACCACGGACATAGACGACGAGATCCCGGCGGGCCTCTACCTGGCGGTGGCCCAGGTGCTCGCCTACATCTTCCGGCTGCGGCGGGGTACGGCGGGCGGGCCGCCCCCGGCGCCGGAGGTCCCCGAGGAATTCAGGCAGTACGCGCGGCGCGGCGCGGCACAGGAGTAAGGCACGGACATGGCGGCGGTAATCTCTCGCAACTGGCGGCGCTTCGGGGTCACCGGGCTCGGCACGCCGGCACTGCTCATCGCGCTGCTGGCGATGATGGTGGTGCCCCTGCCGCCGCTGGCGCTGGACCTGTTGTTCACCTTCAACATCGTGTTGAGCCTGGTGATCCTGCTGGTGACGGTCTACAGCCATCGCCCGCTGGACTTCGCGGCGTTCCCCACGGTGCTGCTGGTGGCGACGCTGCTGCGTCTGGCCCTCAACGTCGCCTCCACCCGGGTGGTGCTGATCGAAGGGCACACCGGTCCGGGCGCGGCGGGCAACGTGATCGAGTCCTTCGGCTCGTTCGTCATCGGCGGCAACTACGCGGTGGGCCTGGTGGTCTTCGCGATCCTGGTGATCATCAACTTCGTGGTGGTGACCAAGGGTGCCGGGCGCGTCTCCGAGGTCAGCGCGCGCTTCACCCTGGACGCGCTGCCCGGCAAGCAGATGGCCATCGACGCCGACCTCAACGCCGGCATCATCGACCAGCAGCAGGCGAAGGAGCGGCGCGAGGACGTCGCCCAGGAGGCGGACTTCTACGGCTCCATGGACGGCGCCAGCAAGTTCGTGCGCGGCGACGCCATCGCCGGCATCCTGATCCTGTTCATCAACATCATCGGCGGCCTGGCGGTGGGCGTGCTCCAGCACGATATGCCGGCGGGCCAGGCGATGCAGAACTACACCCTGCTCACCATCGGCGACGGCCTGGTCGCGCAGATCCCGTCACTGGTGCTCTCCACGGCCACGGCCATCCTCGTCACCCGCGTGTCGTCGTCCCAGGACATGGCCGGCGCCGTGCTCTCGCAGCTGTTCAGTAACCGCCGCGTGCTGCTGATCAGCGGCGGCATCGTCGCCTCAATCGGCCTGATCCCGGGCATGCCGAACCTCACCTTCCTGCTCCTCGGCGGTCTGTGCCTGGGGGGGGCCTGGTGGCAGAAGCGCCGGGAGGAGGAGACCGCGGCGGCGGAGACACCGGCGCCGGCGGGTCAGGAGGCGGAGGCGTCGCGGCCGGAGCAGCGCGAGCTCACCTGGGAGGACGTGCCGCCGGTGGATACCGTCGGTCTGGAGGTGGGCTACGGGCTGATCCCGCTGGTGGACCGTAACCAGGACGGCCAGCTGCTCACCCGGATCAAGGGTGTGCGCAAGAAGGTTTCCCAGGACCTCGGCTTTCTGGTGCCGTCGGTGCACATCCGTGACAACCTCGATCTTGCCCCGAACGCCTACCGGATCAGCGTCCTGGGGGTGCCCGTGGGCGAGGCCGAGGTCCAGCCCGGCCGGGAGCTGGCGATCAATCCGGGGACCGTGTCCGGTCGACTAGACGGTGCGCCGACGCGGGATCCCGCCTTCGGCCTGGAGGCGGTCTGGATCGACGCCAATCAGCGCGACTATGCCCAGAGCCTGGGCTACACCGTGGTTGACAGCAGCACCGTGGTTGCCACCCATCTCAGCCAGGTCGTCCAGGACAACGCCCACCAGCTGCTCGGCCACGACGAGACCCAGAAGCTGCTGGACATGCTCGCGCGCCAGCAGCCCAAGCTGGTCGAGGAGCTGGTTCCGACCACCCTGTCGCTGTCGGTGGTCACCAAGGTCCTCCAGAACCTGCTCTCGGAGCGGGTGCCGCTGCGGGATATGCGCTCCATCGTCGAGACCCTGGCGGAGCACGGCCCGCGGGTTCAGGACCCGCAGCAGCTCACGCAGATCGTGCGCGAGGCCCTGGGCCGGATGATCGTCCAGGGGATCTCCGGCATCAACGGCGAGCTGCCGGTGATTACGCTGGAGCCACAGCTGGAACAGTTGTTGCAAGACACTATCCAGGGGGTATCCGAGGGGGCCGCCGGCTTCGAGCCGGGGCTCGCCGAGCGTCTGCAGCGCTCGCTGACCCAGAGTGCCCGGCGCCAGGAGATGAGCGGTCAGCCCGCGGTGCTGCTCACCTCGCCGGGACTCAGGAGCTGGCTCTACCGGCTCACGCGGCACGCGAGTCCCGGACTGCACGTGCTTTCCTACAACGAGATACCCGACGAACGGGAGGTCCGGGTCGTCGCCACGGTGGGACAGCAGGAGGTCTCGCAGGCGGGCTGACCCGGTTTGACGGCCCTAGTGGAGCGGCAGCATGAAGATCAAGCGCGTATTCGCCGAGGACATGCGTTCAGCCATGCGTCAGGTGCGCGAGTCGCACGGCGCGGATGCGGTCATCCTCTCCTCGCGACGGGTGGAGGGGGGCGTCGAGGTGATCTCGGCGGTGGACTATGACGAGCAGGCGGTGCGCGAGGCCGTCGCCCGCGAGGAGCGCCGGACCGCGCGGCATGCCGGTGGGGCCGGCGAGATCACCGGCGGCGGGGCGGACGGATTCGAGCGGCTGCTCGCCCGCGCCGACGCCGATGCAGCGGCCCGGGAGGACACGGCTCCGGCCGGGGGTTTCTCGGTGACGGTGGGGGATGACGGGGACGAGGGCCCGGCGGGTGACGATAAACCGGCGCCGACGCGACGGCGCGACGGCGCACCGTCGCTCGCGTTGGACTACGAGCGTTTCGCCGGCGGTGACGATAGCGGCGACGACGACGACCCCGAGCCCGCGGGCACCCGCCGGACGCGCTCGGCGAGCAACCGCATCGAGTGGACCCAGGAGCCGGCCATGCAGGCCATGCGCGAGGAGCTGCGCACCCTGCGCTCGCTGTTCGAGAACCAGCTCACGCTCATGGAGTGGCAGCAGATGGGCCGTGCCACGCCCGCCCGGGCGACGCTGATGCGCCGGCTGCACGGCATGGGGTTCGGCCCGGACGTCTGCCGCGGCCTCGCCGACGCGGTTACCAGCCGTGAGGACCCGGATCACGCCTGGCGTGAGGCCATGTCCCTGGTCACCGAGCACGTGGCCACCAGCGACGACGAAATCATCGAGCGGGGCGGGGCGGTGGCCGTCGTCGGCCCCACCGGGGTGGGCAAGACCACCACTGTCGCCAAGCTGGCGGCCCGCTTTACCCTGCGCCACGGTCGCAACCAGGTGGCGCTGGTGACCACGGACAACTTCCGCATCGGCGGCCAGGAGCAGCTGCGCAACTTCGCGCGGATCCTCGGTGTGCCGGTTCATGCCGCGGCCGACGGCGAGGAGCTCGCCGAGCTGCTCGACGATTTCTCCGACCGGCGCCTGGTGCTCATCGACACCGCCGGGATGAGCCAGCGCGACATGCGCCTCGCCGAGCAGATGCGCGCGCTCAAGGACGGCGCCCATCGGATCCGGCCGTACCTGGTGCTGTCGGCGAACACCCAGCTGCCGACCCTGATGGAGACCCTGCGCGCATTTCGCGCCGTGGGCCCGGTGGGGTGTATCCTGAGCAAGGTCGACGAGGCTGCGAGTCTGGGCGGGGTGCTCACGGCGGTGATGCGTGGCCGGCTGCCGATTGCGTACGTGGCCGACGGTCAGCGCGTGCCCGAGGATCTGCGCCCGGCGCGGGCGGATGCGCTGGTCGGCGAGGCGGAGGCCCTCGCGGCGGATAGCGACGGTGAGAACGAGGACGACGAGTCCCTGGCGGTGGCCTTCGCGGGCAGCCTGGCACGGCAGGGCTGAGGGGCATGGATCAGGCAGCGGGATTGAGACGAATGAGCGAGCCGAAGCCGGTCAAGGTGGTCGCGGTGGCCAGCGGCAAGGGGGGCGTGGGCAAGACCAACGTATCCGTGAATCTGGCGAGCGCCCTGGCGCGGGAGGGGCGTGGCGTGATGCTCTTCGATGCCGATCTCGGCCTCGCCAACGTGGACGTGCTCCTGGGGCTCTCGCCCAAGCGTAATCTCGCCCATGTGCTGGATGGCGAGGCCGGGCTGGAGGAGGTCCTGCTCGAGGGACCGGAGGGCATTCACATCGTTCCCGCCTCCTCGGGAACCCAGCGCATGGCCGAGCTCTCCGGCGCCGAGCACGCGGGCCTGATCCGCAGCTTCAGCGAGCTCGCCGTTGACCTCGATTACCTGTTCGTCGATACCGCCGCCGGCATCTCCGACTCGGTGATGAGCTTCGCCCGCGCCGCGCGGGAGGTCCTGGTGGTGGTCTGCGACGAGCCGTCCTCGCTCACCGATGCCTACGCGCTGATCAAGGTGCTCAACCGCGACCACGGCGTGCAGCGTTTCCACATGGTCGCCAACCGTGTCCCGGGGCCGCGGGAGGGCCAGAATCTCTACGGCAAGCTCGCGCGCGTGCTCGACCGCTTCCTGGACGTGACCCTGGAATACCTCGGCGCCGTCCCCGAGGACGATCGCCTGCGTGCCGCGGTTCAGCGCCAGCGCGCGGTGGTCTCGATGTATCCCTCCTGCCCGTCGGCCCGGGCCTTCCAGGCGCTGGCGGCGCGCCTCGAACAGTGGCCGCTGCCGAGCCGCGCCGACGGCCAGCTGGAGTTCTTCGTCGAGCGTGTCATACGCTATGGCAGTCGCGTCCGGGAGGTCTCCGAATGAATGGACATGCGCTCTACGAGGCGGTCCAGCGGGGGAGCAGCGACGACCTGCTGGTGGCGAACGCCCCGCTGGTGCGACGCATCGCTCACCACCTGGCGAGCCGACTGCCTCCGAGCGTGCAGATCGAGGACCTCATCCAGGCGGGCATGGTCGGCCTGCTGGAGGCGGCGCGGCAGTTCGACGCCAGCCAGGGCGCCTCGTTCCAGACCTATGCCGGCATCCGCATCCGCGGTGCCATGCTCGATGAGATCCGGCGCCTCGACTGGACACCGCGTTCCGTGCACCGTCGCTCCCGGGAGGCCGCC
The DNA here is from genome assembly GCF_000374645.1 of Arhodomonas aquaeolei DSM 8974. Lineage (GTDB taxonomy): Bacteria > Pseudomonadota > Gammaproteobacteria > Nitrococcales > Nitrococcaceae > Arhodomonas > Arhodomonas aquaeolei. Next base: position 228,826 of record NZ_KB894802.1, read on the forward strand.
GAAGCCATCCACGTCCTGGAGAACGAGCTCGGCCGTGAGCCCCGGGACGCCGAGGTCGCCGCCAGGCTGGGCGTGAGTGTCGACGACTACCACGGTATGCTCGCCGACGCCTCGAGCGCGCACCTGTTCAGCATGGACCAGACGGATCCGCAGACCGGCGAGACCCACGACCCCGCCGGGGATGGCCCGTCACCGCAGGACGTGCTGACCGACGGTCACTTCCGCGCCGACCTTGCCGAGGCCATCCGCGGCCTCAGTGAACGCGACCAGCTGGTGATGCAGCTCTACTATGACGAGGAACTCAATCTGCGCGAGATCGGCGAGGTCCTCGGGGTGAGCGAGTCACGTGTCAGCCAGATTCGTGGCAAGATAATGCTAAAGCTCAAGGCCTCCCTTGCCGATTGGTTGGATGGATAGACACCGATCGGGGCGCCCCCGCGACGGGGGCGTGCACACCGCCGCCGGCGGTGAGGCCTCACAATAACTCGCGTTTCCACTCAGGGGGATCGGCGTGGCACTGGACAAGCACATGAAAATCCTCGTGGTGGACGATTTTTCCACCATGCGGCGCATTATCCGTAATCTTCTGCGGGATCTCGGCTTCGACAACATCTCGGAGGCCGACGACGGCAACACCGCGCTGCCCATACTCAAGCGTGGCGGTTTCGACCTGCTCATCACGGACTGGAACATGCCGGGCATGACCGGTATGGACCTGCTCAAGAACGTCCGTGCCGATGAGGAACTGGCCGAGCTGCCCATCCTGATGGTCACCGCCGAGGCCAAGCGCGAGCAGATCATCGCGGCGGCCCAGGCGGGCGTGAACGGCTATATCGTCAAGCCCTTCACCGCCGTGACGCTCAAGGAGAAGATCGAGAAGATCTTCGAGCGCATCAATGCGGGGGGTTAGGCGATGAGCGACAGCCAGCGCAGCCAGGAATATCTCGCGCTAGCACGCACGCTCATCGAACGTGTCGAGGCCGGCGACGACCCGGGCATGCAGGAGACCGTCGATGAGCTAACGCGACTGCGTGAGAGCGAGCTCTTCCAGGAGATCGGCCAGCTTACCCGCGAGCTCCACGAGGCCCTCAAGTCCTTTCGCGTGGACAGCCGCCTCACCGATATCGCCGCGAGCGAGATCCCCGATGCCCGGGAGCGGCTCAACCATGTCATCGAGGTGACCTCCCGTGCCGCCCACCGCACGCTGGAGGCCGTCGAGACCAGCCTGCCGCTGGCCGACGAGGTCGCTGCCCGGGCCGGGACGCTCCACGAGCGGTGGCAGCAGTTCCGCCGGCGTGAGCTGAGCGCCGACGATTTCCGGGGCCTCAGCCACGACATCGAGGCCTTCCTGGCCGCCGCCGCAGACAACGGCAAGACACTCCACAACGCGCTTTCCGAAGCGTTGATGGCGCAGGATTACCAGGACATCACCGGCCAGATCATCCGCCGCGTCATCACCCTGGTTCAGGAGGTCGAGGACGGCCTGGTCGAGCTCGTGCGCATTTCCGGGGCGCGGATCGCTGAAGAAAAGCCGCGTGCTGCCGATAAGGCGGATGAACGTGCGGAGCAGCAGCTCAGTGGACCTGCGGTCCCGGGCCAGGACGACGACGATGTCGTATCGGGCCAGGACGACGTCGACGACCTGCTCTCCAGCCTCGGCTTCTGAGGGAGACACGCATGGCTATCGATCCGCAGGACGACATCGTCCAGGACTTTCTGGTGGAGTCCCGGGAGATCCTCGAGGGACTCGGCGAGCAGCTCGTCTCGCTGGAGCAGGCGCCGGAGGACCGCGACCTCCTCAATTCGGTGTTCCGCGGCTTTCATACCATCAAGGGCGGTGCCGGATTCCTCGGCCTCGACGAGCTCGTCGACGTCTGCCATCAGACCGAGGACATCTTCAATCTCCTGCGCCAGGGCGAGAAGCAGATGAGCCCGGAGCTCATGGACGACGTGCTCCAGGCCCTGGACGTGGTCAATGGCATGTTCGACCGCATCGAGGACGCCCAGGATCTCGAACCCGCGCCGGGGGGCCTGCTGCAGGCGCTGCGCAGTCATAACCAGCCGGACGACAATGCCGGCGGTGCAGCCACGTCCGCCTCGGACGGGGCGTCGGCAGGCGAGGGCACGGGTGGAACGACGGCCGCGCCCTCCGGCGCCGCCGCACCTGGCGGTCAGGAGGCCGCGTCCGGGGATATCAGCGACCAGGAGTTCGAGGCGCTGCTCGATGCCCTCGATGGTGAAGGGGTCGGAGACGGCGGTTCAGCCGCGGCGAAGGACACTGCCGTGGAAGGCGCGGGCGCGGGCGCGAGCGCGGGTGCGGGGGCCGCCGCCGGTGACGAGATCACCGACGACGAGTTCGAACGCCTGCTCGACGACCTCCATGGCGAGGGTAGTCATCACGGTGTCCCATCCGCCCCGGCTAATGCCGCCGACGGGCAAGGTCCCGGGGACGCCGCCGCCGGTGACGAGATCACCGACGACGAGTTCGAAAAGGTCCTCGATCAGCTTCACGGCAGCGGCCAGGGTCCGACGGGGGGCCAGACGGACGCTGCGGAGACGCCCGTGGCCTCCGGCGGCGGATCCTCCGCTGCGCGGGAGCCGTCGTCCCGCCGCCCCGAGGCGTCGGCCGGCGGTGGGCACCAGGGCGGTGGCGACGGCGGTGCCGCCGCGGGCGGCGGTCAGCACGGCGCCGGCGGACACGGGCACCGCGGTGAGACCAGCGTGCGCGTGGACACCGCAAAGCTCGACGACATCATGAACCTCGTCGGCGAGCTCGTGCTGGTGCGCAACCGCCTCGCGAACCTCCGCGGCGAGATTGGCGACGAGCGTCTCTCCCATGCGGTGGGCAACCTCGAGCACGTCACCTCGGACCTGCAGAACTCCGTGATGAAGACCCGGATGCAGCCCATCCGCAAGGTCTTCGGCCGTTTCCCGCGGGTCATCCGCGATCTCGCCCGCAACCTGGAAAAGGAGGTCGAGCTCGTCACCGCCGGCGAGGAGACGGATCTGGACAAGAACCTGGTCGAGGCACTGGCGGATCCGCTCGTCCACCTCATCCGCAACTCCGTGGACCACGGCCTGGAGCCCCCGGACGAGCGCCAGAGTGCCGGCAAGCGGCGCACCGGCACCGTGCGCCTCGCCGCCGAGCAGGAGGGCGATCACATCCTGCTGACCATCGCCGATGACGGCCGCGGCATGGACCCGGACAAGCTCCGCGAGATCGCGGTCAAGAAGGGCGTTCTGGACGCGGAGTCCGCACGGCGGCTCGACGACAGCGAGTGCTACAACCTCATCTTCGCGCCCGGCTTCTCCACCAAGGAGCAGATCTCGGACGTCTCCGGGCGCGGCGTGGGTATGGATGTCGTCAAGAACAGCATCTCCCAGCTCAACGGCACCATCGATATCGATTCCGAGCTGGGCCGGGGCACGATCATCCGCATCAAGGTGCCGCTGACGCTGGCCATCCTGCCGACCCTCATGGTGCGCATCGCCGGGCGCAAGTTCGCGCTGCCGATGTCCGTGGTCCGCGAGATCTTCGAGCTCGAGCGCGGCCGTACCAACGTGGTGGACGGGCGACTCACGGTCATGGTCCGTCACAAGGCGATGCCGCTGTTCTTCCTCGAACGCTGGCTGGACCGGATGGGTGCCGAAGCGGTGGTACCGGCGAAGAGCCTTACCGGCGAGGATCAGGAGAAGGATTCCCAGGTGGTGACCGTGGTCATCGGTCACCAGACCGTCGGGTTCGTGGTCGACGAGGTGATCGGTCTCGAGGAGGTCGTGATCAAGCCCCTCGGTGCCATCCTCCACGGTCTGCCGGGGCTGGCGGGCTCGACCATCACCGGGGACGGGAGCATCGCCCTGATTGTGGACATCCCCAGCCTGATCAAGCAGTACGGCTCGCGTCTATAGAGCGGCAGGAGAGGTAGGAGAGCGGTTTTGAGCAGAGTAAGGACGCTGGTTGTCGACGACTCCGGCTTCTTCCGCCGGCGGATCTGCGATCTGCTGGCGTCGGATCCGCAGATCGAGGTGGTCGGTGAGGCCGTCGACGGCAGGGAGGCCGTGCAGAAGGTCCAGCGCCTGCGTCCGGACGTGGTGACCATGGATATCGAGATGCCGGTGCTCGACGGCATCTCCGCGGTGCGCGAGATCATGCGCCGCAACCCGACGCCCGTGCTCATGTTCTCCTCGCTCACCTACGATGGGGCCCGGCCCACGCTGGATGCACTCGAGGCCGGGGCGGTGGACTTCCTGCCCAAGCGCTTCTCGGACATCTCCAGCAACCACGACCACGCCCGGCGGCTGCTCTGCGAGAAGGTCAAGCTGGTGGGCCGGCGCTCCATGCGGCGACCCACCTCACCGCCGCCGTCCCCCGCCTCCGGACAGGGCCGGGCGCGGGGCACGGCCCAGGCGCAGTCCGGCGCACCGGTGCAGGCACAGCAGCCGCCGCAACGGCGGGTGGAGGTGCCCGCCGGCAAGGTCCGGCTGGTGATCATCGGCACCTCCACGGGCGGGCCGGTGGCACTGCAGAAGGTGCTGGCGAAGCTGCCCCCGAACTTCCCCATGCCCGTGGTGCTGATCCAGCACATGCCCGAGGCGTTCACGGAGGCCTTCGCGGCGCGGCTCGACCAGCTCTGCCCGTTGCGCGTGCGTCAGGCCGTCGAGGGCGATTCCCTGCGTGCCGGCGAGGTGCTGCTCGCCCCCGGCGGCCAGCATCTGGGTTTCAAGAGCCAGGGCGGGCACCTCGCGGTGCGGCTGATCGAGCCGCAGCCGAACCAGTTCTATCGTCCCAGTGTCGACGTTGCCTTCGAGGAGGCGGCCCGTCATGTGCCGGGGCACGTTCTGGGCGTGGTGCTCACCGGGATGGGGGCGGACGGCTGCGAGGGTGCACGCGCACTCAAGCGCAGCGGCTCCCTGGTGTGGGCGCAGGACGAGGCGAGCAGCGTCATCTACGGCATGCCGGCCGCGGTGGCCAGGGCGGGACTGACCGATCAGATCCTGGATATCGACGCCGTCGGGCCGGCGCTGGCACGGTTGCGGGCCTGACGGCCCGTCGCGGAGGACGCATGCACGTATGGACCGTCGCGAATCAGAAGGGCGGGGTCGGCAAGACCACTACCGTGGTCAGTCTCGGCGGTCTGTGCGCCCAGCGCGGCCTGCGCACGCTGGTGGTGGACCTCGACCCCCACGGTTCGCTGAGCAGCTATTTCCGCCTCGATCCGGAGTCCGTCAACCCGGGGCTCTACGAGCTGTTCCGCAACGACGGTCAGCTCGAGCCGGCGATGCTGCGGCCCACCGGCGTCGAAGGCCTGTCGCTGCTGCCGGCGTCCACGGCGCTGGCGACGCTGGACCGCCAGCTCGGCACCCGCAAGGGCATGGGGCTGATCCTGCGCCGGGCGCTACAGCGCCTGGACGGCGAGTTCGAGCGGGTGCTGCTCGACTGCCCGCCCATGCTGGGCGTGCTGATGGTCAATGCCCTGGCGGCGAGCCAGCGAGTGATCATCCCGGTGCAGACCGAGTTCCTGGCGGTCAAGGGGCTTGAGCGGATGATGCGCACGCTGGCGATGATCCAGCGCTCGCGCAACGAGGCGCAGCCGCAGACCATCGTGCCCACGCTCTACGACCAGCGTACGCGCGCCTCGGTGGAGACCCTGGCGCTGCTGCGCCACGAGTATTCGGACCTCCTCTGGGACGATGTCATCCCGGAGGACACGCTCTTCCGCGAGGCGAGCAAGCAGGCCCTGCCGCTCACGGTACTGCGGCCATGGGCGCGGGGCAGCCAGGCATACCGCCGGCTTCTGGCTACGGTGGAAGCCACGGCGGAAGACGATCAAAAGGCAAAGGTGCTGGGCGATGACGCGGCGATCTGAACAGCACGGCTCCCAGCTGCTCGAGCAGACGGACGCCGTCCGCGGCTACCTCGACGAGCTGCTGCGCGACCTTCCCACGGATGAGAGAGACGACGTCACGGCGGCGCACGCACCCGAGTCGCAGCCCCTGCGGGTGGTATCGGAGTCGGCCCCCCTCTCGCCCGCGGAAAGCCCGGAGGGGTCGGCGCTGACGCGGGCGGTGGGGGCCGGTGGCGGCGAGGCCGGCGAGGGGAGTCTGGTTCCGCCCTGGGCGAGCCCGCAGTTCCAGGCGCTGCTCTTCGAGGTCGGCAGCCTCAAGCTCGCGGTGCCGCTGGTCAAGCTGCACAGCGTGGTGCCGTTCAGCGATCACATCGCGGCCGTTCCGCGCCAGCCCGAGTGGGTGCACGGCATGATGCGCTATCGTGGCCGCAACGTGCTGGTGATCGACACCGCGCGGCTGGTGCTGCCGTCGACGCACGCCGACGCCGATGCCGCCGAGGGCCGCCCCGAGCACATGCTCATCGTCGGTGATGGACGCTGGGGGCTCGCCTGCCGGCGGATCGGTGACGTGGTACGACTGACTCCGGGCGAGGTACGCTGGCGCAGTCGCGCGGGACGCAGGCCCTGGCTGGCGGGTACGGTCCTCGGGCGACTGTGTGCGTTAATGGATACCGAGGCGTTTGCCGATATGTTGAGTCAGGGGGCGGAAGGTGCCGCCCTGAGCGTGCGCATCACGGAGAACGAATAGTTATGTCGGAACAGCTGCATGCACAGACCGAGGCCGAGGGCGCGGTTAGCCAGTGGGTCACCTTCACCCTCGACGACGAGACCTACGGCATAGGGGTAATGCAGGTCCAGGAGGTCCTGCCGCTCTCGGAGATCGCGCCGGTGCCCGGTGCGCCGCCTTACGTGCTCGGTATCATCAACCTGCGTGGCAATGTGGTCACCGTCATCGACACCCGCATGCGTTTCGGTCTGCGCCCGAAGGAGCCGGAGGACAGCGACCGCATCGTGGTGATGGAGGCGGGTAACCAGGTCGCCGGCATCCTGGTCGATAGCGTCGCCGAGGTGACCTACGTGCGCGACGGCGAGATCGACACCGCGCCCAACGTCGGCAATGACGACGCCTCGCATTATATCTACGGCGTGGTCAGCCGGGACGACGACCTGCTGATCCTGGTGGACGTCAACCGCCTGCTGAGCGCCGATGAGTGGGAGGAGGTCGCCGAGCTCTGATGAGGCGATGGCTGGAGATGGCGGCGTGAGCGCGATGCTGATCGCGACGGGGGCGGCGGTGCTCGCACTCACCGCGCTTGCCGCGGCCGCCTATGTCGTGCGGCGATCGCGCGCCCATGCGCGCTGGCTCACGGCGATGGATTCGCGCTGGGCCGATCTCGCCGAGCAGCTCAAGGCCCTCACCGCTGGCGCCCTCGGGCAGGGGGAACGGCTGAACCGCCTCGAGGAGAACATCGGGCGGCTGCGACACCGCCTGGACACTGTCGCGAGCCAGGAGACCGGTGGCGGCCCGGCCTTCGCCCAGGCGATCCGGCTCGCGCGCCGGGGCGCCAGTGTCGACGAGGTCATGGAAACCTGCGGGCTGAGCCGCATGGAAGCGGAGCTGGTGGTCACCCTCCACCGTGATGAGGACGGTGGCGGCGGCTGAACACCGTGCGCCGGTCCCGGACCGCGCCTGCGCCTGTGGCCTTTCAACGCTCCGATCCGCCCTTCTCACGGGCGCTGTAGCCCGTCGGGACGCGGCCGCGAACCCAGTAGGCGAAGGCGATCACCTCAGCGACTGCGCGGTAGAGGTCCTCGGGTATCTCCTGGCCCAGAGGCAACGTCGCCAGGACCTCCGCCAGGTCCGCGTTGGCGTCCAGGGGCACGCCGTGTGCCTCGGCGATCCGCCGGATCTCGTCCGCGGTGACGCCTTGGCCGCTCGCGGTCACCCGCGGCGCACTGTCGCCGCTGTATTCCAGGGCGACGGCGATCCGCCGACGTTCGTCAGGCCCGGTCATTGATCAATCCCTCCCCGTCCTCGGATATCGCGCCGGCCTCGGGCTCCGGCGGCCGTTCGCTTACCCTCAGCCCCTGGATCGCGAGCCCGGCGTCGTCCAGGGCCTTCTCCAGGTGGGGCATCTCCGTGGCCAGCGCCTCGCGAAGCACGGCATCCTCCGCGCGCCAGGTGATGCTGAGGCCGTCGGCGTCGTAGAACAGCCGGGCTTCCAGCTCGCCGAGACCGGTGAACCCCAGGCGGACATCTACCCGCCAGCGTTTCGGTTCGCCTTCGGTGGCCGTGTCGCCGCCCTCGCCGCGGCCGGTGGACTCCTCGCGGATCGACAGGCGCAGATCGTCGATCTCGCCACCGTTCGCCACCGGCAGCTCGAAGCTCAGGGCGACCTGGCCGTTGGGCCGGTGGGCGGCGAGTTGGTGGATCATCTGCCGCGCCAGGACGCCGCTGACGGCCTGCTCGGCGTCCCGGGCCGCGCGGCTGGCGGTCGCGTCGTCGCGCTCGCCAGCCGCGCGGTCCGACCCGCGCAGTGCGGCCGCCAGGCGCAGTAGGCGGGCACGGAGGTCACCGCGGGTGATGATGTCGGCCTGTTCGGGTTGAGCGGCAAGCCGGCTCTCGAAAAGGGTTCCGGAGTTCCGCAGCGCGGTATGCAGGCCTTCCGCGGAACTCAGTTGTCCGGGGGTCGGCAGTGAGGCCAGCAGGGGCTGGAGCGCCCGTGCGGCCGGCTCGGGGATCTCGCCTGCGGGTACTGCCGCCAGCAGCCTGATTCCCTGTGACACGGGTTGCTGGCGCGGCAGGTTGATCCGCTGGAGGCGGGTAAGGGCATCGCCGCCGCTGTGACCGGCCAGGAGCTCCAGACCGGCTTGGCCGCCCTCGCCGGCGGTTACCCGCAGGGCGACGCTGTCACCGGTGGCGAGGCCGGTGCCGGCGGGCAGCGGCAGGCGCAGGCGGCCGGCCACCGCCATCATCTGACCCTCGTCGCCGCGACGCACCGTGGCGTGGAGGACCCGTCCCGTGGGCAGGACCTGGAGCATGGGGCTGGCCTCGATGGGTACGCTGATCGGGCGTGGGTTCGCGGGGGGCGTGTACAGCATCACATCCCAGCCGCGTCAGATTTCCGACCATCGCATGGCGCAGAACCTCTTCCAGATGCCGCCGTTTTGGCTATTTGTCGGATTCGACGGGTCAAATTACCGGTTGGCACGGAATTCGCTTCGCATGCCCCGTCAATCCGATAGGAACGAGGGTGCCACCGTGGTTGCGAAACGCCAAGCCGAGCCCGATGTCTGGGTGATCGACGAGACCGGTGCCGACGAGCTCCTGAGCCTGGGGAGCCCGGCCGTGGCCTGGCTGCTGACGCTGCAGCGTGTCACCAGCGTGGAGGAACGGCTGGGGGTTCTCCTGGACTGGTTGTCGTTCCAGGCCGGTGTGACGGCGTTGCGATTCATCGACCAGGACGGACGTGTACGAATGGATACCGGTCCGGAGACGGGCACCTGCTTATGGTGGCGGATCGCCGGATCGGAGGCGCCCGGGCTGTTCCGCATCGGCGACGATGGCGTTGTGGATGTCAAGAAACTGTCGCTGATTCTCGGCGCGGCGGCGGCGTTGCTGCGCACTGCGCTCGCCTACGAGCGCGCCGTCCGCAGTGCCCGCCGCGATCCGCTGACCGGCCTGCAGAACCGCGAGGCCATGGAGGAGGCCCTGCTCGCCGAGTTGGACCTGGTCGCACGTCACGATGCCCCGCTCACCCTGCTCGTCGTCGATATCGACCACTTCAAGCACATCAACGACTGCTTCGGCCATCGCGCCGGGGATGCTGTGCTGCGGGAGATAGCGCAGCGCCTGCAGGCACGTTCGCGCACCGGCGATCTCGTGTTCCGCTACGCCGGTGACGAGTTCGTGGTGGCGTTGCGCCAGACCGACGAGCCCGGGGCAGAGCATGCGGCACGGCGCCTGCGTCACTTGGTCGAGCGTGCCGTGATCCAGCACGAGGATCACATCATTCGCGTCCGCGTGAGTGTCGGGGCCGCCTGTGCGCGCGCGGGCGACACGCTGGGGACGCTGTTCGAGCGCGCGGACCAGGCAATGTACCGCGACAAGGCGGACCCGCTGCGCATCCCGCTTGCCGCGGGACCCACCCGGGCGGGCGAGCCGGCGCACGGCCTTCAGGGGCAGTAGCGGCGGGCAGGAGCCGCCGCACGGTTGGCTTGGGCCATGGGTGCGTCCGCGGCCATGCGTACCCCGCGGTGAACGGGCTATGATGTGTCGGAAACCCCTTCCGGAGCACGGCATTGACCAGCATCCTGGTGGTCGAGGACAACCTCGATCTCGCAGCCAATATCGTGGATTACATGGAAACCTGCGGTCACGTCGCGGACTCTGCGGCCGATGGCCGCGAGGCGCTCCGCCTGACCGGGTGCCACCATTACGATGTCATCGTCCTGGATCTCGCATTGCCGGGCGTTGACGGCTTGACGGTCTGCCGCCGTCTCAGGGAGGGCGGTGACGCCACCCCGGTGATCATGCTCACGGCTCGGGGTGAGCTCGACGAGAAGCTCGCGGGGATCGAGCACGGCGCCGATGACTACCTCGTCAAGCCGGTGGCCCTTGCGGAGCTGGAGGCACGGATCCGCGCCCAGGTGCGCCGCGCGCGCGGGGCGTTCAACCGGACGAGCCTGCGCGTTGGCGACCTCGATCTCGATGAGCGCACGCGGGAGGTGTTCCGCGCCGGCCGGCCGGTCAGCCTCGCCCGCGCCGATTTCCTCCTGCTGCGGCGGTTGATGCGCGATGCGCCGAACGTGGTCACGCGGGAGGCGCTGGAGGAAGCGCTCTGGGGTGACGAGCCGCCTGCCACCGACACCCTCCGCGCCCATGTCCACCGCCTGCGCCGTGTCATCGACCACCCCTTCGACCAGCGGCTACTGCACACGGTGCACGGGGTCGGATATCGCCTGGTGCCCGCGGATGAAGCCCAGGCATAGCCTCCGGTTCCGCATTCTGGCGGCGTTCGTCACCGCCGGCATAGTGCTCGGGCCGCTGCTGGTTGGGGGGCTGCTCGCTGCCGCGTACCAGTTAGAGGAACGCGCGGTGGCCCGCGCCCTCAGCGCTCGGCTCGAGCAGGTCGTCGCGGCGCCCGAACGGTTCGACCTGCGCGCTTCCCCGCAACGGCCCGGTGTGCTCGTCTACGGTCGTCTCCCTCCCGCCATGCTCCCCGAGGGCGTAGCGGGCTGGGAGCAGGGCCTCTACGAGCTGGGACAGGGCGGCTCCGCTGAGTACCAGGGACCCTTGCGGGTGGACGCGGTCGCGCGGTTGTCGCAGCGCCGGAGCTGGGCCCTGGCGGTGGCGCGCCGTGACGGCCAGACGTTCGTTGTCGCCGATGACCTCACAACGCTGGAATACCGGGAATCCCTCACGCTCTGGCTAGTCGCCGGGGGTAGCGTGCTCGCGCTCTACGTCTCGCTGTGGCTGGGCTATTATTTCTCCAGGCGGCTGATCGAGCCGCTGCGCCGCCTTGCGCTGTCCGTGGGTGAGGGTAAACGGGTGCTACGGGGGGTCAGCATCGAGAGCGATGACTATCCCCCGGACGAAGTCGGAGAGCTTGCGTGCGCCTTCGCGGACTACCAGCGGCGCATGGTCGAGGCCCTGGAGCGCGAGCGGGCATTCTCCGCGGACGCGAGCCACGAGTTGCGCAATCCCCTGGCCGTGATCGGGAGCTCGCTGGAGATCGCGGAGCGCGATCCCGGCCTGGCGGAGCCGACCCGTCGGGCGCTGGCCCGGGCGAACGCCGCGACACGCGAGATCACCGATACCGTCGGCGCGCTCCTGGTGCTGGCGCGCGAGGCCTCGGGCGATATCCCCCACGCGCCGGTCGAGGTCGAGCCGGTGCTCGCGCCGCTGGTGGGGCGGCTGGCCGCCGACGCCGGGATCCCCGTGGACTGGGAGGTCATCGCCCGGGCGACCCTGGCGGCCCCGGAAGTGGCGATTCGCGCCGTGGCGGAGAACCTGATCCGCAACGCGGTGCAGCATACCCGCAACGGGTATGTCCGGGTCCGGCTGTACCGGGATCGTCTCAGTGTCGAGGATAGCGGCGTTGGTATCCCCGCGGAAGAAATCGAGCGCATCCGTCTCCGCGGGGTGCGGGGCAGCAACACCCTCAGCCGCGGTAGCGGCCTGGGGCTGTCCATCGCCGAACGGTTGTGCCGGCGTTTCGGGTGGCGCATCGACATCGACAGCACCGTTGGCGTGGGTACGCGGGTGGTGTGGCGCTTTGCCGAGGCATCGGCGCCGGGATAGCATCCGGGCGCAGCGCGGGGGAAGCGGGCATCGGCCGTCCGGGGTCGCGTGCGGATGGTGCGGTGCGATGCACACGCCCCGCCCGTACACATTCTGTTAACAACCCCTTCATTAGACTCGCGCACACGCTCATGGAAGGTCGAGGCAGCAGGTGGAGTATTCGGTCGTCATCCCCGTTTATAACGAAACCGAGAATGTCGTTTCCCTGGCTGACGAGGTGCACAGGGCCCTGGAAGACTTCGTCGACTACGAGATCGTATTCGTCGACGACGGCAGCACCGATGACAGCGTCTCCCGCCTGGCGCGGCTGCGCCGGGCGGACCCACGCATCCGCGTGATTGCACACGAGCGCAACGCCGGCCAGAGCGCGGCGCTCGCCACGGGTGTATCCGCTGCGGCGGGTGTCTGGATCCTTACCCTCGACGGGGACGGCCAGAACGATCCCGCCGACATCCCCCGGCTGATCGCCGAGCGTGAGCGCACCGCGGCCGATCTCGTCGCCGGTTGGCGCCGCCGCCGCAACGACACCTGGCTGAAGCGGGTTTCCTCCCGCGTGGCCAACGGCGTGCGCCGGCGTGTGCTCGATGATGGCTGTCCGGATACGGGCTGCGGTCTGAAGCTCTTCCGCCGCGCGATCTTCCTGTCCGTACCGCATTTCAATCACATGCACCGATTCCTGCCCGCGCTGTTCCATCAAGCCGGGGCGCAGGTGGCGACCCTGGCGGTGAACCATCGTGCCCGTAATGCTGGGCGCTCCAAGTACGGGCTCGGTAACCGGCTGTGGGTGGGGATCGTCGATGTTCTCGGGGTGCTGTGGCTGGGTCACCGGCGCCTGAACGTGAGCTATCACGAGGTGAGCCCATGATCGAGCCGACCTTCATCTGGCTGGGCGTGGGGTTGTTCGGCCAGGCGCTCTTCTCGCTGCGTTTCCTGGTGCAGTGGTTCCAGAGCGAGCGCGCGCGGCGCAGTGTCATTCCGGTGCCGTTCTGGTATTTCAGCATCGCGGGCGGGATGACGCTGCTGGCCTATGCGATTCACCGCGAGGATCCGGTGTTCATCATCGGCCAGGCCTCGGGGCTGTTCATCTACCTGCGCAACCTTTACTTCATCTACCGCCATCGTGGCGAGGGCGTCGACGCGGAGGGCGCATGAGACGGGACTGGCTGATCGCGGCATGGGTTGTCGGCGCGCTCGCGCTACTGACCACGGTATATCTGGTCGTACTGCCGCTGATACCCATCGACGAGACCCGCTACGCGGGCGTGGCGCTGGAGATGTGGCAGGGCGGCGACTTCCTGGTGCCGCGCATCAACGGCGCCTTCTACGCCCAGAAGCCGCCGCTGCTGTTCTGGCTGATGCAGGCCGGCTGGGCGGCCTTCGGGGTCAGCGACTGGTGGCCCAGGGTGGCCGTGGCGCTGTGCTCTCTCGCCGCCGCGGGGCTGACCGTGCGTCTCGCGGCGCTGCTGTGGCCGGAGCGGCCGAGGGTACGCCGGATCGCGCCGGTGATGCTCATGGGTACCGGTCTCTGGGCGGTGTGGGCGCCGGCGGTGATGTTCGACGTGCTGCTTACGGTGTGCGTGCTGATTGCCCTCGTCGGCGTGGCGGAACTCGCCGGTGGCCACACCCGGCGCGGTCCCCTGCTGCTCGCCCTCGGGCTCGGGCTCGGGATACTCGCCAAGGGACCGGTGGTGCTCGTGCACGTGCTGCCGACGGCGCTGCTGGCGCCGCTGTGGTACAGCGGCGGTGCCGGCGGCTGGCGGCGATGGTACGCACACATCGGGCTCGCGGTGATCGGCGGCGCGGCGATCGCCCTGGCCTGGGCGGTGCCGGCGGCGATCCGCGGCGGCCCGGCATATGCGGAGACGATCTTCTGGGGGCAGAGTGCGGGTCGTATGGTCAACTCCTTCGCCCATGCTCGGCCGTGGTGGTGGTACCTGGCGGTCCTGCCGCTGCTGGTCTTTCCCTGGATCGGCTGGCTGTCGGGCTGGCGCACGCTTGCTCGCCTGCGGCCACGACGGGAGGCGGGCACCGGGTTGCTTGTGAGCTGGCTAGTCACCGCGTTCGTCACGTTCACGCTCATCAGCGGCAAACAGGCGCACTACCTGCTGCCGCTGCTGCCCGGGCTGGCGCTGCTGATGGCCCGTGGGATCGACGAGTTGGGCGAGACGGTGAGCCGCTGGTGGGATGCGCTGCCCGCCGCAGGGGGGATGCTCCTGGCGGCCGGGATTACCCTGTGGCCCCACCTCGGCGCGGTCCCGGAGAGCGCGCCCGGCTGGGTTGCCGAGGTGCCACTGTGGCTACCGGCGGCGCTGGTGCTCATCGCCCTGGGCATGCTCGCGCCGGCGGCACGCCCGGTGGGTCGGGCGATCGCCCTGTCGAGCCTGAACGTCATCGCCGTGGTGGTGATCATCCTGGGCATCGGCGGGGTGGCCGCAGCATGGTACGACCTGGCGCCGGTGGGACGCCTGGTCGCCGGGCTGCAGCAAACCGGGCATCCGGTCGCCCACGTCGGCAAGTATCACAATCGCCTGCGATTCCCGGGCCGGCTCAGCCGGCCGGTCACGGTGATCGATGACGATGAGGTGAAGGGTTGGATCTGCTCGTACCGGGATGGTGTGGTAATCCGCTATTACGAGAACGCTGAGCGCATTCCGGATCAGCCCGTGCTCATGAAGCGGCCCTTCCGCAGTGACTGGCTGGTGGTGACCCGCGCCCGCGACATGCCCGGTTTCCGGAGCTGTCCCGACGCCCGACCCTCGGCCTGAGGCCTTCCGTTTGCGGTCATTCGAGGGAGATGCCATGCGACTGGTGCGATTCGGTTCCCCCGGCGCCGAGAGGCCGGGAGTGCTCGATGCCGCGGGCACGCTGCGCGACCTCTCCGGCCATGTCGACGATATCGCCGCTCCGGCCCTGGCGGTGGATGCGCGCCGGCGCCTCGCGGCGCTGGATCCGGCGTCGTTGCCCGCTGTCGACGACGAGCCGCGCCTCGGCCCCTGCGTGGCACGGCCCGGCAA
Source organism: Arhodomonas aquaeolei DSM 8974 (assembly GCF_000374645.1). Taxonomy (GTDB): domain Bacteria; phylum Pseudomonadota; class Gammaproteobacteria; order Nitrococcales; family Nitrococcaceae; genus Arhodomonas; species Arhodomonas aquaeolei. The sequence continues at coordinate 243,990 of NZ_KB894802.1, forward strand.
GATCCTCGGCATCGGCCTGAACTACCGGGATCACGCTCGCGAGACCGGCGCACCGGCGCCGCAGCAACCCATCGTCTTCTCGAAGGCCGTTTCCTCCGTGTGCGGACCGGACGACGACCTGCTCCGCCCGCCGGGGGCCGAGTGCCTCGACTGGGAGGTAGAGCTCGGTGTGGTGATCGGCGAGAGCGCACGACGCGTGGACGAGGTCTGGGCACTGGCGCACGTCGCGGGCTACTGCGTGCTCGACGACGTCTCCGAGCGGGCGTGGCAGAAGGACCACGGCGGGCAGTTCGTGAAGGGCAAGAGCCACGATACCTTCTGCCCGCTGGGGCCGTGGCTGGTGACCGCGGACGACGTCCCGGACCCGCAGACACTGGGGTTGTGGACCGAGGTCGGCGGCGAGCGCATGCAGGAGGGTACCACCGCGGAGATGATCTTCCCCGTGGCGGCGTTGATCAGCCATTTAAGCCGCTACATGACTCTGGAGCCGGGGGACGTCATCGCCACCGGGACTCCGGCCGGCGTCGGCATGGGCCGGCAGCCGCCCCGGTACCTCGGCCCGGGCGAGACGGTGCGTCTCGGGGTCGAGAGACTGGGCGAGCAGACTCATCGAGTGGTAGCCGATACCCGCGACTAGCGCCGGGGCGCTCTGCGATGGGCACGGCCGGGGCGGCGCCGGCTCGCAGCGGGCGGCTGCGCCGTCAGTCGGTCACCGGCGTGGGGATCCCGCTGGGGCGCTCCAGTACCGCGGCGAGCCGATCGCGATCGGGGAGCTGGCCGCGGGCGAGTGCCGTCGCCGTGACCCGCTCCTCGAGGCGGCGTCGTTCGTCAGCGCTGAAGCGCAGGTCGTTGGCGGTGTAGTCGTCAGTCATCGGCAGTGGGTGCACCTCTACCCAGAGCCGGCCCCGGGCCCAGGTGTGCTTGACGGGCTGCTGGACGAGGCGCACCGGCGTGCCCCGGGGCACCTGCGGGAACAGCGCGGCGATGTCCTCCGGGTAGAGCCGGATGCAGCCATGGGAGACGCGCATGCCCACGCCTTCAGGGCGGTTGGTGCCGTGGATCATGTAACCCGGTAGCGCCAGGATCAGGGCGTAGGCGCCGAGTGGGTTGTCCGGGCCCGGCGGCACCACGCCCGGCAGGGGCTCGCCCTCGGCCCTGGCCTCTGCGCGGATGGACGCCGGCGGGTACCACGCCGGGTCGACGATCTTTTCCGAGACGCTCGTCGTCCCCAGCGGTGTGCTCCAGTCCTGGCGCCCGATGCCGATCGGGTGGGTGATCACGCGCTGGTGGCCGTCGTCTCCTGCGGGCGGGTAGAAGTACAGCCGTAGCTCCGGGACGTTGACCACGATGCCCTCTCGCGGTGTGTCCGGGAGTATGAAGCGCCTGGGGATGACCACGGGCCGGCCGCTGCCGGGGAGCCAGAAGTCGACGTCCGGGTTCGCGAGAATGATGTCCCAGTAGCCCACATCGAAGCGCCGGGCCACGTCATACAGGGTCTCGCCCTCGCGGACCTGACTGACGTGAGCGCGACCCACGAGGGCGCTATCGCCGGGTGGCAACGTCCACTCGTAGAGGTGCTGTCGGCGTGCCCCCGAGCCCCTATCGGCGCCCCGGGCGAGGAACGGTCCGGCGAAGAACAGGCCGGCCAAGGCCTGCAGGATTCGGCGGCGGTCCGCGTCTGGCGGCGTGTCCGGCATCTCGACGGCCCCTTGGTGACGGACCCGCTATCCTGCCACCTCGGCGGCGCCGGTGCACCCTTGCCGTGCAGTCAGCGGCGCAGCTCGACGCACCGCCAGATGTGGTCCTCGCTGAAGCGCAGGCTGTGGCGTTCACCTTCCATGTGCGGGCGTGCCGGCTCGTGGGTGGAGTAGGCGGCGAGCACCACCCCGGCCAGCTCGCTGCGACCGGCGGCGGTGATGCGTACGTCCAGCCATTCACCGCCGGTATGAAGCTGCACGACGTCGCCGGCGGCGGCGTGGTAGGGCGCCCCGGCCGGCGTGCGCAGGGGCTGTTCGTGGCCGCGGGGGTGCAGGTGGTGTGGGCTGTGCATGGTCGCTGTCCCGGCTTTCTCGTGTTTTGCCAAGTTCATGCCGGGAGGGTAGCGGCCATGGTGTTACCCCGGCGTGACACCACGGCGTCGCTTGCGTGACAGTGCGTGCGGCTGCACGCCGCCGGCCATGTGGGGCTGGGCCGGCGGCCCGTGGGTCAGCCCGTCGGCTCGACCACCACGACCTTGTCCGGCGCGAACGTCGCCCGGCCGATGTTGGCGGTCTCTTCGTGGGGATAGCCGGGCTGGTTGGCGACGAAGCGGGTGCCCCGGAGCGTGAGGTCCGCGTTCGCGTGGGTGTGCCCCGAGATCCAGAGAGCGGGCGGGTGCCTGTGGATGAGGCCGCTGAGGTCCGAGGCGAAGGCCGCGGCGAGGCCGTCGCCGGGGTAGCCGGGGTGACTGAGCTGGGGGACCGGCGCATGGTGGGTGACGACCACCGTGGGGCCGTCCCAGGCCTCGGCGAGCACAACCTCGAGCCATTCCCGGGTGTGTTGGTGAGCGGCCTGGGCGTCCTCGGGGCGGAAGGGACCGTCACGGGTGTGGATGAAGTGGTGGTCCGCGAGTTGGCGCGCGGCGATCCGCCGGTTGCGCCCGACCTGCTGGATGTCGCCGTGGGTGTGCAGGCGGTAGTCGGTCCACAGCGTGGCGCCGACGATGCGCACGCCGCCGAGATGGAGCAACTCACGCTCGAGGACGTGGACCTCGCCAGTGCCCCGTTCGCGCAGTGTCTGCGCGGTTTCCCGGCAGTCGGCGGCGAGGTCGGGGAAGTGCCAGCCATAGTACTCGTGGTTGCCGAGCACGTATGCCACCGGGGTGTCACGGTCGGCGGACAGCCTCGCTGCCGCCTCGACGCCGTGGGTGCCGGTGGCGATGTCGCCGGCGAGCACGATCAGGTCCACGTCCACCGCGGCCACCAGGTCCTCCAGGGTGGCGCCGTCACGGGTCTCCAGGTGAAGGTCGCTGACGATCTGGATACGCATGCTCACGGCCCCCTGTGTCCCGGTCCGCGGTGTCCGGTGACGTCCCTCATGTCCTCTCCTCCTGTAGCGCGGGCGACGCTACGCGCATTATGGCCTACGGCATGTGCCCGCGGACAGATTGTGCACCAGAACCGGCCGCAAGGACCGGTTAGCGGGCCGCGGATTGGGTGGCTGTGGTGCCGGAAAATGGCCCGCCTACCCGGTTGCGGCCCCCGCGCTTTGCGCGGTAGGCGCCAGCGTCGGCACGGCGGATCAGTGACTTGACGGTATCGTCCGGGCGTAGTGTGGCGACGCCGATGCTCACGGTCACCGCCTCGCCGGTGGGGGAGGTGCTCGCCGCGACCGTCTGCCGGAGTGCCTCGGCGATCCGCCAGCCGCCGTCCGGGTCGGTCTCCGGCAGGAGCACGATGAATTCCTCGCCGCCCCAGCGCACCAAGGTGTCGCTGTTGCGCAGCCGGTCACTGACGATCCGGGCGAAGTGCGCCAGCACGCGGTCGCCCATCTCGTGGCCGTAGCGGTCGTTGACGGCCTTGAAGTGGTCGAGATCGGCCATGAGGAGTGACAACGGCCGGTCGTAGCGGCGTGCCGTTGCCATGGCGTGTTCGAGCAGGGGCTCGAAGCCGGCACGGTTGAGGGCCCCGGTGAGCGCATCATGGCGTGCGGCCCGATCCAGGCGCGCCTCCAGCTCCTTGCGTTCGGTGATATCGATGAGCACGCCGCGGAAGAGCTGTCCCGGACCGGGGTCGTTGGCGGGGATCGCGTGACCGAACAGCCACCTCACGCCATGATCGGTGCGGACACGGAACTCCGCGTGCCACTCGGAGGGCGTGCCGATGTTGGCATGGCGGGTGGCGGCACGCATCTGGTCTAGGTCTTCCGGGAGGATGCGCGACCACAGTGTCCCGGGGTCGTCCGTGCGTTCCTCGGGGGACAGCCCGAGGAGCGTTCGCAGCCCGTCGCTGACGAAGGGGAAGCGCTCGCTGCCGTCGGGCATGAGGCGGTACTCGTAGACCGCGCCCGGGATGCTGTCGGCGATGTCCCGCAGCCGGTCGCGCTCGGCGTTGAGCCGTTGCATGGCCTCCTTGCGGACGGTGATGTCCTCGGCTATGACGTCGATGACGGTTTTGCCGTCCTCAAGGGCAAGTCGCGCGGTGACCGCGATCCAGCGTTGCGGCGCATCGGGGCCCGGCGCGATCAGGACCTCGCGGCCCTGCACGAGGCCATGTTCTCGCAGGGCGCGGGTGAGTGCCCGGCGCTGGTTGTCGTTGACGAACAGGGCCTGGAGGGTGCGCAGGTCGGTGATGCCGGCCATATCGACGCCGAGACGTTCCCGGGAGGCGGGGTTCGCCTCGATGCGCAGGCGTCCGCCGGCGAGGCGGATCCGTGCCACGGCTACCGGCAGATCCTGGAATACCCGCCGGTAGCGGTCAACGCGATGGTGAAGGTCGAGGAAGTCGTTCACCGTGCGCGCGAGCGCCCGGATTTCAGGGCTGCCGGTTTCCGGGGCGGCATGGCGGCTCTCACCGAACTGCTGCGCCTTGAGCGCGTGGTAGATGCGATTGATCGGCCGCATCACCTGGCGGCGTACCAGCAGGAAGATCAGCAGCGTGAATGCCGATACCGCCCCTGCAAGCCACGCCCCGTCGGCGAGGGCGTCATTCCGGGCGCGAGCGATTACGTCCGAGGCATCGAGCACGACCACCACCCGGCCGCCCACGAGGCTGCGGGCGACGGCACTTACCGGATCGGTGATCCTCAGCCGGGAGATCGCTACGGCCTCGCTGCGCTGCGGCCGCCAGAGCGTCACGTCGTCCTCGGGCAGGGGGCGCGTCAGCGAGGGGCCCACCGGCGTGTCGGCCAGTTCGCGGGCGGACCTGTCGCGCCAGGCCAGGCGCGAGCCGGCGACAATGCGCTCCCCGTCGGCGCTCGCGAGTGCGATTGCACGGATGCGGGGAGATGCTGCGACGGTGAGGACGAAGCGTTCCAGCGCGGAGCGCGAGGCGACCGTCTCCACCGCGTAGTTCATCGTCCGTGCGATCTGTAGCGCCTGCCTGGAGGCCGTGTCCCGGGCGTCGGGCAGGTGCTCGAGGTAGCTCACCCAGGCGGTCACGGCAACGAATACGGCGGCGAGAGCCAGCAGCGCCATGGCGATACGCGCCTCTATGCGCTTGTGCAGGGGAATCAGGTGTTTCACCGGCCTGTCGCCTTTTTCAGGGCGCGGCCGTCGAGTAGATACTCGGGGTCCAGGTCGATCGAGCGGCCGTCGAAGGCCTCGAGCGCGGCAATGGAGCGGCGGACCGCGCCGGTGAGGTGGCCGTTCTCACCCCAGTAATCGCGCTGCTCTCGGAGTCCGATCATTCGAATGCGCTCAAGGGCCCGGCGGATCTCATTTGAATTTTGACTGCTGCGGCGGGCCAGGAGTTCAGTGGCGGCCGCGGGATTCGCGCGTGCCCAGTCCAGCGCTCGCTGGTAGGCGCGCATCAATCGCCGCAGGGCATCGGGCCGCTGCCGAATGATGGCCTTGGACGCAACAAGGACGTCGACGACCGTATCAGGGCTCTCCGTGGTGTCGAAGATACGGCGCACCTCGGGCAATCGTTCCATGCGATCGGAGAAAGGGGGGTAGGTGACGGCGGCCGAGACCTCGCCATCCGCGAGGGCGTCGGGCATCGCGGACTGGGGCATGGGGGCGAGCCGCACGTCCGACGCGGGCACGCCCGCCTTCTCCAGGGCACTGGCGAGCACCAGTAGATTTACCGATCCCGGTTCGACGGCGACGTCGCGGCCCCGCAGGTCCCTGACGGCGGATACCGGGGGCCGCGCCAGGATAACGTCGCCGCTCATGGAATGGTCCAGCACGAGCACGGCACGGGCCTCGCGGTCCGCCCGCCGGGCGATCTGCACGAGCTCCAGCGGCGTCGCGCCGATGAGGTTGACCTGGCCGCGCTCGAACGCCAGGCGCGAGTCCCGCAGCGACATCGTGTCCACGATCTCGAGATCGACGCCGACATCCGCGGTGAAGCCTTGCTGTTGGGCGATATAGAAAAAGCCGTATCCCGGCCATGGATTGATGGCGAGCCGCAGCGCGGGCGGGTCATCGCGCGCGCAGGCGCTGACCACGAAGACGACGACAAGCAGGATCGTCCCCCGTCGTAGAGAGCTGAGTGGCATGGTGCCCCTTGGCTGTCCGTTACGTTACCGGCCCGCCCACGCGAGGCATATCAATTCCCAGGCTATATTATGCCGGCAAGAAACACCGGTGTTGAGGGGGCTGACCAGCAATTCCCATTATGGCGTGCCGCGCGGTTGAACCAGTCGCCGCCGGGCATGAAACGGCTGGCAAGACGTCGCACGCCTGCGGCGCACGAGCTAGCGAGCCAGCCGGTTAGGTCATGCACGGTCCCGGCCGAATGCCCCGGCGCTGTCACGCCGGGAATGGGTGGCATACGCCTGCGGCGTCGCAGCGGTCATCCGGCCGTGTGCACATCCCCGCCGGCAACGCAGCTGTCAATCGTGGCATCGACGGCCATCGGCCGCCGCCGAGTCCGTACGTGTTGCTATAATGAGAGTTGCCGGGGGCTGACAGGGTGGGTCTCGGGCCGGCCGATGAGAGCCGGCCCGCGCACGCTCACGGACGGTTGCGGTCGAAATGGGCGTCGAGTCCCCGCCACACGTCGATGTAGTCGCGCTGGCGGAACGGCGCCGCCATGGCCTGCTCCGTGGGCAGGAACAGGTAACGGGACTCGAACATGAACGCCAGGGTATCGCCCTGGTAGACCGGTTCGAGCGCCGCCGTGGAGGCATTATCGAAGGTCTCGGCGTCCGGGCCGTGGGGGGTCATGCAGTTGTGCAGGCTCGCGCCGCCCGGCTCGAAGCCCTCGGCCTTGGCGTCGTAGACCCCGTGGACCAGGCCCATGAACTCGCTCATCACGTTGCGGTGGAAGTACGGTGGCCGGAACGTGTCCTCGGCGACCATCCACCGCGGCGGGAAGATCACGAAGTCCACGTTGGCCGTCCCGGGGGTGTCCGTGGGCGCGGTGAGCACGGTGAAGATCGAGGGGTCCGGGTGGTCGAAGCTCACCGTGTTGATGACGTTGAATCGCGCGAGGTCGTACTTGCACGGATGATAGTTGCCGTGCCAGGCGACCACATCCAGCGGGGAGTGGTCGAGAGGGGCCGCCCAGAGGTTGCCGCAGAACTTCGCCACCAGCTCGAAATCACCGCGGCGCTGCTCGTAGGCCGCCACCGGTGTCAGGAAGTCACGCTGGTTGGCCAGGCCGTTGGCGCCGATGGGGCCGAGGTCCGGGATCCGGAAGAACGCGCCGTAGTTCTCGCAGATGTAGCCGCGGGCCTGGGCCGCCAGCAGGCGCACCTGGTACTTGAGGCCCCGCGGGATGAGCGCGATCTCGCCCGGCTCGACGGTGACTACACCCATCTCCGTGGCGATCTCGAGGCCGCCTTGCTGGGGAACGATGAGCCACTCGCCGTCGGCCGAGTAGAAGAAGCGCCCGTCCATCGAGCGGTTGGCGGCGTAGAAATATACCCCGCAGCCCGCCTGGGCCTTGAGATCGCCGTTGCCGGCCACCGCGAACAGCCCCTCGATGAAGTCCGTGGGCGTCTCGGGGAAGGGCATGGCGCTCCAGCGCATCTGGTTCGGGTCCACCGGGGTCTGAGCCGGCGCTTCCAGCCGGCCGAGGGTCACGGGCTCGAAAGCGCCCTGGACCACTGACGGCTGAATCCGGTAGAGCCAGCTGCGCAGGTTGCTGTGGCGCGGGGCCGTGAACGCCGTGCCGCTGAACTGCTCGGCGTAGAGGTCGTAAGGGCAGCGCTGCGGTGAGTTGCGGCCCACCGGCAGCGCGCCCGGCTCGGCTTCCGTTTCGAAGTAGTTTCGGAAGCCACTGAGGTACTGGCGTTCGTCCTGCGGCATGATCGTCTTCTCCTCCTGTATGAACGGGGAGCCGTGACGGCTCGTGCCGGCATCGTAACGCCATTTAGTTTTGAGCGAAACTACCTTGCAGGGACCGTCTTATCCCTCAGCCCATCCAGGAGGAGGCCGATGGTCTCGCGTTCCGTGTGCGAGAGGTGGGCGAGCAGGCGGTCCGGACGGGCGTTCTCGATCTCGCCGAGGCGCTTCAGGCACGCGGTCCCGGCCTCTGTCAGGGCCAGGTGTACGACCCTGCGGTCGTCCGGATGCGGCTGGCGGGTGACCAGCCCGCGCTCGCGCAGCCGGGCAACCGCCCGCGTGACACGCGGGCGCTCCAGGCCGGCGCGTTCGGCCACGGTGCCGGCGGACACAGGGCCGTGGACATCGAGGGCGGCGAGCACCCGCCAGTCGGCGAGGCGGATGCCGGCGGTCTGACGACAGGCGCGGTCGAGCGCCTGCTGGATACCGTCGGCGAGGGTGCATAGCGGCCCGGGCAGGGTCCTGGAGGCCGGTGTGGCGGCATGGGTGAGGGACATCGCGGCACCTGGGGTTGCTTGACTTTGATTTTGCCTGAAACTACTTTGCCGAACGCTACTCGGCCGTCCCCGTGGTCGGCTATGATCCGTATCAAATGCCCGATGAACACCCCGCCAGGGGATGAGGAGGCAACATGAAGCTGGCTTCGCTCAAGCGTGGGCGCGACGGCGCCCTGGTCGTGGTCTCCCGCGACCTCTCCCGCGCCGTCGAGGCGGCCGGCGTGGCGCCCACGCTGCAGGCCGCCCTGGACGACTGGACGGCCGCGGCACCGGCACTGCAGGCCCTTTACGGACGGCTGAACGCGGGCAGCGTGGAGGGGGCGTTCGACCTCGCCCCCGGTGCGCTCGCCTCGCCGCTGCCGCGGGCCTACCAGTGGGCGGACGGCAGTGCGTACGTGAACCACGTGGAGCTGGTGCGCAAGGCCCGGGGTGCGGAGATGCCGGAGAGCTTCTGGGCGGATCCGCTCATGTACCAGGGCGGCTCCGACTCCTTCGTCGGCCCGCGGGATCCCATCGTTGCCGGCAGCGAGGACTGGGGCATCGACTTCGAGGCAGAGATGGCGGTGGTCACCGACGACGTGCCCATGGGCACCACGCCGGAGGCGGCGGCGTCGCACATCAAGCTGCTGATGCTCGTCAACGACGTCTCCCTGCGCAATCTCATTCCCGGTGAGCTTGCCAAGGGCTTCGGCTTCTTCCAGTCCAAGCCTGCGAGTGCGTTCTCCCCGGTGGCGGTGACCCCGGACGAGCTCGGCGATGCCTGGGACGGCACCAGGGCGCACCTGCCCATGGTCGTTCACCTCAACGGCGAGCTCTTCGGCCGGCCCAACACCGGCGTGGACATGACCTTCGATTTCGCGCGTCTGGTCTCCCACGTCACCAAGACCCGGGAGATGGAGGCAGGCAGCATCGTCGGCTCAGGCACGATCTCCAACTACGATCGCAGCCAGGGCTCGTGCTGCCTGGCGGAGCGGCGCATGCTCGAGAAGCTGGACGCCGGCGAGCCGAGCACGCCGTTCATGTCCTTCGGCGACCGCGTGCGCATCGAGATGTTCGACGCGACGGGCGAGAGCATCTTCGGCGCCATCGACCAGCAGGTCGAGGAGTTCCGCGGCTGATGCGCCTCTACGACTATTTCCGCTCCACTGCCGCCTACCGGGTGCGCATTGCGCTCAACCTCAAGGGCCTGGCCTACGAGTCAGTGGCGGTGAACCTGCGTGACGGCGAGCAGCGGGGTGGGTCATACGATGCGGTCAACGCCCAGCACCTGGTGCCGACCCTCGAGCACGACGGCCGGCGGCTGACCCAGTCGCTGGCGATCTGCGAGTACCTCGGGGAGATCGCTCCTGAGCCGGCGCTGCTTCCCGATGATGCCGCCGGGCGCGCGCGGGTGCGGGCGATCGCCCAGGTCGTCGCCTGCGACATCCACCCGGTGAACAACCTGCGGGTGCTGAAGTACCTCACCGGCGAGCTCGGCGTGAGCGACGGCGACAAGCTCGGCTGGTACCGCCACTGGGTCCACGAGGGCTTCACCGCGCTGGAGCGCATGCTCGCTGACGGTCCGGCCGGACCATACTGTCACGGCGATGCGGTCAGCCTGGCGGACGTCTGCCTGGTGCCGCAGGTGTTCAACGCCAACCGCTTCGAGATGGACCTCGCCGCCTATCCGCGCATCCGCGCGATCAACGAGGCGTGCCTGGCCCTGCCCGCCTTCGAACGGGCGCGCCCGGAGAATCAGCCCGATGCCATCTGAGCGCGGGCCGGCACCGGTCCGGCCGGTGCCGGCTCCCGCCGCCGGGTGAAACGCGGTACTATCGCGCCCTATGCTCGACGATGATCAATCCCGCGTAGTCGACCACGAGGACGGCCCGGCGGCGGTACTCGCTGGTGCCGGCTCCGGCAAGACCCGCTGCACCACCGAACGCGCCGTGCGCCGACTGCGTGAGAGTGGCGTGGACGGCGAGGCCATGGTGCTGCTGACCTTCACCAACAAGGCGGCAGGCGAGATGCGCGAGCGCATCCGCGAGCGCTTGCCCGAAGGTCTCGCGCTACCCTGGATCGGCACCTTCCACAGCTACGGCAACGCGCTGCTGCGCCGCTGGGGGCATCACATCCGCGTGCCCGGTAACGCCACCCTGATGGACGCGGACGACGCTCGGCGCATGCTGGACGCGCTGCTCGCCGGTCCGTTCTCCGAGCGTCAGCGTCGCCAGGAGGCGCTTCAGGCGGTGGAGGCGATCAACGCCCGGGGTCTGGACGTCACCGAGGAGGCGGACCTGGAGGGCATCGTCACGGCCTGCGGCGAGTACGGCTTCGGCCCGGTCGCGAGCGCGCGGATGCTCGAGCGCCTGCGCCGTTTCGAGCGCGAGAAGCGCGACGCCGCCGTCATCGATTTCGCCGATCTCATCGCGCTGCCGGCGCGGCTGCTGCGCCGGCATCCGGAGGTGCGCGAGCTGGTGGCCGGGACGCTGCGCGATGTCACCGTCGACGAGGCGCAGGATACCGACGCCGCGCAGTTCCGGCTGTTGGAGCTACTGGCGCCGCCGAGCCGCACGGTCCTGCTGGTCGGCGACGACGACCAGGCGATATACGAGTGGCGCCACGCCCGTCCGGAGAACCTGCGGACCTTCATCGAGGCCTGGTCCGCCAGCGTCTACCGCCTGGAGCGCAACTATCGCTCCACCCCGGCGATCGTCGGCGGCGGCGCCTCGCTGGTGCGCCACAACACCGCGCGCCTGGACAAGTCCCCGTATGCGGTGCGCGCGGCCCCCGAGGGCGACGGCGTGCATCTCGTGCACTACGACGCGGCGGAGGCCATGGCCGAGGGCGTCGCCGAGCGCCTGGAGCGCGCGATCCGGGGCGGTGCGGCCGCGGACCACCTCGCCGTGCTCTACCGCAAGAACCGCATGGCCCGGTTCCTGGAGACCGCGCTGCTGCGGCGGGCGGTGCCCTACCGCGTGAAGGCGGGTACCGACCTGCTCGGGTATGCCGATGTGCGCATGATGCTCGCCGCCGGCCGCCTTGCGGCCAACCGCCGGGACATCCGCGCCCTCTCGCGGCTCGCCGAGCTCGTGCCCGGGCTCGGGGTACGTGGCGTGAGCCGGCTGCTCTCCGGCGGGGGCGATCCCTTCGCCGCCGCCGGCGCGCTCTCGCCCCGGGCCTCGGAAGGGCTCGACGCCCTGCGCCGGGCGCTGGACGACCTCCACGCCCGCGGCCCGGGCGGGCTGTTCGAGTGGTGTCGCCAGACCCCCATGATCAACGACTGGCTCCTCCGCCGGGCCCGGCGCGGTGGCCGCGGCGAGGGTGGTGAGGGCGATCCCGAGCGCGCCCTGCGGCCCATCCTCGGGCGCCTGCGGGCGATACAGGGGGCCGTGCGCCGGCGCCTGGATGCCCTGCCGGCCGGTGCGGACCGTGCCGCCCAGTGGGCCAGCGCGCTGGAGGTGGTCAGTGCCGGTACCGACGAGGCCGAGGAGGGCGGGCGCGTGACCCTGTGCACCGTTCACGCCGCCAAGGGGCTGGAGTGGCCCGAGGTGCACCTGTTCGGTTTCTCCGAGGGGCTCATGCCCATGGAGCGCGAGGGCGTGGTCGAGAACCTCCCCGAGGAGCGGCGCCTGGGCTACGTGGCGATCACCCGGGCCCAGGACCGGTTGATCCTCCACCACGCCGACCGCGTGGACATGGGCGGCGGCGAGGGTCCGCGGCGGCTGGCGGTCTCGCGGTTCCTGGAGGAGGTGCGTGCGGGCCAGCCGGTTACCCTGGTGGACCGCCGGCGCGGAGCGGCCGGTGGCGGCGAGGCGGACGCCGGCCAGGCCCGGGACTGGCTCGCGGAGATGCGCCGGGCGCTCGGGTAGGGTGTGGTGAGGGGCCGGTATCTCGCCCGTAACTTGACATGCCGGGCGATCCTTCGTTAACTATCGGACATGTTTATGGATCAGCCCCGGCACCTTCTGACCTCCCGCCTGCCGTCCCGGCTCCTGCCCGGGCTGCTCCTGCTGCGCCTTGCGCGCAGCTAATCAGACCCCACACAACACCCAGTTCACCGTTCAACAGCCACCCGCCGGGCGAGGCGGGGTAACAGCGGATAGTTGCGAGGAGCGAGCATCCATGCCGCGCAGCGAGCAACCGATCAACCGACGACTGATCAGCGGTCGGCGGGCCATGGAAACGTGGCAGCCCGCCGGCCGTGACATCGCCACAGGCCCGCGATTGCGCCGATAGAACATGGAGAATTGAGCGATGTTGTCCGATCCGTCGAAGAAATACCGTCCCTACCGTCCCATCCAGCTCACCGACCGTACCTGGCCGGATGCGACCATCGATGTGCCGCCTGTGTGGATGAGCACCGACCTGCGCGACGGCAACCAGGCGCTGTTCGAGCCGATGGGCGTGGAGACCAAGCTGGAGATGTTCCATATGCTGGTCTCCGTGGGCATCAAGGAGATCGAGGTGGGCTTCCCCTCGGCCTCGGAGACCGACTACACCGTCGTGCGCCGGCTCATCGAGGAGGACATGATCCCCGATGACGTGCGCATCGAGGTGCTCACCCAGGCGCGCGACCACCTCATCGAGAAGACCTTCGAGTCGCTGCGTGGTGCCAAACGCGCCATCGTGCATCTCTACAACGCCACCTCTCCGGCCTTCCGCGAGCTGGTCTTCCACCTCGACCGCGACGGCAGCCGCGAGGTCGCGGTCAATGGGGCGCGGCTGATCCGCAAGCTCGCCGAGGAGAACCCGGAGACCGAGTGGATGTTCCAGTACAGCCCGGAGACGTTCTCCGCGACGGAGCTGGACTTCGCCCACGAGGTGGTGGACGCGGTCACCGAGGTTTGGGAGGCGTCGGCGGACCGGCCGGTGATCGTCAATCTGCCGGCGACGGTGGAGATGTCCATGCCCAACGTCTTCGCCGACCAGATCGAGTGGATGCATCGCAACCTCGCCCGGCGCGAGGGCATCGTGCTCAGCGTCCATCCGCATAACGACCGGGGCACCGCCATCGCCGCGGCGGAGTTCGCCGTCATGGCCGGGGCGGACCGCGTCGAGGGCTGCCTGTTCGGCAACGGCGAGCGCACCGGCAACGTCGACCTCGTCACCCTCGCGCTCAACCTCTACACCCAGGGTGTGCATCCCGGGCTCGACTTCTCGCGCATCAACGACGTCGCACGGACGGTGGAGCAGTGCACCCAGCTCCCCATCCATCCGCGCCATCCTTACGTCGGCGACCTGGTGTTCACGGCGTTCTCGGGCTCGCACCAGGACGCGATCAAGAAGGGGTTCGCCGCCCAGGAGCCGGAGGCGCCCTGGCGGGTGCCGTACCTGCCCATCGACCCCCGGGACCTGGGCCGGACTTACGAGTCGGTCATCCGCGTCAACAGCCAGTCCGGCAAGGGCGGGGTGGCCTACCTGCTCGAGCGCGACTATGACCTCACCATGCCGCGGCGCATGCAGGTCGAGTTCAGCAACGCGATCCAGCGCGTCACCGACAGTACCGGTGCCGAGATCCGTGCCGACGAGATGTGGGAGATCTTCCGCCGGGAATACCTCGAACTCGATCACCCCATCGACTACGTCAGCCAGAGCCTGTTCGACGTGGACGGCCGCCAGGGCGTGCGGCTCAAGGTCCGCGAGAACGGCCGCGAGGAGGTGCTTACCGGTGTCGGCAACGGGCCCATCGACGCCCTGCTCGCCGCGCTGGACGCGGACGTGCGTGTCCAGCACTACGAGGAGCACTCTATGGGCCGGGGGTCGGACGCCCGGGCGGTGTGCTTCGTGGAGCTCTCCTGCGAGGGGGTGGCGGGGGATGTCTTCGGTGTCGGTATCGACGGCAACATCGTCAGCGCCTCGATCAAGGCCGTGATCAGCGGTATCAACCGGGTCTGGGCGCGGTTGCCCGAGGACCGGCGGAACGGCCTGATCGGCCGGGGCGACGGCAGCCAGCGCTTCGCCTGAGCCGGTGATGCCGGGGCATCGGCGGCCGCCCGCGGGCGGCCGCTACCAGTTGCGCTGCATCGCGAGAAAGGTCAGCGAGGCGGACCACGTCACCAGCGCCAGCCCGGTGATCGCCTCCGTGCCCACGAGCAGCCGGATCGGGCCCTGCGGGGTGATGTCGCCGAAGCCCAGGGTGGTGTAGGTGACGGCCGAGAAATAGACATGGTCGAGCAGCCCCTGCAGGGGCAGTCCCACCAGTTTGCCCGTGCCGTCGAGCTCGAGTAGCAGCGAATAGCCGGCGCCGAAGATCCAGATCTCGATCACGTGGGCGCCGAGCAGGCCGAGGATGATCACCACCATGCGCCGGTGGCCGTGGCGGGCCAGGCTCTGGCCGACGAGGAAGCGCCAGCCCACCTGCAGGCACTGGTAGTGGATGACCACGCAGATGCCCACCAGGAGCGCCGTTACCACGGCCATGAACCAGTGGGTCGGGCTGGTCAGGGCGTCGATGAAGGGGGAGGTCGGGTGTTCCACGTGCGTATCGGGTCCGCGTCGATCCGGGCGTTCGTTGTCCGGCCGTTAGTATCGTTGCCGCCGGGCCCGGCTGTCACCGGCCGCGGCGGTATGGTTCCGGTGCGCGTCCGGGCGGCGGCCGCGGGCGCGTCTCCCGGGGGATCCCGCCCGCGCCTGTGTGGGGCGGATCGCGTAAACTTGCGTCCGCACCCCGGGCCCTGCCAAAGTTATGCGCTCAGTGCGTGCGGCACCTCAGTGTGCCTCCGCGGTCAGGGCCTGCCAACGAACTCAAGCAATGGAGAACGTTAGAGTGTCTGCCGCTAACGAATCAGCGAACGCCTCGGCCAGTGGGTCGGGATTCTGGCTTTTCGCGAGTAACTTCTTCAAGCACCCCGCGATGCTCGGATCCATCATCCCGAGCTCCCGTCACCTCATCGACAAGCTGCTCGCGCCCGTGGAGTGGTCCCGCGCGAAGCGCGTCGTGGAGTACGGGCCCGGCGTCGCGACGTTCACCCGCGCCCTGCTCGAGCGTATGCCCGAGGACGGCGAGCTGCTGGTCATGGAGCTCAACCGTGACTTTGCCGATTACGTGAGGGAGCGCGTTCAGGATCCGCGGCTCACCATCGCCCATGCCTCTGCGGCGAGTCTCGATGAGTGGACCGAGCAGCTCGGATGGGACGGGGTGGACTATATCGTCTCCGGTATCCCGTTCAGCACCATGCCCGCGGACACCCGTGACGAGATCCTGGAGACGACCCGTAACGGGCTCGCCGAGACCGGCGAGTTCCTGGTCTTCCAGTTCTCGAACGCGGTCTTCCCGTTCCTCAAGGATACCTTCCCGCGGGTGGACAAGGAGTTCGAGGTGCGCAACATCCCGCCGGCGCACTGCTACCGCTGCCGCGTGGCCGCGGAGTAACCCTGCCGATACCGGACGGGCCGGTGCGCCCAGCGGCCCGTCACGATTCCCCGCACGCTGGAAACGGACACAAAAAAGCCCGCTTGCCGCGGGCCCAATTCTATTTTTGCTTTGGTAGCCTCTCCCCCCCTTGGCCGACGGCCCGGTCTTTCGCCGGGCTTCGCCTTCAAGGTTGACGTTGATATTACCGGACGTGGCAGGTGACGCAAGCATGAGTTGTGACGCGATGCACCATTTTCGAGGGGAAATCAGCTGAATTGATCGTGAATGGGTGTTCACATCTGCCCGGTTTTGTGTATACTGCAATGCAACAGCGGTTTTGATCTCTCCTCCTCTTGGCCGACCTCATTCAGGTCGGCTTTTTTTTGTCCGTCCACAATGAGTGCACCGGGTTGGGTTATCTGTGAACTGCGGTCAAACCCCTTGTGACTCACTGTCTGTTCATGTTGCGGCGCAATGCTGTATACTCGGTCTCAGCTAGAGTTTTCAATCTCTCCTCCTCCTTGGCCGACCACTTGGGTCGGCTTTTTTTTGTCCGGTACTTTCATCCCGGCCCGGTCGTTTGCGCCCGGCACCACGGAAGCCGCGCCTGGGCCGGCTGGCATGACCATCACGGGGTGGCGGCTGTGTCCGCGGTGCCTGTCGCCAAGGTGAGGGTGGCGCACCCCGGCGGCGTGCGATCCCTACATGCGCCCGCTCCCCAGGCGCTGTGGCCCTACGACTGCCGTGCCGGCCCCGGTGTTTGTCGGCTGCCTCCGGGCAATCGCTTTACCGTCGAAGCGCGCCCCAGATAGGTCGTGCACCGTCAGGTGTGCGACGCCTGGATGGTTTCGCGGGGATGTCGCACACGGCCCGGGGCCGTGCACGACCTACCGGCGGCTGGCCGTGTACCCAGCGCATGCGATGACTGGTTCGGCCGCGGATCGGGTATGCCGCCGCGCTGCTTCCCTCGGGTTGGCCGAGCCTGGCGGCCAACATCGACGGCGCGCGCCCGCCGGGCGGGCGGGATGTCGGCTGCCGAGCGCAGCCGACCTTACGGGAAACGGCGCCCCGGCAAACCACCGGCGATCTCGGGTAGGTCGTGCGCCGAAGGCGTGCGACGTCTCAGCCCAGTCCCAGTGCCCGGGGCAGCCCCACCGCGATCACCGGGAAGGCCAGCAGCAGCGCCAGGCGGAGGACGTCGGCGAGGATGAACGGGACGATCCCGGCCATGATCTGCGGCAGCGCGAGGCGCTCGTCCGCGGCCTGGATCACGAACAGGTTCATGCCGATGGGCGGGGTGATCAGGCCGAGTTCGATGACCGTGACCAGCACCACGCCGAACCACACCGGGTCGTAGCCCAGGTGGGTCACCACCGGAAAGACGAAGGGCACGGTCAGCAGCATCATCGACAGGCTGTCCATGAAGCAGCCCAGCAGCAGGTAGAAGAGCAGCAGCACGACCATGACCGTCCACGCGGGCCACTCCAGCGCGGCCACCGTGCTCACCAGGAACTGCGGGAGGTTGCTGGACTCGATGAAGAAATTGAAGAGGGCGGCGCCGATGAGGATGAAGAAGATCATCCCGCTGGTGACCGCCGCCTCGCGGATCCCGCCGAGCAGCACGCTGCGCGTGAGGCGCCCGCGCACGGCGGCGAACACGAACGCACCGGCCGCACCCACCGCCGCCGCCTCCGTGGGCGAGAACAGGCCGGCGTAGATCCCCCCGATCACCACCACGAACAGCAGCACCACGTCCCAGGTGCGTCCCAGCGCCCGCAGCCGGCCGGCGGCGTCCCGGCGCTCCCCGGCGGGGCCGAGCGCCGGGTTCGTGCGGGTGCGCACGCGCACCGCGAGCATGTACAGCGCCGTGCCGAGGAGCCCGGGGAACAGGGCGGCGGCGAACAGGGCGCCGATGGACTCGCGGGTGAGCAGGGCGTAGATCACCAGGATGATGCTCGGCGGGATCAGCACCCCGAGGGTGCCGCCGGCGGCGACGGCGCCGGCGGCCAGGGAGTCCGCGTAGCCCTTGCGCCGCATCTCCGGCAGGGCGACGCGGGACATCGTCGCCGCGGTCGCGAGGCTGGAGCCGCAGATCGCCCCGAAGCCGGCGCAGGCGCCGATGGTCGCCAGCGCCAGGCCCCCGCGCACATGGCCGACGAAGGCATAGATGCCGTCGTAGAGGTTGCGCGAGAGCCCGGCGTGGGCCGCGAACACCCCCATGAAGATGAACAGCGGCACCACCGACAGGCCGTAGGGATGGACCGCGCCGAACGGCAGCGTGCCGAGCATGAACCGCACCGCAGGCCAGCCCGCCAGCGGGATGGCGCCGAGCACACCGACCAGCCCCATGGCCACGGCCACGGGCACGCGCAGGGCGATGAGCACGAGGGCGGCGACGAAGCCGGCGACGCCGGCCAGTTCTGCGGGCATTGACGGGGCTCCGGTTACGGCGCCTCGCCGGTCGCGGCGTGCACGAACCGGCGCAGTGCCTCGGCGAGTGTGGCGACGAGCGAGAGCAGGCAGCCGCCGAGCAGGGCGCTCCAGTACCAGATCATCGGGATGCCGATGGTCTGGGAGGAATCCCCATAGCGCAGGGCGAGCAGCGCCTGGTCGAGGCCATAGCGCCCGAGCAGGGCCACCAGCGCCGCCCCGGCGAGGGCGGCCAGGGCGTCGAACCCGGCGCGGGCGCGCTCCGGCAGCCAGTCCGTCGCCGCGGTGATGCCGACATGGGCGTTGCGGATGAAGGTGTACGGGATGGCGAGGAAGGCCATCGTCATCACGCACAGCTGGGTGATGTCCACCAGTCCGGTCAGCGAGCGGTTGAGGACGGCGCGGGCCGCGATGTCGCCCACCACCATGACGATCGCTAGCCCCAGTACCGCCACCCCGGCGGTCGCCGCCCAGGCCAGCACCCGCTCGACTCCGGCGTGCAGGCCCGCGGCGATCGTGGCGCTACGAGGACGAGTCACTGTATTCCCGCACCAGCTCCCGGGCGCGTTCGTAGATCGCCGGCGCGTTGTCCACGCCGTTGTCCTGCAGCGTCTCCAGGCGATCCCGGATCATGGGCTGGAGCTGCTCGCGCCAGCGCGCGCGCTCGGCGTCGCTAACCGGGATGATCTCGTGGCCGCGGGCCACCGCGTCCTCGCGCCCCGCGCGGTCCCACTTGTCCCACCAGGTGCCGAACCGGGTCTCCAGGGTCTCGCCGGAGAGCTCGTCGATGGCGTTCTGCACCGACTCGGGCAGGCTGTCGAAGCGCCGCTGGCTCATCACGAAGTAGAACGACACGGTGTAGGCCCGTGCGTCCGTGTGGTACTGGAGGACCTCGTTCAGACGAAAGGCGCCGACCGCGTCCCAGGTGAACAGGGTGCCGTCGAGTGTGCCCTTCTGCAGGTTCTCGTAGACCTGGCTCGGGGGCATGCCCACCGGGCTGGCACCGAGGTATTCCAGCATCTCCGAGACCGCGGGGCTCGGCGTGCGCAGGCGCAGGCCCTCGAGGTCCTCGAGTTCGCGCACCGGCGTGTCCGTGGTGTGGATCAGCCCGGCGTTATGGGCGTGCAGCGCGAGGACCTTGAGGCCGTCGTACTCGTCGCCGAGACGACCTTCCCGGTAGAGCTGCCAGAGCACCTGCGAGGCGGTGCCGGCGTCCTCGACGAGGAACGGCATCTCGATCACCGAGGTGGCCGGGAAGCGCCCGCGCGGCAGCCCGCTCAGGCCGTGGGCGATGTCCACCACGCCGGCTCGCACCTGGTCGAGCTGGCGCGTGATGTCGCCGAAGGCGGTGTTGCCCGGATAGATGGTGACCTTCACCCGGCCGTCGGTGCGCTCCTCCAGCGCCCGGGCCCATGGCTCGAGGAAATCCGTGTGGATGCCGTGGGACGGCGGCAGGTAGTGGCTGAGCTTGAGCTCGATGGTCTGCTGTGCAGCGGCGGCGGAGGCCGCGAGCAGACCCGCCGTGGCGACGCCCGCGAGCAGCGCGCGTGCGAGGATTCCCCTGGGCATGACTCTCCTCCTGCGTCCGGGGATATTCGTGTACTTGTGTCCGGAATATTACCCGGTTTCGTTTCGATAGAAAATAAACGGCCACTCCACCGTGACCCTTCGACCCGTCCACGCTGAGGCGCGGTGCCTGCGACGGGGCCGCGGGCAATGCGGTGTTCACGGTCGCGACGGGTCGGCCCGTGGCGACGCCGGGGCCCGGTGGGCGGGGTGAAACGAGTGGCGGTGTGGCGGGTCGGTGTCAGGCGGGCCTGATGTCGACGGCGCCCGGAGGAAGGCCGCTGCCGGGCGGGTTGTTGCCGTTCAGGGGCGGTCGCGCATCCGTGCCACCTGCTCCTGCAGCCGGTCGAGCAGGCGCTGGAGCTCGAGGCACTCGCTCTCGTCGAGGCCGGCGAGCAGCTCGCGCTCCCATGCCCGGGCGAGGGGGGCGATGCGCTCGTAGGTGGCGCGCCCGTGGGCGCTCATGCGGATTACGGCGACGCGCTGGTCATGGGCGTCGCTCTCGCGCTCGATGAGCGCGCTGCGGGCCATGCGCTGCAGCGCCCGGCTCACCCGGGGTTTGTCCATGTTGGTCCGCTCGCTGAGCACCCCGGCCGAGAGTGGTTCCTCCCGGGCGAGATGGGCGAGCACCCGCCACTCCGGGATCGAGATCCCGAAGCGCGCCTGGTACGTCCCGGCGAGCGAGCGGCTCATCCAGTCCGCCAGTACCGCCATGCGGTAGGGGATGAATCGCTCGATCTCCAGCTCTTCGGCCGGGCCGGCATGGTCTCGTGTGGCCTTGTCATCCATGCCGGGGATGTTGCAGTACGCCGCCCCGGTCGGCAACCACGGCGTCGCTCCGGTGCGCCCATCTATGACTGACGGATGAATCACTTGTGATGCTGCGTTGCAGCACAAAGCGTTACAATGCGTTCAATATTTCAGCTCAGGGAGTATCAACCATGCAGAACCGGCAGTGGTTCCTCATGCTCGGCCTCAATGCCGAGGGCGAGCGCCGCGTCTACAAGGCCCGCCTCGAGGATCGCGTTCAGGCCGAGCGGCTTGCCGAGCAGCTCGAGTTCGACGACGCCGCGACCATCCTCGACGAGGCCGCCGTCTCCCGGATCGGGCGCTACGGCTACGGCTTCCAGCTGGTCTTCCAGATCGCCCCGGAGATCAGCCCCGCGGACTACGGTATCGGCGAGTCGGAGACCCTTCAGGCGGCGTGACGGCCCGCCGTCGCGCCGGCGTGGACTGTCTCGCGCCGGTGCGCCATGCTAGTTTGCCCTGCTAGGTTCACTGTGAGGCAGGCGGCATGGCACGGGTGCTGATCGCCGACGATCACCCGCTCATGCGGGATGCGTTGCGTCCCGTGTTGCGGGATCTTTTCGGTAGTGATGTAACGATTCGTGACGCGGACAGCGTGGAGGCCAGCCTCGCCGCGCTGGAGGCGGCGTCGTTCGATCTCATCCTCTTCGATCTGTGCATGCCCGGCGGCGGTGACGCGGCCGCGCTGATGGCCGTGCGCGAGCGCGCCGCGGCGGTGCCGCTGGTGGTGATCTCCCACCGCGAGGACGCTGCGGTGGTGCGCCAGAGTATCGCCGCCGGCGCCACCGGCTTCATCCCCAAGTCCCTGAACACCACGCTCATCCGCAGCGCGCTGCAGCTCGTGATCGACGGCGGGCAGTATTTCCCGAGCTGGGCGTTCACCGAGCGCGAGGCGAGCCCCGTGGCCGGGGAGCGCGAGCTCAGCGCGCTGACGCGGCGCCAGCGCACCGTGCTTCGCCTGCTCGGCGAGGGGCAGTCCAATCGCCAGATCGCCGAGCAGCTCCACCTCAGCGAGTGGACGGTCAAGGCCCACGTGAGCGCGGTGCTGCGCAAGCTCGGTGTCAGCACCCGGGTCGAGGCCGCGCTGATCGGCCGCGAGCTGGCCTGATCCGCACTACCTTCGCGCCTGGAGCAGGTCACGCAGCCGTGCCGTGTCCACGGGCTTGTGCAGCAGCTCCACACCGAGTTCCCGGCACTGGCGCGTCAGCCATTCCCCGCGTTCGCTGGTGACGATGACTGCGCGCAGCCCCGGATGCGTGCCGCGCAGCCGCGTGGCGACCTCGAGGCCGTTCTCGCCGGCGCCGCCGAGGTGGTAGTCGATCAGCGCCGTGGCGGCGGCCGCCGGGGCCCGTTCGGGCGGGGCGTAGCAGGTGTGTACCCGGGCCCCCCACTGGCGCAGCAGCGTCGCCATGCCGAGCATCACCGCCTGGTCGTTCTCCACCACCAGGACCTCCTCGCCGGCGAGATCCCGGGCATGGGCACCTGAGTCCGCGCGCTGGCCGGGGTCCCGCGCCTGTTCCGGCTGGCCGGCGGGGAGGGTGATCCCGAAGGCCGAGCCGTGGCCGGGGCGGGAGCGCAGCACGATACCGGCGCCGATGAGCTCGGCGATCATGCGCACGATGGTCAGCCCGAGGCCGAGCCCCTGGGCCTCGCCGTCACGGCCGTTGCGTAGCTGGTAGAAGCCGCGGAAGATGCGCTGCTGCTCGCGCTCGGGGATGCCCGGGCCGGTGTCGTAGACGCCCACCCGCCAGGCGCCCCGCCGCGGTCGCGCGGTCAGCAGGATGCCGCCGTCGCGGGTGTAGCGTACGGCGTTGCCGAGGAGGTTGCGCACGGCGCGCTCGACCAGCACCGGATCGCTGTATACGGTCGCCGGAGGGCAGCGAACCCGGCAGGTGAGGTCGGCGCTCTCGGCGTGCAGGCGGTATTCACCGCCCAGGCGGTGCAGCAGGACGTCGAGCCGGAAATGCGTCGGCTGGGGCTGGACCACGCCGGAGTCGAGCTTGGCGATGTCGATGAGGCTGCCGAGCAGGCTCTCCATGGTCTCCAGCGTTGCCTGGCCGCTGGCGGCGAGGTCGAGGACCTCGTCGTCGTCGGCGCTGTCGGCGATGGCCTGCAGCAGCAGCCGTGCCGCGGTCAGGGGCTGCTGCAGGTCGTGGCTCACCGCGGTCAGGAAGTTCGACTTGTTGGCGCTGGCGCGTTCGGCACGGGCCTTGGCGCGCTGGAGCTCGTCCTCGGCGGAGCGCCGCCGGGCGATCTCGTCCATGAGTCGCCGGTTGGCCTCGACGAGCTCGGCGGTGCGGGCCTTGACCGTTTCCTCCAGCACCGCCGCGGTCTCGAACAGGGCGTAGTCGCCGCCGCGGCTGCCCTGGTCCTGCTCGGCGCGCTCCATGAGTACGTCCACCATATGCAGCAGGCGCTCGTTCTCGCTGCGCAGCCGCTCGATCTCCGTGGTCCCGGCGTGCTGCCTGTCAGTCATGGCCCAGGGCGATCCCCGTGAATGTCTGGTTGAGGTGCATGCGCTCGAACTGTTCGCCGTACGTGGCCATCCCCGAGACACCGAAGCGTGTGAGCAGTTCGTTCATGGGGGCTTCCAGGCACTTGTGCTCGATCTCCCGGTGGCGCAGGGCGCAGTCGAAGGCGAGGGTGGTGGCGATGCCGCCCAGGTCGTCCGCCACCGCCTCGAAGCGATGCTGCAGGTCCGCGGCGAGGTCCCCCGCCATCGCGACGCGCAGCACGATCCCCTGATCCACGGCGCAGGTGAACATCAGTCCTTCGCCGGGATCGGTGGAGACGAGGCGCACGGAGCGGATGTAGTAGGAATCGCCGACCTTCACCGCCGGCGGGCTGTTGGCGAGTACCGCGGGGGTGAGCCGTTCCGGTGCGGTGCCTATGGCACGGGCGTATTCATGGGCGGCGGGGCGGCCGTTGAGCTCCAGCACCACGCGCCGGTCCGGGTCGGCGCGGGTGACCAGCAGCCGCTGCGGGCCTGGAGTGAAGTGGTGCGTGGAGAACGCGCGGAACGGCCGGCGGGGCCGCAGGAGCACGAGCACGGCGGCATTGTCGCGGCCACGGCCCTCGTGCCAGATGCGTCCCGGGCGTTCGCGGAAGTGATCCCCGGCGGATCCCCCGACCAGGCGCAGGTTCCCCAGGCCCTGGGCGATGGAGGACACGAGGCGCTCCTCGCACTGCGCCATACCGTCCACCAGCAGCAGCGCGAAGGCATCCTCCGGGCCCGGGGGCTCGCCGGTGAGGCGGTGCATCTCGCTCTTCAGCCAGCTCGCCGCCTGGAAGCCCCGGGAGAAGTCTATCCGGTCGACGTCTTCCAGGGTTGCCGTGACCACCTCGGCCTCCGAGGGGAATGCCGCCGCGCTGACCCCGTGGCGTCGGTAGCCGGAGGGCCCGAGCACGGCGGAACCCACGGTGCCGAGCACCCGTGCCCCGGGACGGTGGCCCGCCAGCCGCTCGCTCACCGCCTCCAGCGGGTAGTCGCCGGAGCACCAGAGGAGGATCAGCGAGCGCGTCTCGGCGCCAAGGCCGCGGTCGATCTCCGCGGCGGCGAGGGCCGGGTCGTCGAGGGCGCTGTCCACGCGGCGGATCGCGGCACCGTGCCGGGCCGGTGTCGCCGATAGCCGGGGCGGTCGCTGCATCTGTTTCTCCTCCTCCCCGCCGTCGAACGGGTCTGTCATCGGAGATCGTAGCAGCATACACCGCGGCGTCGTCGTTGCCGGGGTGGCCGGTGGTCTGCGCGGTGCGCGTCGCGCCGGTGGCGCGATACCGGCAGAGCGGGGGCACTAACACTTTCGGGCTATGGGGTGGGGCGAAAAATGCTGCGAGGGGGCAATACAGAAGCCACCGGCGCCCTCCTAGGATTCGATAACGCGCAATGACAACGAGCAACGAACTACCGGGGAGGGAGGTCATGCCGCGTCGAATCATCCCCCTGGGGCCGTTGGCCCCGTGCACGGCGGCCGTGCTCGCGCTGGCGTCGGCGAACGCCGCCGCCTACGAGGTCTACAGTGGCGAGGACGGCTCCAGCCTTAGCCTCGATACGGAGCTCGGCGTCGGCTATTTCTCCAGCCAGCAGGATTACACCGGCCAGGGCCGGGATGAGGTCAACTGGACCGAGGGCTACTTCAAGGCGGGCGTGTCCGGCGAGCGTGTGCTCGGTAACGGGGCGAGCGTCTACGGTGCGCTCAACGGGCTGGCCTCCGCCACCGACGGCGATGGCGACGCCGGCGGCTTCAGCACCGGTGACGAGAGCGAGTTCGACGTCGAGGACGCCTACGTCGGCTGGCGTTCCGGCTCGCTCATCGGCGGCGTGGACGATGCGGTGGACCTGTCCATCGGCAGCCAGTCGTTCACGGTCGGCGACGGCTGGCTGATCAACGGCGATGCGCTCAATTTCGGCGAGGGCTTCGGGGACTCCCTGAGCCGCGGCGGCGCCTACTGGCTCGCACCGCGCCATGCCTTCCGCCGCACCGCCATCGCCCGCTTCGAGACGGGCACGCCCTGGCGCGGCGATGCCTTCTACCTGGGGTCCGACAACGACGCCCAGGGCGACACCGAGCTCGCCGGCCTCAATGTCGAATACAACGACGAGGGCTGGGGCACGCTCGGGGCCACCTACCTGCACGTGCTGGATGTGGACGAGGACGACCTCGGCGGCGCCTACGCCTCCCGCGACGGGCTCAATACCGTCAGCCTGCGCGGCAACAGCAGCCTCGGCATCGACAACGCGGACTTCCGCTTCGAGGCCACGGTGCAGCGGGGCAGCCCCGACAACGCGGCGGACGTCGACGCCCATGCGTGGTACGTCGAGGGCAGCTACCAGTTCGCCGACGTGTGGCTCGCGCCCAGGCTCGCCTACCGCTTCAGCAGCTTCTCCGGCGACGACCCGGACACCACCGACAACGAGGCCTTCGACCCGCTGTTCTACGGCTTCAGCCGCGGTTACGGGACCTGGTTCCAGGGCGAGGTCGCGGGCAACTACACCGGGCCGTTCAATTCCAACACCGACGTGCAGCACGTGGGGCTGTACCTCCACCCGCACGAGCGCGTGCGCCTCGGAGCGCTGTACTTCGACTTCAACACCCGCGAGACCGCGCCGGGGACGAGCGACGACTACGCCCGGGAGCTGGACGTGTTCATGGAGTACGCGGTCACCGAGCGGCTGTTCATCTCGCCGGTGTACTCGCGCTTCAACCCGGGGGACGGCTTCTCCGGCCCCGACGAGACCAACAATTACTTCCAGGTCATCGCGATCTGGAACTTCTGAGCCAGAGGACGAGAGGCAGGCAATGACGCAAGCGGCAGAGCAGCAATCCGTATTCGCCGGGGTCTCCGCGGCGGCCCGGGCGTTCGTCGAGCGCGAGCACGGACACTACATCGGCGGCGAATGGGTCGGCGCCTCCGGCGGCGAGCGCCTGCCGGTGCACGACCCGGCCACGGGGACGGTCATGACCCGGGTCGCCGGTGGCCAGGGGGCCGATGTCGACCGCGCTGTCAGCGCGGCGCGGCATGCCTTCGAGGACGCCGAGTGGTCGCGCATGCGGCCGGTGGACCGGGAACGCCTCCTGTTCCGGCTGGCGGACGCCATCGAGGCGCACGCCGACGAGCTCGCGGAGATCGAGAGCCTGGACCAGGGCAAGGCCGTCGGCATGGCCCGGAACCTGGATCTGACCATGGCCGTGGACTTCGTGCGCTACATGGCGGGCTGGGCCACCAAGATCGACGGACGCAGTGTCCAGCCCTCCGTGCCCTACCTGCCGGACCAGCAGTTCACCGGCTGGACCCGCAAGGAGCCGGTGGGCGTGGTGGGGGCCATCGTGCCCTGGAACTTCCCCGTCCTCATGGCGGTGTGGAAGCTCGCCCCGGCCCTCGCCACCGGCTGCACCGCGGTGCTCAAGCCCGCCGAGGAGACACCGCTGTCGGCGCTGCGCCTCGCCGAGCTGGCCGAGTCCGTGGGGACGCCGGCAGGCGTGATCAACGTGGTCACCGGCGAGGGGCACACCGCGGGTGCGGCGCTGTCCGGGCATCCGGGGATCGACAAGGTCGCGTTCACCGGCTCCACCGAGGTCGGCAAGCTCATCGGCAAGGCGGCCATGGACAACATGACCCGCGTGTCCCTGGAGCTTGGCGGCAAGTCGCCGGTGGTCGTGCTCGACGACATGGACCCGGCGGCCGCCGCCCAGGGCGCGGCGCAGGCGATCTTCCTCAATCACGGCCAGGTCTGCACCGCCGGCTCGCGGCTTTACGTCCACAGCCGCCAGTACGGCGCCGTGGTCGACGGCCTCGCCGGCATCGCCGGCGGCATGCGCCTGGGTTCCGGGCGTGATCCGCAGGCCCAGATGGGGCCGCTGGTTTCCCGCGAGCAGCAGCAGCGGGTGGCGGGCTACATCGACAGCGGCCGCGAGCAGGGGGCGCGGGTCGCCGCCGGCGGTCATACCCGCGAGGGCGGCTATTTCGTCGAGCCCACCATCCTCGCGGACACCAACCACGATATGCGGGTGGTGCGCGAGGAGATCTTCGGCCCGGTGCTCACCGTCATGCCCTATGACGACCTGGACGAAGTCGCGCGCCTGGCCAACGATACCCCGTACGGGCTCGGCGCGAGCATCTGGTCCAACGACCTCTCCCGGGTGCACCGCCTGATCCCGAAGATCCGCGCCGGCACCGTGTGGGTGAACTGTCACAACGTGCTGGACCCGGCCCTGCCGCTGGGCGGCTTCAAGCAGTCCGGCATCGGCCGGGAGCTCGGGCGCGAGGTGGTGGACCTGTACACCGAGACCAAGACGGTAATGATGAGTATCTAGACCGTGATTCCGGCGGTGGCCGCTGCCGCCGCCACAACGTCGCGAAGAGTAAGGGGGAAGAGGATCCATGAAATCGCGAACCCGCCTGGCGCTGCTCATGGCCGGCGTGCTGACCGCCGGCCTGGCGAACGCGCAACTCGAGCCCGAGCAGCTCTCCGTCGAGGAGCTGCCCGATGCCAGTCCCCACTGGGTCTTCGTGGGGGATGTCAGCTTCTTCCACATGCCCGATTCCAAGGTCGTGCTCCTCGACGGCGACGCCGAGACGACCAACGAGGCGTACCTCGGGATGATGTCCACCGGCTACAACCCCGCCATCGAGGTGGCCCCGGACGGCTCCGAGCTCTATTCCGCGGAGACCTACTATTCCCGCGGTACCCGTGGCGAT
This sequence comes from Arhodomonas aquaeolei DSM 8974, assembly GCF_000374645.1. Lineage (GTDB taxonomy): Bacteria > Pseudomonadota > Gammaproteobacteria > Nitrococcales > Nitrococcaceae > Arhodomonas > Arhodomonas aquaeolei. The sequence goes on from NZ_KB894802.1 coordinate 271,813, forward strand.
CGTGAGGACATCGTCACGATCTTCGACACGCAAACGTTGCAGCCCGTCGGTGAGATCGACATCCCGGAGAAGCGCCACTTCTCGCTGCTCCAGCCCTACGGCCTGGTCACGGCCAACGGCGGCAGCGACCTGCTGGTGTTCAACGTCACCCCCGCGACCAGCGTGAGCGTGGTCAGCCTCGAGGAGCGCAGCTACCTCAACGAGATCCCGCTGCCGGGCTGCGCGTTCATGTACCCGGCGCCCGAGGGCCGGCGCTTCGGCAGCCTCTGCGCCGACGGCTCGTTCGTGGTGGTGGACTACGACGGCGACGGCAAGGAGACCGGCCGCCAGCGCATGCAGCTGTTCGACGCGGGCACCAGCCACCTCTTCGAGAAGCCCGTGTACGTCGGCGACACGCTGTACTTCGTCTCCCACGAGGGCACCGTCCACCCGGTGAACTGGAGTGGCAAGATGCCCGAGTTCGGTGACACCTGGCAGCTCGCGAGCGACAGCGAGCGGGAGGCCGGCTGGCGCCCCGGCGGCTGGCAGATGGAGGCCGGGCACGCCGCCAGCGACCGCCTGTACGTGCTCATGCACGAGGGCGGCGAGGACACCCACAAGGACCCGGGTACCGAGGTGTGGGTGTATGACACCGGCGCCGGCGAGCGCGGCCAGCGTATCGCGCTGAAGAACGCCGCCGTGTCGATCCAGACCACCGCCGACGACGAGCCCCTGCTGTTCGCCCTGCGTGCGGATTTTTCCGGTATGGATGTCTACGACGCCCGGTCGGGGGAATACCTGCACGGCTATGACGGCTTTGCGGACACGCCGTTCCTGATGCGGCGGCCCTAGGAGGCCATGATGATCGATCCGGTAATCAGCGGGATCGCCAGGGGCGTGGTCGCCGTGCTGCTGCTCGCCGCCGCGGTCTACAAGCTGCGGGACACCGCCGGCTTCCGGCGCTCGATCCGGGACTATGCCCTGGTCAGCGAGGCCCTGGTCCGGCCGCTGGCGTGGGTCATTCCCCTCGCCGAGGTGTCCGCCGCCGCGGCGGTGGTCTTCGAGCCCACCCGGGTGGCCGGGGCGACGCTGGCGGCGGTGCTGTTCGCGGTATTCACCCTGGCGATAGGCGTCAACCTGGCGCGGGGCCGGCGGGACATCGACTGTGGCTGCTTCGGCCCGTCCCGGGGCCAGCAGCTCAGCGGCTGGCTGCTACCGCGCAACGGGGTGCTGGTGGCGCTCGCCGGCGTGGCGGCCCTGCCGCCGACCGGCCGCGCCCTCGGCGGGCTGGACTACTTGTGGAGTCTCACCAGGTTGTCCCCGGATAGGCCGAGGACGCTGATGGGTGTTTGGTGATTAAGGCTAGCGTGCTGTCGGTGCCAGTTGTAGTCGTGCTGCCAACGCGGCAGGTGCGCGGCGCGCTCGTTTGAATCCTGGTAGGCGAAGGCATAGGCCCACTCGCGCAGCGCGGTCTGGATGAAGCGCTCGGCCTTGCCGTTGGTGCGTGGGCGGTAAGGCCGGGTGAAGCGGTGTTGGAGACCGAGCTCGCGGCAGGCGCGAGCGAAGGCGCGTGAGCGATAGCAGGCGCCGTTATCGGTGAGCACGCGGCGCACGGTGACGCCCAGGCGCGCGTAGTAGGCCAGCGCCGTGCGCAGGTGGCGGATGGCCGAGTCGGCGGTTTCATCAGGCTCGATGGCGATGTGCGCGATGCGCGAGCGGTCATCGACGGCGACGTGCACGAACTCCCAGCCTGCGCCCCGAGACTCGTGGGTGCGCTTGCCGGTGGCGCGGTGTCCGGGGCGCTGGAAGCGGCCGAGCTTCTTGATATCGAGGTGGAGCAGATCGCCGGGGTGCTCGTGCTG